>CALODY010000006.1:0-152638 GCA_942492215.1 Pirellulaceae bacterium
ACAAGCAGTGAGGTCATCATTGCGTTTCCCATTTTGCGACATGTAAACCGTTCCATCGGTATGACGAGAGGCCTCAACTTGGGAGATCCAACGATTGGGTCGAATTCCGTTTTCAATCTCTTTCCAGCTCAGGCCCCCGTCATGGGTCACGTGAAGATTGCCATCGTCGGTTCCGACATAGATCACGCCGAATTGAAATGGTGATTCCGAAATCGTCGAAATCGTTTGATAAGGAATATCGCCGATCTCGTCTACCAGGTTGTTTGTCAGGTCCGGGCTGATCTTTTTCATATCGTCTCCGCGATTCATGGAGCGATACAAGAAATTCATCCCGTGATACAGGATGCGAGGGTTGTGGGACGAGAGAATAAACGGAGCGATCCATTGGCCGCGCAGCGGTGGATCATCCGGATCGGTTTTGGGAAGCAGCTGTTTTCCTCGCGCGTTGGAGCCGAGTTCCGTCCGACTGATTTGGCCATAAAACCCAGCCGAATAGACGATATTGGGATCATCAGGATCGATCGCGTGGCTGCTGCCTTCGCCCCCAGGAGCTCGCTCCCATTCGACGGCCCGCATTTGACGCGACCCGTCCCGGTTGACCCGAATCGCAACTTCGCCACGCATACTGCCGTGATCCTGAACTGATCCGTACACATGAAACGGGGTATCCATATCGTACATCACGTTAAAAAACTGCACGACCGGTATTTGATCGGTAAACAGCCGCCAGTTTTTGCCGGCGTCGTAGGAGATATTGATTCCGCCATCATTTCCGTTGATCAAGTAGTTGGAATCATCGGGGTTAATCCACAACGCATGATGATCGCCGTGCATCCCACGCAAACGTCGGAACGTTTTTCCTCCGTCGTTGGAGACGTTGAGTGCCAAGCCCATCACGTAGACCGTTTCCGGATCATTTGGATCGACTCGAATTTGCCCGAATACCCAACCGTAGGTCGAGGACAGTCCCTCTCATGTACGCGTTGGATTCGCTGACCATTTCCCAGGTCTCGCCGGAATCGTTGGAGCGGTAAACCTGTGCACCTTTGATGACCTTGGAACGAGGGCGACCATACGAATCGGTAACGCTTCCCTCAGGTTGTTCCTCAGCAATGTCATAGTTGTCGATAAATGAGTAAAGCACGTTTGGTTGAGTCAAGCAAATATCGATTCCGATCCGGCCCCGGAATTTTGCTTCTGGCAGCCCCTGGCTGACGGCTTGCCAGGTCTTGCCGCCATCAGTGGATTTCTGAATTCCACTTCCCGTGTAATCCGGTTCATTACGCGGATCGTTCCAGCGTTTTCGAATTCGTTGCCAGGTCGCGGCGTAGATTGTCTCCGGGTTTCGGGATCCATCGCCAAATCGATGACGCCCGTTTTTTCGTCAACGTAAAACACGCGTTCCCAGGTTTTCCCGCCATCGACTGTTTTGTAGAGGCCTCGTTCCGGATTGTCGGTCCACTCGTGTCCGGAGTCGGCTACGTAAACAATATCCGGATTCGTCGGATGGACGACGATCCGCGGAATGGTAAAAGTGACGGTCGCCAAGCCCATGTGTTGCCAGGTTTCGCCAGCGTCGGTTGATTTGTAGACACCTGCACCGGCCATTGAGCTGCGAAAGATGTTGCCCTCGCCGAGTCCAATCCAGACGATGTTCTGATTCGAAGGCGAAATCGTCACGTCGCCCACGGAGGTGGAGACGCCATGTTCGAAAACGGACGCCAAGTTGTTCCTTCATTGTCCGTTTTCCAAACGCCACCCGAGGCAGTCGCTGCATAAATGGAATAAGTGCCGCCACGCGGCGTGGTCACCGCAACGTCAGTGACTCGTCCACTGATGTTGGTCGGACCGAGAAACTGCCACTGGAGATCCTTGAACTCTGACGCATCTTTCATCGCAACATGTTTTTGATACCACGCCAGACGATCGGCGGCGGAAGTATACGTCCTGAGCAGAAACAGCCGATACCAAAGAACGAGATCTAACAAACCACTTTCGTCAACCTTGGGCCATTCTGATGCTCCAACCAACGTTTTTAAGAAGAACGCTTGATCTAAACCCGCCCCTCACCCCAAAAACCGGATGGGATCGGTCAACGAATCCTCAGATTCTAGCTTGTCGCTCCCTGAATTGCGAAGCCTTGGTTGGAAGGGGACAATTTGCGTCGAATCGTCGCCTTTCTTTTGTTGAATGGGTGCCTCTTGCTTCGCAGAACGACGATGGCAATCGAAGAGTTGTGATGCATTTTAGGATTGGGGGAGAAAAATACTTCGGCGTATCTAGATTCAATATTGGCGATTGGGGAGTGAGAATCGAGGCACTCAAACTGCGATTTTTTTCACTCTCTCAATTTAATGCTGATTGAAACGGTACTATTGACGGCAGTTTTCCCCTCACCACCAATCTGATTTGACGCAAATGTTTTGATAGAGCAAGCCTGGGAAACCTACCGCACAAAATAACGGTACTTTATGTTGCTGATCTCAATCAGCCGTCTTTTTGTTCGTCGATTGAAGGCAAATGGCAACTGAGTCTGGCAGCGGTCGTTGCGGCTGCATTCACCGTGTCCGTTCTCGCCGTACAATTGGCCATTTTCAAAACTGTCGGCAAATTCAACGTTGGGGTTGATACGTGCTACCGCAACATCGAGGGTACCCGCCGTCTTGGTGCCGACCACCACGACCCGATTGGCGGCATCGACGGCCACGTCGTTAAGGTCGTTCGGTGGACGCATGATCGTCCCGAAATGAGGGTCAAACTGGCCATCAGAAGTTACCCGAAACACAAAGCCTTCGTTGTTATCGCCGGATGAATCCAATGATAGGCTTCCTTCATCGACGCCAGCCGTCACGTTGTAGCGAAAAATCCCTGCATCGCCGAAGCTAGTGACCAGGTTGCCTGCCCTGTCTTTTTTGACGATCACAATTTCCGTGTCGCTCCCTCCATGCTGGTTGAATCATTGGTCGTCGGTTCTTCGTGGCGAAGACGATGTCAGCGTGAAGGCTGATGTAGCTCATGTTCTGTTCAGTGGCTGGCACCCTTTCAGGGTGCATGAGTGTTAGTTCTGCTTTCCGGTGGTATCGCTGCGCTCAACCACCGGCGGCTTAGACGGCTTTAAACCCCTGTCGGGGTTACCTCGAAAATTTCTGCGTTAGTTCCGTCAACTTGCCTTTCCAAAATATCCAGCCTTTCAGTGTCGTTCTTGTCCTGAAAATAATTGCTGACGCGTTGGACCGCATCGCGAATCTCCCAAACCTGATCAGCCGTAACAACGCTCGCCCATAACGTTTGCGGGCTGTTTCGGGGGTGATCTCCAATGTGGCGGCGATTTCGTTGAAATCGAGATCCTCAATGTTACGCATGGTCAGAATCTCCTGGTCCATCTCGGAAAGCGTCGCGACGGCCTCGGTCACTCTGGCCTGCCGTTCACGGAGAGCGATTCGTTGACTTGGAGATGGCCCAGCATCCACGATCCGATGCAAGGGCACAGGATGGATGATTCACGAGTCAAGACGGCCTCCCGGGAAACGCTTCGTTTGGCGGCTCGCAGATGCTTAACCCGGACATCGAGCATTTTTTCCTTGGCCGTTTGCCGCAGCCAGACTCGCAGCGGCATCGGGTCGCGTCAAGATAGTTCTTTGAACCGCCTGTGGACCTCGATCTGGTTTTCTTGCAAGATGTCTGACGGGTCAACCCTTGCTCGAATGCGAGGATCGAGACGAGGGTCGATAAACCTACGCAGATGATCTTTAAAGCGTTCGAACATCAGGGCAAACGCCCGCTTCTCTCCGTCCGCGGCTTTCCGGACAAGCCTTAAATCTCCGGAATCCGAAATTTCCTGTTGCTCGTCCATCAAGCGTTCCTCGTACACATGTCATTGATGTCTCTTCGCCGGCCAATACCTCCCATGCTCGCACGCAGGACCCCGACCTGATTCGTTGTGAACTCCGGCAATGACGTTCCCCGAAAAACGAACGAAACGTGACCTCGTTTTTATAGAAAATTTCGAAATACTTTTGTGTCGGGGGCATCTCGCGAAAGCGATCGGTATCATAAGAACGAACGTGGTCGCCATGATTTTGATTCAAGTATTGATTGGTTCGGCATGCTTAAGTCCATGAAACTTTGTCGGATGGTTTTTGTTTTAGGCGCGACGACGGTCGCGTGCAACTTTGGACAACCCTTAATGGGGAAGGAAATTGACACGTTATCCCAACAAAATCGGCCCAACATCGTGCTGGTGATGGCGGACGATCAAGGTTGGGGGCAGACTGGATATAACCAACACCCGCTGTTGGAGACACCTAACCTGGATGCGATGGCGGCGAATGGGCTGCGATTCAATCGCTTCTACGCGGCAGGTCCGGTTTGTTCGCCAACTCGAGCCAGCGTGCTGACCGGTCGATCGCATCGGCGAACTGGCGTGGAAAGCCATGGTTACGCTTTACGCCTCCAGGAAAAGACGATCGCGCAATCGTTGCGTCAGGCCGGATATGCGACCGGGCACTTTGGTAAATGG
The DNA here is from genome assembly GCA_942492215.1 of Pirellulaceae bacterium. Taxonomy (GTDB): domain Bacteria; phylum Planctomycetota; class Planctomycetia; order Pirellulales; family Pirellulaceae; genus Mariniblastus. The sequence continues at coordinate 4,520 of CALODY010000006.1, forward strand.
CACTTAAACGGCATTCGCGGCCCCGGCGTCCCAGTGTTGAAAACCGACTCGCATCATCCTGGCAAATTTGGATTTGATACCTGGTTGTCAGTCACGAACTTCTTCGATCGCGATCCGATCATGAGTCGCCAAGGCGAGCTTGAAGAATTTCAAGGTGATTCGTCGGAGATTATCGTGGATGAGGCCTGCAAGTTCATTGAGGACCAAGCAAAAAATGGCAAACCATCCTTTACCGTGATCTGGTACGGCACTCCGCATTCGCCTTTCAGGTCAGACGCCAATGACGCCAAACCGTTTGAACACCTTGATGAAAACTCAAAGAATCACTATGGCGAACTGGTGGCGATGGATCGAAGTATCGGAACTCTCCGCACACGTCTGCGAGAACTTGGAATTGGGGATCAAACTCTGGTCTGGTTTACGAGTGATAACGGCGGACTTCCGAGGATCAAACCGGAAACTGTCGGTGGGCTGCGAGGTTTCAAGGGTAGTCTTTACGAAGGTGGCATTCGTGTTCCATCAATCATCGAGTGGCCCAGTCACGTTCAACCGCGTGTGACGGAGTATCCGGCGGTTGCCAGTGACATCGTCCCGACAATTGCAAATGTGGTTGGCCTTCCGGAATCCAGCAGGTTGCAGCCGCAAGACGGTTTGAGTTTGCAGCCGCTATTCCATTCCGAACTTGAGTCGCGCTCCAAACCCATCACCTTCAGCTACCAGAAAAATACGGCGATCATTGACAACGAATTCAAGCTGCTGGAAGTAACCTCCGGCAAACGTAACGCGGCCGGCGAGACGACGAAGCTGGAACTTTACAATCTCGCCAACGATCCGAAAGAAGAGCACAATCTTTATGAATCAAATCCTAAACTTGCCCAGAAGATGACCGGCATCTTACGAAGATGGCAGCGATCACTCGCGGCCAGCGTTGCTGGGCAAGACTACCTAGAAGGAAGAGTCGACCCCAACCAACCGGTGCCCACTCAATGGAACGAACTTGAAACGTACCGACCCTATTTCAAGCAATGGAAAGATCGGCCTGAGTACCGTGCCAGACTCCAGCCCAAGTCCGGGAAGAGGTCGAAAACGACTTCCGGATCTTGAAATGATGAATGCGCTTTTTTTGCCAGCCTGATTTGAACAGGAAGCGGATTGGACAGGAGGCAGCAGTGTAAACTGATTTTCTGGATTCCCTACTCACGCAGTGAACCAAGCTTGAAAGGAGTTGTTTTCGATTCAGCAATGGTCGAAAGTTTGACGACCTTTTGTAAATCCTCTGGTTGCTCCGTTACTTCATGTTCAAACCAATCCAACCGCGAATCTTGAGCGACGTGCTTTGTGCCAGGACCCAATCCGTAAGGGGCTTACCGGCTCAATTCTTTAGATACTTGTCGCAGAATTCCAAAATTGCTCTGTAACCGCGCAATTGATTTTTCTTTTTGCGGAACCCATGACCTTCATCGTCAAACACGAGGTATTCGACGAACACCCCGTTTTGGCGAACTCCGGCTACCATCTCATCGGATTCGACTTTCAATACGCGCGGATCGTTGGCCCCCTGCAACACCATCATCGGTTTCCGGATGTTTTTCACATGGAACAGCGGTGAGATCTTTTTGAAATACTCAAGGTCATCAAAATCGCCCAGTTCTTTTTCCAATGACTTTCGCTGAGCTTCCCACCACGGCGGGATGTTCTGAACGGTGCGGTACCAATTCGTCACGCCAAAGATGTCAACGCCCACGTTGAACTCCTCGGGACGAAACGCAAGTGCCGCGCAAACCATGTAGCCACCATAGCTGCCACCGATGATTCCGATTCGATCGGGATCGATTTTGCCCGTTTCAATCAGCATTTGCTTGCTGTGGACACAGTCGTCGAGGTCCCCCTCACCGTGCTTTTGATCGTCCAGTTGCTGGAAGGTTTTGCCATAACCGCTGCTGCCACGATTGTTGATCGCGTAGATCGCGTACCCGTGATTCACCAGGTATTGGATCAACGCGCGATAGCCGATCCGAGATTGACCGCCAGGCCCGCCGTGCACCCAGACCAAAGCGGGAACCTTGCTTTGATCGGTTGCCCCGAGAGGCATGTACAAAATCCCTGGAATCTCGACGTTGTCGAAAGAATTGAACCGGACTACTTCTCCGTCAACCAAATGGTCCGGATCAATTTCCGCATTTAGCGAACGGGTGAGCTGTTTGGCGCGTCGGAGAATTCGTAATAAAACAGATCACCCGGCATTCGCCCACTGGACGCATACATTGCGATGCAACTGTCATCATCCGCAAACGACACGCTGCCGAGACTGGCGCCCTTGATCACGGGCAGCTCCACCTGACTCATTGCCGGGTATTGGTACATCAGCAACTCGGTCTTGCCGTCTTCATTGAAACCGATCGTCAGAAATTTACCGCTCTTGCTGAAACCGGCTCCCGAGACATCCCAATTTCGTTTGGCAATTTCTTTTGTCTGCCCCGATTCAAGATCCATTTCAACCAGGTAGTTGAACTCATCATCTCGATCGGTCGTGTAAATCAGTGCGCTGCCGTCGGGTGTGAAGTCCCGGGCAGAGTGGTTGATAGCACCGTCGTGCTCGGTGACACACTTGATGGTCTGGTCGCTACGATTGTAGATATAGATATCGCTATTGTCGCGGGTTTCCACTTTGCCCAGAGCGATCTGTGTTCCGTCTCGCGAAATCGCTCCTGGCAAAAACCCCCCGTCGTTCTGAAAGATTAACTCACGCGAAAAATCGGCAACCTGGTATCCATAAATGTCAAAATACCGTTGATCTCGTTCGTTCGTCGCCACGTAGAAACTTTGGTCATCATCGGCCCATCCGATAAAGTTGGCTTTCAGCTTCTCGCCCGGTGTCAAGTCTTTTGATGTCCCGTCTTCCATTTGAACATACACATGGTTCAACTCATTCCCGCCCTGGTCGGCGGTATAGAGAAATCGGTCGTCCTCTGGAAAAAAACCGATCGAGAAAATCGAGTCCTTGTCAGATTTAGTCAACTGCTTCGTCTCGCCAGTTTGTACATCGACCGAATACGCGTTAAAAACTCCGGTCGAATCATTGCTCACGAGGATCTTGGATTCGTCGTTCGAAAATGAAGCGCCGCGGTAGCTGGTTGTTTTGAGAAACTGCTCGATCGAATAACGACGAATGTCCTGTTGCCCTAACAAAGTATGCCCAACCAGGACGATAGTCAGCAGTGGCAACCAGAAGGTGGTGAGTTTCGCAATATCGAAATCTTTCATGGTTTCCCCGCACCAGTTGAAACGGAAGTTGACGCCCACATTGGAACGAACGGCGCTGCAGTCTTCAACAATTGAATTGCTGATCGCCATATATTATGAATCTTCTTTGGGTGGGGCAGGGCGGTGAGTCAATTCGGACGACTCATCCAACCGCGGGTGCCCATCGCGCAGGTCGTCACCGGTGATTCCCGAGCCCCCGTTCATACCATCCATCTTTTTCAGCATATGAAACATCGAGTGGATTGCCGCATCGAGATCGCCAGTGTGGCCAGATTCGGAAATCGTGTGCATATTTCGGATGGGCAGGCCAATGGAAGCCGCCGCCGAATCGATCGCCGCCAACACCGCCGCCATCGCGTCCGTTCCGGTATCTCGCCCCGCCAACTCGTGTTGCAGCGGGATTTCGTTTTCCGTGGAGACGGAAGTGATCAGCGTGTTCAGGCTCGCACTGCAAATCGCACCATGCGTCAAAGTAAAACCTTTGCCCATTTCCAATGGCTCGTAACGTCGATCGGAGATCCCCGGCGCGGCGACAAAATCGTGGGCGACATCGACGGCGATTGTCACATCGGGTCGGAATTGCTCCACGAGCACGCGACTGCCGAACCGTCCAATTTCTTCATGCGATGCCATGGCGCCCAGAAATCTGACATTTTTCAACCCTCCGTGTTCCGCAACGAGGCGGGCAATTTCCGCCGTTACGAAACAGCCCAATCCGTTGTCGAGATAGGCTCCCGTGAACGTGTTTGGAGAAAAACCGCGCTCAATCGGTCGATCGTAGAGGATGGGATCACCCGGCCGAATCCCGAGAGCTTCCACTTGAGCTTTCTTGTCTTCTCCGTGAATGTGCAATTCCAGGTACATCATTTCGGTCTTGATCCCTTTGTCTCCAGATCGGAGTTTGGGATCGGCAAAATGAATGGCGCCAATCGCTTCGATCGTACCGCCGCGAATTACCCGCCATTGATTTGGCTGATCCGGATTTTCGCTAAACAGTAAGACCTTGTGACCGATCAACGTGGTTGGCAGCATCGAGTCGGAATTTACCCAAATTTTTCCGTCATCACCAATGCTACGGACCTGCATACGAATCTTGTCCGCGTGACCAATGACCATGACAGAAAACGCGTCCGCATTTTCCGGGGCCGTATCGAGCACGATGCCTGCGTTGCCCTTGAATGAATGGATTTCCCAAGGCGGCAGCATAAACGAGCGAAGGTACGGTTCGAGAACTCCTCGCGTCATGGAGGCCTCCAAACCGATGGGGCTGGGTGCTGCGAGAATGTTCCGCATTAGTTCGAATCGGGCGTCCGACATAGCCGATTCCCATGGCTTCAAATCAGTATTCACTCTTGGTTTCTCCGGCGCGTAAAGCGCGTGGGTTTATTAATTTTCTTTCGCAGACAATCGCCGAACCGACGGCTGCCAGGAATGTAAATTCGCAACATCGGATCGTGTTCGGCAGCAGTCCAAGGACGGGCTAAAGGCGTCAGCCAGCATGGTAACGATCGTCGCGGGGTTCAACAATGTGGAGCAGCAGTGCCTACCACCATCCCGTTACCCTTGGTCACAAATAAGCAACGCGGGAAAAAACAACTTCGGCTTTTGTGGTGCGGCCGTCTCGTCTGCAAAGGGCATTCGAGATGCCTTCAGCCCAAGTTGTCTACCTCACGTTCCTAGGCGGGCAAAGTTGGCTTCCTGATGTGAAAAAGTTCCAGGACTTGGCCAGAATAATATTAGCGGGTTTGAGGGACGTGCTCCATTCCGATGCGGCAAGCTACGGCTTAATTCCTGCACTCCGTCGACCTCGAATCCAATTCGGACCAGTTCGTTGGCCCCTTCCGAGGCAAGGCCTTTCCCCTATTGAGCTCGCGCTAAGTGCCAACCTATTTCAATCTCTTTGTTTTCATTGCCTTGTGTGTCCAGCAAGGGCCGCATAGGGAGCGAACCGACCATTCGGAGCGAACCGGCCATTCGGAGCAAACCGGCCATTCCGAGCGAAGGCTTTAGAAAAATCGGCCAGCTTCTCCAATGCTCTGCACAACGCTGGTTACGTCGCATCAGCAAGCTAATCTTTTGGCGCATCGACTGTACGGAAGTTTCCGGGGTCCCATCCCCAATGAACTGAGTGACCTCCCGATCGCCGTAGATAAGAAAAGCCGGCTTGGCAAGTTCTTCCGTCCATTGACTCGCAATCAGACGTTCCGTTTCAAATTAGGGGCACTCGAACGGATCGTATGGGAATCACCCATCAGTGATTGGCGGCGATTTCGGAAAGCTTGGCCAGGACCTCGTCATTCTCTGGAAAACGATTTTCCTGCAACTTCGAAAACACTAGCTGCCCATCAGCGACAACTTCAAACTTTCCTCCCGCGGCCTTGATCAATTCGGGCTGGCTACCGAATTGTGATTCCACCGCCGCCGCCAAACTGGAGGCCTGAGGCAAAAAGTTTCACATGCCGCAATATTCAATAGAAATCTTCATCGAGTTCCTTTCATGGGGTTGCTGCTGGCTCTCAACGGGCACAACCGCTCAAACGAGGGAAGCAAAACCAGTCTGTCCCTCTGCCAGATTCCGGCTAATTCAAACTGAAATCGGGTGGAAAGTCCAGCTGCACTTGCTCAAATTCGTGGTGAGTTCGTTCCGCTTGTTTTTGCAGAATCGACAGCATGATTTCCGCCCGCTGGCAGACATCGGTGGCATCGAGGACCTTCTGTTGGTCCGTTGGCTGCATGCCCGACGAATAGGAAATCAAATCGACTAACTGCCCAAGCGGCAGATCTTCTCTGAGAAGCTGCTCCAGCGACTCCTCATCGATTTGCGGCCGTTTGGCCGCCAAAGCGCGAAATTGCCGAATGATTTCTTGATTCAACTTTGCGGCTCGTTCCTGATTGCACGCCAGGTAATCATCGCAGACTTCGATTTCTGCCATTCGATAGGCCGCTTGGCAATCGACCTCTCGCAAAATCCTGGCCCGCTTCGCACCCATCAGCAAAAGATTGTAGCGACCATCATCCAGCCGCGCGTGAGTGACAATTTTGCCGATGCAAACGGTACGGAACAAACTAGGTTCATCGCTGAACTGCGATTCGATACCGGGTTCGACAAGGGCCATGGCAATGAGCTCATCGGAGGCCAAGGCGTCTGCCATCATTTCGCGGTACCGGGCCTCGAAGATGTGCAGCGCCTGGATGACTCCCGGAAACAATACCAGGTTTGGCAACGGGAAGAGCTTTACCAAGTTGTCAAAATCGTCTGGCAAAGTCAGATCTACATTGTTTAATGACATAATCGAATCCCAACAACAGGCAGATCAATTCCCACCCATTGGTCACATTCTCTTTCCGAAAATTCGCGATAAAGCCCCACGCCAAATGGGCCATGAATTTACTCATCCATGTGCATGAAAATCTGAATGACGTACCAGAAGAGTAAAGCAACGGAAGCAAACAAAGCGAGGGAAGCCGCAACGTACTGATCCGTCCGGTAGTGATGCAGGATGTTTGATGTGTTGTAGAGGATGGCACCGGATGCCAAGATCACCATGGCGATCGAGAACCAAATTCCCAAAGAGAATCCCTGAAATACGATGCCACAGACGATCAAGCCCATCGCGATAAATCCGCCGGCTACCAAAGCCCACCGTAGAAAAGAGAAATCGGTTTTGGTAATCAAAACGGTCATGGTCAGTCCACCAAAAACGACGCCCGTCACGATTCCCGCCGACAGGATCAGATTCGAATCCGCTCCCCCGAAGAAATTCTGTGCATACCAGAGCAACGGAACGAAAAGCAGTGCCTCGGCGATTACGTAAACCGAAAGGCCCAAGTATTGCATTGGGCGGGACGTGTTGCTGTGGGCCCAACGGTCGGCTACGAAGCTGACGACCATAAAGCCGCCCAACACGACCAGCCACATATATCCGCCCATCAGGCGCGGCACGATTGCCGCGAGCTGGTCGTCAAAGACTGTCAGGATCACCGCAATGATTCCTGCAAATACGAGAATTGCAGCAAGCAAATGGAGGTAGGTCTTGCGAATAAAATTCACCCTCAGGTCCGCGTTGGCTCTGTCGGCAACCGTTGGATAGTCAAAATTGCTTGATTCATAAGGATTCTGTGACATCGCTGACCTTTTCTTAATATTTATGCTTTAACACTGTTTGCGAGTCGAATTCACAACGCTTTTTTTATTCGAATTGCCTCAACTACCACACCAATACTAGTTTATTTTTCCAATTCGGGGGACCAAAGCAAAGAGGGGAATCCCCAAAATCAGAACAACTCGTGGAAACTCGTCTGAGGAACATCGGCCAGTTGTGCGGCAAGCGCAGCGGCAGAGCAGCCTCTCCAGCAAGAAGGACCGCTTTCTGGATTAACAATCAGTCAACAATCCGGCTTGCCTGTCGTTTGTCCGACTGACCCAAATCGAATTTCCGACCGTTGTTACTTGACAGTTTTGTTTCCCGCATTGACAATCCAAATGGGCGGCATGAAGTGGCCCTTTTGAACGTCTCGACTGGTCGAACCGAAAGCCTTGAAATGATTCTCTCTGGCGACGAGATTTATCAAAACCTGGGGACAAACATCGAGATTGACCCGTTCAACCCCGAAAATCTCAACCCCAACAGTTATAACCTGACTCTTCACCATGACCTCGTTACTTACGAGGAGGTTGTTCTGGACATGAAGAAGAGCAACCGGATTCGCCGCATGGTGATTCCCGAGGGAGGCCTGGTTCTTGAACCCAGCCGACTCTACCTTGCTCGAACCGTGGAACGGACGGAAACCCACAACTTTGTTCCGATGATTGAGGGGCGTTCGTCGATCGGTCGCCTGGGACTGTTTGTCCACGTGACTGCCGGATTTGGTGATGTTGGCTTCAACGGTTTCTGGACCTTGGAGATGTTCGCGATTCAGCCCGTTCGAATCTACCCGGGCGTTTCCATCTGCCAGATCTTTTACCATCAGATCACCGGCAACATTCAGGAATACTGTAGCGACAAGTATCAAAACAATCACGACATCCAGCCAAGCTTGCTTTACAAGGAACTCAACCCGGGTGCCGAAAAAGAAGATCCCCAACTGTCGCTCGGTTTTCGTAACTGAAACCATTCTCTGAACACGCGGCCCATCGAATAACCGGTTCTCGTAATTCTGGGCTGATTGGATTCGACAAGCTTTCAGCCGCAGTGTTCAAGATTTTCTGCACCGGCCTCGACTCACTCTGCATCTCTTTGGCCGCCCCCAACCACCTCAAGAGTGATAGCAGAATAGCCCGGTTGGCCGCCATTCGTGTTAAACCTTAACGCCCTTTCGGATCGTAGGTCTGCAAGATTTATTCTGTCTTAGAATTTTGAGTAATTGATCAAGTTCCTTGTTGCTCGCCCCGGTTTGCTTGGTAAATTTCAGCGTCGAAACTCAACTCCCGTTTGGGTTGGTGATTTAAAACTCATTTTCAAGAAGTAACCATGTCAGACGTCGAACTGTTGATGGACAATGCTCGTTTGCGAGACGAGATCGAACCGTTTCTCGATGAGTCGGTATACCTGGTAGACATGGACAAGATGTCCGTCCGGAATGAGAACGAGTTTCTCAGTTCGCTGTTGGCATGGGAAAAAGCTCCGGTACTTCCGATCGGCCAATGGTTTGAACCGCAACTCGTGATGCCCGATCATCAAACGCTGTCCGATGATGAATTACATCAACAGTTGCATCAGATCATTGGTCGTCTATACGAGAAAAACATCCTGTTGGTCCACACGGATCACCTCTCCGACCGCCAACTCTACTGCCTGATTGTGCGGGACATCTTGCCGGCGCAGGAAAAGAAAGTTGTTCTGCCAAAGAAATTCCTGAAATGGCAATGCCTGGATATCGTGGAAGACGAGGAATCCTGGCTGCGGTTTTACGCGTCGGAGGAGGATCGTTTAGCTTGGGCGTTTGAAACCAGCCTAAAACTGCCGCCCAAAGAGCAACTTCCTTTTCCGCGAACATTGCCGCAACATCGACTGTAAAAAAAACGCAACAGTTAACCTGCTGTAGGCCGTCGTACGTACTCCTCTTGGTCAAATTTCGGATGGGCGGGGACCCCGGCAAACCGAGCTGGCTTTTGAATTTCACGCGAAGAGCTTGCCACGGCCGGTGGTTGACTGAGATCTCGAAATTGGCAGCAGGGCAAATATCGGCTTTAATTGTAATCCAATTCCATGCATAATCGATGGATCGCGGACATCGACCGCAAACGCGAGGGGTGGGCGCGATCACCCGTAAGCGCAGTCTGCAAGTCGAATTGTTTCGGCGGCCAAATCTGCGACGTATGAATCTTGCTGAATTGGACAGAAACAGTGAACGACATGTTTCCTCTCAGTCGAGCCATTTTGCACTCGATGATTGTGATTACTTGGTGCGCTGCCTTACTCGCACCAGCGACGAGCAACGCCCAACCGGCAGCACGATCGGGATACGAAGTTTCATGGTTTGACGAGTTTTCATCGGACAATCTTGATTCTTCCAAGTGGAATGTTGCCGATACAAATAGTACTACGAACAACTCTCTTCAGGACTATTTGCCCAGCCAGGTATCTGTTTCTGGCGGGAACCTGGTCATCACTTCCGAGAACGTTCCATCTCGCGGGTTGCCCTATCGAAGTGGTCTTGTGTCGAGTACAGAATTTCAAAAATATGGGCGCTGGGACGTGAGGGCCAAACTTCCAACCTCGACCGGAATGTGGCCGGCGATCTGGCTGCTTGCCGATGCTCCCTGGCCCAGCCAGGGCGAAATCGACATCATGGAGAATCGTGGCAATCAACCGTCGCTGACCAGCAGCGCATTTCATTATGGTACGAACCCACCTTTTTCGCACGATTTCGTGATGAAGGATCAGAGTGCCTCGCACAACGGGAGCGTCGTCAATTACCACAACAGCTTCCACACCTATTCGGTCGAATGGGATCCTTCCCAGATCCGCTTTTATGTCGACAACGTTCACCACTGGACGGTACGTGATTCGGATGTCGGTGGCTTTTTGACAAATAATGTTGGCGATATGCGTTTGATCATCAATACGGCGATTGGCGGCGACTTCCTCGATAATCCGGACGATTCGACGAGTTGGCCCCAAAAGTTTGAAGTCGATTATGTGCATGCCTTCCAAAAAACGGCGGAGGGTCCAACGCTGACGTTCGAGAACGGTGGCTTCGAAGATCTAGGGGGTTCGCTGGCAGAATGGACAACGTTCGGAAATGCGATCTTCAACGTCAGTTCCGGACACGAACAAGTTCGTTCGGGTGACGAAGCTCTCAAACTTTTCGGTCAATTCAATGGGGAAACCAATTACTCGGGTATTGAGCAAGGATTGTCCGTCAACGAAGGCGATCAATTGTTCGCTTCGGCAGAAGCCTTCATTCCGTCTTTTGACTCGATCGCCGGTTCGCAAAACGAAGTTTATTTGAAGATCGACTACTACAGCGAACTTTACGGGGCATTTGGGTCGGCTGAATACCTTGGATCCGATTCGATCGTGCTGGCGGATGGCACATCAGTCAATGATCTGTGGTACACGTCCGAGCTGTTCTCGACGGTTCCGGTTGGGGCCGTAGAAGCAAGGTTGGCCCTGGTTTTTGGTCAGCAGATGGACGCGGCTGGCGCCGTTTTCGTCGATAACGTTCAGTTCTCGATCCAAAGTGTACCCGAACCAAACAGTGCATTCTTGCTGTTCGGGGTTGGCTGTTTTGTCTTTTCCCCCGCCATCGACATTAAACCGCCTTCAGCTTCGAGTTGATGCAATCAACCGCAGCAAATACCAAGCGGTGCCTACGGGCCAAGAGCCAAACCGTAACGGAACTCTGTGTCGCACTGGCTGTCGATGAGATACAACTAAGTCGATCGATCTTGAAGACAAAGTTGGGCGTACGAATTGAATCCAAAAACCAAGCCGGTGACGTGTCATAACACAATTGTTCGCCGGCCTGGGCCTTCGGCGATAGCCCCAGGGCACTCAATCATCTCGATGCCGGCGCCAAATCGCCAAGGTGAAAGCAAGGCAAAAGGCCAGCGCCACCATGAGGCAAATGCAGTCGGCGGTTGACCACAGGACTCGGAGCCGGGTTGACCAGGCGGAATCCAGCGTGATACCGCTCGCTTCCGAAAATGTCTGAACACGCGATCTAAACGCATACGCATGGGCCAGGTTCCACGCGGGAACCCACATAATGGCAGCCGTCAGCCATCTCGTAGGTCGTGGGATCTGCCGCCATCGTGGATGTGCCGCAATCAGGATGGCCAATGCAGGAATTGCGATCGGCACCCAGCCGGTTGTTTTGTGATACAAGGCCACTGTGGATGCTAGAACCATCACTGCCGCAACTGGGCTAACCGCCGAATCTTCACTTTTCTGGTCGTTCGTCAGCCTCAACACGAAACTTGCCACACCCAAAATGGCCAACGCAAAAACAAGCTGCTCCCAGCCTGTCGGATGATGTCCCCACCATTGGCAAATGGTCAATCCGTCCAACCGGGAACTGGAGGTGCCGATGGAAACACTGGATATCCCTTCATGAGCTTGATGGTTCGACGCCATGACACCCAGAAACGCCCCTGGTCCCCCAGCCTGGACAACAAGCCAGGTAACCAGCGGCACAGTCAGCATGGCTGCGAGTGCGACCCCCCACATTAGCGACCGATAATGCCCGCGAGCCAAGAACAAGACACCCAGTGGCAATCCAAACGTGGGCTTGAACGTCGCCAGCGCCAGTGCGGCCCCTGAAAGCCAAGGGCGTTTGTGCGCGTAATGGATGCTTAACAGCGTCAGCAAGGCAAGAAGAATGCCCGATTGGCCAAACTTGAAGTTGATGTGAACCGACCAAGTTAACATCAGCAAAACGTAAAACCAAAACACGTTGGCGATACTCGGGGTTCGCCCGAGCCATTGAACAGCTAACCAGGCGAGGACAAGAAGAAAAGCGGCGGTTAGCCCACTGTAGATTTTTGCCGACAAGGAATAGTCAGGAATTACAAGGGGACCATGGATCAAAAGAGTGAGTGGCGAATAGAGCGGGAATGATAACACGACGGGTTGTCGTTCCATGTACGATTTTACGTCGTAAGGATTTCCACCCGTCCAGAAATCGAGGGTTGGATAATAGATGGCGTCCCGGTAATCGCCCATTCCCCAATTCTCGACAACCAAGTCTGCCTGGTGTTGGGCATGAGTGATTTGGGCACTGGCGTGCGTAGGAGTCTCAAAATGCCGGAATGTACGCGCACAGGTGGCCAGCGTCAGTACTAGGGAAAAAAAAACTGCAGCGTAGGGAGAGATGCGTTGAAGCCAGGGAAAGGGAAAATTCAATCAAGACTACCTTTTTGTTAGGCTGATAAACCGACGTTATAACCCCTCGTTCGGATACGTCAAAGATCCAGCAACAGGGTGCCCGGTCGGGCTCGAGACAGTTGTTGGCCTAGCGACCACTTCACGATTTGCCATCGACTCTTACGGCGAACTAAAACTTCTTAAACTTATTCATCATCCGTTCCCTTGTCGCATCGTCAATCCACGCCAGAGTGCTTTAGGACTTACATGAGTCCAAATGCCACAGGCGATACCGGCCAGCAGCCACTGGCCGAGGTTTTGCGCGACCACCGTGATTGCCGCGACTACCGCTACACCCATGATGCCGTAGTAGAAACCTGCCAATGGTCCCGCTATCACGAGGAAAATGGCGCTGCACAGATTCGCCAACAACGCCAACCGGGTCTTGCCGACCATGATAAGAAGGTATCCCGCATTGCCTGACCACATGAGCGCTAATTGTCCCATCGCGAGGATGTTAAAGATGGCCGATGCTCTCCCGTATCCCTCGCCGAAATACCAGGTAAACAGTTGCGGCCCAGCAAAAAGAACGATCGCCAGGACGGCAATCGCAGGAATTGCGGCAACCGTCGTTGCGGCGCGTAGTATCTGCTCCAATTCACGGCGCTTCCCGGTCTGATGCAGTCGCGTCATGGTGGCGATCGTCAGAAACATGCAGATTTCCAGTGGCAATGCCAAAAAAACGATCGCCCTTTGGGCAGTGGCATAATGTGCTACTTCAACGCGATCTCCCGCGAATGCAGCAGCCAACCAAAGGTCAGCCTGCATCGAGAGAAACGCGAGCCCACGAAGCAGTACCAGAGGGAAACACTCCCGCATTAGATCTTTTAATGCAAACGGTTCTTCATCCGAGTCTTCAATGACACCATGAAATTGTGCGCTGCTTCGACGGGACAAAACCACCGTCGCAGTAACTGCGGTACCAAAAATGATGATCGCATTGAGTGCCAGCGCGCTGACGGCGGTAAGATTCCAAAACAGGGAAGCGAGAACGATACCGATCAAGAACAACGCGTTGGCGATGGGCCCGCCAGGACGCCCCCCAGTAAAAAGACTTGCAGAACGTAGGTCATCCAGACTGCGAAGTGATTCCGCAGTGACCATCTGGTACCCGACAAACCCGGCCGTCGAACCAATGATCAAACCCAACATCGTTGAGTTTGCCAGTCCCAAGCCCGATTCACCGATACAAAGGACGACGAGGGCCGTCGTGACACCAAAATCGGCCGCCTGAATCTTTGACATCTTGATGCATCGGTGCAACCATTGCGATGCCCGGCGAACTGCCCCATGTGCCAAGTGTTTGGAGACTTGACGCACCACCACGACGTCCAGTCCGAATGGCGCCATTCCACCGGCGAAGGCGATGATGCTCAAGGCGACTGCGAAATCTGCAAAAGCATCCGGCGACAAGACTCGCGGAAGAACAGCATTGGCAGTTAGTGCTGCCAATACGCCCAAGCAGCGCCCACCTGCCACCCAAAGTCCCTGCGACCAAAGACGATCGCGAAACTCACGAAACTCGGTCGTGTCCTTGCCTGAGGAAGAATCGGGCACCTGTTTCTCATCAATCAACATAAAGAGCGGTCGTGGAAAAACTAATGATTATGGGATGTTGGCATCGAACCGACGCAAATGTTAAACACTTGCCGACAACGAGCGAGTCTTTAACTGAAAAAATCATTCGCTGTCCATACCCTCATCCGCGTCCGCCACTTGCGGAGCCCGAGTTTTCGAAGACAGTGAAAACGGCTGCCGATAAAAGCCATCGACAATTCCGCTCGCAAAACAAACCAAACTGCGTGGGCAATGCGAAATTTTGCGTTCTTACCAACCGAACACCTAACGGCCCGCGCCTAAATCTATTGCGTGTTTGGCGACATATGTCTCAACATTCACTTGCGAGAATCTAAGCATAAATGCAACTCCAGACCGGTCAAGCTAAGCCGCGACCAATGGCATGGAAATCGCGGTGTCATTGACTTATTCTGCTACCTGAAGCGCTGTGGGCCGCTTGCACCGATTATGCGGATTGGAACCTTAAGTGCGGTGCGCGAATGGCCACGGCCAGGCTTCAATTCCAGACAGAAATTTCATCGAAGCTATTTGCACCTCTGGGCATTCGACTTAAACTGCAATTTGCGATGCGTTTTCCTCGGAGCGCTGTTGCTTTGTTCGCTTCCTCGCCATCCTCTTCCTTTTTCGATCTATGACTAACAACCATTATTCCCCACACGTCCGATGGCAATTCCATCGACAACGATTGGTAAATCGTTCTTCGACAACGTCGATTGAATCAGATCGAAGGTTTCTCGCAGCGAATCAGTTGCGTCGGTCGAGTTTGGACCAGGAACGGCCCTTTGCCAGAATCGCGATCCCCGAGAGAATTCCCACCTTTTCCGGGCAAACGTCATGGCCGTAATTCCCACGACGAAATACGACTCAGCGCCGACTGTTTCGTATTGAATGCTTGACGGGAAAGCCCCGCGCGTTGGAATATCGCCTGTTCGGGGGGGATTCTCGATCGTTTACAAACACCAGTTGCCGCACATAACTCTTGACGACCTCGCTTTGCTTGCGGTTTTAGGATACACCCATGAAGTTTTCGCTTATTGTTTCTACCATCGGTCGCGAAGATGACCTTGAGCGACTGCTGCAGTCACTCCAAGCGCAGACGTTTCAGGAATTTGAAACGATCATAGTGGATCAGAGTCGCAGCGATGAATTGTTACCGCTGATCGAGCGATTCGAACATGCATTACGTATCACGCACGTCAAGATGGAGGAACGAGGATTGTCCAGGGGCCGGAATCGCGGCTTTGAAGTATCAAGCGGCGAGATCTGCACCTATCCGGACGATGATTGCACTTATCCTCCCGACCTGCTTGAAAATGTGGCACAAATCTTTGACGACGATCCAGAACTCGATGCTTTTTCTGCGAGATCACAAAATGAAGAAGGAACGGGCTCGGAAACGCGTTTCGATCGCAACGGTGGCCCGATTACAAAGTGGAACGTATTTAGACGGCAAATCGAGTTTGCGGTATTCTATCGAAGAAGGGCGTTTGATGATTTGCGCTTTGATCCAAGCATGGGCGTGGGAGCAGGTACGCCATTTGGCTCCGATGAGGGGCTTGACCTGCTGTTACGCCTTGTCGAACAGGGAGCGCGCGTGGATTATCGGCCCGACTTAATTGTCTACCACCCTGTTAAGGTCACTGAACTGGATGATGGTGCCTACGCTCGCTGCCTGAGTTACAGCCGTGGACGTGGTTATTTTCTTCGCAAACACCAGTATCCCCTGGTGGTTGTGACCTACTGGCTATGTCGATCGTTCGCTGGGTGTTGTCTGTCGTGGTTTCGTCTGCGGCCAGATTGGGCTCGCTACTATTGGCAACGAATCGTTGGAACGGTCCATGGTTACATGTCGCCAGAAGCCCGCCTGGCATCAAGGCAGTGACGCGTTTTTCGCGCATCGCGATCGTAGCGGGTGCAATCATCGATAACAGATGGTCGCATTCAACTTAAGCGGCTTTAGCGGAAAGTCTGTGTCTCAGTGAAACTGAAGATTGCGGCCCTTGACGACCAGGCGGAATTCCACAGGCCAAGTTCCTTATGTTGAAGGCCTTCCGTTTTTTGGAACCTGTGAGGTTACAACCACCAAAATCATCACGGCTATCGTTGGAGTGAATCGAGGATTGCAGATAATTAACAGTCGAGGAACATCGAGCAATGTGAGAAAAATCAGAGGATAGAACAGGACGCCACTTAGTGTGCCCCTCAAGTAATTGTTGTAAAGCCGACCAGCCAGTACCCCATAGCCAAGCCAAAAGATCAAAGATATCGGTAGTCCCCAATCGAGCAACGGATGGAACAATCCCCCACTATTATTTAGCTCGGGATTGCCAAAATTCTCAAGCATCTGTCTGTAATAGTCTGGTATGTCCGTACCCGTCAGATTCTGATAGCCAAAGGAAGAGGACTCAACACCGGGCAATTTCCATAACGGCTCAATCGTAAAATAAGGGATCGGTGGATAATGGTCCGTTTCGATTGCCATCGCAGCATTGTTGTGTGCTGTCGTGTAGTAACCGGTCAACCTCCAAACCACGAATCGCGGGTAGGAATCGAAATCGTCGGCATAAAACTGCCAGGAACGGACGTATTCAAATGAGCCAAAAACCATCGCCAACAACAGGGGAGCAACGAGCGGTGCAATGGCCCCGGCCTTTCGTACCCATAGATGTTTCATCGGCAACACGACGATTCGGGCTAAGAGGATGGCTGCCGGCACGGCGAGTTCGATCAAGGCGAGTCGTTCGCTGTTGAGAATCGCCCGCAAAACAGCCAGTATCGCGATGATTACTACCCAGCGGAGGACTCGCCGGTCGTCAAAAAAATATATCCACAAGCCCAGCACCATGGCCGGCAAGCCAAACTGCGTACAAGTTGTAACGCCAGGAATCGTCGGAAAGAGGTCTTCTCGAATGCTTCCAACAACGCTCGGATCGTTACTCAGAACAACATCCAATAAAATCGTCGGCGAAGCACCATTTTTAAAACCAACTCCCAGCCAAACAGCATATCCAAACAACGTAAGACCGACGCAAAAGTAGAACCAGCGTTTCAGAACTCTGTAATTTACAACTGTTTTTGCTGCGTTTGCAGGTGTCGTTTCGCGGCCAAAATAACAGCCAACAGAAAACGTAAGAATCGTCAGGAAGCCAACCAGTACGTGCCACAGTTTGAGATACTTTGTTGTGCGGTAAAGCTCGTACTCCACCGGATCTTGAAGATACGCTACCAGTAAAGTGATGCCACAGACAAAACTGAGACACCATGCTGGGTGAAGCCACCAAAACGTGAACCGAGGTGGAGAAATCATCTATACGGTCTTACACGAATACGGTCGGGAGGTGTTACTAGCGTGCCAACGCGACGCTACGATTTTGTCCGGATGCATATGCGCCGTGTTCGGTTGGATTGGAAGTTTAGGCCACGAGAATAAAACGCCCGTCATCCCGCGTTGATTTAACGAGGAACCGGGAAACCGCTTTTTTCCCGATCCGGGACTGCGACTGGTTTCGAAAATTCCATCGCCACCCCACCGGGCCGACCAACTCGGGATTTTCCGTTCTCACTAAACTCCCGAATGGGAAACGGGTTCAGGTAACTTTTGGCGATCTTCGGTTTCGAGTTGAACTGGCTGAGTCACAGGACGCTTATCAAAAAGCAAGACGACACCGAAACCGGCGATCAGCGAGAGCAGGCAACCCACACCCAAAACTACTTTGGGTTTGGGATTGGAGGGCGTCTCAACAAACGTGGGTGACTGCATGACGTTTAAGCTTGAAATCCTTTTTTGTTCCAACTCGTTATCAATTCGGGCCTGTTCAAGCAACTCCACGTTCGTCTTGACAACATTTCGTGCCATTTCAATGTCGCGATCCAGCTTGGCCAGCTTCAGTTCGGCATCATTGAAAGAGGCAATCCTTTTCTCTGCGATTTCCAGGTCTTTGCGGATCGCTATTGCTCTTGCCTGAACCTCGGCCAACACCGCCTTGGAATTCAGCATTGCCGATTTTGCATCAGAATAGACCGGATTGGGACCATGCGTCACCGTGGCAGAAACGTGTTCATTGTCGCTGATTGACTTCACCTCAGCAATCTGCCCCCGGATTTGCCTGACGAGGGGATTATCGGCCTCGTATTTCGAGGCCAATTCTTTTTCCTGAATCTCAAGAGCAAACAGCTCCTCTCGAAGCGACTGGTCGACAGCTCCTGTTTGTCCGGTTTCTTCCTCAATGACAATTCGATCAGGAATCTCCCCCATTTTGGCCTGTCGCTCCGCCAATCCTGCGATCAATGCCTCTTTTTCGAACTCCGCACGAAGCAGGTCCACGCGCAATTCAGCGATCAGATCCAACAACGCATCTCGCTGTTTGGGCAGAGAGGCCAGACCGGATTGGTTTTTGAAATCTCGCAAATTCCCTTCCAGTTGGTCAAGCTTGTCCACGGATGACTCGACCTTGCCGTAGAAATACTCTTCCGAACCTCGGGTGCGATGGATTCGAATATGGTCCTCCAAAACTTCGTCAACGAGGAACTTCAAGATGTGTTGCGCCACCTCAGGAGAATCGGCTTCGTACGCCAACGAAACCACGTTGGTCTGTTTTCCCGCCAGCACACCGAGGTTCGCCTGAAAGGACTTGACCGCTTTGTCCTGCCAACTGTATACGCGGAGCGGATTCAGGGTGGTCTCGTTTAAGAACGACAGTCGTTCCCCTAGTGATTGTGAACCCGACTCCCTCTCGAGGATCACGTCGGGCCCGAAATGGTGGACCACTTCTTCCGCCAGTTCGCGCGTGTTCAGCAATTCGGCAACCGCAAATACTTCTGTTTCACCGGAATGGCTTGTCCTGGCGGTCGGGTCAATCACGACGGATTCGCGTCCTTTCTTGATGAACAACTTCGCGGTGGAGCTAAACTTCCGCGGGGCCGTCGCAAAATAGGCTGCCGTCAACACCATCCCCAAAAGAACGGTGAATGCAAATTTGAATTTGTTACGACGAATAATCGCGAATGCCCCGGCGAGATTCTGATTCGATTCCGATAACGTAAGTTGGTTTGAATTCATGGTCAGGTGTCCAAAGGTGTTTAGTGGCCATTCTTACGTAGCGAGACTTGCGAAAGTCTTGACGAATTTTTCTTACGTTCAGCAAGTTCAGCATTCGAATTCACTTCTATTTCGATGCCGACGTGAAGGGCAATGGGTTCACCAGAAATACACTGGGAAGCTTGTGGCCGAAAGGCAGGGAGTAATTCCGGCTGAGAATGTCATACTAGTTAGCCACCATTTCGCTTTCAAGCCTCGCCAGGGTCCACGACCTCACATGATCACTACAACCGGCAACATTGAATTGAATGTCCGCCGCAAAACCATAAATGATAGCTGTAGGGTTCATTCCGATTTTGCCAGTTGAAGTTGTAAGTTCGAGTAGCGTTCGATTTCAAAACAGAGTTACTGGAAAGCGTTCTGCAAATGCAAAACACCGTCGAGTGATATTCTCGCTTCAATTCGACTCGCCAACGTCGTCCCTGACCGTATCCCTCAGCCGTTGACGACTACATTTTCCAATGAATGATTTCACCGGACTGTATTCACCTGCTCGAACCAGTTTATAATATCCTGCTCCGCTGACAACGCTCGTCTTAATCAATAACCACCGGCAGAGCCGGTGGTATGCGGACGGCCCCTGATAGGGGCCGAAAATCGTAACCCGACGCGTGAGCAAGGGAACGCAGTTATAATCCCTCGCTTACGCCTCGGGTTACTACAAAAAACGGCAGAGCCTTATCGGTACGCACCAGCAGAGCTGGTGGTTTACGAAAGTGAATTTGCCACCTTCCAACCGTCTACTGGTAAACGTCGATGATTATTCTTAATGGGAGATTTCTGGGAATTCCACAGCCCACCGGAACACACAGGGCGTCGCTTGGCTTGTTAAAATCAATGCGACCCTATTTGGGTGAGTTTTTCGTCTACGGACGCACGACTCTGCCGGACAATGAACTTCAAGCACTCGATCTCGGGCAGTACTATCGAGCAGAAACCCCCTGAGGCTTCCCAATCATGCCTGGGAACAGTTATGGTTCCCCTTTATCCAGCATTCAAAGATCCGATTTTCGCTGATGGGGTCGGCACCGGCTTTCTTCAATACGAAGCGGTCGGTGATGGTGGTACATGACCTCAATTTTGAACTCATTCGCGAATCGTTTGGATTTCTGTTCCGATTGTTGTACAAGATCGTCTTGTTGAGAGCTGCCAAAAAGTCGCTTCACATTTTTTCGATATCTGAATACACCAAACACCAATTGATCAAGCGGGGAGTCGCGCCCGAGAAGATATCGGTGTATTATCAAGGACCAGGTATTGAGCCAGCTCTTTTGCAGGAACCGCAACCGCTTGTATCCAGAATTCACGACACCTCAAAACGATACATCCTCTGTGTTGGGTCTTTGCAGCCTCACAAGAATCTGCGAGGTGTACTGGAAATGTTTGGAAAGCTCAAAGAGAAGAGGGACGATATCGACCTTGTGATTGTCGGACGTCCTCAGAAGAACTTCTCCCAAATCGGAATCCCAGAAGCTGACATGCAGCAACCAGGAGTGATTCTAACCGGATACGTTTCCGACCAAGAATTGGCCAGTCTTTATCAAAATGCCGCCGTATTTCTCTTTCCTTCGTTTGAGGAAGGGTTTGGATTGCCAGTCGTGGAGTCCTTCTATGCGGGCTGCCCCGTGATAACCAGCAATTGCAGTTGTCTGCCGGAGATTGCTGGGGACGCGGCTTTACTGGTGGACCCCCACAACTCAGAAGAAATGCTACAAGCCGTCGAATCGGTGATCGGCAACCCACAATTGAGACAGGAACTGGTCGAGAAAGGAACTCTTCGCCGCCGGATGTTTTGTTGGGATTCTGCCGGAAGACAAGTGACCGCGAAGTTACAAGAACTGGTGGATCGTCAAAAATGAGAATCCTGATGGTGTGCGAGCCCGGAGTAGACGGTGTATTCAGGCACGTCGAAGGCTTGTCACGATTCCTCGCAACGAGAGGCCACGACTTGTGTGTGGCTTACTCGACCCTCCGCGACTCGGAAGGACTTTACTCCTTTCTGGATTGGCTTACAAACAACGATTTTCCTGGCGTGGACCTGAAAACTGGCAGTTTTCCATCTGTTCGCGACGTTCGTTCGGTACGTGCACTTCGGAACGCCATCCGAGAGTTCAAACCGGAAGTCATCCACGCACATTCATCCAAAGCAGGCGCTTTGGTTCGTTTGTTCATTGCCCCCTCTGTGCCAGTGGTTTACACGCCACACGCCTATTACGGAATGGGTGGTGGAAGATCGCCGCTGAACGGTATTTTCAATTCTGTCGAAAGATGGCTGGCAAGCCGTTCAACGAACGTTCACCTGTCACCCGGCGAAACTCAATTCTCTCAACAGGTTCTTGGCATTTCAGGTGCCGCCGCGGTCGAGATACCAAACCCCGTAGATTTTGACCATTTCAAACCTCCAGCATCGACTGAAGAAAAACGGGCCATCAAGAAGCAACTTCGCATTGAGCCGGACTCATTGGTAATCGGGACGATCGGGCGGATTTGCTACCAGAAAAACCCCGAGTTTTTGTATCAGGCTTTTGCCCAACTCCTCGACCGAATACCGGACAAAATCACGCTGATGCACGTGGGACACGGCAAAAAGAAAGACGAACAAAAACTCCTCAGACTTGCCCAGGAACTAAAGATAACGACACGGCTGGTTCGTCCCGAGTACCAATCTGATCCGCGTTCCTTTTATCAAGCAATGGATGTTTTTGCACTTTCCAGCCGTTATGAAGGATTGCCCCTGACTGCCTTGGAAGCACTGGCGACGAATCTCCCGTTGGTGGTCTGCAATTCACCGGGACTTACCACATTCGGCGACTACGACCTATCCCATATTTTGGTTTCAGAGAGCGGCAGTCCACCGGATCTTGCCGAAAAAATTGAGACCAGTTTGCGTTCTTTGAAGAATACGGTTAAAAATCGCGAAACAGCCAAGAAGTTTTTCTCTATCGAAACTTGTTACGGTCGCATTGAAGACCTGTATCAACAACGTGTGTTGAGACATTCGGGAAAATCTTCGGACCCATGCACAAATTCAGGGCAAAAGTCACCGGTCGCTTGACCGCAGTTGCCCTGACAAATCCAGATAGCTGCTGGAATGCCCGCCCCAACAAGCTGTTTGGGGCGAACGTATCGGGAATCATTGATACGCCGCCCTGTGAAAAATATTTCACTCATTCTTACTATCGAATCAAAGCGAAGCCGATTTTGCTGGTTGTTTTGGATAACCACGTTCTGGCAACGTATTTATGGCTTCACAATCCGTAAACCTGCTTGACTATCGAAGATCCCAGGATTATCGTGACACTCCCTTTCCCCCCGATTTCCGGCAATTCCAAATTGCTGGAAGCCCACGTTGTCGTGGTCCCTCCTCATAGATATCGAGAAATTCCTGTAATGCGGAGACCAACTTCCGAGAGTAGACACCCTTTGACTGCATCCAAGAACTGACCCGATTCGCTTTTCGCGAGCTCTAATACCGCTTCCTTCCTATGCACGATCTCTTGAATATTGAGACGCGTCCGCGCCGTCGGCGTCAGATTCCGACGCCGCGACCGGCGCCCCCCGTTGAGCGAATATCGACGGTTGGCAGTCCTTATCTGCGTCAGCAGTTAGTGACCAGCCTTCCATTGCTCGTCAGCGACCTGTTGGGGTTAGCAATCGTTTTTGGGTCTATTTCCCTGACCGCTGGAGCCTTTGGCGATGACTTGCTACGGCTTTTTCCCTACCTCGCATTGGCTTTATTCACTGCCAATGCAATGAACGGGCTCTATCCGGCAGTGGGAATTCACCCAGCCGAAGAATTTCGGAAATGTGGCATCTCCACATCCACCATGGCCGCGACAGCTTTGTCGTTGGCAATCGCTTCCTCAGATACCAGTTTCGGTCATTTCTTTGTCGGGATCGTGATCTGGCTTGGTTTGCTGGTGGGGATTCCAATGGCCCGCTCGGCAGCCAGAATCCTGGCTGGCCGATTCGATTTTTGGGCCCAGCCGGTGTTGATCGTAGGCGACATTCGCGAAGGAATAAATCTGACCCGTGAAATGCTCGCCAACCGAACGTGCGGCCTGCGGCCAATTGGCATTATTAGCGATCCCGCTTCGTACTGGATGACCGATGAAAAGATTCGGGAAGAAGATATCGCGTTTTGTATCGGCACGCTTGATGAAGCGGCCTCGATCGCAAAAAAAAGAGGCGTTTACCGGGCGGTGATTATTACAAACGGACAGGAAGCTGAAAATGCTCTCGGCATCGAACGCTACTTGTACAACATTCCGCACCGACTTTACATCTATGAGAGAACACAACGAGATGAGCGTGACACCTTGCCTACGGAGCCGACCCGTTTCTATTCGTAGCACAATGCTGCTGGAACGAAGCGACCGGTTGATGCTTCCCGGTTCGCGACTGGTCAAACGAATCATTGATTTTGCCTTTGTGTTGGCCACTTTGCCGGTCACGCTACCCATCATGTTGATCATCGGCACGATCGTCAAATTGACCTCCAGGGGACCCGTCTTTTTCAGGCAGGCGCGGCTCGGCGATCAAGGAAAAGTTTTTTTTGCCTACAAGTTCCGTACGATGCGGCCGGACGCTGATCTTGTCCTCCAAGACTATCTTCGTGAACATCCGGAGTTGCGCCGTCAATGGGATCAGGACCACAAGCTGAAAGACGACCCTCGCATCACATCAATCGGAGTGATATTGCGAAAATTCAGTCTCGACGAGTTGCCGCAGATACTCAACGTGCTCACTGGGGAGATGAGTTTAGTCGGCCCAAGGCCGATTGTGAGTGCTGAAATCCCAAGGTATGGAGAAAGCTACTACCTTTATTCTTCGGTTTTGCCAGGAATAACGGGGCTTTGGCAGGTTTCTGGAAGGAACGACACTTCCTATGAAGAACGCGTTCGGCTTGATGAGTTCTACGTCCAAAACTGGTCGCATTGGCTCGATCTGCACATCCTGTTTCGAACGATCCGCGTTGTCATCATGAGGGAAGGCGCGTATTAACGCAAAATGCCGTTGATTAAGTGGCGAGTCTGTTGAAACATATTCACATGATTTCAGACTGAAAGTTCCGCTTCGGCCGCGGGTGCTTTGTTTCCCAACGGGCAGATTCAACATGCACAGCCGTTATACTCATTCGTGCCGCAGGCGATCCCCAATCGCTCCGTTTATCTTTTGCCATTTTCTTCTGTTGGCAGCTACGGCAAGTGCTGCGAATCAGGATCTCTCAGTACCGATACCGCCGGGCGAAACGTTCTTGGCGGATATCGGGTTGTACCAGGTATCCTGGCAGTCAGGCAACAATCCGCCGGTCTCGATGCCAATCGCTTGGTCGGGACATTTCGAACCCACAGCGGGGATCTCCTATCAAGTCCGCAGGCGAGTCCTGGACCGAAGGGCACTGCTGTTGCACTCGCCGTGGCACGTGCCGCCGGGCAAGACCTGGGTGGACTATGAACTTGCGTTGCCGAATCTGAAGCCGATCCGGTTGAAGTTCGGCATTGCGATGGGGCCGGACGTGGCGGGGCCCGACCAAAGCGACGGAGTGACCTTCTCATGTTTTTTGATATCAGACCGGCGGAGGCAAAAACTTTTGCGCCGGCATCACTCCGAGGCCCGTTGGCTGGACTACGACTTTGATTTGACGCCCTACGCAGGCAAGACGGTTGTCCTTCGATTACAGGTCGAACCGGGACCGCAGAATAATCCATCGTTCGATTACTCCTTCTTCGGTGACGCGAGTCGTCGTCGGCAAGGGGCCGCCTAATCGATTGGAGACCGTGCGCCGATTGACGGCAACTCGAGCTTACAAGGCGGTCTCCGGAACGGACCTGACCAAGCTGGTCAACCGCACCAACCAAGGCGTCGTTCCCGGCAATCTTTTGCCGTACCAAAATGGTTTGGAACAGCTGGGAAGTAGATGGCGGTTCACCTACGAAGGGGAAGATTGTCACCTGGCTTACGACTGGACACCCGACACCGGCACGCTAGACGATTTTCGCGTCCAAGTCGATGACGGCCGCTTGCTGGCACCTGCGTTCGGAGGAGGCGCAACCGCGGCGCGCCAGCAGGTGGACGAAACCGAAGAAGTCGCCTTGCGAGGCGGTCGGGCGGTCGAAATTCGACGTGAACAGAACCAACTTCATGTGCTTTGGGAATACGAACTGTCGGGCCAGACCATTCAAGTCGCCTGGACCTATGGCATCCAGGGTAAAGCCTTGACGGTTGACGCGCGCTGCGATGAACCGTTCGTAAGTCGGTTTTCCTTGGGGGAAGTCGGCATGGCACCGTTGCGGAGGTCGATTCCAGTGCCCTACCTGCCAGGCAACGTCGTGTACTTGCCGGTGCAAAATCTGTTTGTCGGCCGCTATCTGGATTGGACTGTGTCGCACGCCTCACGCTGCCCACAGGGCGTAGCTGACTACGAACCCAAAACCGATGGTACCCGAAATTGCCTGGTGGAATCAGGCTATGTCACCGTGTCCCCGGATGTAGGCGAGGTGTGGCCAAACATCCCACACCCGCCGTCGCCTTATCGGGAGTTGCTCGGGCCGCGGATCATGCTGGATGTGTGGGGCCATCACCTCGGCAACTTTCAGGGCGATGCGGATAATCTGCGGGCGTTGAAAGATCATGGCGTCGACCACTTGGCCATCATTTCACACGAATGGCAGCGATTCGGCTACGACGTGAAGCTGCCAGACCACCTGCCGGCGAATCCAAACTTTGGCGGTGATCAAGGCATGATCGCTTTCGGCAGGGCGGCCAATCAATGCGGCTACACGTGGGCCCTGCACGAAAATTACATCGATCTCTACCCGGATGCCCCGTCCTACGATCCAGCAGTTCGCGTGCTTCGAGCCGATGGCTCACCATCGCTGGCATGGTACAACGCCAATACCCAGGTGCAGAGCTTCGGTCTGAAATGCAATCGGGCGATCGACTATGCAAAACAGACCTCACCGGAGATTCACCGAAGATTTCGTACCACCGCGGCTTATTTAGACGTGCATACTTGCGTTCCGCCGTGGCACCAGTTGGATCACCAAGCCGATCAACCAATGGCCGCCATGGCGTTGGCGAAAGTCAAGTCGGACACTGAGTTGTTTCAGTTCATGCGAGATTCGCACGAAGGACCCTTGTTCGGCGAAGGTGGAAATCATTTCTATTGGGCAGGTCGTTGCGACGGCGTGGAATCCCAGGTCGACGGCGGAGAGGACCACATTCCGCTGGTTGATTTCGACTTACTGAAAATCCATCCACAAATGGTCAACCACGGTATGGGCTACTACGAGCGTTGGTTTCGCCGGGGCTCGGACCACCGTTGGGGCGAAGACACGGGCAGCATGGATCAGATCGACAAATACCGAGCCCAGGAGTTGGCCTATGGCCACGCCGGATTCGTCGGGGCGGACCAAGTGGATAACCTCCCGTGGGTAATACGCGAGCATCATCTGATGCATCCCGTGCAACGACTGTACGGATCGGCACAAGTCCAAGAAATCCGTTACGAAGTTGACGGTCAATTCGTGACGGCGAGTGCGGCACTTGCCGTGAGAGATACATCGCGGCAGCGGGTCCGCTACGACTCTGGGCTAACGTTATGGATCAATTGGCGCGACGAGGTGTGGAAGGTGAAGGGCCGGGAACTGCCCCAATGGGGATTCCTGGCCTTGGGTCCAGAAACCGAAGTCAGCACTACTCTGCGCGACGGTCGATGGACGGATTATGCGGAGTGCCCACAGTACGTCTTTGCTGACGCCCGCACCGATTTCCCGATGCCTTACTTGCAACAAAGGAAGGACATCGAACCGCGGCTGCGAGAGTTCAAATACGTTGGCGGAAATCGGTGCCAGGTGACCTATGAGTGGCGAGTGAATGACCTTCTGGATCGGAATTATGAATGCTTCGTCCATGGATTTCACGCGGACGGTTCTGACCTTGAAAATATCGACTTCCAACAGGATCATCGCTTGCCCAAAGCAACCACTCGGTGGCGGAAAGGGGACGTGATCGTCGACGGACCCTATGAGTTGGCGGTATCCGACAAACACGACAGTTACGATTTGGCCGTGGGGCTGCACGATGGCGAACGCGCGAAACTGAAGGGGATCCAAAGCGGTTTCGAACGCATTTTGGTTGCGAAATTGAATTTGGAACGACAAGACGGAAGGATCACCAACATCACGGCGAAAAAAATCACAACGGACCAACAGCCGAAAGCCGCGTCAGGAATCGATTTCACCTCCCGTCTAAATCCACCTGGCAGCTGGGTCGATTTCGGCAAAGTCGCCACGGACGGTTCCGTCAAGATTGAACGAGAGGCGGAAAGGCTGATTGTGTTTGCTTATCCACGCGACAAGCGTTTCCGCGTGAGTCTCGACCTGCCAACTTTAGCTCCCGCCGCGGATCCTCAGAATGTCCAAGTCACTGCCTTGGCCGCCGGAACTCGCCAGCCCTTGGGCACGGTTGAGTTCACCTGCGAGAACGACCGTTTGATGCTGACCGCGGGAACGCCCCACGCCGGATGTTACCTGGTAACGTGGAACCGGAACTCTGAGGACCGGTAATCAAATTGCGGTCACTCCGATAACATCACCGGTAGGCAACTAACTCAAAACACAGGTTTGCGTATTGCGATTGACTCATTTCGCACGACTAATCGCAATCGCTTGAAATTTCGATTTTCTTCTTTACCGTTTTTGGTGGCAGGCAAAGGCTTTCGTTGCATACTTGATAGGAAATCTCGACCTCTATCTCTTCAGACGAAAGGCCTTTTCCAATTTTCAAGTCTCGAGTGAACGTTATTGAGCCCGAATAAGTCTCGGTTGCCGGGTCCTTCAGAGAAGGTTCCCCGAGCGGCTTTTGCCAATCTCCCACCGCCTCGATTCCGGTAGGCAAGTTCAGGTTGACTTCGACCGTTCGATATCCCGCCTCCTCGGACGCTGTTGCGTACAAATGCCATTGAGCCTGCACATCAATTGTGACCGAAAGCCGTTGAACGTTGCCGTCACCGATCGGTTCAAGTTCGACGGCAATCGCAACCGGTCCAGAGCTACTGGATTCTTTTTTTGGTTGCAGAACCTTGTCGTTCGACTCTTCGCTGTTCGCCGATGAGGGAGACTTTGCACTCACGAAGGTTTTTGCTTCCGTGCCGCCCTGACGCAGGTAAAGCCAAACAAAACTGGCACTGCGGCTTTCTTTAAAGAAGGATTTTTTTTCTTCGTCCAATTTCATGCATTTTTGGATAATCTCCTCGTACTCGGCTTCCTTTTCAGCCTTGACCTCTTCTCTGGCATGCTCACCGTATAAAACTTCCTGCAATTTCTGAAGCGACTTGGCAACTTTCTTCTGTCGAGTCTTTAGCTGGTCGAAATCCGCTTGCTCAGCTTCCGTCAACTCTTTCGTCCAGTTGATATGCGAATAGTCGCCGACAATCAAATCCAGCATGCCATCGTTGTTGTAATCCGTGACGCAGATTTGAGCGCGTGCGCCGGGAACTGGAACTTCATTCGCCTTCAAATTCTGTTCGAGAATTATTGAATCCGCCGCCGGTTTAACCAGCTGATTTCGCGAACCGAATTCAGGCGCAGATCTGCTGCCAACGTTTTTGTACCAACCCACACTTCCATTCCCGGATCCAACAACCAGATCCCACAAACCATCACGGTCCCAATCCGCGACCACCGGGTTTGCGTGGGAATGCTCTCTAAGCGGAGCGCCACTGGCTTGAACGGCAACACTTTCCCGACTGTATTTCGGCTTTTCGCGAGTACCAATATTCTCACGCAGGAAGACACCGCCGCTGAAACTCCCGATCAAAATATCGAGATCACCGTCAGCATCCCAATCAACTGGGGCCGCCCAACTTCCAAACGAAGCCACTCGCATCTGTGTCGCTTCATCACTGTCGGTTCCTGGCTCGCCTTTCATTTCCATGTATTTGGCAAACTCCTCGGGATGATGGACCAAGGGTTGTTCGTCTTCATCCAAAATCGTCTCGACTTTCGCGTATTGGCCATTGCCCAAACCGCGAAACAAATACACATCGCCTGGATCGTAGGAACCGCTTATGAAATCAAGAATGCCATCGTTGTCGTAATCCACGAACTGTGGACTGGATGCGATACATCAGTAGACCGGAGTTTTGGCAGCTTCCCCTCCTGCCTGCAATCTTCCTTTGGACGTGTATTGTGGTTTTTGATCATCGGATTCGTTATCAAACAGCCAAAAATGCCCCGGGAAATCACCCACCAGCAAATCCCGGTCGCCATCACCATCCAGATCGGCAATCCAGGGGCCAGCATGTGCAAACGAAGACAACTTTCCAATGTCAATCGGTTCCCCGTCGGCTTCCAATCGAACGGGTGATGCGAGGTCTGATTGTGAAGTTGTCGAAGTCGCAGAGTTGTCCATCGCTGGCAGTGAAATCCCGCTCTCATTGTCATCTGTCGCTGATCTCTGAAGGTCGCCACCCGCGATCTCGACCGAATCCGTTTCAGGTACGGCATTCTGTACCGACTCACTTGGTGTACATCCAATCAGTACCAATAATGCGACGGCAAAACCGGTGTCACGTAGCGAACTTCTCATTATTGCCTCGACCTAGGATAAAAGAGGATGGGTACATCTATGGCGATTCTTTTCGATGCGAGACGCGTCGTCATCCCTCCATGCATTCCCATTCAAGTTACCATATTGGCCGCGACGTCAATTCGGAAACCTTTAATCCTTGTCGGCTTTCGGCCCGTCTTTCGACCTTGCAGGAATCTGCAGCGACCAAGCGGTCAGCCAATATTGACCACCACGCTTCATTTTGAATTCGCTCATTAATCGCCGCTCCATATCCGGCAGATGACCGGCACCGTAAAAGATGGCCAGATTTTTCTTGCCCGACTTGATTTCTCGATCCAACACTTCCATGCATTTGGCATTCCGGTGATCAATGATCGTTGAACCGTCTCTGCCTTCAAACATAATCAAACCGGCCTCCATTTCCTGCATTTGCTCCGCAAAAACTCGCCGCATGCGGACTTCCTTGTTCTTGCCGAACATGGCAAACAACATTCCCATGTTGTTTCCACCGCGTCCAGAATTCTGCATCGCCATGCTCTGGCCGATGGCGCGCAAAGCGTATTTGGAAACGCTTTCGTCGTTGTTACTCATGCTCTCGGCAAATTCGCTGGGAGTCATGTCCGCATGAACAAAGTTGTCCTTCGTGTAATCGATATGATCGAGTTGAAACTCCAATCCTAAAACGGACTGCATCCCTTTTTGCAACGCTGCAACCGGATTGAGTCCGCTGGCGGCATCCCGCCCCCCTTTGGGGATGACCGTCCCTTCGGGAGCAACCAGCTCATACAACAATCCCTCGTATTGTTTGAATCGTTTGTTAAGGGCTTCATAATACTCCTGCTCCCCGATATGAACGACTCCAATCAGGTCCACAGTGATTCGCTCACCGTCTTCTTTTTTTAACTCGTATCTTGTTACCGACGTTTCCAGGGAGACGGCACGGCCTCGTGAGTCCTTCCGAATCCGCATGAACTGTTTCGGGCTGCGATTCTTATCCCGCTTGCGAGCCTTTGAAGCGCGCGACGCGTCGTCGTCTTTTTCTTTTAACTCAGGGCCGTCGGGGCGTTGGGCGCTTTTGGTTTCTGGCTCCGCTACTGCTTGACCTAGGCAGTAGCCGTCGGCAATGCACAATAACCACGCGCAACAAAGGACCCATGCGAATCGTAGATGCAACATGCAATTATCCAATCGGGATTTTTCAGGACAGGATTTCGGACAATTAGCCAGCGCCACACAGGTCGCAGTTGACCGTTCCACTTAACCAAGTATAGCGGTTGGCGGGGAAAAGTTTACCGAACTTCCACAGGTTTATAAATTGTGACGGGACTTCCGGCAGTGACAAAAACGGAGGCGGGCCGTTTGGAGAGCGGTTTCACAAAAGCGTCGCCAAACAACCGCTTGACGTCGCATGTAAAATTGGCCTGAGCCGCATCCCAGATATTCCACGTTGGTCTCTCGACTCGATAGGCCAACGTGCGACCTTTATACGTTCCAAAATAGGTAAAGTGGTCAAGAATAAACCCGACTTTGGATGCTCTCTCAGTTTTGTGAATTCGGCTTCTGGCGCGTACTCGGAGCTTGTTCCAGTGGTCGTCAACCTTCCATTGATATTCGACCTCGGGCGTTTCGTGCTCACCGAATCCCGAATTTTTGTACTTCATCTTTAGCTTGGAGAAATCCGACTTGAACTGAGATTCCAAGTACCAGGCTGCCGTGGATCCGGAGATATAGTCTTTGATCAAACAGGTCCCTTTCGCCGATTCACCGTCGCCTGGCCGACGGACGTAAAACCGAAGGCTTAATTCCGGACTTGAGGGAATGATCGAAAATGGTAGCCCCCAAGCTTTGACATTACGCAGCATCATGGCGATCAGGCTAACGTAGGTTTCTCCGTTGAAGAAATCCAGTTCGAGGCCCTTGGGAACCAGCGGCTGAAGAATGCGTTGGTCAATTTGAAAATTGACGGCAACCATTTCCGAGAACTTTGCCTTGATCAACGGTTTGTCAGAATCCGGTTGCTTCATCGCTTTGCGACTGGAAGTGGCCATAGGTGGTCATCCAAAATAGAAGTGGTCAGGCTCGGTCTCTTCATCGGCATAGACCCGCGCGTCCAAGCAGGCAGGGTCAGCGCCGGACTTATTATAAGCCGAAATTCCATCTGACGCCCTAGTGAGCAAGCTATCTATCCTGAAACTGCAATGATTCAAAACCGGGCGATTTCGCCAAGACTGCAAACCAACTCTTGAATGCATTTGCTCGGCTTACCTCGTCAGGGAATCCGCTGTTTTGAATGTCCAAACGTCGATTTGTTGGGGATGTGCGAGAGAAACCAAACTGTGATAACTCCAAACCGGCGAGTTGAATACTCGTTGCCAATACGAGATCCCGAAACTGAACATCAACCATTCGCGGGTTTTCACCTCCGGCAGCGCGCGCGACGGGCGTTTCATCCCGCAGGGCTGGAATCAACTCGTTGATGATCGCCGGATTACCGATCTGACGCAGGATTTCCAAGGCGTACGACCTGATTTGCAGAGGTTGTTTCCTATCTATGATTTGCTTGAGCAGAAACGCACACTGCGTTTTCAATCCATAGCCTTCAATGATCGACAATCGTTGGTTGATCCAAACCAGATCGTCGACAACCGTCTGATTCAACCAATGCTCCAACAGTTTTTCGATTTCGACGCGATGACGGCAGCCGTTAACGTACGTACGGGTCTCCAGCTTCAAAAGTTGCGAGGCCAACCGTGTCACAAATTTTCGCTCAACCTGAATTCGGGATTCCCCAACGGGTTTGGGACCGAAATCGTAATTCATCAGAAAAATCAAACAACATAGTGAATCAACAGCCCGCCCTGTGCTGCCAATCGTACGCATCGAATTACCGCTGGCTGTACGCCATTGATCTGCAAATTTCGCCTGGCTTTGGTTGATCGCCAGAAACAACTTTGGGTGCGACTTGTACATCGAAAGAAACATCTGTCGAGCCCGTTTACCGTCCCCCACAATGTCGGCAAACCGTTGCCAACCGGGAAAACCAAAATCGCTCTCATCCCCTTCCGGTGCTGCCAAAAACTCACTCACTCTTTCGTTAAAATCAATGCGCTGGATTTCAATAATCAGTCGCTGCGCGCGCATTCGAATTTCATTGTCGGCGTATCCATTTGGGGATCGGACTGCCCACAGCAACCGTGGCAGGGCCCGCCTGCCCAGCCTCAACAACTGCTCTTCCGCGGAATTTCTCTCAGCAAAATCTGTTGCTCCAAGTTGTTGAATCAACCGTTCGATATCCTCGGCCGGCGACGCGGTGTTGTCACCCGATTCAGGATCAGCTCGTATCGCTCTGGATACGATGGTTGCCCGCTGAACGATGGGTTGTTGCCTGGCAAAACAGGATCCGGACTGGGACGAAACGGGCGCTGCCAAGCAAGTACTAACCATGACCAACACAGTCCGGCCCAACGCAAAATTGCCTGACCAGCGGATAGGTGTTGGCAGCTTCGAGTGAAGATTCGGCTCTTTGAAGTCGACTCCGTGGCTCAACTCTGCTCCTCCTGTTCAAATTCATGGCCGGAAGCCAGAGAACTTGGTCGTGGATCCCAAGCACGCGAATCCCGTCCACCAGTCTGCCGTGTTGGCAAACCGCCTAAGACGAAAACACCCTGATAAATGCGGCCGACGTTGGCGGATCGCTTGGGATTCGCATCGCAGCAACAATTTGTCTCAATGATTGACACGCGGCACCGGCTTGGCCAGAGAATCAATTGAGCCAAAAAATTTTGCTGCCCTTGACTTCATCCACTTACGGAACTGCGAAAGTCGGACTACTACTGCGTTCCAGCTTAACTTTCCGGTTCGCAAAAACGTGGCTGTGGCATCTTGCCCCAGTAATCTGCGGCTGGAAGCCACAGCCACCGAAGACTTCAACTCGAATCTTTACGTGTACCAGAGCACTAGGAACCAGCCTGAAAATGGACCTCCTCGTACGGCTGAATGACAACGAATCCGTTTCCAGCAAAACTCGTTTGAATCGACTCGCCGCTCCCCCGACCAAGAAAGGTCTTGAACGAGACGTCCGTCCTGACTTGCGGCTCAAGCGAGCCCGACCAGGCAACGGTGGCATTTGGATCTGTCACTACCGGGTTGTCTGGCGTAACCAGCAGCGTGATCGGATCGTAATGCGTCGTAAACGCAACCATCCCGGAACCTTCCAGACGAACATTGAACAACCCGCCAGCCATCATGGCTGACATTTTCTTCAACATCTTGATCTCATAGCTGACAGAGGGTTCAAATGCGAGCAGGTCGTTGCCGTTTACGAAAATGGAATCGCCGGCCAAATTGAGAATCGTGATTTTCTTGCCGCTGTCCGCAAGATAAATAACTCCCTGGCCTTCGGCCTTGGTGAGTCGCGTGCCTTCGCCGGAAACCATTTTTTTGAACAGATTTCCGACACCTTGCTCCATGATTCCTTCTCGCGTGAATTTGATGGCGCCGCGATAACAGATCATCGACCCCATTTTAGTCCACATGGATCCGTTCAGATTGAGCTCCAAGATACGTTCCGTTTCCAGCTCAAACGTTCCTTGTCCACGGTCCTGCTGACGCGTTTGTTCAACAAATTCCTCGATGCTGTAGCGATTCACGATACGTCCTTTCAAAACCAGATCGTTAACATATTTTTCCAACAAAAAACAACTTCCGCACACGCCATTGGAACGACGGTTCGTAACCAAGTCAATCAATCCGCATTGGCTGAACACTTAACCCGGATTTCCGCTGGGATGGCAGCTGTGCGGATCGACGAATCCTTGTCAGCGTCCGTTGAAACTCCACCAGGAATCGTTGTCGACGGCGTCGCCGACAGATTTCGTGCGATCACATGCTCCGTGACTTGAATCAGATGCATCTTTACGCCATCCAGTGATCGCATCGGGAGGGTCCAACCATACGTTCAAAACATAATTGATTTCCGGTATAACAAGGGGTTGACCGACCACAGTCGGTTTTTGTCTTGTTTCGATTGCAGATGAGCCGCCGACTTTCGACGTGCGATCTCTGGTTGACCCGACCTCGGTTTAATCTGACTTCCCAATGCACACATTGTTATTTGACATTGACGGCACGCTGATTCGCACCAAAGGCGCTGGTTTCAACGCGATGCGGATTGCGCTATCGCAGATGTTTGGGATTCGCGAAATCCCCGACATTGAAGTGCACGGTCGAACGGACCGTGGCATCGTTGCCGAAATCTTTGAGCATATTTCGCTTGACTTCGAAGAGCACGTCGACGAGTTTTCAAGCCTTTATTGGCGAAATTTACCCAGCACGCTTGAACAAACCGAAGGCTGGGTGCTGCCCGGCGTCATTGAACTACTGACCCGGCTTTCGTCGGTCCCGGGTTTTGCGTTAGGCATTTTGACCGGCAACGCCCTACGTGCGGCCGAAATCAAGCTACAGCATTTTGAGTTGGATAACTTTTTCCATTTTGGCGGCTACGGAGACGATCACGCCTGCCGCAACGAAGTCGCCCGACTGGCATTGGATTCCGCTCGGGACTTTCTTGGCGACGAATTCGAGGCGCAAAAACTCTGGGTCATCGGGGATACTGTCAACGATATCCGATGCGCTCGATCGATCGGCTCCAAAGTCATTGCCGTGGAAACGGGTGGCGCTGATTCTCAGGAGTTACGCACGGCCGATCCAGACGCCCAATTTACCGACCTCGGCGATGGCGACTCGTTCGTGAGGTTGTTTGCGGGCGCGTTCGGAGAATGACCGCGGTATCAAATCACGACAGTTGCCGTCAGGGAAATCCAATCCTGTTTTCCGCAAGACAACCACAGAGGCGTCATAGAATGGACCTAATCTCGACCGAGCGGTGGCCAATTCCTCGCAACCAGTAGAGCCCTTACGATCGCGTGCGTTTGGTTGATAAATCGCAATCTCGAGCTTAGACTGGACTTACAGGCTTTGACATTTTCTGATTCCCAATTTCTCTGGAATATATCAGTCGCCTCGGCTTCGAATGCCCAACATCCATCGAACTTCGGCGTCATAGGTTGGATATTGTTCCCTCTCAGTGGTTGTTTGGAAAACGTCATGTTCTGTTTTTTGGTGGGACTGCCCACGATGATGTGATGCCACTTAACGACCACAACAACACCTCCGGCAAGGTGATTAAACAGGCCCAAACAGATTCGACCAATCCCACCTTTCACCCATGGTCCGACTCTCATCCCCACGAATGATCAGTTCCTCGAATGCACCCGAAGTAGCTGCCCGATAAACGGGACGCACCAAACCAACATTTCCAACCTGATTCGACAGCTTTGAAACGAAATGAATTCTAAATCACATGCCAGCCTGTCCCTGGACCTGGACAACAAATGGTCTTATTTGAAGACCAACGGAGATCCAGACTGGGAGTCTTTTCCCAGCTATCTCGATTTGGTTGTACCCCGCATTCTCAGGTTCCTGGATTCCCACGACCTGAAACTTACGGTTTTCGTCGTTGGCCAAGATGCCGCGTTGGCTAAAAATCGAAATGCGTTGGCCAGCTTGTCAGCCGCGGGGCACGAAATTGGAAACCACTCCTTTCATCACGAACCCTGGTTGCATCTTTATACGCCCGAACAACTGGAACAGGAGTTTCAACGCAGCGAAGAGGCAATTGAAAACGCCACCGGTGTACGCACGACGGGATTCCGCGGTCCCGGATTCAGTTTGTCGAATGAGGTTCTCAAAATCCTGATTCGTCGCGGTTATCAATACGATTGCTCAACATTTCCTACCTTTCTGGGGCCGCTGGCGCGTTATTATTGCTTCTTCAAATCGAAACTTTCGCGACAACAGAAGACTGAACGAAAGGATCTGTTTGGCGGATGGCAGGATGGATTCCAATCGAACAAGCCCTTCAAATGGGCATTCCAGGATCAAACGCTGGTCGAGGTTCCCGTAACGACGATGCCGTTCTTGAAAATCCCGATCCACGCAACCTATTTGCATTATCTGGCGGGATTCTCCCCACTGATGGCCAAGAGCTATTTCTGGACGGCTGTAAAGCTGTGTCGATTGACAGGCGTGGAACCTTCATTCCTGTTGCATCCACTCGATTTCCTCGGCAACGATGACGACAAGGATCTCAGTTTTTTTCCGGCGATGAACCAACCAGCCGCCAAAAAGATGGAACTGCTGGACTCCTGTGTCTCGTTACTCAGGACAAACTTTGCCGTGATGCCGATGAGAGAATTCGTTAGCCAAAAACGGATGCCAACCAGACACCGCTGCGTGTCGCGCGCGGCACGGGGAATTGGCGCCGAGCTTGCAAACCCTTCGACGTCGTGATGCGAATCGGTGTCAGGTCAGTCAATATCCCTCACGCATCGGTGTCCCAAGCTTAATAGAGGCGGCCATAGAGGCGGCCATTGATGATTCGCTTGTATCGGAAATATTTTTGACGGCCCCGATTTTCCCAGGCTGTCAGTTTGTCACTCGAGTCACAAAAACGGGGTTTTCCT
Organism: Pirellulaceae bacterium; assembly: GCA_942492215.1. Classification (GTDB taxonomy): domain Bacteria; phylum Planctomycetota; class Planctomycetia; order Pirellulales; family Pirellulaceae; genus Mariniblastus. The sequence goes on from CALODY010000006.1 coordinate 41,929, forward strand.
TGCCGCCGCATTCGTGGCCCATCCGCTCGACTCCGGTCTCTGGCAATTCGTGAAGCCAAAATCTGGGTCAGAATTGAATTTGATATCCGGGTTTCGACAAATTTCGTTCGAATCGGCCGCTGTCCGCGAAGTTGGCACGTTGATTGCGTTTGCCGTGTTGTCGTAGCGGTGCGCCTGACATTTTTGGCCAATACCGTCCACCCACCGTCGTGGCATCCAGGTCGATGGGTTCGGTTTCAAATCAACACGGAGTTTCAGCTCCGCAACTCAATCTTAAACAAAATGGAGGAATCCGGTGGCAAAACAAATGGTATTTGACGAAGCCGCACGCAAGCCTTTGCTAGAAGGCGTTTCAAAACTCGCGCGTGCCGTTCGTAGCACGCTCGGCCCCAGGGGCCGAAACGCCATCCTGGATAAAGGCTGGGGTAGCCCGAAGATCACCAAAGACGGTGTCACGGTCGCCGAGGACATTGAACTTGACGATCCCTATGAAAATCTTGGCGTACAACTCGTAAAAGAAGCAGCCAGCAAGACGAATGACGTCGCAGGCGATGGGACCACTACCGCCACCGTTTTGGCGGAAGCGATTTTCCGTGAAGGCCTGAAAATGATCGCCTCAGGATACGATCCCATGGCGCTTTCGCGCGGCATCGCCAAAGCGACCAAGGTCGTCTGTGCCGAAATTGACAAAATGTCGAAACCGGTCAATGAAAAAAGCAAAAAGGAAATTCAACAGGTTGCCACGATTGCCGGAAATAACGATCCGTCGATCGGCGCAGTTTTGGCCGAGGCATTCCTGAAAGTCGGCAAAGACGGAGTGATTACCGTCGAAGAAGGCCGCGGCAATGAGACCTTCGTCGACGTTGTCGAAGGGATGCAGTTCGACCGCGGTTTCCTCTCGCCTCACTTTGTCACCAACCAGGATGAAGTGACCGTCGAACTGGATAATCCCTACGTATTGATCTACGAAGAGAAGATTTCCTCCAACAAATCACTGATCCCGTTGCTCGAAGAAGTCAGCAAGGCCAAGAAGCCTCTACTAATTATCGCTGAAGACGTCGAAGGCGAGGCCCTGGCCACGCTCGTTGTCAACAAGATGCGAGGGATTTTGCAAGTCTGTGCCGTTAAGGCTCCAGGTTACGGTGATCGGCGGAAAGCCATCATGGGAGACCTCGGCGCGTTGACCGGTGGGCAGGTGATTTTCAAAGACCTGGGCATTGATCTGGAAGGCGTACAGCTAAAAGATCTGGGACGCGTCAAAAAGGTTCGCATTACCTCCGAAGACACCATCTTCGTCGGTGGTGGGGGCAGTAAGGAAGCCGTTGCTGACCGTGTCGCACAGATCCGTCGCGAAATCGAATTGACTGACAGTGACTACGATCGTGAGAAATTGCAGGAACGATTGGCCAAACTGGCGGGCGGCGTTGCCCAAATCAATGTCGGTGCCGTTACCGAAACCGAAATGAAAGAACGGAAAGACCTGTTAGAGGACGCCAAGAGTGCAACGGCAGCAGCATTGGCCGAAGGCGTCGTACCGGGTGGCGGAATCGCCCTGCTGCGGACCGAGAAAGCCGTTGCAAAGATCGCTGGCCTGACCGGCGATGAAGCAGCCGGTGCGAAAATCGTAGAGAAAGTACTTGCCTACCCACTTCGATATATCGCGCAGAACGCCGGTCACGACGGAGCCGTGGTTGTCAATCGCGTGCGAGGCCTCAAAGGAAAAACGGAAGGCTTCAACGCCGACAAGGGCATCTATGAAGACCTGGTTGAAGCCGGCGTGATTGACCCTGCCATGGTCGTCAAAACGGCTCTGCAGAATGCAGCCAGTGTTGCCTCGCTCTTGCTGACCACCGAATCGCTCGTCACCGAAATCCCCGTCGAAGAAGAGCCTGGTGGCGGAGACCATCATGATCACGGCATGGGTGGAGATATGGGCATGGGTGGCATGGGTGGCATGGGTGGCATGGGTGGCATGGGTGGCATGGGAATGCCCGGCATGATGTAAACCACTGCCAACGCGACGCGCGCCGGTTTGGCGTGTCGCAAAACATCTTGGAAACAAAATTAACAAAACCAATCAACAAGGAATCTCAAATGGCCAAAATCAAAATTCGTCCCCTCGATGATCGTGTTGTCGTTGAGCCAATGGAAGCTGAAGAAACTACCGCCGGAGGTATCGTCCTCCCGGATGCGGCAAAGGAAAAACCTCAACGGGGCACCGTTGTCGCCGTTGGACCGGGCAAACTCCTGGACAATGGTGATCGTGGCGAGCTTTCGGTAACTGTCGGAGATGAAGTTATTTTCGGCAAGTACGGTGGCACCGAGATTGAAGTCGAAGGTACGGATGTGAAAATCCTCCGGGAGTCCGACATCCTGGCGAAAGTGATTTAGTTTTCGCAGCTTTCGAACTTCGCATTCCATTCATCATTCAAGAATCAATTACAGGAAAATAAACGTGGCTAAACAACTAATTTTTGACGATCACGCGAGGCATCGAATGATGCGCGGGATCGATAAACTTGCCGACGCGGTCGCCATGACCATGGGTCCGACAGGAAGAAACGTAATCATCAACAAATCTTTCGGTGGACCAACCGTCACCAAGGACGGCGTGACTGTTGCCAAAGAGATTGAGTTGGAGGATCGTTTTGAAAACATGGGGGCAAAACTTGTCGTAGAAGTCGCCCAAAAAACCTCGGACCTCGCCGGTGACGGAACCACAACCGCGACCGTTTTGGCTCGAGCCATTTACCGCGAAGGTCTTCGCAACATCGTGGCCGGCAGCAACCCGACTGCCGTCCGCCGCGGCATCGAAAAAGCAGTAGACGTCGCGGTCGAGAAACTGGTCAGCATGTCCAAAAAAGTGTCGAACAAGGAAGAGGTTGCCAACGTTGGGGCAATCAGTGCCAACAGCGACATGGTGATTGGCGAACTTCTGGCCGATGCTTTGCACAAAGTCGGTCAGGACGGCGTGATCACTGTTGAAGAAGGAAAAACTGCTGAAACAACGGTCGAGTATGTCGACGGTATGCAGTTCGACAAAGGCTATATTTCGCCATATTTCATCTCCAATCCGACGGATATGAATTGCGAATTCGAAAATGCGAAGGTTTTGATTTTCGAAAAGAAAATTAGCAACATCCGCGATATCGTTCCGATTCTGGAAAAAATTGGTCAGGCCGGCGCGCCGTTGTTGATCATCGCCGAAGACGTGGACGCCGAAGCGTTGACCCTGCTGGTCGTCAACAAACTCCGCGGCACGATCAACGTTTGTGCAGTGAAGGCTCCCGGTTTTGGTGACCGCCGCAAAGCCATGCTGGGTGACATCGCGACTCTCACCGGCGGCACGCTAATTAGCGAAGACCTGGGTATTCAACTCGAAAAAATTGAGATGAGCCACCTCGGTACTGCAAAGAAAATCACGGTCGACAAAAGCACGACCACGATTGTCGAAGGTGCTGGCTCCCGCAAAGATGTCGAGTCCCGAATTGATCAGATCCGACGTCAGATCGAGCAAACTGACAGCGACTACGACAAAGAGAAGTTGCAGGAACGTCTCGCCAAGCTCACCGGTGGTGTCGCCGTAATCAGCGTTGGTGCCGAAACCGAAGCCGACATGAAGCAGAAAAAAGCTCGCGTGGAAGACGCTTTGCATGCCACACGCGCCGCGATCGAGGAAGGCATTCTTCCTGGTGGAGGAGTGGCATTGCTTCGCTGCAAAGAGGCGGTGGAAGGCATTCGAAAATCCGTCAAAGGTGACGAACGAGTGGGTGTCGACATCGTTGCCGCGGCTCTCGATTCACCCATCCGCCAAATCGCCGACAATGGTGGCATCGATGGCTCGGTCGTCGCCGACATCGTCGGCCAAAAAGGCAATAACGTCGGCTATAACGCGTTCAATGGACAGTACGAAGACATGCTAAAAGCCGGCGTTATTGACCCGGTCAAAGTCGTCCGTACCGCCCTGGCCAATGCTGCCAGCATCGCCGGTTTGTTGCTGACCACCGACGCAATGGTCTCCAACTATGAAGACGAAGATAAGAAACGGCGAGTCGAAGGCGTTGTAACCTAGGCCAGGCGTGATGTTTTGGAATCGCGAGGCTCGGCGGAATCCCCGCTGCCCGCGAGAGAGACGAAACGGAAAACGATAAAGTCAACATTGCCTCGAATGGCGAATGGCAAATAGAATCCGAGTATCGTTCTCAACGAGGAAACCGATCGGACCACCTTTTTGTTGAGGTGGTCCGTTTTTCGAATACAGGAAGCTTGATCGGATGAACAAACGCGACTATTACGAAGTACTAGGTGTATCGCGCGACGCTTCTGAGCGCGATATTGCCAGGTCGTATCGAAAGCTCGCTGTTCAGTTTCATCCGGACAGCAACCCAGGTGATGAAGAAGCGAGCATGAAATTCAAGGAGGCCGCCGAGGCCTACGAGATTCTCAGCGACTCCCGAAAACGAGGACGCTACGATCGATTTGGTCATGCGGGCGTGGAAGGGAACGGAGCTCAATTCGGTTCGGCCGAGGACATCTTTGCCGCCTTTGGCGAGATGTTTGGCGGTGGCGGAATGTTCGGCGACATTTTTGGACAAGGTGGCGGTCGCCAAGTTCGAAAAGGTGCCGATATCCGGGTTGATGTGACCCTTACGCTGGAAGAAGCGGGCAGAGGAGTTTCCAAAAAACTCAAGTTTGATCGGCGGCATGCCTGCGAGACATGCGACGCAACAGGCAGTCGCCCCGGCAGCGAGCCGGTCGCTTGCCAGCAGTGTGGCGGGCGGGGACAGGTTTTGCAGTCGGCAGGGATCTTGCGCGTCCAAACGACGTGTCCCGTTTGCCGTGGCCAGGGAAAGATCATTGTCGATCCATGCGAGGATTGCCGCGGTCAGGGCCAGATCAAGCGACGCGTGGAGTTGGAAGTTGCGATTCCAGCGGGAGTCGACGACGGCATGCGTGTCAGGTTGGCTGGGGAAGGGGAGGCCAGTACTGGAGGCGGTCCAAGCGGGGATTGTTACGTCTTCATATCGGTGCGGCGTCACAAGCTGTTTCACCGCGATGGCCAAAACTTGATCCTGGAAATGCCCATTTCCTACACCCAGGCAGCACTAGGCGCCGAAATCGAAGTCCCCACTCTCGACGGCCCAGACAAACTGACCATTGCCCGTGGCACCCAGTCGGGGGAAGTCTTCAAACTACCGGGTCGCGGCATGCCCAGCCCGCAAGGCGGCCGCAAAGGCGATCTATTGGTACAGACTTTCATTGAAACTCCCAAGAAGATATCGCCCGAACAGGAAGAGCTACTAAGACAACTCGCCGAGTTGGAGCACTCCGACGTGCTACCGGAGCGGAAGAACTTCCTGCAACGACTAACTGATTATTTTGCGACCGCAGAAAAATAGAACCGTCCATGAGAACGGCCCGCAATGGCCGGATCGGCATCCATTTGGCAATTCGAATGGTGAATGGTGGTTTGTTGTTGGCCAATGTCGGTTACCGTCCTGGAAAATTGGGTTACAAAAAATTCGAAACTAGCAGTGTCACACCAATTCGCATTTGATTTGCTGACAGGCACCTAAATCTGGTTGATCAAAAATGAAAATTCATCCTGAAAACAAAAATCCCAAAGAGGAAGAGCCACGTCCCGTTGATTCTGCAGATTCAATCGACGAATCGACTGCTGCGCAAATCGAAGCCGCATCGGCTGACGATCTGCCTGGCGAATCGGCGAGCGGTCCTGCGACCATTGAATCCCTGAGACGTGATCTTGCCGACGCCGAGAAACGGGTCCTGCTGGCGCAAGCCGATTTGGAGAACTTTCGGCGACGTAATCGTCGCGACATGCAAGATCAATTGAAATACGCCTCCATGGACCTGATGAGCGAAATTCTTGATTCGTTGGATAATCTGCAGCGCGCCGTTGAATCCTACGAGCAGGACCCCAACGGAGATGGCTTGGTGGAAGGGGTCAAGTTGGTCGCCCAACAGATGCTGACGACATTGGAGAACAAGGGTTGCAAGAAAATCGATGCCGTCGGCCAACCGTTCGATCCAACACGACATCAGGCCATCCAGATGCAGCCCAGCGATGAATTTGCTGCCAATACTGTCATGATAGACTTGCGTCCGGGATTTGAGTTACACGAACGAGTTGTTCGACCTTCCCAGGTTTTCGTTTCCCAAGGTCCCGAGCAAAATTAACGTCCGCTCCACGAAAAAGGATTTGCATCTGTTGCCAAAATGCTTGCTGCGGCCTCGACCTGACCTACCGACAATGGCCGGGATACGGCCATTCTTTTAACAACACATTCAAAGAACCACGTTATGCCGACTTACGATTATCAATGCGACGCTTGCGAGCATGCCTGGGAACTGTTTCAGAAGATCACGGACGAACCGATCAAGAAATGCCCGGAATGCGGAAAAAGAAAAGCCAGACGCCTGTTCGGAACCGGCGCTGCGATCATGTTTAAGGGTTCCGGTTTCTATGAAACCGATTATCGGAGCGATTCCTACAAGAAATCAGCAGACGCCGACAAAAAGGCCGCCCAGGGCAAGTCCGATTCCGGAAGCGCGGAGAACACAAAGGCAGATTCGCCAAAATCCAGCGACAAACCATCCGAATCGAAACCGGCCGCCAGTTCCGAAAAAAAGCCCACTCCGAAGAAAAAGAGTGACGACTGAGTCGAGTGGCCGAAGTGCCAGTTTTAAAGAAACCACGAATCTCCTGACAGCAGAATCTTGATCCGTTGCACAGGAGACAACAGTTCTGGTCACCGGGCTGGGAACCGGTTGAGAAATAACGGTAGGAGACCGTCAGACCGTCAGTCGCAACTACAGTTTTGGCGGCGGTCGTTTGACCTTGGGCATTTGATTTGGACGTGGCTGGGGAACGTTCGGTCGATTATTGTTGTTGTTATTGACCCGAGGCTGCCTCGGCCGCGGTGGCTCGGTATAAGACTGCGTCCATTTCCAGCCAATCGGTGTCGCAAGTTCCCGGGAGGCCAACATTTCCCAAGGCGTTCCCGGATGTTCCTCGATCACCCGATTCAGGAAAGTTTTCGCCTTTGCGAGCAGCTTGGCGTCCTGGCTCCCGGTCTCGACAACATCGGCGGGCCGTAAAACCCAGGTATTATTCTGCGGCGTATTCGCGTCCTTCGGTGGATCGAATTTCAATTTCGTTTTCGCCATCGCCAACATCGCATTATACGATTCGGCCCGCACCTTGGCCGCAATTGCCCGGCCCATTGCCAAATCGTAACCAGCTCGCCACCTGACCGAAAGCTCATTTTCACGGTCTTCCTCGCCCGAGCGAAGGATGTCGTAAAGTCGATTGATCTGCGGTTCGATAATCGCCGCGGCCCGTTGGGCGTTCGTAACCATCGTTACAAAACTGGCCTCGTCAAACTTTGGAAAACGCAACCGTGGGGATTCCAAGGTCCCGGTCGTCGTAAATGCAGCGGCCTGCACAAGCGATCGACGTGCGGCATTTGACTGCAATCGCTGGTTATAGGTCTTTGTCGAAACGTAATCGGGTTTGTAGCGCCGCATGATCGAAGGATCAAAAAAATGCTGCAAATGAGCCGAATATTTCGTGGTTTCCCATCGTCCTACACCACGTTCGGTGTTTCGATTGGGATGAACAGCGAAATAGATTCCGCCGGTTTCATAACAAAGACGGGTGAGATGGAAGGGGCCGAATCCTGAATCCAGCATTTCCAAATCCTCGAAAGTACCGGTAAAATCCAACCGCAATCGCTCAGACTGCACGGTTTCCGGGCCTTGGGAAACCAACGCCCACTGCGGAGACTGATCGAATTCGGGATCCGGATCGACCCATTTGACGCGAGTCTCGAGACGACCAAACGGCGCCGGCACGCCAATCACATAGACTGGCACCTGAAATCTCGTACAGAGCTGCACTGCCTCGTCAACTCTTCCGACATCATCTCCCGCTTCATCGGATACCACGATCAACATCACGTTTCGTTCCGGCTCTCCGGTCGCCCTTTTGACTCTTCGAAGATCCGAATATTTATTGGTGGCCTGGATTACGGCCGTCATGACGTTTTCGATGCCAGTGTCGTCACGCTCAATCGTTTCGATCGCATTCTTGATCGTTACCAGTTCGTTCGTCGGCTTTCTGAGCAGAGGCGTTACCTGGGATCCAAACGCGTAGACCTGGGTCAGTAACGGATTATTGTCGGACGTTTCGAATGCTTCGTGACCCGACGCCTGTACGATCCCAAGTTCTTCATAAATTCTGTCAAATCGTTGGAGAATGTCTCCGCGTTGCTCCATCAGGCTGGCAGATTGATCAAACAGCCAGATCACCAGAGTTTTGCGTTCGTCCAACGACAACAGGATTTCCTGAGTCAGCCGATCCACCGCTCCAGACGCTGCGGTTACCGAATGTCCCACCGAGCCTTTGACCGCCAGTGCCGACATATTTTCGCCGGTGGCTTCCAGGAAATCATCGTCGGTAACCAATTCACCTACTTCGTGAGAAGGCAATTCGAGATCGATCGCGTCTTCCGAGATGACATCAAAAATGGCTGCTTGGGGCGCCGCGGCCTCAAAGCCGTCATCGCCATCGGCGCCAACATCTTCTTGCAGCAAATCGTCGAACTCGATCTCCGGAACCAGTTCCGCCAATTCCACATCCTGCATTGACGGATCGAATTCAAGATTCACTGTTCTGTCATCAGCAGAGGGCAAAATCATCTTTGCCAACAACACAATCAGCACCAGGTGAAACGCCAAACTGACGGCCCAGAACGGAACATCACTGTCCAACGGTGTGTCGACCTTGCCGGTTTTGATTTGCCAACGACGTCTCAGATCGCGAATTCTCAAGACCATCCTCCAGCGATTCAAGGACGTAAAGGGACCCGACAGGATTGTATCCGAACTGTCGCGACTTAAATTGCCGCCACGACATCATTCCCAGAGGCTGCCCAATTTATCTCGCCGGGGATTCAATGGAGAAACCTGACGCAATAAATCTTGGTCGCTCAACGTTAGGTGACGATCCGGCGTTACCCAAAACAACTTCTGCTCTCTTATTTTCTGATGAAACTTGCCGGTCGGCAACCCAAAACTTTTCGAAAGGTCTCGCTTTCCCCATTTTCATTCCTTTAATGCCAAGCGTTGCGCACGCTGCAGCAGGACATCCGAGAAACAGACGTAGCGACTTCGCCGATCGCTGATTTGGTTTTACTGAATAGAACTGACCTGCTACGATTCGTTCAATGTCCAAACGCGGTGACTGTCAAGCAATTCGGTTTAACTCCTCGATAAATTTTGACTAGAATATCCGGTAATCCCAAAAAAGCATTCACAACTTCGAATCTCGGTATCCCGATGAATATCTCATTCCCGTTATCCCGTCGACCTGTTTTCAGCGATGATTCCGCGCGAGGCTTTTCAGGCAGTTGCATCGGATTTCTGATTCTTGTTAGCGTTGCGGTGTGTTTGGAGCCCTTGCATCTGAACGCCCAGAATGCAAATACCAACCAGGCCGCGTCACAACAGCAAGCAGCGGACCGGAATAACAAGCGCGAGGAGGTAACAATTCCTCCCGTGGAAAACCTGAGCCTGGAAACCAAAGACAGAGTTGTGCTCAAGTGTACGTTTTTCCCAGCTCCCAAGGATGAAGCTGGAACGTCTGGAAAAAGTACGATTCCCTTTATCCTGGTTCACGACTGGGGTGGCAGCCGAAAAGATATGTTGGCGTTTGGGGAATACCTGCAAAGCCTCGGCTGCGCCGTAATTATCCCTGATCTGCGGGGACATGGAGAAAGCACATCCGTCGTTGGGGCAGCAGCGAGTCTCGATCATTCCAAATTGCGAAAATCAGAGATCGCTTCGGTTGTTCTCGACATTGAACGTTGCAAGAAATTCCTCGTTCAAAAGAACAATGACGGCGAGCTGAATATTGATCTGCTAAACATCATGGCCGTCGGCAAGACATGTGTTTTTGCAGTCGATTGGACAATCAGCGACTGGTCGTGGCCCACTCAGGGAGCAATTAAGCAAGGTCAAGATGTCAAATCGGTAATCCTGGTTGCACCACAGAAGAAGCTTGAAAACCTGTCGCTTAACAAATCCTTGAAACATCCCTTGTTCTCTGGCAGGGCCGGAATCAACATTCCAACAATGGTAGTTTGGTCATCAAATGACGAAGTGGCAGCTAAAGACTGTGAGTCAATTTTCGAATACATGGAGAAAGGCCGGCCGGATTTGGACAAAATTGAAGACCTGCAAGAACGCGAAGCACAAACGACACTGATCAAAGCCGTGGTTCCCCGAACGCGGTTGTCCGGGACCGAGTTGATACGCAGCAACCAGGTTCAGGGTCTCTGGCCGTACATCGCGAACTTCGTCTCGGCCAAAGTCGGCATGAAACGGGACGACTATCGCTGGCAATCACGCAAACGCGAATAGCTCAATCGCAATCGCTGGACGACCTCGCTACCGGCTGTTCACTCTGCACTATTCGTAAACTGGGATCTTCAGCAGGATCCCTGCCGGAACGTCGACCGGGTTTCTCAGCGAGTCTTGGTTGGCAAGGTAGATATCCAGGTAGAAATCCGGTTTGCCATAATATCTTGTTGATATTCTCTGCAGAGTATCTCCTCGAAGCGTTTTGTGTGTCTTGAACTTCGATGTGCCAAGAGTGATTTGGGAATTCGGCCTGCGTCGCAATTTGACGAACTCGGTCTTCGCCTGTTCCGTCAATCCAAACGGGATTTTGGGTTTGGCAGAAATATAAGGCGGCTGACTTTTCACCATTGACGAAGACTTCGAATTGCTTTCGTCCGCTTCCTGCCGGACTACCGGAGAGGCGGAATCAGTGCCGGTCGAGACATCGTTTGCAATGAAGGCTGGTTTAGTGGGAGGCTGCTCTTGATAGGAGCGAACGGCGTTGAAAACAGGTGCCATCTGTTTTGACTCCGGCTGGTCGGCCGCCAACGCAGGTGGATTCGTTGCCTTAATTTCCGGTGCCTGACTGGGAGGGGCTAATTCGCGTAAGCCACTTTCAATTTCAGCCATGGGGTTAGAGCCCTTGATTCGATCTTTGAGCTTTGGCTCAAAAGCGCCTGCTAGAAATTGCTGTGGAGCCGACTGGGCAAAATCTGGTGCACTCGTTGTTTCAGCTTCTTCGCTGCTAACGGTTGCCACCGACTCACCCGTGACCTCGCCGCCATTGTTTTTGGTGGCTTCAACTGGGGAGCTGATTTCTGCTGAATTGGACCAATGCAGTGCTGGCAACTCAAGCGGTGTGTCCTTGAATTCCGCGGCTAGTCGAGAAAAATCTGGTACTGCGACTTCACGTCGTCCGGAAAAATCCAACAGGTTGGGCATCGGGGCCGGAGTGACTGGCGTTTGGTCGTTGACGACCGGTTGATCCAGTTGACTGGGCGGCGGCAAGTCCAGAGACAGCCTCGAGTTGGACATCGACTTCAGTGTCGGCAGACGATTGGCCAATTGGCTGCGCAGGGTTTCGATTGGCGCCGCACGTTGCTCCGTGACGCCCGGATCAATGAGGCTGGTGACCGTGCCGTCATCTGCTTCATTCGCAAGTTCCGATAGCCCGTGCGACAGGTTGTCGGGATCTGGATGGCTGTTGACGTAACTGCCAAACAGAAAGGCTGCGATAAGGCAAACGATTCCAATTGAAATTTGCTGAAACGAACCCATCGGTTCCTCCGGATTGAGCGTTCGATAACCGGCCTGTTGCCGAATTCAGGCTTTGAAACAAAACCTGACGCCAATCCGTGGCTGTGGACGAATCCCGTGCAATTATTACACAGAGTGCACAGCAGATACGGAAATTCATCCGCTTTGGGTCGCGCTGCTCGGTGCGGAATTCCAGTTTTTCGGGTTAGGTAAGCCATCACGAGCCTGAATGCACCACCAAGCTCAAACCCGATTCATTTTTGACAAACTGCGTAACAACGAACCGCCGTTCGCCCGGCTACGCCTTGGCGAGGTTGATCCGACCGCATAAAAAAATCCGATTGTTCAAGACGACCAATCGGAGTGGATGAAGAATTAACCGGATTCGTAGGCTATTCAGCAGCCGGATCAACAACCCCCGGGTTCAAGCCAACCGTGTTCATCAGCCAGAGCAATACCGGGCAGGCAATGAAAATGGAGCTATAGGTTCCAACCACCACGCCAATCACCAAAGCAAATGCAAACCCGTGGATCGCATCTCCGCCGAAGCAGTAGAGAATAAACACCACGATAAAAGTGGTTAACGACGTTAAAATGGTGCGACTCAGGGTTTGAGAGATACTTGAGTTGACCATATCGGCGGTTATTTCGGTCCTTTTGCCGCGGACTTCGCGAATTCGATCAAACACCACAATCGTGTCATTCAAAGAATAGCCGATCACGGTCAGCAGGGCGGCAACGATCTCCAGACTGATCTTGAACTGACTTAAACCAAGGAGTCCTCCCAAAGTTCCCGCCATCCAATGCGACAGCGCGATGGCACCTAAAACGATCAAAACGTCGTGGATCAGTGCCGCCACGGCCGCCAAACCAAACGCCACATTTTGAAATCGGATCCAGACATAAGCAATAATGCCAAGCAAGCTGGCGATGATCGCCGCCAATGCTTGAAACTGGGTTTTCTTGGCGATCTGACCACCAACCTTGCTGGAGGTCGGGAAGTACGGTTTCTGGTTGAAGCTTTCTTGCCAGGCGGCAATGATCTCATCCGCGTCTGCTTCCTGCGTCACATTCATCGTGACCGTCCATTTGTCAGAGAACGTTGTCAACGGAGATTCGTCCTGGACCACGTCGACCGAGTCCACCCTTACCTGTTCTTCCGCCAACGACCGATTGATTTGATCCGAAGAATCGACGATCAAAGCACGCAGCGTCTTGCCGGAAATGGCAGGATCGACCTTGATTTCCCGCGTGACATCTATGTATTTCACATTGACTTCTTCGTTCGCCTGTTCAGTTTGAAAGTCACCGCCCTGAGCGTCGGCTGAAGTCGATTCCGACGTTTCGCCCGTTGTGTTTCCAGTTGTTGCCTGCTCGCCAGTATTTTGGCCGGCTTCGGCCTGATCTTGGGCGCTGCCACTGGTGGCATTATTTTGAGTGACCTCGCCTGCATCCTGAATGATGAAGATTGAACTGGCCACCGAGAGGCTTGCCACCGACGGCATGGACCGCCATTTCATGCCGGTTTTCTGGCGCGCCGACACCGCCAGGTGCTTCGTCCAGCTTAGGCTGCAACGTGTTGGCGGCTTCGCCCACAACATCGGCGTGGTAAAGCAGCAGTTTGCCCGCAAACACGCGAGCCAGTAATTCATCGAGTTGCTCAAAACGAGGTACGTCGACCTGACCTTCCCAAGCCGGAAGATTGCTGTCGACTTTGAATACACGATCCTTCATCTCTTCTTCGCCAGCGGTGGTGCCGAATCCTGAAACCGTGAACTCGATCTTTTCCCCATTGACCTCGACGTTCTGTGAATCCAGTTCGCGGCGAATTTCTTCGATATCCTGCGGTTCTGAAAACACCATCCTCACGGTTGAACCGCCCCGCAGGTCGTGGCTGAGAATCTTCGGACCCAGGTAAAACAGACCCGTCATGCCCACCACGATCAATACGACCGACAGCACTGCAGTCAATCGAACCTTGCTCAGGAAGTTCCATACATTCCGCTCGAGAATGCGGGTCATATTTAGCTTGATCAGCCATCGTTTTCGTTCCGCGATATCAAAGATCAGCCGGGAAACAAAAATGGCAGTAAACATACTAATCAAGATGCCAAGAATCAGGGTGACCGAAAACCCTTTGATCTGTTCAGTACCGATGACATACAGCACCAACGCAGTAATCAGCGTCGTCACATTCGCGTCGACAATCGTTGTCGTCGCTTTGTCGAATCCATTGCGGATCGCCATCCGCAGGGCCGCTCCCTTATCCAGTTCCTCGCGAATTCGCTCAAAAATCAAGACGTTGGCATCGACCGACATACCGACCGTCAACACCAACCCCGCCAATCCCGTCAGTGTCAAAGGCTGATTGATCGCCATCACCAACGCGAGGATCAGGACGAGGTTCAACAACAAAGCAAATGTCGCCACCCAACCAGCGAAACGATAGTAGAAAACCATGAATACCAGGACGAGAATTAACGAAAGCCCGATTGCCCAAATTCCTTTTTCTTTCAATTCCTGACCCAACGTCGAGTTGATAAAGTCCTTGCTGATAGGAGCCTTGTTCAACGCGACGTCGAGCTTTCCGCTGCGCAGATTGATGACCAGTTCATCAACCTCAGCTTGAGTAAAACTGCCCGTAATCCGGCCATTCCGATAAATCGCCTCTTCAATTGCCGGAGCCGAGTGCAGTTGATCATCCAAAACAATTCCCATCAGCCGAGAATTCCCTGAGGCATCGGGTTCGTTCAATTTGGTCAACATGCCCAACCGCAAGCTACCTTCATCGGTCGTGTCAAAATTGACGCACGCGCGGCCACGTTCATCCGTACCGGAGCTAACGCCGGAAAGGTGTTTTCCTTCCACATTGGCATCTTCGTCGGGCTGGATCAGCAGGATCTGGGGCGAGCGAATTCCGCGTTGTTTGCACCACTCCGCAAAGTCTCGTCCGTAATTGTCCGGATTGGCACTCACGAAATTTGACCGAATTTCTCCAACCTCGAGAATTCGTCCGGTCGATTTGTCTCGTACCAAGTGGCCCAGCGACGGCAGGAACTTGATCGGTGCCACCGTTTCTTCATCGGTCTGCTCCGACGCAACTTCACGGGCCAAAGTCGTCCAGACTGCGACGGTTTTCTTCTGCCCGGAAGCACTTTCTTCGGTAACCGACCTTTCACGACCGCCGTTGGCAGCCATCTCGCGAGCCAACTCGATTTGCGGTTGGTGGTATTTAACATCGGCCACAATCCGAAACTCAAGCTTGCCCGCCTTGACCAAGCGATCCCAAATTTCATCCGCCTCCTGCAGATTGACGGAGGGAATGGTGACCTCAATTTTGTCGGTGCCGAGGGCGCGAATCATGATTTCTTTCGTGCCTGACGGGTTTACCCGCTGGACCAAGGCAGGAATGATGTCTTTTGCCTGCGGCGGAACGGCGTTGGGGTTATTTTCATCTGAGAACGCATCCATGTTCAGCGAACCGACCATGTTGATGCCACCGCGCAGGTCAACGCCAAACTCCGGCGGCCATTTGCAAAAATCATCAAGGACGCAACCAATGTCGCGATCAACACCACCGAGATTCGGCCACCGTATTCCGAGAGCTTCAGACCACTGGCAATGGACTTCGCCAAAAACCAGCCAATCGTGACCGCAGCGATTAAGGACAACAACGCAAACCACCCTGTCTTAAAGAATGGCGTCGTTTCGACGACCTCAACCACCTGTTCGGCTTGTGCAAGAAGCGGAATGCAACCGTAGGAAAGGAACTCAAACATTCGAGAATATTCCGGGTGAAATATATGTAAATAAGATGTTTCGCGTTATCGTCTGAGTTTGCCGCAACCTTTTTGGCCGAACACAAATCGCTATCCGTTATTTTCTTCTTTATCGGAAACAACGCGAACAATTGAGCTGGCAAGAACTTGCATCCTGGCTTTGCTGGATTCGTCAATTCGCAAGCGTCACGTATTCCGCATCCGCTCGAACATTCACGACCGTACCCAAGAATCCCACCGGCCGTCACGACCTGATCATTCTTCTTGAGATTGGCCAACAACTCGGACGCCTTTGCCTCAGCTTTTGGGCTTCGGTCGTGTCATCATGATGAAATACAACAACATGACCGCCATCAACGCCGGGAACATGAATCCCATGTTTTCAAAAAATCCGGCAGGTTTGTCAGCGGCTGCTCCCGCAGGATCGGCGGCCGGAGTCGCCCCCGATCCTGTGACCTGAGTTTGAGCCAGCAGGTACCAACAAACGTTGTAAAACTGAGTCATTTGTTCTCTCGAATCGGGGACCTGCCGATTTCGGACAGGAACTTCCCCCACCACCGACCAATCAAAAACCCCAAGGCGTTTCAATCATTCGCGATACGTCGTGTTCGGCTAACGAAACCGACGTAAAAACCAACCGGCCATCTTAAATCCTGGGCAAAATCCCAACAAGGCCAAGTAAATTCAGTTCTTGATCAGTTAGCCCAAAACATCCGGGCACTCGAGCACCTTGTTTCCCGACGGCGGCTCCATTCACAAGACTCCCGATTTCCGACCTTGAGTTGCATCAGTTCGGCTGTAGCGGCTTACTGGCAAAATCGGTGAACCACTCGACATGGTCGAATTCGCAGAACCTTTCCGAGAGGATGGGGCAATGGCTCAGTCCGCCGATACGTCCACGTTCAGATCGAAATGAGCGGCAAAAGAGCGTTTCGGGTTCACTAAGCCGTGGATTTACCATTCCATCCCGAATTTCTCATCTCGTAGAATTCGAGAAAACAATCATTTGCGATCGCCTCGCGTGCCTGTCGCATCAAACGCTGGTAGTACGCCAGATTATGCAATGAAAGGATGATTGGCCCCAGCATTTCTTTGGCCCGAAACAGATGACGAATGTAAGCCCGGCTCAGTTGTGAGAATTCGGTTTCCACTTCGACCTGAAGGGGTCGTGGATCCGTTTCGTGTACTTTGTTTCTCAACTTGAGATGACCTTCGTCCGTAAATGCCATCGCGTTACGTCCGTTGCGGGTCGGCATCACGCAGTCGAACATGTCGACGCCCCGCTTGACCCCTTCCAACAAATCGATCGGCGTACCGACACCCATGAGATACCGTGGACGTTCCTCTGGGAGCAGAGGACAGGTTACCTCAAGCATTTGGTACATCTCAGCCGGCGTTTCGCCGACGCTGAGCCCGCCGATGGCATAGCCGGGAAAATCCAGCTCCACCAATCGTCGAGCGCATTCGGTTCGCAGATCTGGATCCAACCCGCCCTGAACAATGGCGAACTGAACCTGCGTCTCGATTGTATGGGCTTCTTTGCATCGCTCGGCCCATCGAATCGTGCGCTGCATCGCCTCTTCGACTTCGTCGTGATTGGCTGGCAACTCAATCACATGATCAAGCACCATCGAGATGTCGGACCCGAGCTGCTGCTGGATCTGCACGCTACGTTCCGGAGTTAATTCAATGCGCGAACCATCGATATGCGATCGAAAAACGGCTCCTTTCTCGGTGATCTTGGTCAACTGAGCGAGGCTAAAAAGCTGGAAGCCGCCGCTGTCAGTCAAAATGGGTTTTTCCCAACCCATAAACTGGTGCAGTCCTCCCAGATCTCGAATGACGCTTGACCCGGGCCGTAGATCCAGATGATAGGTGTTGCCCAACAAAATCTGGGCCCCTGTCGCTCCCACCTGACTGCTGGACAGACCTTTGACTGTCGCCACAGTTCCTACCGGCATAAACGTGGGCAGATCAATAACGCCGCGCGGAGTGGTCAACCGAGCCAGGCGCGCACCGCAATTCTGGTCGACGTGGAGCAGTTCGAACTGAAACCCCGGCTTGTTCATTACCGCAAAATGGTACCAACGAAATCAGCGCGGGTTTAAACTCCGATAACCGCTAAGCCGCTTTGCCGATCTCTTCTGGACGCAACGAAATGGTTTTCACGCGTTTGTCTTGAATGATCTGAATTTTGTTTTCGCGAGCCAACCAGCCCACCGACTGCATGACAAGGTCGCGGGATACGCCCAGTTGTTTGGTCAATTTCGTCATGCTGACCGGTCCCTCGGTTGACAAAAGCTGCCAGATTTCGCCAGCGGTCGTCCCAATCTGGTCGGTGATTGATAGTGCCGATGTTTCTGTCATTTGGTGACTCCTTTCGGCTAGTCCATGTCTTTTAAAAAAATTAAGCATTGTTGCAGACTCCTGTCAAAGCAACTCGTGAAAATTATAAGCGTCCAGCAAGGTTCGGTCCTATCGCAATTCTCGCTGGAATCGGCGTTGATCATCAAAATTATCGAGCAAAATCTGGCAATCGTTATCCGACACCGTAAGGATGGCGGTCGTTGCGGACCCAATCTTACCCATTCCGAGGGTGGTGATTCGCTCGGAATTATTCGCCTCGCAATTTCAATCCAGCTTGGGTCAGTTTTTCGCGGACCTCATTCAAACTGGTCACCCCAAAATTCTTGCATTCCAGCAGATCATCCTGGGATTTTCGGACCAACTCACCAATCGTCGTCAAACCCAGTCGCGTCATGCATTTGCGAGCTCGCACCGAAAGATTCAGGTCCGACATCGGACGCTCAAGCAAGGCTTGCTCATCTGGCGTCAGATGGCTGACGTCAATCGGCTCCTCGACTTCATCTTTTTGATGCGCAAACTGGCCGATCATCAGGCCTTTATTGGCCATCATCTCACGAATTTCAACCAGCGATGTTTCACCAAAATTCTTGCTGTTGAGCAGCTCCATTTCCGTGATTTTCGTCAGGTCACCCAAAGACAAAATGCCCATTTTTTGCAAGCAGTTTCGACTCCGAACCGACAATTCGAATTGAGCGATGGGAATGCTCATCACGCCGGCGATCTGCTGCCGGACTTTCTCGCGATCATGATCGTAATGCTCATCCATCGAAGCCACAGCATCGTTCCGGTATAAAGTGGCACGATCGTGGGCAGGATAGGACTCGAGAATTCGATCGTAGCAGCGAGCCGCTCGCTCGTATTGGTCGTGGTCTTCGTAGATCAACCCAAGATTTAACAATGCCCCGACGTGGGCGGGGAACACGGCGGCCGCTCGTTGATAGAGTTCGATGGCTCTCTCGTCGTTGCCCCGGCGGTCATTTTCCAAAGCCAAACCGAATAACGCGCCCGCATGGTTGTCTTCCAACTCGACTGCGCGTTCATAAAGTCGACAGACTTCATCAGGGTTCTCGCACATGGCCGCGATGGTCGCACCACGCTGATAAAGATACTCGGCAGTTTGTTCAACAGGGCCAAACATGTTGTCCAAAATGGCCATCGCCCCGGGAAAGTCTCTGGCCAGTCGTTTGGTTTCGGCGATAGCGAGCAGACAGAGATCGGCGTTGTAGCCAGCCTTTTGTGCGGATTCATAGCATCCAATCGCCCGGTCATACGACCCCAAAGAGAAATGTGCTTTTCCCTGGTAAAAATAGGCCAATGCACCGCCATCGGAATTTTCCAACGTTGCGATGGAAGACGAGTATCGCCCCAGCATGTATTGACAAACGCCCAAACGAACCGATTCAGCCGGGGTTCGTTCTAATCGATGTTCCATTTGATCGGTAACGTCTCGCAGGTTAGGAAACTGCGAATAGTCATTGCAAATTCGATCGCTGATGATGGCGATTTCATTGGGTCCAAAAGAGCTGTTTGACAGCAAGATGTCTTTGAGTTCGATTTCAGGAACCTGGGTCATTAAAATCCTCTTTGAGCTGAAGGGCAGCGCCGGCACTCGTTCGGAGAGTCGAAGCGCTAAATCGAAACGAAAGGTAAGGTTGCCGCCTTTAAGAGCGGGCCTCTTGTTTTGCAAACAGACCGTTGATCGACAATTCATAATTGTGCCATGCCGAGCCATTTTAGGCAACGCTCATGGCGGCAACGTTCGCCATTGCCCCTTAAACGTCGGCCGGGCAACCTAAAGTCCAAACTAGGAACTAGAATCCGGCGTTATTTCAGGAGACTGACGAAACAGATTGTTCAGCTGTTCCCGCCTCATTTTGCGGCGAATCCACCAATGCGGATCGTAATGCAATTCGTCGAATTCAAATGGTTTGCCGAATCCGGGCAGATTATCAAACTCCCCTTCCTGCATTGCCGCCTCGATTTTGTTTTCGGCAATCTTCTTGATGGCCCGCTCAGAAAAGGTTTCAAACGACATCACCTATTTTCCGCAGAAAATCGTATTCAAAATGCGTCCTGGGCGACAACCGCCAGGTAGGGCTATTAAGGCGTTTCATCGGCATACCAACCACGTCGCAAAGACATAGGGACCCTTGGGTTAACGGTCGCAAACGGGAAGTTGTGATACAGACGGTTGCAATCACTCAAGGGAAAGCCCGTCGACCAGTTTGTTTGTCCAATCAACTGCGAATTGAATTCGTTTTTGACCGCTTGGAGGCTGAGACATGATAGATTCGGCCAATACGGATTTTGACGCCACGACTTTGCCGTTTTCCAAGTAGATCAATTCGCCGTCGCCGGCAAATCGTGCTCTGCCTTGTCTCTGCGACAACTCATCCCACCCCTCCAAACCGGCGAGTGAATCGGGAAGTCGATTGTAAACAGAATAATCCATCGCATGAAAATTGACGAAAGGCCGGCCGGGCTGCTCAAGATACGCCCAAATGTAATCGTCGTAGAATAGGAGGCAAAATTTACTGGTCAGCGACCAATTCGCATGAACAAAAATCACTGACCGCTCGCATCCCGCCGCATGCTCGACCATCGAATCCAGCTCGGCCGCGGTCTGTTTCGGCCAGTCACCTTCGGCTTGATCAACCGGAATAAAATCTACGGCACGAAAGGAATAGGCCGTACCAGAATCGGCTGAATCCCGTGAGTACAGCAGCCAAATCGTGGCAACGCAGGCTACGAATGCCAGCAGCAGCACGACTCGTTTGCTGCAACATTGAATCATCCAATTACCTCCTCGGTTTGAGGGGTTGTCGTTTTTTCGCACCGGGTTGTAACTGCAGCCTCATCTCCATCCGATTTCATCTTTACGGCCCACTAACAAATCCTGTTGTTGAAATCGACGGTTTAAATGTAACGATCAACAAACCTTGGATCCAGAGGAATGTCGGAGACTTCGATGTCTGCAATGAGATCCTGATGCAACTGCGAATTTCGATTCATCATCAGCTGGCCAATTTCTGCCCATGCAGATTTCAATTTGGCTGACGAATCGCGTCCCTCAATTTTCAGTGCGGCTTCCAAGTCCAGGGCCGCAGCCACTTTTACATATTCGGGAGAGGGTCGATCCAGCGACAATGCGAAACACAAGGAAGCCAGACTGGCACACAACTGGTCAAAAACGCCGCCCTCATCGCCCAACAAAAAAGACTGATCCATAAAGGACTTTTGGTATCTGGCGATGATTAGCAAAATGCGGCGGCCCAATACGCGGTTCCGCCGGAGCGCCTTTTTTATAAACCGTTGTTTCTCTGGAAACAGATTTTCAACGCCTGACAAATCTCCGCCTCCAATCCAGGAACCGAGAATTGTCTTGGTGATGAACCACCCGAACTTCGACTTGGACGCCAGACCGAAGCTGCCGTTAACCTCTGCAACTCCGATGGGTTCGAGATACGCTCCCCGAATGCTGCGAGTCATTGCATTCGGGCCGCCCACATCCGAGAGGACCGGGTTCGGCCCCTCATAAACCGTTGCAATCGTAAACTCGTGCATGTTCTCGCCGATAAAATTTTCGATCGGGTGTTCCGGCCTGGGCTCAGCCGCTCGATCGACTCCCGCCTGGTGTCGCATATATTTTCGCAACTCATCGGTATGAACCGACCTGCCCCCCTGGATCTGATAACAATTGATTGCCGTTTGTAACAGTCCCTTGGTCGCGTAGACCTTGGCGACCATCCCCTGTGTTTCGTCGCGTACACCGTTGGCCGCGAGTCGGAAACAAAGATCGCCGAGAACTCGGCCGGCGAGGCCATAACAGGTTGCACGACCGACCCAAGCCTGAATCCTGGGCGAGCTGCCGATTGGTTTGCCGAACGTTGAACGGAATGAAGTCCAGCCTCCACCGCTTGGCTCTCCGCTCTTTGAATTCACTTCGGAACCAGTTTTCGACTCTTGTGCCGATGAGTTGTCAGCATCAGCGGCCTGAGCCTCAGGATCCAAGATCACCTGCGCCAACAGTTTAAAAGTCTTTGCGGCGCTGTTGACTCCGATGCCCCCCCTCCCTTTTGCCAGGGAACTGAATGCCTGCGCCAACCCCTTTCCGGGTGGTCCGAGCAGCGTGTTGGCCGGAACCGGATGATCCGTCAATCGGAACCGCGCATTCCAAAGATAGTCAAAAGCGGTCAGGTCGTTTCGCTTCATCCGAAAACTGTCGGTATCGTTCGGCGGCACCTCCAGGATAATCATTCCTGAATCGCGACCCGGTCTGAGACCATTCCCCAATAGCTTAACAATCAAAACACAGACACCACCGTAAATCACGTTGGTGATAGGCCACTTAACTCCATTGAGAATGTATTGATCTCCAACGAGCTGCGCAGTCATCGACAGTCGGCTCGGATCGGCTCCAACGCTGGGTTCGGTCAACGCAAAAGACCCAAGCAGTTCGCCTTTGGCCATCTTCGGCAGGAAGAGCTCTTTCTGTTCCTCCGTTCCGAAATCCAGAATTGGCGTCACCGGGCCAAGAAAGTTGTGGACTTCAAACATGACCGCCAAATCCGGATGAACGAAGGTGAGTGCTCGCAACAACGGCCCCAGGTCACCCAATTTGGCTCCGCTGCCACCGTATTGCTCCGGTATCGCCAACCCAAAAAAACCGCGGTCGGCCAAACCAGTGATGATGTCGGAATGGAACAACATCTTTTGGTTGTCCAGCAGCAGGCCTTCCTTCTTCCTGGCCATTAAAAACTCAAGGCATTCGCCCATACACTTGGCAACCGCAGCCGAGGGCGCGAAGGTGCCGGCGTAGAACTCCCGGGCCTTGCCCGCTCCGAACAACGATGCGATCGTAGGCGCCTCGCCGGAAAATTCGTTTTCTGCGGTTCGATCTGCATCGTCCAAGGTCGAGAGTGCCGCCACTTCGTCAACTGACTTGCCGGCTTGCTGCAAGATGAGAGCCATCGCCTCATCTCGAGTTTGATCAGATTGTGAATTCGATTCGGCTTCTTTTAACATGGCTTGTTCTCAATGATTGATCCCGTCTTGATGTGACCGGAGATTGCTTTAATGTGTTCGATTATACCCGAAACATCCGTTTTTGAGTTAACTTAACCCCGTTCCAGTGAAATCCCATTCTGATTGCAGCGGCAGCCGATGACGAATCCTTTTTGTTTTGATGAAATCCGGGAAGGCCAGACCTTCAAAACCGCTGAGTTTCTAATCTCGACCGAAAAAATCAAGCAATTTGCGATGGAATTTGATCCACAACCCATGCACCTCGATGAGGATGCGGCAAAATCAGGGCCGTTCGGCCGCCTCGTCGCGAGCGGTTGGCACACGCTCAACCAAACGATGCGTCTGATTGTTGATTCGCGACCTTTTGGATCTCATCAACTGGTCGGTGTTGCCGTCGATTCAATTCAGTTTCAAAAACCCGTCGAGCCTGAAACTACCATCTTCGCCGCTGCAAAGATTGTCTCAAAACGGCGATCCCCGAGAGGAGGTAAAGGGTTCGTCAAGATGCACGTCGAAACGAGGGACGCGGCGACAGACGAACTACTGGTCACCCAAATTTGGACCGTGATGGTGCCGACGGATTAATATGCCGCGTTTGGGGACGAGTTTAACCCCCTCACCACGTGCCTCCAACAACACCGACACAGGAGTGATTTCGTGCTCTGCAGGTGCCTCACGATCCAACCTCAATCTCGTTTGCCGAAACCGGATCAGCTCAAATCTTGGGGTCAGTCCATCATCGCGTCGGCCGCAAAAGATTCCAATCGATCGTGTTTGATGAACTGATTCGAAATGTATTTAGTCAAGTAGGCCAGGTAAAAAGCCTCGAACTGTCGATCGTTGGATTGAATTGACGGTCGGCCATCTTTGGGGAACGCAAAATTCTCAGGTCCAAATCCGAAGGCAACTGTCGCTCCGGCTTCGTTTTCCAAATCGTAAACAGTAACCGTCAGTTCGGAACGGCCTTTGTAAATTGTTGGTCCCTCGTGAATCGAATAGGAAGCAATCTCAATGGCGACCACGCGATCCGCGTTTACTCCCCGCCCTAATGCTCCGAAGTCCATTTCATCCCAGCCATTTTCATCAACCCAATTCTCGACATCCGCGGTTGGAATCAGCTGAATATTTTTTACTCCCTGGCCGAGCTTTATCCCGATCGCCCGCGAAACCGTGTAAGTCAATTCATCGGGACCATATGCCGAAGCGTCCGATACGCAGACAACGGCAACTCGCTTTCCTTCCAGGCCAGAATAGGCCGCCGGAACGTCATGGCCCTTGATAACGTACATCAGCTGGGACATGGCACCGACGCAGCCCGAGAACGAAACGACAAACGCGGCGGATGTAACTAGAGCCATCACGAGGACAATTCGCCTAGTCTTGCCGTTGATCATCTTGATTCCTTGGTTTTGGAATAGAGTTTCGCACCCGTGCGGATGCTCTCGGGGAATTTCGCGGCGAGAGTAGCGGGATCGAATCGTAGCGGCAAGATAGATCTGAAACTGATAGCACGAATGGACAATTTCAAAGTTGGAAGTTGAAAACTGAGGCTTGAAATCTGAACAGCGAGACGACAGTTACCCAGCACGTCGTCGTTAGTATTCGTTACGGCAAATAGCAGCGGGATACTTGCAATACGGATTCGGAAGGCCAAGATGAAAATCCACGTCGGCACGTCAATCAATCCAATCGGGTTGTGGAGCGCACGGCCCTCTGAATTAATTTGTACATCGCGATATTATAAACAGCCTGCCAGATTCGAAATCGGGCTCCTGTTCACACAAGCGGCAGAGCAGTTGGAGTATGACAACGCAGCCTTTGGGTTGCTGTCGCACAGAGAATTGAGCCATCCATGGCGGCGGCTGGATCGCCGCTTTTTGCATCAATGCCGTCAAAACGTGCCGGGGTTCCCGAAAACTTGCCGGGATGGCAAAAAAAAACGGACCGGCGGCCCTAATGGATAGCCCATATAGAGAGCAATGAAGGCTCGAATATATTAAGCCGAACGATTTGAGATTTGAAGTTTCTTGAGAGCGAAAACGATTGCCGCCAATAGTACTCGATCCGCCCCGTTTCTTTCCGACTCATTCTCCATGCGATTCCCTCCAACTTCATCAGCATGTCACTCATCCATATCGTCCTCAAGCTCATCCGCAGTTCGTTCATCGATCTTGATACGGCGAATCCCCTGGCCTTGGCCGGATTGGGGGTCCACGTCGATGATAACGCCGGACAACTGAACATCGCCCGTCGCCACATCGAATGGCACGGGACGGAAGGTGATCGTCGCTTCCAAAACCTTTTCGTATTTCCTGCCTAAGATACTATCGTGGGGGCCAGTCATACCGACATCGGAAATAAAAGCGGTTCCGCCCGCGAGCACCCGTTCGTCGGCCGTCGGCACATGCGTATGGGTCCCACAAACTGCGGTGACTTTGCCGTCGAGAAACCGCCCCATCAACTGTTTGTCACTGGTCGCTTCTGAGTGGAAATCGCAGAACCGGATTTTGATGTCGTTGGGGATCTCGGCGAGCACGCGCTCGGCGGCTTTGAAAGGACAGTCGACGGGCTTCATGAAAACGCGC
This sequence comes from Pirellulaceae bacterium, assembly GCA_942492215.1. Classification (GTDB taxonomy): domain Bacteria; phylum Planctomycetota; class Planctomycetia; order Pirellulales; family Pirellulaceae; genus Mariniblastus. Next base: position 67,364 of record CALODY010000006.1, read on the forward strand.
CCCATCAGTGAAAAAACCGCAACGGGTCGGCCGGTTGAGGTTTTCACGATCGTCCAGGTTTTCCCCGGGGCATCGGCCGGATAATTGGCTGGTTTCACAATATTATCTTTCGATTCGAGGATCGAAATGATGTCTTTCTTTTTGTAGATGTGGTCTCCCAGGGTAACGCAGTCGACACCGGCTGCGATCAACTTCCGATAGATTGAGGGCGTGATGCCTGTCCCTCGGTCCGCGTTTTCCCCGTTGGCGATTACCAAGTCGATGGATTCTCGCCGTCGCAATCCGGGAATCGATCGCAGCGTAATTTCGACGCCGGGTTTGCCGACGATGTCACCGATAAAAAGAATTCGCATACTGGTTAGAGTTGTTAGTTGTCAGTGGAGTGTCGAATCAAAGGTCGCGAAAGTTGGTACGTCACGGTGGGGGTGTTTGGATCGGTAAGGTTTTAAGATTTGAAATTCATCAGGTCCAAAATTCCACATTCCCAATCATCAGATCTCATCCTAATACCTGAATCCGATAGCTCAACAGCGGCAAGTTATCGGGCCAATTCTGTGAACCTCGATTCACGGATGACGACCACTTTGATTTCACCGGGATAAGTCAACCGTTCCTGATAAGCTTCGGCAATATCGCGACAGATTTTGGCCGCCTTGGCATCGTCAGCGTCTTTGGCACTGGCGATCACACGCACTTCCCGACCCGCCTGCACTGCAAACGCTTGTCGCACGCCGTTGAATTCTTTGGCAACTTGCTCAAGTTCTTCCATGCGTTTGATATACCGGTCCAACGATTCTCGCCGGGCGCCGGGTCGCGAGGCACTGCAGGCGTCGGCGGTAGCGACGATGACCGTGTAGGGATATTCGACCAGGATTTCGTCGTGATGACCGAACGCGGCGTGGACGACTTCATCGCATTCGCCGTAACGTTTTAGTAGATCAGCTCCAATCTTTGGATGCCCGCCTTCCATGTCGTGATCGGCCGCCTTGCCAATATCGTGAAGTAGCCCGCAGCGTTTGGCTAACTCACCGTCCAGTCCCATCATTTCGGCCAACATACCTGAAATGAACGCCACCTCTATGCTGTGACGCAGAACGTTTTGACTGTAGCTGGTCCGAAAATTGAGTCGACCTAGCAAATCGATCACCGGCTGCTTGAGACCAAGAATATTGACCTCTTGCGTGGCTTCGGTGCCCTTGGTCCGGATGACGGTTTCCATTTCCGTTTGCGTTTCTTTGACAACTTCTTCGATCCGCGAGGGATGAATTCGGCCATCGGCAATCAGTTTCTCCAGCGACAGCCTGGCAACCTCGCGACGCACAGGATCGAATCCGCTAACAATTACGACGCCGGGAGTATCGTCGATAATGACATCGATACCGGTTTCCTTTTCGAAGGAACGGATGTTGCGCCCCTCACGACCGATAATCCGGCCTTTCATTTCGTCATTGGGAATATCGACTGTGCTGGTGGTGTGATCCGAAGTATGGCTGGCGGCGAAACGTTGGGTCGTCATGATCAATATTTCGCGGGACTTTTCCTCGCAGATCTCTTGCATCTTTCGCTCATGCTGCAGTACTCGTCCGCCCACTTCATCGGCTAATTCGTCTTCCAGCAATTTAAGCAGTCGGTCCGTGGCTTCCTGTTTGTTCAGGCCCGTAATCTGATGAAGCTGTTTGCGCTGTTTCTCAAGAACAACGTTCAGATCCTTTTCGGTTTGCGAGACCTGTTCCAGTTTTGCCTTCAGTCGATTTTGAGAGGACTCGATGAACTGCTCCTGTTTCTTTAGATCATCACCCTGTTGATCCAGTGACGTCTCACGCTTGTCAAGCGACCGCTCTCGCTGGTGCATCGCCTCCCGCATTTCGCCAATTTTTCTCTCTGCTTCGGCCTCGCGCTGGAGCTTCAGCTCCTTCATTTGGATTTCGGCATCCTTCTTGAGACCATCGGCATCCCGTTGAGCCTGATCGAGAATCGATTGGGCTTTCGATTGAGCGCCTCGTCCGACAACGAACGAATAAAACAGCACCAATCCGCCCCCGAGGATGAGCCCGCCGAGCCCAAAGAGCAACTCCGTGTTGGTCATATCCACTGCTCCTATCTGCAATGGCGACAAACGACTGCTGCAGATCGGTGGAGTTTGGAGAAAGAAGCAGAGGGTTGGTTTACTGTCGCATTCGACGTGCTGATGAACGACTGCCATCAGCGAGTTTCGCGGCGATCGGAGAATCTCCATCGCCGCAACAGGAGGATTCCCGATACCGTTTCCTGTCAGCTCGAGTCGAACCAGCTGCCGGCTCGATCTCAACCACATGCCACTGGAGCCAACTGGACTCTGGCATTCGCTGAACTGAAACAAAAACCCATCCAATAATTGGCAGCCAAACGGAAACTTGCGAGTCTTCCCTACCTGATCGCATATCGCGAACCGGAACCTCGGAACTTCGACGAACATACGGCGAAATCTGAAGCAGAAAGCTCAAAACGAGATGAATCAAATCCACGTCTAACCAATATCGAATGAATCGGGAACCAAAACGAAGTGACCAACCGGATTCTTTGTCTTAGCTCAAACCGACCTGCGACACGTTGTGCCACAATGTCTGTTGTTGAAAACACGACCTGAATTCAAGCGGTGCTGGAATTCCGGCGATAGTGCAATCTTAACAGACTGCTCACAAAGTACAATCAAGTCTTAAAATCGCCCGATGACAATTTAATCGGCATCCGTTTGTCGACTGTAAGCGTTGGAAATCGAAACGACGCGAGGCTTTAAGCAGCTTATCTTGCAATACGGTTATGACTTCAAAACGCAATCTTTCTCCTCTCGGGGACCAAATCAGAGCCAACGTCGAAAGGATTTTGTCACCGCAAAGCTGGCTTAATTTTCCGGCATTGGTTGCCGTTTCGGGTGGACCGGACAGCGTCGCACTATTACGGACGCTAATCGAGATTGGAAATCAACACTCAACCGGACCCAAGAATTTAATCGTTGCTCACATCAACCATGGCACACGTTTCGAAGCTTCCGATCGTGACGAGTCATTTGTTCGCGAACTCGCTGTGAAATTTGGCCTGAAGTCGCTTGTCCGGCGAACCAAAATTCTGAATCCCGATTGCTCTGAAGAGAAACTAAGACTCACTCGATACAGGGAGCTCTCTGGGATCGCCCATGAGGTGGGTGCGAGATATATCCTGATGGGACATACAATCGATGATCAGATCGAAACCATCCTGTTTCGCATTCTGAGAGGGACTGGGCTGGAGGGTCTGCGGGGAATTCCTACGATTCGACTAATTGACGATTCGATTTCTGTCGCTCGGCCGCTGCTGCAGACCCGCCGTCAGTTGATTCAATGCTGGCTGCAGGAGATCGGCCAGGCGTACTGTATCGACGAGACGAATCGCGAATTGCGATATTCACGCAACTATCTGCGACATCGATTGCTTCCCGAATTGCGAGAAAGGTTCGGCGAATCCATTTGCGATTCCATTTTGCGATTGAGCGAACAGGCGGAGGAGAATCAGCATTTTCTGGGCGAGCAGACGAAACCGCTCTGGCGAGCCGTAAAAACAGGCCGAGATGTCGAAATCGACTGTCGCGGACTTCAAGACCAACCGGTTATCCTGTTGCGGCATCTGATGATTCAAATTTGGAAAAAACAACGTTGGCCCAGGCAGGCAATGACGTTTTCCTGGTGGACAAAACTTGCCGATGCCGTTCGCGACGGGGCCGACAACCTGGTCCTGAACCTGCCGAGTTCGCTGCGGTTTGAGAAGAATGCAGGAACCGCATCCATCATGGACTTGCGATCCGTGACTCCGGAAGTGATGGAATAGGCTCGTCACCTATCAAGCTCGAATCGTAACGATGGGGTTATCGCGAGAAATCTCCAACGATGAAGTCGTTAAGAGAGGTGGTTTGTAAGGAAAACACTGAGGCCATTTTCAAAATCAAACATCCTCTCAAGGATTTGGTTCCACGCGCGAATTTTCGTGGTTATACTGGGCCAGCTTGTTTTTCTTGGATTCAGGTTCTGAGTTGATCGAATGGCAGAACTGGATCGTCTTGCCTCACGAGTGTTTGGCTTCCACCCATCCTTTTTCATGCTTGATTGACTATGAACGCAACTGTAGAGAAATCGAATTCAGATAAACCGTCCCAGCTGATGTTTTGGGGTTGTTTCATTGCCCTGATTACGACGGCTTTCGCCTTCATTTCGCGAACCTTCATGATCAATGACTCCAATATGTGGCCGGCAGATTTTGACCTGGACAATGTACAAGCCCAAGAGCTGTTCGGTGCCGGCATCTGGCCGTTTGCGATCAGCATTATTCTCTTCAGCCTGGTGATCGACAAAGTTGGATACCGAACGGCGATGGTTTTCAGTTTTGTTTGCTATGCGGTTTATGCCGGGCTGGCTTTGCTCGCGCACAGCGTGGTTAATGCCGTCGGCCTGGAGGGAGTGGCGTTGGAACAAGCCCAGAGCAAGGGTTACGATTATTTGTATTACGGATCAATCATCCTGGGGCTTGGCAACGGGACGGTCGAAGCCTTTATCAACCCGGTTATCGCAACCATTTTCAGCAAAGAAAAAACCAAGTGGCTGAACATTCTTCACGCCGGCTGGCCGGGCGGACTGGTGTTGGGTGGGCTGTTGACGATCGGTTTGGGGGACGCTGCCAAAGACGATTGGCGTCTACTCATCTATATCATTGCGATCCCGGCTTTCATTTACTTGTTACTGCTCATCGGCGCCAAGTTCCCGGTCAGTGAACGCGTTGCCGGTGGCGCGACTTATAAGGAGATGTTGGCAGAATTTGGAGCCGTCGGCGCGTTCATCGCAGGCTTTTTGATCTTCCGTCAACTCGGCGACGTCTTCGCATGGTCAACCTACCTGGTCTGGACCTTGATCATTGTCACAACCGTCGCCTACGGCATCTATTGTCAGTCCCTTGGTCGCCCAATGATGATATTTTTGTGCCTCATTATGATGCCTTTGGCGACGACCGAACTGGGCACCGACGGAGCGATCACCGGCATTATGGAAGAGCCCATGAAAAATGCCGGTTTTAACCCGCTATGGGTGTTAATCTATACGTCGGCAATCATGATGGTGTTGCGATTTTTTGCTGGCCCCGTGATTCGCGCCCTTACTCCGTTGGGACTGTTGGCGACCTGCGCCGCACTCGCCATCGTGGGGCTGTATTGCCTGTCTTTTGTACAAACGTTTTTTGCGATCTTCGCCGCGGCAACCCTGTACGGAGTTGCCAAGACCTATTTCTGGCCCACAACATTGGGAGTCGTTGCTGAGCAGTTCCCTCGCGGTGGTGCGTTAACTCTTAATGCGATCGCTGGAATTGGCATGCTTACCGTGGGGATCATGGGTGGGCCATTGATTGGCAAAATGCAAGAAGACTCCGCCAAGGTGGCATTGCAAAATGCAGAGCCCGGCGTCTACGAGACGATTCAAAAGGACGATAAATACTTCCTCGGAGATTACACGGCCGTCGACGACGAAAAAGTCTCGGAGAATTATCCGCAGCAAGCAGATGAAATACGGGAAATCGTCAAGACCGGAAAACAATCCGCTCTGGCTCAAGTAACCCTCTTTCCCGCAATCATGCTCGTTTGCTACTTAATACTGATTGCCTACTTTAAGTCCAAGGGTGGCTACCGGCCGCAAGGATTCAGCGGTGGCAGCGACCATTAAGATCGCTAGCAAGTTGAGTCGGTTTGCAAGAATTTCAAAAGTGAGAGCTGTGGCTCTCGCTTTTTTTCTGCGCAAATTGAAACAAATCAATCTGTCGGGATAGTGCACCAATCACTAACATCCGTGATCCAAAAATCCTCTTTTTTTGTCACGGGTCTCTGCAGTGGCCGTTCCCCCTTACCGACGTCCAGCAAGTCACACGGCCAAGCGTGCTGCGCACGGAGGCTGGAAGCTGGGAAAGGCGATGCTGCTGATCGCACTGCTGGGAATGCTCGGCTGGGTTTATTTTCAGAAGAAAATACAACAGGAGCTATGCAGTCAAGTTCAGGCACAACTGGATACGAAGCTTGCCGAGAGTGACGTTCGGATCAAAATTGGTGCCGCTCAATTCATCGAGGGCAAAGGCCTACGGCTTAACAACGTTGTGATGCAGGATCAAGGCAATGATCTGCTCGCCTCGCCCAGTCCCGACCACGCGGAGATCTACGAAGCCTTTATTCATGCCCCGGTCTCTATCACAAGTTTGATCGCTTGTGAATTGAGACCAACCGGCATTGAAATTCGTCGGGCGAAGATTCGGCTGCAACGAGATGAAAATGGTTCCTGGAACCTTTTCCGGATGCTCGATGCCTTCAAGATGCTAAAGTCGGAACCCTGTGGCGCGGTCCCGCTCTCGTTCGTCGACTGTCAGATTGAAGTCGAGGATTCGTCGGTCTCGCCGCCGCGACAACTTCGCGTTTCAGATGTTTCACTCCAACTCGTGCCGATTCAACATGAAGGCCGAGAGATTTTTCAGCTGAGCGGGGAATTTCAAAGTGGCAACGTCGGACAGATGAGGTTCGCTGCCTATATCGATCCGATCCTGAAAACATGGATCTCGGATTTTGCCAGCGACCGAATCCGCTTGAGCAAAGACGTGCTTGCGTTGTTGCCTGCATCTTTGCAGCAATCGCTGGGGCCACCTTCTATCGTTTCCGGCGTACTTGATTTTCAGGGATCAGCTTCTGGCGACTTGGAGACTCTTCCTGAGTTTCGACTGAAAGGCAAACTCTCCGATTTCACGTGCGACGACCCTCGCCTGCCAATGCCAATCACGCGAACCAGTCTTGATTTTGAGGTCGATAACCGTCAACTGAAATTGACCAGTGCGAATGGCCGGCTCGGCGCCGGTGCGTTCTCTGTCAACTATCATCAGATTGGCCTTCTGAAGCGGCAGCAATGGGCAGTTACCGGGGACGTTGAGAATTTCGATTTCAACGAAACCCAAAGACTCTCGACCTGGTTCCCCCCCTATTTCCGACAATTCTGTCGCGACTATTCACCTCAAGGGCGTGTTGACATCCGTTTCAGTCTCCATCATGACGGTGATCAGCTGAAGCGGAAAGTTCAGGCCCAACTGAAAGACATGTCCTTTTCCTTTGTCCGATTTCCCTACCAGCTGGATCACTGCACAGGCGACGTCAATCTGGACGGCAACGATTGCGACTTTAGTGTTCGTTCGTTGGAGGGACAGCAAATTATCGAAATCAAAGGGAAAGCAAAAAACCCGGGTCCGTTGGCAACCTATGAAGTCAATTTTGCTGTGCCTGGTGAATTACCGATCGATGACAAACTCCTGAAGGCCCTCACTGCGAATCCGAAGCTGGCCAAAGTCGTTAGGGACTTCAACCCCACTGGCAGGATCGGAGGATTGGGACGCATCGAAAAACGAGCCGCCGGCGATGAGATCACCAGGGCATTCGACATTCGCCTCAAACAGTGCAATGTGCGACACAGCTATTTCGACTACCCAATTCAAAATGTGAGCGGCCTGATTCGCACTCAAGACGACCGGGTCACTTTCCAGGAGATCGCAGGCAGCAACAGCAGTGGAAAAATTCTCTGCAATGGGACGTGGAATCTCGCCGACGGGCTCGATTTGCGATTCAATTGCCAATCGGTACCGTTGGACGATCAGTTGAAATTTGCATTACAACCCAAACTGCGTGAAGTCTGGGACGGTTTTCGCCCCCGCGGCACCATCGACTCCATGCGGATCGATCTCACCATGCCGGCGCAACAGTCGCATTGCGACATCGTTGTAGAAGCCCAAATGACCAAGACCGACAATGAGGCCAATGCGAATTCTGTGTCAATCAATCCGACGTGGTTTCCTTTTGAAATCAAGCGGCTGACCGGGACCGTGAAAATCGGCGGCGGCGAAATTGAGCTGGTCGATATCGAAGGCAAGCATCAGAGAACATGGTTGGTTTGCCAAGGCGATGGTAATTATTCGGACAACAATTGGTCCCTCAAACTCTCCAAACTGCTCGTTGCTTCACTCAAAATTGATGAGGACCTGCTGGCCGCATTACCGGCTGAGCTCTCGAGGCCGGTTCGACAACTTAGTTTTGATGGACTGTTGAATATCCAGGGTGAAGTCACCTTGGCCGGAGAAAATCCGCAAACCCCAGCGCCTGACAGATTTGCTCGTGGGCTGAAGGCAACGACCCAGCAAGCGGCAAACCTGGCCAACAACGGGTCGACCAGCATGGCCTGGAATGTGCGCCTCGATACAAATCAAGCCAGCATGAAGATCGGACTGCCGTTGGCCAATGTGTTTGGCAAAGTGCAACTCATCGGCCAGTATGATGGTGGGCGGGCAGAATGTCGCGGCGATCTCAATGTCGATTCACTGACCGTCTACGGCACCCAGATTACCAAGGTCCAGGGTCCGATCTGGCTGGATAACCATCGTACCGGAGTCGGGATATTTGCCCGACCGCAATCAGATGATGATGCCGCAGTGAATTTCAATCCAGCCGGGGTTGCGGTCAATTCAACCCGCCTCGCTGACCGGCTCCATGCAGGGCGGGGTTATCCGATTTGATGCCCAGATGAGTGCGGGTCCTGCCGGCGAATTCTATCTTCAAACTACGCTCGCTGATGGGAACCTGAGAGAGTTCTGTCGCGAGTTTGCTCCACAGTTTTCTGAAGTATCCGGCCGGAGTTTTGCCGCGATGCGTCTGGCGGGCAATTACCATGGCTTGCATTCGTATCGCGGTGACGGGACGATTCAGCTTCGGGATGCCGAGATTTATGAACTCCCGATTGTTCTGTCTCTATTGAAGATCCTGAAGGCACGACAAGTTACGCAAACCGCATTTGATTCCAGCAATGTCGACTTCACCATTTCCGGTGACACGATTGATTTCGACCGCATCGAGCTGCTTGGTGACGCAATTTCGTTGCTTGGAAATGGCAAGATGAATCTCGATCGAGATATTGATTTGAATTTTTATTCCATCATGGGTCGTAATCGGATCAACATCCCGGTAATCAGTGACCTTTATCGAGCCAGCAGTCAACAGATCCTCTGGATCAATGTGGATGGTACGCTGGACAATCCGCAAACGCATCGGCACGTGCTACCGCAGATCAATGACACTCTCAAGCAACTGTTTGAACCGCCTGACCCCAACAGTTCAGCCAGAAACTGGGGGCGTGCCACCATCCCTGTTCCGCAAGATTCGAGTCCCGGCGATGCGAACGAATCGTGGCGCTAAGGCACGATTTGCAGGCGACAAACTAAACATACGCACGCGTAAGTGAGCCAATATGAAAATGGACCCGACGGCAGGAATTTCAGGAACGGCGGGTACTCCATTGTCTCATCAGGCAATTGATCTGGGTCAAAAATCAGCCGCGCACGTCAGCGGAAAAAAACACACGTCGGACGCGATAAGTGACACACTGGAAACGTCGGATCGTGAGGCCGACGGTCGTCAGGGCGTGGCTCCCGACCAGTCCCCTCGTTCCAGCGATAAGCAGGAAGAAAACGAAACGGGCAGCCGCCTCGATTTAACCGGTTGACTTGAGTTTGCACGACGTCAACGACCGCGCTAATCTGCCAACTTGGGTTTCAATGCCTTTTTCGATTCTGGCAGCGCCCGTTCCCAACCTCCGTACACAGGATTGGGCATCACGATCCAACGCGTGCCCAGCAGGTCTGTTTTTTTTCGGGCGGTTTCATTCCTTTCCTCGGTTTCGTCAGAGTCCATGCCACTGCAAAGGTCGCTCATGCTGTCACCGATCAGCAAAATGATCCGATGCTTTTCGGCGATCATCGCTCGACGAGTCAACTTGTCGTCGCCGCGGCCTTTGTCCGCGTTTTTGGTCAGCATGGTTGATTTGCTGACCGGAAATCCCAACCTTCTGAGATTCTTGACCGTCGCAGCTTTGACGACGTCGCGTCGATTGGTGACATAAAAGATCTTCACGCCCATGGCATGGGCGGCTTTGACGAACTCGAGGGAACCGGGAATCGCGTCCGCCTGTCCTTCCTCGCACCAGGCATTCCACGTCTCGGTTTTGTACGCTTCGCCCTTCAGGATGTTGCGCGCATTGAATGCCGAATTATCCAGCACGGTTTCGTCTACATCAAGAATGACCGCTGGAGTCTTGTTTTCGAAGCCACCCAGGAAGTCCTGCACCTCATCGGCTGACCACTTCTTGTCTCGGAGGCCGACGGACAACTGGGTTAGGGCCATTCGATAGGTTTGCTTGCACAACTGGGCGTATTCCGCAGAATTCTGCATCCAAGCCAAGGCGTTGTACCTTTTGTCCAGATTGACATCGCGCTGCTGAGCGAGTGATGAGTTGGTTGGAGCAATCACCAACGCAAACAGGAACAGGCCGACGATACGAGAAAAAGTAGAAATCATGAGTGCATTCCCGAACAGGTTGAACTTTGAGCTATTGTAATTGCGTTTCGAGAACTGCCGCCAAAAAAATGTCGATATGAAGTTCCTTGAGTTGACGTTGAATTGGCTAGTTTGACTCAGAGGACCCGGCGTTCGGTATTCGGAAGCAACAAAATGGGACACGGTGAATCCTCAATGGATGTTGAATTATGCGACGGCGCTAGAGGATCTGGGCCGTCAAACCGAAGCCATTGCCCAGTTTCAGAAAATCTTCGATGACAATTGGGCTCTCGGATTAAAAAACTGGATGGTTCAGGCCAAGGCCTGGTTGGAATAAACGAACGGTGCACTTGCGATCAAAGGGACATGCATTACTTTGAAATGATTGAAACCTTTTCGAAACTTGGCAGCATCATGCAATTCACAAAAATGCACGGGGCGGGCAACGACTATATTTACGTCGATTGCTTCAATCACCAACCACCGTCCGACCCCGCCCAGATAGCCATCACGATTTCTGATCGGCATAAGGGAATTGGTGGAGATGGACTCATCCTGATTCGCCCCTCGGATGTTGCCGATGCTTGCATGCAAATGTTCAACGCGGATGGAAGCGAAGCCGAAATGTGCGGCAATGGCATCCGTTGTGTCGCCAAATTTCTGTTCGACCACAACATTTGCCAAAAAGAGCGGCTAAATATCGAGACCGGTGCCGGAATCTTGGCATTGGAGTTGACACCGGAAAACGGTAAAGTCCGTCAGGTCCGAGTCGACATGGGAGAGCCGATATTGCTAGCATCGGAAATACCCACGACGCTTTCAGGCAACCCTGAATTTGATGATCGCGTGGTCAACATACCTTTGTCGGCGGGAGGACATGAGTTTCAGGTAACGTGTGTTTCCATGGGCAACCCCCATTGCATCATCTTTGTCGATCGCGCGACTGACGATTTGGTGCTGGGCGTCGGTCCAAAAATTGAAATGGATTCCAGGTTTCCTGCACGTACCAATGTTGAATTTGTCGAGGTTAAGTCTCGCGGCGAAGTTCGTCAGCGGACGTGGGAACGAGGCAGCGGAGAAACAATGGCCTGCGGCACCGGCGCCAGCGCCGTCTGTGTTGCGGGTGTCCTGACAGGAAGAACGGAACGGACGATTGTAAATCAGTTGCTGGGTGGAACGCTGACCCTGGAATGGAACGACGAGAACAACCACGTTTTTATGACAGGTCCGGCAACCGAAGTTTTTAGTGGTACCTGGAATGAAGATTAGTCACAAGCAATCCCTTTGATTCATGAGACCTGCCTCGAACAACTCAAAAACCACGTCGGGGATGGTGGTCCTCAATTAAACCGCCGTTGGCTCAAAATACCAGTCTCACAAGCAAGGAAGCCGTACAAGTTGTCAGAAGCCACTTTCAAGCAGAAAACCTATGGTCAGATCGGCGCGATGGTATTCCCGCGCGTTCTGGACGTGATGAATTTGCGCATCTGCCATTACGATCGTGCAGCGGACCCGGCAAGACCGGAATACAATGAGCATGTGATCTACGTATTTTGGCACGAGTACATCGGGGTCGTACTACCTCGCTGGGGGCATACGCCGATCACGGTCCTTTGTTCACATCACAAGGATGGTGAAATCGTCAACCAGGCGTCGCTCGCACTCGGTTTACACATCGTACGTGGCAGTTCCAATCGCGGTGGTTCGTCGGCGATTCGCCAAATGAAGCAGAATGCCAAATTCTCCAGCATCGCCGTCACTCCCGATGGACCGCGCGGTCCGCGGCGCGAAATGGCAATTGGCCCTGTTTATTTATCATCATTGTTAAAGATGCCGATCGTTCCCATCGGAGTTGGGATTTCCAATGTTCATCGTTTGGACACCTGGGATCAATTCGCGATCCCCAGACCGCTTTCACGTATTCGAATGATCTTCGCACCCAAAGTTCGTATCCCGGCAAAACTGGATCGCGACAAATTGGAAGATTGTCGACTCGACTTACAGAAACTCCTCAATGACGTCACGTCGGAAGCCGAATCATGGGCCAACTCAGGGAAAAAGCTGAAAGGTCAACAGCCGTTTGTACGGGCAAGACGGTGCAACAAAAAGGTCTTTGAAACGCACGTCGAATCGAAACCAGGTCCGAACTTGTCCAGTTTTCCAAGGCCTTCTCAAAAAGCGGCATGAAGCATCAATCGGCCAAAAAATCTCCAACTCACTTTTGTTCGACGGATTGGTTGGCTTGTTGTTGGCGGGATCCTATTAATTCGTTGCCGATTCCAACGATTCATTGAAGTCATCCCGTTGCCGAAGCAGTTCAACTGCATCCAAGTTGCGCATTTTTTTGAGACTGGATAGCTTCAGGTTCTGGGACGTTTGAATCCACAACTCAATGGATGCCACCCAACGGTCCAACAGGGATTCGATTTGTTTTTCATCGGCATCCTCTGACTCCGAGATTGCGTTGGCAATGGACGCCTGTTATGCTCGTGAAGTCAAAAGCGTCTGGCTGTTGAGTTCAGCCAAAAACGACTTCGCTGCATTTTTATTTCATCGTTTCGGTCAATCGTTTTCCAAGTTCGATTACCGGAAACACGACTGGAGATCGCCCCAATCTTGATGCGAAAATCTGCCAAGCCATGCGTTTGCACGACGTCGACTGCTACACCGAATTGGAATCTATCCTCGGGATAGATCGGAACTCCCAAGACCTCCAGCGACCATTTTTCAAACTTGAATTCGGTCAGCGTCGGCGACTCAGCGTCCCCAACGCAATGACGCTGTAGCTCCGCGGGAAGGCGGTCTCTGTCGCGAGCGGAAAATTCCAAAACCGCTCGACTGTTGCGCGGCGCGTAAACCTCCCAACCGAGCCAATGATCGCACAGCTCAAGCGAAACGGTGCTTGGAAAGGCAATCGCAAAAACCGTCAACCAAATGGCAAAGACTGGCAACCAGGAAGGCCTGCGCCGTGACGCATCCGGCGAACGACTCGGCAATTCAGGTGGAGCATCTCCAAACAGAAACCAAGCCTGGCCCAACAGGTACATGTTCCAAACCAGCACGCCCGGCTGGTGATTCAAACCGAGCGGCCCAAGGATGAGGATCAACAAACCATGCATCAGCAAAATTCCGCCTAGTGCCCAACGCCTCGATCGCCGAACTGACAATCCGATCCCCATCAACAACTCAAATGCCGGCAAAAGGAGCACGAGTGACGTGCCCCACGTGGTGCCCCAGGTTGCCGTGTCGACCCCGGCAAATCCTGCCAGTACGCCGACGAAATCGGGTCCGAGCGTTTCAACAAACTGAAAATCGAATTTGCTGATCGCAGAATAGACGTAAATACTGACCGTAATCCACCGCATCAAACGCAAGGAACTCGTTGCGGAACAACTGGCCATGATGACGGCAAAGATTAAAAATTGATACGTCCAAGGCTGCAAGCGGTGTTGGTTCAGAAGGACCAGCGTCAGAGTGGCAACGGAAAACACCACCAGGCAAAACCGTTTTGAAAAATCGCGATTGGCAAGCAACATACGCAGCAAAACAGCGATCGTGACCGACAGGGCTATCCAATCGATATACCCCGGTATTGACGTCAAAAACTCAAAGAACGGGATTTGGGGAAACACGGACTGCGGAGTCCACAACTTCCAGGTGACGCCAAACAACGCCAACCCCATCAACGCCCAAAATTTCTGAAACCAGAAATTCCGTTCGGGATCCGTTTCGTCGGCCAGAGTTCGATCTGCATTCGCTGCCATCGGTCACTTTGTTTCGATATGCCGAGGCTTCGTTTTTCGGTTTCTGAAATTCCTCGGACGACGCAACGTCACCTTGCATTTGTTGAGCGAAATTCGAAGCTTCCTATCTGAACGTCGTAACTGCCCAAACTGGTTCGGACAGGATGACGGTTGGATCTGACAATCGTGATTCGCAAGTTCGAGCTAGATCAGGCAACTACAAAGTACCGAAGTACTTCATGCTCTGACCAATGCTGTCAATGGGATCTGGCGACTGGTCCTGCTCCACGTGGCATTGTTCGACGCCGATATCCGAAGAGACCTCAACGACTTCGGCCATATCGATGGTTCCATTCCCCAGTTCCTTGAATGCGTCTTCGGGCACCTTGCCTTCGTCGTAGATGATGCCGGTGCCTGCCTTCAAGTCCTTTAAATGGACTTGGGAAACTCGGCCATCAAGTCGTTTGAGCGTGGTGATCGGATCCCAGCCCCCGATGGCCGCCCAGAATACGTCCAATTCAAAAGGCACCAACTCTGGGTCAAACTCTTCGATAAAAACGTCGAAGCCCGTCTTTTCGTCATCCAGTTTTTGAAACTCGAACGCGTGATTGTGATAACAGAGTTTGATTCCCGCCGCCTTGCATTTTTCACCCGCGGCATTGGCGCGTTCGGCATGTCCCTTGAATTGATCGATAGTCTCGCGATGGCCTTTGCCGATATACCCATACACGAGATGCTTTAATCCAGCATCCGTTGCTTGCTCAATCACTTCGTCGACGGTCGCCAAATCTTTTGCTTCGGGATTGCCAATGACCTGCCAGTCCATAAATGAAGAGGTAACATTGAGGCCAAGATCCTTGCAAATCGGCAATAGTTCTTGGGCGTCTTTGGTGTCCATCAATTCCACTTGCTTATAACCCGCATCGACCACGGCTTGGAGCGTCTTCTGCTGGTCTTCTGACATTTGGTTTCGGACCGTCCACAATTGCAATCCGATCGTATCGGCGTACTTACTGTCGTTTACCAAAGCCATCAGCGGACGTTCCAATCGAGTAACCAGGGCGGCTCCGGTAAGCATAGAAGCAGATTTGATAAAAATGCGTCGGTTCATGGTTTGGTTCCTGTTGTTTCACGGTAGATTTTTGATGGCATTGTACACGATTTGCATCCAGCCTGGACAACCTACTCGGACTGGCGTTCCAGAACGATGTCGACGATCTCTTCCGCTGACATTTTCTTGCCGCTGGGAGGGTTAAAAATCAATTCACTGGCGTTTGGATATTCGACGTTTGCCTCAAACTGATTGAGCAAAGCGTCCAGGTCGACCACACAGCCGCTGACCGACATGATATGTTCGACAAGTCGTACAAGTTCTTCGCGAGTGAGTTTGGCCATTGTTGGAAGATTGTTAAACTCAGGTCGAACAGCAAGGACAACGAAGCGTAGTGATTTTAACGGAGCCAACATGATTCGTCGCGACCCGCTTACGATGTTGTTCCTCGTTTCCTGTCTGGCCGTATGCGGATTCACCAGGGCTCAGCAAAATCCCGATCAATGGGGCCAATGGCGAGGCCCGCTCGGCACCGGCGAATCTCCGACGGCAACCCCTCCGACTCAATGGGGCGAGGAAGAGAACCTTCGCTGGAAAACATCGATTCCCGGACTTGGCCACTCCACGCCGGTGGTTTGGGACGGAACGGTTTTTCTGACTTCCGCGGTGGCCGTCGGTACGAAGTTTGATCCACGGCCCGACACAGCACCCGGCTCCCATGACAACTTGGAAGTCGATTCCATGTACAAATTCGTGGTCTTGGCGATCGATCGGGAGACTGGCAAGATCAAATGGGAGAAATCAGTCCACAAAGCGATTCCCCACGAAGGAGGTCACTATACGGCGTCATTGGCTTCGGCGTCTCCAACAACCGATGGGAAACATGTCATCGCCTATTTCGGATCCTATGGACTCTATTGCCTTGATTTCGACGGCAACATCGTTTGGCAAAAGTCTTTGGGCCAAATGAACTCCAAGCACGGCCACGGAGAAGGTGCTTCACCATGCCTGTTTGAAGATACCGTCGTCGTTAATTGGGATCATGAAGGGCAGTCGTTCCTGGCAGCATTGAACAAAACCGATGGACGGCAGATCTGGAAAATCAACCGCAACGAAGTCACCTCGTGGGCGTCACCGATTATTTATAACCACAACGGAAAGCCACAGATCATCGTGGCCGGTACCGACGCCGTGCGAGGTTACGATTTAAAAACCGGAGAAATCATTTGGCAGTGCAGAGGACTGTCGGCCAATGTGGTTGCGACGCCGATCGCACATGATGGATTGGTATACGTTGGAAGTAGTTACGACACGCGCGCGATGTTCGCAATCAAACTCGACGGAGCCAGTGGCGATATCACGAACACTGAAAACGTCATTTGGCATCGAGTCGAGAGGACACCTTATGTGCCTTCGCCGCTGCTTTATCGCGGCAGTTTGTATTTCCTCCGCCATTATCAGGGAATCCTGTCAGTCGTGGCCGCCAAGACGGGCGACGAGACCATGGGGCCATTCCGGATTGGCGGTTTAAGGAACATTTACGCTTCGCCAGTGGCCGCGGACGGCAAAATTTTTATCACTGATCGTGATGGCATCACCGTTGTAATCAGCCAGCCGGACCTGCCCAAATTGTTGTCCGTCAACAAGCTCGAAGATCAATTCAGCGCCTCGATCGCATTCGCCGGCAGTGACCTGTTTCTGCGTGGTGAGAAGTTCTTGTATTGCATTCGCCAAGATGAATGAACACGTGGGGCCGATGCCAGGATCGCGTTGTTGTTTCCAAATGGAAAAACGGTTGCAAATGACCAATCAAACGCGCATAATGCAATCTCACAGGGATTTGTAGCCGCTTGCAGCCTTAATCTGCTAAAGAGCCGTCAAAGATTACACTCACGCTGAGTATGTTGATTTGTCGACCCCGTCAGGTCGCTCTTTAGCCATGCAAGTTGGCACCATCCCCAAACTGAGGTTGGAGTAGGCGATGCTGACGAAACAGGAACATGAGAAGTTGACCGACACGAACCCCCATTCGTCGAAACAGAATTCCGGGTATTCAACACTTTCGGTGCACGCTGGGGAACAACGGCAAAAACCGATCAACAGCATTACCGATCCGATTGCACTGGCATCAACGTTCACATTTCAGAATACGCAATCGATCATTGATTTCCTCGAAAACGATGAAGATCGCGGAGAGTACGGCCGCTACGGAGTGCCGGGCGAAAAAGTCGTCGAGCGAAAACTGGCGGCGTTGGAAGGTGCCGAAGAGGGAGTTCTTTTTTCCAGCGGGATGGCCGCTATCGTGGGGCTGCTAAATGCTCAATTGAGTGCCGGCGATGAAATCATCTTCTTTGATGAGTGTTATCACCGTAGTCGAGAATACTGTCGCAAACATCTGTCTCGCTTCGGCGTGGTGACTCACCAAGTCAAAACAGGTGATTATGAAGCGATGGAATCGGCGATTAATTCCAAGACTCGAATGCTGGTCAGCGAATCTCCGACCAACCCCCACTTGAGCATCCTTGATCTGGAACGATTTGCCACGATTGGCAGGAAACATAATGTCGATACCATGATCGATGCGACGTTGGCGACTCCGTTCAACATCCAGCCCATCCAGTATGGGATCGATTTCGTTCTGCATTCGGCGACGAAATACCTGGGCGGCCACAACGATTTGCTGGCCGGGGTCGTGCTGGGTTCGCAGGAAAAGCTGGCACCCGTGCTTCAACTGCGAGGCATCATGGGGGCTGTGAATTCCCCCCACAATTGCTATTTGCTTGAGCGCGGTCTCAAGACGTTCGGCTTACGGATGCGCAGCCACAACGAAAACGGACAAGCAGTCGCCGAGTTTTTGGAATCGCATCCGCGCGTCTCACGGGTGCTCTACCCGGGCCTCGAATCACACCCCTATCATGAGATTGCCACCCAGACGATGCGAGGCTTTGGCGGGCTGGTCACGTTTGAGATCAAGGACGCCGATTGGAAACAGGCGGCAAATTTCATTGATGCCATCAAATTGGCTCGCATCGCGCCCAGTTTGGGCGGTGTCGAGACGCTGATCGAACAACCGCTGGTGATGAGCTATTGGAATTACTCACCCGATGATCGGCAGTCGTTTGGCATCACCGACAATATGATTCGGCTGGCTTGTGGCATCGAAGATTCTCAGGATATTATCTCAGACCTTGAGCAGGCACTGGACCAGTCTTCGTCATGAACAGGCGGGCCCAGGCAAATGACTGCAACGTGAAATGTCATTAATCGTCGGGTAGGGCAGATTAATGCAAGCTGCTTTGAACTGTTCGTAAATGGCCCCATTTTCTCCCGATAAATCTGACGGAACAACGCGAACACGAATTGCCAACACTGGCTAGCGTTGCTTTTTAATTAGGTCTAAAGCTTCGGCGAACCGTGATTTTTTGGTTTCGATCTGGATTTGGCTAGTCGTTGCAGGCGGGACGACATCCAAGGTCCTACCTGAGATCAACCCGTAACGGCGAGTAACTTGCTGTTGCGTAGGAGGAACAGACGAGGCTGTTTGTTGGTTCTTGGTTTGATTTTGAACTAAAGGCGTCCGCTCACTGGCAAGAGACTCCGGGTTTTCTGCTCGCGATCGTTGTAGCGTTGAACGCAACGCGACCGAGCTTTTTTTTGCTGTCATGGCCTTCACATCGGCATCCTCGAACGCGACTTCAACTTGTGGCATCGTCACGGAAAGCTGACACGTTTGCAGATCAGCGTTTTCAGAACAACCTTGTTTTTTGCATTTGGCGCACTGACACCCTTTACCGCAACAAGCTCCAGCTCCATCAATTACCCTTTGGCGGGTATTTCTCCAGTCCTTGACCCAGATTCCGACCAAACTGCGACGAGGAAAGAGCGAGAGGTCGCAGGTATCTTTCCAGCAAATGTAAGGAGAACAGCGTTTGTCTTCCTGGCCATCGCAGTTGAAGAAGAGTCCGGAGTATCCCGCTTGGAGGTTGAACACCTCACTGCGTGTCCAAGGGTCATCCGGTGAAAACTGAAGCGGTTTCTCCAGACCGTAATCCCGTATGGTTTTGAGGAGTTGCTGGGCATTCGCAGATGACAGAAACAAAACCTGGGCAGCCATCAGGAAGAACAGGCTGGGAACGATACGCATCTCAATCTCCGGTTTGCTGCTGTCGGGAAGAATCACTCTCATTTTTTCGACCTCCAATAACCGTTGGTCCCCGTGTTTTTGGATTAGCGATCAGGGTTTACCGAAAAAGCAGGAATTACGGCGTTCGCCCAACCCGTAATCAAGTCAACGATGACGCGATCGTTAAACTTTAAGCCAAATTCGCTCACAATGATCCGTGCCGCAAGCTTTTCCGTCAGCCGGAACGAAGCTCGTTCATCGGCAAAAGGTTAACCCGCCGCCGAATTTGCAGTTGAAATGAGAGTTAGTTTGCCTTTGAGACCTCGCTCAAGGCGTCTAAACTGATATGTTTATCGCCGTCCCCTCCGACCGCTGTTGGCATCCATGGCTCGCCCGAAAATAGGCGCCGTTTCTTACCTGAATACCAAACCGCTTGTGGAAGGCATGTCGGAGCGGGCTGAGTCGTTTGAACTCGTCTACGATCTCCCCAGCCGACTCGCTGATCGACTTGCGGCCGGGCACCTCGAAGCTGCATTGATTCCGTCCGTCGCTGCCAACCATCCCGACTACACGATCGTGTCTGACGCCTGTATCGGGTGTCGGGGTCCCGTTTGGAGCGTGAAACTGCTGGGGCGGGTTGAACCGTCGAAGATCCGTACGCTGGCCCTCGATGAAGGCTCACGGACGAGTTGTATCTTGTCCCAGATTTTACTCGCCAAGCAGTACCAGGTATTTCCTCAATGCCAGGTCCTGGGGATCAACGAAAATTGGCGAACCGTGGAGACGGACGCTGTTTTGATCATCGGTGATCGAGCGATGAAAGTGAATGAAGGCGAGTTCATATTCAGCTGGGACTTGGGTGAAGAGTGGTTCGCGATGACTGGCTTGCCTTTTGTCTTCGCGGTTTGGGCAGCCCGATCCCATGAACACTTGGATGAACTTGATTCGACATTATCGAGCTGCCGTGATCGCGGATTGAACAACCTTGAACGGATCGCCAGCCACTACGCTGGCGACTACAATTTGACCCTTGAGGAATGCCGCACCTATCTACGTGATCGACTTCATTTCCAAATGGCAGCCGAGGAGAAATCCGGACTGGGACTGTTTTTCCAGTATGCTGCCGAGTTATCCCTGATTAACCATCAACCCTTACAATTCCATGATTGCACAACTGCTGGATAAGGCTGTCGCCGGCGAGCGTTTGACACCTGAAGAAGGTCTAGAACTGATCCACTGCAACGACCTGGCGGCTTTAGGTTCGGCTGCCAACGCGGTGTCGCGTCGGTTGCATCCGGAAAATTATCGCACCTATAACATCGATCGAAATATCAACTACACCAACATCTGTACGGCGGTTTGCGATTTTTGCGCATTTTATCGCAGCCCGAAACACGAAGAAGGCTACGTGCTGGAGCGGTCTGAGCTGCTCAAAAAAATCGAGGAAACGGTTGAGCTTGGCGGGAACCAGATCTTGCTACAGGGTGGTTTACATCCCAAATTCAAACTTGACTGGTACGAGGAGATGCTGTCCGACATCAAACAGCATTTTCCGGAAGTCAATATTCACGGGTTCAGCCCGCCGGAAATCTATCATTTCACCAAGGTCAATAACTGCTCGTTGGAAGAAGTGCTTTCCAGGCTGCAAAAGGCAGGACTGGGCAGCCTCCCGGGCGGCGGCGCGGAAATCCTGGTCGACCGTGTGCGGGATGAAATCACTCGAGGCAAAGTCATGACCGACGACTGGCTGAATGTCATGCGTGTCTGGCACCAACTTGGCGGTCGCAGCAGCGCCACGATGATGTTCGGCCATATCGAAACGGTGGCGGAAAGAATCGAGCACTTGGAACGCCTGCGACAACTCCAGGATGAAACAGGCGGTTTCACAGCGTTTATCTGCTGGACTTTCCAACCCGAAAATACGGATATGCAGCATATCCCGCCCGTCGGGTCGTACGAGTACCTGAAGACACTCGCGATTTCACGGCTGTACCTCGACAATTTTGCCAACGTCCAATCGAGCTGGGTGACACAAGGACTGAAGATCGGACAACTTTCGCTCGTCTACGGTGCCAATGATATGGGCAGCCTGATGATCGAGGAGAACGTCGTCGCCTCCGCCGGCACCGTTCATTACTTGACACTGGATCAAATGCGGCATGCGATTTCCTCGCTGGGTTTTGAGCCTCGACAGCGAAACGTTCACTACCAACTCTTCGACAAAGACCGTGAGATGTACGCAGTGGAAGCCAATCGAAAGTGGGCAGAGTCCCAGAAAAACGAAGCAGCTGGAATCTATCAGTTGGCGTAAATGTTATCTTCTTTGATAACCTCACACCTGATTCGGATTCGTTCCAAATCGACTCGACTCGAACCGCTATCTGGGCTTAAGCGAATCAACGCATCAACGAACCCATTATTCAATTTCCACGAAACGCCGGAACCGATTGGAACGAGTCACCGTTCGGAATCTCCTGCTCCTCGCCTCCTGCTCGCGTCAACCACTTCTTCATCTTTTCTAGGTCGACATCGCTCTCCTTCAAGAACCGGACAGAGCCATCGGCCGACGCGGCGGCGAATCCTTGATGGTCCAATCGCTTGAAGTCAAGCAACTGCACCGCATTGAACGGCAGGTCTTCGGGTTTCGTCCAGGGGATTTCGGTATCAGCCTCGATCAACAAGATCGTATTCGAGAGCCCGTCGCGGAAATCAGCGAAGACCGTTCCTTCGTTTGTTCCCAATGCCGATTTGTCGCCAGCGAAACCGACATAGTTGGTAAATATGGAGCCTTTCGTGGCCGATGGATGACGAAAAACATCCGGCATCTTCGTCAACAGTTTCGAGTTGTGTTCGCTATCCCAAGGCTCATCGAAGTGGAACTGTTCATATAAACCGGCATGTCCCAGGAAAGGCAAAATAGCGACTCGCCAACTGAAGGAGTTTCCCTCACTGATTCTGTTTTGCGAAGCTGGGAAGCGTTTCCACGCCGCGATATAGTTATGAAAAGCAAGCGCGATTTGCTGCAGATTCTTCATGGATTTGGCTCTGTTTGCGCTTTGGCCGCTGCGTAACTCCGAAGGAAGCTCAATATCAGGAACGACTCCCTCGGAAATTCGTGTCGCCTGTTCTTTTGAAAAGTTTCCGGAGATAGCCAGTTCCTTTTGAATGGGAGACTGGATACGAGGAGCACAAACGACCTTCCCATCGATTACGACGGCGATCAAGTTGTCAATGTTTCTCCTCGTGGCGAGATAAACTCGGTCCGCAGCCTGGTCGGTCAACGTCATCAGCACCATGAGTCCCTGTTGCCCGTCCGGGTCAAATTCGGCTTTCAGTACATCTTTGTTAGTGACGATCGGTTGGGGAGAAAGCCAGATGGTTTCATCAGTTCCTTCGATCTTTGCCGACTTCATTTTTGATGGTGCTCCCGCTAACAGGTCATCGGATTCGGGATCAAGACCATCGGGACGTAGTTGTGCGATGTAGAGTTCAAATTTGACCTTCGCCTGTTCCGCAGAACCGAGCATTGCGAATGCCTGTCGTTGTGTTTCCGTCGTCGGTGTTTTGACTTTTTCCAGGCGAACAAAGAAATCTGCATTTTCAAAACTGCCGGGAATCGAGTTGGGATTCAATACAACCTGAGGATCGTTGGAAAACGCAATTTCCAGTCTGCCGCTGGGGAGAAATCGATAAATGGCCAGCTGTAACGCATTCTTGTCCATACCCGATGGTTCACGAAGCTTGATACCGCTGTTTGACCCTTCAGGCTGTAAATCCATTTTGAATCGAAATGCCCATCCGTCTCGAAACAGTACCACTTCATCCCGAAAGAAGAGCACCGTATCCTCGGAGTTATGCGGTGCGACCTTGCCTTTGAACCGCTGCATCACCGTTCGCCAAACGCCCGTCATCCTCATTCGATCCTCGAGGAAATTTCGACTGGCGTCATGAAACTCGATTTCGATCGCCAATCCTTGCAATCGCGCCTCGTTCAATGCTTCGTGTTCGGCTTGGTCGAATTCACACAAGAGGGTCTTGCCCGCCCTCGAGGAATTCAAAGCCAGAACTTTATTCTTGACGACGATTCTCTTTCGTTGCAGTTCGGAACTTCCGAAAGGGCTCTTAGAGTTTCCCTTGGAGACGGCAAACACGTCAATGAAGTCAGTGATATCGATTCGATCGAACAGCAATGACTCAGGTCCGACTGAAAATGACTCGCTGTATGTCCTCACCAAAGACGGATGCTCATGGTTCTCCGCATCTGGGCTGGCCTGACGGCTCTGTAATTCAACATTTTCTTTGGGGATATTCAACCGGCCGCCCGCATTTGCCAACTGGATGTCAATGTTCCCTTCCGAATCGACGATCGCCGTACTGCCATCCGGAATAACAACGGTGGCCTGAGTCCCATCCGCCTTTTTGACAGTGATCGTGATTCCCATCCACAACCCAAACAGGATGCCGATCAATGAAGCGGCAATGGCCGTGTAAAGCGGAATGCGGCGAAACAAGAAAGTTCTTGCTTCCGGCTGCGTATCAGATTTGGCCGGTTGGGGAGTTGGCGCCGGCTGATTTGACAACGGCTGACTCTTCGAATCTTCAACCAATCGTCGTAGGTCTGCCGATTCGACAAACGCCCGTAGCCGGTCGCTTATCTCACCTGCGGTTTGAGGGCGATTCGCAGGATTCTTTTCCAACATCTGATGAATGATTTGAGCCAAACCATCGGGCAGGTCATTCCTGATCGCATCCACTGGTTGCGCCAGTTCCGCGACATGCGCATTCATTTTTGAAAACGCTGTCACATGCTTGTCGTTCGCAAACGGCGCTTGCCCACAGAGCAATTTGTAGAAGGTGCATCCAAGCCCATAAATATCCGTCCGAATATCAATGTTTCGACCGTCATTGATCTGTTCAGGTGCCACATAGTCCGCCGTACCGATCGCTTGGCCGGTTGCCGTGAATTCTCCGAGTTCCTCATCCGAGACTTGCAATCTCGCCAAACCAAGGTCCAGCAGTTTCACTTGACCCTCTAGGTCAACCATGATGTTGGACGGCTTGATATCGCGGTGCACAAGCCCTTTGGAATCAATGTAATCAAGCGCTTTGCAGACTTCCGTGACGATGGCGCACGCGTCGGCGACTTTTAATTGGCCATTTCGTCTTACGATTTCGCCAACGTCCATCCCGTCAATGTATTCGGTAACCAACACCGCCAGGTCGTCAACATCCCGAGCATCGTGTGCGGCCACGATGTTGGCGTGATTCAACCCCCCAATCATCTTCATCTCGGAAGCGAACCGTTCCTGCATCGTCCTGTCCCAACGTCGATGATGAGCAATGAACTTGACCGCGACCGGTCGGCCCAGTTTGGTGTGTCGCCCCAGGAACACGTGTCCCATCCCGCCGTGTCCTAACGGGTGAACGATTTCATACTCACCAATTCTCTCCGGCACGTTCGCCCGCCCGACGTCTGCGGCAGCGGTCTCGACGGAGGCTAACGCCGCCAACGCTCGCGCCGATGCGATTTGGCAGCCACGCTCAAGAGCAAATTCGTCGGGTTCCGGAACGAAAATGGTCCTTAATTGGTTCACGAACGTATCCTCCACCGCGTCAATCGTTGACAGTTCCAATTGACAGTTCTGGCAGGTTCGCAAATGCGTTAGCAATTCATCACTTTGTTCTTCCGAAAGTTGTCCCAATGAAAGTGACTTGAGTTTTTCTTGAGATGGGCAAATCGCGATCATGTTCTATCTTTCGTTCCTGATTGGGGCTGCAGGCGGATCTGTACAGGAAGAACGCGGGCGTCTGACACTACCGACGATTTTCTCAGAAATAAGTCCGTCGTCACCGGTTTCTTGACAGAAAACATCGACTAACTTGAGAAAACGACGGCTATTGCGATCGCAGTTCTCAGGCCCTCCGATCTTCACATTGGAACAATCAACCCGAAGCCACATTGCTTCATCGGCCTTGGAAAGTTCAGCCAATGCTTAGGGAAGTTCGTCCATTCGCTTTCGTAACCGGCGAAGAATTCTCGATTTTGCCTGGTAGACGCTGGCCAGATTCATGTCCAACCGATCCGCCACGTCGACGGCAGAATCTCCTTTGACGGTCGTCAACCAAAATGCTTGCCACGTTTTCGGATCACAATCGCCTTTGACAATCTCCAGCAAACGCCGGGCAACACTTCCTTCCAGGTTTTCCAGGCTCATGGATTCTTCGAGGCGGTGATCCTTTGCCAGAGGCCCGTTCAAACTGACTTCCGACGATTTCGATTCGCCAACCGGACCAGGGCTGCGGCGATCAGACACTTCATGAAATCGTTCGAGAGCTTCCGTTCCACCCATCCCGGCGGGATGTTGTTTTCGTTTTCGAAAAACGTCGCGCACGCGATTGCGTGTAATCGTTGCCAACCAGGATCGAAAACTGGCCTTGCTTTTTTGTTTCTCGAAATTGCCGATATTTTTGGCGACGGCAACAAAAACGTCTTGCACTACGTCGGCCGAATCGGCGGCGTTCAGACCGGCCTGCCGAGCCCAGCGATAAACGATCGGGCTGAACACCTCGACCAGTCGCGCCCAAGCCTCCGGTTGCATCTGCTGGACCCGTTCCAGCATCGAAGTAGACAGGGAAGGCAATTCGTCAGGTTGAGAATTTGATGACGCCATTCCCAGATTCTAGTCGCTGGGGAAAGGCTGACCAGATGAACGACGGCCAATACTACTGCCGCGACATCGGCATCCTTGATTGAGCAACGAAAGCAGTTGCGAAGCTCATCAGCGTGGATTCTCTCACCGTCCCCTCCTGATCCTCGGCTCAAAACGACCAAGCGAACATGCAAGAAATGCAGTTTTGTTGAAATGCTGGGCTGGCGATCGGGCTACCAACGCATCATTCGAAGTGCTCGCGGCGAACCCAATGATCCAAACAACGCCTGTTTGCGCACCAAGGGTCACCCACTCCGGCAATCGGCCAGTCTTGAAAGATTCACTTCCTATTCATCATCCGCCCGGAACCATGGCGTCAAAACGGGTTGATAATCGCAGATTTCGTCCTTCGAGAAATACAGAGAGATTTCGCGGGCAGCGGCTTCCGGACCGTCGGAAGCATGGACCAGATTCATTTGGCGGCTGCTGCTGAAGTCGCCGCGAATGGTCCCGGGAGCGGCTTGCAGTCCGTTGGTCGCACCGAGCATGTCGCGAACCACACGAATGACCTCGAGCCCTTCCACAATCATCGCCACCACCGGAGCGCCGGTGATAAACGCCTCCAAGCCCGGATAAAACGGCTTTTCCACGTGCTCGGCGTAGTGCTGCTTGGCCAATTCCGGGGTCACCTGGATCAATTTCATCGCGATGATATTGATTGCTTTCTCTTCGAACCTCGAGATGAGCTTGCCAATTAATCGTCTCTGCACGCAGTCAGGTTTCAGCAAAACAAGTGATCTTTCCATCGCGGATCAACGTACCTTGGGAAGTAGAATGGGGACTGGTCGGGGCGAATTCTAACAGAGATTTCCCCCTTTCGAAATTGGTAAATATCTGGGAAACTATGCGGTTTTGAATTGGAATAAACTTCCCAATCGTCCCGGTCGGAGCACCGTTTTTTGAAAAAATTGCCGACCCGGCAGCTAAAATTAACTTCGTCAGCATTCCATCCAATAAGGCGACGCCTTGTTTTCGAATCGGTCCCAGGCATTTGGTCCAACCGGTTTGCACGTCCATAAGAGCCGACAATGATCAGCAATGACTTGAATGAACTCACGGATCCGTTTCCTGCAACTAAAAAACCGACGGAGTCCGTCTCTGGCGTCACCGTACGACTGGCCGGTGATTCCGGCGATGGGATGCAACTATTGGGGACCCAATTAACCAACACGTCGGCCTTGGCCGGAAACGATGTCGCTACATTCCCGGATTTTCCTGCCGAGATTCGTGCACCGCGGGGCACTCGTGCAGGAGTCAGTGGGTTCCAGGTTCAATTTTCTTCGGAAGAAATCTACACGCCAGGCGACGGACTTGACGCATTGGTTTGCATGAACCCGGCGGCGCTGGTGACGAATCTCAGCGACCTGAAGAAAACAGGAATCTTGATCGTCAATTCTGACAGCTTCGAAGCCAAAGATCTGAAATTGGCAAAGCTGGATTCAAACCCGCTCGAAGATGGCACGATCGAAGCTTATCGAACGATCCACGTACCCATGACAAAGCTGACCCGTAATGCGGTGGAATCGACAGAACTTTCGCCGAAACTTGCGGATCGTTGCAAAAACTTTTTTGCGATGGGATTGGTGTTCTGGCTATATGGCCGCGACGTCACGCCGACGTTGCGATTCATCGATAACAAGTTCGCCAGCAAGCCGGAGATTGCCCACGCCAACCGCTTGGCACTCCAGTCCGGATGGAACTACGGCGAAACGACCGAGGCCTTTGCCTCAACATTCAGTGTTCCCGCCGCCGAATTGCCCCCGGGCCAGTACAAGAATGTGATGGGTAATCAGGCGTTGTCCTGGGGACTGATCACGGCCGCCAAGATCAGTGGCAAGGAACTTTTCCTGGGGTCGTATCCAATTACGCCAGCCAGCGATATTCTTCACGAATTGAGTCGTCACAAGAATTTTGGTGTCAGGACATTTCAAGCAGAGGATGAAATTGCAGCGGTTTGTTCGGCGATTGGCGCGGCGTTCGGCGGTAGCATGGCCATCACCACCAGCAGCGGCCCAGGGATCGCCCTCAAAGGCGAAGGGATGGGACTGGCGCTGATCCTTGAGCTCCCGTTGATCATCATTGATGTTCAGCGCGGCGGGCCCAGTACGGGACTGCCGACGAAAACCGAGCAATCCGACTTGCTGATGGCGATGTACGGGCGCAATGGCGAATCACCGCTCCCGATTCTCGCCGCCCGCAGTCCCAGTGATTGCTTCGATGTGGCGATTGAAGCCTGGCGCGTGGCCACTCGCTTCATGACCCCGGTCATCCTGTTGTCGGACGGGTACATCGCTAACGGAGCCGAGCCGTGGCGAATTCCAGAGGTCAGCGAATTGCCAACCATCGAAATTCAGCATCCAGGTCCAAAAACCAATGGCGATGCCTTTCTGCCCTATGAACGCGATGATCACCTGGCCCGTCCATGGGCATTGCCGGGGACCGCTGGATTGATGCATCGAGTCGGAGGCCTGGAAAAACAGGACGGCACGGGCAACGTGAGTTACGATCCCGAGAATCATCAATTCATGGTAGAAACTCGAGCCCGCAAAGTTGAGCTTGTAGCCGACTTCGTTGATGAGTTGGAAGTGGACGGCTCGCCAACCGGAACCCTGGTGCTCAGCTGGGGTGGCACGTACGGGACTTGTCACACGGCCGTACAGCGTTGTGTCGCAGCAGGCATCGACGTGGGGCATGGACATCTGCGTTGGCTGAATCCTTTCCCCCGCAATCTGGAGAAATTAATCGCCCAATACGAGCGAGTCTTGATTCCCGAACTTAACACAGGACAATTGAGGTCCGTGATTCGACAAAAATACTTGATCGATGCGATCGGACTCAACAAGATCCAAGGGAAACCATTTGTTGTCGGCGAGATCGTTGAAGCGATCAAAGAAATTTCAACAAGCTGATGGGTTCAGCCCGTCCGAAAGCCAATTTGCAGTTTACTTCATGTAGGCTGTTTGAGATCCCCCAAAGCCCTGATTCAGAACCACCGCGGAATTGAACTTCCCCAAAATACCATGAGCACCGAATTACCTGTTCTCAAAGCTGCCGATTTTGCATCCGACCAGGACGTTCGCTGGTGCCCCGGTTGTGGTGACTATTCTATCCTGGCGCAAATGAAGAAAGTGCTTCCGGCAATCGGAGCCAGCCTTGAAGACACGGTCTTTATTTCAGGCATTGGGTGTTCCAGTCGATTCCCCTATTACATGAATACGTATGGAATTCACAGTATTCACGGTCGAGCTCCTGCCTTCGCAACCGGACTCAAATCGACTCGCCCCGAACTGGATATTTGGGTAATTACCGGAGATGGCGATGCGCTAAGCATCGGCGGCAATCATTTCATGCACATTATTCGTCGCAACGTTGATGTGAACATCGTATTGTTTAACAACGCGATCTACGGATTGACGAAAGGCCAGTACTCACCAACTTCCAAAGTGGGTGCCGTCACCAAGAGCACGCCTCGAGGATCCATCGATCACCCACTCAACCCAATTTCCGTCGCGATCGCCGCCGAGGCAACGTTTGTCGCCAGATCCATTGATACCAACATTAAACATCTCGTTGAGATGCTAACGCGGGCTTCGAAACATCGCGGTACGTCTTTCATCGAAGTCTATCAAAACTGCAACGTTTTTAACGATGGCATCTGGGATTACGCCAAGGACAAATCCACCAAGGATGACGCCACGGTTTACCTCGAACACGGCAAACCTTTGGTGTTCAGCGGTGGCAGCAAGGGCATTCGTCTCAACGGGTTCACCCCCGAAGTTGTCGACCTGGACGGAAGTGTGGCCCATGACGACCTGCTGTTCCACGATGAGAAAGCACCTAATTCTCAGTTGGCATTCCTGCTCAGCCGACTTCGACAACCGGAATTCCCGGAACCGATCGGCATCTTTCGGGATGTGGATCGGCCCTCTTATGACTCGCTGCTGAATCAGCAAGTCCAGGATTCCAAGCAACAGTTTGGCGACGGCGATCTGGAAAAACTTTTCAACAGCGGTGATACCTGGACCGTATCCTGATTCGGCAGAATCGCGTCCTGTTACCATTGCAGATTGTACGTCCGAATTGGAGACCAGGTGCCAGACCCTGTGCGCCCTAAATCGCGGTCCGAGCCCCCGCGTGTGCTAGTCGTCACTGAATACGGAATTCTCAATGGCGGTGAGCGATCTTTCTTGGCAATCGCCGGCTACTTGGACAAACAGGGTTGGGATTTGACCGTTGCGGTTCCTCGACACACCGAATTCGAATCGTCGCTGAATGATCTGGGCCTGGTTACCGTTCCGTTTGAGACCGCGGATAGCCAAGGCAAACCGCTGTCCCAAACCTTGAAACGGGACCGGCTGAAGCGACTGATCAGGGAACAGCAACCTTCGCTGGTCCATTGCAACAGTCTTTCGACCAGTCGTTTGTGTGGGCCGTTAGTGCATGAGCTGGGAATTCCAGGATTGGGCCACCTCCGAGACATCATGAAGCTCAGCCGCCAGGCGATCGCGGATATCAACCAGTTGGAAACGATCATTGCCGTCTCCCAGGTGACTCGCGACTGGCATATTGCGCAGGGCATCGATGCAAGAAAAATCCAGGTCATCTATAACGGTGTTGATTTGGAACACTTTTCACCGACGATGAACTCGCCTGAAGCATCGATTCGAAATGAACTTGGCATCCCGGCAGATTGCCCGCTGCTTTTATTCGTCGGCCAGCTAGGCATGCGCAAGGGCGTTGACATTTTGATTGAAGCTTTTGTCCAAATTGCGGATTCTCGATCGGATTGCCACTTAATCATCGTCGGCCAGCGTCACTCGGGGAAATCCGAGGCCATCGAGTTCGAAAACCGCTTGCATCACATTGCCGACCAATCGTGCTCTGCCGATCGCATCCACTGGCTTGGGCGTTGCCACGACGTCGCGCGATTGATGCGGCAGGCAACCGTCTTGCTTCACCCTGCGCGACAAGAACCGTTGGGGCGAGTGCTGCTGGAAGCCGCTGCCACCGGTTTGCCATTGATTACGACACGAATCGGTGGTTCGCCGGAAATCTTGTCAAATTTCGATGGTTCAAATCTGCTGCAACCGGCTGAGAGTCAGGCGTTTGCAATTCGCTGCCTGGAATTACTTGAAAACGAATCAGAAAGAAAGTTAATCTCTAAGCGATTGCGAAAAATTGCTTTAACTCGCTTCTCCGACCGCCAATGCGCCCGGCAGATCAGCAAAGCATACTCGCAAATCGTGCGGTCGCCGTCGTAAATTCGGCCACGCATGCGGCAGGTAAATTCTTGCAGAAAAATCAAAACAAAACGATTCGCTGGTGCCCTGGAACCCGATGGCATCCGATTTCGATGGTTGAAGTTTCGACTGTTGGGGGCGAAAATGATCTCGGTAAGTTACGACACCGAATTTCGTCTCGGTGTTACTCGCGAAATGTGGACCCGAAAACAAAATTGGCAATCGATTGCCCACTAAGAATCTTAATGATTAATGGCAGATTTTTCGAAAATTGACTTTATCGCCGCGGTCAAAAAAAGCCGTGTGATTGATTCCGATCGATTCGCGCAATGGCTGGCGGCGATTGATGCCAAAGATCCCGCTGAACTTGCTTCGAAAATGGTGCGCGATCAACTCCTCACCAAGTGGCAGGCCAAATACATAATGTCTGGGCGTACCCGCCTGGACATCGGAAGTTATCGATTACTTGAGCGGACAAAGCGGGATGAGTTGGGTGATCGCTTTCTCGCGATCCATACCCAGCTTGGACGCAAGGTCGAGATTCAGATCCTGCCGGCCGATCTGACAAAGGATAAAAGTCGTTGCGAATTGTTCATCCAGAAGGCCAGTTCGGCTTCTAATCTCGATCATCCCAATCTGGTCCACGTATTCGATATTGACCAGGAAGGCGGACGGTACTTTCTGGTTACCGAACACGTCGACGGATCATCGCTTCAGGACGTGCCTCGGGAATCGCTCTCCGAAACGGATGTTGCTCGAATCGTCCAGCAAGCAATCGCAGCGACGCAATACGCGCATGACAACG
Organism: Pirellulaceae bacterium; assembly: GCA_942492215.1. GTDB lineage: Bacteria > Planctomycetota > Planctomycetia > Pirellulales > Pirellulaceae > Mariniblastus. The sequence continues at coordinate 99,432 of CALODY010000006.1, forward strand.
ATGTCATGCACGGCGATCTCACTTGCAAAGACCTGATCATCGGGAGCGACAAAACAGTCAAGATACAACACTTGGCAGAATCTGCCGTGCGTTCCAGGTCTAACCCAAACGATCTCACCGATTTTCAAGCCATCGCCAAAGTCGCCAAATCACTTCTGGAAGGAGCGGCGCCGTCGGACTCCTCGGAATCATTGTCAACGATCCTGGATCGCTTGTCTTCCGGAAACAGCGAATCGTTAGCAAACATCAGTAGCGAATTAGGAGATTGGCTGGAGGTTCATGGAGGCGGCGCGAATGCCGAAGTGATGAACGATGACTTTGGTTTGGATCAAAAAGACGATTTTGACCAACCGCTGGCGGCGACCTCCTTCGAGGAACAAAAAACCAAACACCAAACTGAAGATGGCGGAGCGGATGAGGAATTTGCAGAAGAAGAGTTTGTGGAACCGGCCGGTCCGATAGCTCGGTTCGCTCAGGAACACACGGTCGCGTTAATGGCAATGATCACCGTGCTGGTATTGATCACGGTGAGTGGCGTGACGTGGGGCTACCATCAATGGTCGAATAGGGCGCAGGCGGAGAAAATGGTCACGGCGCCAAAGAATTCCACGGACGCGGGCAAGCAGTCGTCGAACCGGAACAAGCGACGGAATCCACGAAAACCGGACGCAAATGATTTGGCGAATCGAACCGCCGATGAACCAGATCCTCAATCGGCCACGGGCGAGAATCGATCACCGGAAAAACTGAAAAAACCTGATTTCAGTGATACCGATGCAATGAAACGGATGATTTCGCAAGTCGTTCCGTCGAGAGGTTCCGAGCAGAGTAGCAAAGATCGGAAGCCTGTGATCGAGCAACCTCCAACCACAACCGCTCTTGATAAAACCACCTCCCATCCCGATTCAACAGCCCCCTCAACTGCGTCGATTCAATCACCTGAGGCTTCCAAGTCGCCGGCAGCACCGCCCGAGCAACCCGAAGCGGCGAGTGACCCGACCAACCAAAACGAAAATGCCGGCCTAGACCCGGAGCGAAACGTTGAAACGGACTCCAAGAACGCAGCTGCCCAGACCGAGAGGGCGACCGACGGCGATCGCCGGCAACAGCCTGCCGCTGACAAGGATCCATTTGTCAATTTTCCAAAGCGGTTTGATTTACCCGCCATCGAGGACACCAAGGAACATAAAATTGGTGACCTGGTTATCAATAACCGGTTCCTGCTGGGTGCCGAGATTTACGCGGATCCGGCAGTCTGCAAAACGAAGTTAATCTTTGAGCTGGTTCGGACAGAGGACGACAAACAGAAATGGATCGCGACGGTGCGGCGTCGTCCGAGAGAAACGCCGGCGAGAATTGCCTCCTTTAAAAAGACGGATACGGAATTCCTATTCCAATGGCTTCCGGAAGCAGAGGACAATCGGTACGCTCCATTCCTCCGCAACTGCCTGATCAAGCTAAAGCTCCCTGAGTTCAACACCTGGCTGTCGTTGCGCGAGCCGTTGCTACTGAAGCCGTTGATACTCACTGCAGATGCTCTGACGGTTTCACTTGAAACGGAAGTTTCCAGTTTGCCTGATTTGGGATCTATCTCCATCGAAGTGCTACCGATGAGAATTCCAAATGTGGAAACAAACGTTGATCAGAAGGTGATTGATTTTCAGCGAGGATTGCCGGGACGAATCCTGTTGAAGGATTCCGACAAGAATGCATTTGTTTGGATCCAAGTGAATGCCGATTTGAAGTCGAAACTGCGCGCACAGGCTGCGGTGGTCGTATTGCTGGCGAACGGGCAAACCCAGCCGATCCAGTCACTTCAGGCACTATCGGAACTAGCCGTAACGTTGAAACAGCGTGAACTGATTGCATTTAGCGAACTCGAAGCCGCTAGAAACAAGCGGGCTCCTTCCGGCGAGGGAGACAAGTATGATGCGTGGCGCGATGGGCTGCAGAAAAGTGCAAACCTGGCTAAGTCTCAGACCGGCAAAGCGATTCAATACGCAGAGATTCTGCCCCAAATACTCGATCATCCAATTTCCATTCGGGTGTACGCCAAACTGGGTGAACATCGCCTTGAGCTGGCAAAAATGGAAATGTTCGACAAGCAGTAAACGTGCCGCACTAAATCAAAAGACCTTTCCTTGACCACATTCGCTCCGCCGATGAGAATTTCGCCATCTCATCCGGGCAAAATCGTTGGCCAAACAATCCACGGATACTCAAAATGATTCGAGTTGGAATCGTCGGGGCCACCGGCTATACCGCGTTGGAGCTGCTCAAGATCCTCCTTCGTCACCCGGACGTTGAGATCAGCCAATTGACGTCCCGAGATCCTGATTGTCCCCACGTTAGTCAGGTTCACCCCGCGTTGCGCGGCCAAATTGACCTTTGCCTCGAACCGTTGGACGTAGCAAAGTTCGCCAACCAGGTCGATTGTGCGTTTTGCTGCCTGCCGCATGCGGCGTCGGCGGAGATTGTCGGGCAGTTGTTGAAGCAGCCTCTGAAAGTCGTCGACTTCAGTGCGGATTACCGACTGAATGACGTCGCGACATTTGAAAAATGGTACGAAGTCGTCCATCCTGATCCAAGGCGAATCGGTCATGTACCGTACGGTATCCCGGAACTTTTTCGCGAAGAAATTCGCAGTTCACCGATCGTCGCGAATCCTGGATGTTTTCCCAGTTCAGCCCTGCTGCCGCTGGCTCCATTGATCAAAAATGGTTCCATCAAAGATTCGACGATTATTGTGGACTCCAAAACAGGGGTCTCGGGTGCAGGTCGTAAAACCAATCTGAAATTTCACTTCCCCGAATGCAACGAGTCGACAACGGCCTACGGCGTTGGCACCCATCGTCATATGCCCGAAATTGACCAGATCATCGAGCGATTCACTGGCAAGCAAATTCAAACCGTCTTTACACCGCATTTGGTTCCAATGGACCGTGGAATCTTATCCACAATCTACGTGACCGCCGCCGAGGGTGTTTCGGCGAATCAGTTGATGGACCAATTGCGAGAATTTTATGTCGAAGAGCCATTCGTTCGATTGACTGACGATCTGCCCGCAACCAAAGATGTTGCGGGGACTAACTTTTGTGACATCTCCGTTAGACAATGTGGTTCGACTGTGGTCGTTTTAAGTGCCTTGGACAACCTGATAAAAGGCGCATCTGGTGCCGCAGTCCAAAATTTCAACCTCATGTACGGAATCAATGAAACGACAGGATTGCTTTAAATGAGTTTACCGATTGGTTTTCAGTTCGCCGGAATCTGTTGCGGCCTCAAACCGTCTGGCAACCTGGATATGGCGGTCGTTGCAACAAGGGATCCTTGCGTCGCGGCCGGCGTGTACACGCAGAACGTGGTCAGGGCCGCCAGTATCGATTGGAATCGAGCGATTACCCCGAGTGATGATTTTCGTGGATTGGTCATCAACTCTGGAAACGCAAACGCCTGTACGGGTCTTCAAGGCTCGCAGGACAATCAACAAATGGCAGTGGAATTGGCCAAAGCGATCCATGCGAATCCGGATCAATGTGGAGTATTATCCACTGGCGTTATTGGCGAAATGCTGAATATGCAGAAGGTAGTGCCCGGGATTGTCAGTGCCGTGGCACAACTGGGTGCTTCGCGAGGAGATTTTGACCTCGCCTCCCGCGCAATTTTGACGACTGACAAGTCCTGCAAAACCGCCCAAAGCATTCTCGAACTTAATGCGGCAGAGATTCGGATCGCTGCAATGGCCAAGGGAGCCGGAATGATCGGCCCCAACATGGCAACCATGTTGGCGGTCATCCTGACCGACGCCGAACTGGATTCCGCGTCGGCACAACTGTTGCTGGAACGTGTGGTCGCGAAGTCTTTCAACTGTATTAGCGTCGAGGGCCACACCAGCACCAACGATGCCGTCATTCTGCTGGCCAGCGGTGCCTCAAAAGCGGGTCGGCTGGGGACGTCCGAGTTACGTGAGTTGGAAGCTGAGCTGACATCAACTTGCGTTGATTTGGCAAAAATGATCCCTGCGGACGGAGAAGGCGCATCAAAGCTGATCTCCATTTCCATTGACGGTGCGGCAAACGACGAATCTGCGGACGCTATCGCCCGCTGCATCGCGCAAAGTGCTCTTGTCAAGACAGCCGTCTCAGGGTGCGACCCCAACTGGGGCCGAATCGTTTCGGCAGCAGGTTACAGCGGCGTCCATTTTGACCCTGAGAAATCCAGTCTGCGGGTCAATGGTTTTGAGCTTTTTCGCAATGGAACACCGGTCGAGTTCAAGGCTGGAGAGGTAAGCGAAGCGATAAGAACAGCGTTTGAGACGACCATCGAGTTTTCGATCGGCACAGGTCCCGGTTCTGCTCAACATTGGACCAGCGACCTGACCGTGGATTATGTTCGCTTCAATTCCGAGTATCACACGTAAAACCTCGGCTGCCCAGAGCGAGAGCTCGATGGCTTCGTTATTCGTTGATTCTGAGTGCAGAATCCGACGCTCTCCTTGTCAAAGTTTGCCCGTTTAACCTCGCTGACTGGCTTTTTCGCCGTCACAACTCCTACCAACGGAAAATCCTGCGATGGTCACCCCAAGGATTGAAAATATTGCCTGGCTCTCTCGGGATACCTGCCAAATTGATCGAAAATTCGACTTACGATTAACTGGCGGTAAAAACGCCGCTATCACCAAGGCTTTCTCACCCCGTGTTGGACAGGATCGGCATTTCTCGCCGGTCCTGTCTTTTTTTGCGCCGTTTTCGACCTACACCACATTACTTTTTTTGGCCTTCTGGATAACATATTGAGTTGTCTTGAAAACTTGTCGGCGCGAATTAACGACACTGTTCAAGGTTGACGAAGAACTGCCGATTCCTATTCTTTTTGGTAGAAATGCTTCGCGAGCGATCTGCCTCTGGCACGATGAGCAGGGGACACCGGCGCGCTCACGTTCCATACCGCCGCAAACCGAACAGAGACCGAAACGAAAATGGCTGATGAAAACATAATTGATGATCCACTCGACGATGATCCTGAGACCGATGGTGAATCCCTGGACGACGACGATCTCGTGGATGGAGTCGCTGGACTCGTCGAAGACCATCTGGACGTGGAAGTCGTCGACGAGTTCGATGAAGACGATTTCGACGAAGACTTCGACGATGATTTCGAAGAAGAAATCGTCGGCGAATACGATCTGGAAGACGATCAGTACGGCGAGGAATTCGATGATCAGTTTGGACATCTGACCGATCCGTCGAAAATTGCACCCCGAAAATCTGCGGCCGACAAAGCTGCAGAGAAAAAGCCCAAAAAGAAAAAGAGCTCCTGATCGTCTCGGTGGACTGCCAGTGACGAGTGAGAATTCGTCATTTACAGGCCCTCTTGATTCATGGATAATCTCGGGCAGCAGTATCAAGCCGATTGGGTTGCAATCGGCTTTTTCCTTTATCTTGGTCGGCGGATTTGCTCTGCAAAGTATATTTCGCCTGAGTTTCCCGAAGGCAATCTCGGCCCGAGATCATAATTCAGTCCTGTCTTTATCAGCCGAGCCATTTCGATGCGTGACGATAAGCCCAGAGGATTCCAGCCTGTCGAAAACAACGTGAGTTTTCCGCAACAGGAAGAGTCCATTCTGGATTTTTGGCGAAAACACGAAATCTACAGGAAATCACTTCAACAACGCAGCGGAAATTCCAACTACGTTTTTTACGAGGGTCCGCCGACGGCCAACGGCAAACCCCATCCGGGCCACTGCCTGACGCGCGCCATCAAGGATCTGTTTCCCTCGTTACAAGACCATGCGCGGATTCTATTGCGAACGCAAGGCGGGCTGGGATACGCACGGATTGCCGGTCGAAGTGGAAGTCTGCAAAGAACTGGGAATTCACTCAAAAGAGGAAATCGTCAATTTCGGCGTTGAACCCTTTATTCACAAATGCCAACAAAGTGTTTGGCAGTACATGCAGCAATGGGAAGCAGCTTACCGAGCGGCTTGGGATTTTGGGTCAAGCTGGACGAGGCTTACGTCACCTATCACCAATCGTATATTGAATCGGTTTGGTGGTCGCTAAAAAACCTGTTTGATCGCGGCCTGCTCTACCAAGGTCACAAAATCATCTGGTGGTGGGCGCAGGGCGGCACGGCGCTCAGCAGCGGCGAAGTTGGCCAGGGCTACAAGACGGTGATGGATCCCAGCGTCTATGTGCTGTTTCCATTGCTCGATCGGGAAGAATACCAGCCTGCTGGTCTGGACCACGACGCCCCTGGACGCTGCCCAGCAACCAGTTTGCCGCGGTCAACCCGAAATCGAATACGCCACGGTCTACGACGCCGAGCTGGACCAGCATTTGATCTTTGCAAAGAACTGGTCGACGTCATCTCGGCAAGAAAGTCAAACGCGAGTTGGAAAGTCATATCCACTTTGCCAGGGCTCGGAACTGGTCGGCTTGCGTTATCGGCCGCCGTTTGATTATTACTACGAGACGATGGGGGAAGAAACAGGACAGCTCAAGACGGGGCAACGACAACATCTCGCGTGGCGCGTCACTGCCGCCGATTTTGTCACGACCGAGAGCGGTTCGGGGCGGTCCATGAAGCTCCGGCTTTTGGCGAAGTCGATTACGAGTTGCTGGTTGCCGAACAGATCGTTTCGAAGCAGGGCAGGGGCCCCCAGATGATCTGTGCCGTTGGCCCCAACGGCAAATTCACTTCCGAAGCGCCCGATTTCGAAGGCCAGTGGGTCAAGGACGCCGACAAACCGATCGTGCGGCGGCTGAAAGAAGAAGGGAAACTCTATCATCAGGAGCAATACAAACACGAATATCCATTCTGCTGGCGGGCCGATGAAGACCCACTGATCCAGTATCCGCGCGAAAGCTGGTTCATTCGGACCACGCAGTTCAAAGACCAGATGCTGGCTAACAATCAGCAGATCAATTGGCTGCCCGAGCACATCAAAGACGGTCGATTTCGGAAACTTCCTGGAATCCAACGTCGATTGGGCCCTGTCGCGCGAACGGTATTGGGGCACGCCGCTGCCGATCTGGGTTTGCGACAAAACGGGTCAAGCCGAGGCCATTGCCTCGTACGACGAACTTTTAAACAAACCCGGCATCGCCGGCACGGAAGTCTGGGATCAGGCGAAGGCCGCTGACCCGGATTTGAGCAACGATCTGCGCGTGCACAAACCCTACATCGACTGCGTGACCTACGATTCACCGTTTCAGGCGGGCGGTCGCATGAACCGGGTCACCGAAGTCATCGACTGTTGGTATGACAGCGGTGCAATGCCGTTTGCCCAATGGGGCTACCCACATTCCGGGGTCGAGCAGTTTGAGTCGCAGTTCCCCGCCGATTTCATCAGCGAGGCACTGGATCAGACTCGCGGCTGGTTTTACAGCCAACTGGCGATCAGCACGTTGATGTTTAGTGGGGACGCAGCTAACGTTCCGGCGACCGAATTTCCCCATCCCTTCAGGAACTGTATCGTTCTCGGTTTGATGCTTGGTGAAGACGGTAAGAAGATGAGCAAGCAGAAGAAGAATTACCGCGAACCGAGCGAGATCTTTGACAAGTACGGTGCCGATGCTTTGCGATGGTATTTCTACTTCGCCAACCAGCCGCCGTGGACAGCCATTCGATATCGTGAACAAGCGATCAAAGAGAGCATTCCGGAGTTCCTGTTGCGTCTTTGGAATGTTTACAGCTTCTTCATTCTGTACGCCAACATCGATGGCTTTTCACCAGATTCCTTTGCCGACCCGGGACAACTGGCTTCGACAGCTCTATCGAACGGTCGCGGCTATCGCTCGGTTTCGGAGCGGAGTGAACTCGACCGCTGGGTTCTGAGCGAACTCCACCAGACCGTGCACGATGTCATCGAAGCACATGGACGCCTACGACAATTTTTGGCGCTTGCGCAAAAATCACTGCGTTTGTCGATGCGCTCAGCAACTGGTACGTCCGGCGAAGTCGTGACCGATTTTGGGCCAAAGACAAGAATTCCCCGGACAAACTGGACGCCTACTGGACGCTCTATGAATGCCTGTCAACGACAGTGAAAGTGATCGCTCCGTTCGTGCCGTTCGTTGCCGAGAATATCTGGCAAAACCTGATCCGCCCTTTTAATGCGAGTACAGTTGAAAGCGTTCATCTTGCGGATTATCCGACTCCGAACAAAAACGTGATCGATGAAGAGCTATCTCGAAGAATGAACCTGTTGCGTGAGATTGCCTCGTTGGGATTGTCCGCTCGAATGAACGCCAACTGAAAGTTCGCCAACCATTTTCGGGGGTCACCGTGATCCTGAACGATACGACCGATCAAGCACTGGCTGGAAGCCCATGCCGAGTTACTCAAAACGGAGCTGAACGTCCAGGACGTCAACTATACGAGCGGACGCTGGAAGTACGTGACCTACCAGATCGTTCCGAATTTCAAACGACTTGGCCCCCGCGTGGGCAAGCTGATGCCAAAAGTCAAACAGGCATTTTCAGAAGCCAACGGTGCTGAAATCTTTCGCCGAATTAAAACAACCATGCGAAAACGACGCTGCAGATGTGGCTGGCCAACCGATCGAACTGGATTCCGATGACGTTGAAGTTCGACTGCAAGCCAACGATGGCTGGGCCGCTGCCCAAGGCCCGCAGACCGTCGTCGTGTTGTCTACCGAACTCACTCCCCAGTTGATCCGCGCCGGGTTGGCTCGGGACGTCAACCGAATCGTTCAGGATCGACGCAAAGAAATGAATTTGGAGCGAACGGATCGAATCGAACTTTATTTGCTGACCGAATCTGTGGAATTAAAACAAGCCATCACCGAGAACCAGGACTACCTGACTAACGAAACGCTGGCCAGCTCGACTTTCACCTGACCCCACCCGACGATTCGCTCGTCGAATCCGAATGTCGACATTGGCGATTTCAAAATTCAAAGTCTTGGGCGTTCTGATTCGATCATTTTTCCGTAGCGACCGATAACGTTCCTCAATCAACATTCATTCATGCCGAACCCTTTTCGCATCACGGTTCTGATTTCGGGTGGCGGTACGACGCTCCAAAACCTGATCGACCAACGTTCGGCAGGTCAACTCGACGCTGACATCGTCGCAAGTCATTTCGAATAACCCGGACGCACGCGGTGTGGAGTATGCGATGTCGGCCGGTATTGACACGAAAATCGTCGATCATCGAAAACCGCATCCGGGCATCGAGGCGTTTCAGCGAACTGATTTTCGACAGTTGCCGCGCGAACGTCCAATCCGACTTGATCGTGATGGGCGGTTTTCTACGTCGGGTCGCCATTCCGGCCGATTTCGAGAACCGGGTGGTCAACATTCACCCGAGTCTCATACCGGCATTTTGTGGCAAGGGTCACTACGGCAGACGTGTTCACGAAGCGGTCGTCGAATACGGCTGCAAAATCAGTGGCTGCACCGTTCATTTCGTCGACGATGAATACGACCACGGACCGATCATCGCCCAACGTGCTGTGCCGGTGCTGGTTGAAGACACGCCTGACACTCTTGCGAAGCGGATATTTTCAGAAGAATGCGTGTTGCTACCGCAGGCGATCAACTGGATCGCGGGCGGGCACGTATCCGTCGTGGGCCGTAAGGTTACAATCAACTCACAAGACACTATTTAAAACCAGCAGCCAAGTTAACGCGCGATTAAAGATGGAATCCGTCAAACAACAGATTTGTGATATCGGCAAACGGGTTTACGCAAAAGGCTTCGCGGCTGCCAACGAGGGAAACATCTCCGTTCGCTTGAATGAGAATGAAGTCCTTTGTACGCCCACCAGACATTGCAAAGGATTCATGAATCCGGATGACATCTGCACGGTGAACATGACCGGTGAACAGATCGCCGGCTCGCGAAGACGCACGAGCGAAGTCCTGCTTCACCTCGAGATTTACCGTCAACGCTCCGACGTCAACAGCATCGTCCATTGTCATCCACCACATGCGACGGCATTCGGAGTTGCTCGCGAACCGATCCCCGTCTGTGTCTTACCCGAACCCGATATCTTCTTGGGTGAAGTGCCGATTGCAGGTTACGAAACACCTAATTCGCAGTCCCTGGCGGACACCATTTTGCCATTTGTCAAAAAAACGAACATCATCGTGCTGGCGAATCATGGAACCGTAAGCTACGAAGCGGATGTGGAAACTGCTTTTTGGCTGACCGAAATCCTGGATGCCTATTGCCGCATTCTGATCCTGGCCAGGCAACTCGGGCACGTCGAGTTTCTTTCCGAACAACAGGGACGGGAACTGCTCGAACTTCGAAACGCGTGGGGATTTCCGGATCCCCGTTGGGAGAATCGAAAGCAGTACGATTTGAGAAACTATGTCTCGTTTAAAGAGAGCTGGCAGCATGCCAAACTGGTACCGCGGGCATTCGGCATCCCGAAAAACGAAGATACTGATTCGGTCTCCATCAACCTGTCCAACCAAGAAGAACTTGACTTGTTGATCGAACGAATCGCCAACCGAGTTGCCGACAAACTGGCATCAAAGTGAAATCGCAAGACGCAGCATGCTTGGGGGCCGTAAAATGCAGGTTGGTGCTGCCGCAGCGTCACCTCATCACTGCCTACCGCCCCTCCCAATTGCGGCCCAATCGAGTCGACCGTCTCTAATCGGAGAGTTTTCGACACCGCCCCAACAATGGATTGGCGGTTTGAACATGTTTGAATTTCATCGCTCCAGCGAGGCCGAAACAACCAGCGAAGTTGTGTCGAAGGCCATCGCGCAAAACCATGTGATCCGCCGTCGCGTTGCAGACAACAAGATGAGGACCGCGGAATCTCGCCCACACCCTAAATTTGTGCCAAGGGCCGGTCGTCTTGCTCTCGGTTTTCGCGACGCGCACGTCTCGTAAAAGCCCATCGCTCGCGAAGTGGGCCTCTCGGAACTCGGCACGCCGTTCGATCAAGTGCTCGATCGTTCATGTGGCATCCATGAATTTCACCTTCGGCACACGGGTCTTTTCAGAGTGCGGTGTTGATTCGTCCGCGCAAAGAAATTGAGCGTTTTTTCCAATTCCACGTCCGGATGTGGCAGAGTTCGCACTTAGTGGGGAGAGGACATTCGTCAGGGTAGTCGAAACTACTTGCCAAGATGAATCAACATTTAAAAGAACAGGAACATGTCATGTATCTCGTTACTAAAGTCGCGTCCGTCGTTTTGTTAACCTCAGCATTTGTGCTGGTGCATGCCAACGGACTTCGTGCACAGAGCAATTTTGGCACCGGGCAGGTAAGCGCAAACTTTAACAGAATAACGGGAGAGTTGACGATTGTCGGTTCCTCGCGCGGAGATTCGATCAGAATCAGGAGTGGCTATCCTAACGTTTCCATTGAGGGGAAAAACAAAACAAAGGTCAATGGCCAGTCGCTGGTTTTCTTCAACACAACAAGATCGAGAGGGATCCAATCAATAAAATGCTACATGGGCGCAGGCAACGATGTCGTTGAGTTCAAAGACCTCCAATCAGTCAAAGACGTGTTCGTAGATGGAGACGCTGGGCGGGAGACGATTACACTGAAAGATTCGCGAATTTTGGGCGACTTTGCGGCAATCGATGTTGGCTACTACATCGGCGTTCGCGATTCAATGATCGCCGGAAACCTATCCATCGAGCTCGACAACAAAGACAAGTACTCTGCGAACAATCATACAACTTATGCCCATTTGACCGACTCAACTGCCGACGTGACGACCATCGTGGGCAGCGCCACCAAGTCACGCAATGATATCATTTTGAGCGAATTCAATACCGGTACGGCGAAGATCACAACCGGCCGCTTAAACGATGAAATTGAAATTTACAACGTCTTGATTGTTGACTTGTCAGTTTCCACAGGTGGCGGAGCAGACCAGATCTGGCTTGGTTCCAGAGAGGCAGGAGGAGTGACGATCATCGATAACACCAACATCGATCTTGCTGGCGGCGATGACATCGTCAGATTGGACACCAGCGGCATAACCTACAGTGACGGTTTCCTGCAAGTCAACGGCGGAACTGGATTCGACCAAGTCCTAGACCTTATGGATATCTATACATGGCAACCCTCAGGAAACATTTTAGTGGATGTCGAATGGGAAGATATTTCCGACTAGTTTTGGTTTGGCCGATGGGAATCACGCCGCGTTAATTTTGCCAAAGCCTGTCGGTCGTCGCCAACTCAACTCGATTTAACTTTGGATTGGCAGGTCATGAAACCTGCCAATCCAATATGGAAGGTGCCCCCGAGTGGACTTTGAGTAAAACAGGTTAGGCGACCCGGTGCGTCGGTGACGGCGTAATCCGAGCGAGGTTCAGACCCTGAGAAAAATGATAGCGAAGTCGCCCAACAGCTGGTTTGGCGACAATTCAGTCAAGAAGCTCAGAAATTCCGCGACGACTGCTCATCATTGGGGTGCACACGCATTGTGCATTCCCGCGACCGTCAAGGTTTTCGTAATCCGGATATTTTTACTGATTGATACCAACAACGTTCAATTCCTAAACCCCATAGTCCGATTATTTTAAAGTGGGCCAAGGTTTACGGATTCAGCGGTATCTAGCTCGAACAGTAATTATTGTCGTCAGTCTCGCTCTTGGGAGTCGGTGTGGCTCAGGGTCAGCAACCCATGCCGGACGCCGAAACCGTGCCCGCCGAAATTGGCCAAACCAAAGTTGTCTCGTATTGGCTCCACGACGAAGGAATACAAACAGACGACTACAAGGAGCTTGAAGAACAACTCCAAAGGATGCAGCTACGATTACGCGAACTGGAATTTGAAGTTGAAGAGAAAATCAAGCCAGCGGTCGATTTGAACCGACCAAATACGCAACTTCAGCCGACGCTGGATCGATTGGATACGATCGAGAACGACCTGAAGAACCAGGGACAATCCTTAAGCGGCGTTCTGGACGCGATCCCATCTTTCGTTCGACATAGTCATAAAACCCCAAAGATGGTTCTGACTGGGCGGATTCAGACCGATTACTGGGCTTTCCCATATGCCGAGGAAACGCTTTTTCCCCTCGAATCGGGGCCCTACTGGTTTTCTCCCGTAGTGGGGAACTTTCCCTTTGTGGGGGGCTACGGCAACCCCCAAGATCGTTTTATTTTGCGGCGTTTGAGGTTGGGCGTAAAAGGTGACATTCACGACAACATGTTCTACGAACTTGAGGCAGATTTCGCGAACGATCAAGTTCCGTTGTATCGCGATGCCTACCTTGGTTTTCGCGACACACCTTTTCTAAACACGGTCATTATCGGTTTTCAGAAGCGGCCTTACGCACTTGATCAGTTGAACTCCAGTAACCAGACCGTGTTTATGGAACGCTCACTCGCTTCGCAGGCCTTCAACCGGGATAACCGAAGACTGGGCATTTCCAGCAATGGACTGAGCCGGGATCAAAAATTCAATTGGCGCTGGGGCGTTTGGGGTCAGCAATTGAGCCCTGGAACATCTGGGTATGTTGGCGATCATTACCAAGGAGAATTTGCAGGGCGATTGGCTTCAACGATCTGGTATGACGAATCATCTGGTGGTCGAGGATATTTTCATCTTGGAATCAGCGGATCCGTCGGCGCGCTTGACGGGCGACCGGGTAACTTTTTCGGTCCCTCGGTCTATGCGACGCGGCCGGAATCGCAGACGAACCGCCCTTGGTACGACACCGGACTGATCTGGGGAGCCAAACGTAACGGCTTGATCGGCATTGAATCGGTGCTGAACGTCGGAGCCTTCCAAATCGTCAGCGAATACATGGCGGCTTGGGTCAACCGTGACTCATCCGCTCCGGTCACCAACATCAATTTTGATGGAGGTTATGTTCAAGCGTCATATTTTTTGACAGGTGAACATATTCCCTGGAATCGCAACCGCGGTACGATCGGCCGTGTGCAACCATTTGAAAACTTTTTCTTGGTGCGCGACGATCAGGACAATATCCAAAAAGGCTGGGGTGCCTGGCAAGTGGCGGCCCGTTACTCGTTTCTTGATCTCAACCACAGCGACATCGTTGGTGGCGAGGGTGATTCGTTCACGTTGGGCGTCAATTGGCATTGGAATTCCCAAGCCAGATTGCAATTTAACTACATTCGCGGCAACATCGACCGAGAATACCGGGGATTCGGTGATTTCGGAATCATCGGCATGCGCTTCATGATCGATTTTTGATCCGAGCGGCGCGGATGCGTGGTGCGATGCGGCACCATTAGATTGATTCGAATTCCACAGACGCTCGTTCACAAAACCGTCCGACGACATTGATGACAAAATGAGAAGAAATACTTTTTTAAACTTCACAGGCTACTTAGGCTTCCTGCTCATCCTCTCAATTTTCGCAGGCCCTCGAGACCTTCAGTCGGCTTGGTTGTCCCAGACAGAATGCGGTTGCGAAAATTGCGTTCAAGCCCAAACGCGAGGAACGCCATGCGATTGCGGCACTTGCGAGAAACAATGCCCACACTGCGATGGATACCAATGTGTGCTTGAGACGAGGGAAATCGCCGTCGAAAAATCGTCTTACCAAGCAAAACAAGAGATTGTCTGCCTCCCAAAAGTCCGGTTTCCCTGGCAGCAAGACCGCCCGCCAATCTGCTCGAAATCGCGAACCGTCAATCGTCTGGAAAAACGTACTTTCGAATGTCGTCAGTGTTCCTACGTCTGGAAGGTCACGGAACCGGTTTGTGAATCGGCATGTACATCTTTGGAGCAGCAAAACAATCCGCCGGCGGCCGAAGGTCCACAGGGAGTCAAAACGGCTCCGAAAACTACTCCATTTAAGTTGGTCGATCCTTTGCCAATGCCCCCGAAGGCAACCGACATCCCTCGCCCTCAAGATAATATCTACAACGAGGCGACAGCAAATGCCACGGTTGCCCCCATCCAACGTTACGAGCATTCCCAAACTCGATTGCCAACTCAAAGCCACCACGCCCGACAGTTGGCTGTTCCACCGCCTGCCCCCAGGTTGGCTGTTCCACCGCCCGCACCCAGGTTGGCTGTTCCACCGCCCGCACCCCAGCTGGCTGTTCCACCACCCGCCCCTTACTACCCGGCGATGCCCATTCCCCAGGGAGTGATGACGTCGTTTACCGACGCTCGACCGCTTGGGAACTCTTTCGATGTCAGGACCGTCAACGTGCCAAGCGATCAAGCCCGACCGGAGCCCTTTCCTCTCTCTTCGGCTCCGCTACCGCGGCGGCTACCCAGTCCCAAACAGGTTTTTCAAAAGCTATTTGAAACGGACTCTTCATCGAGGCCGCCGCAAAAACATTAGGTTCTGCCATTTCCGTTTAAGCGATATCCGTGCATTCAAACTAAGCCTGGTGAGAAACGCGAGTGGAGGCAATTGGATTGCTGGTTAGCCCGATTGAATTGTCTCGTTTCCGGTGTGCTTCTTCCCCGTTTCACCCAGTCGATCCGAACTCTGTTGCGGTAGACATCTCGGATTTGAAACGCTCTTCCAATTGATAACTCGGCTTCACGATTTGTTGAAGCACAAACCTGCCCGCGATTCTTTACGCCCCACTTTTCAGGGCGAGTTTCGGCGACGTCGACAGCTATCTTGTTGGCCGGATTCCCTGAATTTATTGAGCCCAACTTGTCCCGGTGGTCTGCGCCTGATTCGGAAATCCTCTCGTGCCAAGCTTCCGTCTCAGCGATCGAAATTCGCGTTCTCCTGATTAATTCGGTCAGATCAAAAATGGCGAGATTGTCACCATTTTTGATTGGACTCGTTAGCCGAGACCATCTGAAACTCCGGATAGTTCAGCTCAATCCGATCGTTTACATCGTACGGTTTGTGCATGTGAAACTTTAGCGATTATCCGCATTCTACGAATGGTCCGGTGGCAAATTGTAGGGATCCTGCCAGTTGTATTTTTGATGATCGGGAGAAAGTTAAAAAACTCAAGATCCCATTATCCGAAAAAGCCGTCAAATTCCGAACTCTGATCCTGAGCGAGGAATGTTTCCCTACCGGCGAGGAGTCCGATGTCAGCGAAATTCATATTATCAGTCTTGGGATTGGCAATCTGCATCGGTACCTCGGTACTGGCCCAGGAACCGTTTACTTCCCACCAACCGATATTGGTTTCATCCGCTGCATTTTCCTTACGGGACCAGGACACTGACAAGTCCGAACTGAGCCTTGAGGAACAGCTTCGGTTGATGGAGCTTCGTCTGCGAGAACTTGAACAAGACGTTGCAGGTAAGATCGAAGCACAACCGGCCGCCAAGAAAGAGCAGGAAGAATCTGAGGAGGGGGTCGAGAAGCGTCTCTCCAAGTTGGAGGAGACGGTGGAAGAGCAGGGAGAAGCTGTGGAAGGTCTTGAGGGTGATGCTTCCGGCCTGCTGTTCCACAGCCACAAGAACCCCAAAATGTCATTCTTTGGTCGGATCCACGCTGACTACTGGGCATTTCCGAATGTCGCTGAGACTCTGTTCCCCCTTGAGGTGGGGGGTATGAATCCGCAGGACCGTTTTAATTTTCGTCGACTGCGAATTGGGATCAAGGGTGACTTGAATGACAACATGTTTTACAAATATGAGGGCGAATTCGCAGAAGGTATCAACCCATCCTATCGAGATGCCTTTCTCGGTTTCAAAGATCTGCCCTGGCTCAGGACGGTCATTATCGGCAATCACAAACGTCCGTATGGGTTGGATCACCTTAACAGCAGTCGTTACAACCTGTTCCTTGAGCGACCGTTTATCGTGGAAGCCTTTAATCAGGACGCGCGACGCCTCGGAATTTCCAGTAACGGTTTTTCGCAAGACCAGAAATATAATTGGCGATTCGGTGTTTGGAATCAGGAGTTGACGCAAACAAAATCTGGTTACATCGGGGATCACTATCAACTCGAATTCGCCGGCCGTTTGGCCGCCACGCCCTGGTATGACGAATCATCCGGCGGTCGGGGTTACATGCACGTGGCGGTTTCCGGAGCGATCGGTTCGCCGGACGGCAGGCCTGGCAGCATCAACAATGGGGCCGACTATCGAACTCGACCAGAAGCCAGAAGTACGTCCCGCTGGCTGGACACCGGCGCGATCGATGGAGCCAACAGCAACTACCTTGTCGGATTCGAAAATGTCATCAACATCGGGTCGGTGCAGGTGACGGCAGAGTATCTACGAACCCGTGTGGACCGCCGGGACGCGTTTGGACGAGATGTTGTTTTCGACGGCGGTTACGTGGAAGCTGCCTGGATGCTGACGGGCGAGCACATGCCTTGGAACCGGGAAAGGGGTGTCCTGGCAAGAGTGAAACCGTTCGAGAACTTTTTCCTGGTCCGTGATTGCGATGCAAACGTGCAAAAAGGCTGGGGCGCGTGGCAAATTGCCGCTCGATATTCTCACGCCGATTTGACCGATCTCAATGTCATCGGCGGCATCGGTAACTCCTATACCTTTGGCCTCAATTGGTATTGGAACCCGTACGCCCGCATGCAATTCAACTACATCGGTGGCAACATTGATCGTGTCCCTGAAGGATTTGGCGACTACGGAATTATTGGCATGAGATTAATGGTCGACTTCTAAACCAGCTAATTCTCGAATCCGATGCCGAACCAAGCGAATTCCCATAACAATAAAAGTGAGCCTACTATGAATCACCTAATCAGAGTACTTTCGATTGTCGTCTTGGCGGCCGGCGGAATGTTGGCTACTAACAGAATGGCCTCTCAGGCTGCGACTACTTTGCCTCAGGAATCGAGTTGCCTTACCGGTGGCTGCCAGACCGGCAATTGCCAGCCGAACGCATGCGCAGCCGAAGGCTGTTGTCAGTCAGATGCCTGCCAAACATGCGCAGCGGGATGCCGCAAAACCGGCTGTCTCAAAAGAGGATGTCGCCACTGCGGGAAACAGCGCCGATGCCGTAAATGTCCCGATTGCGATGTTTGCGTCCTGGAGTTGGAATACACCAAAGAGAAAAAGACCTGCTTCAAAATCGAACAGAAACTGGTCTGCGTGCCCAAGGTTCGGTTACCCTGGAAAAAAGATTGCCCACCCGGAATCTCCAAGACGCGCACCGTTACTGTGCTGAAAAAACACAGTTATGAGTGTGAACAATGCGGTTACAAATGGTCAGTACTGGATCCGGAAGTCTGTGATTCGGCTCCCGAGGAAGCTCCGCAGGAAGCATCCGCTAACACCGACTCGGAAACCATGAAAGAGACGCCGTCGGTCGAGGACCCAGTCGAGCAGCCACCCTTCGAGGTCGACGAACCGAAGGTCGAAGCGATCTCCCCGAATGGATCCGGCAACTAATGCATACCCAGCCATGTTGATGATGACTCGGCCAATTCAACGTGGGTGGAGTGGCGACCCTGCGGCGGAGAAATGATTTTTCGACTCCGAAATTTCCTCCACAAAGGAAGCCAATCTCATTTCGCGCGTTCACCAATTGAAACGGCCATCCGCAAACCTGCGGATGGCCGTTTTTTCTACATTCCTCGAGACGCAATCGTCCTGATTATTAATGCCTCGACTAGACCGGAGCGACGAGAAAACCGTTGGCCGACGAGTCTTCAAGCATCATGAATTTCTTATTTGCTGCGGTCGCTTGCGACGTCAGGTTTTCAAGGTCGATTCGAACACTGTTTAGTTCAAGCGTTTCAATTTGCGTTGCCGCTACCGTCTGGTTCTTGATCCGGATAATGCCTTGTGTGTCACCACCATCCAAATTGAGGTTGACGACGAGATCGGTTCCAGCCAACCGGAATACAAAATCTTCGGTCAACTCCAAGTCAGCAAAATCAGTGATTCTTACGGTGTCCAGTCCGTCACCAGAAACTTCGTCGAACACGTTAATACCGTCGGCGACTCCGGCTTCATAGATATCGTTTCCGGTTCCACCGCGGGCGAGATCGTTGCCGGCACCGACCGCCAGCAAGTCATTTCCCATTCCGCCCTGGAGAATGTTGTTCAGGTGGTTGCCATATAACTCGTCGTCGAAATCACTTCCAATCGCGTTCTCAATTTCGGCTCGATAAGCAATCGCGATGTTGTCGACAAACCCGTTAAACGAACTGAGCCCACCCGCACTGATATCAAGCACGGCGCCTGTGGTGGTTCCCGCTGCAGAAAGCGTGTCCCTGCCACCGCCATCCCAGATCGTTTCCAGAATCTCGTCTCGATTGTCAAAATACGCCCAATCATAGATCGTATTGCCAGCGTTGAACCGCGAGTTTTCACCGTAGACCAATTGCAAAGACTCGATGTCATACAATTGGGGCGTCGTTGGGTTCAGGCCGTCCGGCCGAGATCCTCCCGGACCAGACATGATTGAGAAATTGTCATTGTCCAATACGCCTGGAACCTGGCTGTCACCGTCGTACACGTGCAGGAATCCGAGGGCGTGCATCATCTCATGAGTCAGAGTCGTAAATCCAGGTCCCCCGAAAGCCAAACTCGGATCGCGGATCAACAACCGGTTGATCCAAATATCAGCTGCTTGTGGCTCCGTTGATGGCACGAATGCAAATGCCTGGGCGTTTGAATCATCGGCTGTCAGCCCGTACTCACCAAACCGAAATATTCCGCCTCTCCCGCCAAACACGTTGGTTGTCGTATCGGCAACCTCGACAAACTTCAAATTTGTAACCGCCTCCAGAGAGTCAAAGGCTTGCCGTGTGGCAGTGCGTTGGCCCATCGTAAAACGATCGAATTGCTCAGGCGGATCATCGTCAACCGCCTCTCCTGTTTCGTAATCGGGAAATTCCTGCATAAAGCTGTAGGTCAACTGGTAACGTCCTAACGAGTCGATCGGAACTTCAAAATAATCCGACCAGTTGTTGCCACTTTGTTCTGCTCTGGAAAGTTCAGGTTCGGAGCGGACCGTCAACCGTGACCAATTGCTCCACTGTTCTCCATTGTCGACACGCACATAAACGTCATCTCGATAGCGATTCGCAAACTCACCGGTTTTAAGTCTGACGGACGAAATCAACTGGGCGGTTGAAAATTCGTGGACTTGCTCGGCAGCCAGCTTGTCATTGTTGAGCTCGAAACGGCTGCTTTCCGAATCCGAATTAGCGTCATATAGCTGATAACGCAGGTAAGGGTCACCCAAGTCTGCTTTTCGGAACAATGAAGGAATGAAGAGCTCCTCCAATTGATCGTCGTAGATCGCACCATCATTGACGATCTCAGGCTTGATCGGCGGCATTTCAAAGGCGCTCGTAATGGCCAACGTTCCCGGCGACGACCAGCGTCTGCCATCGTAAACCAGCACCCTAATATCTTGAGTAGAATCCTTGTTGGCCGCATCAAAAAATATCTGATCGATTTCCGACGCGGGCACTTCAATCCAGGTCAGTCTTGGCTGGACAACACCTTTATAAACAAGATTGCCATCGCTTGGGTCCGAGCTGGTATTGAGATACCGATACCTCTTCATCGTGCTTCCGTCGGCATCCGTAATTTCCACGGCACCTTGAAGGGGCAAATCGTCCAGCCCTGAAATAGTTGCCCTGGAATACACGACGACAGGCCGATTTGCGTTGGCGATCGTGTTGGCAACGCCGACCGAATTGGGGCTTGAATCCACACCGTCAAATGCAATCACATCAAACTGCTCGGAAGAAGTCGGCCCCGTGGATACGTAGCTGAGTTTACTCAGATCCTCGCCAGCGATTGTGAAATAAATACCTTGAGTTTTGGCAACCCCGTCCATAACGAAGTAACCCTGGTCGACATTGCGATCACGAATGCGATAACTCTCGATTGGGTAACCGTCGGGGTCGAATGCCTCGATAATTTCCGTCGCAGCGATCGACTCATCGGCCAACAGCGTGAACGTTTTGGCGGTGGCAATCGGGGCCCTTACGTTGGGGGTTACCGAATACAACAGCCCAATTGCCTTGGGATCGCTATAAGTGCCGCTGGAATTCCTGGCCATCACCCGGAATTTCTCGCGCCCCACCTGAGATCCACCCACATACCTCAGCTTGTCCAAATCCTCGACAGCCACCTCGAAAAATGTCCCGTCTGCGACAGCGACGCCATCAAACGTGAAATATCCACTAGTACCCGCAAGAGAGAAATCCTGGACGAAATAGGAGACAATCGTGTCGGAAGGATCCGTCGCCGTAAACAGCTCAGAAGCGGCGATCGAGGAATCTAATAACACTGTCTTGCTAAAGACATCGACAATGGGAGAACTCATCTTTTGACCTTGGAGGGAACCAAAAATAATAAGGAACGATGAATGGCTGGAATCTGCCGCTTTCTAGTTTACCAAGGGGACCCTCGAGCAGCAAAAACGAATGCCGTTTTTTTTCAAAATCACTGAGGCGCAGAGGTGAGGTTTTCATCGCAGCAAGAGACCCTGGAGACGTTTTTCCGACGAGTCAGGTAGCTTCGAAGTTCCGAACTGAAATTCGGAAAAGCAGAAAAACGCGGGCGATATCGCCCAGCCAGATGATTGCTTCCGTCGTCAAAAGAGCCGATTGTATCCATTCAGGGCAGCCACGCGATACGCCTCGGCCATCGTCGGATAGTTAAAGGTCGTGTTCATAAAATACTCCAACGAGTTGGCTTTACCAGGCTGAGCCATGATCGCTTGGCCGATATGAATGATCTCTGCTGCATTGACGCCAAAACAATGGACGCCCAATATTTCCAGGCTTTCTCGGTGAAACAGGATCTTCAACATGCCGACGGGTCGCCCGATGATTTGGGCCCGGGCAAGGTTTTTGAACTGCGAAATCCCGACTTCGTAAGGGATCTTTTCGGCGGTCAGCTGTTTCTCATTCCTCCCAATGCTGCTGATCTCTGGCGACGTGTAGATCCCCGACGGAACTTCGCTGCCAAGTTTGCAGCGCTCATCGGCCTCACCCAAAATCGCTCGCGCGGCAGCCCGGCCTTGCGTGTACGCGGCGCTTGCCAGTGAAGGAAATCCGACCACATCTCCCACCGCGTAAATGTTGTCTTGGGCTGTCGCAAAACAATCGTCGACCTCAATATAACCTCTTCCATCAGGCGTGATACCAACGTGTTCCAAACCTAAGTCGTCACTGTTTCCTGTACGACCGGCCGCCCACAGCAGAATATCCGTCTTCAGTTGTTTTCCGCTTTGCAAAAAAGTCACGACACCGTCATCCCGACCAACAATCGATTCGTAGTTCTCGTTGTGACGAATGACTACCCCGCGTTCGCGAAGATGATAACTGAGTGCGTCACTGATCTCGTCATCGAGGAAATCCAGCAGTTCGTCGCGACTGTTGACCAGATTGATCTTGACGCTCAATTTTCTAAACATCGAAGCGTATTCGCAACCGATCACGCCCGCTCCGTAAATGGTCATGGTCTGCGGTTTCTCGTCGAGTGACAAAATCGTGTCACTGTCGAAAATCCGGGGATGAGAAAAATCAATGGAGTTGGGTCGGTAGGGGCGGGAACCCACAGCAATCACGAAATGCTCGGCTTGAATACGTTGGTCATCGTCGATCGATACCGTGTTTTCGTCGACAAATCTTGCGTGGCCGAAAACCATGTCGACCTGATTCCGAAGATAAAACCCCTCCCTCATCGACGCCTGACTATCGATCACCTGTTGGGCCAACTTTGTCAATTGACGAATGGATGGGTTGGGGTTTACGCCAGCGGACCGAACGAGAGGACTGCTAAGTGCTTCCGTCAATTGGTGAATGGCAAATCGAAGGGCTTTGCTGGGAATTGTTCCCCAATGCGTACAGCCACCGCCAACTTTGTCAAATCGTTCGACAAGGACAACTTTCTTGCCGGCCTTGGTCAATTGCATGGCCGCTCCCTCACCTCCCGGCCCCGATCCAATGACGACAACATCTGCTCGCAGTTCTGACACAAAAATTATCCGCGAATTGTGCGGCCTCCGAAGTTGATCAACTTTAACGCGACGATTCTGACAGCAATTGTCGTATCCTGCAATTGTCGGCTCTTGTGAGCACCGCATCTCGCGACCACCGCTTGGATTCTGTGGCGCGGCCTGGGACCATTCAGCCGACCGCAATCTTTGCATCAACCGATCCTCCACAAACCTCCCTGGCGACAAATCAACAAGAGTTTGAAGCGGCGAGGATCGACGGAGTTGTTGGAGGAAACGCGATAGATGGCTGGCCGTCAACAATCCGCCAAGGCCAACACGGCCAGCCCGTTACCGGCAAAGCCTTTCATACCGCAGAAATTCAAAATCCGGATCTCGGTGACCGTCCAGCAGATCGACCAGGTATTTGCCAATCACAGGCGAGAACTTAAATCCGTGACCGGAAAGGCCAGCGGCGAATGCTACGTGTTGGTGGTCGGGATGACAATCGACAATAAAATGCGAGTCTGGCGACATCGTGTACATGCAGGAACTGTGATGCACCAGGCGGTGATATCCGTAATTAAGGTAGGTCTGCATGAATTGGGTCACACGATTCAGTTCCGCTTCATCCAATTCACTTTCCAGTTCCGTCGGATCCTCAACCTGTTGACCGCCGGAATGTTCGCAAACTTTCATGCCCAGGTAATTGATTTCCGGGATGGCATAAAAGCATGATCCGTCAGCAGTCTCGACCAATGTACTGGGAAAATCATTAATCAACTTTTGATCTACCCGGTCGATCTGAAACCAGTGCTGTTGTTTGCGCAAAACTTGGAGATTCAACCGGAGGTTGGGCAGCAGCGATTGGCTCCACGCTCCGGTGGCGATAATCAAACGTTGTGATTCAAAAACTCCCGAGTCCGTTTCGACCTTGAATCGCCCTCCAGCGGAAGTTGTCCAGCGGTTGACCACCGCATTAGAAACGACTTTGGCTCCAAGTTTAATGGCCTGATTGATCATGGCTGCAACACAAAGCTCGACCCTCAAGACCCCCGCGTCGGGTTCAAACAAGCCGATTTGATCGGAACCGATCTTGAAAATAGGCAGTCTCCTTTCGATTTCATCGGCGGAAAACGTTTCAACTCGCAAACCGTATTTCCTGGCACTGGCCTGAACACCTTGAATGACCTGGCTATCCGGAGTTCCGACCTGTAGCAAGCCGGCGGGCGTAATCAGTTCCCTGATTTCAATGGCCGTCCGATGACGACGATTCAGTTCCTCCCACATTTCAAACGCGCGATGGGTCAAAGGAACATAGCTGGGGTGCTCAAAATAGGCGCGGCGAATAATCCGAGTTTGGCCATGGGAACTCCCACGGTCGTGGGCAGGCCCGAAGCGATCAATCCCCAATACGGACCAGCCACGTTTGGCAGCCTCCCTTAACGCGGCGCTTCCCACGCCACCGAAGCCAATTACGATACAGTCAAAACACTTCATAATGCATTGAATTTCGGCTGGTAATCCGTACCAGGAATCACTTTGCCAAATCGATACAAATCAATTCTTGGTCGTTCCGAACAAACAGTCGCCGACTGGCGAAGGCGGGATGAGCCCAACAGACGCCGCCTTTCCTGCTGGGAAGCTGCGCGTCAGTTGGAGCGATGATGCTCACACGGCTGAACACCTTTAGCCCGTCCGGCGACAACTGTCCCACCACCATTTCACCTTGTTCATTGAACATCCAGGTTCGGTCTCCATGACCCACAAAATGAATCGTTCCCCAACGGTTCCGTTTCACCGCTTGTTGGTTCTCCCAGACACGAGAGCCGTCCTCGGCGCGAATGCAACGCAATTCGCCGTAACTATCAACACCATAAATGTGATCGCCAATCCAAATTGGCGTACTGATGATCGAATGCAGCGCTTCCGTCTTTCGCTCGTTGGGGCCACGGGCTGACCAGACCTTTTTGACCGTCATGGCGGATTGATCCATCCTCAACATTAGCGAGCCATCGTAAAAGGAAGTCACGAAGATATCATCCTCATGGATCACTGGGGTCGCCACGCCGATGGGCATGTTTGTGGGTGGAAAAGGAAACCGCCAATAGACCTCTCCGGATGCGGGATTAAGCCCCGCGACCGCGTCACCAGTCCAACAAACCAGCACATCGTTTCCATTTTGCTTAACGAGTACCGGTGACGAATATTGCCCGCGATCTTCGAGTGATCGCCAAACTTCCTTGCCCGTCGCTTTCTGAAGCGCAACGACACATGCCCCCTCACTGCCAGCAATCTGTAATATGACGTTGTCGCCATAAATGATTGGACTGCAAGCAATGCCCCAAATAGGTAAACGCTTGGTCTCACTAATGCGATAGTCGGAGTCCAAGTCCCGTTTCCAGATGACCGTTCCATCTTCGACATTGACACAATGAAGATGCCCCATAGAACCGAGCGCGAATGCCCGACCACCGTCCACGGTTACCGACGCGCGTGGACCGGCTGTGTACGTGATGGTGTAGACGGCTTCGTATTCAACTTGCCACAACGGATCTCCGCTTGCGACATCAAAACAGCGAATCGACTCCATCTGTTTTGGTTTGGATTGACGATCCATCAAGAAAACTCGCCCATCGGCAACGGTCGGACCCGAGTACCCGGCCCCAATGGGTTGCCGCCACAAGACCTTGACTGCTCCGTCGTCCAACTGATCCACGACGCCCGTTTCCCGCCAAACGCCATCACGGTTTTCGCCCCGCCACTGGTTCCAGTCATCCGCAGCAATTGTCGAAACCGCGAATCCGCAACCCATCAAAATAAAAAAATATCGCAAGCTAAGCATGGCAAATCTAGGCTTTCGAAAACATTCGGCTCTATCCCCTACGATTCATGACCAAGCAAGCTAACACGATGAATCCGTAATGCAACCGGTCCAAAACTGTCATGCTATTTGCAAGGGTAGTATGAACAAAAACCAGTCCCGAACGTCAGTGATGAGTCTGGTCCAAATGCAGCCCAAACCGCAACTCTCGAGAGAATTGCACTCGTCCGAATTGTTGCCAATCCGGCTAAATTGCACTGGAGACATGGGTTGCGTTTCAGAAGTTTGGAGTTGGAGGCCGGTAATGTTCCA
This sequence comes from Pirellulaceae bacterium, assembly GCA_942492215.1. Lineage (GTDB taxonomy): Bacteria > Planctomycetota > Planctomycetia > Pirellulales > Pirellulaceae > Mariniblastus. The sequence continues at coordinate 125,359 of CALODY010000006.1, forward strand.
GCTCAATTGTTTTGAACCATTCGATGGTTTTGCTCAGCCCTTCTCGCAAAGAAATCGTTGGCTCCCAATCAAGATTCTTCTTGGCCAGCGTTATATCTGGGCGCCGGCGGGTCGGATCATCGGGAGGTAACGGCTGATAAATCAACTTGGATTTACTGCCAACCAACTCGATCGTCAGTTCGGCAAGTTCTTTGATCGTGTATTCGCCCGGGTTTCCAAGATTGATGGGACCGACCAATTCGTCCGGTGAATTCATCAAGCGAACAAATCCTTCGACCAGATCATCGCGATAGCAAAAGGACCTCGTTTGGGATCCGTCACCAAAAATCGTAATGTCTTCGCCATTGAGCGCTTGACGAATGAAATTACTTACGACCCGACCGTCGAAAGGGTGCATCCGCGGTCCATACGTGTTGAAGATCCGACAGATTTTAATCTTGGTCTTGTGCATTCGGTGGTAGTCAAAAAACAGCGTTTCGGCGGCACGCTTTCCTTCGTCATAGCAAGCTCGAATACCGATCGTATTCACACACCCGCGGTAGGATTCGGGTTGGGGATGCACTTCCGGATCACCGTAAACTTCACTCGTGGAGGCCTGGAAAATCTTGGCGTTGCACCGTTTTGCCATCCCCAACAAATTGATGGACCCCATCACGGAAGTCTTCATCGTCTTAATCGGGTTGTACTGGTAATGGCCGGGGGCTGCCGGGCAAGCCAGATTGTAGATTTCATCGACTTCCAGCAATATCGGATAGACGACGTCGTGGCGGATGAGTTCAAAGTTGGGTTTTCCCAACAAGTGAGAGACGTTTGATTTTTGGCTGGTAAAAAAATTATCCAGGCAGATTACGTCATGTCCGGCGGCGACTTTACGCTCGCAAAGATGTGACCCAAGAAACCCCGCGCCACCCGCGATCAAGATCCGTTTAATCATGGATTTGTGTTTGGCCCAGTTTTGTACAACGAATATTCGAACAACGAAGATGCGTTAAACTAACAAAAGCGGCAACAAACAATAAGTACAGTGCGAGACTCGATTGCTGGCCAATTGCAGTAACCTGGATTTACATCGCACCGCTAATCAGCAACGTGGCAATTAAGGATATCGCGAAGAAACCCAGAAAAACCGTTTTTTCACGCTTCCGACGAGCTTGTTCGCAACATCGGTATTTGAGCTCTTCGTACTCTTTTCGCTCATAAAGCGAGAGCGATGTCATTTGATGGTATGCCATGGTGGACCTCCCTTTTTTTGCTCCATAACAAATCTATGTCAGAAGCAGCAGGGGTGACGGACGCGCACCATGAAAACGATTGAAACAGCCAAGTTTATTTCTGAGTTGATTGGCAAAACCGGCATAACCTATCGCACCCCGAATTGCTCGCTCCAATCGAACGGAGCGAGAAAACTAACTGCCAGTGATTCGGCCCATGCACTCTGCTGATGTTTGCATCTGCACCGACAACTGGTTGTTGGTCGAAAATGACTCAATCGACCGCTGGAGGTGGACTAACTCGCTCTGAAACTCAAGGGATTGATCCGTACCAAAAACGAGATCTGTTTCAATACGGGATGGTGAACGGTAACCACAATTGCATTGTCACCCCAGCGGAAAATGCCCTGGCTGGGCGAAAACCGGATTCGACGCTTGTTGGCAACGTAGGATCGCCAGCGTCGATTGTTGGGCTCGGCATCGGTTGGAGATTCAGAAGTCGATGAGTCATCCCCGACTTTGGATTCATTGCCGGTTCCCGAGTTCGCGGGTTCATTGTCAAGGTTCGTCTTGCCAGTTGATACCACTTGCGGTGTGATGGTCTGGGTAGGCTCAAGCGTGCCAATTGAGGCCTGTTCGGCTGGCGCATACAGCGACAGCATTGAATCCACATCGATTTGAGCGAGCGAAACGAATTGCTGATTCGTCGAAACCGTATTGCTGAGAACTGAGCCAGCCACGTCAATATGATCCAGTCCGAGAGCATGCCCAATCTCGTGAACGGCAACATAGACCAGGTCATACGCCTGGCGACCAAGCGAGTTTCCGATCTCCCAGGTCTCCGACGAATCGAATCGTATATCTCCGGCAATGCGGGAACTATTGACGTCATCAGGAAGATAGGCCCTGGCCAGAACGCCACCGGCACCGTCAATGGAAGCGAACGTAATATCCAGCGAGTCATTCAGTTGTGGCGTTTGAGTCTCTTTGAATTCGATATCGGCAACATCGGACCAGACGTCAAGCGCTTGTTCAATCGCATTTTCGAACGTGGTTTGTTCGACACCGGCAGGTGCGTCTCCCAAATAGTAGGTGAGTTCGGCACTTCCTTGACCCGCGCCATCCCAACCAACGCTGGCCAGGCACCGACGTGTTTCCAAAACCTGGTATCCGCATTGAACTGTGCTACGACCTCGTCGACCGGTTGGCTTACGCCGGAATCTTTTGAACATCCCTGTTCCTCCTGGGCAACTAAAATTGGTTTACGAATTGGAAGTGTTCGTATCTACCGCTGACGAGTCATCAGGCTTTCGATTCCGTCCTGAAATCGAATCGCTGCGACGTTGTAGAGAAAGTTGCTGGTGAAAAAAAGATCATCTGTAGGCGGACCCGAGTCCGCCTACCATGACTGCAATGCTGGTAATGGTGATGGTGCATCGCCAAGATGACTAGCGTTGACTATTTGTCGCCGTCGTCATCCATCGGGGGGCGACGCGGTCGATTGGAATCGCCACCAGGTCCCCCGCGGCCTGCACCTCGTCCGCCTCGTCCGCCGAATTGTGACATATCGGGCGACATTTCTTCTGTCGAGATTTTGCCGTCATTATCCTTGTCCAGTGTTTTCAGGGCGGCTACGGCATTCTCGATTTCCTCCTTAGAGAGTTCGTTGTTACCGTCCTTGTCCAACGCCTTGATTACCGGCATCAATGCCATCATCCGCAACATACCGCCTGCTCGCATGCCACCGCCGGGTCCACCCAATCCACCGCGATTCTCAGCGCCAGCACGGCCACGACCCTCGCCTCCACGACCGCGTCCACGCATTCGCCCGGCCATAGCTGCCGTGACTTCTTCTTTGCTGAGCATTCCATCTTTGTCAGTGTCACCCAATTCAAACATGGGTAATATTCTTTCGTTCGCCTCGTCTTTTGAGATTTTGCCGTCCTTGTTGGCATCACTTTCAAAAATTCGATCGATGATTTGTGCCGGGTCAAAACCGCCACGTTCTTGAGCATTCGTGATTCCGCCAAGCAATAGTACAGCGGAAGCTGCAAGCAATGAAATACGCATCTTTTGTTCCTTGTTTTGAGTTTTAAAATGTCGAGGCGGCTTCTCTTTACGGCCGCCTCGTGAAAATCAACGGCTCACTGCGTCCCTTCGACACAATAGAGATGTTTGTCTGACCGCAGGAAGATCTGGCCATCACAAATCGCTGGTGACGCGCTGAAGGTTTCAGGGTCATCAGTAACTCGATTGACTGCCAACTGCTCGAAGGCTTCGTCGGCGGACAAGACAAATGTTTCACCGGACGATTTGACGTAGTAAAGTTTGTCGCCAGCTGCAACTGGCGACGAATAGTCCATGTTTCCAAACCTACCGCGACCGCCACCTGAACTTGCGGCCGGGGTGTTGCCCTCCAATCGAACTTTTTTGACACGCTCGCCGGTTTCGGCTTTCATCGATGTGGCGACTCCGCGCGAGACGATGAACATCAATCCATTCGTGATGACCGGACTCGCGTAGCCTGACTGTTCGCTTTCATTCCAGATTACGTTGGTTTTTGAAACGTCACCTGAGCCGCCGGACTTGATCGCGACCGAGCCGCCACCACTGCGCCCCCCTGTCGATGAGTAAATCACGTTGTTATCCACCGACACACTCGTATATGCCGAATCGCCGGGCGTCCCGGTACTTACCCAACGTAGTTTGCCGTTGTTCGGATTGATGCCCCAAACTTCGCCGGCGACTGCCAGTACAAGATCATCCCGGTTTTCGTCAACCTTTACGACCACCGGCGTCCCCCAACACGATCGCAAACCATCGGCTTCCTGTCGCCAGACTTCTTTGCCACTGGATTTGTCCAATGCCACAATCGCAAGGCTCTCCGCCATTGCGGGAATGATTACAAGATCTTGACAAAGCACCGGACTTGAAGCCGACCCCCAACGTCGATCATCGGAACCGGTACCAACATCGGCATGCCATGCCTGGTTTCCGTCCAGATCAAATGCATAGACGCCGCTTTTTCCAAAAAAAGCAAACACTTGCTCGCCATCGGTTGCGGGAGTATGCGACGCGTAGCCGTGGGCTGGTACTCCGATGCCCGAATAGGGATCTTCCGGTTGAACGGCGTCCACAGTTTTCGTCCACAACGTTTTTCCACTGCCGCGATCGACACACACCAAGTGCCGTTTCAGGTCTTCGATATTTCCCGGGTTGCTCCGGTCAAGACCATAACCGGAATAGCATGTCACCAAGACTTTGTTTCCGATCACGACGGGGCAGGATACCCCTGCGCCGGGAAGTTCCGTTTTCCATTTCAGATTCTCGCTCGGGCTCCATTTAACTGGCGCCGCCGTCGTACTGATTCCCGATCCCATTTGGCCGCGAAAACGTGTCCAGTCTTCTGCCTGGATTGAATTTGAAATCAATAATACGGTGACAATGCTTAACGGAACGGTAGCAAATTGTTGCAACATTTAGATCTCCAGATCTCGAATCATGAAAGGGGCCGGGGCATCAAAGCGGATGGGATCTTGTTCGTGAGCTTGGTTATCGATGTCGTCTTTAACCTTGGCCATGACATTAAGTTTCGGAAATTCCGGATAATGATTTCCGCAAAAAAGGCAACGATCAAAATTGGCTATTTACTATCACGCAGGCCGCGGACGTTCGGGACCAGGAATCTGTCCACTTATGGAATTTCGCCGGCATTTTCCCAAGACACTTCGGTCCGTCAGAAAATCGGGCAAAAAAAAAGCGACCTTCGCGGCCCAATTCAGACGTCGCGATGTTCAAGGGATCTACAAGCAGAGATGCAGCACTTCCGTCCCAGGAACCATTGCGAATTCCTTTCTCAAGCGAGAGTTTTGGCTGCCGCGCCGATCTAGCTGATTAATCAACCCGTCCGATTATTCCAGCCGCCTCCGGTGTTCGGCCGAGGACCGCTGGAGGGTTTCAGTCTGCGAATAATTTAGAAACCTGCCGGTCGATCCCGCCAGCCGCTGAGCCATGCGCCGACACTTGAAATGCGTCAGCTGAGGAACCGCAGAACAAGTGCCAATACCAAAAGGGACAGGGCAAACCAATCCCGGCGCACCCACTGTCCGCTCCGTCCACCAAATCGCAAGTAGTCCAACATTGCCCCGGTCGGACATCCGTATCGACAGTAGGCCATCGGTACAAAAAGCGAAGCGGTCAATCCCACGATAGCAATCGCGATAGTTGGCACGCCAGCGACTCGAAAGACCCAAGCATCGAACGGCTCGATGTCCACCAGGTTGAACGTCAATGCCAACATCGCAACCACGACGCACCAGGCGAGCAACATATAGGGAATCAGTTTGAGCAACTTGATGAATCGTGTCGACAAACGCCCCCGCCAGGGCAATCGGTTTTTCAATAACTGCTGCACCGCCCCGTGGGGACATAGATGGGTGCAATAAACGTTTCTCTTCGTCGTTATGGGAATCATGAGCGCGGTAAACGTAAGCAGAATCAGTCCTCCGGCATGCCTCCATGGGACGCCGTTTTGTGCCCACCCCACCACCATCGCCTGCGAAATCATATCGCCATTGACCAGCCCCAGGTAGACGATCAGCAGCAACTGAAACCCCACGCGAACGGATTTTTTTCCCCGCAAGTGGGTGAATGCGATCAAAATTCCGATCGCAATCAAACATGCCGTACCCAGATCGCGAATTGTCCAGCTGAAAGAAAAATAACGGCCAGTTCTACCTAGACCCGTCGAACTTGCCTGGGATGCCAAATGCGCGCCCGCGGCAATAACAATCCCTTGAGCCACGGCGCGGCTGGTCATGGTCGCTCCGGCCACCCCCTCGAATTCTCGTTCCACTAGGTCAATCGCGGCCAGTTCGTCAAGCGTCAGTCCGTTGAAAAAGGTCGCAAGCCGTTTGTCCTCCCTGGCGTAGTCCACGTAAGTCTGATTGTCGTAGCTGTTGCCTAACGCGATCCCAACCACGCGATCTTCAAGATCCAACCCAATCAAGGATTCGGTTGGCCCCTGGTAACCGATCACATTATCCGCGTGAGGAGTTGTCTTCAGGATCACACCGAGGTGGTCACCCTGGATGGTTTTCACTCGCCAAAGTGAATTGCCTGTCGAATTCCCTTCGACTATGCCCGCCTTACGAAAAAGCAATTCTGCGTCGGCCACGGGCAAAGGACCAGGGAACCTGAGCGATGTTCGGTTGCCACTCAAACGTAAGATGATCGATTCGAGAATCGTCAGGCTGGTCAGCGTGGCGCCAGAAACGCCATCGAGTCTTCCTAGCCGGGCCGCTTCTTCCCAGTTGAGTCCGTCAAAGCCAGTCAGGAACGAGTCATCCTTTAACACGTACGCGACATGATCTTCGGTATCTTCGCTCGACAGAATATCGATCCCCACGATCCGTTCACGATCGTCAAATGCGATCAATGTGTTTGTCGGGCCTGAAAAACCCTTCAAATGATCACTTTGAGGCGACGTTTGCAACACGAACCCCAACGGCTGCCCTTCTTCATCGAAAATGGCAAGGCTTTCGCCGCTTCGATCGTTCCATCGGACCGTCGCGGCACTCGGGTAGAACCGCTGCAAATACTGGATTTCGAGATCCGCAAGTCGTGGAGCGTCGGCGTCTCGCGAATGCTGCAAGTGGATCAATATGATCACTGCAACAAACATCAGTACGCGCAACAAATGCAAAACGATGCCGCGAATTTGCCTTGCCCGCTTAGCGATCGTCACTGATTCACTCGAAGGATCTGCACCGCATCCACATGAACCAGCCCTCCCGCGTCATCGGTGGAGACCACAACGATAACGGGATCATTCGCCGCCAGGTCAAACTCACCAAGTGAAATAAACCCGTGTTTGAGCGGCGGCTTTCTTGTCATGTCGACTCTCACGCTCGCTTTGACATCGCCCGCGGTCACCGAAACCGGCACTCGATTTCCACGGTTCTCGTGAGGCTGATACGCAAGTCGAATGTCATAACGACCGGCGTCCGACACTTTGGATTGAAACTTGATCTTCGCATCGGCGTCATCGGTGTACAGATAGTTCCGGCCAACGTAGCCCTCCAACCCGGACCCGGTTGTCCATTTGCCGGACTTGATCGCGCCGCGGTCATCAATGACAACTCCAGCAATTTTGGCCGGGTCGGTGCCGGACATCACGCCTTGGGGTGAGGCCAATTCCGGCACATCCGCAGGAATCACAAATCTTGCCGAAACGTTCGGTCGCCGGGCTTTACCCGGCAACTTGAGCAATTCGTCCATCTCGCTCCAATACTTTTCGTAAACGTCGCGGGGGAACATTCGCGTGCGACGCAAATACTCGCCGCTCGGCCAACGACTTCGCCCATCATGCCGCAGGTCTTCATGACCCGAACGGTCCCCAACGCCTCGTGCGTGACGCTGATGCAGCGACCCGCCATGAACAGGTTGTCGATGTTGCGGGAGTAGAAGCAGCGGTAGGGAACCGGATAGCCATAGCTGCGATCGACACGTCGGTCGTGTACGGCGATGGAGATGAACGGATTGTCGGGAAACTTCTTGGCGTACTGCTTCCTTGGGGTAATGCGAGATCGATCGACCAGGTACTGGGAACGCACCCGTCCGAGAAATCCCGTTTGGTGACAATGTCCTCCTGCGTCAGAACCACATCGCCCAGCAGACGCCGGGATTCGCGCGGACCACCGATGAAGGCGACCCAGGTCAAGAATGCGTTCTGGTGTTTGTCGGCACCGTCTCGATTCTTCATGGCGTTGAAGGCGCCGTACACGGCTCGCAGGTTCCAGTCGCGAATTTGCTCGGCTTCGCCAATCGGATCCTTGTCGAAACCGCCTTTCCCAGAACCACTGACCGTGGTGGTCGCGCGGGTAGGGAAAGTCATCCATCTCCAGGTCCAGGGCCCAGGGCGTTTCGGGAAACTTGACCGGCTGTTCGCCTTCGTCCCAGGCCCACATGTTGCTCATTCCCATGCGGCCCTTGGGTGTCATATCCCAATCCGCATTGGCCAGGAATCCGATGGTTCCGTGGCCCGTGCAGTCGACATACAACGTCGCCGCAAAACCTTTTGCGTTCGCTGGTGCGCGTGTCGAAAGCGTAGATCCCGGTGATTGGTTGTCCTTCATATCGACCTTGTAGGCGTGATGGTTCAGAAACAGATCGATGTTGTCCTCTCGGCACGGACGATTTTTTCCTTTTTGTCGTCGCCAAATTCCTCATACGTGCCCGGCGACTTCGTTGCCTCGTCGCAGAACTCTTCGATAATTTCACCCACGCGAGGATACTTCCCCCGCCGAATCAGCCCCATCGACCAAACCCGGACCTCGCTGGAACCATTGCCGCCCAAGACAGGTCGATTCTGAATCAGTGCCACCTTGCACCCCATCCGCGCCGCGGAGAGTGCCGATCCCATTCCGGCGTACCCGCCACCGATCACAACGAGATCGTAGCCCGATTTTTCTGCAGGCGTTTCGTCAAGCCCCAACAACTCGCGACGCCAACTCGAAAGGGCTTCCGAGGTATTCGGGGGCAATTCATTTTGCTTGGTGAACAGAATCGCGTCGCAACGCCCATCGAATCCGGTCAGGTCGCGCAAGCACAATCCGACTTCCGCGTTCGCGACTGTGACTTTTCCGCCATCCTGCCAGAACCAGTCGGCCCGCTGCGTGCCAAACGTCTCGCGGTGCGTTCGCCGTTCACCAGGATTTGAAATTTTCCCGGCTGGCCCGGGCGCATTCCATCGCGCAACCCAATCCTTCGTTCGAACATAAACGTGGTACTCGCCAGCTTCAGGAAAGCGGACGTCGTCTTTGCGTCATCAACCGGGCGACCCAAACCGTGCGCCAACAAATAGGGAGAGCCCATGTTTTCGATGAATTGGGTGTCCAGCTTCCAACCGCCGGGTTCTTGAAAACTCTCGGCCTCGACCAGAAGTTGTTGCCCCATCGCCATGGACAGGCTTCCGAAAAACAACCAGGATAAGATGGAATAGATGATTGATTTCATTTCATTACCGGTTGCCCAAGTCACCCGAATCGAAATTCCTGTCTCGCACGGAACAGAACATCAGACCCGCACTTCGATTCCTACGCGGACCCTCCGCTGGCCAGATTTTGCAGGTTGCGGGAGTTTATTCTAGTCCATCCCATGTCGCGTCAAGCCTGCCGCAGTCAATCCACGACAAAGTCCGCCAATCTTTTCTACGCGTGACGATGCGAGGAATAGATGACGGACCAGACGGAGATCGGCGGATTCCAAATGGATTATTCCGAAACGGGCTAAAAGGCTCTGGCGTGTCTTAGATGAGAAATTCACGCAGCCAAGTCAAACAGGCGTTACGGAATGCGACCTACGCGACGACATCCGAGATTAGGAATTCAAATGAGTGATTACGAGACGCAGCCGGCCATTAGGTTGTGCCGCGACCAGACGATTGGGCGGACTGGCGCGGCCATGAGAGGCCCCCACGACTACTTACCGTGATCACAATCGATTTGGAATTGAATCTACCGACCCAAATGCGATCCGGCCGCGATGCTTGCTGGACTTTTGTCTTCGAGCGTTGGCCCGTTAGTTGCCCAGCAATCCGCGTTTCAGTCCTTCGTCAGCCGGTTTACCCGACAGCCAGATTCCAAAAAGTGCTTGTTTGAAATCGGTTCCGGCAATCACTCCTTTTTGTTGCCCGTTTTTCTGAACGGACACACCGCTTCCCGGCAGATAAGAAAACACGAACACATCGCCTTTCTTGATTGGGTCACCAAAGCAGTTGCGAAACTCTTGGATTTGAGCGGCAATTGGCTGGGTATTTCCACCGGTCGCGTTTTGAAATCCTTCGTTTAGGGCGCTGAGCATTTTTTCCTGGCTGACAAAGCTGGAATAAATCTGGATTCGAATCGCCATTGGCGCGTCCGCGGCCACGATGGTCGCGGCATTGCGACTTGGCTGTGACAAATACAAGGCACCTTCGTAAAGCGTCAACAAGCTCTTTTTGCGATAGCCTGCGCCGTTCTTGGAAAGCTGAACATTGCCGACTTTGATTGTATCGGGACCGCCCGCCGCAGCGGTGGAAATCGGCAAGAGCAATACCAGAACAACAAAGTAGATTGCGAGATGGTTTCCGCTCATCCAGGGACTCCTTGGTCAAATCAATTTGTAAGTGATATTTGGCGGGGAAGTTTGAATGAATTGGCTCGTTTTGGCTATGCCGAATTCAGTTTGCTATCAGTTGAGAGCAGAACAATTGGGCCGCGACGACCGACGGCTCATCGACCGGTATCGACACACGAAGAAAACGTCTGGAGTTGAAACCGCTCTTTTTCAATTCAGCATTCTTAAAGTCGCGGACGGGTGCGGTTGGGCTCGATTCGAGGATTCCAGATGGGTGAAAAGTCTAGAAAGGTGCACGCAGAAAAGCTAATGGTTCAGCCGGACATTTCGTAGAGAAGAAACGCCATCGGCGACGCGACTGGAATTGCTTCGAATCGACCGACTGCAAGTACACCTGACAAATCAGCGGACGGAGAGGGATTCGAACCCCCGGTACGCGTTTGACCCTACGCCGGTTTTCAAAACCGGTGCCTTCGACCAGACTCAGCCATCCGTCCCCGCTTTTTACCGCGTCAAATCGACTTTGAGAAATTTGGACCAGTTGTCGAAATGGTTTTCGCAAAACAAAAATTAAACATTTCCCGAGTGTTTTGCAAGGTGTTCACCAGTTGAGTCGACCCGGTACCTTAGCCCGGTCATCCGTCGTCAGGGATATCTGAAATGTGCGAAACAAACAAAAAGATAGTAGATTTGGTGTGCGGTTCGAACGATGAAGCCGAAGCGGTTGGAATGAGTAAATACTTCAACTGGATCGAAGTATCCGCCGATGCCAACTATAGCGACGCTGCCATAAAATGAAAAATACATTCATGGTTCTCCCGTCAGTCGGTGGACAAAAATCAAGGAAGTGAAGAAGGGAGTGGCTGGTGCCAAGCCACTACCTTGAATTATTAATGATATGCGGTGACGAAGAGTGGTTGATTGAGCACTCCTGTTTTTCCGAACGTCGTCGACTATTAACCCGCGAATTTGGGTCCATTCGCAAGCCTCTCGATTAGTCGAATAGAGGCTGTATTTATGTGGCGAAGATCATTCAGTTTATGAATTGGCATCAAAAAATGAAAATTGGCAAGATTCCACGATTGGTCTGGGGCCGGCTTGCACCAACGAAGGTTGCAAATTAGTTATTCATGGCACAAAACGTTCCTTTGCCATCTGCTGTGGCCAACGATGGGGAAAATAGGGGAATCGACCAACGCCGAATCGACTTCTGAATCACCAACGCGTCAATTGCTGTTCAAGATGAGCCGATGATTTCGGCAACCAAGGCCCGGGCAAGAGATTTCACGCTTGTATGGCGGTAAACCTCGACCCCAATGAAGATACGAATCATTGCGGCCATCACCGGAATGCCGACGCCGCGACCGGCCCAGGCGAGTGGCCTGCTTCGTGATGGAGCTCGGCAATGGTGACAAGTTTCTCTTCGACGACCAGGTCAGGATCATGAACGCCTGTGCCGCTCGAATCCCAATACATTCTTGGACAAGGTCTTCATGGACTTTTCACGACTTAACCTGGTTGTCGGTGCTTTTTACGTTGCAGGTGGTATTGCGGGACGATTCAAACCACTGCGGGTCTGGGGACCAAGCGGTGCCACCCGGAGCTTGGGGGCCAAGGCCGCGATCGAATTGGCTGGAAAATGTATACTGGGACAAAGCCGGTCTTTTGGGCCGAACCGAACGTCGTGGCTTCCAACTGAAATTCATGAGTTCGATTACAAAAAAGAGCAGGTCGTTTACAAAGAAAACGGCGTAACGATTCACTCGTTTCCGGCCATTCACACTGTCAGCGACGTATCCGTCAGCGTATTCCCTTGAGTGGAGTGGCCTCGAAAGTAATCTCGGTTAACGACACATTCCCCAACAAGTGGTTTATCGAGGAATTCAAACAGGATCCGATCTCGTGGATTCGCGAGCGCTTTATCGCGGTTCCCAATCCGATTGCAAAATTTCCGCGGCTCACGCGCGAAGCCACGCTCTGCAAGTGAGGCACGCAAATCCATACAGCTCCAGAGGCGCTTTGGAAAGTCATGAGCCTGGTCAAGCCAACCGAAGCCATGCGGTGGCTCATCACTTTTTCAAAGATACGGATACAACAGGCCCCGTGCTGGGAAAGAATTCGATCTGACCTACGACGGATCACTCAACCTGTACCGAAGATTACATGCGACGGAACGTAACCAAAGACCTGGAACGCGGGCGCGAAGGGCGATCAGCGATGAAAATGACTGGAACCCACCCTTGGCCTACCCGGCCAAGCCTGTTTCCGCCGGATGACCGAGTCGGCTATTCAGCGGAGATCGAAGGCGGCTGGCTCGACATGAGCAAAGTACTTGAGCCGATCTTTAAGCAAGCCGGTGACGCGCTTGGCAGAAAATTTGAGTATCCGAAAAAGTAATGAATCGTAGGGTTTGGCTATCCCTTGGCAGAAATGCCAAATACGTGCCTACCTCATATGTATCGTTCCAATTTACTTGATACAAAAGATTGTTTCCCCTCATCTCCAGAAAAAGGCGTAGTTTAAAACACCGAAGTTACTTTGCCCCTATTCCTAAGTCTCGATGAATCGGAAACCATCGTTCATCAATTTAAGCTCTGCTTTTCTGGGAGGGCCGCTTGATAGAGTAGAAGCCTCCATAGTTATTTAGTACCGGCCAACGCAATATCGAGTAGCTGTTCGCGTTTCCGCCACCACTTGGCTACTTCGCTTGGCAATGCGTGCCAAAGTGCTGGCTGACTTTTTGCGTACTTCCAGAAAATTGAAATATATTTCTTGATCCCCAAGGGACTGACCAGGTAGTCAGGATGAGTCAGCATCAGTGCCATTCCCTGTCGCCGGACGATGTAAGCCAATTTCTCTATCCAGATTCGCTCGTCCCGCTCTGAATTGGCAACGAATAAGGTATGGTCTTGTGGTATGCGTATAAGCCCAACTCAACAAAGCCTCCAGGCAATAAACTGGCCAGATTTTGCCAACCCCGCCAGCCGCAGCCTGAAACGGATCGACATCGAAACAGGAACTGTCGTAGTCAATTTCCAAAGCTTGGAAGTCCAATTCAGATTTCGAATGAACCGATTCGTGACCGAATCCAACAGCACCAAATTCCTTGATCGCGCTGGTTGATACGGTACGCTCGTCGATTGAAGACCCGTCTGGAAGAATACAGTTGACTATCATGGTTGAAACCGTGGATTCCGATTTCGAACCCCCTCGACTTCAGATCCCGTCCTGAGTCCCCGGTCAATGTCGTATTTGTGGGGCACGAGGTTGCCAACTTGAGCGAAAGCTCCTGGCATTTCTCTCAAAGTCGGCGATTCTGGCGATATGACGCATGCCTTCCGACGTTTCGACATCGTGTGTCAGCACAAATGCTGATTCATATCCATCTGCGACCAGGATGAATGGCGACCTCGCCATGTTCACTGTCATGCAGATATTTTCGACGTCAGGTGCATGAAACTCTGGTCGGTTCGACACCAGCGTTCCCGGACGTCTCGACTCTCCGCGATCGCTTGCAGCATCTGCCGTATCCGGATCGGCATAAAGGGCGAAGAGCAGTAGTAAGTCTGGAACTTCAGCTTAAATGAAACACGCAGGCGTCTTTTTCCACCAACGTGCGGGCGAGTTCACTGATTTGCGGATCTTCAAATAGAAATTTGAGTTTCAAAGGCGTCGATGACTGTATTTGTAAAGGCCATTCCCAACCGCGGCAGACGACCGATGGTACGCTTGATGACCTCGCCCGCCATCGCGGCAGTCGATTGTTTACCCGTGACATCAGGCTCACCCAGCACGTAACAGTATGAAACGTCGTTTTCGACCGCGCCCCATTTACTTTTGAATCGCCTAAGCCCGAGTTGATTCTTGTCGGAAATGCCAAAATCAAATAAGTCGCAGCGTTCTTCGCTGGCGATGCGGATCGAATTGTAGACGAGCAGGTCATTGGGACGGTAATGCAAAGCGTAAGGATTGAAGCTGCATGCTGTACACCAGGCGACCGTTGACAACAAAACCGCTGCTGCGATCGGCTCGCTTCCCTTGTTGACCACTCCGACGAATCCCAAACCGGGCTTAATCAACTGACGGTAAAGTCGCCGAAAATAGCTTTTCACCTGTTGGCACGCGCCCAGTTTTTCGACAGGTTAAAACCTGCAAGCGGTAAAAAGATATCGATGCCGTCGCAATCTTTTCGTTTTTTGGAAACTGCAAATTTTGCCTTTTCGCTTTATCCGCGATTCTTTTAATCGAGAAGCGAATGATTTTCGATTTCATTCAGTGGCCTCCTCGTCGCCAGTTCATGGAAGACTTCATGGCTGGCAACGAGAAAACTCTTGCCCGGTCGCTCACCCCGGTCGACCGTGTCCAGCCTTTTCCTGCAGACCACGTGGTGATCAGGTCGTGCTCGGCCTGGCGCCCGCCAGTACGAACAGGTTAACTTGTTCGGTCCGGGGCCACGCGTTGTTCGTGGAGCCGAGTAGTATTCCGCCAGTTGTCGCTGGCCGGAGGCGGTGTTCTCACCGTGCTCGATCTCGGAGGGTTCTTTACGTGGGTTGAGGTCGCACGGCGGCGACTTCGAAGACGTGGGGGGCGGGCGGCATCTGATCGAGCACGGCAATCACTTCTCGTTGATGAACTTCATACGGCTCTTGCCTATTTCCTCATTGATCCAACACGAGACGGGAAGACAATCGACCTGGGCGAGTTCGCTGCAAGGCCGCCTGGGAATAGACGGAGGATGGGTCTACATGGGCCTCATGCTGATCGCCTGCCTGTCGACCATGCCTTTCTCACCGATGCCGAGCGGTCCCGGTGATGCTCGCGAGCACGGCGGAGTTGTTCGGCTGATCTCTTCGCGACGCTCGTGCAATTGCCGGCATGTTGAACCGATGACATGGACCACATGTGTACCAAGAGAGCAGTTACTGGTCTCCTTCATCGTCGCCATGAGCGTCCTCGGTGGCATCGGCGGTTTCGTTCTCGGCAAGGTGTATGTCGCTCGGGTGGCCAATGCGCGGGACTTCTCCGGCGCAATCGCCGCGGCCTATTTCGCCCCGAACTTCACCCGCTCGTGATGCGCCATCTATGCCGTGATCGGCATCCTGTGGTTACTCCTCGGGAGTCGTCCCGCTGGCAATCTCCGCCTGCGCCGGGCTCGTTCGGCTTCGGATCTCGGAAAGTCACAGGCCTGACCTCGCAACGACGCTGGGCTGACCTGCCACCTCTTCGGTGGATACATAAGTGCGTGTTCGGTTCGGAAGGCGGCCATCGATCCGCATCGGACCTCGGTCCGCTGCGGCCCAAACCTCTTGGCGCGAGACGCCTTCCGGTCACCCTCGGGTCGGCTAATCTGCTCTTGTCCTGGTCCGCGACGGCCCCGAGGAAGGCGGACGATCACCGCGAGTTGAATCGAGCCGCAGCATGAGAGCGAGCCCCATGACGTGTGAGCCCCGTGACGACAGCATACCTGGCACGACGGCGACGCGCGCGGTCCTCTTGCGGCGGACCGTCACCGACGACTCGCAGAGAATCCGCCCCCGACGAGGACGTCCGTCGTCGCCACCTACTTCTTAACGTTCCGGTCGATGACGCGCGAGATCAGCTACCACGCCACCAGCGGGGTCAAGCACCCGCCGAAGGGCTCGCTGCTGGCCGAGTGCTCGGCCACCGAGGCGGGCGTCGATCCGTTCGACGCCGACGGGCGGATCGGGCTGCTGCACGTCGCCTTCCCGCTCAAGATGATGCTCCAGCCGGACGGGCACCTTACCTCGTCCGACCTGCTGCACACCGTCGCCGGCGCGATCATCTTCGACGTCTACGAGAACCAGGACGCGCGGCTCGTCGCGCTGCAGATCCCCGACTAGGTCGTGTCGACCTTCCCCGGGCCCGCCTACGGCCCGAGCGGCCTCCGCGAGCAGACCGGCTTCGCCGCCCGATCAGCCGGCGTTCGGTACCATCCTCAAGCCGACGGCCGGGATCACCGCCGACGACGTCGGCCGGACTGGTCGAGGAGGTGGCCGGCTGCCCGCTGCTGATGTTCATCAAGGAAGACGAGGATCTCTATCCCAACCTCGACTATTCCGCCCGTCGCCGAGCGGACCAGGCAGGCCCTGGCGGCGATCGAGACGGGCGCGGACCGGCGCGGCGGGCTGGGCCTGGTCTACGCCCCGCACGTCAGCGGCGCGCCGCACGAGATCGTCGACACGGTCCATGCCGTGGTCGAGGCCGGGGCCACCGGCGTCATGTTCAGCGAGACCTACGCGGCGGCGCCGTCCGGATGGTCCGCGAGGCGACGAAGCACCTGCCGCGCCCGCCCGCGATCTACGGCCACAACGCCGGCATCGGCGTCAAGACGCGGGCCGTCTGGCGCGAGGTCATCGACCTGCTCGCCCGGCTCGACGGCATCGACTTCCGCCAGACCGCCCTGTGCGGCCGGCTCCCCGTTCCTGCGCCCCTACGGCGCAGGAATGGGTGGCATCCGAGGAGGCCCTCACCGGCCCTGCCCGGCATCAACCCGACGATGATCACGCGGGCCGGGCGCCCTCGACCAGGGCAACATCATCCTCAATCTGGCAGGACGCCGAAGCAACGCGGGATCGCCGAGAACGTCCTGTTCCTTGCCGGCTCGGCCATCAACTCCATCAAGAACGCAGCCGGCAAGTCCGACCCCGCACTCGGCGCGGAGGCCATGCACGCAGGCCCTCGACGTCCATCGCTCCGGCGAGACTGCGCGGCGTGCCGATGGAGGAGCATCTCGCCGCCCTGCGGCGCGCTGGCGGATCGCGACGAAAGCTGGAAGGCTTGCGCGAGGTCGGCATTGCGCCAGCGGTATCCGGGGAGGGGTCGTGGTATGACCAAGGATGACCGCCTGCTCCGCATCGGCGTGCTGGGCTGCGGGCCGATCGCGCAGTTCGCCCATTTCGACGCCTGCCGCAAGGCCCGCAACGCCGAGCTGTACGCGCCATCTGCGACGTGGCCGACGACCTGCGCGAGCGGATGGCGGCCATCCATCAGCCGGCGGTGACCTATCGCAGACTACGACGAGATGCTCGCCGATCCGCAGGTCGAGGCCGTGATCGTCGCCATCGCCGACCAGTTCCACGTCGCCGCGTGCGATGCGGGCGATCGCGGCCGGCAAGCATGTCCTGGTCGAGAAGCCGCTCGGCGTGACGATCGAGGAGTGCGAGGAGCTGCGCGAGGTGCAGGGCTCGGGCCTGGTCGTCCAGGTCGGCAACAACCGCCGGTTCGACCCGGGATCGCGTACGCCGGCCGCTTCATGCGCGAGGAGATGGGCGGCGTGATGGCGCTCAAGGCGTGGTACTGCGATTCGACCTATCGCTACACGATGACCGACAACCTCCAGCCGATCCCGGTCCAGCGCCAACGGCCGCAAGCCGGCCCGAGGGGAACCCGAAGGCCGACAAGCGGCGATACTTCATGCTGACGCACGGCAGCCACCTCGTCGACACGGCCCGGTTCCTGGGCGGCCCGATCGCCGCGGTGCGGCGCGCCTGCTGGAACAGGTTCGAGGCCTATTGCTGGTTCGTCGACGTCGAGTTTGCAGACGGCTCGCCTCGGCCACCTCGACCTGACGATCCCGATCCGCGGCGACTTCCAGGAGGGCTTCCAGGTCTACGGCGAGCACGGCAGCGTCGAAGGCCGCGTTCATCTGCCCTGGTTCCACAAGTCGAGCGAGGTCGAGTGCTTCTCGGCGCGCGATGGCCAGTTCCACCGCCCGCTGGGCGAGGACGCATCACACCTACAAGCGCCAGATCGAGGGGTT
This sequence comes from Pirellulaceae bacterium, assembly GCA_942492215.1. Taxonomy (GTDB): domain Bacteria; phylum Planctomycetota; class Planctomycetia; order Pirellulales; family Pirellulaceae; genus Mariniblastus. The sequence continues at coordinate 143,467 of CALODY010000006.1, forward strand.
CGCCGCGACGATCCTGGACGGGCCGCCCCAAGCTCGGGGCGGACGTCGACGACGGCCTGGCGGCGGTGCGGGCCCTGGTGGCGATCGCGCGGTCGGTCGAATCGGGCGAACTCGTCGGCTCGCCGACGTGACGGGCGGTGTCTGATGCAGCTCGGCATCTTCGCCAAGACGTTCGCGCGGCCGACGCTCGACGAGACACTCGACGCGGTCGCGGCCCACGGCCTGACGTGCGTGCAGTTCAACATGTCGTGCGTCGGCCTGCCCACCCTGCCCGACCGGATCGGACGAGGGGGCCTGTATTCGGATTGCCGCCCTCCCTGCGCGAGCGGGGCTGTCGATGGCGGCGATCTCGGGCACGTTCAACATGCGGACCCGACCCCCCCGAAGCGGGATGGACAACCTCCGACGGCTCGATCCCTGGCCGGCGTCTGCCGTTGGCTCGACACGCGGACCATCCCCTGCACCGGGACGCTCGACCCAGACGACATGTGGCGATGGTACCCGGGCAACGTCTCGCCGGCGGCCTGGGCCGCCTGGTCGAGTATCCATGAAGTCCGTGGCGGTCAAGGATCGCCGACGACCATGAGGTCACCATGGCGTTCGAGCCGGAAGTCGCCAACGTGGTCGACTCGGCGGCGAAGGCGCGGCGGCTGCTGGACGAGGTCGGCATCGCCCTGGCTGAAGGTCGTCATCGACCCTGCGAACCTGTTCCGCGAGGAAGGCCGCGGATGGGCGAGGTTCTGGAGATGAGGCCGTTCAAAGTGTTGGCCCGCGTCGGGGCGACATCGTCCTGGCCCACGCCAAGGACCCTGACCGTCGAGCCCGGGCATGAGGCCGGCCGGTGCGGGGCGTCCTCGCTTAACGCTACCTCCGCTGCTCCGCGATCACGGCTACGACGGCCCGCTGATCTTGCACGGGCTGGCCGAGGATCAGGTCGCCGACGTGCGTCGCCTTCCTGCGGGGCGAACTTGCCGGGTCGCCGACGGCGAGGGCGCAACTGATGCCGTCTTCGACGCGACGGCATCGATTTCCACTACCGCGACGAGGGCGAGGGCATGCCGTTCGTCTTCCAGCACGGGCTCGGCGGCGACGTGCAGCCGTTCGGCCTGTTCCAGCCGCGTCGCCGGGCTTCCAGCTGCTCGCTTCGATGCCCGCGGCCACGGCGAGACCCGTCCCCTGGGCGACCCGGACGAAGCTCGGCCTCGCCGTCATTCGCCGACGACCTGGCGCCCTGCTGGACCACCTGGGGATCGGCCGCCATCGTCGGCGGCATCTCGAATGGCCGCGGCGGTCGGCCTGAACTTTGCCCGCGATTCCCGATCGGACGCTCGGCCTGGTCCTGTCGCGGCCGGCCTGGCTCGACGCGCCGTTCCCGGAGAACACGCGGGTCTTCCCGCAGATCGCCGCCCTGATCCGCGAGCACGGGGCGAGGGAGGGGCTCGCCCTGTTCCAAGTCAGACGCCCGAATGCCGCGTTGCGACGCGACTCCTCGCCGGTGGCGCACAGTCGCTCGTCGGGCCAGTTCGAAGGCGCCCAGGCCGAGGACGCCGTCCGCCGGCTCGAACGCATCCCCGGGGACGACCCTGCGCCGAGCCGCGCGCCGTGGGCGATCCATCCGCGTGCCGACCCTGGTCCGTGGCGAACAAGCAGGACCCGATCCATCCGTGCGACTTCGGCGAGGCCGTCGCCGCGGGCATCCCCGGCGCCGAGTTCCGTGAGATCGGACGCCGAAGTCCGTCAGCTTCGGCCGCCACGCCGACGAGGCCCTCGCCATCGACAGACTTCCTCCGCCGCCACTTCGCCCGACGGGGATGATTGACCCATGCTCGAGATGCTCGACCTCGCTCTGGTCGGCCGACCTGGCCAACCTCGCCGCCGAGATCCGTCGCGTCGAGCCGTACTCGGACGCTTCCACCTCGACGTGGCCGACGGCCAGTACGTCCCGACCCTGCTGTTCTTCCCCGACCTGGTCCGAGCCCTACGCCTGCACACGGCGGTCCCGTTCGAGGTCCACCTGATGGTCACCGACCCGCTCGCCTGGGTCGACCCGTTCGCCGACGCCGGGCGCCGACGGGGTGATCTTCTGCCTCGACTTCGTCGCGGAGCCCGGGCGTGGTGATCGACGCGGATCAAGGCGCGGGGCAAGAAGGCTGGCGTCTCGCTGCTCATCACCGAGGGGCTCGACCTGATCGAGTTCTACTGGGTCGAGCTCGACGTGGTCACGATCGTCGGCACGGCGATGGGCATCAAGGGGGCAACGATGGACGCGTCGGTGCCCGACAAGGTGCGGCAGGCCCGAGCGGCTGATGCCGCGCCGCGGCTCGAGGGCGTCGAGATCGAGGTCGACGGCGGCATCCGCCGCACACGGTACCCCTGCTCGCCGATGCGGGGGCCGACTGGATCGTCCCCGGCTCGCTCATGTTCGGCGAGGACCCCGCGGAGATGCGCCGGTGGCTGGCGACCCTGTGAGACTCGGCGCAGGGATTCGTTTCGTCGAGGAACCGCACCGCGGGCAAGTAGCCAAGGCCGAAGGAAGAGTCCGCGGGGCGGACCCTGCAGGAAGCCTATGAACCGCATCGACGTTCTCGGTCTGGGGGCCGTGGCGATCGACGACCTGATCCGCGTCGAGGCGTACCCGCCGGCCGATGCGAAGGTCCACGTCCTCGACCCGCTGGTCCGCAGGTTCGGCGAGCAGACCGAGGCCGCGGCGATCGCGGCGGCCACTTCGGCGCGCGGTGGCGACCCTGTGCGGGCAGCCTCGGGCACGACGAGGCGTCGGAATATGTCGCCGAAGTTGATGTAGACGAGGGCGTCGACCTGGCCCACCGCCCGGGAGCCGACCCATCGGCGATCCCTGTCGACGATCGTCGTCGATGGGGACCACGCGGACGATCTTCGCGGACGCCCGCGACTTTGGGGGCCGCCCGGCGACTGGCCGAGCCGGGTGGTCCGGGCGTGCCGCGTGCTGTTCGTCGATCACTGGGGCGTCGACGGGATGATCCAGGCCGCCGCGATCGCGCGCGCGCGGCAGAATCGTCGTCTCGGACGTCGAGCGAAGGCCACCCCGGCGATGGGCGAGCTGCTGGACTCGCGGATCCGCCTGATCGTCAACCGCCCATTCCGCCGGGCGGTTGACCGGCCTGGCCGGCCCCTCGGCCGCGGCCCGCTGTTCTCGCCCGGGCGATCGGCGGTGGTGGCTGCGGTCGCGAGGGTTGCTGGGCCGTCCTGACCTTCCGACGCCCAATCGGTGCGACATATCGGCCTATAGTGAATCCCACCGACACCACCGGCTGCGGCAACCGTGTTCGGCGTCTACGCGGCAGCCTGTGCAGGCCGATGGCCCAGGCGGCTCGAATGGGCCTCCGCCTCGGCAAGGCTCAAGGCGGAGGTCGGCGCGTCCCGACGTGCGAGCAGGTGGCGCACTCCGAGCGCAGGACGGTGACTGCGGCCTGCTCGACGCGCGGCGGCCGAGGTCCAGGGTCTCGACGTGCATACCCCTCGTGGGCGGCCGACTCGGGGCGCCGGGGGATTTTTGATATTCTATATCACGCGGTCATCAACATGCTTATGCCGCCGGCGCAGCGTGGCCCGACGGGGCGCGGCTCGCGCAGTATCCCGACTGGCCCGCGCGCGTGGAGGCGCGGGCGAATCGGGCGGGCGTCCCATTCCTCCCCATGCGAGCAATACCTCGTCGATGTGGGCATGGCGGCGATCCTGGCGACCTCTACGGCTGGGGCGGGCCGATCACCGCCGGCAGGCGCTCGACGATGACCTGGTCCGCGACGTCGGACGACCGCGCGTCGCATCGGTGATCCTCAGCGCCTGAACATCCAGCGCCGGCACCGAGAGCAGGCGCGGGGCAGCGGGTCGGACGACGATCGGTTGCAAAATGCCCAACCGAATGCGTTTTCTTCACCCACTGCCAGTGGGGCGAGTTCAACGGCCTGCGTTGTACGAGCTGGAGCGGTGCTGGGGCCGGCCTCCCAAGAGCCATCGTTCCCATCGGCAGCGGGCGGTTTCCTTCGGCCGGAGACGGATGGACATCCGCGACCCTCGAGGGGATGTTCACAAGGCGTTACAGGATCTTCCTCGGCCAAGAGCATCCCGTATGACCAAGTGCTCTCGGCCACCACGCACATCTCGGCCGACCTGGACCTTCCGGCCGTGGGCGAGGAGGGCGGAGATGTCCGGCCTGCATTGGCTTGTTACGACCGGGCTCAGACGCCGCCGAGCGCGACGTCGATGCCCTCGTACATCCACGAGGCGTTCCTGTCGTGCCCTGGAGGCGGGGCCGATTGAACTGATAGTATCCCAATTCAGCCTCGGGGCGGGGCCGCACCGTTTCGAGACGGCGAGCCGGCTGTCCCGGCGGCACGATCGCGCGGCGCTCGCCGAGCTCGATCGGCCGGCATCCAGCAGCTTGCGGTTCCAATGCTTCCTGGCGAGCCGGCACGCGAATCAGTCGCTCTGCACCCTCGCTGCTGGAGCTGCCCAACCTGAGCCTCGCCGGCTACTGGTGGCACAACTTCTTCCCCGACGCGCGCGCCATCGCGCGGGTCATGGCCGAGCGGCTGGAGAATGCTGCACCGGCGAACAACGGGTCGGCTTCGACGCCGCGTGGGCCGGACCTATACCGGGCGATCATCCGTCCTGCATGCCCAGATGGCCCGCGTGCTCGCCCGATTCCTCGACGAGGGGCGATTCTCGCGCGACGACGCATCGACCTCGCGCGGGCCGTCCTGTTCGAGCCGCAGACATGCTGAGGATGAACCCGCACGCCCCCGGAGCCGATCCGATGGTCCGCGTATGCCATAGAGCCGGAGGGCGGAGGCGGGCCGATTCGGGATTCGGCGCGGCCGAGGCGCCCGTCGTTTGACCCGGACCCTCACCCCGGCCCTCTCCCCGGTCAGGGGAGAGAAGGAAAAGTGGGGCGGCGATCCCCGATCACTTCGACCAGGGCATCGATGGAGCCATGACACATGTGGGAAGGCGAACTCGCAGGCCAGCGGGCGCGGGCCGGGGGACGCGGACGCGGAACGGATCGTCGTGCGTCCACGAGCCCCAGACGCCGAGCCGCTGAACCGGGTTGGGATCAGCATCAGCGTGCTGGCCGAGGTCAGCTCGGCCTTCGCCTCAGGTTCGGGTTCGGCCTTCGCCTCGGCCGGGCGGAGGTCCAGGTCGAGCACCATCATGCCGTTGACGCGGACCTGGATCGAGATCGACTTGTCGTCGAGCCCCTCCTTCCGGCAGACCTCGGCGACGTCCGCGACGTCGAGCACGGCCTGACCGCCGAGCAGGAGGTCAGCGAGCGCCGGGCGCTCCCGACGCCATTGCGGACGGCGGCCGGGCGAATGGCGTCGTCGTCCATGACCCTGGAGGCAGGCGTGGACGTCGCGCTCCGGGCGTCGGCGACGGCCAGGCCGTACGCCAGCGGGAAGTGCCCATCGATTCATCCAGCCCGGAGCGGGCGTCGTCGTAGTGGGCGAGCACTCGGCCTCCTGCGCGACCGAGTCGGACCATCGGCCGATGGCGTCGAAGTCGCGTCCAGGCGCGTCCGCGCCCGACTCGAACGCCTCGCGCTTGCACTCGGCGCGCTTGGGGCCGCGCTCAGGGCGCGGGATGCCAGCCGACGCGAGCCGTGTTCGGCCCCGAGGAAGCATCGGGCGAGGGGGTTGGTCGGCTCGTGGACCGTCCGCTCGGCGGGCCTGGGCCTCGCGTCCGGAAGCCGGTTGGCAGCCGGGGGAGATCGATCACCAGGCAGGCGGAGCCGGGCAGGCCGGCGAGCTGGAGGCGGGCCCGACCGACCTCGTCCTCGGCCTGGCAGGCCGGCTCGCCGCTGCGGCGGGGTCGAGGGTGCAGACGATGGTCGTGGACGAGAAGCCCAATCGGCCGCGAATGGCGCATCGTCCGGGGCGGTGTATGCCGATCCGGCGCGGGTCGCGCGGGTCGGCGCCGGGCCGCAGGTCGTGCTCGGCGCGATCCGGTCGGACGTCGCACACGCGGCTCGAGCCTGGGCCAGCCGAGCCGCTCCTTCGCCTCGGCCACGTTCGCGACCGAACCCCGGCTGTTCGACTTGGCCTCCTCGCTGGAGGACCATCACCATCGCCGCCGTCGGCGGCGCCGGAGCAGCGGGCGTCCTGGAGGCGAGGCCCGATAGCGCTGCTCGATCTCAGGCGGGTCGGCGGCGAGTCCGCCCGGAACTGGGCGTTCGGGCGCGTTGACCACGGTCGACCTGGGCTCTCGCGGGGCGATTCGGGGTCGAACGAGGTGCATGGCCCGGCCTCGTCATGGCCCGGGCCCGGTTGCGCATCGATCCGGCGACCTGATGCGGGACCCGGGGGCGCTCGGGGGCGTCGGGCGGCTGGCGCGGCTAGCCCAGGGCCTCGTCGCTCATCGGGGTGGGCTCGAACACGGGGTCGCCTCGACCGGGCGTCCAAGACGGCCGGACATCGGCGGAATGTGCGAGGCCGAGCCGAGGTGGCACGGCGAAGGCCCGGATTCTGAACCCTCGCATTCCCATGTCATCCGGGCGGTCGCGGTCGATGAGGCGACAGGCGGGGCGCCGGCTCTTCGCAGGTGGGGCACGAGGCCCGCCCCTGGCGCTCGGCCGTCAGCAGGAGCGCGGGTTGGGCCATCGGGCGGGCCGGGGGACGATCTCGAACCGGATCGAGAAGTCGGCGGGACGTCGGGGGCGGCGAGCCGGCGCGGGCCAGGTCGGGATCGGGCTCGGCCGCGATCGGCGGGACCGTGCGGTTCAGGCGGATCGACGCGTCGGCGGCCGGCGGACCGGCTTGCCGGGCATGGAACGGGCCTGCGGCGGGCCGGGGCTCGGCCGACTCGTCGTCGAACCCGACCTCGTGGGTCTCGGCGCGTCGGGCAGGGGGAGGGCAGGGGCGTGCCGTCGGGCGCGAAGGCCGGCGGGCCTCGATCGGCATCGGCGGCGCGGCGCGGCGGTAGGCGGGGGCGCCGCGAGCGCTGAGGCACGGGCAACGGCATCGCGGTCGGGAGCCGACGCCAGGCCGGGCCCGACCTCGACCCCGCATACCGAGATGCGTCGGGTGCCCCGCCGGATCGATCTCCGACGTCGGCGGCGCGGCGGCGAGCGGGGCCTCGATAGAGGGCGAAGCGCGGCTCGCGGACCTCGGCCTTGCCCTGGGCGTCGGCGACGGTGTGGGCGGCGAAGGCGATCACGAGCACGCCGTCGGGACGAGCCATTCCCCCTCGATCCGGCACTCGAACTCAGCTCGGGCACTGGAACGTCGCGGCGATCTGGGATCAGGGTCGTGAAATCGAGCCGGTGCTCGCTCTCGGTGGCGATCGTGTGGATGGCGATGAGTATCGATCGACACCCGGGCCAAGCAACCGGCCAGTCGAGGCGTCGGCAAGGAGACCGAGGCGTTGAAGGTCTCGCGCACCTGCTCGACCGTCGGCCGAGCGACGACCGAGGCGATCGAACCCGTCGGCGACCCTGGTCACGTCGGCGACGGCGACGAGCCGTCCCCTGCTCGACCCGGGCCCGGAGACCGCGAGGCGGCTGGTCATCGGCTCGGCGATCAGCTTCTCGGCCGAGCCGGAGACGTCGGCGATGAAGGCAGGTCGGCTGAGATCCCCGTCGCCCTCTTCTGGCGGGCGACGGGGTCAAGCGGCTGTGCCAACGCCACGCGGCCCAGGCCGCCATCTCCAGGACGCGGATCTGGTATTCCACGGGCAGGGGCGCGGCTTGCGGCAGCGCGTCCGCGTCGAGGCCGAGGGCCGCCAGCGCGATCGAACCGATAGCGAGACCATTTGTGGCAGGCTCTCCTCCGTCCATGAAGGGTGACGGGGCCGATCGGCCACGTCTCGATCGAGGGGCGGCAGGATGATGATAGTGCGGCCTCGCCGGTCCGTCAATCCTCGCGCTTGTCGGCCCGACCGGCCCGCGACTTGAGCGAATCACTCGGACCGCCCGACCGCTGTTGACAACCCCCTCGCTGATCAGCATGCAAGGGGGCTGTGGATCGCGTCGCGCGGGGTCGAGGAGGATCAGCCGATTATGGAACCGACCCAGGAATTGGTCGACGACATCTATCGAAGGCGCGTCCTCCGCGCGCAGAAACGTGTCGCGGGAGAAGATACTCGACAGGCCGAGATTGTTCGACATGGCCTGCCGGATCACGATGGATGCGCATCCAGGCCAGCACCCCGACGCCGACGAGGTCCAGGTCCGCGCTGTCCTCGAACAACGCCTACCCTGCGTCGACGGATGGAGGAGGGCCGATGACGGGCGACGGCGGCGGTGGCGGTCCTTCGACGCCTTGTCGGACCTGGGAATATCGTACGTGGTGGTCGGCTCGATCTCGACCAGCCGCTGCGGCATCCGCGTGCGACCAAGGATGTCAACTGATCGGCTCGGTCAAGACTCGATCCATCGAATCGCGAGACAACTCGGGCCCGGCTCGCCTCGACCCAGATGTCGTTCGGGGCGATCGAGGACCATCCGTCACGAGATGAAGGTGGTGACTCGTTCACGGTCGAGTTCTTCCAGTTGAGCGGCGATCACGATCAGGAACGATTCCGGCGCGCGTCGAGGCCCGGTTGCTGGGCCGATCGGCCTGGCTGCCCACCGTCGAGGACGTCGTGTCGCAAGCTCCGCTGGGCCCTGCTGCGGGCGCGGGCCAAGGACGAAGAATGCGCGACGTGGTCGCCGTGCAGGGGCGGATCGATTGGGATTACGTCCACGCCTGGTGCGAATGACACGGTACGCGAGAATTATTGGATGAAATCCGCCATTCTCGATCCCACCGATCTGAGTCGTCCGCGATAGAGAGGCCCCTTCCAGTCGTGGCTGAACGGGGCCGGGGCGGCGACCTGGGTGGCGGCGAGGCCCTCGCCGGGCTGGCGGGGGCGCCGCGCGGAGCATCGGCAGGGCGGGGCCCTGGACGAGCTGGCCGAGGGGCATCGCGGCGTTGGGCGAGGGGCGGAGGGTCCGCCCGGTGCAAGCGAGGGTCGGCGGCCCGGCGGGCAAGCTCGCCGCGATCTTCGACGCCGTACCGGCCCTGGAGGAGCGGATCGATCGGTTGGAGGAGGACCGGCAGCAGCTCGGCGCGGTGCTCGGCGGCATGGCCGAGGAAGTCGTCGCGGTCGATACCCGGAGGAGGCTGGTCTTCGCCAACAACGCGGCCGAGCGGCTGTT
>CALODY010000007.1:0-70632 GCA_942492215.1 Pirellulaceae bacterium
GGATAGTGGCTGGTTCCCTGAAATCGCATATCTACTTCTGGATTTTCGAGCTTGTACCTCGCTTTGGCGGCGAAGAACGCATCGGGGTACCAGTGATCGATAACGACCCGGCCATTCTCATCGGTCATCTGGCTTACGGGCGTTGTTCGCCACCCACTAGATGTCATTAGCCTTGCTATCCTGGTTCGGTCGCCGGTCACGATACAGTTGGGCACGGGTGAAGCCATCAAAATCGTTCGCATCAATCGCCAGCGTATAACTGAGACGCAACTCGAATTGGAATTCGTCGAGATCATCCAACCGGCCTTGTTCGAGGATACGAGTGAATTCATCCTGCAGCCCTGGAGCAAACTTCTCGTATTGCTGCCGCTGGTTCCAATTCGATACACAAATATGTCCAGGGACGTCGCCAACTACTCCGATGACTCCATCGACGTCGGGAATGGCAACCTCGAATCTGCCATGGTTATCGGTTTCAAATACAAGTGGAGAAATTGCCATTTTGATCCATCTCAGTCATCCCGTCAGCCGTCCGCCAGCAGGTGCACACCTTTCAATGGCTCGCCAGTCTTCCGACTGGTTACTCTTCCTCTAATTGGCTTGCCCGTTTTAAATTCGACCTCTCTCTCAATCGTCTCTGTTTCCCCGTTGGCGGGTAGTTCAATTCGAACCCCCAGAAGCTTTCGAGTGTCGAGGGGCTCAATCCAGGCAATCGAACCATCTTTATAGTTGATCAATGTCGCGGTCGCCGTTGAGCTTTCGAATGTCTCGCTACGACGAAACATCTCACCCTCTCTCTCGCTGATCAGCTGCATCGTGATGCGTCCGATTTTGGCTACATCGCCTGTTTCCGCCACGGTGGCCTTGATTTTCAATACGCTGCACGGTTCAAGCCGATGGGTAAATCCGTCGGTCTCAAAGACCTGACCTTCAAAATCTTCGACGCCAGCGTCGCCGTCTGGGCGCTTAAAAATGATTTCTTCTTTCGTCCCGGCCGATTTGACTGAAAGTCCAATTCGGAATTCGTCAGGAAGATTCTTAATCGTGAACTTGCCTTCAGTGCTTGTTTTGACAGCCCGGTCCGCGCCGAATTCCGGCAACGAGCCAACGTCGTTGTTAGTGTATCCGCGATCGTATTTTGATCGGTTGGCGTCGAGCTTGACCTGTTGGTCCGCCGGTTTGGGAATCAGCCATTGAACCGGCTGCACTGTGGCGCTTTACAGCCGGTCCGCCTGAAGGCAATAGGATCGTGCCGGAGACCGTGCGTCCACGAGACATCTCGACATCGATAGCACTGCCTTCCGGGACGGCAACGTTCAGCGGAGCAAAACCAGATGTAACAAACAAAGAGCGGTAGTTCTCTTGAACTTGAATTTGGAAACTTCCGTCCAGGCCAGTTGTCACCGGTTCTGACAAATCCAAATAAGAACCTCCCATCGGGCGATAGGCGCAACCACGGGTCAGATAAACGTTGACATTGGAAAGTGGCCGGGAGCTTGCGATGGAAACGATTCCGCTAACGTTCCATCTCATGTTATTCTCCGTCCTAACGGTCGGAGGAAATTCGTCAACCTGCGTAGCGTTTATCGATCCAGGTGATGACAACGCAGCAAGACACAAAATCAAGCCGCCAGCGGAAATGACGAAGGTTGCACGCACGGGAACTAAGGGTTCAGACTTCGAGGCAAGATGAAAAGGCTGTTGGCGGGCCTGAATCAACCCGCGTGATCGCAATTTTGGTGAATGTAACTGTGCAAGTCAAACAAGCGACAAAATCCTGATCTTGATCGAATTTGTTTGTCGTGGTGCGGGCCGGTAGTCCTCTGACACCGGCTGTCGTGCTCTGGCTGTCGAGAGGCGAAACAAATGGATTAGGCAATTTATAGTGTCCAGCTACCTTGGCCATTGCCGATTTTGCGTCGCGGTCGAGGTGAATCCTGCTATTTTATCGACTAAAACCGTCGCGCTTTGGATTCTCGGTGCATACAATCTAATTGTCGGGTCATTATTGGCTGGTCGTAGCCAGCGACTAAGTGGATCAAAGGGGAGTAAGCGGATATGCGTCTTCATTCCAGTTCAATGGTCATTTTGGCGATTGGCTTTGTTGTGGCTTGGATGTTTGTTGATCCAATATCCCTTTACGCCCAACGAGGCGGTCGTGGCGGTGGCGGTCGTAGCGGCGGAGGAGGCATGTCTCGTGGCGGCGGTAGTATGTCCCGTGGCAGCAGCAGTATGTCCCGTGGCGGCAGCAGTATGTCCCGTGGCGGCAGCAGTATGTCCCGTGGCAGCAGTATGTCTCGTGGCAGTAGTAGCCTTTTCCCGTGGCAGCAGCACGATGTCTCGCGGCAGTAGCATGTCTCGTGGCGGTAGCACGATGTCTCGTCGCACGACGCCACGTGGCAATAGTAGCCCTTCCCGTGGCAGTAGTATGTCTCGTGGCGGTAGCAGTTTGTCTCGTAGCACGATGCCTCGTGGCAGTAGTAGCCTTTCGCGAGGCAGCAGCACGATCTCCCGCGGCAGCAGTATGTCTCGTGGCGGTAGCACGATGTCTCGCAGCACGGTGCCTCGTGGCAATAGTAGCCTTTCCCGCGGCAGCAGCACGATCTCCCGCGGCAGCAGTATGTCTCGTGGCGGTAGCACGATGTCTCGCGTAGCACGGTGCCTCGTGGCAATAGTAGCCTTTCCCGCGGCAGCAGCACGATCTCCCGCGGCAGTATTAGCAATTTCCCACGGCAGCGGAAGCACGACGTCTCGCGGCAGCAGTGGCTTGTCCCGCGGCAGTAGTACGACGTCTCGTGGCAGCAGCAATATCTCGCGTAGTGGCGGCAGCAATATTCCACGCAGCGGCAGCTCGACTTCTCGCGGCAGCAACAACTCACGCAGCGGAAGCACCCTATCTCGCGGCAGCAGCAATATCTCACGTAGCGGAAGCACGATTTCCCGTGGCAGCAGCAACATCCCGCGCAGCGGAAACACGACGTCACGCGGTGGAAGTAGAATCCCGCCGGGAGGCGTCAGTCCGAAGAGACGCAGCGTTGGCAACAATGTCGCAAACGGCGATAATATCCGGCTCGGAGGCCCAACGACTTCCCGCGGTGGTTCACCCGGAGGCAGTACCAGTCGAGGCGGCGGCAGCACCAATCGCGGCGGAGGCAGTACGACATCCCGCGGTACAGGAAACGGTGGTTCTCCCGGAGGCAGTACCAGTCGAGGCGGCGGCAGCACCAATCGCGGCGGAGGCAGTACGACATCCCGCGGTAGAGGAAACGGTGGTTCACCTAGCGGCAGTACGAACCGAGGTGGCGGCAGCACCAATCGCGGCGGAGGCAGTACGACGTCCCGCGGTAGAGGAACCGGTAGTTCACCTGGCGGCAGTACGAGTCGAGGTGGCGGCAGCACCAACCGCGGCGGCGGCAGTACGACATCCCGCGGTCGAGGAAACGGTGGTTCACCAAGCGGCAGCACGAATCGAGGTGGCGGCAGTACCAATCGCGGCGGCGGCAGTACGACGTCCCGCGGTAGAGGAAACGGTAGTTCACCTGGCGGCGGAATCAATCGCGGCGGCGCCGGCGGCAAATACGGCAGCGGCCACTCCGGTGGCGGTCATGCTGGCGGCGGGAAATACGGTGGCAGTCACTCGGGCAGCGGCAAGTACCGCGGTCGCTACGGCGGCAGCCATTACGGTGGGTACCGCTCGTATTATGGCGGCAGACACGGTCGACATAACAACCGATATTACTCAGGCTACCGCGGAGGATTTAATAACTTTTTCTTTGGTCCTACCGGATTCGGTCTGGGCTATTATGGGACCGGTTTCGGTATTTCCATTGGCCTGCCCTTCCGCCCGTATTACGATTACTACGCCGAACCTGTCTATTTTGCCAGCGACTTTTCCTCGCCCTATTACGGAGATGTTGTCGTGGCTGCTGATCCTGTCGCAATCGTGGATAACACTTTCGTGGACAACACGCTTGTGGACGGCACGCTTGTGGACGACACGATCCCTGTTGACCCAATGGAAGAGCCAACACCGCCTGAAGCAATATTGAACGACGGACAAGTCATCGCTGCGGCTGGCAATGCTGGTGAGTTTCAATGGCAAGCTGAACAGGCGTTTCGGGAGCAACGTTACGAAGACGCTGCGCGGCTGGTCAACCATGCGGTCGTGGAAGACGGCGACAATGGTCTGCTCCATCTATTTGCCTCGCAAGCCTTGTTTGCAATGGGCGATTACCAATCTGCGGCAGCGGCGGTGCAACAGGGCGCGGCGTTACTTGATCGCAGCCAGTGGGGATTTGTCGTGGAGAATTTCAGAGAGTTTTACGGTGCGAATGATTACGTCCCACAAGCGAAAGCGCTCGTCGAGTTCACAAAAGCAAACCCGAACGAGTCTTATGCGTTTTTCTTGCTGGGGTACCACTACAAGTTCCTGGGCCACGATGAGGCCGCTCGAAAGCAATTGGCCAAGGCCGTCGAACTTGAAAGCCGCGATCGACTGGCGGGCGAACTGCTGGTCATGGCCGGCGGGCAACTGCCCGCGCAACAAACCACGGCACCTGATCCCGTGATGACGGCCAAGCCGCCGGTAACGGGTGAAGACGGAGGAAACGTCGAAGCGATCGAACCACCCAAAAAGTAGTTGAGCAGGAGAGTGCTCAGCGCGGTGCCGATCGAGTCGACTTTCTGTAATTCCGTTTTGCCCCTACTAATTCGAGCAAGATAACTTACTTTCAGACAATTGGCGTTGTTTGATCGCGTCGTCTTTGTCGATCTTCCGTTTGACGTTCCGCCATTGCCAATCGTTTTCATGATCGAATGACTTGCACCTCATGATCATCGCTCCAGGACGTACAAACTTGGAGCGATTTCACAGTTCGTGTTCACGTTTTTCCGATAGTTTTTGCAGGGAAATGAGCGTTACTTGCGAACAGTGCAGATCAGCATGCTCTAGTTCGACCCTGGGGCGTTTTCGGAACGCGCCCGCTTAACCATCGCCACGAGCGTCTGACGGCACTCTTCCGCACTGCGCACCTCGTCAGGGAAACCGATCCGCACGGAACGGACGCGCTCGGGCGTCTTGAGACGAAGGTGAAAGCCGAGGCGGTCTACCGCTGTCATTTTCGCTTCGGAGGCGTCGACGCCCTTTTCGTGCCGGGCAATGTCGATCATCGCGGACGCGTGGTCTTGGTTCATGTGCTCGAGGATTCCCGGAGCCGCCTCAGCTAACGGATCAGGAACCGCCTGTTCGAAATCGGATTTTTCGACCCAGCCCATGACGCCGAAGCCCCCGACAAAATAGAGATGGTGGGGATTAAGTCGCCAAAACGAAAAGTCCGCGAAATCGACGTAATACTTGGCGTTTTCGTGCCGCGCGAGATACGCCGATCGCGCCGCCACGAGATCGCCCGCTGGCACGCGCTCGGCCTTGCCGATCAAAGTGATTCGGCTGGCCCCCAACGGATCGCTTTGGGATTCAAGGGCAGTGACGAACAAGGACGCGCGGGGATCAGCCAGGAGATTTTTCGTATGCATCGCCATCGTACTGATCAGGAACAGCGGACGTCCAGTGTCGTCCAGCGCGTAAGGCATTGTCGAGCCGAACGGGAATCCCTCGCACTTTTTCGAATGCGTGGACAAGACACCGACCTGATTAAGGGAAAGCATCGTACGCACTCGTTCGGCGTAGGAAGTCTCGGGAGCGGGATTTGGCTCTTCAGTTTCGGTGGTGTATGCGTGCTGTCGCCGTTCGGTCATTGGTTTCGATATTCCTGAAAAGTTAATGCTCTATTCGAATTTCTTGATCTAGTTCCGGTTGGCCACGCAGCTCAGAGATCGCAATGTTAATCCCTAGGCTGCCTGTGCTGCAATCCTCCGATCGGCCTTCTTGCATCTCTCGCAGCACTCTTTCCATCCCTGGGACACTTACCTGGAAATGGGTTCGAAGTTTTGTGAAGCCGCCACGTGCCTGCATCGAGACACGCGGTTTGAGGCACGCCGTTGAATGAATCTTGTCGAGACCTGCGGCGGTAAAACGTTGCCCAGTCAGGGCACAGGCTTCAGTTCGATGACAACATTTTAGCCAACAGTTCTTTCAAACACTTGGCGGCAACCATCGCAGTCATTTCCTGAATGTCCCGGGTAGGATTCAATTCGACAATATCTGCGCCAACGACGGGAACGTCGAGTTCCTGTATCACGGATAAAACCTCTCGTACCGACAATCCGCCCGGTTCATAGTGGCTGACGCCGGGTGCGAACGCGGGATCAAACACATCCAGATCCAAGCTGATATAGACCGGACCTGAGATCTCAATCAACGTTGTCGCAAAATCCTGTGCTCTGATGACATCGACGCCAAACCTGTCAACTTGCTGGCGTTGATGTGCGTTCATCGTCCGGATGCCAACCTGAAGCAGGTTGCCGATCAAACCATCTTCAAACGCCCGGGCAAACGGGCAAGCGTGGGAGTAACGATTGCCGCCCAGTTCATCGTATAGATCCGAATGAGCATCCAGTTGAAGGACATTGAGGTTGCCATATTTCGACGCGTAACCGCGCAGGATCGGATAAGTGATCGAATGATCGCCGCCCAGTGAGAGAACTTGATTGCCCCGCATTACCAGATTTCGAATGGCGGATTCAATTTGGTCGCGAGCGTTTTGACCAGATCCTAATTCCAGGTCACCCTCATCTTCGATCTGCTCGTTTCCGTCGATTTCAATTTCATTTTCGGCGGAAGTGTTACTTGATGGAGACCGAAACGCATTGCGAATGACGGGCGGACCATGCACGGCACCCTTCAGGAACGATGAGTCCGCGTCGTAGGGCAGACCAAGAATCGAAATCATGAATTATCTCTGGCTGGAACTTGGATCAGCAAAGCGAGGCAGCGCCGCCAATGCATTAAAATGAAAAACAGGTTCTGCCGCTATGGCCCAGAATCATTGGCTCGCCATTCTCATTTGGGATTTGGCCGGTACCAAGTTAACTTTCTGTGCGCCGGAATCTCGGTCGCAAGTTCAGGGCTGGTTGGAATCATGAGGTGACATTGACGATTTCAGGAGTTTGCTCCGTTCCGGCATGGGGCGCGACCATGTTGCCGAACGACTTGATAGAAATGCGTGCCATTTGCTGTGCATCGTCAAGCTTAGTTTAGGGGTAGCCGGATTCGCCAATATTCGAATAGCTCGGCGATTCACTGAAGTTTGGCGACTCCAGCTACTTCACCAACCCCAATTCTCAGCGTTGACAATGCATCTAGACCTGTCCGTGATTGAAAAAATTGGTTTTCTAAATACGTTCAGAAAACGGAGGCGTAAAAGCCGGGTATTAGCAAGGGCGACATGGTTGATCGACTGGATGCCGAGCCGTTCGTTTGTCGTCGAATTAAATGCCAATTGTCGTTTTGCGTTAGGAGTTCTTCAATGAAACGAACTGTTGTATGGTTTAACGCTGTTTTCGCCGGAGTCTTGGTCGTTGGTATGAACGCCGATTCGATGTTCGCCGTTCAAGAAAATTCCGATTCCGGCGGCACTGATTCGTTACGACCGTCCGCCGGCGTCAAAAACGAGATTAAAGAAGATTCTTGTTCTCATCCTGAATTGCGAGATGAGCTTGCGAAACGCGTGCAACTCGATCAGGCAGCACGCAGCGAATTGATCGAAGCGGTTTACGCTCAGGAAAAAGCTGGAGAAAACAAATCGGTCCTGTCCCAATTGAAAATGATCCCCGTCATCACGAAACTTGGAAAAATTGATCAGCAGAATCGAGAATGGCTCGAACAACCGATCGACAAGCACGGGTGGCCCGGAAAATCGAAAGTTGGTAAGTCGGACGCACATGATGCGTGGCTCTGGTCCAGCACGCGGACAAAGATGGGAAATTTCAAAAGCGTTGCTTGGAATTGATGAAATCCGCCGGAAAAGGCGAAGTCGCGCCGGTCGATATCGCCTATTTGACCGATCGGGTCTTAATTGCCGAGGGCAAACCGCAAAGATATGGTACACAAAGTGTCATTGAAAATGGCAAAGCCATGGCCAAGAACGTCGAGGACCGCGCGAACCTCGATAAACGCCGAGGGAGTTGGGGCTTGAACCAATGGACCAATATCTGAAACAAGTTGAAGCTGTTTACAAAGTCCATCAGGCGCCTGGCAAAAACAAGTGAAGAACCAGACCCTGTCACTCGGTGATTTCAGGTTTTTGTTTCCCGGATGCGAGTATTTTTGGCGGAATGCCTTGGTGTGCGGGCAGTATTTTCAAGCTACCCCTCGGATGCCCAGTTCCCTGTAGCTACTTTGTGGATCTGGTTGGACACGGTCGACTTTTTTGATTGGTTGGAGAGCAGTTTGACGTCGTCAAAAAAACGGAATTCGATCAAGCTGTTGCGTCGACTCGCCGGATATTTCCAAACGAGCATTGCGATGGATTTCTTCTTGCCGCGATTGCAAAACGAGGCTGAACGTGAGTGACAATTCCGACCTCGGACCTCCAACAAACCACTTGGTTTACTCGGTTGTTTTCATCGCGGTGGCATCGTTCGCCCAGATCCTGTTCTGGATTTACTCGATTCCCGGACCACAGTTAAGAGGTCCCAGCGATTTGAACCAGGCGATGGCGTGTTGCGTCGTTGCAGCAATTACCCTGCTGGTCGCCCCGTTGGTCGTGGCCCTGGTGGTGCTTGGCAAAACGCCGACTGAGTTAGGCCTGGGGTGGGGAGATCGGAATTTCGGTTGCCAAGCGATCTTTTGGTGCGTTCCGGCGATTGTGATTGGGACCTGGTTTGGCTCGAGGGATCCACAAATTCAGGCTTTCTACCCCATACCGGGCGATTCGGTGGGTGATTCATGGGGAATGATCATTCAATGGTGGGGCGCCTATCTGTTGTTCTACGTTTCATTTGAGTTTTTCTATCGCGGTTTTCTGTTGAATGGCTGGGAAATCTCGAATCGCAATCGGTATGCGATAACGGTTAACACGATCCAGGCCGTATGCTGCTTCCTGGTTCACATCGGGAAACCCAAACTTGAGTTGATTGCATCGTTACCAGCCTCTTTCCTGTTCGGCTGGATCGCTTGGCGAAGTCGTAGCATTTGGTACGGTGTGATAATTCATTTCGCCATTGGCACTGCAAGCGATTGGATGGCGATGTAGGCACAGCGCCTGCGGTGCTCGGGCCAAATGGCCAAGAATTGTGCAGTCGTAGCGGGCCTCCTCGTTTAGAGACCGGCATCAAACAACCTGCAATTTCTCCGTCGAAAGGTTATATTGTCAATGGTCTGTAATCCATCAGTCGAGTAAACCAATCAGCGGGCGTAACTCAGTGGTAGAGTGACAGCTTCCCAAGCTGTATGTCGCGGGTTCGATCCCCGTCGCCCGCTCTTCGCGCGCGACTGCGGTCGTTAAAGAGGCTCATCGCCCTCGACCAAATTACTCCGGCGACAGGTCCGGGTACAGATCCTCCATTTCGCGATTGGTTTTGCGGCCTTCGGTGAAGTTGCCTCTGTGCTTTTCCGCGCCTCGTGGGTTTTTCGGATCGCCCTTCCAACTATCGTCGAAGGCTTCGAAGAAGAAGGTGGTCATGTTCATCGCCTCGGCCCAGGCGAAAAGGTCTGCGAAGTACGGCTTTTGTTTTTCCTCGTCGACGCGCGAGCCGAATTCGTCGGCGGTCGTGACCCAACCCGTCTCGGTGATGACCAGTCGGCTGTCGGGAAGTGCGTTGTGCACCGCTTGCACGTTAGCAACGCCGAATTCTGTGGCCTGGTCGATCCGTTTGCCTTTCCAGATTGGATCGCATTGGAATGACAGGAAGTCCAGTTCCTTGGCGAGCGTCTGATCGCGCAGAATTTCCGCTTCGCTTGGGTTGACCGCACTCTCACCCCGATCAGGATGCTGTCCTTTGCGGAACCCCGAGTAGCAAATAGTCTTTAGGTCGCCGCCAAGCAAATCCTCAGGTTCCTGCTCAACGAGGCTCGCCGCGGGCTTAGCGGCTTCGGGAAGCCGGTTTGGAAGCGATCGAAATCAAACCGAATGACAACAACAAGGAGTTCATCCCAAAATGGGCTCCCGGCACCAAGATTGAGGATTATGTTCTTTCCGCACATATCGAAGCCTCAAACCAGCGGCATATTAATCCCACGCAATCTGTGTCAACTCGAAATGCCCAAAGTTTTGCCGTTTGTGTCGACTCGTTGGGCAATCAGTTACGCGAATCGTCAGGTTGCTCACCACGGAAAAACGTCGGCTTCCCTCGATGGCTGGAGAATCCGAGACAACTGACCTAGACTTGGAGCTTACCTGTTCTTGCTGCTGTCCCGCCCCAAAGTCAAACGAAAGGAAATGGTAGTGAAATCTAAAAGCCTGTTTCTCAAGCCATCAATCTTTTGTTTGATCGTTTTGACCCACAGTGCTTTGACAAAACCCGCTGCTGCCGACGACGTTCACGCCTCTGATCGCGCCATGACAAGCGACGCGTTACATTTCGATTTTGATGGAAAGCTCGACGATTCCATTGAGTACGCTCCCAATAAAGATGCGAGGGGTAGTTGTTTCGTGACTGGGCTTAAGAACCAATCTTTTAGAGTTGGCGCTAACGGACTGCCTGCTCATGCAATCCTTGGGAACGGACATGAATCCAAGTTGAATTCGGCAAGTGATTTTTCCGTTGAATTTTGGGTTCGTACCGCGGCGGATTCCAATCAGAGATTCGTCGTGCTCTCGCAAAAACAGATTCCAGATAACAGCCTGAAAACGCAAAAAGAAAAAGGCTGGGCATTTGGGATATGTAATGGAACCTGGTCTTGGAATATCGGTTCGGGAAAGCGTCGGTTGAGCTATGAACGTGACAATGGCCAATTCATGCCGGTTAACGACGGGCGTTGGCATCAGCTGGTTATGACGCACGACCATTCAAGTTCGATCGTCAGGTTGTACTACGACGGCATCAACTGGGTGACTTACAATCTGGCCGACAAAGACGGTTTCGACTTTTCGAATGAGCGTCCATTGACGATTGGATGGGCCGGCGAAGTCGATTTCAGCGACGCACTGTTGCCTTCTGTCACGCAAGGGCAGCAGGAACTTCAGGAGCTTGTTGACCATTTCAGACAAATGGGGCTGGGCGAATTAAATCCGGAGGAACTAATGAGTCTTGTGATTAGTCCCGAGCGGCTAATTCACAAGAAACGGGCAATTCTCGGAAGCGATTCGGATCCGACGAAGGAAAACGGTGGAAAAGAGCTTGCAGATGAAGGCTTAGATGCCATCAAGAAAATGGCTCGTCGATTGTCCGCAAATCCGTACACCGTTCACCAGGTTGCTGACTTCATGAAAGTCGCTCCGATGTTGAAACTGTATCGTTTGAACAACGGAAAGATTGAGATTGATGGTCAGGTTGCAGCAGAGTTCGCGAAACGAGAACGATTCAGCCGTCCCGATTTTGACATCGACGAGTTGTCGATAACGGAGCGAGCTTTGAGCTCTGAAGAGGTCTTGGAGCGGTACTCAAAGCACTTCCAGCCCTCAGCCGTTGCTCTCGAAAAGGAATTGAAAATGCTTATTGCGGCTTGTTTCAACATTCATCACGGTGGCAAGCACGAATCCATCAAGGAAGACGGTTGGGATTCCCGCGAGACCATTGCCGAGTTGATTCGACGTGAGAATATCGACGTCGTGATGATGCAGGAGACTTACTCTTCGGGAGATTTTATTGCGGCCGAACTAGGATATTATTTCGCAACCACGGTTGATTGGGACTATCTGAATCAAGGCGCGAACATTTCGATTCTCAGCCGGTATCCAATCAAGGAAATCATGGTGCCACCCAATTCTTCGTTTATGAACGTGGCGGCGAAGGTTTCTATTAGCGAAACTCAAGACATTTTCGTCATGTCAAACTGGTATGGCATGAACAATTTCAAGGATGTGTTTGAGTATCACGAAACAAGATTCTCGCGGTCGGATACGATTCCAACTCTCTTTGCTGGCGACTTCAATGCTGTGCCGCATACCGATGGCGGCAAGAGTCCAGCATCAAAGAGACTGTTGGAAGCGGGGTTTCGAGATGCCTATCGTGAGAAGTTTCCTGACGCTAAAAAGTTTGCTGGTTACACGCACGAGAGTGGAAGTCGGATTGACCAACTTTACTACAAAGGCAAAGGATTGAGCAATGGCTCAACCGAGGTAATGTCAACGTGGCCTTCAAGGTTCCCGTCGGATCATTACATTATCAAATCAGTTTTCGATCTGAATTACAGTACGAAGTAATCGACTGAAGACATCTTCTAAAAACATCCTGATGTTTTCGCATCGCCAAGACGCTTCAACGCGGAATGTGAATTTGCCTGAGCGTTATTAAGTCGTTCAGTGCCCTTCTTTCAAGCGAACCACAACAAGAACCAAATCTCACAACGGAATAACGATGAAATTGTTTAACACAGCAATTCTTGTTTTACTGGCTCTCGCTTGCGTCCGCGATTCGCAACTGACCGCGCAAGACGTCAAGCCACTTCGGTCAGAGACCATCAAGCCGATTCGCAACGAATCATTTAACAAGAATGGGACATTCCCGACTCGCGAACTGGGCGGAAATCCGCGAATGATGAACGGCGTATTCGTATTTGACGGTGCGACCGATGGCAACCGCCAAGTCGATCCTCAAATTGCCGTTGGTGGTGGTCGTGTTTTACATGGCACAAACAATGGCCTGATTATTTATTCGAAGAAAGGCGAGTTTGTACAAGGCGTCTCACAACGCTGCTTCAACGGCGGGATCGACCCAAAACTTTTTTACGATTCACACAATCAGATTTTCGGATTCGATCTCTGGAATCCATGGGACAAGGCCAAGCTCAAGCCAGTCAACATTTCCGTATCAGAATCGAAGGATCCTACCGGAGCGTGGAATACCTATCCGGTTCCAGCTCCCGAAGGTCGCGACGGCGGCGGAATTGGCTACAGCAAAAAATGGATTGGCTACTCTTTCCCGGGCGGAGAGGCGCGAACATTTGTGTTAAAGACGTTGGAAGCAAAGACGGGAAAAACTGCAACGGTTTATCACTTCAATGGCAGCCTGGGACATCCCGTTGCTACGCAAGACGCCATCGACGACTTGTACTTCGTCAAACTCTCACGTGATCGGTTGGTCGTCACTCGCGTTGCCGACTCCGGTGATGGAACGCCAGTTGCCAGCCAGGTGTTTTCTACTCCGCACAGATTTAAGAACTTTGGCCGGCCGCCCCAATCTCCGCAAAAGGGCACCGACAAGAGAACGGCGTCAGGAGATCGAAACCCCAAGAATCTCGTTATTCAAGGAGGCTTCCTGTGGTTTTCTCATACGGTCGATTGCAACGGACGAGCGGCAGTTCAGTGGCATCAAGTGAAATTGGAAGACGGGACGTTTGTTCAAAGCGGACTACTCAGCGACGAAAAAAACAGCTTTATTCAAACAACTCTTGCTGTAAACAAACGACTCGATGTTCTTGTTGGCTTTCAGGAAGCCGGCCCTGACATGTTCATCAGTCCGCGATTCGCATTTCGTCGTGCAGATGATCCACTTGGACAACTGCGACCAATGATCAGTCTTGGCGAGGGCAAAGGCGCAACCGAGGGCGGAACGTGGGGCGACTACAGCGGAAGCGTCGTCGATGGCGACAACTTGCTCGGCATGTGGACTGTGCAAAGCATCGCCGATGAAACAGGTCGAGGCGATACAGTGATCGCCTGTCTCCCAGAAAACGATCCAGAAACAGCGGCGAAACCTGCCGTCAAGAAAGAGACGACGGCGACGCTACGTGTTCTCACTTACAACATCCACCATGGTCGAGGCGTCGACGGCAAGTTTGACTACGAACGCTTAGCCAGAACAATCGCAAAGTTAAATCCGGATGTTGTGGCCTTACAAGAAGTCGACAACAAAACTCAGAGAGCAAGCGGCGTCGATATTGCAGCTGAGCTGGGAGAGCGATTGAAGATGCATCACGCATTTGGGAATGCACTTTACTTTTCCGGAGGCCAATACGGAGAAGGGATTCTATCTCGATTCCCCATTCATGATATCAAAGCCCATCACCTGCCCTACCGCTTTGGCAACGAACCGCGAACTGCGTTGTCGGTTCGAGTGACACCCGACAATGGCATCCCTGAATTCGTTTTTGTGGGAACGCATTTGTGCCACCAAAGCGGAGACACTCGCCTGGAGCAAGCTAAAGAACTCAATCAACTTTTTACTGCCAATAGCAAGTTGCCAATCATCATGGCAGGCGATTTAAACGCTCGGCCCGAAAGCGAGCCGATGAAAGTCTTGCTCAAAGAAAATTGGATCGACGCTGTCGCGCCGAAATCACGAATTGATTACGTCCTGTTGCGGAAGAATGACCCTTGGGAAATCGTCGAGACGGTCGTCGTCGACGAACCGATTGTCTCAGATCATGATCCTGTCTTGACCATTCTGAAGTGGAGCGGCGATGAGTAAGGGCTGTTCAAACTAATTCACTGCGACGTTACTTGTTGTTCCAGACTTTGACCAACTCCTTGAAGCAAGCGGCGGATTTATCTTCGCGGTCGGAGGTCCCATTATAACTGGCCATAAAATTGCTCGCCGATCCCCAAACCGTTTGTAACATTCCCCGGTATCTTGGACGCATTTCTTTCGTGGAACCTGCAATAAAACCACGTAACATTTTTTCCTGTGCCAATGCATTTTCTGCGTTTCTCCAGGGGCAGGTCAGGACGTTGAAGCCTTTAGCTGCAAAAAGTACCGCAGTTGGGTCGGGGCGTTCGTAGTGCCAGTCGCAAATCACTACATCTTTGGGAATCATGTCAATGGCGCGGTGGGTGTCGTTGAAACTTGCTTCCCATAGTCCGATTCCGGTTGTTCTGCCATCGACCAGGCGGTCGCCCCATATCCAGAGTTCGCGTTTGCTTTTTTTCAAATGATTTCTGATTTTCGTCACCTCACCGGCAAACAATTCGGATTTGTCTTTTCCATGGCAACGCGGACAGTCTTCATGACCAATGTAGAAAACTTCATCCAACCCAGCGTGAAAAGCTTCGGTCTCAAATATGTCACAGATTTCATCAACCAGATCAAAAACGACTGCGTGCACATCAGGGTGAAGCGGACAATAACTCTTGCAATACAAACCGTCGGGGTTGGGCCACTTGTATTCCCCGTTTGCGGGAAGTTGAATGGTCGGCGTCTCATCAAATTCAGGGTAAACTTTCAGCAGCATCCCGGGTGTACTGCGCCACGACTGATGACCCAATAGATTGATTTGTGGAATCAACCGGATATCGTTTTTCTGGCAGACGTCAACCAATTTTTTTACGTCGTCCTTTGAAAGAGGATTGCTCCCGATCAACTCTGGATGCGACTGGAATCGGTAGCGATAATCGATTCTTAGAATCAAAAGATTGAGTCCATCTTTTGCTAATTTGGTTTCTACAAACTCGGCAAATTTATCGACATTTTCTACAGAGGGTGCCGAGATACAAAGTCCGCGTATCGGGTAGGGAGATTGTGCAAACAGCAGGTTGCAAGAAAGCGAAACGGCAAGGATCGAGAGGGTTATTCTCATCATAGCTTCAGGTAAAAAAGGAAAAAACACGAAAGGCAAAGGGCCTGAGATTGGCCGTGACGAGCATTATTTTGGATGGGTTCGCCGCGGAAGTCTATCGCCAGGGGAAAAGTTTCTTGAGTCCGGGTGAATCTTGTCGCGGCAGGAACCACCAACCAATGACTTCTGTCCATTGTTACCGGCACAAAAAACGCAAGACACAGGCATTCTCCAAGCGATCGGCAAAAAAGGATCCCGGAACCTGTCAGCCGCGAGCACGCTCCTGGCTGCCGACATTCGTCATCGCGGCTTAGTTACCGTTCGTCTGTACTGGGTAGACTTTGGCCCGGCCAGTCGCGGCGCGTGTTCGCTGTTTGTCGTGAATCCATGTTTTTGACTTCGAGTGCCTCGCGATTGAACTTCAAAGGCGAGTCGTATTCAGTTATGGAACCTGCGGACAGACGTTGCCAAATGATTCGCTATTTCAAGGTGTTGTTTTCCAGCGGTTGTCCGTTGGTCGAGAGAATCTGAAAGTGATGAAATCCGGCCGGCATGTCCGAATACCGCCAAACAACTTTCTTGTCGCGGGTCACTTCGAACAATTTCACGTCGTCACCTTTTGCGTGATAGCTGGAGATCACGGTGTTTCCATTGGGAAGTCTTTGAATCCCACAGGCGTCATCGATCAATGGTTCTCCAAGATCTTCATTGTCGACGCTCCATGCGATTTTGCCATTCGTGTCGATCTCGATGACCCGGTTTCCGTTGGTACAGCCAATCAGCGTGTTGCCGTTTTCAAGTCGAATCGCTGTGAAGGGCCAATCTTTCATTTCTTTCCCGCGATCATCGGTATGAATTGTACGTAGCACTGCCCCCGTTTGGGGATCGTATTCCTGGACCGCAAAATCAAGCAAATGAGGGGCAAGGTAGTTTCCATTAGGGAGTCGACGAAGCATTCGCGTCTGCATGTGGACATTCGCGGACTGGCACTGGAAGGGTGTTTCTTTCAGAATTTCGCCTGCCCGGTTGACGACGATCGCACGGGGTTGGTCGCCAAGTTCCGCGACCAGAAATCGATCGTCACCTAGCGGTTGGACGGTACTGATCTCTTGCTGTTGCCCTCTGTATTGCCAAACGATTTCGTTTGACTTTCTGTTCACTTCGACGACTCCGCCGTTGGGAAATCCCTCGGTCGGATATACGGCCAGCAGGACATTGCCGTTCGGCAATACCCACCCATCGCTGCCGGGCATGTCCCACTTCCATTCAATCTCGCCCAGTTCATTCACGATGACCGTCTGATTGGCCTTGCCGACGCCCAGAAACGAATGGCAGATTGAAGTGCCGGTTTCAGGTGACCCAGGATTCGTCTGACCAGCGGCTGGATTCGTGAGAAGAAAAACCGCCAATAGCAAAAGGGTGAACCGACCGCTGTTTCTTCCGACCGTCAAGGTTGGAACCATGGTTTCCTCGAAAATTAGTGGCTGCACCGCCGTTTGGAATCTACGATATTCCATTATCGTAACCCATCTCAAACGATGCATGTCGAGTCGTGGTTGCCAATTCATCAAATCGTTTTGCAACTGCCGCGGTTTTGATAGAATCGGAGTTGCCCCAGAACTGTCGAGCCGTTATGTCAAAAAAATTCGATCCGTATTATCAGTGGCTGAAGATTCCACCCAGCGAGCAGCCTCCCAACCACTACCGGTTGTTAAACACGGTCCGATTCGAATCCAATCCGCATGTGATCGAAGCGGCCGTCGCGAGAATGGTTGCGAAATTGCAAAGCCTGTCGACTGGCAAGAACATCGAAGATGCGCAGCGATTGCTGAACGATGTTGCCAAGGCTCGGCTTTGTTTGTGTGATCCCAAACGGAAATTGGAGTATGACGAGGGGCTGCGTCAACAGTTGGCTTCGAAAGGGAAATCGAAATCGAAACCGGAGTCGGTGTCGAAGCAGGAAAATGAAGTCGTCGCAACGGGTTCCCGCGGTGGATCAAAAAAGCGTCAAGCGTCCTCGAATCCGGCCGCTAACAAACACAGCGACGCCCTGCCCCCGCCCAAATCACGATCTAACGGTAGAGCCTCGAAACAGGCAAAAAGCCCTGTCGGTTTGTTGGTAGGTTATACGGCCGCGATTGTCGTGATAGCCAGCACCGCCGCTTACTTTCTCTATCAGCAAATCACTCAAGATTCGACCGATGGCGTCGCAGCGGTAGTGACCGATACAGGCGAAGATGAAGCCTGGGAGGAACCTGTCGATCGCCAGAGCGAAACAGATTTTCGAATGCCGGGCGAGACCGCTGACACGGAATCGGAAACCAATCAACTCCCTCCCTCCCACCCAGACCAGACCACTGAGGTCAGCGATTCTGCCGAAGTGACAAAGTCTGCCATCGACACCAATTCAACTCCGGCGGGTCAGACAAAACAGATAACAGACGATGCTTCTCCGCCTGGGGTGGCGAAGACGTCAGAGGTTGTTGGCGACTCCGCGATGCCAGCGTTGCCGGAGCCCGAACCGGAACCCGATTCGGAGGATGACAACCGTTTGAAACCGGGTGACTTGGAGCGATTCGAGGAGTTTCTTGGGGAGGTGGTCGAATTTGAAGGGGTCGTAGTTAGCGCCAACGAGAGTCGTTCGGGCAAGACCCGGTACCTTCGGTTTTCGCGAGATTGGGATGAAACCATTATGGTTTTCATGTTGACTCGTCATGTTGGGGAAAGTCTCACCCTTGACGATCTGAAAGCCTTTGCTGGCAAAAGAATTCTCGTCAGCGGAGAGGTCGCAAGGGAGTTTGGTTCCAATCGGTTGGGCGTCAGAGTAAAAGCCAAGGACCAGATTCAACTGGTTGAAGAATAGCCGGTTCCTATTCTTGCCAGCTGGCTGTCGGAGATGGAAAATCTATCCTGCCGGTGGACAAAGTCAGGCTTGATGCGCAACGGGTCCCATCGATGGGCAAGCTGGTCAACTAGGTTTGGCTTGCCTGACGTCCCGACCAGGAACCGTACGGGTTGAAGGATCAGGGAATCACGATCGCCGACGTAACCACCGCCTGCAAAATTGCGCCGCGAGGACTAAATTTGAATCGTTCGCACTGATAGGGGACACAGTTTCCGGGCCGGGAGTACTTCAGAGTGTATTCCCGGTAATGCAAAGGATGTTCCCCGATCTTGTAGGGAAGCGCCGGGATCGAACCGAAGAAATGGGCGGCAGACGCCAATGGCTGGAGGTGTCGCTTGTTTCCATAACGTTCGAGGTTGGTCTCTTCCAGCAATAGAGGGCGATGGTAGAAGTCGGGAGCCGCCCAATGGGCGTGCGCCTCGATCACCGGCGTCGCCGTTACGATCGCATACCGAGTCTCATCGCCAGCCAGCATTTCGATCGATGGCTGTCGATTGTCCAACAGTTTTCCCGGATCATTTTGATGGATACCACTAAGCGGAGCGGCTGGGATCGAGTCATTGACGTCGGCAAGTCGAGGCAGTTGATAGTCGTCAACGACGGGCGCTAGATCATCCGCCGGTTGGCTCGATGGTCCGACACGCGATCTTCGTTGGGCGATGGCCTGAGATTCCTGGTTTGCCTGTGACAAAGTCTCGTCAGACAGATTGAAATGCGTGACAACACGGATCCTGGATCGTGATTCACCCGCTTCCGGTGTCAACTGACCGCAAACCGGTACCACCAGACCGATGATCCAGAGAAATAGGATGGTTTTGAACAAGTTGATCGTTCCCCAGGATCATGGCATGACGTCATGGGTTATCGACACGTTGCAACCGAGTCAAACATGGGGAATTGCTCAGCCGTCAGTTCTTGTTTGACCGGCAAAGTTTGACATGAATGTTGGGAGGTTTATTGCGGATGATTGGAGACGGGGCCATTACCATCATTCAAATTGAAACCGTAAACACCATTCTCTTGGAAAACACCATGGTCCGGTGTTGACGGTCGAGGAATCGGTTTGAATGCAGCCGGACGGTTGCTCTTGGATTCGATAACGTCTGGTTCCAATGTTGGCTGAGGCGGTGCTTCGAGCGTCTCTGGCAATTGCGGGGCAGCGTTAGATTGAGCGGCGGGATCGGCGGTTAAGGTTGGAGGCGCGGAGTTGATCAAGATCGGCTCGTCGACCAATGAGGTTGGTGATGCGGCGCTTAAGGCAACAATATTGTCCACGAGTTGTTTGCCGATTGTGATTCCGGGAATCGTGTAATTCAGCTTGCGTTTTCTACGACGATTGCTTTCGGCGGCTTGAAGTCGCGCCTCCGTTGTGGACGCCGCTTCATTCAACGTCACATGGTGGTAATCGAGCAGGGTCCCTTTTTCGAAGTGAACCGATTTCAGGGCCAGCATCATTTCGACCTGCGTTTGAAAAAACTGAATCTTGCTTTCAATGACCCGCCGTTGTGCTTCGAGCACTAAATCGATCGTCGTGTCTTGCTCTCGCCAAATATTCTGAATGGCATTGAATTGTTCGTTGGCGGCTTCCAGGCGATTCAAATTGGCGGTTCGAACGCGATTGGTACGAGTCATTTCGCTGATCGCATTGCTCAATCCATAGATCACTTGCCGCTCTTGTTCTTTCAGCAGTGAAACTTCGCGAGCGACCCTTAATTCCGCGTTTCGCATTGCCGCATACTGCTGCCGATAGCCGATCGGCACACTCATGTCCAATCCAAGTTCCCACTCCTGAAGGTTGCCATTCAATAAAGTTCCATATGCGCTTGAGTTAATTTGGTCTTCGAATCCGTCGTCGGGGTTCAGCTCGTTGTCTCCAAACAGATTATGTCCAAACCCTTTGAAACGGTATTTGCCGAGCAAGTCAATTCGCGGCATCAAGTAGTTTTTGCTGGCCAATAGCTCCAGTTCTTGCCGCTTGAGCTTCCAGCGCTGGCGACGCAATTCGGGACGCAGCGACAGAGCTTCCTGCCTGGCCTGCTCCCAGTCAAAAATGGAACTCACGTCGACAGGTGTGTCGGATGGAACAATCAATCGGCTGCCGTTCAACTTTAGTCCCATGATCAGGCGCAATCGCCTTTCGGCAATCCGAACTCCGCCTGTCCGCCGAAACGTCCCGCTCGAGCTGCCGTTGTTGGTGCGTGTGCCCTCCACGGGGCGACCGAAGATGGCGTCTTCCACGTCGGCCGCAAAACGATAGTACTGTTCCTTGGCCTGGCCAATGATCGCCGCACTCTTCTCCCCCTTATTCGCCTCCACGTTTCGCCAAATGTCGTAGGCGCCGTTGCGGGCCTCAATTTTTGCCTCCAGGTCACGGTAGGCAAAATAGAGGTCCCAATACGCGTTTTCGACGTCGCTGATCAAGTCGCGAATTTGAGTTTCGAATTCCGCCAGGGCGATATCGGTGTTGCTGCGAGCGACAAGGACGCCGCGATAAATTCCCACGCCGTTATTGGGGCCAGCAATTCGGTTGAATGTGACGCCCGAGCCCTGCATCAACGGCTGCCGGAAGAATCCCTCAAAGTACAAATCGTAGGCGTAACTTCGAACATTGTCCTCATCGCCCGCAAACGGATTGTTGAAACGATTGGAAGGCGAATTGTTCAAATCATAGTCCACCACATGATTGACCTGAAACCGTGCGCCGGTTGCCGACAGCTTCGACAGGCCCGATCTCATACTTGCCAGATTCTGTTGCGACGCGCCTGCGTTTCCAATGAACTGATTGTTGAAAAAACGATCATTGCTTTGAAACAGAAACTGGTTGTTAAAATCTGCATCGAACTCACTTAGGGCAGCTTCTTCGCCGAACCTCGGATCGGTATAGATAATTGCTGGATCCTGGGTCGTCGATACGACATCGGGTGCCGTGAGCACTAGCCCGCCCAGATCCCGGACGACCGGAGAATCCTGCAACGCGCGATGGATGCATTCCGCCAATCCAAGCCTCAGATAGTCTTCCGCATCGGAAAAGTTAAAATTGTCGAGCGGACCGTGCTCGAAGGACTCAGGGGAGTCGGTATCGCAGAGAACCGGGTCGGACGGTGATAAGTTGGTCTGTTGTTGGAAATCTTCCGTCAACAGGGCAGCCATCGGCGGGTGGTTCAACTCCTTGCCACTAAATCGACAACCACAGAGCGTGGCCACGATAAACAGCAAGGTGATGAAGTTTCGACTCATGACCGCCCGAAAGTGAAACAGGTCCAATGGATGCGCAGTTTTCGCGCAAAGGTTTGGCTGTTAAGGTTTATCGGTTGGTGAAGATATTCCGGTTGAGTAGTACGCGGGGAATCCGCGATATTTGAGATGGCCAATTGGCGGGATGGCTAGTTTACGGAAGTTGTAGAAGGCAAAGTCAACCAATGAATGAAAACGAAACGAAAAACCAGCTAGCAGTTTTCGATTCGTTGCTCGACAATTTGGCTTCCCTGGCAGCCGATCCGCGGACCCGGCCATCCTCGTTTTTTGCCGAAGTGACCAAGTTCGCGGTCACGTTGCTTGATCCCGAGCACTTTGCGGTGTTGGGGGCCGGGCCGCAGGACACTCTTTTGTCGATTTGCGGTGATGTGACTGAATTGCAAAGTCTGGTCGGCTGGAGCAACATTGAGCCATCGAACTCAGGCCGCCGCCGATTGGAATCCCGTCGAGACGGGATTGAAATCATCACCATTGAATCCAACGGTTCAGCTTGGGGATGGACGGTTGCGTCGTTTGCCGCTCCCAAGGTTTCACCATTTCAGAAGGAGGTCCTTGCTGCAATTTCGGAAATCGTATCGACCTTCGTTGCCACGGGACAGGCAAGGGATCAGCAACGGTTTATTGATTTATGGCGTCAGTTTTCAATCAACGTGCATTCCACACTGGATCTTCGACAAGTCGCCAATCACATCGCCAACGACGGACGATTGCTGCTGAACTGCGAAAGGGTTTCAATTTACTTGATCGCCCGGAACCGCGCAAATTTGTTGGCTGTTTCTTCGGTTTCAAAAATTGAAGACCGATCGGAGTTGATGAAACGGCAGAAAGTCCTGGTGAGCGGTGCAGCGAAATATGGACAACCGATCGGCAGTGACCGATTACCGTCCCAGTCAGCTTTGGCGGATGCGATCAGCGAATATCAGTCTCGATCCGGTTTCCCCTTTCTGTTTGGCATGCCGTTGGAAATTGCGGACCGTCAAATCGGATTTCTTTTGGCGGAAGGGCGGGACGATCTGAATCGAATCGAGTTTGCCAGGGGCTGCCAGGCCGTTGTCCCATCCGCTGCGATCGGACTGGGAAACGCGCGTCGGTTTGAGGCAGTGCCACTCCATCATTTTTTTGGCGCGGTGGGAGGAGTTGCGGATCGAGTTCATTTTTCACGATTTGCCTCGTTCCTCGCGACCGTCGCGTTGTTAATCGCGTTCCTGTTTTTATTCCAAACTGATTTTAAGATCCGGATTTCTGGTCAGCTGCGACCAGTGATCGAGCGAACGATCTATGCCCCGCAGGAAGGTATTGTTGACGAGGTATTCATTTGGCACGGAAAAGAAGTTGAGCAGGGCGATTTGGTCGTGAAGCTGCGTTCGCCGGAGCTTGACCTGGAGCTGTCACGCAATCAAGGTGAGACACTCAGGCTGGAACAGTTGCTGGACGCAAAGAATATCGCGTTAAACCAGGCCTCTTCCGATTCGACCGCTCCACCGGCTTTGATTGGTCAATTGTCAAGCGAGATCTCCGACGTTGAATACCAACTAAAGACGCTGGCGGACGAGAAAGAGTTTCTGGAAACAAAGCGGGGTCAGCTGCAGGTTGCAAGTCCGATCAACGGAACCGTCATCACTTGGCAGGCGGACGAGCAGTTGATGAATAAGCCGATGCGTTGGGGAGACGCGATGATTTCTATTGCCCTGGAGAACGGTGATTGGGAGTTGAGTTTTCGGGTTCCCGAGCGTCGCATGGGCTACCTGTTAGCGGCGCGGCGACAGGGGGCGGGCACGGATTTGGATTTCTTTTTTGAATCCCGTCCCCAAGCGAAATTCCAGGCCGTCATTTCCTCAATTGCCAAATCGACCGAATTGGATCGCGAACTTGGGCCGATTACGATCGTCGCCTGTGTCGCTCCCGACGGCGACTACGTACGTCGCCACGGCGCACGTGTGATTGCAGATGTCGACTGCGGCAAGGCGTCGATTGGCTACGTCTGGACTCATGAGTTGATTGACTCAGTGAGGCGGAGATTTGTCTGGTGAATTCTGTTTTGCATAACAATTTTCGGTAGGTGTGATCGCAAAATGTCCTTTGTCGTCGGAGCGTTGATTCTGGTCGCAGTCTCGATCTCGATTTTGGCGTTGGGTGTTGCGATCGCGATCCCCAAATTTCGTCTGATCGCGGCCGTCGTAGGAGTGTTAGGATTGGTCTCGGCATTCGCGACGCTGGCTTTCTTCCTGTTCATTGTCAGCCGCATGGGATAGCTGCTTTCGGGCCTAGGACACAGGTTCGATCCTCGCGTCAACAGCTGGCCAATCGTGTGGCTTGAAATCGGGACGAAGTCTCGGTAGTTTTTTGGAAGACCTGCCCGATTCAGAATCGACTGGCCAAATCGGAGTCATTTCTCGAATCTTCTGAATGTCATGAAAACCGGATGAGCCGACACGGTTGAAAATGAGTGCGTTTTAAATCAATTCATGGTGGCCTAGATGAACTCGCTCGTTGCCGACATTGATGAATCGGAGATGGATCTTCAACCTGCCGCTGGCGCAAACCCGCCATGTTGGATTTTTGGACACCCGGCCGTGCATACGGATCATGCCATCCGCTGGCTCGGTGGCGGGTGCCAGGATATCCGCTGGTCGAGTCTACAGGCGGCCAAGCGACATCCTGACGTCAGCAGATTGCCAATTGGGGTTTCGAGGAGGTTTCGTGTTGGAGAAAATAGGTGAACTCATGTCACTGCCAGAGAGTGTCAAATTGACTGGTGTGAATCGTGAAATCAATGACGGGAAACTTTTCAATGCACAGTCGTCTGGTGGTGATGTTTGCCATAACGAGTTTGGCAGTCGCAGCGCCCGTTCTCGGTCAGACTTCGATTTCAGCGGTCAAGAAAAAGGTCTCCGCTTCAAACGATCCAGGCAAAGCCATTTCCATCGTTCTTGAATTTATTGAACAGGAGGCTGAAGCCGTACCGAAGATTCAGGGCTTGGACCTGTTGGCTCGTTTGTATGCGCGGATTGGCGAATCCGGAAAGGCGGATGCGACGATCCAACAAGCGCAAGGCTTGCTGGATTCGATTGAGGAACCCGATTTGCAGCGTCGATTGTCTCAAATCGAATCCGTGGTCGCCTGTGCCCAAGCGGAATTTCAGAGGGGAGTCGAATCGGCGACTCGAAGTATCGACATTACTCGACAGCTGGACCCTCAGGATCCTTATCTGTTCATTCCGCTGAACGAGCGCGGCATCAACTACGTCAACTTATCCAAGTACGATCTGGCAATTCGAGACTTCGATGAGGCGTTTGGAATCGCGAGGCGAACCAACAATTCGGCAAAGTTGATGAGAGTGACAGGAAATTTGGCGACCGTTTATGAAGAACTGAAGGATTTTGATCGCGCAATCGAACTCAACCTTTCTGCTTTGGAGAGTGCTGAATGCCTGGAGCACCGACAGGGAATCGCAACGATTTCTGTCAATTTGGCCAACGACTACCTGAGCATCAATCAACCTGACAAAGCACGAGAGCATTTCAAAACAGCAATCTCCATCGCAGGGAAGAATCATTTTCGGGATGTGTTGGCAATCGCTTACACCGGGCTCGGGGATATTGAGGCCGATGCCAATCACCTGGAACTGGCGCAAGCCCATTTCAGGAAGGCACGTGATGCGTACAAAGAATCAAAAGACATTGTCGGAAACATTTTGATTCAGTCTCGGTTGATCGCACTAGAGGCCCAGCGCCAACAGGGATCGAGAACCCCCGGGACTGGGGAACAGGCGAAGCATGCAGAATCCGACCAGACTTCACAAGCCCGGGAGTTGTTGGCGTTGCTGGAGGAGGCCAAAGCTGTCGGGAACCAGATGCTGGTTTTGTCATTGATGGATCAACTGATCACGGAATATCAGAACCTGTCCAACTGGCAACAGGCCGCGAAGTTGCTCCTGGAACGCCGAGACCTTGCACTGCAACAATGGAACCGGGAAAACCAACTTGCGATTCAGAAATTTGAGCAGTCAAGTATTCAATTACAGCGTCAACAGCAGAACAATTTCTATCTTGCGTTGGCGACCGTCATGTTGAGTCTGGTTGCCCTTACTTTGCTGATTTTGTGGAGAACCAAGACGGTGGCAAGCCGTCAGCTGCAGAATGCCAACGCCAAAATCTGTCAAAATCAGCAACAACAAATCATGCTCGAACGTCGGCTTGGTGAAAGAGAAAAAATCGACAGCCTATCCATGATGTCCGCCGGCGTGATGCATGATTTCAACAACTTTCTTTCGGCGATCGTGTCATCTGCCGAACTGGGAAAACTCACGGTCGATCCCGCTCACAAAAACCAGTTGTTTGATTCCGTCGTCCGTACGGGAATGTCGGCCGCCGAGCTCACCAAGAGTCTCTCTGACTATCTTGGGCAAGGGAGTCCGTCCAAATCAATCTGTAACCTTGGCAAGGCAATCCAGGATGACCTCGCGATATGGCAGCAAATCGCCGGTCAACATATCGAGGTGAAAACGGAAGTTGGGCCTTGCGATTGTTGGGTCAGCATCGAGCCAGGTGAACTGAAGCAGGTCATCTCAAACATTGTGAAAAACTCGCGAGAGTCCATCGTTAACGATGGTCAGATCGTTATCGCATTGGAGTGTTTCCATGTTGGGATCGGCTCCGAGACGGCCACGCGGGCCGCGACCGACGTCGAATCTGACCAGCTGATCTGCGAGTTGACCATTCGCGACAATGGATCTGGCATGAGCGAGAAGGAATTGCTGCGGTCTGTCGATCCGTTCTTCTCCACAAAAGGGGTCGGCAGGGGGATGGGCCTGGCGTCGGTTAAAGGAATTGTTGAACGAAACGGTGGTGCCTTTTTCATTGATTCAACTCATGGCGAAGGAACCACGATCAGCATTCGATTTCCGTCGGTCGATATTGAATCCACGGACTCGGCCTCTCAAGAGGAACAGGAATCCCAAATCAGCATTGCCTCGACAGTCAGCAGGATCCTGTTCGTGGAAGATGATACCAGCGTCCGCGAAGGAGTCACCCAGTACCTGGAGTCGGTTGGCTTCAAGGTCTGGCCATTCGAAGACGCCGAATCAGCCCTTGCGGCCGTGCAGGAAGGACAATTGGAGTTTGATTGTCTGGTGACCGATTTTCTGTTGCCCGGTGCCAATGGTCGGGAGTTGGCCAAGCGGATTCGATCCGACTATCCGAACTTGCCGACCATTTTAGTGAGTGGGTTTGCGGAAAAAGAGGTATTTGAATCGGGTCTGTTTGACGAGTTCGTTGCCAAACCGTTTAAGCTGCACAAATTGATCCTCTCGATACAAAAAGTTCAGCTTCAGAATGCCAACTACTGATTCTGAATCATCGGGCCCCTTTAACCGGACCAGCGATGGGTGGAGCGGAATTCGTCCAATGTCGACGGAATGACTGACGATTCAGCGAATTGCAGAACTCGCTTCAAACGCTCACGAGCTACCGCCATAAAGATCGACCGGTGAAGGATTCAGTTCCATGCGGACCGATCGATTGGAAATGGCGGTTCGGCCATGGAGACAATAGCGAACAAAAAAAACGCCCGAGTTTACTCGGGCGCCCTGTTTGATTCTCAGAAAACATGAACTCAATCAGGCAATCGTGATTTCTGGATCCAGATAGACGTCTTGGATTTTCTGAAGGAGCGCGACGCCTTCATCCATGGGCCTCTGGAATGCCTTGCGGCCGCTGATTAACCCCATGCCCCCAGCCCGTTTGTTGATGACCGCGGTTTTGACGGCCTCCGCCAAGTCACCCGCTCCACTGGATGCGCCGCCGGAATTGATCAATCCGCATCGTCCCATGTAGCAGTTGGCGACTTGGTAACGACAAAGATCAATCGGATTATCTGTGGTCAGTTCATCGTAAACAATTGGCGAAGTCTTCGCGAACTTGATCGCGTTAAAGCCACCGTTGTTCTCAGGAAGTTTCTGTTTGATGATGTCGGCCTGGATGGTAACTCCCAAGTGGTTGGCCTGGCCTGTCAGATCCGCCGCCACATGGTAGTCTTTGTCCGCTTTGAAATCACTGTTTCGGAGGTAGCACCAGAGTATCGTGGCCATCCCCAGTTCGTGAGCTGCTTCGAAAGCTTCGGCAACCTCGATGATCTGACGCGTTGATTCATCTGAGCCAAAATAGATCGTTGCTCCGACGGCGGCAGCGCCCATGTCGTAGGCCTGTTGCACGCTGCCGAACATGATCTGATCGAACTTGTTGGGGTAGGTCATCAATTCGTTATGATTGATCTTGACGACGAACGGGATCCGATGGGCGTACTTGCGGCCAACGATTCCCAATACTCCAAACGTGGATGCGACGGCGTTGCAACCGCCTTCGATGGCTAGTTTGACAATGTTCTCCGGATCGAAATACAACGGGTTGGGAGCAAACGAAGCGCCCGCAGTGTGTTCGATACCCTGGTCGACCGGCAAAATCGAAACGTAGCCCGAATTCTGCAATCGACCGTTGCCGAAAATTCTGGCCAGGTTGACCAGTACGCGTGGATTGCGGTCGCTGATTCCATAAATGCGATTGACGACATCAGGCGAGGGAAGATGCAGCGATTCTTTCGGAATCCCTTTACATTGATAACTCAACAGGGAGTCGGCTTCTGATCCCAGTAACTCGATGACTTTACTAGCTTCCATTGTGGAACTTGACATGGGTTTCCTCGTTTTGTGAATTCAAATTGGGATTGAAGTTGGTGTGGAGATCTACCGAATCCAGGTCGATATCGCTCAATGAATTTGGGTGCCAGCCTGGCACAACGATCGCCCGCCGCATTGTACCGCAGTCAGCAGATATCTGCCACTGAACTGATCCGGCTGCAGACGTTTTTGAGTCCGAGGTCGGCTTGATTCGTGCGTCCTGCCGAACAGTTTGATTTGTCTTGAGAATCCAAGGCGGCGATTTTGGAATCGGTGAACGCGTAATCCGAAATAGCCTGCCAATTCTCAAGATTTGTTTTTCTTAAGCATTGACCGGTTGACCTCGCTTGTACGGGTAACGGATAACCTGAACATGCCAAAATGGGTTGGAATTAGGCCGCTATCTGTATTGAAAATCGCTTCGACTGAAGCCCGAAATCGTTGCGGCGGAATCCCATCCCTGATTTTGTTTTATTGGCTTGGGCAGCCTCCATCGTGACGTGCCATCTGTGCAATGAAACAACGCCGCCTTTTCCTCTATAATTGTTTCTAGGAGAAAGGGAGAGAGGCGAACGGTATCCTGAAATCGGACTCAATTCCAATGGCGATTCAACGATTTGAAGCCGAACAAGTTTTGTCATCTCAAGCCACTCTTGGAGAGGGACCGATTTGGGACCCACGCTATTCGGCCTATTGGTGGGTCGACATTGTCGAAAAGAAACTGTTTCAGTTTGACCCGGCCTCCCAAAGAAATCTGTCGTGGCAATTGGATCAGATGCCAGGTGCCGTCGTTGCGCGAAAAAGTGGTGGATTAATGCTCGCGTTGCAACATGGATTTGCGGGCTTCGATCCGGAATCCGGGCAAATTGAAATGTTCGGGGACCCGGAGTCTGACCAGCCCGATAATCGCTTCAATGATGGAAAGTGCGATCCTGCGGGGCGATTTTGGGCGGGGACAATGCGAATCGACGAACATATGAAGATCTTTACGGGTTCACTTTACTCGCTCGAATCGGATCGCCGGGTGATTAAGCGATTGGGGGGAGACATCGGCGTTTCGAACGGGATCGCATGGTCCAAAGATGCAACGCGGATGTACTTTGTTGATTCACCTCGACGCGTTATCTACCAATTCGATTACGATCAAACGAGTGGCGAGATTGGAAATCGCACCGTCGTTTTCACGGTTCCCGACGAAATGGGTTTCCCTGACGGGATGACGATTGATACGAACGACAAACTCTGGGTGGCATTTTGGGACGGCTGGTGCGTCGCCCAAATCTGCCCCACATCCTCCGCAGTTCTTGCCAAGGTCTCGTTGCCTGTGGCGGCGCCTACTTCGTGCGCATTCGGTGGTCGGGACTATCGACAACTGCTGATAACGACCGCTTCGCTCGGATTGAGCCAAGACGAACGCCTACGCCAGCCACTTGCGGGAGACCTATTCGTGGCGGAGGTTCATGCCACGGGAAGCCAACTGCCTGAATTCGAGGATTGAATTTGATGGTTGCCAATCATTGAGAACTTCCGGGAGAACACGCCAGGATTTTGCCGGGAATGGATCCCCGGGAATGGATCCCCCGGGAATGGATCCCCCGGGAATGGATCCCCCGGGAATGGATCCCAATTCGAAAACCAGGCTCGTCCGCTTCCAACGCGATGGCTCATCCAAGACAATTGAAGGCTTGGCGAAAAAATTTTAGGACATCATCGCTCACCGATTTCTCGCAATCGAGCTTGACCAATTTCATGCGACCCATCGTTCAAATCTCGCTGGATCTAACCAGTATTTCAGAAGCGGTTGAGACGGCACACGTGGCGGTACGTGCTGGCGTCGACTGGCTGGAAGCCGGAACGCCATTGATCCTTGCAGAGGGCCTGCATGGTGTCAGAGCGCTACGCTCGGAATTCCCAGGCATTCCCATTGTCGCCGATCTCAAAACGATGGATGGCGGATACCTGGAAGCGGAGATGATGGCGAATGCCGGGGCAACCCATGTCGTCGTGATGGCCATGGCTCACGAGGAAACCATTCGCTGTGTCGTCAAGGCTGGCAGAGAATGCGGTGTGCAAGTCATGGGCGACAATATGGCGTCCCCAAACATGGTGGCCGCTGCGAAGCGACTGGAGGAACTTGGATGCGACTACGTGATTCATCATATTGGTTACGACGAGCGGCGGGGGATTGCAGCCCGTGGCAATCGCCAGCCCAGTCCCCTCGATCAACTGCGCGAGGTCTGTCAGTCCGTCAACCTACCTGTTCAGGCCGTTGGTGGTTTGAGCCTTGAACAGGCCATCCAGTGCCCCTCCTACGGAGCACCGCTGGTCGTACTGGGTGCTCCGTTGACGATCGATGCCGATGCATTCAGGACCGCGGATGGTGATCTCGAATCCTCTCTACGGCTGATTTGCGATAAGATTCATTCTCAAGAAAGTGGTCAAACGAGTTAGGTCATCAAAACCTGTCCCAACACCTTCTACCGCAAAACCAACAATCATGAAATCAGCAGCCGTCGTCAATTACGCTCCCTCAAAAGGTTCTGTTGAGTTGCGCGAGATTGAGCGTCCTGGGATCGGACCTGATGATGTGCTGCTCGAAGTCGCCAACGTCGGTGTTTGTGGAAGCGATTTGCATCAATGGACCGCGAACCATTCCTGGCCGGTGAATTACCCCGTGGTATTGGGACATGAATTCAGTGGACGAATTGTAGAACTGGGTGCCAATGTCGACGGTTGGCAAGAAGGTGACCGAGTCGTCAGCGAAACGGCCGCGATCATCGACCCAAACAACCCCTTGTCACGTCGCGGACTCTACAACCTGGATCCAACACGCAAAGGGTTTGGGTACGGCGTTAACGGAGCGATGACGAGGTACGTTCGGGTCCCGGAACGCATTCTTCATGCGATTCCCGATTCGTTGCCGTTTGAGCGCGCTTGCCTGGCTGAGCCGTGTTGCGTCGCCTTCAGTGCCGTCGTCAAGAACGCGCGGATCGAACCGGGCGACCGTATCGTCGTGCTGGGACCGGGGACGATCGGGCTATTGTGCGCTGCGATGGCTCGGCTCTGCGGGGCCGAAGTCGCGCTGGTGGGATTGGAGTCGGATCGGCAACGGTTGGAAATCGCCATGAAGTACGGCTGCGAAGGAATCGTCGGTGACGCGATGCCGTGGGCGCTCGAGCGAGATCAGCTTGGTTGCGACGGAGTCGTCGACGCGGCCGGGGTCAGCGCAACTCTAAAAACTGCGATCGACCTGGTTCGTCCGGCGGGTTGGATTTCCAAGGTTGGTTGGGGACCGCAACCGCTCAACTTCAGCCTCGATCCACTCGTGCAAAAAAACGTCACGTTGCAAGGCAGTTTCAGCCACAACTGGCCGATTTGGGAACGAGTCATTGCGTTG
This sequence comes from Pirellulaceae bacterium, assembly GCA_942492215.1. Classification (GTDB taxonomy): domain Bacteria; phylum Planctomycetota; class Planctomycetia; order Pirellulales; family Pirellulaceae; genus Mariniblastus. The sequence goes on from CALODY010000007.1 coordinate 31,784, forward strand.
TTGGCAAACGGCCAGCTGGAAGTTGCTCCAATCATTGGTGGGGTTTGGCCGATCACCGATTGGCGAGAAGCTTTTGAAAAGATGCACCAAGGCGAAGTCGTAAAATCTGTTTTGCAACCTGTCTGATACCATGTCGAGACTCCAAAACAAAGTCATTGTTGTTACCGGCAGTTGCACTGGCATTGGTAAAGCCATCGCTCGCCGCTGTGTGGCCGAGGGCGCCTTCGTGATCGTCCATGGCCTGCAGCAAGATCTGGGCGAAGACTTGGTTTGCGAATTGGGTCCCGATAAAGCGGTGCTCCATATTGAAGATCTGACCAGAGATGGGTGTCACCAGCGGATCGTTGATGCTGCCGTCACGCGGTTTGGGAAGCTGGACGCGATCGTTAACAACGCCGCGCTGATCGCGACCGGAACGATTCACAACACGGACGCAGCTTTATTCTCAAAATTTCTGAGCGTGAACACCGTCGCACCGTTTCTGCTCATTCAAGCCGCTTTGCCGCAACTTCGTGAAAACCGGGGGTGCGTTTTGAATATCGGCAGCGTTAACGCGCATAGTGGCGAGCCAGAGTTGTTGCCGTACGCCGTTTCCAAAGGAGCCTTGATGACGCTGACCCGAAACCTCGGCGATACGTTAATGCGCGAAGACGGTGTCCGTGTCAATCAGATCAACCCCGGCTGGGTTTTAACGGAAGCCGAAGAAAAACGTAAACGCTCAGAGGGATTTCCCGAGAATTGGTACGCCGACTTGCCAAAGGTCTTCGCTCCTGCCGGTCGCATTATTCAACCCGAAGAGATCGCCGCCGCTGCCGTTTATTGGCTGGCCGATGAAAGCGGGCCGATTAGTGGCCAGGTTGTCGATCTGGAACAACACCCCTTTATTGGCCGCAATCCTCCGAAAAACGCATCCACTTTTCAAGAACGATAAACCATGCCAAAACTTGCGGCGTTCCCGAAAGCCTTCATGAACGCGCTTTGCAAAGACGGTTCGATGACCGTTTCCGAGTGGATCGAGCTGGCCTCAGCGCTCGATATTGAGGGCCTTGAGTGGTACGCCGGGTTTTCGGAGATGGCAGACCAAGCCAACTGGTCACGGTTCCGTAAGGAAGTCGAGGCTCACGGTAAAGTCATTCCCATGATGTGCTGCTCACCAGACTTCACACATCCCGATGCGGCATTCCGCGTGCGGGAAGTTGAAAAACAGAAATTTTGGATCGAAATGGCTCATGCGCTCGGTGCCAGCTATTGCCGTGTGCTGAGCGGGCAATGTCGACCCGAATTGACGATCGAAATGGGGCTTCAATTCGCGGTGGAATCAATCGAATACTGTTTGCCGTACGCCCAGAAACTCGGCATCACGTTGATTATCGAAAACCACTATAAAGATGATTTTTGGGAGTATCCCGAGTTCGCGCAGTCGATGGATGTTTTTTGCCAACTGGTCGATCGCATCCACCACCCCTGTTTCGGAGTCAACTATGATCCTAGCAACGCCTATCTTGCGGGCGACGACCCAATCGAACTCTTGAAGCGCGTCTCCGACCGCGTCGTCACCATGCACGCCAGTGATCGATACTTGCGCGAGGGTACTTTGGAAGACCTTCGCCGCGAGGAGGGTGGCGCATCTGGGTACGCGCAGCAGTTGAGCCACGGCGAAGTTGGCAAAGGACTGAACGACTACGATGCGATTTTCAAGGAACTGAAACGGGTTGGCTTCGATGGCTGGATCAGCATCGAAGACGGCGTCGACGGGATGCCGCAACTGGCCCGAAGTGTTGAGTTCCTACGGCACAAGATGGCCGAGTTTTGGGGAGGCTGATGTCGATGGTCTGGTCCATTTTTTAAAATAGTTGTTGCATCACTTCCAGCCTCGGACGGTCAACTTGAAATGCAGTGTTCCCGACGAATTCTGAAGTGATCGTTCGATTAACCACACTTGGCCGCAAAACAAATGGCAGATCCGCTTAATTCACCGGATGATCCGTCGACGACTCAAGTCGACGACAACGTTGCTCAATCCGATCGTCCTGCGAATGTCAACTCGGCCAATCTATCGGCTTCGTCTGTTAAACCTTGTTACGACGTGTGCGTCATCGGTGGTGGGATACATGGCGTTGGTGTGGCTCAAGCTGCCGCGGCGGCTGGTTACAGCGTTGCCCTGTTAGAAAAATCTCGCCTCGCTGAAGGAACATCCAGTCGGAGCAGCAAATTGATTCATGGAGGTTTGCGTTACCTGGAGAGTTTCGACATTTCTTTGGTATGGGAGAGCCTACGGGAAAGAGAACTGTTGTTTCGAATTGCGCCGGATTTGGTCCAACGCCAGAAATTCTTTATTCCGGTTTACGATGCCACGACGCGCAAACCATGGGTCTTGAGACTTGGATTGCTGGTCTATGCATTGCTTGCCGGAGGTCGCAGAAATACCTGGTTCAAATCGGTCCCTCAATCGAAATGGCACTTGCTTGACGGGTTAAGCCAATCTGGACTACGACACGTTTTTCAGTACTGGGATGGCCAGACGGACGATGCAGCTTTGACGCGGGCCGTAATGGATTCTGCTCAAAAATTGGGAGCGGATCTCTTTTACCCTGCCCGATTTGGTTCCGCAGTGATTTCAACCGAAGGAGTGGATGTTAAACTCCAATTCGGTTCTGGGCAGCACACGTTGCATGCCAAGGTGATTGTCAACGCGTCAGGGCCCTGGGCAAATGAAGTTCTCGGCCAAATCTCCCCACCGATTAATCCACTTGCGGTTGAGTCGGTTCAAGGGACTCATGTCGAATTTCCAGGCGTCATTGACATGGGTTGTTACTACGTCGAAGCCGCGGATAAACGTGTTGTGTTCGTGATGCCTTGGGGAGATCGTACGCTGGTTGGTACAACCGAGTCGGTTTACAAAGGAAGCCCGGATCAGACATCGCCACTGGAGAGCGAGGTCCAATATCTGAAAGATACTTACCTTTCCTGTTTCCCGGATCGCGATCCTTCCATTTTGAATTCCTGGTCCGGATTGAGAGTTCTTCCGGCGGCCAACGGCGAATTCTTTCGTCGTTCGCGTGAAACGATGCTGCCGGTTGACAACCGCTCCAGACCAAGGTTGGTTTCCATCTATGGTGGAAAATTGACTGGCTATCGGGCAACCGCGGAGAAAGTCATGCGGATTCTTTCCAAGACTCTCCCCAAGGCAACTGCGGTTGCCAGGACTTCCGAGTTGACACTTCATGATCCGTATTCACGCCGTGGATAACGTCGAAAAATTTCTGGAACTTGCCAGCGACTCGATCCCCCGCCGCCTGGCTTCGTGAAAATGCAAACTGCAGCGGCTTCTTTCGGCCGTGCTTTTGGCGCCAGCTGTCAAGCCAAAGGTCCAATTGTTGCAGTTTTTGAAACACCCTTGTTGAAAATCGATTTGATATCGCGTTTAGGTCAATGGAGGCCGCAGCACACGCCAAATCGGATTCGAAAGGCAGTCTGCCGTTTCCGTCTCCCACTTCTGGAGGACGGAATTTGATCTATCGCGGTATTAACCGTCAATCGAGATGATTCGGTTCTCCGTTTACCTAACCACGCCAGAACTTCGAATGGCAGCGGCTGGTATCACTGGCTCACCATCCGCGTTTCGGTTCCAATCGCCGACCTTAAGCCAGAAAGCACCTGCCGCTGTTTTTCGTGGCTCCGTGCCAGCCGAAATGGCGTCTCTAAAGTCTTCAATCTCAAATACGGTCAGCAGGTATGTCCTGTCGCCCCAATTAACGACAACAAATGGCTCCATGCCATCAAAATTCGTATTTGGCAACTCAATCACGTTGGTAAGCACTCCGTCCTGCAAAGCATGAGAGCCGTACACTTGATGAACGGTTTCTTTGCCATTGCCTATCCTTAACTCGAACGCCCACCCGGACACGGCGCGCCTTTGTATAACTGGCCGTCACCTGAAAGTTGTCCTCTCCAGTACTCCCCGGCCCAACTGTCCTGTTCACTACTGGCAATCTCATTCTCAATCTCTTTCAACTTTTGCTGGTATCCAGCCAGCGCGGGCGGTCTCCTCCACGGCTCTCTCCAAGGCGTCGTGGATGCAAGGTGGCTCACCAGCAACATCACCAATGCGCAAATGAATGTCGCAACAAACAACGACTTCATGCCGAACCGCTTTTTTATCGCAAACTTCATGGCGTTACGCTAACCTTGTGAACAGCAGGGGTCAACCTGATTCCCAGACTGAAATGCGAAATAACAAAACAATGTTTTTAAGCAACATGGTGCATGGTGGAAGCTGACGATCATCCACTCGCTGGTTGACCTCGTCGTTTTTCATTTAATCATGCCTGATAATCAAGGAATTAATCAATGTCGAACCCGTCTTGGCCAAACGTTCCTTTTCTACCATCACCACGACCAATGACTGAAACTTCCGCTGATTCAACATTTCACTTAGACGATGACAACAGTTTCTTGGCCGCGTAGCACACGGCTGCACGAGACCGAGAATCCGAATTTCGCATTTATGGAAATTCTGCGGGCCTTCGTGATTGGCTGCGAAACCGGTGGCTGTGGCAGATTTTGACCAAACACTCGGAGGGTTTCCTGCGGACGTTAGCGAGCACCATCATTACCGAACTGGACGTAGCTACGATTTCACGGATTGCTTTTGCCCCGGGTCTTTCCGTTAAGCTGCCTGTTCGACCACGAAAGAAATATCTGGCAGCGGGACAGTTTTGCTTTCGACTCGCTGGCAAGTCTCAGAATCGGATGCACAAACCGGACAGCCAATCTTATCGCACAATTGAGAGCGACAAATTGTTTGGCAGCTGCCGAGGATAGGCCTTTGGCTGTTGACGCCCGTCAGTCAGCTCGTAGACTCGGGCGATCACGTAATTCTGAAGCTCACGCAATTCAATCTGGCCGTTGGCATTCGAGTCCGGCTGAGGTACCGGGAGAAGTGCGGCCCGTTTCGATTTAACTCTCAAGCGTCTTCCGCCGCGTCCCTGGCCGTCATCCGCCAGAGTGGCAACCTGTCTTTTTTGTCCACTGAGCCCCTCCAGCACCGCCAACGTGAACGCTCCATGATTCCAGGCGGCGTCTTCGAACGACTCTTGTTCGGCCAGGCTGCTCATCAACACGTAAAGAGGGTACCTCGGATCTACCGCGTACTTGATCGTTTGATTCATGCCGGTGACCGCCGCGCTATGGCACGTGTCCATCAATAGAATGACGGGCGCGTCGATATCGCGGAGGGGCCCCAACAGAAATTCTTTCCATCCCAGGCCGCTTACCTGCGCGGTGTGGGAACCATCAAAATCATGTGGCACGAAATAATACTGACCGTCGTCGTCTTGCCCGTGTCCGGCAACCAGTACGCATACGACAAGATTTTCGCCGACGTCTTGTGCTTTCTGCTGGAGCCATTCAAACCCAATCTTAACTCCTTTTTGCGTTGCCTCTCGATCGGGAATTATCTTCACGTGCACTTGGGAATATGCAAGGCCCTCCTGTTTCTTGAATTCCGCTGCTAGTCCCCTCGCATCATCATCGGCAAATTTCAATTGATTCACCTGCGCCGAGGCAGCGTATTCTGACACGCCGACGGCGAGAACAAGGAGCTTTGGTTTTTCCGCGGCGGGATCCATAGGGACGTTTGAAACCAGGTCCACAAATTTACTCTCGCTGAAGGTTTTGTTTTCGGTATCGGCCATCACCGAAATTCGCTGCTTGCCGGGTTTGAGTTCAATCGGAACTTCAATTTCGACCTTCCCGCCAACAAAATCAAGATCCTGGATGCGAAATAGCCTTTCATGCCAGTCCGCGATCGGCTGACTGTCGAGTTTCACATAGAGGTACAAGTTTTTTTGATTGTCAATTGTCTTTTGCGGCAACTCAACGCTGAACTTTAACTTCGTCTTGTTGGTTTCGAATGTCGCGCCTGGAATCGGTGCGAGAATCTTGATTTCCGGCGGGCCGGCGCCAAGCGAGCGGCTCAGTGGGACTCTCACTTCTTTTGGCCGATTGACAGCGATACGGTTAAATTCTTCCAGAGCTTCGTCCACTCCCCGCAAGTTGAAGATCAACTTGACTAACTGTGGGCGATCATAGAGGGCACGAAACTGTGCCGCGGTATAGAACTTGGCTTCCCGATCATCACCCTGGTTCAAATGCCAACCGACCAATTCGTCGCCCGCGGGGCTGGACATGTAATAACCTTCTTCGTTCCAGACGACCCATTCCCCGTCCTCGCCATACCAAATTGTCAACAGCATTTCCACATCGTCATTTTCGACGTCGATGTTCCAGAGTCGAATCGTCTGGTCGTCTCCACCGGAAGCAAGCATTTTTCCATCGGAACTCACCGCCACCGCGTTGACCGATCCGACGTGGCCGACAAGGTTGTCATATTCTTTGCCCGTACGCGAATCGTAAAGATAAAGTCCAACATTTGTTCCGATGATAATGTGGTCGCTGTCAGGTACGAAGCTCCAACAATTTATTTCTTCGTCCTCTAATGTCTGATCATCGCCCGCGATCCAAACGTCGATGTCTTTGTCTTCTAACCATTCTCCATTCCGGTCATGGAATTCCAGAACCTGGTTGTCTTCTTCCGAAATATCAGCGGACAGGCCGCGATATTTTTGAAAGCTTTCAATCCATCCGTTCTCGGGTTCTTCCGATTCGGCCGAAAGTCCTGGTTGCATCTGCGTAAGATCGAACGTGAGCTGTAACGGGTAATCTTCTTCGTCGTAATCATAAGTATTCCCAAATGCCAATCGACTTCCCTCGGGCGAAAAGGCAAGGGCCTGAATCGTTCGTCCTTTTCCAACGATCTGACCAAGCTCGTCACCCGAATCGGGATCCCAAAGCCTAATGCCGTGGTTGTCTCCGCCGGCTGTGGCCACTATTGCCTGCCCATCTCTTCGGCGCGGAGCGAATGCAACCGCAGAAATCTCGTTGTCGTGCTCGTTGAATTGGACGATCTCTTCGCCGTCAGCCACACTTACGATTTGGCATTCCCACGTTTCCGGCGACTCACCTGCGAGCAATTGTTTTCCGTCCGGCGAGAACGCGATCCGGATTGCTCCTCCTTCGTCATTGTCAACCGGCGAATCAAGGTATTTGCCGTCCGGGTCATAGAGATTCAACATTCCCCCCGAGTTAGAGGAATCCACCAATGGCTTGGCGAAAGCCACGGCCACGCAGCGGCCATCGGGGGCACACGCGATGGACGCAACCGAGTAGCCTTTTTCGACCCAACGCGACTTGTTCGCCAAACTGCCCCAATCGCCATCGCTATCTCGTTCCCAGAACGTGACGTATCCATCCTGGCTGCCCGAGACCAGGCGTTCATTTACCCAGCTGTTCAACCGCGGGACGAACGCTAGAGATGTGATTTTTTCTTTATGATCGTGGTCGAGTAGGGAACCGTCCACTTCGTCCAGCCAATCCGGCGAGGGCGCTGCCGAGCTGACAAGCGGATTCAGATCCCACACGAATATCTCTCTTTCTGGGTTTTCCAATCCCAGCGAGCCTGTGCTTCCCGATGCCAGCGAACGACCGTCCGACGAAAACGTCAACGACTGCACCGGCCCGTCATGTCCATCGAGCAGTCCGACGTTCTCGCCACTGTCGACATCAATTAGACGAACCTGTCCTATGAATTCCTGCAGGTCGACTTCGAACATGACCTGTTCGTCACCCGGATCGTCACTTGAGTCGTCGTCCGAGTCTTCTTCGTCATCGCATTCTTCATCGCAATCGCAATCCCAATCGTCTTCGCAATCGTCTTCGCAATCTTCGCAATCGTAATCGCAATCGTCTTCGTCATTCTCGTTTTCAAGGGCTCTGTCTTCTTTCTCGGGTGCAAAGAATCCACCTACTGCCAGCAACAGTCGCCCATCGGCCGTTCGTTTGGGCGACAATGCGCAGGCGTAGATCATGCCGTGGCTGCCGAACCCGATTTCCATTCGAATTGTTCGCTGGAGGACAGGCACCCTGGGATTCCGCACGTCCCAGATGCGAATCACCTTGTCGTCTCCGGCGCTGATCAATTGCATACCGTCATTGGTAAACCCGAGCCATCGGCAAATCCCTGCTTGCCCGCCCGATTCGACTTGCAAATAGGGCGAAATCTCCTCCGTCGTATTCGGCTCTTGGCAGGAACCCACGTTTACACAAACCCCGTGCAGGGTTAGTACCAGACAGACAATTGTTGCCGGCCTCATTCGGTGGTTCATTATTTATTTATCTCCGACTTGCCATCGCAAGATCTCTGCAGCCCTGTTTCAGTCCGCTCGATTCGGTCTGGGAATGTGCATTCGGCGGCATCGAGTTTTTCGAAGGTTGAAAAAGCCGTTCTCGATCTGACGAACATCCAAACGTCCCGACTCCGCCGGCAGGCGCAGCATCTCAAGAGCAATTTTGGGGTGCGCGACGATGAAAGTCAAACATTCTGAAAATGTTTATTATGTTTGAAGCTGTGAAGCGAACCGGGATTCCACTTCCCTTTCACAACAGGGGCAAAGCGGTCGCAGGGCAGCATCGAGGCGAGTAACAAGTTCGTGTCGATTGGGTATGTGGTGAGCGTGGACTGAGGACCTTGGCTTCGGACAAACCTCTTTTCGCTTGTGCTTTGCCTCCCATGTGCTAGATTCGCAACCGCGGCCTAAACGGGAACGACGACAGTGTGACAAAGTTCAATCTGGCATAAGAGATATCTTCTGACGCAGAAAAGGATGCGATCCGATGAGAATTCACAATCCTTTTTGCGCCAAAAGAGTGCTGATTGCGTTGGCGTTGTTTTCTCTTCTCCCGGTACCGTCTGCTTCTCTCTTCGCGGCCGGTGATGACACACCGCTAGAAAAGCCGCGGTTCGCATTACTGATCGGTGTTGAAAAGTATCCCAATCTCGGCCCTGGAGAACAGCTTGACGGTAGTGCGAATGACGTGGCCGCCATGCGACAGTTGTTGATCGAACGATTCGACTTCAACGAGCAGCAAATTACCACTCTGATCGACGAGCAGGCGAGCAGCGATGGCATCCGAAAGGCCATGCGCGCGTTGATTGAAAAAGTGTCCAAACTGCCTGACGACGGATCCCCGGCCCAAGTGGTCGTGCATTTTAGTGGGCATGGATCGCAGATCCCCGATCAAGCCAGCGGTCCCGATCATGACGAAGACGATGGACTGGACGAAACCTGGGTCCCCTACGATGCGACGGCACAGGGTGGCAACGAAGACATTCGCGACGACGAAATCAACAGCCTGGTGCATGAGATCTGCGCTGATGGTAAGGCTCAGTTGTTGATCGTATTCGACTGCTGTCATTCCGGATCGGGAGCCCGCGGAACCACCAAAACCCGACAATTACAACGCGACGTGACGCCAACTGAAAGTTCTGCGGAAGCTCTTATCTCTCGCAAACGACTCCCGGAGAATGCCGTATTCTTGTCCGCCTGCCGCGCCCGGGAAGAGGAACCCGAGTTTCAGGAGGGCGACAAAACGTATGGCTTGCTGACGCGGTTCCTGGTACAAACGCTCAGCGAAGAGCGCGTTGTTTCCAATCTTTCGTACGACCTGCTGCAAAAGGCAATCGTCGCCGGCTATCAGCGCGACCGACGTGTCATGCAGGCGCCGGTTCCCCAGTTGGAAGGTGAGCCATCCACTCTGCAGAAAACTGTTCTGGGATTCGGCGCCGACATTGACCGGCCGCCGTACTATGTGGCGGAACGCAAGTCGTCGTCCCTCGTGCGGCTGCGGGCCGGCAAATTCCACAATGTCACCGTCGGTTCACTCTACGAGTTATTCGAGCAGCCGCAACAAATCGCAGTGGCTGCTGACGACGGGAATTCATCGCTGGCCTGGCTGCGGATCAGCAAAGTCGACGGAACGACATCCGAAGCGCAGGTCATCCGTTGGGAAGACGGCGAAGGAACGATGCCGATTGAAGGCCAATTGCCGGAAACGTTTAAGAAGGGTTTTGCTATCCTGCGGCATCAGGAACCAGGTGACGTCGGTCTGAGAATTAAAGTGGTTCGCGTGACCGGTGAGGGCAGCGACAGCGCACCGTTGGCTGCTGGTGATTCGGAGTTGCCGAAAGTTATTTCCGACTCGCTAGGCAGTGCCAATCAGCCGGGAGAAACCCAATGGGTGCAGTGGGTCACCGAGCCGGATCAGGCCTGCGACCTTGTTTTGCGGATGGATGGCAACTTCGCCTCGCTGTTTCCGGCCACTGGAATGGCCGAAGTTGTGGAACCGGCAGCCAAAACGCGCGGCGACATACCATCATCGCTCCGCGGCGGCTGGGGACCGATCGACTTGCGCACGGGCAAAGACTCCAATCATCCAAAGCCGCAATCTCTGACCGACTATTTGCGCCGTATCACAAAGGCTCGTAACCTGCTCAGCTTGGTACAAAGCGGCACGGGCCGCTCAGCATCCGATTACGACGTCAAACTGGAGCTGATGGACGTCCGGACAGATGACGACTACAGAATTACTTCTCAAATACCATGGACCATGGACAAAGAGGAAGACGGCGCCCTGGAAAACGAATTCACCGTGAAGGAAAAAGAAAAATATGCGCTGCGCGTGACCAACGGGGGCTCCAAGGCGGTCTACGTGACTGTGCTTGCAATCAGCTCGGGCATGGGGATAGAAGTTGTGATGCCTGTTGATGAACTTGTCAAACTGGAATCGGGAAAAACCGTCACCAGCGATGCATTTGAATGTCAATCGCCGCACGGAATCAATCAGGCACTCCTGCTCGTTACGCGCGAGCCGGCCGATTTCAGCTTCGTCGCGCAAGACGATTTGAAAACAGCGCGAGGTGGTCCACTCAGCGGTGGGGCTGGCTCCTTGAAAGATCAACTTGTCGAAGTCGCGTTCTTTCAGCCACCTCAGACGCGCGGCGGCAGGCGGCTGCGTCGCAAAAAAGCGGATACCTCATGGCACGCAGAGGTTCTTTCGTGGCGCAGCATTTCGTCAAAGGACGGTGCAGCGGCGGGGTCGGCGTTAAATACGCGCGGCGGCGGACGTTCAGTTGCGAACAACGTCAATTCGGCGATTGCGGAAAGCGCTCAAACAACCGCAGAGACGAAAGTTCCCACGCTGGAAGGCGAGGAAAGTGACAAAGGCTATCAAGCGATCAAGGTTTTCTATGCAACGGATCGCAAACCGATCAAAGAGAAGGATGCCTTGGGCTGGCCTCTGGTTTCCATCGGAGCATTGGCTCTCACTTTGTTATTTGTTTTGTTTGCGTATGTTGGCAGTCGGCACAAACTGTGGGCGACGATGGCGGTCGCGGCCGGCTGCGCGACGTTGTGGTTTGGCACCAATGAAGTGTTGGCTCGTTACCGCAAAGTCAAAGCTTTTGAACGGACGGGTATTCAATACGGGCATGAGCAAGGCAAATTGCAGGTGGGGACTTGCGAAGTCAGCATTCCGATCTACCACAAAATTGGCAAACTTGAGGCACCGTCCATTCTTCGATTGGAGCTCAACGAGAATCCGGAAAAACATGTTGTTCTGACTAAGATTGAGCCACAAGAGGAAGATGACTTTTACAGCCAATTGCGAAACGTCGTTCAAGCGTCCTCTCGCGAGGAAGTGTTTGTCTTCGTGCATGGCTTCAACGTATCGTTTGAAGATGCGGCCCGGAGAACGGGTCAAATGACTTATGATCTGAAATTCGAAGGCGCGCCAATTTTTTATAGCTGGCCATCCCAGGCGAGCTTGCTGCACTATACGGTCGATGAAAACAATATCATCTGGACGGTGCCGCATTTGAAGAAATTCCTGATGGATGTCGCGGAGAAATCGGACGCGAAAGCGGTCAACCTGATTGCCCACAGCATGGGGAATCGAGCCCTGACGGGCGCCTTGCGAGATATTTCGCTGGAACTGAGGGTGAACAAACGGCTGTTCAACCAGGTGATCCTCGCCGCACCCGACGTGGACGCGGAAGTTTTCAAGGAACAAATTGCCCCCGCGATGGGAAAAATCGCCGGTCATGTAACGCTCTATGCGTCATCGAACGATAACGCTCTGAAGGCGTCAATGATGCTCCACCAAAACCCACGCGCCGGCGAGTCGGGAGATAATATCGTGCTCGTTGATGGGGTCGATACGATCGACGTTTCCGCGATTGACACGAGCCTACTGGGGCACAGCTATTACGGGGATAGTGATTCGATCATTTCCGATATGTTCGAACTGTTACGAAAAGCAGAACCTGCGGGGAATCGGCCCTGGCTTCACGAACAACTGCGGAGTGGTTTGCGATTCTGGGTCTTTCAAGTGAATAAAGGGAATGATTAATCGCCCGCCGCGTGTCGCGATTTTGTCGCGGAGTCTGTCTGTTTCCGCTTCGCTGGCGTGTGCGAGGAACTTGGTGATCTCAACCACCCCTTTCGCCGTGGCCAGTTTCGACTCATGCCGATTCGGATTTTTGGGCCAACACCAGATATTGAGCTCCAATAGGAATTCGATGAAGCAGTTTTTCCAATGGTCTCAGCCAACCTAATGATCGCGGGAACAGGAAATGGGCGTCACGTCGAACAATCACAAAGCCCGCAGTCTTCAAAAGGGATTTTGCCTCGCTCGGAGAAATCACCACCGCGTCGCGATCAAATGGAATCTTGCTCATCACGTAACGTGTACCGGGATTCCACGGATTGTTTTCCCAAAATGCAAACCATCCGCCCGGTCTTAATGACCGAAGGACGGTGGAAAATGCAAAATCGCGATCGGCCGGAAGAATGTGATGGAATACTCCATTGCAATAGGCCAGGTCAAACTGAAGTTCCGGAATCGCGTGAGCCGATGCGGTAAACTCGATCCCGGAATCAGAAAACTCCTGTTGCGCCCGTTCAATGGCAGCCGTGGATGGGTCAAAACCGAATATCAAGTCTGGTTTGAACGCATAGCGAATCAACGGCGTTGCAATTCCGACACCACAACCGAAATCCAGCACCGAGCGAATGTTGTCAAGGCTTGGCAGAACTCTGCTCGTCCATTCGATTCGTTTACGCGCAAAGTACTCAGGGGATTCTCCCGACACGCTCAGACCTTCATTCAACGCCGATTCGTATTGAGCCGCGTAAGCATCAAACTCCTTGTCCCGGACCGGTTGGACTTGCTCGTCCGTTGAACTGGGCGCTGGTTGAATTGTCACGACGGGCGCACGCAAACAGGCAGGATCAACGGTGGCTGGATTGGTTTTCAAGTTCGAATTTCCTTTTTTCTGATGCCAAGACGCGATTGATTCCGGCGTTATCAGGCTTCGACGCCGATGGATACCTGTCAAAACATTGGCCGCTTGGACAATCCCTTCGTTACCAGTCCTCGAAGTTTTTGCACTTCCGACCTTACCTTTTCGGGAACTTTTCCGTTTGTATCACTTATACGGTTCACGTAATTGTTTTGTGTATTTTCTGGTTGCCCGACAACGCAAATATTTTGACATCCCTTTCGCCCCGCGTAAATTTCGGTGCCTCGAACCGTTCACCTGGCCCATGAACGGTCAATGTGAACCTTTGACATCATCGTGAGAAAGCAATGCCTGTTCCCCCAACGTCCGGCCATTCTAGCGCGCAGTCCGACCCAATTACCTCGGCAGCGTTCGTATCCGCTGCGAATCTTGCTGATTCGCGCATCGACGACAACCCGATTCACGATGAGCGCTCCCAACAGGCGCAAACATCTTTGGACCGGATTGAATCGCTGGTGCAAACGGGCATGGACGAACAGGAAATCGAGCTGTCCATCGTGATGCCATGCCTTAACGAAGCCGATACGTTGGCCACCTGCATTAACAAATGCAACCAGGTCATCGAGGAACATGCCTTGAATGCGGAAGTGATCATTGCAGACAACGGCAGCACCGACGGATCGATCGAAATTGCCAGGCAACTGGGCGCACGCGTGGTGCACGTGAAGGAAAAAGGATACGGCAACGCGTTGAAGGGTGGAATTCAGGCGGCCCACGGAACCTACGTGATCATGGGCGATGCCGACGATAGTTACAATTTTCTGGAAGTGCCCAAATTTGTCGCCAAGTTGCGTGAGGGTAAACAACTTGTACAAGGTTGCCGGCTTCCCGCTGGTGGCGGACAGGTACTTCCCGGAGCCATGCCGTATTCACACCGCTGGTTGGGAAATCCAATGTTCTCTGCGATGGTCAGGCGAATGTTTGATGCTCCCATCAACGATGTCTACTGCGGACTGCGTGGATTTCGGCGAGACTTTTATCAATCGCTGGATCTGAAATGCTGCGGGATGGAATTCGCCACCGAGATGATCATCAAATCCAGTTTGTTTAAGGCCGACATTGCCGAAGTTCCAATCACGCTTCACCCAGACGGCAGAAAAGCCCACGCACCTCACCTGAGAACATTTCGGGATGGTTGGCGAACGTTGCGATTCTTTCTCGTTTACAGCCCGAAATACCTGTTTCAAATTCCTGGCATCGTGATGTTGATGATGGGTCTTTTGGCTTATGCGTTTGCGTTGCCCGGGTTGAAGATTTTGGGTGCCAGCCTTGACGCACATACGATGTTGTTTGGAATGTTGGCAATTTTGATGGGTTATCAACTGGTTCAATTTGCTGTCTTCAGCAAGACGTTTGCCATTGAACAGGGCTTGATGCCCACCGACCAGGGCCTGACGCGGCATACGAATATATTCACGTTGGAAAGAAGCCTGATTCTTGGCGCGGCGATGTTTGCGTGTGGCGTTGCGTTGCTTGGCTGCGCCGTAAATCAATGGCGGCTGGCCGAATTTGGCGCGCTCAATTACGCCAACACGATGCGGATTGTGATCCCCGGAATTACGCTGGCAGCAATTGGCTTCCAGACGATCACCGCCAGCTTTTTCCTTGGTGTTTTGAAACTTGCACGTCGCGCGGAGGACTGAATCCGGTTCGAGTGATACGCGGAACGATCTATGGGCGCTGAAACACCAACATTTATGAATCAAGCGACGACCCACCAGGGCAATTTCCTGGTGCGATGGTTTGACTTCACGAAAAAAGCGTACCGAAATCAGACGGTTTGCGTTTTAACCGCATTGCTTGCCGGCACGGCCATTGCGTTTTCGTTGACTGCGATTCGCGGTATTCCTACACCGGTGTATCAGGACGAATTCGGCTACTTGTTGTCAGCCGACACATTTGCATCAGGAAGAATCACCAATCCGACTCACCCGAAGTGGCAACATTTTGAGTCGTACCATATCATTCACCAACCGACCTACACCAGCAAATACCACCCAGCGCAATCGTTGACGCTCGCAGTGGGTCAGTGGCTCGGCCATCCCATCTTTGGAGCGTGCCTGGCGACAGGTTTGTCATTGGCAGCTTTGGTTTGGATGTTGACCGGTTGGCTTCCACGCAAATATTTTTGGTTGGCCGTACTGTTTGTCATTTGCCATCCGGGCATTCAAATCACGTGGGGTCAATCGTATTGGGGCGGCGCCGTCGCGCTGGCGGGGGCTTCGCTGCTGCTCGGCGGTTTCGCCAGGTTGTCAAAGGACTTCCAGGTGAAGTACGCGGTGATCGCCGCGTTTGGAACGGTTTTGCTGGCGACCAGTCGTCCCTTTGAAGGCGCCGTTCTCACGGCGATGGTGGGGCTGAGTCTGGTCTGGAAGCTGTTGCGAAATCAAAATTGGAAGATCAGACCTTTTCTGATGCGCGTGATGGTTCCCGGCTTCTGTGTGCTCGGTGTGGGCGGCGCGTTGATGTTGACGTACAACACCGCAGTTACCGGCAGTCCGTTCAAGATGCCTTACAAAGTTCACGAGTCCGCTTATGGTTGGACTCCGTTGTTTCTGTGGCAAACGGCGGGAGAGAAACCGGAATATCGACACCCCGATATGGAGAAGGGTTATGTTTGGGACAAGGAGATTACCGAATCCCATTTCAAGTCAGCGTTCGACGTGGTGACGATCAAGCTTGGCTCAATTCCTCGCATGCTCTATTTTTTCTGCGGTGGCGGATTGATATTCGCCTGGTTGGGATTGCCGCGACTGCTGAAAAAGTCCAAATACAAATTGGCGTTGCTGATC
Source organism: Pirellulaceae bacterium (assembly GCA_942492215.1). Lineage (GTDB taxonomy): Bacteria > Planctomycetota > Planctomycetia > Pirellulales > Pirellulaceae > Mariniblastus. Next base: position 47,834 of record CALODY010000007.1, read on the forward strand.
GCGGTACCAGCGTTTCTTGCGGGAATGGTGACGCCCTGGGAGTGGGCTCATTACTGCGCACCGGCCGCTCCGCTGGTGATGTTGTTATTGCTGGGTTGCTTAATTGAAATCTGGAGACGAACCCGCCGCGTCCCTGTCCTTCGGTTCGGCGTTGTCATGGTCATTGTCTTTTTTCAAATCAACTGGTGTTTGTCGGTTCATCAATCCCAGGCAAAAATCCGACAAACGCCATGGGCCAACCAGAAGCTCGCGATTGAGTCGAATCTTAAGGAACAGGCGGGCCAGGATCTGGTATTGGTCCGATATTCCGAACATCATGATCCCAGTTCGGTGGGTCTATAACCGATCGGACATCGATGGGTCAGAGGTCGTTTGGGCAAGAGAGATTTCGTCGGCAGCTAGAAACGAGCTGATTCAATATTTTCGTGGTCGCCGAGTATGGATCGTCGAAGCCGACAAACAGCCGGCGGAACTCATTCCGTTTATTGTTTCGGAAGGTTCGCTGGCTGATGAAAACAGCAGCTTGAAAAACCCGTTTTGACTTACGTCGGACTTGCCTGTTCGTCGGATTCCCGGAGTGCAGTATGAGGGTTTCTTCGAGGGGCATGGTCGTGATTTTAGCTTTGGCGGTCTCCGTGGAAATCATCTTCAATCTTCGTTCGCGTCAGAACCTTTCAAAAGCGGAAAACAGGTTACGACGAAGGCTGTGAACCAATGGGGATGACGGGCCGCGCCGTCTGCGCAGACTCATTCCGTTCCAATCTGTGATTCCGTCGAAGCTGAACAACCTGATTTGACAAAACGCAGGCCTTGCATTCGTAAACTAAACATGGCAAACAACATCAAGCACTGGCTAACGAGCACGGCGTATACGATACTAGACCCACTGCCGGGAGCGATATAGTAGTTCGCCGCCATCGCCAGCGCCGTCACCAGCGTCAGCGTGATGATCTTCCAATGGTCAACCTGATTACCGAACATCGCCCAAATGTAGACAATGGTAGTCAGTGAAATGCAGATGGCCATGCCAAGAATGGTAAGCCACAGGGAATACCTGTCACTCCAGTCACCCATTCCCTGGATAAACAACTGACATTCGCACACGAACACGGCGACAACCGTTGTCCCGATAAACAGGTGTTTGATTCCAAATTGAAGGCCATCCGCATCGTCCATTCCCGGAACGACGTAACCCAAATTCCCCTTCCAGAATCGTAACAGGCAAGTCATGATCGCAACGATGCCGACGATTCCGAAGCTGAATACGAAAAACTCGGGTCGCTCGCGGGCCGCGTGAAAACTGGCGGCAAACGCCAGAACCGGCGTGCTTAGCAGTGGGACAATCCATCTCGAATGTCCGGCACCGAACCCGACCCAAAATCCCAGCAACCCGCACAGGAATACGAGCGTGGCCAACATGATCATCCCAACCGGAGAGTCATTCGACATGGAATCGTTGAGGATCCCAAGTGCAAAGAACACGGCGATTGCCAATCCGACGACCGTCGCCAAGACTGTTCGCCATCTTTCTCGTTGCCGAGAAATCTGAATCTCACTCGACGATGCGATGGAGGAAATCATAATTTTGACCATCGAATCCACGAGGCGTTTGAGCGAGGCATGACCCGGCATTGTTACGAATTACACCGGAGCAAGCCAGTCGCGTGACCGTCCGAAATTCGATGAATGGATCGGAACTCCAATGCGTGTGGTTGGCCTGAACTGGCCCTGTCGTCTGACCCTATGGTGAGAAAATCGAAGAGCTGTCGGGGCACCGACGTACGGTCAAACAGCTGAAATTCTCAGGAGATGGCCAGTTCCTGCTCTCCAGCGACGGCGGTTCGGTTCGTTTTTGGCAAAAACGAGCCGGTTCGTTTCAGTCTGTTTTTTATTCGATCACCCGCCAGGCGGGGCTAAGCGCAAATCTCATCCGCTGTTCAATTCCTGGCAATACCGCTTGGCAATGAAATCGAATTATTCGTTTCAGAAACGGGCAATACGCAACGTCTCATCGGCCATAAAAATCGCGTCACTGATTTGCGGTTTTTGGCCAACGGCAACTACCTGTTGTCATCGTCATCGGACGGCACGATTCGCCGCTGGGATCTCTCCACAGCTCTAGCTCAAAAACGATGGCCGAGAACGTCACGAGTCTGAATTTTTCGCCGAGGGGTGACTTGCTTTCCTCTACGACAGCCGACGGAGTGATCACTGTCTGGGACTACAGGTCGCGCGCGCGTCGTTCGATATCAGTTGATCGCATTCGGGGGATGCGATGTTCTGCGTGCGTTTTCACCGGAGGGTAAGACACTCGTGTCGGGTGGAACGGAAGGAACCATCGTTCAGTTTTGGAATGTCGAAACTGGCGAACCCACCATCTCGTTTGCCGACGACGGTCAGCACATTCACGCCGTCGCCTTCGCGCCCAACGGCAAATACGTCGGCGCCGCCCGCTGGGACGGAACCGCACGAATTTGGAAAGCCGAGTAGGTCAATTGCAAGACCGAATGCGCAAGGCTAATCGTTTTAAAGCAGTTTTTTTTTGGGTAATAATAACGAACGATGCGTCGCAGCTTTACCGCGAGAATATTGAATGAGGTGTTTCAGCGGTCCGTTTGCACAGGGTTGACCGCCGGGTACCCCGCAGTTTTCTCGGAAATGACTGCTGCCACGGTTGTCGCAGACTTAAAATGAATTCCGCCAAATCTTGCCCTGTTAGATTTCAGGTCAATCGCTTATCAATGGTTTTACAGTTTCGCAATCCAGTTAATGCCGAATTTACCGACAAGCTGTTTATGGAAAGTGATGTCACCAAAATTCTCAAGGCGATCAAAGCGGGTCGCGACGACGCAACCGACAAGTTGCTTCCCATCGTGTACAACGAGCTAAGAGAACTAGCCGCGAAAAAACTTCAGCATGAAGCTTCCGGTAATACGCTTCAGCCGACTGCACTGGTTCACGAAGCCTACCTGAGGCTAATCGGGTCCGCCGATGATGATTGGGAAAACCGCGCTCATTTTTTCGGCGCTGCTGCCGAAGCAATGCGTCGCATTCTGATTGACCGAGCACGCTCCAAGAAAAGCCAAAAAAAGGGTGGCGATGCAATTCAAGTCTCTTTGGACGGACTGACTGAAATCTCGGAAAAAAAAGCGGATGAACTGATCGCACTGGACGAGGCGCTCAACGAACTGGAGTCGCAGGACAAATCGAAAGCCGAGTTGGTCAAACTGCGATTTTTTGTCGGACTGAATATGGAAGAGTCCGCCCAGGCTCTGGGGATCTCGCTCCGTACTGCCGAGCGAAATTGGGCCTATGCCAAGGCCTGGTTGCATCGCCAAGTCAGCCAGAATTGACCAGAAAAGCGGCGGGAAATCGGGAAATCTGTCGATTTGAAAATATTTTCAGATTCCTTGGCGGGTTACGATGAACGAATACGCATGAAGTATTGATCGGGTGCGTCACGATGTGGGACGACGAGACCAACCGGTGCGATTGGACGTAACCTTTTACGCAATCCAGGGGTCGACATAGTCCACGACCAACTCTGGACATTCATGAAAGCAACTGCAATGGAACAGACGACCAATCAAGAAGAATTGATTTTTCTGGATGCCTTGGAACTGGATTCAGATGCCGATCGGCATGAATTTCTGAAAAACAAATGCGGTAACGACAACCAGTTGCAACCGCGTGGAAGAGTTGTTGCAATTCCATCAACGTAGCGACAATATTTTGGACGACACATCTGGTGGATTCTTGAGGCACGACCTGGTCGAAGTTGATTCATTGGGAGTTGGCAGTCAGGTTGGGCCGTACAAGTTGTTGCAGGTAATCGGCGCCGGCGGAATGGGCGTCGTCTACATGGCGGAACAATCTCAACCAGTCCGGCGTAAAGTCGCGGTAAAGATTATCAAACTGGGAATGGATACTCGCAATGTCATCGCCCGGTTCGAAGCCGAGCGGCAGGCGTTGGCGATGATGGATCATCCAAATATTACGAAGGTATTCGATGCCGGTTGCACGGCCACCGGGCGACCCTATTTCGTGATGGAACTGGTTACAGGATTGGCGATTACGGACTATTGTGACCGGGAAAAGCTGCCTCTACGCGATCGAATTGAGCTGTTCTACCAGGTTTGTGTCGGGGTAAAACACGCTCATCAAAAAGGGATCATTCACCGTGACCTCAAGCCTTCCAACGTCATGGTGACACATTACGATGGCGTCCCGGTTCCCAAAATCATTGACTTCGGAATTGCCAAGGCGGTCGATCAGTCATTGACTGAGAAGACTCTTTTCACCAGTTACGGCAACATGATTGGCACGCCGGAATACATGAGCCCGGAACAAGCGGAGATGAGCGGGCAGGACATCGATACCCGCGCCGACGTCTATTCGTTGGGCGTTTTGATGTACGAATTGCTAACCGGCACGACGCCGTTTCACCACTGGAAGAAAAAGGGATTCACAAATTCTGCGAAGCGATTTGTCACGAAGAACCAGAGCTCGCTTCCACACGAGTGAACAACCTGGCGGACACGGTCGATGAGATTTCCAAGAACCGTGGCACCGACGTTCGATCACTGCGACGTACGCTTCGCGGTGATATGGATTGGATTTTGCCAAGTGCATGTCAAAAAAGGCAGTGAGAGATATGAAACGGCCGCTGATCTGGCCCGCGATGTCAAGCACTACCTCGACGGTCAACCGATCGAGGCGGTTGGGCCAAACTTGGGCTACCGGACGAGAAAATTCGTACGAAAACATCGGGCATCGATGTCAATTGCGGCCGTCATTCTGTTGACCTTGATCAGCGCAACGATTATTTCAACGGTGTTTGCAATCAAGGCAACAAATTCCAGTAAATTGGCGAGCCTCCGACTTGAGCAAGTTGATCGGGCGCGGAAGGAGGCCGAGACCGAACGTGATCGAGCATTGGCGGCAGAAACAAAACTCGAAGAGCTGGTGGAAAAAAGCCAACTCGAAACGGCCCATGCGCGAGCGCTGGAGAAACTCAATCGAAACAAAGAAAAACCCAGCAACGTCATGGTTTTAAACGCCCACAACCAGTCGAATCACGACTCAAGAATCGTTTGGACCCACGGGGAATCTTCCGGCACGCATGTGCGCTACACGTCATTGCCTTGGGAAAGGCCGCGGAGTCAAGTTTCGCCAAACGTCGAGGTTGTCGAAATCGAGTCGACGAAGGATGACGATTCGTCACGATCCGATGCAGTTCACCGGTCGCAAACTTACCGCGTATTTTTGAACGACACCGGCGATATCGTTGTCAACCATGGCAAGTGGGACGCCGATAACGAGTTCACTTTTGAACAAGATCACGGCGATGCAAATCAAGTCGTCGTTATCCGGGATAAGGCCGAAACCAAACGGTTTTTGCAGCTACTCGCCGATGAGCGGCGCGAAAAATTTGGACCCCGTCATGCGGTCGTCGCCGATGCAATATTTGAGATTGGGAACATGTCCTTCGACGATCAGGATTGGTCGGATGCGGAGAATCAGTTTCGCGAATATCGTGACATATTAAACGCTCATTCAGACAACGAAGCCCAAATCGCCAAAGTTGAGTTGCTCATCGGTAAGGCGCAGTTGCATCAGGAAAAACATGCCCAGGCGATGGAAACGCTCAAGAACGGCGTCAAACGGATCGTCAGGCTTGGAAACGTCTCTGACGAACTGGTAGATGCGATGGAGGACATCAAAATGAACATCACCATAGATCATATCGGAGAGGTTCTTCCTGAAGATTTGCATAGAGAACTCTTGAAGAAATTAGAACTCCACAAGGACAAAGAACACAACGTTGAGATTACAAATTCGAAAGAAACCACGAATTGAGTTCGAGTAGGCGTTGGGGCGATCGGTCAGTTGTTACTCTTGCAGCAACGCCGCGGCACCTCAAGAATCGTTTACTTTTTTCAAACCCTGATAGTCAAGGCAAAAAAACATGAATCTAATTCGCCACGCGAAAACAGCCATCGGACCGGTACTGACCAAACTTTAAGCCGGTGTTGGCCTGTTGGCCGGCCTCGGATCAATCGCAAACGGCGGGTTCCGACCCCGACCCCGCAAGATCATGATCATCCGAATACCCACCAAGTCGAATTGAAAAATCTGCAAACCGATCAGGAAGAAAATGTTGAATTAATCGTTATCGAGCAAGGAAGTGACTCTGGGCATCAGAACCTGCTCAAGAAGATCAAAAAGGAACACAATATCGAGATCAAGGTGCTTGGTGGCGATCAGGATGAAAACATCGAAGTCGTGGTGGTCGGCGAAGGCGACCCAGACCACAAAGGCCTGCTCAAAAAGCTGGTAGCGAATCACAAAATTGACATCAAGGGGAATCTCGTGGCGACCACGCTGGGTATGTCGAGGTTGTCGTCATTAAGGGCGACGAGGACGACGGCGGCATTGAAAAGAAAATTCATGGTCACCTGGTGGAACTTCTTCATGGCGAGGGATCGGCTCAGGTCGACTACCACGAGATGGCCAACCAGTTGCGAGAGATCGCGGATCGTCTGGATGGCAAGGGCCATGCAGACCATAAGAATCACAAGCAACATCAAGCCGTCGAGATGCACCATGGCGGAATCCATGGAATAAATATCTTCAAGCACGCCGATTCCGGCGAGGCGAAAAAGGCGATTCTCGAAATCGTGACGGGCGGAGGCAAACGGTTTCAAATTCGTAATCCCGGTCAGCTACACGAAATGATTATCGAGGTGACTTTAGATGGTAAACCAAACGTTCATGCGTTCCACAGTGATCATAAGAAAATACTGCTTCATCGCACGAATGATCACGACGCTGCGCATCACGTCTTTGGGGAAGAGATTCACGTCGACAAAAATCACAAAAAGCATACCGAGGAAATGAAAATTTTGGAGACTCAAGGACGTCCGAAGAAGCGGAGCTTTCGTCGCCAGAAGAGCCAAGAGCCGAGCTTGATTCGCTGCGAAATGAGCTCCAACAGCTTCGATCGGAGCGACCAAATTCGTCAAAGAAGCGCGTGCGACTCAAAAAGGATCAGTCGTCCGCTAATGACAAAGGAGATAATCAACTCATTTGGGTTGCCGAAGACGACGTTGAGAGATCCGGCAACACGTTTGTTTGGAAGACAGCTGACGGTTCCATCGAAAAGATAGAAAGCCCAAATCGGTATCGGTTTGAGTTCAAGAAACAGGATGCCGATTCAACGGAATCTTCAATTGACAAGAAGTATTATTTTGAACCTGTTGCAGCGTCAAGCTTTCTTTTTGCGTAGACGCGACGCTATCCCGGAACTGAAGCGGTATTGGTTTGCATGATCACCATTTCGTGGTATCTTCCGCCAAGTTCCATCAGGGATTGATGCGTGCCGATTTCAGTGATTTTCCCATCTTCCAAAACGACGATACGATCGGCACCGGCAATGGTACTGAGTCGGTGGGCAATGACGAAGCAAGTTTTGTTTTCCATGAGCGCAGCCATGCTGGATTGAATCAGCCTTTCGCTTTCAGTATCCAGGTTACTGGTCGCTTCATCGAGGATCAAGATTTTAGGGTTGGCTAACACGGCACGAGCGATTGCCAGTCGCTGGCGCTGACCACCGCTGAGTCTAACTCCACGTTCTCCGATGACCGTGTCGTAGCCGTTGGGCAGTTTGTCGATGAATTCTGCGGCATTAGCGATCTGCGCAGCCGTGAGATTTCGGCACCGGTCGCCTGGCGATTTGCATAACCGATGTTTTCAGCGATTGTTCCATCAAAAAGGAATACATCCTGCTCGACAATTCCAGTCAATCGCCGATAGCTTTCAACGTCGAATTCAACCAGATTGGTTCCATCGAGTAACACGGCTCCGCTCGTTGGGTCATAGAAACGGGCGACAAGGTTGCAGATCGTCGTTTTTCCCGCACCGCTGGGCCCGACCAAAGCAATGGTTTCGCCTGGTTCAACTCGCAAGTTCACGTTCTGCAACGCGAAACCATCTGCGCCAGGATAGCTGAAGCTGACATCCTTAAACTCGATCGAACCCATGAATTCCGTTCGACTGATCTCACGCGTTTCAACATCGCTTTCCATTTCCAACGGTTCATCCAACAAGTCCAAAACACGATCCAGTCCTGAGAGACTGTTCTGGAATGCTGCGGCGCTCTGCGCGAGCGTTGCAAGCGGAGCCAACAGCATCAGCATATAGACAAGAAACATCATCAGGTCGCCCATCGTTAGTTGGTCCTGGAGAACTTGCCAGCCGCCATAGACCAATAAACCTGCAGTTGCCAACGGAATGACCGTTTCCCAAACGACCTCAATCATGCGTGACCACCACCAAGCGTAGAGTTCCTGACGTCCCATAACATGATTTCCTCGCATGATGCGATTGGTTTCAGCATGTTGACGGCCGAAGGCGCGGACGACCCGGATACCGCCGAAAGACTCGGTTGTTAGCGAATCGACTTCTTCGCGTTGAGCACGTACGCGGCGAAACTGCGGTCGAATGCGATTGATCCAGGTTCGATGCGTGAGATAGACCAGTGGAACGATTCCAATCGCTCCGATCAATAAACGCCAATCGACCCAGGCGAGAATAAGAAAGCTGCCAACCAGTTGAATGACGGCACGCCATGGGTTGTATAACATGCCAAAAACGAGGTCACCAACACTGCCGGCATCCTGACGCAAGATGCTGGCTGCTCCGCCAGACTTCAGCTCCTGAATTCGGTGCAAAGGCAATCGGGAAGCATGTTCAAAGACACGCTTGCGGATCGACATCTGTAGCAGCTTGGTTACACGCGTGGCGTGCCATCGTCCCCAGATGTGCAAAAATAATTTCACCAACGAGATGACCAGGATGACGCCAACGATCAACAACAATAGGGGCCAGGGTTGCCGTGGAATCCACTCAGGGATGACGGCCGGAAGTGGTTGACTCGTCAAGACATAATCGACAACCAATTTAACCGCCGCCGGAGGAATCAAGGCAAGAATCGTGGCAATCGTCAGCGTTGTCATCGAAAAAATGATTGAGCCTCGGTGGCCACGAAGCATGCCCAGGAATTCACGTACAAGCGTCCAACTCGAACGGTCACGCTGCGATTTCCGTTGGCGTTTTTTGTCAGATGAATCCCGATCGTTTTCTGACGCCTTATCCCGCTTAAGAAATTCCTGTTTGTAATCTTCAAATCGCTGGCGACTCGACAGAGGATGTTTTACTCATTGACTATTGTTTTCCCGCCAGATTGATGCTTGATCACCTATTCTACGCCGAACTACCGGAAGTCAATGATCCATCGGTTTAAGACTCATCCGTCGAGGCCTCACCCGCCGCGTAAAACACTGTTGGCCCGGTCGCTTGCTGTTGAGGAGTCATCCAGTTCACGCGATATCTGTGATGAGCGGGAATGCTCAGCCAAACAGTCACCAGGTGCATTGCCGAATCAATTGAGGCGGAGGTGCGAGAACTGCGAAGGGAAATTCAACTCATCGATAGGGAGCGTGATATTTTAAGAAAAGCATTGGCTATTTTCGGTCGACAAGAGTAGCCGAAGTAACCAGCTGTTTTTGAACTCGCGCAAGACGGATTCTAAGTCACACACCTTTGTGAAAACTTGAACGTCAATCGGCATGAGAAAAATTTTTATCGAGTTTGTTACCAACAGATTGGATTGATCCCCAAAGTGTGTCGGACTGCAAATAGTCACGCTGAGATAGAGATCGAAGTAATCTCAAATGAGAGGTACCAAAATCAAGTGGTTTGCAGCTCTTTTTTTGATTGGTTGACCGAACGTGTCACAAGTCATTGCGATACTGTGTCTCAACAACGGCGATTCAAGCAGTTTAATCTCTGAATTTGGAAAGGTAGGCACGGATTCTCTCGCGATCTGCTGTCGACACGAACAAGTCAAATGGGTTGGGCCAAATCGCTGCGAATGCGCGAGTTGCCGTAAGTTCTGACAATTGGCTCAAGAGGCTGACTCGTGATGTATCGGGGACGCCCAGAGTCCAATCCAGCTGATACCCAAATTCGCGTCGATGATCAAGCAGCGGTTTTTGAGTTACAGGCTTTTAAGTTTAACGGACAAAAACTCCAACTTGATCAAAACAGCGAGGTGGTACTCAACGCTGGTAGCGAATCAAAGGAGAAACCGTCTTGCGAAGCCCCGATCACATCGACCAGTGTTCCTAGACTTATGACGCCTTTATCGGAGCGTCGGACTGACGGTCGAAAACGGAGTCCGCTGTGACGCCGCAGACGCGCATCCGGGTTCCGGGGGCATGATCGAAACGGCGACCACCAACATTAGTACCTGATCGAGCCCGGGCCGAAGCCGACAAAACAAGTCGGCCCGACAGACAAACGAGAGCGTCTCGATGTCTGCCATTCGTACCGCTTACAGGCCTAAAACGCCCCAAGGTGTATTTAGCCCCGGACAGATCCCGGCGAAATGAATCACTCGGCGACAAAACCGAAATAGAAATGACCATCCCTTCTTCGAATGGTTCGACAAAGGAATGGTCACAATGCTAGAGCGGGATCGAGTCGGTGATTCCGATGGTTAGTGGCTCGCGGCTTTTTCTAATCAATCAGCCTCAAAGTTTTGGAATCGGATATTTCGCCACCACCACCAAATCGGGTGATAGCCCCAGAGCACATATTCTGCATTGTGCGAATCTGATCCGTCGCCTCCGTCGAAGATGGCATCGGTGTCGTTCAGACTGTTCATTACCACCCGAGCCGAATCATTCCCGGCTCCCAAACCGATTCGCAAAACCTCCGGCAATGTCATTGTCCATAAAGACTAGTTTGTCGACGTCATCGGATGTGGTAACAACCAGCGTATTCAATTGATTACTTACCAGTGTAACTCGATTCCGCCCTTCAACACCGGTCTCAACGAATAGCCGATTTACGTTGCTATATATCACTGCGACGTTTTTCGCTGCCCTGAGTTTCAATATTAAGCAGGTCGCGGTTAAAGAACTCGATCCTCACGAAGTCGTCCTCTTCGGAAAACTCCGCCATCCGAAATAAAGACATTGCGACGTACACTCTCCTGATTCCAGGATCAAATTCATCATTGTCGCGGCCCATTTCAATCAATAGATCCGCGTGCGAAGTGCTTTCAAATAGATGTTCTGCAGATGAACAAAGTCCTCGCCGCCTAACATCCAGATTCTCAGGTCGTCCTGAATTGGAAGAACGACCGTTTCCGTCGATCCGTTGACCGTCGTACCGCCGAGGCCACGAAATTGATGAACGTTGCCGGTCAGCCGGGTGATTTTCAGTTGATTGGCGGCTGAGTCGCCTGTGACACTGACGTGTCACCGTTGCTGTAAACTACTTCGACATCATTTCCTGAACGGCCGAGGAACTGAAGATTCCCAACAACACCGCCATGGATAAGTTTCTTAACATCGTTTTTTTCCTGGGTTCGACTTGGGTGTGAGAAGTTGATTGGGCTGCGACGGCATCTGATATTGCCTTCACAGTCTCCAGCGGGATTCGGATCAATCTGTTACAAAGTTTTGTGCGAAATTGATGCGGTTTAGAAGAAAGACCGGTCGTCATTCGCCCGGTCGAGTCCTTGTCCCGTTAAAAGCAGAGTTTCCAACTAAACTGTTACAGATGTTGCCGCAAAAACGACCGTATTGAGAGACCAAGCCTTCATGACTCCGGGGCGTTCGGATTTTCGGTGATTCGAGTACCATGGACTCTGATGCGTGAGGAAACCGTTTCGCAAGTTGCGAGCTCACTCGAAGCGTCGTCGAGTTGTTGCCTTTCATTGCCGAACTTCTCGCGGATGTTGATGCGCTCGGCAGCTCTCCAGCGGATGTGGTTAATTTGCTACGGCCAATGGCATTTCCGCGCGCTTTTCGGCGACATTGGATGTAGGGTGCGGGTAAAAGGTGCGATCTCGGTCAACGTCGCCTGAATTCGGATGGCACGTTTGCGGCGTCGACGCGTTTCAGCCATTCATCGATCAGCAAGCGTAAACAGCCTCTGATATAAAATGGTGCCGCGTCACTGCTGTGAGGTTCACTTGTGTTTGACGACATGCGGAAAGTGGTTCGTTCCGGGAAAAGCTACGACGTTGTCATCTACGCCGGCCACGGTCCGTTACTTGATGCGTGGTGCCCTGCGTCGATTCGTGCTCAGACAGTGCAGCAAAGCGCGACGGAGGAAAGACATATTGTGATCGACGATGGGGGGTTTTCTACGATCGGGAGTGTCAGATTCTCTGTGCCATTGGGATACGAATCCTACCAGGACTGCACGCAGAAACGCTAAAGAGATTGACGGCATTTCAGTGCTACGCACATCTTGTTGCAATTGCAAACGAAGCGTGGGACGTAGCGGACCCCGTTGTGTCCCAATAGCGATGTGAATGCATTACAGGAAGTTGTTGCTCGTCTGGGGTAGATCCAGCTGATGGGCAACCACTTTCGATCGTCACACGTCTGGTGCTTCCTGCCAGATCAAACGATTGGGCCTATTGGGTGGTGACCGGATAGGTTCCGCTGACATCCCAGACCGCGACTTTCAATTCATTTCTGGCACTTCAATCCCGTTCCACGAAAACAGTGTTCGTGAACTCTCCATTAGATGGCTTAGAACGCGCAATTCGCGGGCGTAGAACAATGCGTATCCCGCTGAAATTTGCTTCTTCGCGCGGGATCCGCTTCATTCTTTGCTCCGCAAGATCGGGGCCCGTGGTAACATCAACGGGTAGTTCGACGTGATTCGCTTTGATCAGGGGCAGCGTCGGAGCAGCAACCCGTTGTGCGGCGAAGGCTGTCGGAAAAGAATGGAGATTTCGAAGCTGGCATCGCGAATACCGATTCACCCGCTATTCATCGCGGTGAGCTTGCTCGTCGGCTGGTTTATTCCCGGGTTCTACGCGGGGACGGACTCCGACCAGAGCCGCCCGTCGCCGCTTCTATGGAAGGTGCCGTTGTGGTCAGCGATTGGTTCCATCGCGTTTTGCATGGCGTCGCTGTGTGCGGCCAACTCCGCGTGATGCTCGGCGATGCGTTTGATGTCACGATTGACTGTCTGACGAGTCGCTCGGCGAACTGCGGGTCGTTCGATCAAGCACAAAGGAACGATTTTTGGACAGCCTCAAGATCCGACACGTTTTTTTCCTTCGGAGTTCATTGACCACATCAATCGAAGAGATGAACCGGCCATCACCGGTAAATCAAACGTCCATGTATGCCTAAAAAAGTGTTTGTACTTGGCACTGTAATACTGGTAGCTGACCGCAAATACTTACTGGGTACCAGGTGGTGCCTGTTTGCCTCCGCATCGCCGATGTCCCTTTTGTGCGACACACTGTCCAGATTAAAACTCCGGTTGTCGGGTACTAGCTGCGAACTCCAGAACAGATCGCCGCCTAATTGGCCAACACGTTTCGCCACATTCACACTGCCGTCCATCAACGTATGCGACCCTCGACAACGTCGCGAGCACACTTTTGAACTTCTCATGGCTTGAGCGGAGCAGCATCCCACAAAGGAACACCAAGGAGCATACTCAATAAATCGAGTTTCCTTTCAGAGACGTTTAATGTCACCATGATCGACAACATTTCTCCTTGAAGCATCGTCCAAAACCAGGTTCAACTCGTAAGTCGAGTACTTGCTTGGGGATACCGAATCTTTCCCGTGTAGAAGTTGAATCGCATAAACCTGTTGCAATGATATACAACGATCACCTTGATCCTTTGCCGCGACTTGCCTTGACAAAAGAGCCTAGCGTCCAAATCAAAAACACTACCGGCGGAAGCCGATCCGAGCTGTTCACAATGCAAGCTACAAGCAAGAAAATCCTAAGTGAATAAGAAACAATCCTTGGCATCGAAAGATCATCGGATTGTATCTGCATGAATGCTCCGCCGACCACACACAACCGACTCCGACAACCAAACAAAGAATCGAGAACAGTTTCTCATTGAATGTCGGGCGATATTCAACCTGTTGGGGTGAAACCGTGACAAGTTCAGCGGTTCGATAATTCGGCGCCGCCTGGAACGAGTGGTTTCCAGTCGGTCAAAGAGGCAACCGAGTCTGGCAACGATTCCTGGAGCCTTTGATTGATCTTCAATTGCGATCAAATTAAACGTGGCGGGACCGTATGCAATTGTACAGCCATCACTAGATTGGTTCAAAATACTGATTGCGGAAGACCTAAGAAACAGGCAAACGTCAGCGATTCAAAGGCAAGTTTTTAAGCGCTGAGGAAAGCTGGTTGAGTCGTTGCCAATCCGATAACATGAAAACATTTCAATTGTTTTTCTTGCCAAGGTAGTCAGAGGCTTGATAGGTCATCCACGCGATCTTCGTTGCTCTGACTCGAACGACCCTTGTTCCACTTGCCTCCTTGCTTGCGCTGTGCTGACTAGCTCTTCCCGCAAACGCGGATTTGGCTCTTCACATTTACCAGAATCAGCGATACCCAAGCGGATCCCGAGTGTGTGGCAAGTGGTACCCTGAACGAATTCGATGAAAGCGGTGGGAGAAGATTTTTGAGCATTAATGACTCTCCAACAGCTAACCCAAGTTCCCCAGAAGTGGTCCCAAAACATTTTTCTGGAAAAAAGTTAGGCGTGAAATTTATCGTTAATCGTCTTGAGGATTGATTGATGGAATAGTTGGACTGAAAAACAAGTTCATTCGCGTTGTAGTGACGACCTTTGATCTGGCTTTCGACGAATCTGTCGATAGCATTTACGGGTATGTTTCTTCGACAGTGTTTCCGCAACAAGGACGGCAAGCGGCATGCGTATTGGGCGCTCGTCGAATCTTATCGGACTGATGCCGGTCCACGGCAACGAGTGGTTGCTTGGCTCGGTAAACTCGATGAACAGGGCAGACTTGGAATTGAACAAGCTGCTCGTGAACCAGGGCCTTCGTTCAACGAAAACTCAATCCCTTGTCCTCGTCAGTTAACGTTCTTTGATCAACCAAGTGTCTCTGACCCAAGCGACGATGCAGCGGTCCAGCCGCAATGGGTCGAAGTGGATGCGGCCGCGGTTCGCGTGGAAGACTGTCGACAGTTCGGTGGCCCTTGGTTGGCACTGGAAGTAATTCGCAAACTTCAACTGGATGAGTTTTTGAAGCACGTAATCTCTCAGGGGAGACCCATGATTCCCTGGTGGCGAAGTGCTTTGATTCTGGTGATCGCCCGACTGTGCGATCCATCGAGCGAGTTGTACGTGGCCGAGCAATGGTATCCGAAGTCCGCCTTACCGGAACTGCTGGGCGTTCCAGCGGATCGCGTGGATGACAATCGACTTTATCGAACCCTGGACCAGCTGCTTCCACATAAAGCAGCATTGGAGACGCATTTGAAACGTCGCCTGGGTGAGTTGTTTGATCTGGAATACGACTTGCTGATGTACGACATCACCAGCACCTACTTCGAAGGACAGGCGAATTTCGAATTGGCTCAGCGTGGCTATTCGCGCGATAACCGCAGTGACTGTAAACAGGTCTGCATTGGTTTAGTGGTTTCACGGTGCGGGATGCCGCTGGGTTATGAGGTTTTCGCGGGCAATACGGCGGATGTGACGACGGTGGAACATGTGGTCCAGACGATGGAATCACGTTACGGAAAGAGCAATCGCATTTGGGTGATGGATCGCGGAATGGTCAGCGAAGACAATATTGATTTCTTGCTGCAAGGAGGTCGTCGTTACCTTGTGGGCACACCGAAATCGATGTTGAAAAAGTTCGAAGCGGAACTGCTCAAAGACGATTGGACGACCGTTCGCGATGGGCTCGAAGTCAAGTTGTGCTCTCGGCCACGGGACGAGAGTGAAATCGTGATGCGGACGCTGACCAAGAACGATTCATCTTTGTCGCAGTCGAGACCGGTCGCAGAAGGAATCCGCAATGGTCCAGCGGTTTGAAACGAAGATCGAAGAGCGTTTGGTGGCGATGACAGCTCGCTGCGAGAAACAGAACCGCGATCCGATGAAAGTGGAACGCGAAATTGGTCGGCTGCTGGGTCAGAACACGCGGGCGGCCAGGTTGTTCGAGGTGACCGTCGGAAACCACCGCAGCGGGCTTCGCCCGGATCAAGTGGAAGAAAGTCGAAGCGGCTCGCGACTGGGCGACGCTTGAGCTGCCGGTTGCTATCTGCTTCGAACCAATGTCGCGGATTGGAGTGACGAAGAGTTGTGGAAGGCGTACATTCAACTGACCGAAGCCGAGGCCGCGTTTCGGATTCACAAAAGCGACCTCAAGATCCGTCCGATTTGGCATCAGAAGGAGGATCGCGTATTGGCCCACATCTTCGTCTGCTTTCTGGCTTACGTGGTCTGGAAAACGTTAGGCCAGATGTGCGATCAAGCAGGTCTTGGCGACGAGCCTCGACGAGTCCTGGCAGAACTTGGCGAGCTACGAACGATGGATGTCGTCCTGCCAACTCGAGCTGGCATCGACATCCGAAAACGCTGTCTCTCCAAGCCCACCGACCACCAGCAGATTCTTATTAGATCACCTCGGACTGAGACTTCCAAAAATAAACCAATCTCAAATGTAGTGACGACTTTTTGACACCGGCTCGTAAAAAACCAGTGTTTTGATTCACAACTGGGGAACTTGGGCTAATCAGGCAACGTCGGTTTCGTTGTCTGAAAATACTCAAAGACATTGGAGGCAAGTCGGCCTTCGCAGGCTTTTTCCATCGGTTCCGTACTGGAGTTTGAAATGATGATCAACCTGCCAACAATTCCACATTTACTGGTGGCGTTACGATTGACCTGGATGGTGGAATTTGGGCCGAGATAGGGAATTCGGGCACGATCTTACGGGGTGACGATCCAGACGCCCAGGGAACCTAGACAATAGCTCGGCCGCAGTACCTGAACCCAGCTCATTGTTTGTGTTCGGAATCGGCTGTGCTCTTTTGACTCGCCGACGACGAGCGGCGGAAGCTCCAAGGGAAATAAAGGGCACGCAGGACATTCTGCTTTTTGAATTTAAGAAGAATTCATTCAGCCTGTCGAAACGGAATGACGAATGATTTTTTGGAAGCGTTTCCACGGGACCACTGGAGTCAAATACGACGACAAGTTTTTGCGGATGCTCGTTTAGCTCCGAAATGAGTTCATCAATGCTCGAAGATCGAATCGGCATTCAGCTGCGATTGAACGTATTCTTGGCGGCGATTTGCAGTTGTGATTGTCTGGTCTCGTCGGAACAGATCGCGATAATTTTCGATGCAAAATCGTCTGCAGAATCGGCTTCGAGCCATGGCAATTCGATTTCACGAGGCAGCCCCTCGGTACCATGGGGAGAGGAAACCAAAGACTTGCCAAAAGACAAGGCCTCGATGTTCTTGATTTTCAGTCCTGTCCCGAATTGAATCGGGTTCACGACCACGTCAATGGAGTCGTAAAATCTTCGACCTGTTCCACAAACCCACGCAAGAGGACATTG
Organism: Pirellulaceae bacterium; assembly: GCA_942492215.1. Classification (GTDB taxonomy): domain Bacteria; phylum Planctomycetota; class Planctomycetia; order Pirellulales; family Pirellulaceae; genus Mariniblastus. Next base: position 65,284 of record CALODY010000007.1, read on the forward strand.
CTCGGGAGTGAATCGGCAGTCAAGGCTTCTGCAACCGAGCCGGCAATCTGCAATTGAAGATCTGGCCGAACTCGCAAAACATTTTCCCACACGTGGGTGAGCAACCACTAGATTGCAGCAAAATTAGCGCGTTATTGGATGCGAAATATCCAAGTCTCTTGCCGCGATTTGATGCCGTCGTTTCGGCTGTTGCCGTTTGGATTTCGGTTTCATGAAATCTGCCGGATGGCCAGCCAAAATGACCTGCTGGTCAGATCCGGCCATCTCCTGAATCGCCGCAGCTTCGTCGCTTTGAATTAATTAATATGTTGAACGAGGCGCAAACGCTGCGGCTTCTCGGCGCGCGGTCGATTTCAAGCCAATGGGAAACTGATATTGCTTGAATTGTTGACAATGATCTGAAAGTAAGTCGTGCGTGTCGAGCCGCATACAACATGCCCTGCCGTTTTCGCCGTTCGGGAAGGAGATAGGCCAAGGTTACGCATTCGACAATGACGATATCGGGTTGGTGCCCGTTAACGAGTTTCGCAAACCGGTTTTTACGCGGGCGATTCAAAATCTGCCAGATGTTTGGCTTGATCTCGTTCGAACAAGGCCTCTCGCCAGGACACCGCGTTCCAAACGCACATGGCTTTCCATTGACTTTTTCCAGCACGTTTGCAGGTTGCCAATCGTCGATCAGCGAGATGACGTTTAGGCCCGCATCCAGAATTACTTCATGGTCGTCTTTTTGTGTTCTTTTTCTGCGATCGCTGCAGTGAAGACTGTTGTCACGTTGAAGTTGTTCGCTCCCAGGTATTTTGCCAAAGCGTAAATCCGCGTTCGGCACCGGTTTCTGCGGTGCTAATATCGAACGTCCGTAACAAGAAATATGCAAGCATGATGGTGGGTTAGCTTTCAAACCTGCTTGGGAGGGTCATCTTGCATGCCTTTGAATTCACCCTATGCGATGCTGGAGCGAATCAGGTGCGAGACTCCATTCATCTGGCTGTTTGAATCTCTGTTTCAGCAAGTAGCAAATGCGGATTGTGCAGGGCGACGCGGCAAGCGTGAAATCTTGAGTTCATGGTCGGTTTTTGGTTTAGTACATTGGCTTGGCCCTGTCCAACAAAGTACCGCGAAACATAAGGTGACGTTGCTCGGTCGTCAGGAATGAAGTGCTGCAGTTGGCGTTTGGCAACCACATCCCGCAATGGCCCGCGGCAACCACGCGTTGAAGCATTCTGGTTTCGTCTTCACTTAAACTCCCAGCGGCTTTGCGGCCGTGTTTTGTGTCTGGAACGGGAACCGTTTTTGAACTGTGCGTCCTCACGGCAAAGCTGCGCCATAGGGGAACTGATCGGGCTTCAGTTCGAACGCGTCATTTCCCAGGTCACGAGCCGCATAAACCGATTTGCATTTCTCCAGTTGCCACGCCAGCCACTGCGGTCTCGCGGTTTCGAAAACTGGCTCAATCTTGCCACCAAAAAACGAAGCAGCCGGGTACCGATTCGCTCCGTCGGCAAACGCGGCCAACCAACCCGGATCAACGATGACATCATTATCGGTCCAGAGAATCAGCTCGCCGGTTGCGGATTGGACTGCGGCGTTGCGGCTATAAGAGTGTCCTTGTTGGTTTTCGAAAAGATATCGAATTGGTAATTTATCAGCGAATCTTTGAATGACCTGTTTCGTGTCATCCGTCGAGTTGTTATCGACAACGATCAATTCCCATTCAACGGACTCAGGAATCGTAAGCTCAACGAAATTCGTCAACGTCTGGGTTAACAAGCGAGATCGGTTCCAAGTGCAGATGGCAACAGAAATCTTCATTCGGTCCGATTCGATCGCAGGTAAACGCATGACTTAGGCGGTATACTTTCGCTTCAAAACCTATTTTGGGCAACCGTGACAGTTTTGGGTATATTTTTGAGGCCGATGGAATCGCCAAGACGATAAAAAACTTGGTCAAGATCAGACGCAACATCAGAATCAACCAATTGAACCGCCCTCACGTGCCATTGCTCAACGCAAGACATCGAAGGAAACGCCCATCCGCCAAACAAGCGGCAATATTTTGGGGCTCAGCGGCGGCGTTGAGATCGTTTATCCGTTCGGCATAGCGGGCGGAAGCACAACGGTTGACTTCAACGATTTTACGATGTCTCGATTGGGTGGCGTTGTGAAAACGAACAGCGGACTGCCGTCTTGGTCAGAGATTCGGTCAGAATCCTCAAGCAGAACTGCAACAGCTCCGATACCCAACTGGCAATTCAACGATCTGCGCCCAGCGTTTCGCACGACAGGCTCTACTCACCACGACTTCCACAGGAAACCAGAGCTGGAACTGCGTGTTCTCGTTCATTGAGATTTCCAAATCAAGGGTGCGCGTATTTCTCAATTTGGGAAAAAGAAAACGAAGCATGGCCCACCGAGAGAGGCATAGATCCTAATGTGGCAACTGAAGGCAGTACTCAATTCCTGTGCAAAACATCGTCGAAACCTGCGTGAAATAATGCAATTAATCCGGCAGCGGATTTCGCTCAAATAGTCGTTGATCTCTCGCTTTTTCATGGGTTCCCTGATGTATTTATTTAAGCGTGGCATTCGGTCGACCGCCGAAGCCGCCGACTTTCGAAGTGGGTCCGCGGCAAGGCGAGTCCTTCGCCACCATGCTTGTGGAGGCTCCATACAGGTGACTTGGAAAAGGGTGCGGATGAGAACGACGGGTGGGCGGGATGCATGCGGTAGCGTTGGCCCCGCGTTTTGTACGCTGAGCCAAGTGTATTACGCAAAACCATAGCCCACCCTAAATGCCTATTGGCAAAATGATTTCGCACGGAGAGAATAGGCTGTCTGAAAACTCTGGCTTGAAAAGCCTTTGTTGTGCATCGACGCTGCAGGCAGTTTCACCCGGTTTGCCCAGTGGGAATGAGCCGCCGAATCCCAACTCTCTCCTCGAAAGAGCGCTACGATTCCATGAAGGATCAAATTCTCGACTTCGTCGTTAAATATCCCGTCGCCCTGCTATTACTTCCACTACTGGTGGGTTTTGCACTCTACCGGCGCTATCGCCGCATGAAACGAAGAGTCGGTCATATCAATGACGAAAAATCCAAGTCCATGCTCGTGATTGGATTCATCGGAGCGGCGATTGTCATCGCGATTTGGCTCGCCTACTCTTGATCGCGTGACAGGAAGATAATGAGTTGTGCGAACAGGTTCACGGAATCCCTCCTTTCGACAAAGCTTGAGCGGGAGAGGTTGGGATCTTGAACTGGGCTTTGCAGGGTCGGACGAGTTATCGGGCACAAGGACTCTCGGACCCGAGTTCCGTCGCCGAGGCGACGAAGGAATATCGGCACGCCAAAGACGAGATCGCCCAATAAAAGCGGACGTGAGCCATAACGGTCGATTTTTGTGAAACCGATATTTGGGCGGTGTCGCGTTGAAGGCGCCTGTATTTCGAGCCATCGTGCGGTCATTTCGTGGTGTAGCTTTAAAAAAAATCCAGAGTGGAAATCAGTTTAGCGACGAATTTAGCGAAATTCGCGGAAGACTTGGGCCTAACTTTTGCGATTACATTAAGAGGGTTCAATGCGAGAGTCGGTTTCATCGCTTGAATCGCTAAATTCTCGAAACCGTGGAGGGCGTATAAGAAGTCTAACCTTTGGTTAATCAGTAAAATTGGCCGACCGATCAATGAACCATGGTTGGCCTCGGCAAGTGTAAAGCTGAAACCGGATGCTGCCTTCGGCGATATCAAAGACAAGACACGCAATGTGATGGAAGCAGAGTTGACCAACATTTCTACGTTTTGCGATCGTTTGATTAATGGTGCCGCATCTGTTTGCTAAGGAGACGTAATTTCATGTCAACAGAGATCGTCAGTGAAGAGGCAGCCTCGAGCAACATCTCCTCGCCATTGGATTGGCTTGGTCGCAGTGTATCTCCTGATCTCGCTGGTCTTGATGATATGTGGTGGGGACCTCGGTTGGTGGCAGGGTGGGCCATTCCGTACTGATCTTGGCCGCTGGTATCGGGGGACACGCGTGGGCGGAACGGCGACATCCCGGATTGATGGCCGAACGACAGAATTTTGAGAGTGCCCAGAATGCAAAGCCTGGGACAAGGTACTTGCTCCCCTGATGGCGGTGAGTCTCACGTTCCCGATGGTCATCGTAGCGGGGCTGGACCACCGCTTTGGTTGGTCTCCCAAATGTCCGCTTTGGCTCGTCGTGATCGGCTTCATTTTGATCTCGCTCGGATACGCTTTCGCTGCGTGGGCGATCGCAGAGAACCGCTTTTTCTCCAGCGTGGTGCGTGCATCCAGATGGATCGAGGACATGTGGTGTGTGACAGTGGCCCGTACCGGTTTGTGCGGCATCCCGGTTATGCCGGGAGTATCCCCCCGCTGTTCAGTATTGTTTTCGCCATTGGCACGGTATGGACATTGATTCCTGCGGCGGTGGCAACAATCATCACGGTGGTCAGGACCGTACTTGGAAGACTGGACTCTACAAAAAGAGCTGCCGGGCTATAGAGACTACGCACAGCGAGTGCGATATCGGTTGATCCCTGGGGTATATTGAGAATTGAATGGTGGGTGCTCGAGTTCCGCTCCAGTTTGTCGGGATCATTGAGCAGGATGTCGATGCGGATCCGCTCCCGAACCTGCAGCTGGAGCAAGCGCCTTCCACGTCGGAACAATTCAGATGGGAGTTTCTAACTTTGAACTGATTGAAACGCGTTTAAGAAATTAAGCAAAACCAAGGGCCAAACCGAATTACAAAGTCGTCGATTGGCCTCTGAATTAAGCTGAGTCTGGCTGACTGGACACCAGTTGAACTTTTTCGCCAAGCAATCCAAGTGGCACGGTGTATTGCAATTGACTGGGATCGGGAAAACTGGGTGCTCGACTTTGCTGGGCATTGGCGACCATGTTGACGATCTGCGAAAGCGTGGTTTCGCTGCCGACTCGCATCGCTTTCATCTTGAATGCACCAGTCTGATTGACGGTTCCGCCAATGACTTCATCGCCCACGGACTTGGAAACGGCAATTGGTTCGCCCGTTATCATGGATTCATCGACTGTGCTTTTGCCATCGGTAATCTCGCCATTGACCGGAATTCTGTCGCCGGGCACCACTTTGATGATTTCCTCTTGTCGAACGTCGTCCAGAGGAATCTCTTTTTTCGACTCCGTCGCGAATCATACGGGCAACTGGGGGTGCGAGCGACAAAAGCTCGCGAATCGCACCGCTGGTTTGTCGCCTTGCTCGAAGTTCGAGGATTTGATCAAGTAACACTAATGCAATGATGACCGCGGCGGCTTCAAAGTAGACGGCGACGCTGCCGTGTTCCTTGAAG
>CALODY010000008.1:0-266754 GCA_942492215.1 Pirellulaceae bacterium
TGTGCGATCCCAATCCTTTGGATCTTCGCAACCTGAAACTGTTTGGCTTTCGGCAGCCCGCGGGTCTCGAATATTAGAAGGTGCGTCCGGATAGTCGTGAATTACGGTTTGCCGATAGCGGGTGTATCCCCGCATCTTCGTATCCCAATCGTCCACCGACTCAAGACCCATAAACTGGCGAAATGGTGTCATAGCCAAGAAACCAGCGGCAGATAGAGATATCCATTTGGTAGATACCCTGATTGCCCATGTCGCCATTTCCCGTGTTGAAATCCCAGTGCCAATCGTAGTGCAATCGAGGGCGATAAAGAGATCGTTTTTCAGCGGGACCACACCACAAGTCGTAGTCAATATGCTTGGGGATTTCGAGAGGTTGTTCGAGTTTGCCGATACTCTTACGCGGTTTGTAGCAGGTGCCAATCGCGTATTTTTACTGTTCCCAATTTTCCATCGCGAACAAAGGCTGGCCGTTTTCAAGCTGGGACTGGAACGGGACTGAGTCCACATTGGATGACGCGATCGTATTTTTTTGTTGGGCGGCAACGAGTTGACGACCTTCCCAGACGTTGTGCGAAACAGGTTTTCGACGTAAACGTGTTTGCCAAAGCCATCTGCAGCTTCAATGCCCATCAGGGAATGTTGGTGATTGGGCGTACGGCGATCGAGACATCGATATCTTTGCGAGCCAATAATTTTCGATAGTCCAGGAAAACGTCGACACCTTTGCCAGCCGCCCGTTCGTTGAGGATTTTTTCGTCGCAGTCGCAATACGCAACGACGTTCTGGCCAAGTCCACTGATGTGATCCTGTCCTCGACCATTGACCCCGATGACTGCACAACGAATTTTTTCATTAGTGCCGATGATTCGGCCGTAAGTGGCTGCTGGTAGCGTAATCGCAGCGCCGACGGCGAGCGTGGATTTCAGAAAGTCGCGACGATGAGATTGCATCTCAGCTCAAGCGGGAATAGGCTGCCTATCGAGAGGATGTCCGGCGACATTTTAGTGGGCCATTCAAGGTATGCAAATGGATTGCCGGAGCAATTCCATTTTTGTCCTTCGTGGTTTCGGCTTCCAGCCAGATTAAAGCGGGGTCCCGCCGAACTAATTCGGTAGTCGACCGGTTTCGATCTTCGGAAACGACCCGGTCAACCCTTCCTTCATAAAATTGACGACATCTGCCTTTTGCTGGTCCGTCAGATTCAGCGGTTGCATCTTCTCACTCAGCCATTGGTTCGGGTGTCCGCCTTTGTCGTACCAATCGACGACCTCCTCCAGCGTCTGTTGGCTGCCATCATGCATATAGGGTGACGAATGAACGACATTTCGTAACGTTGGCGTTTTAAAAGCGCCACGCTCTTTCTCGATTTGGGAAACCTCATAACGACCAAGGTCAATTTTTTCGGCAGCCATACCTACGCCGAGGTTGTGATACTGCTCGTCAGTGAAATTGACTCCCGTATGGCATTCGGTGCACTTCGCTTTGTCAAAAAAAAGCGTCATCCCTCGCTGTGCCGATTCACTCATTGGGTGGGCGACCGTTCCATTCTTGAGTGTCGCATACCGCTCCTGCAGCTCCGGCTCCTCATCCAGGTATTCGAGATCGTCGGCGAACATCTCTTCGAACTTGGCAAGCGGATAGTAGAAGTCATACGGAGCCGGACCGGTAACCAGCACGCGCTCAAAGGTCGCAATCGCTTTGCCTACGTTTTCAATGGTGACTCCGTCATCGAAAACGGTTTCAAACTGAACAACGTAGCCAGGGACGTCCTTCAGTTTGGCAACGCACTGCTCGTGCGTGTTCCCCATTTCGATTGGATTTTCAATCGGACCGACGGCCTGTTCCTCCAGGGTGGCTGCCCGGCCATCCCAAAACTGCGACGTGCTAAACAATCGGTTGTATGCGACAGGAGAGTTGCGATTCCCTTGTTGATCGCCAACACCAACTCCAAATTGAGTCTGGGCACCAAAACCTTGCTGCGGGTCGTGACAAGACGCGCACAGGAAATCGAATTGTCTGAGGACAGGCGAGTGTCAAAATACAGCTGCCTGCCAAGTTCGATTTTTGCCTTGGTAATCGGATTGTCCGCGGGGATAAACACGTTCGCTTTTCCTGCGTCCAACCCCTTGGGCAACTCGAATTCCAGCGGTAGATGATTTTTGGCTTCCGCCAGCCATTGCTTGATTTCGGCCAACGACAGTCGATCTTTGCCAGGGATACCCGCCAACAGAGAGTCATGTTGGCCGAGGATCACGGGTTTCGTTTCCTGGCCTGACAAGTCAACGCTGAAGGGGCAAACCAAGACGAATATCAAGCCGGCAATGGCGTGTCGTAACATTTCTCTGCTTAATTTTTTTCGTTGATTCGAACGGACTGTTAACTGCCTCATTGTAGGTGTTGGCGAAGTCCAAGAGACAAGCGTCGAATTGTCGCATCATGGACCGGGGAAGGTTCAGAACACCCAATGCGATCTGCTGAGAGGAGGCGAATCCAATCGCTGCCTTCGATTAGGTGGAGATTCTCTCGAACTTAGGAGTCGTCTCGATTGACGGTGTCCGGAGAAAACGCGGGGAGGCAAATCGCCACATATTCGGCGCCACCCGGTTCGGGCGTGCTGTAACGTACCCACTCACCTGCTTCGCAGACGATCCCCTGCCCAGCCTGGACGATGTCATGACGTTCGGCGGATTCGACATGCAGCGAACCACTGAAAACGATGGTGATTTCCCGGAATGCGGGCGTCTGGCCAGGTTCAAGCCATCCTTCCGGTGACGACATGCGGGCAACACTCACCGTGTCGTCGCCGGTGTTGACGCGGCCGCTGAATTCCTCAATCCGTTTGGGCTTGTTCCCAACGGATTGGATGACAGTTGCAGCTTCAATCAGTTTCGGCATGCTTTGGTCTCGGTAACTTTCCGCTTTCGTTCGCGAACCATTCCAGGCGATCAGAAGTTCTACTCGGCTCGGATACAGTAAAGTTTGTCAGCCCCGCGCAAAAGTAAAGACTTGCCCGCGACCGCAGGAGTCGACCAAAAAAGACCGTTGAGCTTGTTTTTGGCGACGACTGAAAATTCGGGACCTGTCTGTATCACGATGGTTTGTCCCGTTTCGTCGAGTAGAAAAACGTATTTTCCTCCACCCCACATCGAGGCAGCGGCCGATTGAAGGTCCAATCGTTCCTTGAAGACTTGAGTTCCATCCTCGACGTTGTAACAGGTGATGATTCTTCGACTGGGGACGTAGAGAAGTTTTCCAACGGCGACAGGAGAAGACATACCCGGTCCGGCTTGCATCTTAAACCAGTCGATTTGACTGGGGGGCGATTGCGAATCAAAGGTGCCGTTTCCAGTAGCGTCGTTCCCGACGGCCACCAACGGGCCGTTGCTCCGGGGACCGCTGTTTCCAAAATAAATTCGCTGTGAGTCGGCAGCAGGTGATCCGCTAAACGACATGCCGATTCCCGAAACCTTCCACAACTCCTCGCCAGTGGTTGGATCGTACGAGGTCACAAAACCTGATCCGCAAGCAATCAGTTCACTCCGATTGGCGTTGTTCCAAACCAATGGTGTCGACCAGGATGTCCTTCCGTCGCGGCTCTTCCGCCAAACCTCGGACCCGTTCGATTTGTCCAAAGCGACAATAAATGAATTCTCGTCGTTGTCACATTGGACGAACACCGCTTGCTCATTGATGGCCAACGAACTTCCCGTGCCGAATCCGTTGCCGGTCGGGAATGAACCCAGTTCTCGACGCCATATCTCATTTCCCTCGAGGTCCGTCGAGACGACTAGTCCAATCGCCGCGAAATAGGTGAAAACATGTTGACCGTCCGTTGCCGGCGATTCGGTTGCGTACGTATTCGACGGATGAATGGGATGCCCGGGAACCTTTTGGGTCAGCGTCCTTTCCCAGTGTTTTGATCCGTCGTTCAGGCTCAAACAGATCAGTCGAAAATTAAGGGCTTCGGCGGGTTTCGTGGACCGCATGTTTCGAACGCCATCCATGAAGCCAACCGGTTTTCCATTTCCCACGGCGGTTGTCAGGAATACACGATCACCGACGACAATTGGCGACGACCAACCGCCACCGGGAACGTCAGTGCTCCACGCGATATTCTTTTCCTCACCCCACTCGATCGGGTGTTGAATCGAATCCACCACCCCACTACCACTGGGGCCACGAAACATTGGCCAATCGTCGGCCAACAGTTGATTGCTCAACGAAGCGAACGCCAAAGCCTGAAACAAAGTCCAGAAAAATCGATGCTTTGCGGCCAAATTTGTCTCTCCCAGGATTTTCATGATCTTTTACAAACCTCTGCCGACACTCCGTCGTCGCGTGAAGTTTAGATTCAGGAAAATCAAGATCCGCGGATATTTTGGGGAAGTTATTGTCGCGACCTGAACCTCGTTTCCATCCAACTGCCATTGCCGAGTTTGAGTGGTCGAACGATAAAAATTCCGCGGAAACCAAACCAGTCGCCTCCAAAGTGATATTTAATTTGGTGGAGATTGGAAGTCGGTTACAGGAAGGCCCGTCAGACTCCACCAATTTGTCAAGATTGAATGTTCCGAAAACCGGGTCGGCGGACTGGTTTGCCAGGATCCACATCAACAACACCTACAAAAAACGGCGGCCATATTGACCGCCGTCTGGTTCAGTTGGAAGAAACCGGATTTACTTATCTTGCGCCAGCGAGCGCTTCTTTGGACTTCTTGCGTTCCTCAACGATCTCTTCCTGGATGTTTCGTGGGACCGGGCGATAACCGCTCAGTTCCATGGTAAACGTGGCTTGCCCCTGTGACATGCTCCGCAGATCGGTAGCATAGCCGAAGGTTTCACTGAGCGGGATCGAGCACACGATCATGACGGTACCATCCGCGCGGACGTCCGTTGATTCCATAATTCCCCGGCGAGAAGTGAGATCGCCCACAATGGGACCCTGGAATGTCTCGGGAGTCTCGATCTCACATTTCATGACCGGCTCCAGCAGTTGTGGTTTGGTTTTCGGCATGAACTCCCGAAACATACCCCGGGCGGCGGCTTGGAAAGCCATCTCGGAACTATCCACGTCGTGATAGGCGCCATCGGCAAGCATCATGCGAAGCCCAACCACCGGATATTCCGCGAGCGTTCCTTTGGGGATGGAAGTCCTCATTCCTTTCTCAACAGCGGGGATGTACTGTTTGGGAATCCGCCCGGAAACGATGGACTCTTCAAACAGGAATCCGTCGACGACTTCGTCTCCCTCTTTGAGACTGTCCATGTCCAGCGGCTCCAGGTGGCCCTTGATGTGACCGAACTGACCGGAACCACCCGATTGTTTTTTGTGTTTGTAGTCGAAGTCAACTTTGACCGTTGGGGTCTCGCGATAGCTGACTTTCGGAGCGCCGACTTCCACTTCAATTCCATATTCGCGCCGGATTCTCTCCACGTAGACGTCGAGGTGCAATTCTCCCATCCCGGCGATAATGACTTCGCTGGTCTCCTCGTCCGTCATCACACGAAACGTCGGATCCTCTTTGCGGAATCGTTGCAGTGCCTTGCCCAGTTTTTCGCCACTGCCGCGGTCGACCGGGTTGACGGCGACTTTAATGACTGGATCGGGGACAAACATGTTTTCCAACGAGCAGTGCTTCGGCTCCGACGCATAGGTCTCTCCGCTGGCGCAGTCGATTCCCATGACGGCGACAATATCGCCGGCGTACGCCTTGTCGACTTCTTCTCGTTTATCGGAATGCATTCGCAGTACGCGACTGAACCGCTCTTTGCGACCGGTTCGCTGGTTGTAGTAAGTACCGCCTTTTTCGATTGTGCCTTGGTAGATTCGCATGAAGGTCAGTTGGCCGAATGGATCTTCGACGATCTTGAAAGCCATTCCGACGAACGGTTTGTCTTTGTTCGGTTCCAATGGAAAATCTTCGTTGGGGTTTTCCCAGTTCTTGGCCTTAATTTTGTGATCCAGAGGTGATGGCAGGTAACGCGTCACGGCGTCAATCAGGGTTTGGACGCCCTTGTTTTTGAAGGCCGTACCCATGAAGACGGGCGTGAAGTCCTGTGAGCGGATGGCATCAATGGCAACTCTGTAAATCAGATCCGATTCGACTTCTTCCTCGGACAACAACAGCTCCATCATTTCGTCGCTATACATGGAAAGGTTTTCCAACATTTCCTGGCGGTATTTTTTCGCGTCCTCCAGGCAATCGTCTGGAATCTCTTCGGTGCGGACGGTCTCGCCTTTTTCGCCGTCGTAGTAGTACGCTTTCATTTCGATCAGATCGATAACGCCCTCAAAGTTCTCCCCCATGCCGATCGGGATTTGAAACAGGATGATATCGCCGCCGAGTTTTTCACGCATCTGCTGCGCGACCTTGAACGGATCCGCACCCGTTCGGTCCATCTTGTTGATGAAAGCCAAACGGGGAACGTGGTAACGCTTCATTTGCCGATCGACGGTCAGCGATTGGGCTTGAACTCCGCCAACTGCACAAAGCACCAAAACGGCTCCGTCCAAAACTCGTAACGACCGTTCAACTTCGACCGTGAAGTCAACATGGCCGGGCGTGTCGATCAGGTTGATCGTGAAGTCATTCCAATTGACCTGAGTCGCAGCGCTCGTGATGGTAATTCCGCGCTCTTTCTCAAGCTCCATGTGATCCATGGTTGCACCGTCACCACCCCCTCGAACTTCTTCGATCTTGTGAATGCGACCGGTGTAAAACAGGATTCGCTCGCTGAGCGTCGTCTTGCCAGAATCGATGTGGGCCGAAATTCCGATATTTCGATATTTCTTCAAGTTCATCAGTGCACCAAAGCAATCAAGATTGGAGTGAAAGGGTCGGCTGGATTTACATTACTAACCGACTGGGCCAACGCGAGACGAATTCAAGGAGCGAGTCGAGTTAGCTATACAAAAATCAAGCGAGGTTTGTCTATATTGGTCTGCAGGTATAGACACCAACGCAGTCCAAGGGCAGGTGTCGAAAGAAACCCGGGGATACGTCCGTGCAAAAAAGCGGCAGATAACGGGAATCCATGCAAGCAGCTGAGCAGTCCAGGAGACTGCTCTCGCCTAATCTTAGTTAATTTGGTCCGACAGAAAAGGCCATTTCCGTCAGATTGGAGGTGCGCCGCAATGAAATTAGGTCGATCCGACTCGTCGAGCCCTGTCCTGTCCCGGCCGGCCGTTTCGGTTCCCAGGCAAGATCTCAATTCTCCCAAGCGACCGGCACGGATTTTCACTTATGGAGATGTCAAACGGGAGTTAACATAACTTTAGTCCTGTTTATCTAACTGGAGCAGGCCTTTCCCAGCTGTAAGAGGTTCGCGAACGAGCTTCGGATGAACCAACAACGATCTGAAAACTTTTTGGGAAAAAATAAGTGAGTAACGACATTTTGAAGAAAACGATAGGTCCAAACACAGTGTCCGGTAGGCTGAGATGGCAAATTGCCGGTGGACCGAGTGCGAATCGGCTCTTCCTGATAATCATCGTTCTGACCAATGCTTTGGCTGGTTTTTCGATTGCCCAGTTGCGTGTCCCCGACCCTCCTCAGATCGTTCAAGCAAGTGACGAAGGAGCGAAAGCGATCGCTCAATTCAGCTACCCCGGCAATATCCGCTGTGAGTTGTTTGCGGCCGAGCCAGATGTTGCAAATATCGTGGCTCTCCACAGGGATTTTGAGGGGAACCTGTTTGTTTGCGAGACGTTTCGGCAGGAGTTTGGGGTTGAGGATAACCGTCGGCATGCCGATTGGATGGATGACGAACTGCGGGCCCAAACAGTACAGGATCGGATCAATTACATCCGCAAGTACATTCCCGATGCCGACGAAACCTATACGGCATACGATGATCGAATTCGCCTCTTGTTGGATACCAACGGCGATGGAAAAGCCGACAAATCGACAGTTTATTCGGATCGCTACAACCAATTGGAAATGGGAACCGGAGCCGGCGTTTTGTCCTATCGCGATCTGGTTTACTACACGTGCATCCCTGATTTGTTCGTCTTAAAGGACCAGAACGCCGATGGAGTCGCCGATCGTCGGGACTCGCTGCACACGGGTTTCGGAGTTCATTTTGCCTTTCGCGGTCACGACATGCATGGTTTGATCGTGGGGCCCGACGGCAGGCTTTATTTCAGTATTGGCGATCGCGGCTACAACGTTTCGCCGGACGTCAAAGACGCCTCGTCTGGTGCCGTTTTTCGTTGTGAATTGGATGGCAGTCATCTTGAGGTGATTTGCACCGGGCTTCGGAATCCGCAGGAACTCGCCTTCGACGATTTCGGTAATTTGTTTACGGGCGACAACAATTCGGACAGCGGCGATAAGGCCCGCTGGGTTTACCTGGTTCCTGGCAGCGATTCTGGCTGGCGAATGTATTACCAGTATTTGGAAGACCGCGGCCCGTTCAATCGAGAAAAGATCTGGCATCCTTATTGCGAAGAAACACCTGCTTACATCGTTCCTCCAGTCGCCAATATCTCCGATGGACCGTCTGGATTGGAGTATTATCCCGGTACCGGTTTTGGGGATAATTTCGAAGGGCGATTTTTCCTGTGTGATTTTCGGGGGAACGCAGCCAACAGCGGAATTCGGTCGTTTCGATCCAGGCAGCAGGGTGCGTTCTGGAAACTCGAGGATGACGAACAGCCGTTTTGGAACCTGTTGGCAACGGATCTTGATTTTGGGTCCGATGGTAAACTGTACGTTTCCGATTGGGTCTTCGGTTGGCAGGGCGAGAACAAAGGCCGGATCTATTCATTTTTTGACGAACAGGAAATTGATTCTCCAATTGTCAAACAGGTAGAGACGCTGCTTCGAGAGGGTTTGGACCGGAAGGACACCCGAGAGCTGCGGAGTTTGCTTGCGCACCAAGACCAACGGGTCCGCCAGGAAGCCCAGTTTGAGCTGGTATCCCGAAATGATGTGGCCTCGTTGACGATCGTTGCGATGGATGGAGTGGATCGTCTGGCGCGGGTCCACGCGATTTGGGGATTGGGGCAATTGGCGCGCCGCCGGGCGTCATCTCCAGATGTCGATTTTGGATCGACGGCAAAGATGATCAAGCTCGTCGGTCAGCTGATTCAGGATCCGGACCATGAAATACGTGCTCAAGCGACTCAGCTGGTGGCCGACGCCAAACTGCCAATGGAGAATGAAATCCTCCCGTTGCTGCGCGACCCAAATCTGAGAGTTCGCTTTTATACGTCGATGGCTTTGGCGAAGATTGGTACGCCGGCCTGTATCGGGCCCATCTCAAAAATGCTGTCCGAAAACCGTGATCAGGATCCGATTGTCAGGCACGGCGGCATCATGGCACTGAGCGGCCAGCTGACAGGAGATGGATTGTCGCTGGGCGCTGTCAAAAGCCTCAGCGGACATGAGTCCAAGAGCGTGCGGATAGCGCTTTGCATCGCAATTCGGAAGGCTCTGACGGGTCACGATGTTGGAAGTCTTGCGGACGGCCTCGAGCAAATTCTTGGATCGCTATTATCCGATACCGATCCAAGCGTTGTCGTCGAAGCTGTCCGCGCAATTCACGACCTTCCCCTACACGATCTTATGCCACAACTTGCCAATTTCCACTCGGCCAATTCCAGCGGAATTGCTGATGGAATCCACGGCGATGCGATTGTCCGACGAGTCATCAATGCAAATTTCCGATCCGGTCAACCAGAAAATGCAATCGCGCTCGCAGAATTCGCCGCCAATCCAAAAAACAGCGAAGCAAGAAGAGTCGATGCACTTACAGCGATTGCGAATTGGATGGCACCGCCCGAACGCGATGCAGTCCTCAACGATTGGCGTCCGATCGATGTCTCGTTGCGTCGGATTGAAGATGCACAGAATCCGTTGTTGGCACAGTTCTCAAACTACACTGAGGCTTCGGAGTCGATCGCCAGCGCCGCGATTGCCGCCGCGGGAACGCTTAACGTGACCGGCATTGGGGCAAACCTTGAGAGTGTCGTCGCGTCGGATTCGTTCAGCGATTCGACTCGGAGCGCTGCATTGACAAGTTTGCGTCAAATCAACGATCAACGCCTGCCGACAATGCTTCGGGAACTGCAGGCCCAGTTTTCATCTCTTCCGGCCCAGCTTGCCGCGACCGTCGCCGACGCGATCGCGGAGTCCGATTCAGAACTTGCACTGAAGCTCGTGGAGAAAATCCTGGAAAGATCGGAAACTGAACAGACCATCGCCAAACAAATGGGGATTGCGACGGTTGGCCGAATGTCCGATTCGAGTTCGGCGGACTGGATTGTGGATTCGATTGAAAAAGTTAGTACCGCGAATTTCCCTGAGTCGTTGAGGTTAGATGTTGTTTTAGCAGCCGAAAATCGCTCGGAAGCCCACGTCAAGGAGCGATTGGCCGAGTATCGCCGGGAGTTGGCTTCTGACGAGGATCCCTCAATGATCTACACGGATACTTTGTTCGGCGGGAGCGAGGAATCAGGAAGACAAGTCTTTTTTGGCAAGACCGAGGTTTCTTGCGTCCGTTGCCATCGAATTGATGGAACGGGAGGCAACGTGGGACCGAACTTGTCCGGGCTGGGGCTGGCCAGGGACCGAAAATATATTCTGGATTCGTTAGTCAATCCGAATAAGGTCATCACGGATGGTTATGCTCAGGTCAAAGTGCAGACCATTGATGGTTTGATCTACATTGGAATCGTGCAAAATGAATCGGATACTCAGCTGCAACTTTTGGATGCGGATGGAAAAAAAGTACTGATTCCTCAAGAAGACGTCGACGGGGTCAAACCCGGGCTTTCCGCAATGCCGGATGACTTGATTAAGCAGATGTCTCATAATGAGATTCGGGACCTCGTTGAGTACCTAGCCAGTCGCAAGAGCCCAGTTGAGCCGGTCGTCCAGGAAGGCGAGCACGAGAGCCCTTAAATCCTTTTCAAATGCAGGCATTTTGGGCAATTGTTGAAATAAATAATCCCGGAAACAGCTAATAATGCCGCATCCGGCATTCAGGAATTGCCGTATATCCAATGTTCACTCGCCGGAGAAGTGGTTTCGGGACGATAGAAATGTTGGAATAGAGCATTCAATTCTGCTCCCGAGCCTGCGTTAATTCTTTAATGAACTCTGCTGAAAATGAAACACCTTCCTCCGACGGCGACCTAATGGTTGGGATCGCCAGTGGAGACGAGGAATCGCTGAGCGAGTTGTACGATCGGTATGGAAAAATTGTATTTGCGGTCTGCATGCGAACATTGGGAAGTCGCAATGAGGCCGAGGAAGTAACCTCAAAGGTTTTTTGGGAAATTTGGGAACGCTCTGAAAGGTATGACTCGGCTCGCGGGTCGGTTCAGGCTTATGTCCTGACGATCGCACGTAGCCGAGCCGTTGATTGCCTGCGATCAAGAAAATCCAGGTCGGTGGAAATCAGCGAAATCCATTTGGATGCGGTGCCAATGTTGGGCGGTGAAGAAGTTGATCCTTCGGACCACCTAGTTTTCGAGGAATGGCGTTTACACATGAAACAGGCGATTGAAGAATTGGATCCAGCCCAGCGTGAAGCCATCGAGTTGGCTTTTTACGGTGGTCTGACCCATCGCGAGGTCGCCGCCAAATTGAATAGGCCTTTGGGAACGGTGAAAGCTCACATTCGGAAAGGCCTGTTGAAATTGCGCCATTGCTTGACGGAGTTTGAGAAAGGTCGTTCGTCATGATCAGTTGTCAAAATTGCCAGGAACTCTTGCCCGAGTTCTCCTTGGGCGAGCTTGATGCAAGTGATCTGCGCAAAGTGAGATTTCACGTGAACAAATGCCGCAAGTGCGCGGTTGAACTAGCGGCGTATCGGCAAGTTTGGAATACGCTTCCGTTTGCTTTGGATCCTATTGAACCGCCTCAAGAGTTGAAGGTTCAGTTGATGGATCGCGTCAAATCCTCTCCCAAGGCAGACCACCGGGCCCGTCCGAAACACCGGGATCATCGGGTTGGTTCGCCCGACAGTTTCCGTCTCAGCCGGAAGTTCAAATGGTACGCGATTGCCGCGACGCTGTTGCTTTGCCTGTTCGCGTTGAACAATTCGAAGTGGGGTGGAGCCGCGGACCGGAATGAAGGTCTGTTCGCGGATCGGGAAGCGAGACATCGAGTCGAAAGATTGGCGGCTTCTTACGATGAAGCAGTTCCTTTGCGTGGCCAAGACGGAATGCCGAATTTCGTTTACGTTTCGATGCGGAAAGCAATGGCCTACGATGCTCTCGACACTCGCCCAGCGGCCTATGCGATCTGGAATCGCAACAGTGACCAATGGCATTTGTTTTTGGAGGAATCAGTTATCGGCTGGAAGAGTCGAAACTACAATTTGCGGCTTGAGGACGCCAGGGGTGGACTGGTGGCATCAGCCAGCATCGCCTCCGATTCCGTAAATCAAGGCGGCGTGGTTTTTGATTCGTCAACGGATCGACCGATTACGCATGCAATTGTCACATTCGAGGATCGGGAGCCGTCTAAAAACGGGCTGTCATCGAGACAAGCATTTCGCAATGTGATATTCGAGGCAGATTTGATTGTGCCGGTCTTGCCCTTGGAAGTGCAGTAAATTCGGCTCGCCGGTAGGTTGAAATCGGCAGATCGGGGCGGGTGCCAGACCGCATTGCACGCATCCAACAAATGATATCAAGGCTCGGTTAACTCGTGGCCTTGTAAGTTGTCTCCTCGCCGAAATCGTCAACCGGAGCGACCGTGATGACGTTGCCGTGGATCCGAAGAACCTTGACTTGCGTGTTGGGCTCCACAAACGAGCCGTCGCTGATCACATCGAACGAATGTCCGGCGAATTTTGCTCTGCCGGCTGGACGCAGTAGCGATTCTGTTGTGCCCCAGTCACCGACTGAGATCTCCGGGTGCGCCTGCGGAATCGGTTTACCAAGTTCGTCGATTTTCGCTGCTTCCGCTTCCGAAGCATTGAATTGAGGGGCCAACACGAGTCGGTTAAATACCGGGATCGTATGCAATCGCTTGGATATAAATGCAGCTGCGATCAGAAATACGAATCCGCTGCACAAGATCATCAGCGTCGAAGTCAACGTCTGGTTCCACTGTTGCGCCGATTGGGGCATCGTAAAATCCTGGCTGGCGAGCACCACACTGATGAATAGGAGTGCCAGCCCGGAAACACCGGCCACTCCGAATCCGGGAATGACAAAGACCTCCATTAACAGAAAGATTAACCCGGCCGCAAACAGAATGACTTCCAGCCACCCCGACGTCCCGCCCAGGAATCGACTCCAAAAGAACAACACCGCGCACAGGCCCGCGACCAAACCGCCGGCACCAATTCCTGGCGAGCTGAGTTCAAGATACAACGCAATCAGGCCGACGACGACGAGCAATCCCGTGATGAAGGGATTGTTCAAGTAGTAAATGACGGCGTCGGTTGAGGTTGGACGGTACACACGGATGTTGTTTGCGTCGAAGCCCAATTGATTGGCAACCTCGTCTCGATTTGCCGCAAAATGCTGGGCGATTCCCAATTCTCTCGCCCGCTGCCCGCTTAAAGTCAAGAACCGTTCCGGGCCTGTTTCCGGAATCAGTTTCCAGGGAACGTCCGGTTTTTCACCATCGACGCGAACCAGTTTGAACTCCAGTGGCGCATCGGCAACGTTGCCTTTATTCTTTGAGAACACGAGAACGTCTTTGTCGACCATGGCTTCAGCAAGATCGGCCGGGCGTCCCTTGGATTGTGCGAGGTCGCGTGCGTCGCGAGAAAGATAGGATTCGATCTTGGGTTCGATTAGCCGCCAGCTAAACGATTCCATGTCGAATCCAATTTCACCGATGTCTCCAAATTTGGCGTTGGGATCAATGAAGATTTCGTCGCAACCTAATGACACCAGTGCGCCACCGCTAATTGCCTCGTTGGTAATGATGGCAACGGTGTACGCCCAATCGCAATCTCGCAGCGCTCGGGCAATCTGAAGACTTTCAATTTTCAATCCCCCAGGGCTGTCGATTTCGATTATCAGCAAATCCACACCATCACGGCGGGCACGGTCGAATCGGTTGTTGAAGAATTGCGTCAGCTGCTGATCGATTTCACCATGAAACTGAATCATCCCCGGGTGATCGAATTGAGCAGGACGGAATCGGCGGGCATCGGGAACGGAATCCTGGTTGTTCCAGTTTGCCATTACCGGACTGACCAGCATGAGGCATGCTGCAATCATCAACCGAACAGGATTCGGACTGCTTCGCTTGAATCGACGGTTCAGGCCGAAATTGGCGGGAAAACGAATACGTTTTGATACAGCTAGCATTAAGCGATTTGGATCGGTTTTTGGAATTGGAAAGATTAAGGTTCCCGTACTTCGGTAATTCCATTCTAATCCTTTAACGTTTTGGCATAAAAGGTGCAAATAAAGACGAGCAACAGGAATTCAGGCTCTCACGGTTAGCATCTCAATCAAAAAACACTGATCAAACGGCATTTGAACGGCCGCGTGAATTCAAGGAACGAATTCCGATCATGAAATTGTTACCGATAGCCTGAAAGATTTGCCAAACCGGATCTGATGCTTCGAAAGTCAGAACGGACAACTTTCAATTTGACTTCCCGTTGGTTCGACCGACAGGATTCATCCAATCCAAGGAGGGATACGGATGCGAAAAACGAATGTCTCGGTGCGCCCTTTGTGTTTTCTGTCGTTGGTGCTTGCACTGGCGACCCTCTCAGCGACGTTACCGACAAAGGTATGCGGGCAAAACCAAACCGGCGATAACCCGGTTCACATGTATTTCTTCACCAATCATGGCTGCGCCCCATGCCGACAAGTCGAACCGGGAATTCAGGCTTTACAGAACGAAGGCTACCCCGTCACGACCGTCTTTCTGAACCAACAACCTCAGTTGGGTCAACGATTCTCCGTCAATCGGACCCCAACGGTTGTTTTGGTAGCCAACAACAAAATCGTTGGGCGACACGCCGGATTAATCGACGGAGTAACACTCAAACAATGGTTTGCGGCGGTTGGCGTTCCCGGCGGCGACGCGTTTAAAAGCCGGTCTGGAGGTACCAAGGTACAACTCAGTCCACAGGTCAAAACGGTCAGTTCTGCCAAGAGTACCAAACCAGCTGGGGCTTTCGCCGGGACATCGACGCTTCACGAGGGCACCCGACGACCTGCCAATCAAAGCGAGGAACGAGCGCTCAACGCTACCGTAAGATTGAAGGTTGAGGACCCCGAGGGGATTTCTTACGCGACCGGGACGGTGATTCATTCGCACCAGGGCGAGTGTCTGGTCCTGACTTGCGGGCACGTATTTCGTGACGCCAATGGCGCGGGCGAAATCACGGCCGAATTTGGTTTTAGTGATGGCCAAGTCCAGACGGCTCCCGGGCAGTTAATTTCTTATGACGCGAATGCCAGAGATATCGGGTTGGTCGCCATCCGCGCCAGCTCTCCCATCGTACCGGTTCCGGTTGGCGAGAAGAACTCAATCGTGGAGCGCGGTCAGAAAATCTTCAGTATCGGATGTGACCACGGCGAAGATCCCACGATTCGACATTCCGAAATCAAGAATCGGGCTGCCTACGATGGTTCGATTAAGTACGACATCTATGGTCGGCCCGTGGACGGGCGCAGCGGTGGTGGATTGTTCAACGCCAATGGCGAATTGATTGGCGTCTGCAACGCGGCGGCGGTCGAAGTCGATGAGGGAATCTACACTGCTTTGGAAACGATCCATTGGCAAATCGCCAACGTTAATCTGGAACACTTGTTCGACAACTCGACTCGGCCTGCGGTTGCCACCGGTGCACCGGTCGCGATGCCAGTGGATGGATTGGCCGTGGCGACGCAGTCTGCCAGAGATGCTGCTATGACCAGGATTCAACCGCGCCAGAATCAAACGTTGTCCAACAATGTCGATTCCAGATTAGCGGTGCCTGTTGCGCCAATCGCCCGCGCCGAGACAACCCCGGTGTCTTGGGACCAGCAAAAAGGGCTTTCCGATTCGTCGGAAATGGAAGTGATCATCATTGTTCGCGCAAAATCGGATCCGACCAGAACCGACGCCATCACGGTGGCCCGCCCGAGTGAGCAGCTCCTGGACTATCTGGCCAACATGAAGGCCTCCGTCGCATCGTCGAGAGAGCTCGACGCGGCCCAATTGCGAAGACGGATCGCTTTCGAGGATCTAGCGCCTCCGCAAAAAAGGAAGCCGAGATAGGAATTCGAAAACTAACCGATTCCTTGTCGGTTCTGGTCAACCGGATTGCCGGCAATTCGATCGAAGGACTCGCGCACGTTCGTCGAGCGCGGGTCCATCGTTCGCAGCCCAATGGGTAAGTTTTCCTCATTTTCCGATCGTTTTGCGGGAAATAACGATGGTTTCTCGAACGACGATTGAAAGCCGGTTCTCGATGTTTTTCGACGACGGTCAATTTGGGAATGCCGTTTGGAAATCGGCTTTTTTTTCCAATTTATTCGAAACTACCGGCCGAATGAGTTGTTTAAATTCAAACAACTACCATCTGCCGGCGTTGTGGCACGCCGTTTTTCAGTCCATTGGATGGCATTTTGCCAGGAGAAGAAAATGTTTCGAGGCATATTTCCAAAGCTTGTTTTAATTGCATTGACTGTCGTTCTATGTTCCTCTGAAACGGCTTGGGCACAACCGGGCCGCGGCGGGCGCGGCGGATTCTTTGGAGGTCAATCGGCCCTGGGATTGTTGGCCAACGAAAAGGTTCAAAAAGAGCTGGAACTTGTAGACGATCAGATCGAGGTCATCCAATCTCTCCAGCAAGAGCAGCGGGCCTCAATGCAAGAGATGTTCTCCGGAATGAGAGATCGCTTTCGCGACATGGACCCCAGTGAGCGCGAAAGCGTGATGGGTGAGATTCGGGAAGAGATGCAGAAGAGTAACAAGGAGTTTGAAGGTAAGGCCTACGAGGAATTGTTGCCTCACCAAGTCGACCGCTTGAAGCAGCTGATTTTCCAAGCGCAAAGTCGTCGAGGTGGCGGTATTGCTGGAGGCCAGATGTCCGAGTCTTTGGTGGAAGAGTTGGGGATTACGGACGACCAGTTGGAAAAAATGAAAGAAATGGCCGAGAAGGTACGTGAAGACCTCGCCAAAAAAATGGCAAAGCTTCGTTCGCAGGCAGAAGAAGAGATTTTGTCGGTTCTTGATCCGGCGCAACGCGAAAAGTACAAGTCGTTGGTTGGTGACACTTTTGAATTTGACAACGGTAACGCCAGGGGCGGTTTTGGTGGTCGAGGCGGAGGCCGTGGAGGTAATCGCGGCGGCGATCAAGGCGGAGGCCGTAGAGGTCGAGGCGGAGGCAGCGATTTCTAACTCGATATGGAAAAAATCGTTTTTGAAAAACGGGCCTCGGTAGATATCGAGGCCCTTTTTTGTATCGACTTCGTTTTTTCAAGTTCCGGACCCCATGCTCGAACAGCCTTTGCCAGGTCGCTGAGGGAACGGAGTTTGTTACCGCGGCCGCCGGAGTGGATGAAAAGTCTTCAAACGGTCACGACAAAGGCTCTCGGTCTTCCCTGAGCCATGGTTGTGTGCTCCTTTGCCTGCAGGACTTTCACCCCGATTTTTTCTCCACTATTCATTTTCTCGAGCCTAAAGAACCGGGGCAGGTACTTGTTGGCTTTCTCGGAAGATCTGACTCGCGGGTAGCATGGAATCGGAGATTTTCCGAAACTTGCACAACCAGCTGGGGTTTGATTAGTAGCGGGAATGGATGGGTCGGAAGAAACGCATCGCGGCGCATTGTGCGCTTCCCTCACCCCAACACTGCGGTGCGTTTCTTCGGGCTGATCCGTACAACTGGACAGGGGCCAGTTTCAGCAAATGATTTACTGTTAAATTCCCTCCACAACGATTTGGCCCACAATAAAATGAAAGGCAAACCTTGTGTTGGGGCACGGTCTGCTGGTTCTTTTCTTTGAGAATTCGCGCCGACGCTCTCCATTGGGTGAACGTCTTCCTCGTTAAATCATCGGTGAACTTGGATATGAATATTGGCGAAACTCTCGTTCGACGCGGATTGATCACAGTTCCGCAGTTGACACAAGCGGAGAATATGGGGGGCGATGTGTTGTCCCAGCTTGTGGATGCCGGGCATGTGACCCGTGAGCAAGCCTTGGAGCAGGCAGCGGAGGAAATGGGGATAGAGTATCTCGATCTCCGCGAGGCCGATGTTGACTTGTCGCTGCTGGATTTGTTTCCGCAAAAGATCATCTATCGTCAAATCCTGTTTCCAGTGAGGCGTCACAACGGGACGATCGTGATTGCTACCAGTGATCCCCTGGATTTCTATCCGCTGGATGAGATTAGCGCCGCGACCGGTTTGGCTGTTGAACCGGTGTTGGCCGAAAAAAGTGAAATCGCCAAATTGATCCGAACTCACCTCGGTGTTGGCGGTGAGACGATCGAAGGACTTATCGAGCAGAAATTCGAGGACGGAATCGAGCTGCTTGATGAACTCGAAACCGATGGCAGTGAGCTTTCGGAAATGGCCCAGGAGGCAAGCGTCGTTCGCCTCGTCAACGAGATTCTGTTGGAGGCCGTCCAGTCGAGAACCAGTGACGTTCATATCGAGTCACAGCAGGACGGCATTGTTATCCGTTACCGCATTGATGGAATTTTGCACACGCAGCCGGCGCCGCCGGAGATTAACCACTTTCGCGCCGCGATCATCAGCCGATTGAAGATCATGGCTCGGTTGAATATTGCAGAGAAACGACTGCCCCAGGATGGTCGGATCAAGATTCGAGTGAAGGGTCGCGAGGTCGACGTTCGCGTTTCCGTGATTCCGATGATCCATGGCGAAGGCCTGGTGATGAGGATCCTGGACAAAGGCGCGATGGTGTTTGACCTCAAAAGTCTTGGCATGTCTGAGGCCACGTATCAGAAGTTTCGCAAGCTCATTGCGCTTCCGCACGGAATCATTCTTGTGACCGGCCCGACAGGTTCCGGTAAAACGACGACGCTTTACAGTTCCCTGATCGAAATCAACGACCCCAAGACAAAAATTATTACGACCGAAGACCCGGTCGAATATCAGTTGGCCGGCATCAATCAGATCCAGGTTCATCCGAAAATTGGATTGACGTTTGCCCATTCTTTGCGAAGTATCCTGCGACACGACCCTGACGTTGTGCTGGTGGGTGAAATTCGTGACCTCGAAACGGCTGAGAATGCGATCCAGGCTTCGTTGACGGGCCACCTTGTCTTTAGCACGTTGCACACCAACGATGCAGCCGGTGCATTTACGCGTATGGGCGACATGGGTGTCGAGCCCTTTCTGGTCTCCAGTACCGTCGAGGCCGTGATGGCTCAGCGGTTGGTGAGGCGATTGTGTACTCGTTGTTGTCGGGAAGTTCATCCCAGTAGCGTCGAGTTGCCGGACGATTTTCCGATTGAAGAATTGAATGGTCGACCGATTTTTGAGCCGGTAGGCTGCCGCGAATGTCGCAACGTAGGTTACTCCGGTCGATTGGGTGTCTACGAATTGCTGGTCACAACCGATAACCTGAGACAACTGGCTCACGACAAAGCCAGCACCTGGGAAATCAAGAAAACTGCGATCCAGGACGGCATGAAAACGCTGCGGGACGACGGGTGGTTGAAGGTGATGGAAGGCAAGACTTCCGTCGAAGAAGTTCTGCGAATCACCAAGGGTGATCGAACGGTTTAATCTCCACGAGCAAACAAGAAAAGTGCAAATCAACGGTGCCTGAATTTACCTATACCGCACGAAACATGTCCGGAGAGATGATCTCCGGAACGATGGACGCCAATACGGAGCGAGACGTAGTCAACGCGCTTTCGGGGCAGTCGCTGTTTCCCGTCAAAGTGTCGACTGAGCAACAGAAGAAACCGCTGACGTTTGGCCGCGGAATCAATGACCAAAAAATTGCGGTCTTTTATGAACAGTTGGCTTCCCTGATGTCCAACGGCGTGCCAATGATGCGGGCCTTGTCGATCCTCAAGGAGCAGACTCGTTCGCCGGTATTTTCCAGTGCACTGGAAGATGTGATCGCCCGCGTTGAGGATGGTGAGAATATCTCCGACAGCTTTGCCCGACATCCCAGGATCTTCAGCGAGATGGCGGTCAATATGTCCCGGGCGGGGGCCGAGGGTGGATTTCTTGAGGAGGCACTGGAGCGGGTTGCCAAGTTCACGGAGCAGCAATCCGAGTTGAAATCGAGAACGGTAGGCGCCTTGATTTACCCCGCCGTGCTGGCCACGATTGGGACGATTGTCGTTGCCGTGCTGTTGATCTTTTTTGTTCCCAGCTTTGGCGAGCTGTTTCAGCAGCTGCGCGATATGGGAGAACTGCCAGCGATCACCGATTGGTTGCTGGGGTTTAGCCGATTTCTTCGATCCTACGGTCTGATTTTTCTTCTGATCGCGGTTTTTGTGTATGGCTTTATTCGCATCCAGTTGAACACCGACAAGGGACGACGCGTTTGGGACGGGATCAAGATCAAACTACCCATGTTCGGGCCAATCTTTCTGAACCTGGCGGTGGCCCGGTTTTGCCGAGTCCTGGGAACGTTGTTGAAAAACGGTGTCCCGATCCTGAGAGCGCTGGATATCAGTCGCGATGCGGCAGGGAATCGAGTCCTTTCGGAGGCGATCGAAGATGCTTCCGAGAACATTACGTCCGGTGCAGCTTTGTCGGTTCCCTTGAGCGCCTCTGGTCATTTCCCGCGCAACGTGACAGAGATGATCAGTGTGGCCGAGGAGTCAAACACGCTTGATGATGTATTGGTCAATATTTCGGACGCGTTGGAAAAACAGACCGTTCGCCGACTGGACCTGATGGTGAAACTTGTCGAGCCACTGATGTTGATGGTGATGGCCGGAATTATTCTGGTGGTGGTCGTGGCACTTTTACTTCCTATCATGAAAATGGGAAATGTGATGCAGTAGTTCGAACGACCAATCAAACGATCAATCAAAGAATTCAAGAACAGTCAATCAAAACTTCCAGGGAGATATCAAGATGCGTACTCGTCGTCGACAACCCAAATCAGGTTTCACATTGCTGGAACTGTTGCTGGTCATGGCCATTCTGGTGGTATTGGCCTCGCTTTCGACCTTCGCCATTCTCAATCTGCAAAAGAGTTCCCTGCAGAAGAATGCGTTTATTCAAATCAAGATGCTGGAGGATGCCTGCACCATGTACAAGTTGAATGTCGGCAGTTTTCCTTCGACCCTCGACGATCTATACGCCAATCCCAGCGGATTGAGTCGGTCACAATGGGGTGGCCCCTACATCAAGGAACCGGTGCCCGCCGATCCTTGGCAGCGTCCGTACACTTATGCCGCGGATGAATTAAATGAACGCGTCACGATCACGTCGGCAGGACCCGATGGTCAAGCCGGTACCGAAGACGACGTTCCGGCAGCGATGTCCAATTAGAAATCATGGCACGGTTCCGTAGCAGGGGATTGGACAGCATCACGATTGGACGATTCCAAGCGGTGTCGGTTCAACGGAGTTGGCCATCGAGCTGATGCCGCAGTTCAAGTTCACTGGTTGGCGAATTTCAGTTTACTAAAGGCCGAGATGATTGACGTTGAAGAAAATTCGCGCGACGAGCTTGGCCTGGTGGGGTTGAACGCCGCCGCTGGTTGCTCGGCGATCCGCTGCCTGAGGCGGACTCGGTGCGGGTTTTCGCTGATTGAGATCTTGCTCGTGATGGCGATTCTCGTGTTGGTCGGCGCTTTGTCGATCCCGGCCGTGCAACAGTCGTTTTCCAGGCAATCGTTGGACAAGGCAGCGGATCGAGTTCGTGTGGCGATGGGACAGGCGCGGGTGCGGGCCATTCGCGAGGGAGAGGTGTACGCCGTTTTTTTTGCCGAAGGTGGATCCTGGTTTAACGTGGCTCCTTTTTCGAAGGTTCAGGATCAGGTTTCGCTGTCAAGCGAACGTCAATCCCTGGCCAACGAGCGGCGGCAAAGCAACTTTGAGAATGATCTCCTCCCCAAAGGAATCAGGTTTGCGGCGGGTGTGGTCCCGGTTGACGCACGTGCGGCTCAGTCGCTGGGCTCGGACAACGGTTCAGGGACGATTCGTCCGGTGCTGTTTTATCCGGACGGTACGTCACAGGACGCCAAATTGGTCATGCAGAATGAAAAAGGCAACTATGTGGAAATCCAACTGAGGGGACTCACTGGGTTATCTTCGGTGATTCGCCTGAGGGAGCCGCCAGATATCCAATGATCCCACTCCTAACAAACTTGGAATCCAGATGCCAACGCCGGATTCACTTCCGGGGGCGTGGCTTGCGTCGTCGTGGTCTGTCCCTGTTGGAAGTCATTCTCTCGATCGCGATCCTGGGCGGCGCCATGGTGGTCATCGGGCAGTTGTTCAATCTGGGCTATCGCAGCGCGCTGCAGGCCCGATTGAGAAGTGAGGCCAACATCCTGTGCGATACGAAGATGGCCGAGTTAGCCGCGGGCGTTCTACCCGCCAACTCATCTGGCAGCCAATCGATTGATGACAGCCCCGGATGGAGCTACGCGATCGATCTCCAGCCATCCCAACAACTCGGATTGTTGGTCGCAACCGTGACGGTGGAGCAAACAGAAGAATCATCGGCGACGCCCGTTTCAATGTCGATTGTGCGGTTTATGCCCGACCCGGATTATGAACCCGAAGAAATCGAGTAGCCGATTCCATGCAGAATAATGTGTCAATATTTCGGAATACGTCGCCAGCCCGATCGCGGCCTGAAAGACTAGCCGGGTCGAGGGCGGCTTACAGTCTGTTGGAACTTTTGCTGGCGCTGGCACTGTCGGTCGTCGTGTTTTCGGCAATTGCGATGGCAATTCGAATCCACCTGGTTGCCTTGTCAAAACAACAGGCAATGATTGAGCGGAAACAAATCGCGCGAAGTGTGATCACCATGCTTTCCACCGACTTGCGTGCCGCAATTCAATACAAGGCGGCGGACTATTCCGGTTTGGAGAACCTGATTGCCACGCAACAATTACAGGCGGGAAGCCTCGCTGATCTGATCCCTGCGGCTGGTGAACTGGGCGAAGGCATCGCGGCCGCTGGTGGTGCGGGGGGCTCGGCCGCCGGGGGCGGTGGAAGCTCGGCTGGCGAATCATCAGCGGATGAAGCTGAAACTGAGATGTACGACGACGAAGAAGTTTCATTTCGTCCGACCATGTTGGGAAGTGAGAATGTCGTGATGATTGATATCAGCCGCTTGCCTCGCATCGATCAATACAATCCCCTAATTGCCAGCGCAGAGGATTTGATTCAGAGTCCATCTGATGTCAAATCGGTTGCCTATTTTGTTTCCGACGTCAGTGGTGGCGTGGAGCAACAAATCGAATTTGACGACGGTGGCGCGCCCGGCGGTCTTTATCGACGCGAAGTCGATCGTGCCGTCGCGGCTTACGTCGGGGATTTTTCACTCGTCAACAGTCCGGATCCCTACACAAAGCTCATCGCGCCCGAGGTTGCCCAGATGGCATTTCGCTATTTCGATGGTGAAGATTGGCAATCCACCTGGGATTCCGAGGAGAGCGGCGGGTTCCCTTTGGCGATCGAAATCCAAATCGTAATCGATCCGGCGAGACTCTCGCCCGACAACAGAACCTACTCTTTCGCTGGATTCGATGGCGAAACCATGGAGTTCTATCGCAGTGTCGTCCACTTGCCCGTGGCCGAACCGCCCCCGGAGGAGGAGTAATCCGTTATGGTCGATTACCGACCAATCACCAAACCGATGAACAATCATTCAACAAAAATCCGCCGCATGCGGAGTCGCCGGCAAGGTGCAATTCTGATCATTGTCCTGGTGACGATCGTGATTCTGGCGCTTTCTGCCTACACTTTCACGGCGCTGATGCAAACGGAAGAGCAAGCCGCACGTGTGATGACCCGGCGAATCCAGTCCAAATACCTGGTCGATTCGGGGGTGGATTATGCTCGGCTGTTCCTCTCCGAACCCAACGAAGTGATTCGCGAGAAAGGCGGGTTGTGGGACAATTATTCGCGATTTCAAGCAATCCCGGTTGCCGTTGAATCGGCCAATCCAAACATGGTCGGCTACTTTTCGATCATCACGTCCAACCTCGACGAAGAAGGCAATCCAGAGGGTTATCGGTTCGGGTTGATGGATGAAAGCAGTAAAATCAATTTGAATGTTTTACCGTTTACCGACAACTGGATTCCCAACAGCGCTCGGCAGTTGCTGATGGCGCTGCCGGAAATGACCGAAGAAATTGCCGATGCGATTCTGGATTTTATCGATTCGGACGATGAGGCCCGAGACTTTGGGACGGAGAGTTCCTACTACTCGACTTTGGTGCCGCCCTATTTTGCCAAAAATGGCCCGCTCGATAGCCTTGATGAACTCTTGTTGGTCCGCGGCGTAACAGCCCAGTTGATGTTTGGCCTGGACACCAATCGCAATGGCATCCTCGACCCCGATGAGGCCGCCGGTGACGACGTCTCCAGCGTCGAAGCCGATATGCAGTTGGGCTGGGCAAACTATATGACGCTATACAGCAACGAGAGTAACTTGAACAGTGAATCGCTGCCGCGCGTCAACATCAACGGCGACGATCTGGAACAGGTATACGATGATTTAAAGAGCGCCTACAACGATGAATGGGCGAATTATGTCATTTACTATCGAACCGCCGACGAGCAGCCCACCACGACGCCACCCAGTGAGACGACCGCAGTGATTCAATCCGCGGCATTATTTCCAATCGATTTCGATACGATCGAAAGCAAACGAAAATTCAATAACATCCTGGATCTGGTTGCTTCGTTTGTCAAAGTCGATGACCCCAACAACCTGATCAGTTACATCGAGTCACCCATTCAATTGTTGAACCTGGGTTTCACCCTCCCAACGGCAATGCAGAACCTGACGACGTTTGAGGGCGCGACGATACCGGGTCGGATCAATATCATGCAGGCACCTCGTCGTGTTTTGGAGGGCGTTCCCGGATTCACTCCGGAGGTCATTGATCGCATCATTCAAGTTCGGGAGTTTGAACTGGATGATCCGGAGGGAATCGACCAAAACCGCAAGTACGAGACCTTGTTACTGGTGGAAGGGATCGTTGATTTGAATACGATGAAACTGCTGATGCCTTTCATTTGTACCGGTGGTGACGTTTATCGGGCGGAAATCGTCGGATATTTTGGAGATGGTTCCGGAACGTCTCGAGCAGAAGTCGTGTTAGATACTACGGTTCCCGTTCCCCGCATACTATTCTGGAGAGATAAGAGTCATCTTCAGGTTGGATACTCGGTGGATACTTTGGGCACCAATCTCGTCGAATAAGACGCAACTATTCATTGCCGCGCAGGCTGGAAATCAATCATGTCATTTGTCGCAATCGAATTTGGAGACGACCGTATTCTCGTGGCGTCGCTTGCTGCCGGGCGGCAGGCCAAGTTGCAGCAGGCGTTTTCAATCCCGGCGGGTGATGAGCTTGATGAGCAGTTAGGCCAAAGGCTCAAGTCCGAATTGTCCAAGCATGGATTGGGACGCAGCGACGCCATTGTGGTGGTCAGCCGTTCGTCGGCCGAAATGCGCGAAGTCACCGTTCCGCCGGCACCGGATGAAGAGTTGCCGGACATGGTGCGACTGTTGGCCCGAAATGAGTTTGCTACACTCAATGACAATTGGCTGCTTGATTTTGTCCCGTTGGGCAGCGACCCCACAGTTCAGCGAACGGTTTTGGCCGCGGGGATTTCGCCTGAATTGAAAAAGCAGGTCGGCAATATTCTGGAAGCAGCTGGTCTGAGAGTCAAACATGGCGTCCTGCGACCGTTTGCGGCAGTCAACCTGCTCCGTTCGCGGTTGTCAGATGGAAAATGCCGCTTGATCGCCAACCCCAGCGACGATCAAACCGACATCGTGATCGTTGTCGGGCATGAGCCGATCGCCACTCGGACCGTCCGGATCCCCTCCAGTCATGATGAAGACCAGCAGGCGCGTTTCATTTGTGGTGAGATCAAGCGAACTTTGGCCTCATCGCACGGTTCCATGGGCGATCGTCGCGTTGACGAGATTCTGTTTTTTGGTGACCCTGCGAAGAACAAGCCGTTCGAGGAGATGCTGCGCGACAAATTGGATCTGCACGTCGAGTTCCTGGATCCGTTTCAGTTGGTGGACGTTTCAGCTGGGTTAACGAAGCCCGACAATAGCGCTCGATTCGCAGCCTTGATCGGAAGTCTGGTGCAACAGTCCGCGGGACTTCCATTTGAGATCGACTTTTTGAATCCTCGCCGTCCTGTCACCAAAGAAACGGATCGCAGCCGGTTGTTGATTTATGGCGGTTTGGCCGCGGCGACGATTCTGTTGGCCGTCGTTTTCGGATGGTGGACGTTACGCAGCCAGGCTCAGGAAATCGCCGAACTAAACACCGAGCTGCAATCGGCGGTTAATCGCAACTCTGGTGATGGCGGCAAACGTCCCAGTGTAGAGCAGATCATGGGTGAAGTGACGAAAATCGACCAGTGGAAACAAGCGGACGTCAATTGGCTTGAAGAACTTTACCAGTACAGTTCCCGATTTCTGACTCCCGACGATGTGATTGTTGACTCGTTTGATGCCGGGTTACGTCGGGGAGAACCGCGCATCATCGTTCGCAGTCGTGTCGCCGGTGTGCAAAAAGAGTCGGCACTTATCGACGCCCTCGACTCTCGGCCATACCAGGTCGTCCCCACAAAATCCGGAATCAGCGAAGACGACCCGAGTTACCCCATGTCGTTCGATTTCAACGTCCTGCTGACCGAAGATCGAAGTGACGTGATCGACAAGGTTGATGAAAAGACCGCTCAGTTTCTCCGAGAACGCAACAGTCGCGACAAGTAAGCCCAAGTTGATTCCGCAGAATAAGTCCAGGATCTACCGCTTTTAAAAGAACACTCAATGTTTGAAAACATGACAAAAAGGGAACGCTTGCTGGCCCTGCTCGTGGCCGCGCTGGTTCCGATCAGCCTGGCCTTTATCGGCATCTTCTGGTTCATCGATAAATACTCCAACAACAATTTGGAAGTTGTCCGGTTGATGGATCAAGTGGATGAGGAAGAAAACCAAATGTCACTGGCAACCAAAGCCAACCAGCGCAGAATCTACTATCGCACGATCAGTTTGCCGTCCGATGTTGGCGATGCTGCCAATGATTACCAAATCTGGCTGAAGGACCTTGTCCGGGATGATATCAAAATGGATTTCAAATCCGTTACGCCTCGCGACGGTGGCGAGATCAAATTCAAAAACAAATTAATCGGTCGAACCAAAACGTTTACTTTGTTGGCCACTGCCGACCTTCCGCAGTTGACGAGATTTCTGCAAGAATTTTATTCCGTGGATCTGCTGCACCGGATCAACTCAATCAAGATCATCCCGCTTTCAACGGGATCCGCAAATGAGAAACGTGTGCGGTCGGGAAAACTGTCATTGATTATTAACCTGGAAGTTGTTTCCATGGTCGATGCGGACGAGCAGCGCGAGTTTACGAAATCGTATCGGGAGCTCGCCCGAACTGCAGAGGACTATCAAAACAAGATTGTTCGCAGAAATATTTTTGGTCCGGCGAATAATACACCGGCCATTTCGATCCGGCCATCGAGTTCCTACACTTCAAACATCGATATTCGCGTGCCGGTCACTGGGGAAGACGCTGACGAAAATGACTTGCTATCATTCGAGTTGCTGGAGTCAGCCATCGTGGGAGTGAAACTGGTCCAAACGGACGAAAAAAGCCGACGAGCGATTCTCGAAGTGCCGGGCCAAAATGCCGGGAAATATGAATTTAAGGTGGCGGTTCGAGACAATGGATTTCCATCCAAAATGAATGAAACCACCGTCTCCGTCACGTTTAAGGATCGTATCGTAAAAAAAACACCACCTCCGCCGCCCAAGCCAGTATTCCAATTCGCCAAGGAAACGTTGATTACCGGGATAGTGAAAGACACGTCTGATAGTTGGATGATCTGGGTCAAGATCCGTCCCACTGGGGAACGGCTTCAATTGAAGATTGGCGATTCATTCCAGTTAGATGATAAGGAATGGGTGGTCCAGTCGATCATGCCCGATGAAGCCACGCTTAAAGTCGAGAATCGTTTGTTGACGTTTCGACCAACCGACCGATTCAACAACCCTCGACGGGAGCAGGAACTGAACTCGCCAGCTGCGGCGGAAACCGAAACCAGCATCGAGGATGCCGGTGAGGTGATCAAGAATCAGTCCAATACCGGGACCGAGAGTCAAACCGAGAAAGATTCCACGAAATCGCTGACGACGGGAGCGTGATGGCATTCGGAGGGTGACAGTCCAGGGGGGTGACAGTCCAAGGGGGTGACAGTCCATCAGCTCAATCAGTATTCATTTTTTGGTCGTCGACGAACCGGAATCCTGATTAGCCCAGTTGCCAGTTGATTCGCTTTGCTGGTTATTATCTCCCACGTCATTCGAAAAATCACCTCCAGACTCAATTTTGGCGAGAGAAGATGATGGCACCGAATCGTTCGCTTGGAACTGATTGTTTTCGTTTCCGCCAAAATTGACAGGCTGGCTGCTTTTGAAAGAGGCTGGTTGATTTAGGCCGTTGGAGGAGTCGGGAGCGGATTCCCAATCTCTGGAATCGACGATTTTTTGAGATCCTAGGTCGGCTGCTTCAAAATCGCCTCCACCACCCAAGGCAACAGCTGGGGACCCTTGGGTTTCGGATCTTTCGCTGGTGGCGAAACCTCTCTCAATGGAAACATGGTTCGACGCCCCGGGCGCTTCCGTCGCCACGCTTTCAACCGAACGATCACAAGCCGTCATCGAAGCACCAATCATGATGGCAAGGATCCCAGCCCCAAAAATAGATCGCGTTTGAAAACTGGTCTGGCTGTTGTGTTTTCCGTAACTCATTTTGACCTCAAGTGGACTCACTCTCGCCTGGCCGTTGCCGCCCTGACCCATTGAGTTGGACGCGGAAGCCGCAGGCAACGATTGTCACGTTGCGTATCCTCGGACAGGGTATGTGGATGGCGAATCAGTGTCAAGGTTTGGTTAATTGGCCCTGTTTTACATCTGCTGCCGGACAAGCATTTTCAGTTTCCCACCCGGCCAACCTGTCTGCTGGCAATGCTATCGCACCACTTGAATCCGCAGAGTCAAACTTGATTATCCAACTTAACAGAGACTGGGAAACTATTCGCATTATTCGGGTTTTGTTGTTTGAAATTGTTCTAACAACTGGCGAGTGG
Organism: Pirellulaceae bacterium; assembly: GCA_942492215.1. Lineage (GTDB taxonomy): Bacteria > Planctomycetota > Planctomycetia > Pirellulales > Pirellulaceae > Mariniblastus. The sequence continues at coordinate 29,239 of CALODY010000008.1, forward strand.
CTGCCGATATTTAGGGATGTTCGATCTCGGCAACCCGCAACGCCGAGTCGACGATCTTACGAATCAATTTGAAGGACCCAGTTTCTCAACGACACCTGCTCCCGCATAAACGCTGGGACGGAGGTCATCGCTGATTGTGTCTTTCTGTGCCGCAGGGTTGGGGTCCTGCGGTTGGTTCGCAAGCCACACGACTAACCTTTTAAAGGATTTGACCCAATGGCAAACCCATTACTGAAGACTCTGAAGCGACTTGGCCAACCCATGGCCTGTTTTGGCGCCGTAGCGGCTGGTTGTCTTTTGGTTCAACCCAGTCTCAATTCGGCAATCGCTCAGGAAGATGTTCGGTCTTCCACGTTGGATCGAATTTTTACCAGCGAAGAAATTCAAATCACTCCCATGCCGCCGGTCAACGCAACTTCCTCCGCGGTCACAGGCTACGCTCCGTTAACACCGCTGCGTCAAAATTCGGTGAACGAAAATGTAAAACCGTTGCCTGAACGACAGATGCTGGCACCGATCGACGGAAATTCCGGGACTGAGTCGGTTCAACAGATCATTGGCTCGATGCGAGATCAGCAATCTCAAGCATTTTCTCGGGCCCAACTAGTCGTCCCTCAAACTCAAAACACCAATCCCGGCTACCACTTAACGCAGCCCCAAGTCCGCACTTCCCAAGCACCGGCGTCACGACCGGTTTCGAAATTGAACGTTTCCGATAGATTCCAGGCGTCCCAGGCAAGTTTCCAGGAATCGGCCGGCGGCAATGCTGCTCCGACCGCTCAAACTCCGCTTGCCCACGTTGCCGAGATGAAACGAGAAAGACTTGAAACCGATCGACTTACGGGTCTGCACCAAGTCACCAACCTTTCAATGGAGGAGTTTGAGTCCGCGGTCCTGTCGACCTGGAGTACGGGCCTGAACGCGACATCATCCAACGACGGGCGATATGTCAGGGTCGAATTGCCGAATCGAATTGGCAAACGCATGGCCATGCTGATTGATCGACAGACCAAAACACTCAGTTACGAAGGCGATGCATCATTGCAACGAAACTGGCATCGGATTGTCGGGCAGCTGGACTACCAACCCGTTGTGCACAACGCCGGTTCGCGGACCGCCCTGGTTCACCCTGGAAAGGCCGCATTGCAAATCGTGCTGCAAGCCGCCTCGTTGATGGGGTTCTACCAGGATGAAGCAGCTGGTAACCAGGTCCCAACCGGCGACCAGGAAGACAACCAGCCATCCCCGCAAGATCGGCTTACTTTGCCCCCTAACACTCCGGTGCCGCCCCAAGGCGAAATACTTCCTGGAGGTCGCGGGGCTGCCCAGGGACTGAAGAATAAAGTCAAGATCGTCGAAGACCCGGATACGGGCATGATCACGCTGGTTGGTGACAAAGCGGATTTGGACATCGTCGTTGATATCATCTTGAAAATCGCAGCGGAATCTGAAGCTGCCCAACCTCAGGTTGCACGAATCGCATTGTCCAACATCCAGAGCGAAGCCTTCGCCGAGCAAATTCAGGAACTTTATGATGATAGCTACGCATCCAGCAAAGGCAGCGCGGCGATCACTCCGATTCCTTCTCCGAATTCGCTGATCGTCGTGGCTCAACCGGAGGGGATTCAGGCGGTCCGAAACATTGTCAAGGAAATGGACGTTGAGTCCATGGACGCACTGGACGGTTCGAAGACATTTCAATTGAAATACATTTCGGCTGCCGATGCGAAAGTCCGGCTGGATCTGTTCTTCGGCCAGACGAACTTCAATCAAGGTGATAACCAGATACCGAGCGCGCCGGTGGTTACGATCTCGGACTATCGCAGCAACAGTATCACGGTCAAAGGCTCTCGCCAATTTATCCAGGAAGCCGAACGGTATCTTAGTGAAATCGACGTCTCAGAAACCGCGGCCGCCAACATTGTTAAAGTCATCCAATTGAGAAACGCGCTTGCCGAGGACGTGGCAATTGTGCTGCAGGACGCCATCAACGGCCAACAACCCAATGCGGGCCAGGGTTTTAACCCCAATCAGCAACTGCAGCAGCAAACGACCAACCAGGGGGCTGACATCCGCCCGGAAGAGTCTCACCTGCGATCTCCGGCACTGACTTTGAAAACGATCGGCGAAAATGGTGAGGTGATCAGCAGCGGAATCCTCTTTGATGTACGGGTCACGGCCGACCGCAACAGCAATTCGGTCGTGGTCTCGGCACCGGAGGCCAGTTTCGCGCTGGTTGAAGCTCTGGTGCAACAGCTGGATCGCATTCCGACGGCCGAATCGCAGATCAAGGTTTTCCAGATCTTCAACGGTGACGCCGAGACTTTGTTGAGCATGCTCGAAACGCTGTTTCAGTCAGGCACTCAGCAGCAGGGCGGTCAGGGACAAGCCGGCACCACCAATTTGACCCAGTTGCCGCTGCAAGCCGCCTCGGCGACCGCCGGTTCGACATTGATCAACTTGCGGTTCAGCATCGACCAACGAACCAACTCAATTATTGCGTCGGGACCCGCGGGCGATCTGCAGGTCGTCGAGGATCTGTTGAACCGATTGGATGCCCAGGATCTGAATGAGAAACAGATTGTGGTGCACCGCCTGAGCAATGCCCCAGTGCTGGATGTTGCTGAAGCCGTCAACAACTGGTTGGATACGCGAGCCACGATTCTGGATGAAGATCCAAGAGCGATTGGCGGACTGAACCAGACCAATCGAGAAGTGATTGTGGTTCCGGAAGTTGTCAGTAATAGTCTGATCATCCAAGCTCAACCTCAATACTTGGCAGAAATCAACGAGGTCGTCATCGCTTTGGACCGACGGCCGACGATGGTCAAGATCAAAACTCTGATCGCCGAAGTGGATCTGAATCGAGTGGAAGAATTTGGTGTGGAAATTGGTCTCCAGGATTCGCTACTGTTCGATCGTGGCACAATCATCGATGCGACATCTAACGCGATTACAGGCGGGATTGGCTTTCCGTTCAACAATCCGAATTCTGTCGCGAACTCAAATGCGATCAATCCGGCCCAGCTCGCGGGGCAGGCGCTGTCCAACTTCGCCACTGGACGAATCAGCCAAAATGTCGGGTATGGTGGGCTGGTGCTGTCCGCTGGCAGCCAGGATGTAAACGTTTTGCTGCGGGCTTTAAAGGACAAGCGGGCATTGCGCATTTTGAATCGGCCGCACATCGTAACAATGGAGAACTTGCAAGGTCGCGTGATTGTTGGTGAAGAGGTGGCCCGTATTGGCAATGTGACGAATACGGTGAACGGAGTGACTCAGGACATTAACTATGTTGACGTCGGGGTAATCTTGGAAGTTACACCGCGCGTCAGTCCTGATGGAATGATCGTGCTTGCCATCAATGCAAAACGATCAAACGTCGACCCCAATCGTGGACAGGACATCCCTTTCGATTCGGGGTTGGGGGGAACGACGGTTGTCACCATTCCCAATATTGCGCAATCAGAGGCCAATACGACGTTGATGGCACGTTCTGGGCAAACGGTCGTTTTTGCAGGGCTGATCCAGGAAGAGAAAGCCCACGAAAGACGAGGGACTCCCGTGCTTTCCGATATTCCCGTGATCGGGCCCTTGTTCCAGTATGAAGCCGATGAAGTTCGCCGCAAGGAACTCTTGATTATCATGACGCCGTATCTCATCAATGATGCCGACGAAGAAACGATCGACATGTTCAACAACGATGAGATGGAACGAATGCACTGGTGTCTCTGTGATGTTACGGAAGTCTATGGCGCCACGGGATACGATGAGTACAACGGCGACCAAGAGGCAATCGAGACCTATTATCCCGACAGCGACCCAGCGGGTTTGCAGCCACAGCAATACCAGCAACCTGGACCATATCAAATTCAGGCTCCGGTTATCGATAGCCCGGCACCAGCCAGCATCCAAGGGGCCCGCTAAAGCATCGAGTTGGAATCGTTGGGAAACTCACCGGCGCTTCGATGAATCAATATTCTGTGATCAGGAAGATCTAATGAAAGTCAGTATCCTATTTTCTCTGATGGTTGCCCTGTGCTTGGTTGTCGCCGGGTGTGCCGGCGTCAAGGACAGTATGCGGCCCAGTGAGAAAATCTCACAGTGGAATCCGATTGACAAAATCAAGAGGTCCAAAAAGGATGACGCGGTACCTGAGACGATGGCAGTAATCTGGAGCGACACCGTTCTGGAAAAGCCCGGAACTGCGCCGGTTCGAGGTTTCGGAGGTCGGATCTTCTTTTACGACAAAGATAATCAGGCGGTCAAAGCCGACGGCGAGTTGATTGTCTATGGTTTTGATAATGATTCTCCGTCGAGAGAAGGCGGACCCAAAGCGGATCGAAAGTTCGTATTCAAACAGGACAATTTTCAATCGCACTACAGCGAATCCAAGCTGGGCCCCTCCTATAGCGTCTGGATTCCTTGGGAAAAGGTAGGTGGTTTTAGAAAAAGCATCGCCTTGATTCCAATGTTCAGATCGACCGATGAAAGAGTCATTAAAGCCGCTCAATCGATCAACGTGCTTCCTGGAAAAGCTGCCGAGCAACAAACGGCTCAAAAATCAGACATCAGTGGGATCAAGCGAATTGGAGCTGTTTCGAAAGTGGCTCAAGCAGGCTATGAATCTGCAAATCAAGCTTCTGGTAACGTTGCCCAGGCAGAGTTGATTGAGGAACGACCGACAAACCTTGGACGCGTTCGTACAACCACGATCGATTTGCCTCCCAGCCTGGCTTCCAAAATGTTGGAGCCAGTGAACATTACGCCTCGAACGACCCGTGATTTTAGCAAGCAAGCCGCGAGAACGACAAAACCCAAATCGGCCGACTCAAAAGTCGTGTCTGCGTCGGAGGGCCAATCCGGTGAGAAAACAGGTGGTTCGAATGTCGATACAAGTCAAAAGGAAAAACAGGAATCCCAATCGAGTCGTGATCGACCTGTTTTCGGTCGACCGGGAGCATTCCGTTAGGGTCACGCCTACATATTTACGGCCAGCAGACCGTGGATAACGGGTAAGCAATTCGGGCACTCCTGTCCGAAGACCTAAATTGTCTTCTGAATTGACCAAGACGAGCAGGAGTGTTCGTCCTGCCAACGTCTTCCGAACAATCCAGTCTCATCGAAATGTTTAATTGATGCCGTTGCCATGAATGCCACTTCCAGTCTCATTCAAGCCGCGATCATTCTGAAAAGCCTATCTAAACAGCAGGCCGCTCGGATACTATCGCGGCTTGAGGCGGCCGATATTCAGCAAGTTCTGGACGCGATCAACACGCTGGACCATGTGACGGCGGATCAAATCTCCGCAGCACTCGAACGGCTTAACCGTGAGGCCCGACGTTGGAAAACGGAACGGGAAGACGAACGAGACGTCGAGAAGCTTAACACAGCGACCGAGGCGATCCGTTCTTGCCTGGACGGAGACTCGCCCGGTCCGATAGAACCTGACCATCCATTCGGATTCTTGGTTCATGCGCTGCCAATGGTCCGCGACCACCTGCTGGAAGATGAGCATCCGAAAAACATCGCGATTGTCTTGTCCACGATGCCTCCCGAGATCGCGTCAGAGTGCATGAAGTCGCTCGAACCGATGACCCGAGTTTCGGTGTTGCGTCGAATATGTGAACTCAACGAGCTTCCCCAGGAAGAAATCTCACAACTGAGCTTTACATTAAAGCTGCGGTTCAAAAAGATGATGAACACGCCGCACCACATGCAAATGGGCATGCAGGCTGCGGCCGAGTTGCTGAGTTGTTCGGATTCCGGTTCGCAGGAGACGTTGCTCGCTTTCATCAGTCAATCCGATCCCGATTTGGCTCACAAACTTTCGCAATCGGTGATCAAGATTGAAGATCTTGAAACGATGGAAGATTCCGAAATCAAGATTCTGCTGGCCCACGTTGACACGTCCTGCTGGGCACCGACCCTCAAGAATGCTCCGTTAGCTGTGCAACAAAAAATCCTTGCTAACATGGCAGATCGCCCAGCGGAGATGCTGAATTACGAAATTCAGACGATCGGCATGGTGGACGAGCATTTGCAGCAGCTTGCGAGTCAACAAGTCATCAATTGTATTGTTAGATTGAACAAGGAAGGCAAAATCAAACTTCAGAATCTCGCCAAACAGCAGACGAGCACGCTGTTCCCTGCCGTTGGCACATCGGGTCACTTCGGCCCCGAGCTGACATCGCCAATCAGCTGAGCGGCCAGTTGCAGGCCATCCAATGGAATTGTATGCGGCCCGACGAATTCGCAATAGCGAACATCGTGCCCGGTTTCCTCCAGCATTTCTCGAAGTTCTCGGGCGCCATCGATCGGCAGAATGGGGTCAATCGTCCCATGGCTTTGGACGACGCGCAATTCAGGCTGCAATTGTGATCGTTTTCGCCAATTTTGCTCGTCGATCAAAACGCCGCTCCATACGATCAGTCCGCCCAACAGTTGGGAATGATGGAGCGCGACGTCCGTTGTCAGCATCGCACCTTGTGAGAAACCGCCAAGGACAATTCTGTCCGCAGTAAGCGAGTAATGGCTTTTTGCATATTCGATGACCTCCTCGATCATCGCCCGACAAATCGGTAGTCGCTCGGGGGATGCCGCTCTCAAGTCTCGCGTTTCGCCCTTTTCCATCAGCCGTTGGATCTCTTCGGCGTCGATCATCCACCAGGCGCGACCGCCAAACAGCGGATCGAGTTGCAACGGGGCTCCCGGGAAAATGTAAACCGCATTTGCCAAAGACTCATCCGCGGATATGAATTCGCTGGCCAGTGAAACCAGGTCCGTGGCCGGTGCTCCAAATCCGTGGCATAGAATGACCGCCGCCTGGGGCGTGGACAAGCCGGATTGGTTGACGACCACGCAGTCAAGATCACCGATTCGAAGCTGATTTTGTTCAATCATGTTCACTTGTGGATATTGAGTAACGAAAACCGCCGTTGATGGGCAGTATTTGGCCGGAGATGAAACTGGATTCGTCCGCGCACAGGAAAGCAGCGGCCGAAGCGACATCCTGCGGGTTGCCCCAGCGATTCATGAGCGATTCTCGCTTCGCGCGCTGTGACCAATACGGCGACGCGTTTTCCCCCCAAGTGGTTTTGATCCAACCGGGTGCCAGGCAGTTGACGCGGACAACAGGCGCTAGCGATTGGGCCAGGCTTTTGGTCATCGACATGATCGCGCCCTTGGTCGTGGCAAACAGTTCGCCGTTTTCGCCCCCCATACCCTGCCAAGCTTGATCCCAGCCCATGTTGATGATTGAGAAATGGCCGGCCGACGGGTCCGAATGGTTTTTGCAATACTCTGTCATTTTTTTGCCAATGGCTCGTGACAGAATCAAACTCGACATTACATCGACGCGAAGCAGATATTCGAGTTTTTCGTGGAGCGGTCGGCAGGGCCAATCACCGGTCAGTACATCGCCCCCGGCGTTATTGATCCAACAGTCGATTTTGCCACGCCAATTCCAGGCTTGTTCAACGAATGAGCCGAACGTTTCGAGATCGGTAAAGTCCGCCAGTTGATACGTTGTTTCCCGCCCCGATTGATCAATCTGTTGATGGACGGCGGTGAGTTGTTCGGAATGGGTACGACCATGAAGAATGAGGTTGGCACCTCGGTGGGCAAGTTCCAACGCGATGGATTTACCGATTCCAGAAGACGAACCGGTAACCATGACGGTTTTGCCCTGCAACGGCAATTTCGTATTCCGGGAAAAGTGTGAATCGGCGGCCATCATTAATTGCGGTTTTGCACCTGTTAGTTGGTCGTGTTACTGTTCGATTTCGTTGGCAACTGAATACAAGCTGCTTCCAGTTCACTTCTGACCAGCAGTTTGTCACCGTACAGGCACAGCGTGTTCCAGCAAATCCCCTCGATCGTCTTCATCGAACCTAACTCACGGTACTCCGCCGGGTCCGCCGCGACCAACAAGAGTGTGCCTGATTCGGTATGCACCACGAGTTTGTCGCCGACCAACAACAACTGACCATTGCCAAAACGACCTCGTTTCTTCCACTTGCGGCGGAAACCTTCGATTTCGGTACACTCAAGGTATCCATCGGACAACGCGTAAGCGTGCCCGTTGAAGATCACGGGGCTGGTCAACTTCGTCTTGAGTATGCGTGTGTCTTTGAACAAAGTTGCCGTGTCGATTTTTCCATCGACGTTCGTCAACTCAATCAACTCCCCGCCGGCGTTGTAGCCTTTGCACAACAGCAACTTCGATTCAGAAACGCGGGTGACCTGGGAACAATTGGCGTCGGCACCGCTATTACCTGGTCGGTCGTGACTCCAGAGTTCAGCACCGGTCTCGGGGTCGTGACCGACGGCATCGGATTCTGCGATCAACAGAATCTGGTCCTGGCCGAGGACGTTTTCAATCGAAGGCGAACCGTAGGCCACCATGCGACTTCCACCTCGCCAAATTTCCTCACCCGTCTTTTTGTCAAAAGCGATCAGCGTCGTTGTGGACTGCGCCGTATCGTCGTTGGGGCCGCCGGCGGGAACAATGACTTTGTCTTTGTAGATCAGAGGTGAGCAAGACCGGCCCCATTCCAGAGCGGAATCTTCCATCGTGTAACCCAATCCCCGACTGTTGGTGTGCGAGATTTGTTCAATACCGACTAAAGCGGGAACATCGACCGTCCAGATCAGCTGGCCGTTTGATCCATCCAGGCAATCGAGCACACCCGTACCACCGGTCGCGTAGACCCTTCCTTCGTCGATCGTGGGCGTGGCCCGCGGCCCGGCTTTGCCCATCGCCATCGTATCTTCATGCCGCCTTGGCGCCGCATAAATCCATTTGAGTTGACCGGTTTCAATTTCATAACAGGTCACACACTCTTCGGATTCGCGTTGTTCCTGCGTAACCGCATATCCATTTACCGCAGCAAACCCTGACCAGCCTTCTCCGATCGGTTGTTTCCAAAGCAATTCGGGAGGGTTGGTGTTCCAGTCCGCGTCGAGTTCGATACCTGCCACAACGCCATTCCGTTGAGCTCCAAGGAACTGGGGGTAATCCACAATCGACGTCGTCGTTAGATCGACTTGCGAATTTTCAGAACGGGAGACCGAGACATAATCAACCTGTCTCTTCCAGAATCTGGGCGTCCAACCGGCGATGTTTGCGTCACCAAGGAAGTTGGGATAATACAGCGTGAAAAAACCGATTGGGATTGCCAGAATCAGCAAACCGACCAGGCGCAGTTTCGCCACGAACAATCCCCAAATCCCCCAACCGACGAACGTCACAGGTACCAACACTATCGTCGCGAGCCCCGGGATACCGGGATTCATGTTGAATTGCTCATTGAGAAAGAACATCTGCCAATGAATCAAGGTTAATCCCAGCACGACCAACACCGTCCAAATCACGAGCAGGGTTGGGGATCGGCGGTTTGCCTTTTTTGCTGGCGTTTGTTTCTTGGTGGTCGGTTGTTCGGTCGTCATGGTACTGGATCGGATCGGATCAAGAAAATTGCAACGGGTTTCAAACGTCAAAGAATGAATGGGTCGTCACGTTGCTTGCAGTCCAACGAAAGGTCATTGGATTCGTGTGATGACTGGAATGGACATCGAAGCTGAATGAAAGATATCAAACTGACGTTTGGTGCAACAGCACGGTCAACCGAGTTGGCGATCATGCAAAACCGCAGTTGTCGCGATTTGAGGCTGTGACGACTCTCAATGGTAGGAAAACGATCCATTTGCATGCATAATCGGTGCACTCGAACCCGTTCAAGATTGGTACTCCCATGAGCCAAGTCCAGGAAGTTTCCAAACGCATCATCAAAAATGTTGAGAAGGTCATTGTTGGAAAAAGGCAGTCCCTGGTTTATTCGCTTGCTTGTTGGTTTTGCGAAGGACATTTTCTGTTGGAGGACGTGCCGGGCGTCGCCAAGACGATTCTCGCTCGTTCACTTGCATGCAGCGTGGGATGCGAATTCAAGCGCATCCAATGCACGCCGGATTTACTACCCAGCGATGTAACCGGAGCTTCCATCTTCAACCAAAAGACCTCCGAGTTTGAGTTTCGTCCCGGTCCCCTGTTTGCCAACATCGTGCTCACGGACGAAATCAATCGCACCACACCTCGAACGCAAGCCGCGTTGCTGGAAGCGATGGCGGAAGGCCGAATCACGGTCGACGGCGTGACTCGCGCGCTAAAAGCACCTTTTCTCGTCATTGCCACGCAGAACCCCGTTGACCATGAAGGCACGTTTCCGCTGCCCGAAGCCCAACTGGACCGATTTTTGATGAAGTTTTCCATCGGCTATCCGACGATCGATGACGAATTGCTGATTCTTGACCGGTTGCAGATGTCGCATCCGATTGATGATTTGTCACCCGTCGTCAGCGGCAACGAGATCATTGAATGTCAAAAACACGTTCGCGCAGTCCATGTCGACCCCAAGATTCGAAAATACATTTTGCAGATCGTTCATCTGACAAGACACCACGAACACTTGAGTTTGGGTGGCAGCCCGCGCGCATCCATTGCCCTGTTCCGAACCAGCCAGGCCCTGGCGGCAATTCGCGGGCGGTCCTTCGTATTGCCCGATGATGTTAAAATGATCGCGGCTCCCGTACTGAATCACCGGATGATTTTGAAGCCGGAAAGTCGCCTGCGGAAAGTGACGGCGGAGCAAGTTGTCAGTCAATTGATCTCGGAAATCGCCGTACCCGTGATCGGAAATGATTAGAGAAGTTCAAAGCACCCGTCGCGCGGTGTCGCTGAATCTTTTGACAGATGTTCCGATTGCGGCCTTGTCCGTACGCAGTAACTAAATCTGTCGCGGTAGAAAAAGTCTTAAAATGAAATGGATCGTCGCCGTTATCCTGTTGGCCCTGTTGGCCATGCTGTTCGATCTCAGCATGTGGGTCTATGCGCTGTATGCGATCGGGGCGATCTTTTTCATCAGTCGCTGGGTCACGAGTCGTTGGGTCGATGCGGTTAGCGCCGAAAGAATCTGCGATTCGAAAACCGTCAGAATCGGAGACGTGGTGACGGTGATTATCAGGTTAAAGCATACGGGTCGTTGGCCAATCACTTGGCTTTTGCTGGAAGATTTGATCGAACCGCGGGCTTTGGCATTCCAGCCCCCTGCTCTGTCGGTATCCGGTCGACGGCTCGAAGTTATAAAAATGAGACCTGGTGAGCAAAAACAAATCCTCTATCAGCTCAAATGCAACCGAAGAGGCTACTTCCAAATTGGTCCGTTGGTGATTGAAACAGGAGATATGTTTGGATTAAACCGACGATTTCGCGTTTTGACCGATCCCGTTTACGTACAAGTCCTACCCGCCGCCATTCCAATACCGGCGTATGATATCGCGTCGCGGCGACCTGTGGGTGAGGTTGTGATGACGCACCGCCTGTTTGAAGATCCCACGCGCATATCCGGCGTCCGCCGGTATCAAATGGGGGATCCATTGAGCCGAGTACATTGGAGGGCAACGGCTCGGACCGGTAAACTTCAATGCAAGACGTACGAGCCATCGACACTGGCCGGTGCGACGATCGTCGTTGATTTTCGCAAGGATTCCTTTGACCGGAAGCATGAACCGGTGCGTAGTGAATTGGCGATCACGGCGGCCGCCAGCGTTGCCAATGCGCTGCATGGATTGGGACAGCAAGTCGGTTTGGTATCGAACGGGCGCGATGCCGTCGATCGAATTCGCCAGGAAGGTTGGCGCGGGGATCGCCGCACACGAAGTGAAGCCCAAAAGTCAGTGCGGATGATGTCAAAAAGCGAACAACTTCAGCCCGTAGTGGTACCGACGCGAAAAAGTACCGACCAGATGTTTCATATTCTGCAAGCATTAGCTCGCCTGGAATTGACGCAGGGATTAACGCTTTCTGAGCTGCTGCAGGAGTCGGCAGCCCGCATTCCACGCGACGCAACCGTGATCGTAATTGTCTCATCGATCACGCTGGGAAACGCAGTTGCCTTGGGTGGGTTAAAGAAGCAGGGCTATTCCGTCGAAGTTATCGTGAATTCTTACTCGGAAGATCAATTTGTCGTCGTTTCCGGGGCGTTATTAGCCGAAGGAATTTATGCAAGGCACCTCAAAGACGAATCCTCCGTCCCGTGGATTTGTGAAAAACAGGTAACGAGATAGCCTGACCTGCTAGCGTCGTTGAGCCTTGTGAGAATTCGGTTTAGATTCCAAAACGCATTGACAGTATGCTGATAGTTCTCTAATTTCCCGCCTTTAAGCGGCAAAACGGAAGTTAAGACGAGTTCAGAATTGCGTTTGAGCTGCTGTGCCTGATTCGGAGCGAACATCAACAGGATGGAACGCCGGAACACGTGCAGCGAGCGTGAATCTGTTTGGGTTTTAGCAGTCTGAAGTTACCAGTTGAGCTTCTTGGATTCGTTGTGAAGCAACCTCTGACAGTTATAGTTCCTTGCAAAAACGAAGTTCGGAACCTGCGCGCTTGCGTCGACAGTTTTTACTCAATTGCCGATGAAATCCTGATTGCGGATTCCGGTTCGAGCGATGATACGATCGAGATCGCCTCGCAGTTCGATAAAACCCGAATTATTCAGCGGGCCTATATTACATCCGGGGATTTCAAGAACTGGGCGATTCCGCAAGCCCGACATGAATGGGTATTGATCGTTGATGCTGACGAGCGGATCACGCCGGAGCTTTCCGAAGAGATTAACCTGGTGTTGAGTCGTGGTCCCGAAGTAGACGGCTATTGGATCTACCGAGACAACCACTTCATGGGACATCGGCAGCGATTCGGAGACGCGCGGACCGACAGGGTCTTGCGTCTGTTTCATCGAGATCGAGGGCGTTACTCGGGTCCAAGCGATCATGGCGAAGTCAGTATTTCAACAAGACGTGTCGGCCGGTTACGCGAGAGGATGAAGCATTATTCCGTGTGGGGTTACGATCAGCTATATGACAAAACCCGCCGGTATACGACCGTGCAAGCTCAGCAATGGAGCGACCAGGGCAAGGACACTTCGTGTTTCAAATTATTGGTCCGACCGATGTGGCGGTTTTTCCGCGAATACATTTTGCAGGGCTCAATTTTGGATGGCAAAATCGGTATTCAGACAGCTTGGCTGGCCGCGTTCTATTCATTCAACAAGCAGGCGCGTCTGTGGCAAATCAACCACGGCAAATCGCAACCCGATGACGACGCCGTTCGGTATCGTGTTCAGGATTCCAAAGACCACCGCCGGGCCGCCTGAATCATTTCAGATCTAACCGGATCTAGCCGGCATTTTTCGCAAAGTGGCCGGCAACCAAGTCGCGGCCACAGCCGGATCGTCGCGCACTCGGGAAAGCGTCAATAACTGTGTCATTAAAACCTACTGCATCGTCACACTTAAGTTTTGGGGTAGGCGGATTCGCCAGAATTCGGATAGCTCGGCGATTCACTGAAGTTTGGTGACACCAACTACTTTACCAACCCCAATTCTCAGCGTTGACAATGCACTGCTCCAAATTTGCAGCCGAAGTTCGAACGCAAAGGAGATCGACTCGCTAGGAGCCAACCCAAATTTGCGTAATCCTGAGCGGCCGGTTGGCGGTATTGCAGACCCGTCGCAGTGGATGATCGGAATTCAGATTTTGCCGTCTGTTCGGCAAAAAAATGCGAGTGAGTTTGCCTGGCTCGCCAGTCAAACCGTCGGGTGGCTATAATCGAGCGTAACATGTGTCGACCACATTCGTTTTGTCCGATTGATCGTTCCTGCGAAATAGGCGATGGCGAAACTCGGCTTGATACCCCCGCTTTTTTTGATCGCTTGTCTTTTTGCTGGCGTCTACGGGGCGCTGCACAACCAGATTTCCTACACCGTCTCACCCGAATACTTTACACGATTCAAGTTTCATCAATTTGGGATGGTGAACCAGTATCCAGACCGAATCGGCGCAGCGATTGTTGGCTGGAAAGCTGCCTGGTGGATGGGGTTGGTCATTGGAATCGTTCTGATTCCACTCGGTCTGGTGATCCGCCAAACGTCAGCCTATTTTTGGTGTATGGTGCGTGTGTTTGGAGTGGTCGCCGCGACCACGCTGGTGGTCGGTCTGGTTGCGCTGCTGATTGCTTTTGCGACCGTCGATTCCAATGATATGGGCGAGGTGAGTCGTTACCGTAATCAAATCGAGAATGACGCGGCGTTTGTTCGCGCGGGTACGATGCACAACTTCAGTTATCTCGGCGGTTTGATTGGAATCCTGACCGGTGGGTACGCCATCCTTCGACTGCGTCGAAATCCAAAGTCGATTCGTCCATCGGAGCCAGAAAATCTCACCAACATCATCGAGGAGGACGGTGGAACATCATGATTTGACGCTGGTAATTTGTGCCGATTTGCCAACGCATTACTTTGACGAATTCCGTCGCGAGTTGCCTTCCGGGGCCATACGATTCGACACACAGCTTCGTAAATATCGAACATTCAACCTATTCGAGTGGATCGCCCCCACCGCAGTGGTTTTGGTGATTGGCCAATCGCTCCTCGAAAAAGGCGGGCGAGAGGCTTCGTTCAATTACGATCAGGTAGGAATTCCGGAGATCCAGTCGGCAGTTGCAAAGCTGGCCGAGAAACTTTTTTGCGGTCTTTCGATAACGGCAGTGGTCCGCGACCAAGGCAAAGTAACGTTGAAGAGTTCTTCCCTATTCTCCATCCGGGCAAAATCGAGGGATGGTCGAAGTATCAAATTCGTTTTTACGAAGAGGTATGATTGGCCGACTTGCCAACGGTGCGTCGAGCAGGCATTTCGGAGGTTGTTTGAAAATCACGCCCTCGATTCTGGCTCGGATCGAATTTCCCAGTGCATCGCTAAACTGGCAGGATCCCCACGTCGCACTTTGTACCTCGTTTACGACGAAGTCAGCGAGGATTGGGTCATGGGTGACTTTGCCCAGGAGCTATTGGCTGACGCGAGGCGCAAACGCGACATCGAGTAATTGCAGGGCGTACAAAAAAGACTTCGGCCGCAATGGTGGGAAGGCAACAATACTCGAGCGTGTCGCCGCCTGGTTTTGAAAAGATTTTCCGGATGATCCTCAATCAGCATTCCTGTTTCGCCGAAATCCACCTGGTCACCAGTTCATCGACGGCCTGCTCCCATTGTGGAAACTGAAACTCGAAACCGCACTTTAGCAGAACTCCTGGGATAACACGTCGGCTTTTCAATACCAATTCGGTTTCGGTGCGCATGAAGATCGCTCCCAACTCCAACATCCAGCGACTGGCAGGAAGCCCAAGACTGATTCCAGCTGCCTCACGAAGTGTGCTCATAAAGTCATCATTGGGAATCGGATTGGGTGAGCAGATGTTAACGATCCCTTCAAGATCGGAGTGGTCAATCAACCATTGGACCGAATTGACAAAGTCATATTCGTGAATCCAGGATACGAATTGTGTGCCGGAGGCGTTTTTACCTCCCAATCCCTTTCGCACCAGGCCCATCAAAACATCAAAAATCCCGCCTTTGTCAGGGCTCATCACCATCGACGTTCGCATCATGATCAAACGAGTGTGCGAGCTTTTGAATTCGTTGGCTGCTCGCTCCCAGGCCTCAGCAACCTCGACGCTGAACTTCCAGCTGTTTGGGATTCCGTGCTCCGTTCCGCCAATTGAGCCGCTTTCGTCGTTGGCTTGTTCAATCGAATGGGCATAGATGGTTGCCGTGCTCGATTGCAGCCACACCTTGGGTGGCGTTGTGCAATTGGAAATGGCACTGCCAATCGCGCGTGTGGATGCCAACCTCGAATTCATGATCTGTTCCCGGTTGTCGCGTGTGTACCGACAGTTGACGGAACGTCCAGCAAGGTTGATGACGACATCCGAACCATCCAGTTCCGAGACCCAGTGCCCAGACGATCCCGGGTCCCATGAAACGATGCGAAGATTGTCAGGCTGTTGATCAGTAACACCGGTTGGGGACCTGGTTAGCAATACGACCTCGTGACCCTGTCGAATGAAATGTCGAGTCAGGATGGAACCGATTTGACCTCGGCCGCCAGGCATGACGATTTTCAAATTGCTTCTCCCAATGGGTTTCGAGCCCGCTTTCTTCCGTTCAGAACTGATATTCCGATCTTTTGATAACGTCCTGACGATCACGACTTCTGACGAATTTGGGCAAAATTCAAGTCACGATCGGGTGACACTCGATCAAAGATGGCGTGGCTGGCGCCCAATCATTTCGGCAAAAAACTGAATCTGACTGTAAATTAGCTCGCCTGATGGAACACAGCCCAAAAATCATGTGGTAATTTCGGTGATGATCATGCGTTTGATGACCTCCCATTCGAATCGGCTATGTCAGGTTGTCGTTGGTACGATTCTGGTAACTTTGCTGTGCGGGTTTGGTTATGCACAGGAATTGGAAGGGCACTGGCGAGGAGACTGGCACAGCCAGTCGACCGGCCATCGTGGACGATTGTCCGCGACGTTTTGCCAGACAAGTCCAACTCAGGTCGAGGCCCGATTTCGTGGGACATTTGCAAAAATTGTGCCTTTCCGGTATCGAGCAAAGCTTGAAATTGTGCACCAGGAACCAGGTCTAATCGTGCTATCGGGATCCAAGAAATTGGGGCCGGTGATGGGTGAATTCTCGTACCACGCCGAGATCCAAAACGGCTGTTTTTCAGCTTCCTATGCTTCTAAACGTGATCTCGGTACCTGGACCCTGTCACAAACGCGATAATCACTTCTTTCGACAAACTTCAGGCATTTTGACAAGATCGGGGTCGCCTAACTGTGAGCCTCGCGTAATAATTCGGATTATTCTTCCAATGTCACGGATTGGCGCATCTTTTTGCTTTCGCAAATCCACCCGTCTTTGATACCCGAAACACCCGCGTCGGACCTCGCTCAGAAGGATTGTCCTATGTACCTGTCAAAAACTTTGTACGCTGCAATCTTGTTCTCGATGATTGCCTTTTTCAGTGATCTCGGACCGGCACAGGCCCAGATGATGATTGGCGGGCCCAATGGTGTGGTGATCGGTGGTGGTCGGGGAGTCAGCATCGGTGGACGAGATGGAGTGAATTTCCGACGAGGCTTGGGATGGAGATTTGGTCCCCCAGGAGCGGGACTTCAAGTCGGTGGAGGTCAGGGGTTTCGCGCCGGTACCCCTTACGAAGGATTGCAAATGGGGGCAGGACAGGGTTTTCGCGCTGGCACTCCCTATGAAGGGTTTCAGTTTGGAAATGGGCAAGGAATGCAGGCAGGGCAACTGAATCCACCCGCTTACCCTGCAACGATCCCCCAGCCCGCCAATTACCCTCCCGGTTACGTCCCCCAGCCAGTGACGGTGGGGCCGAACTCGGTTGCACCATCGACATCGCCCGGCGTCAATGCGCCGACTCCGGCAAACGGATCAGCTGCGCAGCCAACGATGCAACCGGCGGCTGCACGACCCGCGGAAGATGTGGATCGTCGACCGAGGCTTGACGCGCCGGTACCAGATCGTCAGCAACTCCCAGCGGAAAATGTCAATGGGGTCGTGTCGCCTCCTCGCGTGCCGGACATGATCGTTCTTAAATATCCCGCAGATGCGCGACGATCGCTGCAGTACAGCGTCAACGGAACGTCGTTCCAACTTGCACCTGGCAATTCCGTTCGGATGAAGAGCGGCCAGGATTGGCGGGTTGGTATTCCCATGGGCAGGGGGCAACGACAGGAGTTCACAATTCGCGAAGCGGGCAACTACCTGGTAGATCGCACGGAATCGGGTTGGACAATCAATTCGGAGAACGGACAGCCGGTGGTCGAGGTTGAGTCTCCGCGTCCCGAACCAACGCAACCGCCAAATCCTGCAGTGGCCCCTCAACCAACGACAACGAAACCGGTTCCCGATCAGACGAAACAGGAAGCGGGCGACGAAACAAAATCCGTGCTTGAGTTCAACGACTCCAAAGGCAAATAACGTTCGTCAATGCGACAGCGAATATTGATCGGCCGCGATTGGCTCACGCTAGTTGGCGGCCGATTTCGTAAACCTCGCGTGCCTCAAGCACTTGATCGTTCGACCTGAACAGGTTTTCAAGACAACGCTTGTGGATTTTCATTTTCAATCCGCCAACGCCGATTGCGCCATAGCAAATCGTTTTCCCACGTTTTGCTCCGCTATCCATAACTTCGATTCCCGCGATACCGGCGGGTGGAACGGCATTCAAATCGATAGCGATTTCCGGCGGTTGGTTCAGGTCAAACCAGGATTCATTCAATAGTTCGATCCCTGCGGCGCCGGCTGCAAAGACGATGCCTGAGTCGGCAACAGCCCCGATGGACTGCTCTGAAGAAGCGGTCTCGATCGGCTGAAAGAAATCAGTGGCCGTTTTTTTGGATAGACTGTCGCAAACTTCGCTCGCTTTTTCCCGCGAACGAGAGCAAATTCGAATTTCCGCGCGGTGGCCTGAGCGCTCCAATCGATGGGAGATGATTTGGGCGATCCGCTGTCCGACCGGTCCGGTGCCGGCCAGTACAGTAATTGTCGACTCAGCCAATTCAGCGTGTTGCTCAGCGCACAAGACGGCAGCCGCGGCGGTTGTGTTACAACCGTTTGGGTCAGACATCATGGAAACTTTTAATGGCCCGAAAAAGCACTCTTTGGCTTTTGCGACAATGTTTTCGGTGGCGTCAACATCACTGCCGCCAAAGAATAGTGCCGTATTCTTCAAATCCTTCGGGCCGCGCGTAAAAATCGCCCCGTGCACCATCCCTTCGATGTTCTCCGGTGTCACGTTGACCTGGGTCAGGAGGTAGTCAATTCCTGAATCGATGGCGACGATCGAATCAAACGTGCTGGGATTCGGATTGGAATCGAATTGGATCAGGACTTTGGGTTTACTCATGGTTCGAGGAATTGGGTGGGTGGACGAAAAAAGCCCGCGCTCAATTTCGCGGGCATGTGGATGGTTGTTGTACCGCTGAGAATCGCACTTGGGTCCGGAAAGCGGTTTGCAACAGCGTGGCAAATGGCTTTCAGAAACCTCGGAACGGATGGGCAGCGTCTTCTTTGCCGGCAACCATTTCATCCGCCGTGGGGGAACCCTTCATGGCGTTCACGATGGCCATTTTGGTTGCCTCGTGATTGTACTCGTAAATCTTTTTGTCATCTGCGGCTTCAGGGTGAATGAAAACTCCACAGACAATGACCAGATCCTCGGCTTGGTCTTTTGGGATCACACCTTCGGCCACGCTGTCGGCAACGGCTTTGGCAACGGCGGCCTGGGCGGGGCCGAACATTTGCACAGCTTGACGCATGCCCTTGATCGTCACTTTGGTGACCATCACGGTGGCCGGTTTTACGGCGAGATTAGGCGTGAGTACAGCCAAAAGATTCGTATGACCTTCGCTCTGAGTGGACAAGGCGTTGGCAAAGGCCGTGCCAACAGGACCGTCCTTACTGCCAATTAGCAGGTCGATATGGGCGATTTCATTGTCAGCACCCGCAAGGGCTTCACCGATGTACATGGACATTTGTATCTCCTGATTGTTGAATTCGAGAGGCGTGTCGCATCTCGATTTTTCTTTGGGCAGCGTTAGAGTATCAAACCAAGAATGCCGTGCCAACCAGTCAGTTCCAGGATTCCAAATGCGACTTTTGCTCGTATCCGCCAGCTCAAGGTTTCTCGCGGAAAGCTGCGTACGCGCCGGTTGGAGTTTCACGGCGATTGATTTTTTTGCGGATTGGGATCTACAGCAATTATGTGGCGCGAATACCGGGGAACCTGGCATATTTCCACAAAACGATTTTCACGCCATCGAGAAGTTCCAGGAAATCCTTGGGATTGTCAGCGACCAAACATTTGATGGATTGATTGTCGGTGGCGGTTTTGAGAACCGGTCTGACTTGATGGAGTCCATTTGTCAGACGATCAACCTGATGGGCACCCAGCCAGATCAACTGAGCCGATTGAATGAACCTGGAAACTTTGGCCTGATTGCTGAAATAGTCGAGCATGTTGGTGGGAGATTTCCCGAAACCAAAACTCGAATGTCACGATCCGATCAGGGTGCCGATTGGTTGAGCAAAATGATTCGCGGCGCAGGCGGGCACCATGTTGCCCGGGTAACGGATGCCAATCGTCGTCCCAAGCCAGGGATCATCTATCAACGAAAAATCGCAGGCACGAATATTTCATGTCTATTTTTGGGAATCCGTGCGTCAAACAACATAGAGGGTAACGATCTTGGCAATCAAAAATTTTCGCCGGATTCAGTAAGTGATTTTTTGGAGGGTGAATCCCTGCCGGACGGGTCTTCAGGATGGGAAGTTGGTGACTGCCGACTGATTGGAGCGACTCAACAACTTGTAGGAGAGGCGGGACTATTTGCAGCTCCGTTTGCCTATTGTGGTTCAATCGGCCCAATCAATCTCGAACCCACGGTTTGTGGGAAGGTCGAAGAAATCGGCAAGGCAATCTGCGGGGAATTTGGGATTCGAGGAATTTTTGGCATCGATTTCATTGTCAGCGGGCAGAGCGTCTGGCTCATCGATATCAACCCGCGAATAACGGCCTCTGCCGAAATATTTGAAAATCTTAACCAGATCAGTGTTCAAGAAACGGCTCCCGGAAAGACGCGGTCAATCGTCGATTTGCATTTTCGAGCTTGTTCGGGGCAGACGACGACATGTTCGCACGCCATTGAGGATCGACAATTTGGCAAAGCAATCCTGTTTTGCGAAAACGATCGTGGCCTTGTCGTTAGCAACGCTTTCTTTGAGCGTTTGAAGAGTTACTACCCCAGTTCGCGGGACTGCTGGGTGAGAGATATCCCCGTTTCTGGCACCGTCATCGAGCCTGGGGGTCCGATATTGACCTTGTTAACGCAAGGAGATAGTCAAAGCGACGTTTACTTTCGACTGATGAGTTTTGCGAAGCAACTGAATTCGCTCTGCAGGAATTAAATCGGGAACGGCGATTGATGCAACCATTCGCCAGGATTCTCGACCCAGACTGATCCGCGCTTATTTGACTGAGGTGTCTTTCACATTCGCCCCCAACGGCTCATTTCGCCGTTTGGTGACTGGGAGTGCTGAGTTCGTCGACTGGACTGTCTCTAGACACGTCGGCCGCAACGAGTCACAGCCAGTCTTTCCGGTGCTTCGTTGCCGGAACAACACGAACGGATTCACGCTATATCATCCGCGTTCATGTGTTAATGCGCTGTGCCGCGCTTGACCTTGCTCCGTGCCTGCCGTGAGCACGACGTGTTAGCCAGCCAGCCGTGTAATTCGATTGACGGGTTCCAGCGGTTTGGAAGATTCGCCGCGAAAACGATACTGCATTACGTAAGCGTCTTCGACGGTGTCGTCATAGTAGTCACGCAACACGGAAACGGCACGGAAGCCGAGGTTCTTGAAGAACATTTGAGCCGCAAGGTTGGTTTCGCGAATCTCCAGAACAATTCGATTCCGCCGTTGCTGAGAAAGTTTGCCAATGAGCTTGTTGACCATCTGCATCCCGATTCCGCGACGGCGAATATCCGGGCGAACCGAAAAGTTCAAAACGTGCAGTTGGTCTTTATGCAATTCGTAAATCATAAAGCCCACCACGCGCTCGTCGTATTCGGCGACCATCCCGATACAGTTGCGCTGTCGAAGACATCGAATGAAGTCTTCTTCCGACCAGGGAAACTCAAAGCTGGAATTCTCGATGCGCAGTACTTCCGGCATATCTCGGCGAATCATCCAGCGAATATGCACGTTGATGTCAAAATCTGTTTTCGTATCCATCGTTGACGTCCCTTGTCAGCAACTCACCGACTGCCATGTCAGTGATAACGTTGTGGCTCCATACCATATTTCGATTGCAGCGGTCATCGGTGCCGTGCCTGTCGTCCGATTCTTTCATCAAGTCGAATTCAGTTTTCACTGTGCGGTTACCGGTTACTTTCGCCGTGATAGGCATTGGCAACCTGGCTGCTTGATGTTTGCTGAACAAGTCAAACGCGTTGGCAACGGCGTTCAACCGGTAGTCAGCACGAGGCGTAGGTTAGCAAAACAAAATCATTATTCCAATATTGAACGCGCTCACAAAAGGCGGCGTTTTTTCAATCTCTTTGAAAAAGTTTGCTTCAAACTGACCAAAAACGAGCTGCAAAAATTGCTCGTCATCGCTAGCAGCATTTGGCTTTTCACCTTGACGAGATTCAGAATCAAATTGCCTCCGAAAAAACGCTGGCTGAGCCGGATTCGATTTGCGGGTCCAGGCGACGAGAGGGAGCTTGTTTAACCGAACTACGTTGAGCAAGTGTTTGATTGGCAAACGCTTCCCGATCAGGCGCAAAACTTCGTATCAACAAGTCAAGGCGACCGTTGGTGAGACCGCCAAGTGCGGCATACACCGGATTGCGAAGCGCCATTCACCACAATCGTGTCGCCAGTTTGTCGCGAAGTATGCGGAGGCGCGAGATCGGAAGTTTCCGAAGTTTCTGGAATGTGGGTTGCTTGATGTTGCAGCAAACGATGCACATCGTTTCGGTGGGTTTGGTACAATTGACCGGCGAGCAAACCAGTTTTCACGCAATGTCACAATTCGAGAAAAAATGAAGTACTTTGTCGGAGCCATTTTGATCGTCGGGATCGCGACCGCAGTGGTTGGCTGCAATGACGCGACAACTGTGAAAGCCGTACCACGCGACTCTCCCTACCAGCCTGTGTTTGGAGTTGATGAAGCTGCGGACGCGGATGCAGAGGTGAAAAGACCATCGAAAAACGAATTAGATGTCCGGTTTTTTCACGAAGATCATTTTGCCTGCCTACAAATCGACGTGCCGCGGGTGATTCATGCTCCGGATTTTGCCGACCTTCCGTGGGAGTCCGTTGAAGAGCAACTCGCCAAATTGATTGGTCAAGACAATGCGGACTTAAAAAAAATCAGTCGAGCATGGGTCTTGATCGATCGCGAGAGATTGAATCTGACTGGCGGATCCCTTTCGCCCGGAGTCTTGGTAATTGAGTTTTTCGAACCCTTTAACCAAGCCCAGCTGGACGCTGCCGGCAAGGAGCTGGCTTCGGCAAGCGATAACGAATCGGGTTTCGGCGCGTTCGAAATCGACGACCGGCGAATTGTGCTTGGCGATGACGCGCTGGTTAGCAAACTCCGTAGAGGGGACGGCGACCATACCGGATTGGCAACAAAGTTCAGTCAGATCGATCTAAAGGCGGAAGTCAACGGGATTCTCGTGATCGGGCCAATTCGGAGCCTGTTGCAGACCATTTTCGACATGGCTGCTGGTTTTACTGAGAACGGCAGGGAGTTGGCGTCGCTTCCAGAGCTGACCCAGTACATCGATCTTCAATTCTCCGTGCAAGGCGAGAACATGTTACAGGCAAACATCTACCTGGAGGACGAGCAGCTGTCAAAGGACTTGGCCCAGTTGATCAATGAGAGCTTGAATTCCAGCGGTGCCAGTGGCATGCCTCCAATGGGGGCCTTCCCCGGGCAGGCGAGCGAAGCCATGATTCCCACCGAATCCACAGACGTGTTGAAAGAAGTTGGAGCCGATATCCGGGAAAGAGGTTTGCTTACCGTTAACGCAAATCAAAAAACGGTGACGGTCAAATTGAAACGACCCGAGAAAATCAATCAGCTGCTGACAGCGGTTTTCAACGATGGAAAAAAACAGGCTCAACTGGCCGTCCGTGTTGAGAGGTTCAAGCGAATCGGGGAAGCATTAAGAAAGTATGAGGAGCAGTTTGGTCAACTTCCGTCCAGCGAATCAATCTTTGAAGACCCCAACGGGATTCCCAATCAACTGAGTTGGCGGGTGGCGTTGCTGCCGCAACTTGGCGAACAGGAGTTGTACGACCAATTTGATTTTAGCCAGCCCTGGGACAGCCCTGTTAACTTGGAGGTTGCGAAGCAAATTCCTGACGTTTTTAAACCAGATGCACAGGAAGATCCGTTAGGTCGATCCCGAACTCATATTGTCTTTGGCGAAGATAGTATCTACCAGCAGGACCGAGTATCTCCCAAGTTATCGGAGATCAAGGACAAGAAAATCTGGACAGCGATCGTCATTGAAGGCGGTGAATCGACCGCCGTTGCCTGGACAAAACCAGGCGGCCTAAATGTCGACGCCCTGGCCTCGAATGATTTTGGCCAGAACGGCGAAAACGGGGTCTTGATTATCAACTCGGCTTTTAAACCTCGAATCGTAAAACGCCGAGCCGAAAACCTGAGTTCGGTTTTTACCATCGACGGCGGGGAAACGATGACCAGGAATGATTTTCTCAATTCTCCATTGCTCGGTCGTTGAAATTCATCTCTCCGTGAGCTGAAATCGGTGTGAACAGGCGGAATAACCCGCAAATGGCCAGAAAATTCAGTGAATCGCCAAGTAAACCCTGTACATCGTTTTTGTGTTCAAAAAAAATGGAAGTAGTGTTTCGATCCTCCCGATACGGTCGGTTACGGTTTTGATGATTCAGAGAGCATCGACATTCGACAAAGTTGGCTCAGCCATTGAGCGGACAAACCCTCAGGTGCAAGGACTCCAGGTGATTCCGGTCCAGGAAATGGGCTCCAATCTTATCGAGTCTTGGCGGTCGATTCGCAATCGAAATGCTCGATTGATGAGCCCGTACTTTGACCCGGAGTTTACCAAAGCAGTGGGGCGCGTCAGGAACGATGTTCATGTCGGCGTGGTGCATCGTGAGGGCTCCATTGCAGAAATTCTGCCTTTTCAAAACGTGGGGCATCGTCAAATTGGACCGGTCGGCGGTCTTCTCAACGACGTTCAAGGCGTCGTCAGCGAATCCGGAGAGTTTTGCGAACTGGCACATGCTTTAATGCGGAAAACCGGGAGTTCGTCGTTTCCATTTCATTCGCTCGCCAATTATGAAAATCATGCTGAGTATCAATTTCGAAAGGTCAAATCGTATTTTCTGGACCTGGCAGGCGGATGGAAGAACTACCAAAGTTGGGTGAACCGGCATAGTTCGACAATTAGCCGGCAACGCCAAAAGACCCGAGGGTTAGAACGAAATGTTGGTCCAATCCGATTTGAGTTTGATGTTTTGGATGCCGATTTACTGGAGCGTCTGATCGACCTGAAACGGGCAAAATATCAGCGGACACGAGCGTTTGACATCTTGTCGGTGCCCTGGACAGCTGATCTTTTGAGGGAGATATTTGCTACCAATAAGCCTGGATTTCGCGGAATTCTTTCCGGCCTGTGGGCGGGCGATCACCTGGTGGCCGTCCATTTTGGCATGTTGACCGACTCGATCCTGCACTACTGGTTTCCGGTTTTCGTCCCCGAGTTTTCCAAATATTCACCGGGTACGGAATTGTTGTTGCGGGTTACCGAGACGGCTGCAAATCGCGGAATTAGCAAAATCGATTTGGGCTATGGGGACGAACCGTACAAACTCAAGTTCGCGAACGGAGTGGAGACGCTTGACTGTGGTCAGATCACGAACAGTCGTCTCGCGTTCATGATCGCTCGCCAAAAGAATGAATTTCGGCATCGGCTCAAACAGATCCCGTTCAAGTCCTGGGCGAAGTTCTGCTTGCGTTCGGTATTTCCCGAGTACGGGCGTTGGAACTACCGATAATTGGCCGCCAGTTTGTCGTTCCAAACCGAGCCAGCAACCAACGTACGATTCCACTGCAACTCTAGCATCATGCAGTTGATTCCGGACCCAATTCCCAGCATGGCAACGCGATGACCCGGCTGGATGAATTCCCGCTCACAGCCGATCGCCATCGTGACAGGCAGTGCCGCAGACCCGGTGTTGCCAAGCCAAGCAAAGGTGGAGTAATCGATTTCAGGATCAATTCCGAGTGATTCCAGCATCAACTTGCGATGCGCCGATCCCACTTGATGGCAAACCGTGCGGTCGATGTCCTTGGTCTCAATTTCTGCAGTTCGAAGAAAATCGGACATTGTGTCGACGCCCGTCTGAACGCCGTGATTCATAAGAAGTTCCGAGTCGGTTTGCATGAGTGGTTGCATGTCAGCACCCGCCTGATCATTGTGGCTCTGGCACAGATCGTGGTACTGGGTGTTCGCATTGACGGCGACCGACATCAATCGGTTGTCTGTCGAACTCAACGAGCGATGGGTTAGCAAAACGGCACAACTTGCCGATCCAATGGTCAAGCTGGCGACCGCTGATTTGATGGACTTCCTGGTCAGCGAATGATCTCGGTTCAACGTGTCGATGGTATTTTCAACCAGTTGTCGACCACCTTCGGAACCCACCACCAAAGCCGCCTTTATCTGACCGAGCTCGATCATGTTTGCCGCCTGAACCATGCCGCTCAGGATGCCAAGGCATGCATTGGAAACATCGTAGATCATGCATTCTCGGGGCAATCCAACCTCATGATGGACCCGGCACGCCGTTGCCGGTTCGAGGAAGTCACGACAAACCGAGCCATGAATCAAACACCCAACCTGCCCCGGTGAGGCCGAAGCAGCCTGGAGCGCCAATTTACAACTTTGGATGCTCAATTCGCTGGGACTCGTCCCTGACGGCCAGAAACGTCGTTCCTGGATTCCCGTCATCAGCTCCAAACGGCCTTCGGGAAGTCGGAGACGTTGGTAAAGCGCGCCTAGCTTCAACTCGATGTCGTCCGAGGTCCAGATTTCGCTGGGAAGCGTGTATCCAAACGATTCAATACAAACTTCAGAGTAACGGATCATGGATTTGGCTTCCGCGATAGTCTTTATCAAAGTCGGTGAAGATCGGTGGAATGCACAGTGCGATTCTGCACGCTCGGTCGGTACTCGGCTTCACCCCAACCCCAGTTTCGCTAGCAGTGCTATCATCGCTTGCACAAGATGCGGCCGGTTTCATCAGAGGTCGGGCAAAATACATGTTTTGCTTGACCTTTCCAGACGCCTATCCAAAATGGTGCCCGAAGGTTGCAGACGAGCTGCGACGCCCAATTACTGTTTTGTGAAGGATTTCCGACGAATGCTTAGGATGGGCAACACGTCGGTGAGAATAACTGAAGCTCAACGCTGAAACTCAACGCTGAAACTCAGTCAAATCGCCTGCATTGCTGCCCGGATCTTGATTCAATATTAAGGTCACTTCTTGGCATCCCGAAGTGTTTTTCGCAATACTCGCTTCGTTTCATTTTAACAGGATTCACTGTCGTTTGTGAATCGGACTCACGACGAGTCAGTCAGTTCAAGGAGAACAGGATGCAAGCAAAACCTTTGATCGGAATCAACGCAGATTATCGTAGTGCACAAGGCAATCAGCCATCATTTTCGGTAGTAACTGCCGGCTATTTTGACAGCATCAGTCGAGCAGGCGGAATTCCAGTCATTGTTCCACCAATGACAGATGAGGATGATATTGCCGCCGTGTTAGACCGTCTTGACGGATTTGTCATGATTGGTGGCGCTGATCTGGATCCGCGGAAAGACGGTTTTATGCTGCATCCTTCCGTCCGCCCAATGGATGCTCGTCGCGAGTCTTTCGACCGCAGGTTGATGCGGGCCATCGCCGATCGCCGATTGCCCGTTTTTGGCATCGGGGTCGGATTGCAGCTGCTGAATGTTACGTTGGGAGGAAACTTGTTTCTGCATATTCCTGAAGATATTCCGACAGCAATTCCGCATCGCGATCCTCAGGACCCTGGCCACCGTCACAGCCTCGAAATCGTTGAGGACTCGTTGATGGGCCGCGTTTATGGAGATGGTGAAATCCGTGTTAGCAGCCGTCATCACATGGCGATCGATGAGGTCGCTCCCGGATTTGCAGTGACCGCCCGTTGTCCGGACGGTGTGGTCGAGGCGATTGAAAGCGAAATGGACGATTGGATTGCAATCGGGACCCAGTTTCATCCCGAAAACGAAGCGGCTTCGGCGCTCGATCTTCGCATCTTCGAAGAGTTCCTCGATTTGGTTCGTGAACCAGTCGCGGTTCCCAAGCTACGTGTTGTCGCGTAGACCAACCAGAAATCTACAGCCAGCCGATTCGCAGGCTTGCTAGCATTTTAATTCGATCCGCAGTCATCAAGTGGTTGTTGCCGATAAAAGCAATAGCCACTTTTTTTGCGCTTCAGATACAAACCCATTACGCCGACTGTCCCATCAGCGATTCTCAGCCGGGTGTTGAAACGAAACCGTTTCCCACGGTTCCTATGCGATCCAATCATGATCATTCCTGTTCCCTCACTCTGGCCCCGGCAAAAGCTTGAAGATGCAGACGACCGCATTGACAGGGCCGTCAGCCACCGTAGCCATCGTCTGATGGCCGGTTTGTCGATCGGTCAGAGTCTCAACAACATCAATGGAGCTTTGACTGTCACCGTTGGCCAGGGAAAATATCTGCGTCTGAAACATGTGGTGGAAGCGAGCACGGCAATTCCCGACTCGATTTCCACTCAATGCCGAAGATTTTCCAACGGTGAAACGCAGGATATTGGCCGCTTGGCCGCCTTGTTGAGTGACTTGGCGGAAATTCAAAGTTCGGTCGTCCAGCAACTCAAGTGCCAGGCGGGCAAATATGTCGATCGAGTCATCGCGGTCTCGGTCGCCGGGCCGGGTATTTGGATTCGCGATTTTGATGGACGGCCGAACTTTCGAGGGTTTTGTGATGCCACTCGACTGGCCGAGTTGTCGGGATTATCTGTCATCGATGATTTCCCTTCACGCGATATTGCCGTCGGAGGATCGGGGGCTCCGTTGGAGTGTGTGCCGCTTTGGCTGATGTTTGCGGATCGAGATCCAAAAATTGCTTCTCAAAACCGGGTCATCCTGATGGCCAATGAGCAGGTTGGAGTCTATCAACTACCTGCGTCCGACGGTCTGGACGCAGATCTGCCACCCATTGTCGAAATTGCCGCTCCTGGTATCGAATTTCTCAAGGATCTGCCACGCTTGCTGCAGGACTGGACGGGAAACCAGGAACTTGAGCCCGCGAAACTTTACGCCGAGGGCATTGCTGACCCCTTATTGCGGGAGCGATTGGTACGGCAATTGGTCGAAACCAAGGGCAATCGAGATGCCGATTCGTCGGGCCACCGCGGTGCAATCAACGATCACGATGTTTCATCGCAACTGAACGGAATCACGCGGGCCTACGTTTGCGAAGAAAGGGGAGAATTGTCAAACCTGATTCGCACGTTGATCGTCGTAATCGTGGACCGACTGGTCAATGAAATCAAGCACTGCCAACCCATCTCGCGAATCTCGGTTGCCGCTTCACCATCATGGGAGGCGTGTTTGATAAACCGGTTGCAGCAGGTCGTGCCGTCTCATTGTTCGGTTCGATCGGTCGCAGACAACGGAATCACAGGCACGAGCCTTTCTGCGGCCATCGCATCATTTCTCGGGATACTGCATATCGATCAAATGCCAGCAAACGTTCCTTGGTTGACCGGTGCCGCAAGCCAGCGGATCCTGGGACATTTGACTCCTGGTCGTCCGGCGAACTGGCGTCAACTGGTGCGCATGATGGCTGACTTCAAACCACCGGCCATGAAACTCAAGGACGCCATCTAAATTGCTGGGCCCGTTATCATGGCGCCGGATTATCTTGACCCAATTAACGCTCCGATTTTTACGCCCGGCATTACTGGTCACGAGTTATGATGTCGCGAGCCGAGCCTTTGCACACGAGTTTGAGCAATCCGGCTTGTGGCAACCCGCGTCGCACCGCCTGTTTGTCGACGGTGACACTATACCCAACCACATTGCCAGAATTTCCATCGGCGATGTAGACAACCGACAAGGCTGGGGCCACGTTTGCTGCAAAACCGGCCGACCAGAAAAACCTGCCCGTGACCATGAGAAATTCCGGTTGGGCGGCTTTGTCGAGCACCAAATCATCAATCACATTAATTCGGTAAATACCGCCAACTCCACCGGTTCGAGAGTTCAGCAGCCAGCACTGAAGATTCCCTGAGATGTGGTCCAGTACGAATAAAGCCTCGACATCTTTATCCAGTTGTCCCGTGGCCATCGACATGGTTTTGCCGCTAGAGGCCGTAGCCGCCTGCAACTGAAGCTCCGCCAATGAATCGGACCACTCTGTTTTCGAACTTTCCGTCGCGATCCGATAGCCCGCATAGGAGCCAATGCAAGTTGCGAAAGCAACAATCAGACCAATTCCTGCAGCTGCCCCACTCCACATCCAAAATCTCGACGGACGGTTGACGGTCATCGACGTCTCCAGTTTTTTTAATTAACAACGCTTTTTTTCAGCTAACTCATTCTATCCCAAGCCGTCGTATCTTACAGCTTTGCGCCTGCGGTTGCGAACTTTTTTGGCAGAGAATTTTGGTGCTGGTGCCGGACGGTTGAGTCGAAAGCATTTCAGTGTTGAGTTCGGACAAACGGATAAGGCATTCGTTTAGACTGGATAAGTGTGGAATTCGAGCGTGCTTTCCATAATCGGTGCCTCGCGTATTGCGGCTCCGGTGCGCGGCCGAACTGCAGAAGTGTTATAATCGGCGTCCCCGCGTAGCGAATTCGTCAAAGGGGGCAAGCAACGTATTTCGGTTTGAAAAGCAATGAGGTAACGATGGACAGGCTCACTGGATTTTGGTTTTTTCTTTTAGGATGCGTGCTGTTTTCGGTAGCGGCCGCGGAACAGCCCGTTGCGAACGCTGACGACGCACCGGGTAAGACCAAGGACAAGATCGCTGTGCTGATTGTTGATGGACAAAACAACCACGTAGCCTGGCCGAAGACGACGATGATGATGAAAGCCTATTTGCTGGAGACGGGCAAATTCGATGTGGATATCTGTCGCACCCAATTCACCTGGAAGGGAGGTGAGCTGCTAGAGGAGTTTCCACTGGAGGATGGCAAAGTCTACGAGGATTTGCCGAAACCCAAGATGGACCCGGACTTCAAACCAGACTTTGAAAAATACGATGTGGTGATCTGCAATTTTGGGTATGGGGCGGCTCCCTGGCCAAAGAGTACCCAAACCGCGTTTGTGGAGTTCATGAAAAACGGAGGTGGATTGGTATCCGTGCACGCCGCAGACAACTGTTTTCCAGAGTGGCCCGAGTACAACCAGATGATTGGACTTGGAGGTTGGGGCGGTCGCAACGAAAAGAGTGGACCCTTCGTTTACTATAACGAAGCGGGCGACGTTGTCCGGGATTCGTCAAAAGGGAGCGGTGGCGGTCACGGCCCTCAACACGAGTTTTCTGTCGTGACGCGGGATAACGATCACCCGATCACGCGCGGTCTTCCTGGCGAGTTCATGCACAGCAAAGACGAGCTCTACGAACGTCTGCGCGGTCCGGGCGAAAACATGACCATCCTGGCCACGGCCTTTGCCAGCCCACAACGCAAAGGCAGCGGTCGTCATGAGCCGATGATGATGACCATCGACTACGGCAAGGGACGAGTTTTTCACACGACGTTGGGGCATGCCGACTACTCCTGCGAATGCGTTGGGTTCATTACGTTTTTGCAGCGCGGCACGGAATGGGCAGCCACCGGTAACGTAACGATCGAGGTTCCAGAAGATTACCCATCGGCGGATCAGGCAAGATCGCGGAAGTTCGACCCGCAATCCGCCGATCCAGCCAAAGATTAACCGGAGCTGGAAAACCATGAACTTTGATGACAACACGCAATCTCGACGCGACTTGTTCCTTGAGGAACCCATTCGTGTTTCTGTTTAACAAGAAAAACATTTCTTCAGAGTATCGCTTCCACGCCGTTAACCATCCAGGCGAGCAATTCGCCGGGAACCTTGTGCTGTTGTATGGCCAAGACTACATCGGCGAACGCAATAACGCCTATTCAGTTCAAACCAGGCTTCCTGGTTGGTTTGCGATCGGAGACGACAGCGACGGAAGAGCCCTGTTGATGCGGCTTGACGGTTCCCAGGCCGTCTATGAATGTGAGCACGTCGCGATGGGGTCGATCGACCCGCAAATGATTGCAACGTCCTTTGCAGATTGGTTGTCCGGCGGTTGTCCTTTGCCTGAGCGCCCCGAGGTTTAGCGGTTTTCTGGTACCGGCCTGCAGACTGAGTGAAATATCCGGGTTCGCTCGTACTTCTCAAATCAAAAGGTAGCTGGGTCGCGCGTCATCGAAATGGGGGCAGAGACCGGCAAAATGATTGCAGGTTGAGGGCCGCTTGCACGACGTCGAAGAGCGTTCTTAATTTCCAATCTCCACCGTCGTTATGTTTTTGCAGAAGGCGTCGCAATCCGAGTGGTCTGTTCGGAACGGACGGTCAATTCAGACGCTTCGGGATTTGGTTCCAACGACAGATCGGCGTTGGCGGAACGAATCGTAAACAGTCCCAATTCAGGGGGGCATCCGAACCGAATTGGTTCGTCACCAGAAATACCACGACTGACGTGCATCAGTGTCTTTCCAATCTGGAACGTGCCGGCAGCATACAGTACACCATATTTGCTGGGCGCAACGATCGGCCCGATTCCGGGGATCGCGATTTGCCCTCCATGGGTATGGCCGGCAAAAATCAAATCGAATTCGTACGGTTTTGCCCAGTCAATCTGATCGGGACTGTGCGTTAACAGAATTTTGAGCGCGGGTCGTTTGCCCCCGGGTTCGGTAGGCAGCGATTCGGCACCCTGGTACCAAGGCAACTCGTTGCCAGTGATTTTGATTTCTTCACCACGAAAGTTTGCGGTTTTCCAGCGCCCGGCAGCCCGCATTAACCCCAGGCTTTCCAGCCGACCGCGATACGTCGATTCCTGCCGAATCCTTAGGTCATGATTTCCGAGTACATAATAGGCGCCCAAATTCGGTTTCAGTCTGCCAAGGGTGGAGTCGAGCCATGTCAGGCAATCTCGATTGTCCACGATATCGCCGGTGATAACGACGATGTCTGGCCGAAAGGCATTCGCCCGTTCGACGATATTCTCGAAATACTCGATTCCAATCTGACCGGTTAAATGGAGGTCCGACAGTTGGCAGATCTTAAGTCCGTCAATCCGCGGCGCGACATCCAGTTCGAAAGTCATCTCGCGGATCCCCAAGTGCAAAATTTCGTTCCTCGGCAGTCGACCGAGACCGGCCGCAATCACGCCGTGCAGCAAGGAGTATCAATTTCTTTTTGTAAATCGAGAATTTCCTCCCGATTCCGCACCACGGCTTTGGGTAACCGGATCTTGAATTTGCGGTAAATCCATCGCAGCAGGAAGTAGATTCCCAGCAGACAACAGATCGATAGGTAAAGAAAACCTAACGATTCCAGTTGAAACCGATGGCTCCCCAATAATTTCTCATTGAAACCGGGGGCTACGCCTTGCTTCGCCCACTCAACTACCGCCGTCATTACGTAAACGATCGGGATGACGACGATCAGGAAGATGATCTTTTCAGATAATTTTCTTGAAGACCGCGGACGTGCAGATGCGTGAATCCGGTTAAAGGCGACACACCAGAGTCCAATGTGCCCGATCATGGCAACGCCCAGCGCAATAATCCATTTGATCCATTCCATTTCGCTGCCGTTCGACCGTGGTGGGGAGTAAGGTCTATCTAGGTGCCGTTTCCGTGGCTTGGACAGTCGACTCAACCGTTTCGAGAAGCTGGTCCAGCCTGAAAGGTTTAAACAGAACGGCGTTTGCACGCAATCCCGCTTGTCGCGCTTTCACTATCGAGTGACCGGGATCATAGCCGAATCCGGTCATCAAAATCAAAGGAGGATCGTCCACAATTTCCTTCAAACGCATCAACAGATCGTAGCCGCCGATATCGGGCAGTCGGATGTCTGCAATGATCGCATCGTAGGAGTTGAGCGGGCCGGCATTGCGAACCATCAAGATTGCCTCTCGCCCCTCGTGGGCGGTCTCGACAATGCAGCCGTATTTTTCCAGCAAGCTGTGGGCCGAGGTGCGGACCTCCTCTTCGGCATCAATCACGAGCACGTGCTTGCCGCGCAATTTGGGGCGCGATTCGATCTGCACCGCCATTGGCAATTTGTCTTCTGGGGCGAATTGTTCACCAACGCGCTGAATAATCTTCTTGACCTCCCGCGCATTCCGCAGGATATCACGAAGTCGTTGTTTTACTTCGGCGTCGTTTCCCACATAGCTGTCGATGGCCATGACGGTGTCATTCAGGATCTCGTCAATTGGCAAAGCCACCGCCGTGTGAATGGCCTCGACGCTCTGAAGTACTGTATTGGTTTGTTGGGCCGTCAGCAGATCAAGCGTGTTCAAGGCGACGGCAATGTCCCGCGCGAAAGATTCGACAAATTGCAAATCGCTTTCGGAGAACGCGCATACGTCGGGACTTTCGACATTGAAGGACCCGATCACCTGGTCATGGTAGATCAAAGGCACGGTCAACGAGCTTTTGGCTCCGATCAAGCCATCCATGTACAAAGGGTCGTTGGTCGTGTCTTCACACATATAGCTCTTGCCTGTCGCTGCGACAAACCCAGTCACGCCGTTACCGGTTGGACTTGCAAACAGGGGTTTTTTTGCTTCCGATGAATCGATGCCGACCGACAGCAGCGGTGTCAGTAATCCCGTTGCTTCTTCAAGCAAACGAATTTCCACCACGTCAAAATTCAACAGGTCTTTCGTGTAATGGAGAATGTTGTCCTTGAGTAAATCAATGCGATTCCCAATGTCCATCTGATAGATCTCTTCCGGACGGAGATCAGCCAGTTCGGCCCCCGCTAAATGAAGTGCCTCCAGTTTCTGCCGCTGTTCGACCGATTCTGTCGCGTCGATAATCGACACGATCAGGTTTCGGGACTGATTGTCCTCGCCAAAAACAGGTTTGACCAGAATCCGGTAGTAGCGGTCGTTGACCTGAATCGTGGCCTTACATTGGCGAAGTTTCGCCGAAGCTGTCGCCAAAGGACTGGGTTCGGGACCGACAATCGTCGGATCTCCAAGTGCCTCATAGAAATTAAGACCGACCAGTTCACGCTCAGGGAACCAACTGCCTAGCCGCTTGTTGGTCAGCAAGATCTTGTTCTTGGAATTCAGAAGTGCAATTCCATCCGGAAGTGCATCAAAGATGTTTGCCTTCTGCATCAGAACGGAAAGCGAATTCTCATCCGCTGACCGACCGATAAAGAGGCCGTCAAACTCTACGCCCTGGATCGCCCGAATTGCTGCCTCGGAATCTTTAACCATCGTCACATCGAACGATGTGTCGAGTTCAGCTGGCAGTTCTGGATCGCCAGTTTTCGGTTGAATACAAACGATTTTTGGCACGATACTAGTCAGACATTAAAGGCTTGATAGGCGAGGTTGTGCAATCAACCCGCGACTTGCAGCGGACTACGTTACAATCTTGCAATCGGCATCCCGCCTTTGTAAGTTTATCCCGATACTTCGCAGAAACGAAGTCGTTTTCCCTTCGATTGAGAAAGCTGTCAACGGTCAAAACAAATACCTGCCGATCGACGTTTTTTTGGCGGTCAGTGAAAGGGAGGTGGCGAAGTCTCCTTTGCTTTATAATGGCGGATTACGAGACGTCGTTTGCCTTGAACGACCGACATGTCGTCGTAAGCGGGTTGATTGTCATCATTAATCGACACTTCATGGTTAACCGATGCTCTCGAAAAGGCAAAAATTGTATTATTTAAACTTTATCTCTTTCGTTTCGCGTGTCCCGATTCGGGTTAATTCTTAAAGTCAAGGCTGCAATTTTTGTTTTTTGACCGTTTCCGTAATGGGCGAGTCAAGCGATTTTTGGGTGATGTTCGGGACGGAGCGAATGTCGCCCGTTGTGCTTGTCGATTGCCAGGGAACCACGCAGTTGTGTTGTTTTTCGGCGTTACGCATTTCTTTTTTGGTTGGTGGCCAACGAACCTCGATGGCGAAGAAAAAAAAATCCAAAAAGATGATTCGGACTCAGTTTCGCAAGCATCATGATAACCGTGCGCGAAAGAAGGATTTTACTCGCGAATTCAATGATGACGCGGAAGCGACCGCGGATGCAACTCAGGCAGAACGTGTTTCC
Organism: Pirellulaceae bacterium; assembly: GCA_942492215.1. Classification (GTDB taxonomy): domain Bacteria; phylum Planctomycetota; class Planctomycetia; order Pirellulales; family Pirellulaceae; genus Mariniblastus. Next base: position 65,124 of record CALODY010000008.1, read on the forward strand.
GGAAAGGGAAAGTTGACGAGAAAGCGAACCGTCATGGGATCGGAACAGCTCGATGAGCCCTCCGGTTTTCAAGTTGAATTGGAGGTTGATCCCGACCGCTGCTTGCCGGGACGCGTGATTCAGGTTTTTGGATTGGCAAGCGTGGTGCAGACTACCAAGGGAAAATTTCGATGCACGGTACGTGGAATTTTGAAATCCCTGGCGACCGATTTGCAGCACGTTGTGGTCGCTGGCGACTTCGTCACGATCCAGCTAGGCGGTTCCGGTGGCGACGAGAATCAAGCAGTGATCGTCCGAGTGGAGCCCCGAAAAAACCAAATCAGTCGCACTAGCCGAAAACGACAGCAGATCATCGCGTCAAATATTGACCAAGTGCTGATTGTCGCCAGTGCTGCAGAGCCGACGCTTAAGCCGAATTTAATCGATCGAATCCTTGTCACCGTGGAGCAAGCCAGAATCTCCCCGGTCGTCATCATTAATAAAGTTGATCTTGTCGATCCGGCTGATCTGCAACCGGTAGTGGGAGTCTGGAGTCAGTTGGGTTACCCCGTGATTCTAACTTCGGTTGCCACCGGTCTCGGAATCGAACGTCTAAGATCGCTGGTTCACGGTCGAGACAGTGTCGTGACGGGGCAAAGCGGTGTGGGCAAATCGTCGATTCTCAACTCGATCGAGCCAGGACTGCAATTGAGGGTCGGAGAGGTAAGCGAGGAAAACCAAAAAGGAAGACATACGACGACATCGGCCTGCCTGATTCCACTTCAACACGGTGGACACTTGATCGACACGCCCGGCATTCGCTCGTTTCAATTCTGGGATGTGATTCCGGTCGAACTGGCAGGTTATTTTCGAGACATTCGTCCTTTTATCAATTCCTGTCGTTTTCCCGATTGCACTCACACTCATGAAGAAGATTGTGGGGTCAAATGGGCGGTAGCCGACAGCAAACTCGACGTGCGACGTTACGAAAGTTACTGCCAAATGCGCCTGGAGTGAATTCTCGAGTGGGCCCTCAGCAGACCGTCGGGCTGAAGGTCGAATCCGCCACCAAAATCTCAGCATGTCTTGGTTGTCGGACGAGGATTAAACACGGTTCACACCGGCGGAGTTTGAATACCTGAAACAGTCGGCCGCTCGCGGTCGGCAGATGCAGGTGGTGTGACAAAACCTGCGACGAGGTTGTCCACGGAATCGCGGGTTCGTTTCACCCATCCAGCGGCAAATCGGTTGGCTTCCGGCTCAATTCATGAATCTATCGGGTTTTGCACCTCCCGCTGCAAGTCGGGATTGACTACGATTCGATAGCCCCCGCGTTGCCGCGTTCGCGGATTGTTCTGATTTTCCAGTTGTTTGAGGTTCCATTGGCTACTGATTTCCAAAACATCCCAGAAACCAGGGATTGCAAAGGCCGTTATGCCTTCATCAGTCTCGGTTGCCCCAAAAATACGGTTGATAGCGAGCGGATGATGGGATTGTTGAAGCTGGATGGTTACCAGTTGGTTGGCGATCCCGAGCAGAGCGATTTTGTCGTGGTCAACACCTGTGGTTTTATTGAGCAGGCCCGACAGGAATCGTTCGGTGCGATCGATGAAATGTTGGAATTGAAGAAGGCCGGCAAGACCAAAGGCGTGATCGTATCCGGTTGTCTTGCCGAAAGGCAAAAAGAGCAGTTGCTGGAAGCGCGACCTGAAATCGACTCACTGGTCGGTGTGTTTGGTCGTGAGGAAATCACAAAGATCGCTGATCGGCTGGTTGGGGACATGGCGGAGCAGCGGTTGGTGTTTCAACCCGCTCCGATCCGTGCGTTGCCCGATCAGGATCGCTTGCAAATCACTCCCCAGCACTTCGCGTATCTGAAAGTTTCAGAGGGCTGCGACCGTTTGTGCACATTTTGCGCGATCCCCAAGATGCGAGGCAAACACGCTACCAAGCCCATGGAAAGCGTGATCGCCGAGGCTGAACAGCTTGCCAGTCAGGGCGTTCGAGAGCTGATCATTGTGGCGCAAGATACGACCTACTACGGCATGGACCTCTACGGTGAGCCCCGATTGGCGGAATTGCTGAAGGAGTTAAATCAGGTCGACGGTTTGGACTGGATTCGGCTGATGTACTTTTACCCAATGTACATCGACGATCGGTTGCTCAACGTGATTGCCAGCTCCAGCAAGATATTGCCTTACATCGACATGCCGCTGCAACACGCGGATGACGTGATGCTGCGACGCATGTCACGACGTGTCAACCGTGAGCAAACGGACAAGCAGATTGACCGCATGCGAGAACTGATTCCGGATCTGGTACTCCGCACGACGTTCATCACAGGGTTCCCCGGCGAATCCGAAGAACAGTTCGAAACGCTTGTTGATTTCACGCGTCAACACAGATTTGAACGGATGGGCGTGTTCACTTATTCGTTCGAACCGGATACGCCGGCGGCAAAAATGGACGGTCATATCGACGAGGCGACCAAAAATCGTCGTCGTGACCGACTGATGGAAGTTCAGCAGGAGATTATGTTCGATTTCAACCAGGCGCAAGTTGGCAAAACCATCGACGTGATCATCGATCAACCTGTTGCGGAACAGCCCGGCGCTGGATCGGACGCAGCGTTGGCGACGCACCCGATGTGGATAGCGTTGTTTTTGTGACGGAGACTGAGTTTCCTGTATCAGCGGGCCAAATCGTCGGTTGTGAAGTCGTGACTTTCAAAGATTACGATTTGATTGCGGTGGCAGTGGGAGACCCGCGGTAATCGTTCCATCGCGATGACACGTTGATTTTCTGTTGATATAAAGTTCACGAGAATAGTTCCTGCTGCGGTCCACTTTCGCTGTGTCAGCTTTTGCGACGCCACCAGAATCTCCGTTCAAGACGTCTCGATTTGCATTTTCGCACACGGCTTTCAATCGTCGGTCACTTCCTCAGGGGCTTCTTCGCCCGCGTCGGTCATGTTGTCATAGTCCGGCTCGGGCCGCAGATGGCCATAGTCAGGACATCCGGACAACATCAGCAAAGAGAGCAGGTACAGGCAAGTTCCTTGGTTGCCTCGCTTCGGTTTGCCCTGTCGTCGATCTTGTTTCCGCGATACTGACATCGTGTTGATCCATTCTGAAGATTCAAATCGCTTGGAAGCTGAATTGGTGACAATTCGTTCGGCATTCTTCACAAGCACGCGACAACAACGACTAATTCGGTTCAGAATTCTCCGTCGATATTCCGTCGGTCCTGTCGATCTCCGAGGCTTTGCATGACCGTTCCATCAACCGACGAAATGACGTATTTGGCCGAACCGTCGACGAACGCAAAATTGACACCGTCGCCCGCATGCCAGCTCGCAAAACCAAATTCCATTTTTCGAAACAGGTTGTTGGGATTGCTTCCAAGCAGATCCAGTTTTCGATCTGGGTAACGATGGTAGAGGTTCAATTCAACCTTGGTGGATCCCAAGAACTCAGAAAGATCCGTGCCTTGTTTCTGGTCAATTTGGTATGAACCGATATACCAGTGGTCGATGCCACGATTGGAAGTTGACCAGGATCCTGGGCTGCCCGCGGGGGCGTCGTAGGGAGAAGAATCAAATACCGTCTCACCAATCATTATCGTTGATGACGCTCCATCCAGGACGTCGCGGTAACCGATATTGGTTTTTAGTCGGTTCGCACCGTAATACGAAGCGCTCTGCGTGGGGATCAGCACGCCACTGCGATGTGACCTGGCAATCGAAGTCGACACGCTGCCTGCGACCAATTGTCGAGTATTGGTCGTGGTGCCGGTTGCGCAGCCAATGTAGCTGGATGGCACGCGTCCGGCGATGCTCGGACCACTGCCGGAATCAATGTGTTCTGGGACTGGATCACTGGCGCATCGAAATGTCGAAATGTAAGTTTGGCAGGCCTGGTTGTTGGCGGGCGAAGATGGCGTCCAGTGATTGGCGGTTCCGGGACCATCGCCGGAGGAATGGTGAGCATCGTGATCCATCAAATCGACTTTGTTTCCCATGTTGGCTTGTTCGAGGTATCCCAGAATAAACGCTGACCAACCCGCGCCCTGCCCAATGACTGCGCCGGTCGGGAACCTGCCATTGGCACCCTCAAAGTTCTGACAGCCCAAGGACAATTGGCGAAGATTGTTGAGGCAAACGGTCCTTCTTGCCGATTCGCGAACTTGCTGAACTGCCGGCAATGTCATTCCCACGAGGATGCCGATGATCGCGATAACCACCAGTAATTCAACAAGTGTGAAACCGGTCCTGCGAGGTCTGGTCATGAGTTTCTCGACGCTAGATGACAGGAATCGAAATACGAGAATAAAAGCTGAGAAGATTGCCAAATTCTAACATGCAAAAATAAAAAACAAAGAATCAATCTCGGTCGACACATGCCAGCCATTAGGCGTCCAATTTCATGAGCGTCGGATTCCAAAGTGGCGATTGACGATTTGAGAAGGCAGATATGATGGATCGCATTCCTTCGGAATTTGCCCCATGATTCGGTGCGTGGATTCAGGATTTCGTTTTCCGACGTGCCAACGAGTGCGACAACCCCGCAACACTGCTGGAGGCGGAGCTGGAATCAGGCTAGGTTATGTCTGGTTAATTGTGACGTCGATAGCATTGGCATGCCGTTTTGATGGTGATGGACTGAAATGACAAGCGAGCAGATCTTCAATGTGCCGAACAAAATATCGGCGGCCCGGCTTCTATTGTCATTCATTTTGTTTGCGCTAATTCCACTCCAATTCTACTGGGCGTCCTTGGTGTTATTCGTCGTAGCTGCAAGTACGGACTGGGTTGATGGTTGGTACGCGCGAAAACACAACCAAGTCACACAGTTGGGGCGGATACTGGATCCGTTTTGCGACAAGATTCTCATTTGTGGCGCCTACATACTGATCGCCGTCGAGATGGCCCACTTGTTTCCATGGTATGCGATGATCGCGGGTTGGATGGCAGTGGTTGTCGTAGGACGAGAACTGCTGGTTACCGTGCTGCGTTCGTTGATCGAAGGCGCGGGCGGGGATTTTTCGGCCAGGATGGCCGGCAAACTGAAAATGTGGTTTCAGTGTTTTGCCGTGGGGGCCTGCCTGATCGCGCTGGCGATGAAAGACGGCGACGTGACCAACTCGATCCCACCGTGGCTGAACTGGACAGTAATCGTTACGGTTTGGGTATCGATCGTTTCGACGCTTTATTCGGGATATTTGTATGTCGCTGGAGCCACCCATATTGTGATCCGGCCTGTCGGCGAGGAAGACGCATGAATCGACTTCTTCGCAGCCTGGATTTTGTTATTATCCGAAATGGAACGGCCGGTGTCGCGACGTGCAGGAGTTGCAGACGCGGCGTCGCGAAGCCGGAAGGCATGGGAAAATGCTGAGTACCCTGTTTTTCGCAACCTATATGGCGATGGTGTTGGGCAGCATCCCGTTATGGCGCAACGCAATATTGAAGATTCGCAGCGGAAAATCGGTACTTCTGGCCCGCCCGCGAATCGGTTCGCCGTTGGGGCTGATTGACGTGGCCATCATGTTCACTACCTGGGTGATGGGCCAATTCGGATCGGTAACTGTGGCGACCCTGTTCCTGGGAATACGGCCGAGCGGCATCAGCGAGCTATCCAGTTCCGAGTTGGCATTCCTGACCTTGATGGTTGCGCTGGGACAAATCGTTTCGACCGGAACCGGGATGTTGTTGATTTGGTTTCGCTATCGGCGCTGGGATATTTTTGGAATCCAACCAGAAAATTTTGCCAAAGATTTCATCATCGGCCTGCAGGCGATCCTGATGGTCATTCCCGGCGTGATGTTGTTGCAGTGGTTACTGACATTCCTGGTCAAGTACGAGCATTCGACGCTGGAAATGCTGTCCAAAGATCAGTCGCTGTTGACGATTGGCGTCACTTGGTTTGCCGCCGTATTGGTCGCTGCGTTTTGTGAGGAACTTTTCTTTCGCGGCGTTTTGCAGGCCTGGCTGCAGCGATTGGGATACGTGGGAAACTCGTTGCTCGAACAGGTGATTGCGGGCGGATGGGGCGACGAGCCGTTCCCGGACCCCGCGTTTCAACCTCAACCCGAACACGAAACGCCGGAGTTGGCACTAAACGAAGCTGGGCTTCGAGAGGAAACGACTGGGAGTCTGTCAGAAACCGATCCCATTCCTGACCTCGAGCCGGTGGTAAAAACGAACCGTTTCTCGAGTTCGGACCGAGCTCGCTACGTGATCCGCGATTCATCGACTTGGTGGTTGCCCATTTTTGCGAGTGCCGCCGTGTTTGCGTTGGCCCACGTCGGTCAAGGGGCCGCTCCGATTCCGCTTTACGTGTTCGGATTCGCATTGGGTTATTTGTATCGACAAACCGGCAGCATCATGCCCTGCATCGTGTTGCACTTGGGGCTAAACGGCTACAGCATGTTTTGGTTCACATTACAGATATTGTTTCCCGAAGTTGATGCGTTAGAAAACATTCAACCAGTACATTGATTCAACTGCCGCAAAATAGCGGTTAGGGAGGATGGTAGAGAAATATGGCGTACGGCTTTGGAATTGTTGGTTGTGGGATGATCTCCCATTTTCACTGTAAAGCGATTGCGGATGTTCGTGGCGCGAAATTCGTGGCTTGTTGTGATGCCCGTTTGCCAGCGGCTGAAGAGCTGGCAAATACTTTTGGAGGAATCGCGTACGAGAACTTGGATTCGATGCTCTCCAATCCCGATGTCGATATTGTCACAATTTGCACGCCCAGCGGCGCCCACCTGGAGCCTGCCGTCGCCGCAGCGAAAGCCGGCAAACACGTAATCGTTGAAAAGCCGCTGGAGATTACTTTGAAGCGGTGTGACAAGATCATCCAGGCCTGCCAGGCGAACAACGTCGTGCTCTCCACGATCTTTCCATCTCGCTTTCATCAATCGAGCCAGACGTTGAAAAAGGCGATTGAGGCGGGAAAATTTGGACGGCTCTCGCTGGGCGATGCTTATGTCAAATGGTTTCGGTCGCAGGAGTACTACGACAGTGGTCAGTGGCGAGGAACCTGGGCGCTGGATGGCGGCGGTGCCTTAATGAACCAGGCGATCCACAGTGTCGATCTGTTGCTATGGTTAATGGGGCCGGTTGCGGAGTTGACATCCAATACCGCAACGCTGGCGCACGAAAGGATTGAGGTTGAGGATGTCGCGACGGCTTCACTGAGGTTTGCCAACGGAGCGCTGGGTGTTATCGAAGCCACCACGGCGGCTTTCCCGGGCACACTTAAGAAGATTGAGATTCATGGAAGTCATGGGTCCGCCGTCATCGAAGAGGAGGACATCACGAAGTGGGAATTTGCGAGAATGACGGCCAGGGACAAAAAAATCGTCGCGGAATTTGGAGGCAAAACAGAAACCGGCGGCGGAGCAGCGGATCCGAATGCCATTGGACACGCGGCTCATGCACATCAATTCCAGGATGTAATCAAGGCGATCAAGAATGGAACTGCGCCGGAGATTGATGGTCCCGAGGGTCGTCGCAGCGTGGAGATCATACTTGCAATCTACAAAGCCGCCGAGACAGGGAAAGCAATCAAGCTGCCGCTGGATCGCGACCCGACCCTGAAAGCCCGCAACAGAGGCTGATTGATCGTGGCGAAACCAAAACGGAAAAAGCGACGGCCCCCGTCAAACTCGGGCTCGAAGCCGGCATCTCGAACGGGCTCAGGCCTGGCGTCCGGACCGCGCCAACGGGTGCCGGCGTGGAGGCAGACGCTGCGAACACCACGCAAGGATCGGGATCGCCTCGTGGCTCTAACGTTAGCGAGCCTGGTTGCTGGTTTGATGATGGTGATCAATCTTGATCGAGTGACACACGTCGCTGCGGAAATGGGACCCGGTGGCAGTCGACATGGTTGGCCCTGGATCTACTTGAAACGCGAGTTGGCAGAACCGCCGGCCTTGTTGATCGAGGGCCGGACATTCAGCTGGCCCTGGCCCGCCGTAAAGGGGGAGATTCGCGAATGGGATTACCCCAATCTGCTCGGGGACATGCTGATTTGCCTGCTCATTTCCGTGGTCACCTACTGGATCGTGAAGGCTTTAGTCGCTCGTTACGACAATTGGCAGTACGGTATCGCGCAATCCGATCCTTGAGTTCGATTTCCGGGACAAGAGATTGCTCGACGAGCAGAGCGTTTTGTTTCGTAGGTGGTTGCACGGTGATTGTCAGCGAGAAAGTTCTCTTGGACAAACGCGGCGTTGCTGCGACAATCACACGGCGGTCTATGGTCTGCGTCTCCTGACTCCACAAATGATCCTTCGATTTTGAGTTGGGAATTGCCAGACTAAGCCTGACTCAATCCGATTCGGCGAAGGAATGCCAATGAAAAGAATCGCGGAACTACTTGCCCTTCAGATCATCATTAGCGTCGTGCAGATCATGCCGATCGAGATGTGTGCACGGCTATGTCGCGGGCTGGCCTGGCTGGTTTCGGATGTGATCGGATTTCGGCGCAAAATCATCTTCGAAAACCTTCGCGGTGTTTACAAAGACATTAGTGACGAGCGCTGTCATGAGATATCACGTCAAATGTGGTACCACCTATGTTTGATGGCGTGCGAGGTTGCCCATGCACCTCGTAGAATTCACGACTCGAACTGGCGGGACTACGTTTACATCCGTGACAAAGAACTGATGAATCGCTATCTGACGGATTATCGGCCGCTGGTCGCCGTGTCAGGTCACTTTGGAAATTTCGAAATGGGCGGCTACGTGACGGGCTTGTTGGGTATGCCCAGTTACACGGTTGCCCGAAAACTTGACAATCCGTACCTCGATCAATTCGTCAATCGTTTTCGCGCCTGTAACGGCCAATTCATTTTGCCCAAGGATGGTAGCGCAACGGCGATCCAGGAAGTCCTGGAAGGGGGCGGCATACTCACCTTGCTGGGAGATCAGCACGCCGGGACCAAAGGATGTTGGATCGAATTCCTTGGGCGTCCCGCGGCGTGTCATAAGGCCGTTGCGCTTTTTACGCTCTCTGGCAATGCGCCGATGATGGTAAGTTACTGTAAGCACACGGATCGGCCGTTGCATTTCGAAATCGGTTGTACTGGCGTCGCCGATCCTCTCGAAATGGACGAAGAGCTCAAAGATGTTACCCGACTGACTCAGTGGTATAATGACCGGATGGCAGACGCTATTGAAATGGACCCCGCTCAATTTTGGTGGGTGCATCGTCGTTGGAAAGAAAAACCGGTCCGAAAGACCAGGAAGCGTAAGCGCGTGGCCTGAATTCGCTAGTCCGCCATGTGGTCGCAGCCGATATTGCACGAACTTGCTAATCCCGTTTTTGGGGAGCGTCGAAATTAATGGCAGACGGAGCCAACCGATCCAACAGGGTTGCCAATCCGTGCAACTCGGTAGAAGATGATTCTCGCCTAGCCATCGTTTCTGTTTTTGCCGCCCATTTGACGACTGAACTGCGGTGATTCGTTTCCGACCGTTTCTCAATACCGATCCACCCTTGATCGTCGAAGTCTGGCGTCGCCAGCATTCTTTTCGTCAGCAGTTGTCTGCGTTGACGCGTGATGTTCTCGACCGGCATGTTTTTTCAAAGACCTACTTCGATCGGGAAGGGTTTATCCTCGCAATCGATGAGCAGGAATCCGACATAACTCCGTTGGGATTTGTACATGCGGGTTTTCCTCCCAACGAACAACTCAACGATCTCGACACGACGTCGGGGATCGTTTCGCAACTGAAAGTCGTCCCCGGAGAAGCGGCGATGGAGGTCGCTGCAGGGCTATTGAAGAACGCTGAGGACTACCTTCGTCGGCATGGTGCCTCGCGAGTCCATGTCGGTGCAAAATTTCCATTCTCTCCGTTCTACAACGGACTCTATGGTGGCAGTCGAATTCCCGGCGTCATGGAAAATGATGAGTTGACCCGAAATCTGCTGACCGAATACGGTTTCCAAACCGATGAGCGAATTGTTGTTATGGAACGCACGCTGGCGGGTTTTCGTGCCCAGATCGATCGTGAACAGATGACACTTCGGCGTCAGTACCAGATCAAAGCGGTCGTCGATCCGGTGGACGCAACGTGGTGGGAAAGCTCCACCTACGGATTGTCGGAGCGGGATTGTTTTGAGGTTTCCCATAAACTTCACCGGAATGTCTGCGCCAGTGTTTCGTACTGGGATATGCAACCGTTGGCCAACGAATGGGGGGCCAGTTGTCGCGGAATGTACAACCTCAAAGTAACTCCGGAATTGAGACGCTGCGGAATGGCGACGTTTCTTGTGGGGGAGTCTCTCCGGCATTTGATGCTTCAGGGAATCGGGCGGGTCCAGGCGCAGAGTCCTGAGTCCAGCAAAGGCGCGATGGCCGTTTTTCGAAAGCTGGGCTTCGAGGCGGAAGCCTACGGATACCTGATGTCCAAAACTCTTTAGTTCGACAGCGACGGGTTGTTCGGGATCGCATGAAATCTAAATCATGCAAATCCATGATTTTCTTGATTTTTGTGACATCCGTTTCGAAAAAGGCCTAATCGGCACCGCGGTATCGGTCTGCTGTCCGATCGCTGATGGCAGGCGAATTTGGCTTCAGAAAAATATATTCTTGGGTACGGTTCTGGATGACGGTCGTTTTGGCGACGAAGGTGGTAGCAGAACTCCGGCGAGTCCTGTTGAAAATCAAGACTGAAACAGTAATATTTGTGATGATTCGGGTTTACCGGGTACCCGTTGCCAATCATTTCAATCTCAAACAGATCGACGACTGAGAACCAGCACAAAACCATGAAAAAAGCAGACAGTTCTCCTTCCAAAGGGTCGGATTCCAATGGCGTCATGATCCAGGCCGATGGACTTTGCAAGTTTTATGGATCCTTTGCGGCAGTCAATGACGTCACCTTTTCGGTACCTCGAAAACAGGTTTGCGCGTTTCTGGGTCCCAATGGCGCCGGCAAATCGACCACCATGAAACTGTTGACGGGCTTTTTGGCGCCAACTCGTGGTTCAATTTTTATCGCCGGGCATGACATGCAGTCGGACCGGATCGAAGGCAGCAAGCATATCGGTTATCTGCCGGAAAACGGGCCACTTTACGATGAAATGACGCCCAAGAGCGCGCTCGGTTACTTGGCCCGGGCACGTGGACTGACCGCGGAACAACGTCGGGAGCGGACCGCATTCGTGGTCGACAAGTGCAACTTGCAGGAGGTCTGGAACAAACCTATCAGCAAGTTGTCGCGGGGATTTCGCCAACGCGTCGGTATGGCCCAGGCGTTGTTGCACGACCCGGATGTATTGATTTTTGACGAACCAACGAGTGGCCTCGATCCGAACCAGCTGGTGGGAATCCGTCAGCTGATCAAAGAATTGGGGCAATCGAAAACCGTGTTGCTTTCGACACACATTCTGCAAGAGGTCGAGATTCTCTGCGACCGTGTCATTTTGATTGACCAGGGCAGAATCGTTTTTGACGATGCCATCGGCAAGATGGGCGTGCGTAACGAAATGCAGCAGAAGTTTCACCAGCTCACAAAGTTTACCTTGCCGACGCCAAGCGTGTCGGTTTGATGGAATCTCGGTCGTAGACGCATCGGTTACAAGGCGAGGTGCGCTATTTTTTGGCGGCTTGCATACGCAAACGAGGAACTTTAGAGGAGTTTCAATTCGACATGTTTCATTGGCACGTTGTTTCTGCCGTTTTCTGGCGAAACGTTAAACAGTATTTTTCAGGTCCACTGGGATACCTGTTTATTGTCGTTTTCGTGACGGTGTGCGCGATCATGGCATTCAGTCCGCAGTTTTTTGCCGACAATCTGGCCAATCTTGATCAACTTAGCCGCTGGTTTCCAATCCTGCTGTTGTTCTTTGTGCCGGCCATCACGATGACGGTTTGGGCCGACGAGAAAAGGCAGGGAACCGACTCGATCTTGTTCACGTTGCCGGCATCCGACTTCGACATCTTGTTGGGGAAATACCTTGCCGTGGCAGCGGTGTACACGGTTGCGCTGCTTTTCTCGACTTCGCAATTGGTCGTCCTGCAGCTGATTGGAGATCCCGATTGGGGGGTGATTTTTACCACTTATTTGGGCTACTGGCTGGCGGGGCTGGCGCTGCTGTCAATCGGTATGTTTGCGTCCTCGTTGACTCGCAGTGCCACCGTTGCGTTCGTGTTGGGAGCATTGTTCTGCGCGATCCCGGTGCTGATCGGTTACTACTTTCGCGGCGTCGTGTGGGTCGATTGGATCCGGCTGGAGAGACTGGGGTTTGACTGGAACCTGCGCGATTTTACGATCGGCCTGATCCCGTTGGGCAACGTGGTTTATTTCCTGTCGTTGACCGTGTTGATGCTTTACCTGAATTTGATTGTGATCAGTCGTCGGCACTGGTATCGCGGCCAACAGCTGAGTCTTGGCAGCCAGTATTTCATTCGCGCGGTCTCGTTGGCAGTCGCCCTGTTTGCATTTGTGTTTCTCTGTAACACGGCGGTGTCCAGTCTGTGGACCCGAGCCGATTTGACCAGCGAGCGACTGTTCACGCTGGATCAGGCCACGATTGACACATTGGACAAGGTCAAGGAAAACGACCGCGCCGTGACGATTCAGGCATTCATCAGCCGCGAAGTGCCACGAAAATACGTGAATACCAAGAAGCAGTTTGTCGGGCTGTTGCGACAGTTCAGCGAGTACGGTGGCAGCAATGTCACGGTGCGTTTTGTCGATGTGACGCCCAACAGCCAGCAAGCACTTGACGCACAGCAATCGGGAATTGAACCGCGGGAGGATCGATCCGACGTGGGCGGCCGAACCGTCGAACAGGACGTCTATCTGGGGGCCACCATCTCGTCCTCGCTTGGCGACGTCACGATTCCGTTTGTCGACAATGAATCGTCGCTTGAATACGAGCTCAGTCGTTCTCTCGCGACCGCCGTCGACAAGAAACAACAGATCACGGTGGGCATCGTCGAGACCGACGCCCACTTTGGCGGGCCACAGTTTGAAGGTCGTCGCCTCGAATGGGCCTACAACACGACCCTCGATGAACTGAAGAAACAATTCAAAATCAAATACATCGCCCAGGACGAGTTGGCTTCGTATTTGGAACCGCCGCCCGCTTCCGGTGGCGAAGAAAAATCGGCAGACGGAACGACCAAGCCGAAGCCGAAAACTCCCCCGGACGTATTATTGGTCGCGGATCCGAGCAGTCTGGATGACGTCGCAACCATGGCCTTGGTCAGCTACGTGGAGGCCGGAAATCCGACGGTAATTCTGGCCGATCCCCTGCCCTTTTTCTGGACGTTTCAGAATCCGATCAACCTGGGTGTACTCAACGCACCCAAACAAGCTCGCGTATCTCCGCAATCCCCTTATCGTCAGATTTTGACCAGTTCGATGGGGCCCAAAGCCGACGGTGGAACCGCCAGACAATTGTTGAAAGCCATCGGCGTCGAATGGGACAACGGAGCCGCAGCCTGGAGCCTGTTCAATCCTCATCCCAGTTTCAAAGGCGATTGGCCTGAATACCTTGGAGGCGGCTGGCCCGAATATTACGGTCCCTATGAGAAGGCGTTTGTGTTCGTTCGGGATCATGGCGATGTCACGTCTTTCAACAAGGACAATGTGTTATCAAGTGGCCTCAAAGAACTTTTGATGTTCTATCCCGGCTCGATTCGCAAGTCGGTCGACAGCCCATTCGAGTTTGAAAAACTGGTCAGCCTGGGTAAGGACTCCGGTTCGACACCCTGGAATCGGTTGACCAAAACACCCAAGCAGCAGGTTCGCTCCATCGACCCCCGTACCGGGCGCATGAATGTGGACTCGCAGCCGGCCCGCAGTCAGATCACGATGGACGATTTAGTTGTCATGGAGCCATTTCCGCAAACGATGATCGATGAAGACGAACATGTTCTGGCAGCCAGGATTACAGGGGCTGGGGATAAGAAGGTAAATGTGGTCTTCATCGCGGATCTCGATTTTCTTTCGGATCTCTATTACATGCAGGAAGAGGCGCTTGGTCAAAAGCTGGACAATCTCTCGTTATTGCAAAGCGCGATTGAGGTGTTGGCAGGGAATGACGGATTTGTGGCGCTGAGAAATCGCCGAACCAAACCGCGCACGCTCGTTCGGCTTGAATCGGTCTTCGAAAAATACCGGACCCAGCGCACCATTCAGCAGGAGGCCGCCGAAAAAGAAATGCGCGATGAGCTGGAGGTCGAACAGAAAAAGCTGGATAGTGCAACCAAAGAAATTCAGGCCAACCAGTCATTGAGCTTTTTCCAGAAACTCCAGCGGACCTCCCAAGAGGCCTCTGATGCGCAACGACGTTTCGATTTGCGCAGCCGAAAACTGGAACGTGAATTGAAACAGACGATCGACCGACTGGAAACGGACGAACAAAATCGAATTTCGGACGTGGAAAACTGGACTCGCGGCGGAGCAATCCTGTCCGCGCCCCTGCCGGCATTCCTGTTGGGAATCGTGGTCCTGTGGCTGCGATACGTCAATGAGCAAAAGAACATTACGCCGGAACGCAAAGTTTAACATTGCTGCATCCGCCTGACGGGAACGTCGGTGGATGGGACTCACAATGAATAACGGAATCTGAATTCTTAATACCCTTTGATTGCCCGATGACCATGAATGAATCATCAAAAACAATTGCCTTTGTCTCGGCCGCCGCGATTATGGTCGCGCTGGCCTACACCAGTCACTATTTGAATCGGCCCAAAACGGGGAAAGATTTCGAACTGGTTGGGCAACCTTTTTACGAAGATTTTGATTCGAGTGAGCAGGCAAATTCCCTGGAAGTTGTCGCCATCGACAAAGAGAATTTCAAACTGCAACGGTTCAGTGTCAAGAACGAGGACGGACTGTGGCGAATTCCCTCCCATCATGACTACCCTGCCGAAGCCGCAGCCCGGTTGGCGACAACCGCGACATCCGTGATGGGCATCGAACGCGAATCGCTGGCAGGTCGACTCGCCAGCGAGCACGAAAGACTGGGGGTCGTCGACCCGTTGGGCGAAGATATCGAAGACCCAGAATCCGTCGGCAAACGCATCACCTTGATGGACTCCGGCGGGGAGGTCCTGGTCGACTATATCATTGGCAAAGAAGCGGGTGACGTCGAGGTTTCCGAGGTCGATCGTCCATTCTCCAACAATCGTTCGCCCGACAAGTTCTATTACGTACGCCGCCCCGATGAGCAGCAAACCTACAAGGTCAAACTGGACGTCGATTTGTCGACGCGGTTTTCGGATTGGATCGATCCCGACTTGTTGCGACTGGAACGAGGTAAACTGAACAGAATTTCAATCGATAATTATTCCCTCCAGGAACAGCGAGACAGCCCGCTGGGTGACGTGAAATCGCTGTTCAAGGAACAGGGGGATCAGTTGAACCTGTCGCGCGCGTCAAGTACCGATCCCTGGAAGCTGGAAGAGTTGGATGACACGACAGAAGAACTGCATAACTCGTCGTATCAACGAGATGGTCGACACGCTAAGTCAAATCCGAATTGCCGGTGTGCGTCCGAAATCCAAATACAAGAATTATGTCCTGCTGACGCCAGAATTGGAATTGAATCGGCAAAAGGAATTTGAAGACGATCCGCAGGGATTCCGCCGAGCAATTCTTCAACTTCAAGACGAGCTGGATGAAAAGGGATTTAACCTTGCCGGTTCGGCGGACCAAAGTTGGAGTTCGTTTCGCAGAAAGGCGAATTGCAAGTCGGTACCGATGATGGAGTACTCTATACGCTGCAATTTGGAAAAGAAGTAGAAGGCGAAGAAAATGAAATCGAAATCGGTAGCCCAACGACCGATTCTCAACCGCGGACAAAGACGCGGATGCCGTCACCGAACAAGCGAGTGATGAGAAATCGGACGCCGATGCGGCTGAGGCTGAAGAAGAATCGGAGGAGTCTGCCAAGAACCGGTTTTTGATGATCCGTGTCTCCTTTGACGAGTCTTTGATTGGGCGATCGACCTGCCCAACCCGAAGAGCCGGTCAAGCCGACTCCTCCAGAAGGATATGTTCCACCAACCGATGCCTCGGAATTGGCAAATTCCGACGCCAATGAAGCCAGATGATGAAGCCGCAACGGATGAGGATGCCGCTCCCAAACCGGACGAAACGCTGGAGCGGAACGCGGAGTTCGTCAAATATGACCAAGAGCTGGCCGCTTACGAGCAAGCCAAAATTGAATACGAATTGGCGTTAAGTCGTTTTGAGAATGAAGTCAAAGAGTTTGAGAAAAAAATTGAAGAAGGCAAGAAGCTGGTCGACGAACTGAACCAAAGATTTGGCGAATGGTACTACGTGATCACCGCCAACAACTTGAAGTCGCTGAAAACGAATCGAAGTGATCTGGTTGCGAAAAAAGAGATTCCCGAGGATCAGAGGATCCCGTCGAAACCGGATATCTCATTCCCCGCTTCCGAACTTGATGACTCGACGACCCCCGGTGAAAGTGGTGATGCGAAATCGTCCGGCGCTGCCGACGCGGCAGCCAATGAACCGGACCAGGAGGGAGACGAAGATCCTCCGGTAGACCCCCCCAAATCCGGTCAACAAGGCGAAAGCAATGGTGCGGATGTCAGTTCGGACGACGGAAATTCAATCGAGTAATACGATTACCGCTTGGGAAACATCACGTCATGCCAAGAAACGAATAGCAATATTGACGTAAATCAGGATGCCCAGGATATCAATGATGCCGGCCACGAAGGGGTTGCTCATCATGGCCGGGTCCCAACCAAGCTTTTCAAACAGCAACGGCAGAATGGATCCTGTCAGCGTTCCGCAAATCACAACGAAAAGCAGCGTCAGTGGGACGATACAAGCGCCGAAGGCCTCCAATCCACCGGGTACGAACAACGGGGAGACAGCAAGTCCCATCAACGCCAGACCCGTTCCAAGCAACAGCAATCCCATTATCAATTCCCGACACACCACGCGCACCCAGTCTCGCATCGTAATGTGGCCTCGGGAAAGCGCCGTGATGATCAAAGTCGCACTTTGACTTCCCGAATTCCCGCCACTGCTGATTACCAACGGAATAAACGCGTTTAGCCAGACCCATTTTTCAAATGTGGACTCGTAGCCTTCGAGGGCAAACGCAGTGATGAGCGCAAAGAAAAACAGGATGGCCAACCAGATTCCACGCTTCCAGGTCAACGTAAAAACGGAGGTTCGCAAGTACGTTTCGTCCAGTGGATCCACGGCCGCGATGCGATGGGCATCCTCGGTGGCTTCCTCGCGAACCACATCAATCACGTCGTCGTGGGTAATAATCCCCAACATCTTGTGTTGCTGGTCAACGACCGGGATCGCCAGCAAATCCAGTCTCGCCACCTTGTTGGCAACTTCTTCGTGGTCTTCATCGACATCGGCGGTTACCAGGTCTGTTTCCATGATATCGCAGAGTTTCGTATCCGGCGATTTTATCTTTGCCAACAACTGGCGTGCCGAAACCAGTCCCCGCAAACGATCCTCATGATCAACAATGATATAGGTAATAAATCGTCTCGTAGTCCTCGGACTGCTTTGCCGATTTCATTGAGGGCTTCCCGAATCGTGAGGTCTTCCGAAAGTTTGGCGACTTCCGTCGTCATCACGGCGCCGGCTGTATCTTCCGGGTATTGGCTTAGCCGAAGGTAGTCACGCCGCTCCTCAACCGGCATCCCCTTGAGAATTTCTTCAACACGATCTTCATCAAGATCCTGCAGCAAGTCGGTCCGATCGTCGGCCGAAATATCGGCAACCAGCTCGGCAACTGCTGCCAAGTCTTCGGTCGTGAGAATTTCCAGCTGTTTGTCGTGCTTCAGGTAGTTAAAAATCGCCGCCCGTTGGTCGACATCGGCGACCGAGAGGACCTGCCAGGTCTCGTCGACATCCAGGCCTTCCATAAACTCGGCAGCCCGTGCCGGGTTGATTGCCTCGCAAAAGTCTCTCAACTCCTGGAGATCATTGGCTGCGATCATCTCGCGCAGTTCGGGAAGGTAGAGCGTGTTGATCATTGACAGAGACTACTCGTTCGACAGTGCCTTTGCAGCGGCCCGATGTGGCTAAACGTTGGCCTGATTATCCGCGCTTTCGTTGAAGCCCGGTTTTGCGGAGAAATCAATGAGAACGCTCAATACCCGGGAGGGACACAAGCATCACCGCGGGCAGATCAACTGGTAGCTTCACCGCCGGTCGCGAATGGTTGTCCGCCGAACTGATTGTACCAGCAGTCGCTCGCACTCCCTAAACGGAAGCCGAAATCATTCTATCCAGTTCCGATTTTAGCCGCGGCAGAATCTCATCGTAGCTAAAAGCGCCCAATGTTTCGGTACCTTTTTCAAATTGACAACTTTCGGGCCACACCATAGCCCCAGATCAGCATCATCGGTTTCTCCGGGGCCGTTTACGCGGCAACCCATCACCGCGATCGTAATCGCATGTTCTTTCGCGTAGGCGGTCATTTCTTTGACTTTTTCTGCCAGGTCAACAAACGCTTCATTCTCCACGCGCGAACAGCTGGGACAGGAAATGATGTTAAGCGAGTTGGTATTGAAATCGACGACACTACGAACCCGGCCAGCATAAATATCTTCGATAATCGAGTTGGCGGCCTGAATCTCCTCGCCTTTGCGATGATTTGGGACCGTCAACGAAACACGGACGGTATCGCCAATTCCATGGCCAATTAGCTGTTCGAATGCGATTCGCGTCTTGATCACGCCATCAGGCGGCATTCCCGGCTTCGGTGACACCGAGATGGAGCGGGATTTCCGGCCGTTGCTCGGCAAACCGACGGTTGACCTCGACGACTTTCGCTGGATCCGAATCCTTCAGCGATACGCAATACCGTGTGAATTCAATCGAATCCAGGAACTCGCAATGTTCAAAGGCACTCTCGAACATCGGTGTGATCGAATCTTCAGGATCGAATTTTTCGTTTTTCGCCGGATCCACGCTGCCGCAATTGACTCCGACACGCATCGCACAATCGTGGCTCACAGCGATATCGGCGAGAAAGCGGACTTTCTCTTGCCACGGTTTCTCGCGTTCATGGTGATACAGATGCCCCGGGTTGTAGCGGATCTTGTCCACGTGGGGGGCTACGACTTCTGCCAACCGGTAGTTTTCCTGCAAGTCGACAGAGAGGTTGGCCGTCGTTCGCTGCCGTATCTCCGCCAATGCGGCCGCGTCCTTTTTGCTGTCGACGGCGATCCGAACCACATCCGCTCCGGCGTCCGCCATCAGGTTGACCAGATCGACCGTTGCCTCGACGTCGGTCGTTTTGGTAGCGGTCATGGACTGAACGGCGATCGGGTTACCATCGCCAATCGTTACGCTACCGATCTTTACAGGTCGCGTTTTGTTTCGTTGAATGTCTACCACGGTTGTGTGCGAGCCGTATGCCCGTTAATTGAGTTATTGATTGACCATAATTCGACCTGGACCCCTCCTCGATCTTAACCGGAAACGCATTTCTTGCCTTCACCAGCTCCCCTACTAAACATCGTTTTGCATCAGCCCGAGATTCCGGGTAATACCGGGGCCGTGGGGCGGACTTGTGTCGCTTTGGGTGCCAAATTGTGGTTGGTCCGTCCGCTTGGATTTCGGATCGACGAGAAAACGCTCCGCCGTGCTGGGCTCGATTATTGGCGACACCTCGATTGGGAAGTCGCCGACCACTGGGAGGACCTGGTCAATCGTCTGCCTTCCAGTCGATTGTGGTATTTTTCCCGATTCGGTCGACGCAGTTATCTTGAGGCCGGTTTTCAACACGGAGATTGTTTGGTCTTTGGCAGCGAGACGCGGGGGTTGCCCAAAAAGCTGTTGGAGCCGGCTCCCGAACTGGTTTGCGAATTCCCACGACAGAACAAGTCCGCAGTCTCAACCTGGCAACGACCGTCGGGATTGCCAGTTTTGAGGCCGTTCGGCAAATCGGACCGGGAACCGCGCTGTAAATCGGTTTTTGGGGGTCCATCCACCCATTAACGACGCAATTCTTCAGCGATTTTGAAGTTCTAGCGCGTTTCGTACTGTTGTCGCGTCAAATCGTCAGTTTTGGTCGAAAACACAACGCCAGGAACGCTACCGGTAGGTGCGACATGCTCTCACGTGAACAAGTCACTGATCGGAGTCCGAAAAACCTCTTCGAAAAACGACTTCATTGCCTGCCACGAACGTCGATCCGCAGACTCGTTGTAGGCCGCCCCTCGTGAGTTGTCATTGCCAGCCATCGGTTGGGTGAACGAATGTACTGCCCCCGAGTAATAGATCATCTGCCAATCGACTCCGGCCTTGTTAAGTCCAATTCTTTGAATGCGTCGATGTCGTCAACCGGTACGAAGGGATCATCGGCTCCGTGACAGATCAATAGTTTGGCTGAAATGTTTTTCCCATCATCAGGAGAGGGCGAATCCAAGCCCCCGTGAAAGCTGACCGCACCGTCAATCGCGGCACCGCTTCTGGCCAATTCCAAAACGCCAGTGCCTCCGAAACAGTATCCGATGGCACCAATTTTGTTTTTCGCCACCAGCGGTTGGGCCAACAAATGTTCGAGGCCACGGCTTGCAGTCTCCGCCGATAGAGTTCTCGATCCGATTTAAATTGCCCGCGAGTTGTCCGGCCTCTTGGGGATTGTGGGTCGAACTCCCTTGCCGTAAATATCGGCGGCGAAAGCCACGTAGCCCAGATCGGCCAGCTGTTTGACAGCGATTTTTTTCGTAGTCCGTCAAACCCATCCATTGATGGACGACCAGAACGCCCGGAGCTTGACCTGCTCGATCAAATCTGGATCCCAAGCCACGAAACCTTGCAACTCGACGTCGCCATCTTGATACTCGACGGTTCTGGTCTGAACTTCAGCCTTGTGCGAGATCATGCTGACCATACCAATCAAAAAGCCTAAGCCAGTAACGCATGAGTACGCTCCAACCATTCGAGAATATTTTTTGTCGCATTGTACCGAACGACGAACCCTATTCACATCAGCGCCCGCGGACTTGGATCCACCGACGCCGCCCCTCCGCGATGTTCGGTCATCGATCGTCGTTTTGACAAAATTTTGTCCGAATTATGCCGTTGATTTTCACCGACCGGGAAATTGATGTCTCGAATCGTTGTGCATCAAACGTCTGATACCTTACATCAAAAAAAGTTTCAATTTGACCTCGACATCAACGGCTGTTTGGCTACCATACTTTTGCGGGGTGGAGCAGCCCGGTAGCTCGCGAGGCTCATAACCTCGAGGTCGCAGGTTCAAATCCTGTCCTTGATTGAAAAATTCTCTGAGATGGGTTTTCCAACTACGCCGCATATCGCAATCGCTGGATTTGATTTTGCGAAACTGTTCATGTCCGACAGCCCGATTCTGGGTAAATGACGGGAGCGCAAAGGGGACAGGCGCGCTGCATCGTCTTTGTCCAAGGTAGGAATTGATCAGTCGCGTCGAGCCAGCCCCCTTTGCTTGCTCGCGACAAACGGCGGCTCCGCGCCGAGTCTGGTTTCGTCCGTTCTCACGTCCCGAGCATTGTCTGCTCTTTTTTGGGCGTTTCTTTGCGTGCAGTGCTTCGGTTTCTTCTTGCCCAACGCCAATCTCAACGTAACTGGTTTCGCTGAGCGTAATCCGATCTGCCAACTGTCGCAAGACGAGCCGTGTACCCCTTTCTGGTAAAGCGCGGCCAGCTCATTTCTTCAAAGTCAACAGTTGCTCCGAAACTTCTGCCAGGTTGTAAGACCGAACGAGGATCTTGCCGGTTGGGTCCAGCAAGATGTACATCGGGACCGAGCTGATTCCCAAGGTCTTGGCGGCGTTCTGGTTTTGAATATCGCCCACCACGCCTTGGTGCCAGTCCAACGATTTGGCTTTGGCCATCTCCTTGACGGCGTTGACATCTTCATCGAGGCTGATGCTGAGCACCATCGATGTGTCAGAGTCGACCTGATCGTGCACCTTCCTTAAATCCGGCAGCGAGGCAACGCGCGGCTTGCACCAAGTCGCCCAAAATCGAGCAAAACATGCTGACCGCGATGCTCCGAAAGGCGATGCCGGTTTCCGTCGAGGTCGGTATAGGAAAAATCGCTCAGAACGTCCCCCGCTTGAGGGGTCGATTTCAATTCGATCTCTACGACGCCCAGGTCAATCGTATTGTCGTTTGCCTCGTAGTCGGCGGTGGAAAACTCAAGAAAACCATAGCCAACCGGATCGACCAGGCAGCCGTTCGGCAGTTCGTAAAGCTTGATCAAGAACCGGTAGCTTCCCGGGTCAACGCCATTGATCGAAAGGAGCCATCATCGTTCAGTTTTACGAAATAGGATTTCTTGCCGGCTTTCGTTTTTAGGTCGCCCCACAATCGTTCCTCAAACAACTTTTGCTCACCCGTTTCAAACACAAGTCCCTTCTTCGCATGGTCTGGAATTGAGATGGAAGGTTCGGCGGAAGCCAAACTGTTGAGCCCATAGCGAAATTCGATTTTGTCGGCCGTATCGCCACGAAGTTTGACGCGTCCGGTAATTTGAACCCCTTCACCACCCAAGTTGATCTGGTGCGTCTGGCCTGGTTGCAGATCGATGGGCGTGGATTCGTTGGAAGTGATTGGGTAATCCCTCCAGGCCGAAAGTACGCTGCTGATTCGAGTGGGGACCGGCGGCAGTCGATCAAATTTGAATTGGCCCTTGGCATCGGTGGTTACCTGAAAATTATCCTGCACATGGGGATTGTCGCCTCCCAGAATTCGAATCGGCGAAGCCATGATTGTTGCGCCGGCGACCGGTTGGCCAGCCTGGAAAAGCTGTCCCTTCCGACTCGCGCCCAGGGTCGCGGTTGCAGGTCACCCGCGCGGATTTCGTCGGGCGACCAAATACTTTTCTGCATATCGCCCTTTGACGGCCACGATCGCGTGATTGTTGATCGGCGTACCGTATCGGAACTGTCCATTTTGATCGGACTTGGCAGTTGGAGATTCTAAATCCCCAAAATAGTCGCCTGCATGAGAAATGATGAAACTGTCTTGCGGCAGGCTTATCCAGATTCTGGCCTCGTTGACGGGCTGGCCAGCGGCATCCACAATTCGCCCCGTACGAATTGGGGTTGGCACCAGATCGAATTTCAACCGGATCAGACGCAGAGTCTTCGGAGTATCGTTCGGTTGTGTGCGACCGGTATCCAATCGCATCAAAACGAAAGGCAATTTGCCGGCCGTCAGCGTATCGGAATGCATCGTCAAATTCGAAATCCGCTGAATCAAGCCGTTTTTTCTGACTCGATTGCGCGATACCCCGGGCGGATGCTGCCGTTGAGGAAAACGTGATCGGCGTGATTGTGAAGTTGGTAATGGGGGCGTCCGTTTCGGAATCGACCAATCGACCTTTCAGCGCGAAGGGTTTTGACAATTTGATGGTTTGAACCTGGTCAGAGGCCGTCAGTGTCATCTTTTTGGCTAGTCTCAACTCACGGTTGGAAACCGTTATTTCCATCGGGTCATCGGGAGCCCAATCCCAAACATATTCGCCCTTTTCGTCGGCGTAGTACGGGATCTTCGAGTTCAGCACGTTGGGATGACGATTATTGTATAGGGCTTCGATTCCCGCCAGCGTTCCAACTGCACGTATGTTTGGGGGAGCGGTTGGCCGTCTTCGTCGACAAATTGCAGGTGCAGCTTCTTGCCCGGCGTTAGCGAAAAATCTTGCGGCGCGTTGTCGGCGACGGAGAGCTTGATCTGTCGCGTTTGCGGCATCCAACCTTCAGCTACCGCTGTCAGGCGAATTCCACCTTCGGCTTGACTTTGTGTTTCAAATCGACCGTTTTCATCGGTTTTCGTTTCTTGGCTTCCTTCTTCCCAATAGGGGTGGTCGCCCCAGACAATCAAAGCGTCCTTAGTTGGGTTTCCATCAGGATCAATCGCGGTTCCTGGCAATTCGGTGTTGGGGTGAAGCGAGCCGTTTTGTCTCGCAATTCCTCCAGCGATACTTTGAAATGTCCTTCAGGTTTCCATTGGGTCTCCGTAATGTACTTCGGCTGCGTGACTTTGAAGCGGAATTGGAGATCGTCGCCGGCAGGAACATTGTCAATTTGCCACCGACCATCCTTGTCGGTAACTACCGCGTCGTCCCCATTGGAAAGCCAAGTACCCAGACGCGTGTTGGCGTTCGTGTCAAGTTTCTTGCCTCCTCCCGATCGGCTCACTTCGACGACGGCACCTTCAATCGGCAGTCCAGCCGGGTCCACGACGACCCCTCCCACGATGGTGCCGGGTTGCATTGTGAGTATCAGCCGCTCAGGAACATCTTCATAGGATCGATCTTCCCAATTGGCAAACAGGGTCACATGACCCTTTTTTGAAGTCCATGTTCGCAGGCCGTTCAAACCGTCAGGCAATTCAACCGACACCAGACCCATTTCGTCAGTGACGTAGTTTTCGTTGACGACCTTCGGTTTCTTGCTGACGGAATCTTCGCCCCAAGTGCTCGCAAAAAAGGCTGCGCCAACAACCGGTTTGCCGACCGAATCAATGACTTCGATTTGGAACTTGTCGCGTAATTTCTGGTTCGCCGAGGAGTCGTCGGCTTGTTGCACCGCCGTGTCCTGTTCTGGTAGCTGGATTAGATCTTCAGATTCGCGCGTTGTCGAATTCGCCTCCCTCGGCGGGGCGACCCCTTCCGTTGCTGTATTTGCGCCAACGTTAGCGGTTGCGATTCGAATCCCTGGAAGACAAATCACGCCCAGTGTCAATACGACCAGGCTGCTCGCAAAAGTGAGGCCCTGCAATCGGCGAATGGTTGGGTTCATGATACGG
This sequence comes from Pirellulaceae bacterium, assembly GCA_942492215.1. Lineage (GTDB taxonomy): Bacteria > Planctomycetota > Planctomycetia > Pirellulales > Pirellulaceae > Mariniblastus. The sequence continues at coordinate 89,892 of CALODY010000008.1, forward strand.
CGGATTCGCGATCCCAACGGATGTTCCGCCATTCCAAACGCGGTCGCCAACGAACCAGTGAACGGACTCTGTGCCACTTTTGCGATTTCAATGAGTGACTGACTGTACTCGTTTTCGTTGGAAAGATTCTTCGCCAGTACCAAATCGTCACAGCAATCCTCTCGGACGCGCCTGATTTGTCCGTTAAGAAACCAAATCACCGGATTAAACCACCATGTGATCAGCATCGCATTTTGAAACCAGTTTGCCCACGGATCCAGTCGTCGAAGATGGGCCAGCTCATGCGACATAGCAGCAGAGCGTAGGGGCGCAACTCCAGCAAATTGGTTGGCAAGATCACGGTAGGATGCGAACAGCCAAAGGATACCGGCGTCGTGATTTCTGGTGACTGAAACAAACTTGGCATCGACCTGAAGCCCAGTTCGTCGCAGGCGAAACCAAACGCTTTCAACGTGACCGGATTTTCAATCGGTCGTGCCCGACGTCTCAGACCCGACAAACGCCGGAATTTGTCGATCAGAACCCAAAACAAAACGGCGCTACCGGCTATGTGAATTAACATCATCCAGGTAACCAATGTCGGCCAGATCAGGCCCTGACCAGATCGAATTCCCGCTGATTCCATCGACGAAAGGGGTGAAACGGCAGCGTGACTATCAGTTTCGCTACCGGCAGTGGTGACGATCGCGCGCGACATGTCGGCGGGTTGACGCTGGGATAAAGCGCCCGTCGGACCAGTTTTTGAAATCGCAGCCTGCGTCGAGACGCCATTAAACGATGGACTTTCCGATGGTGTAGAAAATGAATTGCGGCCAAATTCGCGATCGGATCGGGAGGCTAATTGTAGACTGTCCGAGGGCAATACGATGGCTTCGGTTTCCATGACCGCGGTTGTCTGTGGCAAAGCCGAAAATGCTCCGATAGGAGTTGCCAGAAACGGGGGAACGGCGAATTTGATTAAAGCCACCATCAAGAGAGAATAGCGCACCGGTGACGACAGTTTTTTACCGAACAGCAGAACGCTCACCACGAGCAGTGCCAGCAACCCGGACTGCCAACTGGAATGCCACACCAGGTGCTGCCATGAAACGGACAATTCATTCAGACATTCAATCGCATTCGTCATCTTGAGGTACCTCGCTTGGATTTCTTAAGATCGTCCAAAAGCTGTTGCAGCTGTTCGAGCTCATCGGTGCTCGGCGTCGTTGTTTGAAAGAGCGCTGCGTTGACCAGCTCGATTCCGACCCGTCCAAATGCCTGCTGAACAGAGAAGTTCTGAACAAGTTTTTGTCGGGTTTTTTCTGGTTTTGCGATCGCCTCATAAACAAATTCTCGGCCCGTTTTGCTCTTTTTTCAGCGCACCAGTTTCTTTGGTAACCAGGCGCTCAAATGCGTACTGACCGTCGCGGAGTCTTGTGGATCTGGCTTTCCCGGATTTCCGTGGCGGTTGCCTTGCCCAGCTGCCACAGGATTTTGAGCACATCCAGTTCCGCATCGGGGAGTCGAATATTCATGAAGGAACCTGCAAACGTGGGCTCGGTTATCATTGACAGTTGTCAATTTATAATTCTAATTGACACTTGTCAATCGTGGTTTCAAGCAAATCCTGGATGTGACACGGCTCGCCAAAATCGGCGCCTTTTGTGGAGAATTGGGAGGTGCGCACCCTGATCGATTTTGGGCCGGAATGGCGTCTTGCGTTTTTGGCGACTAATGGTGATCATCGAAGCATGAATATTCTGGTACTCAATTGCGGCAGTTCGAGCGTCAAGATTGATTTGTTCGACGATCAATCCGGGAGCCATCTGCGGTCGGCGGACGTCGAACGGATCGGGAAATCCGCGTGCTTGGCGACCCTGGAAATGGCGGGGCAGATTCAGACAATGGCTCTCCCTGATGCCGATCATGCCCTGGCGATTGAGGTCGTGTTACCGGAACTGCTCCGTGAAGTGACGGTGCAAGCCGTTGGCCATCGTGTGGTGCATGGCGGACGATTGTTTGTCGCGCCGACGCGAATCGATACGGAGGTTGTCGCGGCATTACGATCGTTGATACCGCTGGCGCCGTTGCATAATCCGGCCAACATTGCCGGGATCGAAGTGGCGTTACGGTTGCTGCCAGAAGCGGAACACGTTGCGGTGTTTGATACGGCCTTTCACTCCACGCTGCCCAAACGCGCGTTTCTCTACGCGCTGCCGCCGGCTTTGGTCGAGAAGCACGGAATCAGGAGGTACGGGTTTCACGGCCCCAGTCACTGTTGGGTGGCCCGGCAGGCAGCGGACTATCTGGGGACTGACATTCGTGAGTTGCGTGTGATTACTTGCCATCTTGGCAATGGTGCCAGTGTTTGCGCGGTCGAATATGGCCGCAGTGTCGAAACGAGCATGGGCATGACACCGTTGGAAGGGTTGGTCATGGGAACGCGTGCCGGTGATGTCGATGCCGGGATCCTGATTAACCTCATGCGCTCCGAGGGGCTGACGGCCGACGATGTGGATCGTTTGCTGAACAAGCAATCCGGGCTGGCCGGCTTGACCGGCACTCGCGACATGCGCGATATCGAGCAATTAGCCAATGACGGAGACGCCGCCGCACGTTTGGGCATCGGCATATTTGCCCATCGCGTGCGAAAATACATTGGCGCCTACGCGGCGGTGATGGGAGGGCTGGAGGCGATCGTATTCACCGCTGGCATCGGCGAAAACAGTGCACTGATCAGGCACCGAGTGGCCCAACGTTTTGGTTTTCTGGGAGCCCGGATCAATGAAGACGCCAATCGTGACGTGAAACTCAATGACGACAATCCTGTGGCAGATATCTCCGACGCCAACAGTCGCGTACGGCTGTTGGTCGTACGTACGGACGAAGCCCGGGCGATCAGCAGAGAAGCTGCCAAGCTGGCCCAGCAGCGTGATCGGGTACAGCGAGAGCCCGCCATTCCCGTCGCCGTTTCGGCGCGTCACATTCATTTGACTGACGCTGCGGTGGAGACTCTGTTTGGCGCGGGGCACAAACTGACGCCGGCCAAGATGCTCAGTCAGCCCGGGCAATTTGCCTGCGAAGAAGAGCTGACGATTGTCGGTCCCAAACGAAGTATCGAAGGCGTGCGCGTGCTCGGACCGACGCGCAGCAAGTGCCAGGTGGAGATTTCGCGGACCGATGAGTTCTTCCTGGGCGTGGATGCTCCCGTTCGAAATTCCGGCGATGTGGAAAACTCGCCTGGCGTCACTTTGATTGGCTCCGCCGGCCAACTGACGTTGCCGCAGGGTTTAATTTGTGCCCGGCGACACATTCACATGACGCCGGTGGATGCCGAAGTGTTTGGTGTCCAAAACGGAGACGTCGTTTCGGTTGCGTTCGATAGCGATGGAAGGGATCTTATTTTTGGTGACGTGTCGATTCGTGTCAGCCCGAAGTACAAATTGGAAATGCATATCGATACGGATGAGGCCAATGCCGCCGAACTGCCGCCGCTGACAACCGGTGACCTGGTCGATACCGGAAATACGGTGCACCTGGTCGAACGAAACGTTCGCTGGGATCCGAGCCAATGATGACTGAAGATTAATAGCGAGCGTTTTTTCTGTTTGGGTAACCTCATTCTGCACTGGAAAAGGCCGACGCAGAGCGTCGGGAGCCAATCGTTTTTCTCAGCTTAAAAAGCCAAGTTCCGGTTACCGTCGCACCCCCGAAACTGACTTTCCAGCACCTTCTCCCCAAGGGCGGGGAACCGTCTTTCGACTCGTGATTTCACGGCTGGCATGTTGCAGCTGCCTTCCAGGTTACGTCCAGCAACCGGCGACTTCCGCGGCGATCATTCGAGATGACAGAAACATGTAGCCCAAGATTCCAAGTAGCGTTCCGGTCAAAATAACCGTCGCGGTAAATGCGTTCGACCGGAAATCAACCAGCAATAGACAGCAAAACACGAGAATGGGAAACGCCCAGGATGTTGCGACCACGAAGATGGCATGATTGAATCCGAAGCCGAGCGGCAGTTGCTTGATGGCAGACAGGTTACCGCCTGTCATCTCTCGTAGTCCCGGGTGAACCCAAACTCGGATGCCAAATGCCAACGCGGCAAGTGTTGCTGCCAGACCAACGATCGTCGTGATGACGACGCCACCGGTGAGAATCAGCATCGTGTTGGCAAATCGGTCCATGTTAGGCGGTTGACCCGTAACGCGAGACGCGATGACGAATACGATTACTGAACCAAACGCTGCTGCTGCGGCTTTCCAGAATCCAGTGGCGATGCAAAAAGCGCCGCAAACGAGTCCGCGGCGACGCTGTGGGTCAGAATGCATGATCCACGCTCCGGTGCGCAGGGATCTCCAGCCGGCATGCACGGCTGGAAGCGCCACGCCGGCGAGGAAGAGGTGAGTGACAAGAAAGATCAACAGACCCGCCAAAAACGAAATTGCGATGGAAAATCTGAATTTCATTTTGCCTGTACTGCTCGCGACCGTTCCACTTATCTTCCTCGGCTGATCTGGATACTTCTAGCTGGATCCGGTTGAAAGTACAGAGAGTCGTTTGATCTCAATGTAGCGGAAGTTGCTATTCATCGGAAGAATTGTGCCGCAACTCTCGATCAGGGTGCGTGCACAACTTGGGCAAGCAGGTCTCGGTTGTTGAAAAATTGCCCCTGCGGAGTCCTGCATTGTCCGTTTGCTGGCTCCTGAGTTTTTTCTGCCCCAGCCAGTTTTTGCCTTGATTTTAGGCTACGAACGATTCGAGTCGAAACTGACCGGCGAACTGGAGGGCGAGGTCGCCGCGTCTCGCGACACGCTGCAACAGCTTTTTATACCGATGATGGGAATGGCGATGGTCGACTGACGCACCAGGGTTTGTCGGTAATGTCCGGCATGCTGGGCAAAGCCGAGATGGACAAAATCGGAACAGTCAACCTGATTCGCTTGGGATTGACTTCCTCTCGAAAAAAGACGCTTGAAAATTTTGAAACTTACATTTCGATGGCTAATAACGAATTGGCCAAACCGAATTACGCGCAACCAGATTCGTTTGAAAAGATATTGGCAGAAAACGACCATCAACCGACAGTCAATCATCATCTCGTTAATTTATTCGCAAATGCTGCGTCTCTTCACGGCTTGCGGGAGTACACTTGACGCTCGACGGCGCGTCGGGATGCGGTTTCGTTGGCGATTGCCTGTGAACGGTTTAAACGAAAAAAGGGAAGGTTTCCCGAAAACGTCAGTAAACTGGCACCGACCTACATTGTCGAAATTCCCAAAGACCAAGTGACCGGAGATTTGATCCGATACAAATTGGATGAGGAACGACCCTGCATCGATAGCGTCGGTGTTGATCGACGGGACGATCATGCTGAGCCATTAACGAACTCCCAAGGCGAACGTCAAGAGTTTGATTTTTTACAATCGGCTCAAGAGGTACGCGGTGATTGGATCCTGTGGCCCAAACAATAAAGCTTCCACTCTGTAGGACAAGTCGGGCCACGTGAGTCGACATCCTCCATCGACAGGCTGTGCAGGTTTTGTTTGCCCTATCGATTGCCACGTCGGCATAACTGTGCACAATGAATGCCGAATTGATATTGGCTTTGTTTCAGCGTGAAAGCGTTTGAATCGTTTTCTCAACCTTCCTTGAAAAAGATTTGGAGAGTCGCATGCGCATTCTCGTCTTGACGCCGGCTATTTTGCTGGCAGCGATCTTCACCATGTCGATGAATGGGGCGATTCCGAGCCAACAAGAGGCGACGAAACCCAAATTCGAGGACTGGCTGCTAACCGATGGCGAAGATCAACGGTACAAAGTCCGCATCGATGTATTCCTGCCGAATGGAAAACCGGCGGCGGATTTTACGGCTCACTTTCAAAAAAATAGAAACAGAATCGATCAGGGATGCGAAATTGAGGGAAACCGAATCACGGCTTTGTTATCGGCTTTCGAACATGGAACGTTTGCGGAGGTGGTCATTGCCACCAACGACGATCTGTTCATGAAAAAGCTCCTGTTTTCGGGCTTTGAAATTCGGAAGATCTGCGCCGATGGATTGAAAACAACGCTGACGCCCGTGCGCAGGGTAAAGGTGCGCGTGGTTGATCAAGACTCCAACCCAATCCCAAACGCAACCCTCGTCGATCACGCATTGAAAACAAATGCGGATGGGTTGGCGATCATCAAGTTACCAGCCGACGAACCTTTGACTCGTATTTCGGCGCGGGCACCTGACGGCACTGCCGCCGTGATCAGTTTTTACGATCAACCCGACACGGCCAAACTCAACGAGTTTGAATTAGTGACCAAGTCGCGTGCGCAAGGAACGACGCAAACGATTAAACTGGTTGATGATAGCGGAGAGCCCGTTGCCAACGTTGGTTTGATTCCACAGTCGATGGATCGGGAAATCGGAGCGGTCGCCGAAAAAGGCTATCCCATGAGTTCCGACGAAAACGGAGAGGTGCAGATTACGTGGGTCCCTGAAGCGCCCGGGTCGCAAGCGTTCATCATGGTGTTCGATAACGACTGGTACGCGGACAGCAATGAAAGGACGGACGAGGTTTGGACGGTCAAGGTCAAGAGATTTGAACGGAAACGGATCAGTGGCAAAGTCATCTTGCCCGAAGGCGTCCGGGGTGGATTTTTCGTTCAACTCACGTGTTTTGACTATCCAGCAGAGAACCGAGTCGATCAGTTATACGCTCGTACCGATGGGGATGGAAACTTTTCAGCCGATGTGTTGACGGGCGTTCCCTACGGTGTGTACGTCGTTGATTCTCAGTGGACGAGTTCTTTCTGGGATGGAGTGTTGGTTAATGAGGACGGAACCTTGAATCGTCCTGAATTGACCATCTCGCGCGGCGTACCTGTCAAAATCGTGGCGACGGTCGGTGAAGGCAATTCGCCAATGGCAAATACGGCCATTGCCATGTCCAGGGAACAAACTTTTCGCACGAACAAAGGGCGAGGCAATGCCGGTCCACGGTGGTTTGTTACGACCGACGAGGATGGGGTCGCTCAGACGTTTTCCGCGCCGGGCAAGATCAAGGCAAACATTTATTCCCACAACTACAACGATTCCAAGACTTTGATCGTTAAGAACGGTGGCCCGAACGAAATACGCTTTCATCGTAAAAGCGCTGGGATGCAGTCCATTTCGGGTACGGTTAAACTGCCCGGAGGTTCGGAAGGTGCCAGTGCCGCAACCGTCCTTATTCAAGCGACCGACGGGAAATTCCGTTTCACCGACACCGGAACCACATCCGAAAACGGTAAGTTCGAGTTTCGAGGATTGGGCGAGCGGTTTGCATTTTTTGCCATGGCCGCCGACAAGAATTCGGCCGGGTTTACATTTGCAGATGTGGAACGAGCGAAATCAATCTCAATCGAACTAAGTCCAACAAACCGATTCCGAGGTCGACTGATCGATGTCGAGGGTCAGCCTCTTCAAAACTGCAAGGTCCAAATGGAAGTCCGACTGGTCGATCCGGAAGCCGAAGACCTTGGTTTTTACAGCACATCCAAAGTGATGGAGCGCTCTGTCGAAAAAACCAATTCGAACGGGGAATTCGAGTTTGCCAATGTGCCAACCTCGATTCCACTGGTGTTGCGGATCAACGACCCCCAGGTCCCGAACGAAGGAGACAGCTATCTTGGCCAATGTATGGTGATGGAAGATGAAGAACGTCCCCGGCAAACGTTTCAAGTCGGACGCGCACCTCGAACGAAGGCCAGCGAGACCCTCGACCATCGACTGACGCGCCTCTATCGCCATTGCCAGCTCAATTCCGCGAACGCACTGGTTTTGATCTGTGGCAGTGGTCAGGAAGTTGAACAATTTGGGCAGAGCTTACTCGACACTCAAGATCGCGACGACATGTTTTGGTATTTCCCTCTGGTGGTTAGCCATCCAACGTCACAACGAGAGGACGTCAAGCAAGCCTTGCAAGATCGAGGTTGGGACTTGCCAAACGAGAATCAGATCAACATTCTCGCAATCGACGCCGCGGGAACTGAACTTGAGCGACTGACGGTTGATCTGACAGATGATATGTCCAAGCAGCGAGTCGAGGAGTTCATTCGTAACCACAAAGGTGAGGTAATTGACGCCAAGGCGAAACTGAGCGCTGCGTTGAACGATGCCAAAGAATCAAATCGTAAAGTTTGGGTGATCACGGGCCATACGCGTTGTGCACCTTGTCTGCGGATGGCAGAGTGGATTGACTCGCAAAAGGACGTTTTGCAAATGGATTATGTCATTGTGAAAATCGACGGCGTCCGAGACGAAAACGCAGAAGAAATTTACGAGATAATAACCTCAGGGAAACATCACGGAGTCCCGTTCCACGCTATCCTGGACGGCGATGGAACGATTCTGATCGATGCGAACGGCCCGTTGGGCAACATCGGATTCCCCGGTGCAAGTTATGAAGGCAAAAGGCATTTGCGGAAGATGCTGGAAGAAACGGCCAACTCCATGGGTGCGGCAGAAATCGATGCCTTGATTGACTCGTTGGATTAGGAGTTGTCGTACAGGCGAAGGTCAAAAGCGATTTGGTTTTTCAAAATCATTTTGTAGTTGTTGAAATCCCCATCGGTCGGCAGCGAAGACCTTGCATATGCTCGCGGGTCGTCAAAGCTGACAAAGGGTTCGCATTTCCCGCGAGGATCCGGGCGATCGAGCAAACCTCAACCTTCCAGAAACTGCAGCAGGGAGAACGAGAGTTTTGGTCGTGGAAAGTGGTCGTTGTTCTTGCGCTGTTAGGCGAGCTCGTTAAATGCCTGGCTGCTCTTCGTGACCGAGTCTTCTTTGTCCAAAAAGTCTTTGGTGAGACGTTTTGAACGTTTTTCCTCGCAGTTTCTCTTTTTTGGTTTTTGTCGCGAGAATTCCAGGCAGGTTTTGTACGGTTGCCGGATAAGAGTGTGTATGAAAATCCCCAGTCAACAAAAAATGACCTCGGAAGAGAATTTCTTGCAGCGGTTTGTGGCTAATGAGCCAGCGTTACGAGCGTTGGCGCGCAGTATTTTACCGAATTGGGATCTGGTCGACGAAGCACTGCAGGAAGCGAGCGTTACGATGTGGCAGAAGCGTAACCAGGTTGAGGAAGTCAAGGGGTTTTTGCCTTGGGCCAAGGTGATTGTTCGATACAAATGCCTGCAAATGATTGACGGACTTCGGCGAGAGCATTGTGTTCTCAGCCAACAAACGCTGGAGTTGATCGCCGACGAGGTAGAGTCAACGGATGCCGTAGAGCATGGACTACGACAAGCCGCGGTCAGACAGTGTTTGGAGAAATTTTCTCCCGCTCATCGCGAGATTTTACTGGCTTCGCATTTGCGAGATCGTTCGATGGTGGATATGGCTCAATCGCAAGGGAAGTCGCCGAATTCGCTGTACAAATTGCTGGGTCGGTTGCGGGAGAAGCTCTATCAATGTGTCAGTCAGCGTTTGCAAGCGGAGGCGATTTAGATGATGCAGCAACGGTTGATGGAAAGATATCTATCGGGTTCCGCTACCGCCGAGGAAGTGCGACGGCTGGATGAAGCCCTTGCTCACAACGCAGAGTTGCGCCGAGAGTTCGGACTGAGAGTCGACATTGACTCCCACCTGCGACAAATGTCACGACTGGCCCTGGTTGCTCCCGAGGAGCAGACAGTGGGCGGTGGTTTGCAATCGCTCGCTCGCGAGTCCGAGGCACGTCGTACGCTCCCAATGGCAATTCGCCCTCGATATGCCTTTTTTGTCGCTGTACTGGCCGCTTCAATTCTGCTGGCCGTGGTGTTGCAACTGCCGCAAAGCGGAATAGTGGATGCCACGTCAGTTCCACGACTTGGCAACCGAATGCACTTGGTCAGTTGCGTCACGAACCCCCGGGATGATCTTTGGTCGGCGGCTCGGGACGGTGATGTGGCTGCCGTGAATCGTGCGCTCCATCGCGGCGTCGGGGTGGACGCAAGGTTGGAGGAGCGGGATTTGACGCCGCTTCACGTTGCGGCATTGTTTGGCCGGATCGACGTCGCGGAGGTCTTGCTTGATGCAGGAGCGGACATTTCGCTGACGGATGTCGAGGGCAATACAGCGCTGCACATGGCCGCGTTTGTTGCTGACCGCGACATCGTCGAGTTGTTATTGAATCAGGGTGCGTCGGCTCGCGCCCGAAACGGACTTGGTTTCACGTCGATGGATCTTGCCTCGCCAACCTGGAACCCTGAGCTGGAAGCGATTTACACCCAACTGGGTGCTGCGATGGGAACACCGCTTGACCTGGATCGTATCAAAGCGGCGCAGCCCAACATCATTGTTTTGCTTTTGCAGCACACTTCCATGCTGGATTCCGACGCAAGTTCGCCACAGCCGCCCGCGATGAATGTTTGGGAGGCGGCGGCGAAGGGCAACGTTTTGGCAATTCGGCAGCACGTGGCGGCCGGAACTTTTCTGGATGGAAAAGAACCAGTCGGCGGCAGTACTCCGCTGATTCTCGCGGCGATCTTCGGGCAGCCCGAAGCAGCAATTGCTTTGGTCGAGGGTGGGGCTAACCTCGAGATCCAAAACAATAGCGGCAGCACCGCGTTGTACGCGGCCAGCTTCTTTTGCCAGCCAGATGTAGTTCGAGTTTTGCTCGAGCACAATGCGGAAATGCAAGCGAGGAATCAGGATGGCCTGAATGCACTCGAGGCGGTCAGCATCCCATGGAATGCGGAGTTGGCCAGCGTGTATCGATTCGTTTATCAATCGCTCGGTATCGAATACAGCGAAGTTCGGATTCGACGCATTCGGACCGAAGTGGCAGAGTTGTTGAGTCAATCAAGTCGATAGGCCACCGTCCGAAAACGGTTGACAAGCGATGGGGGTGCGATATGCGAGCGCGTAGGGAGAAAGGAACCAGGTACCGAATGAATAGCAAAACGATTTGGATGGCAGGATGCGTTGGGTGCCTGGCCGTTGCGAGCTTCGAAAGTTCGCTGTTCGCTCAAACCGATTCGTCCGAAGTCAAAACGCCGGTTGCCGCCGCAGATATCGCTACCGACGGATTGCCAGATAGCCAATTCAGCGTAACCGATGCGGACTGGTCGTCCTACAATCACGACGTTCTTGGGTGGCGATTCAATTCGGCTGAGTCGGCGCTTTCCCCAGCAAACGCGGCACAGCTGGTCGAAAAATGGCGTTTCCCGCCGAAAGACTCGACCAAAAAAATTGGCGCCATTCACGCGACGCCATCGGTCGTGGGGGGATGCGTTTATTTTGGGACGGCAACTTATCCGGCGTTTTACAAGTTGAAACCGGACGGCTCACTGGACTGGGTTTATCGTCCCCCAAACGAAGGTCTTGATCCGGCATCATTGCCGAAAGGTGGAAGCAACCTGATTGACGCCGAACGCGGGATCATGACGTCCGCGCTCGTGACCGATACCAGTGTCTATTTTGGCGATTCGGCGGGCGTGTTTTATGCTCTCGATCGCGAATCGGGACGCGAGAAATGGAAAGTGAACACACGAAAGGAAGGATTTCCCGGCCACCATCCGATCAATATTTTCAACTCTTCGCCAATCCTTGCAGACGGGAAAGTTGTGGTTGGCGGTGGCGGCTACGAGCACCCCTATCCGCTCGATCCAAACTACCCATGCTGCACGGGAAGGGGATTTGTGGTTGCGTTTAATCCTTCCACGGGTAACGTCGAATGGAAATATGACGTCGGTACCAAACCGGAAAAGTTTGATGAGCCCGTCGTGATCGTCGACGGCAATGGTCGACATTTGTACTACTACGGGCCGTCAACAAGTTCGGTCTGGTCAACACCTTCCTACGACGCCGACACCGGCACGATTTTTTTCGGCACGGACGTACACAACTCGCCGCGAAAACCGACGGACGATGATCCCCGAATGGATACCAACTATTCGGCATCGGTCATTGCTGTGGACGTGAGGTCGGGAGCGGAGAAATGGGTCACTCAGCTGCATCGGGGGGACATCTATAACCACACGATGTCCGGCTATGATCCCAATACCGGCCGATACAAGGATTGTTCCGTGGGAGACACTCCCAAGATCTATTCGATTTCCGTCGGAGGGAAGGCGATCAAGGTCGTCGGGGTCGGATGCAAGAACGGTTGCTTTTATGTATTGGAGGCGAGCAACGGCCGTAAACTCGCGCAAACACCCATGTTTGAAGGCAAGCCGGCCTATCCGTTGGAGCCCCAGCCCCACCCGCGGATGTTAGCGCTACCGAGCGTGATTGGTGGAATCCAGACTGGTTGTGCAACCAACGGAAAAGACGTTTTCACGAACGGGATTGACTGGCTGTCGTTGAACACGAAAAAACCGGGCGCACCGGAAGCCGGGCGGGTTGTGAGCGTGTCGGCTGATCTGGCCGCGGAAAATTGGCGACACGAGCGGCCGAAAATGGACTCCTATTTCTATCGCGGCGGTGATCCGGTCGGTTCGGGAATTGCGGTTGCCAACGGGATTGCCTGCTTCACGACGACGGTGTCGGAGCAGTTGGTCGTGTTGGATATCGCCAGCGGGCGAACATTGAAGCAGATTTCGGTGGGCACGGTCTGGAGTGGTCCGTCGATTTCTCGCGGTCGGATCTTCGTCGGTACCGGGAGCATTCTCTTTCTCAAGAAAGAGATTCACGGCACACTCTACTCGTTTGGCTTGCCAGGCGAAGACGAAATTTCGCGCCTGCTACCATCCAATTAACAGAACGAGCAACAGGTCTACCAGCCCGACTGTTTGCTCGTCAACGATTACTGGGCTTCAGGAAAACCCTATGAACACGATTCAACGAATCATCGGCATCGCTGCAGTTTTTTCAGTAGCCGTCGTCGTCAATACACAAACCGCGTCAAGCCAGGAAACACTTGCCTCAAAGCTGAAAAAAGCCAAGTGGGATGCCATCATTGGCACGTGGGTCGACCCCGAAACCAAGGGGAAGAAAATGACGACGAGCTACGAATGGAAGATCAAAGATCAGGTGGTCGAAATCAATACGAAGGATAACGATTTGGAATCCACCGCACTGATGGGAGTCAACGGTAAGACAGGTGATATTTTCCACATGGGGGCCGACAGTAGCGGAACCTCGTCGTTGGGTAACTGGAGTGTCGAGAGCAACGGTGACGCAGTTCTGGGTTTCGTTTACACGACGGCAACCGGCCAAGAAGGGATGCTGAGCATTCGTCAACGATTTCAGGATAAAAACACCTTGCAGGTAACGATCGAATTGCAGCAACCTGTCAAATACAATCTCGTTCGGAAGGCCAAGTGAATATGACTTGGCAGTCTGTCTTTCCAGTTGGCAGACTCCAGTGGTCGATGAGTTTGTACGGACCGGCGTTGTTAGAGTATTGGAGCGGTGCCGGTTCGTGCCCGCAGGCATTCAGCCGATTTGGGGTGAGTTTTGAAAACCATGCTGAAGGTGTTTATCGGTGCCCTCGTCACCGTGAGCTGTTACGCTCAAGACGAATTCGCGCCTCCCGCAGATGTCGTGTTCCGATCGGCGAATATTATCAGCGAAGGCACACGTATTTCGGCGGAGGTGTTTTCGCCACGCAAAATCGAAGGAAGATTGCCAACGATCGTGATGAGTCACGGTTGGGGTGGTACGGCCGAAGCACTGCGACCCGATGCGGTGGCGTTCGCCAGATCCGGTTTCCTGGTCGTGACTTTTGATTATCGTGGTTGGGGCAACAGCGATTCACGATTGATTGCCAAGGCGAAGCCTGTCAAAGTCGAAGGCAAATGGGTGGCGGAAGTCATCCAGGTCAAGGGTGTCGTGGACCCCATCGATCAGACAACTGACATCATGAATGTGTTGCATTGGGTGCAAGGTGAAGATCGGTGTGACCCCGGCCGCATCGGCATCTGGGGTTCATCGTTCTCAGGCGGCCACGTCGTCTATGTTGCCGCCCGTGATCCCCGTGTGAAAGCGTTTGTCAGCCAGGTGGCGTCGCTGGACAGTCGTTGGGCGATCGAGAATCCCCAGCTACGCAAATACGTGTTTCAACAGGCCACTCAGCGAACACGCGGCGATATTGGTTATCCCGCGCCGTTTGCGAATTTCAACAACATGCGTGGTCAGCCGGTCTGGGAGAAGCTGATGCGATACGCTCCGGTTGAGGACATCAGCCGTTGCCGTGATTGCGCGAAACTCTTCATCATCGCTGAGAAGGAAGAACTGTTTAACAACGAGGACCATGCAATCGCGGCCTTCGAGCGGGCGACGGGTGTCAAGAAACTGGTCACCGTGGAGGGAATCAAGCACTACGGGATCTACGATCAAAAAAGAATGGAAGCCCAGGAACTGGCAATCAACTGGTTCAAGAAACATCTCTGATCAAGAATTGAGGTCTCTCCTCTCTCGACGAATCAACTTGGTCCGGGCGATCGAGGGAGAGGCGGGCCAGAGCATTTCCAACGGTAGTCTGTAGTCTGAGGCTGAGGCTTCCAGCGCCTGGAAACCACAGCCGCAACAAGAAACACGAACGCCAAACTCGGAAACGCTCAAGTACGACAGTGTCGCGTTGGCGACTCGCGATAAGCATTTCCCCCAAGGGGACGCACACCGATTCTGCACCGTTGATACCGGCTTTTCTCGCCAAGCCCGTCCCTTTTGATTTTGCTAGCCGGCTCCGTCGTACTAATCAGTGGCTTCATTGACAACCGTGGCATCGGTGACTGCGGCAATGATCGGCTTGTAACGCCAGGCTCCTCCGTGGCTGAATTGCTTCCAACCATTGGTTAGCCAGCGTAGCAGCGCCGACGCCAGCCACAGGGCCCAGAACAACATCAGCAGTCGGTAGAACCAGATCGACGTTGAAATGACCCTCGGTTCGGGAAGGCTGTTTGCGGACCGCGGCTGAAACCAATTCAAATAGGATCTTGAAGAGCCATTGCCGATGATGAACATTTCCGGATCGCCTAACAAGCCGGCGCAGACGGTAACGACAAGCACGCCGAGGGCAACCACGGTGAGCAGAACGAGTCCAATCTGCCCCAAGTTGAAGAGCCACCGTTTGGACGATTCGGGATTGCTTCTGCCGCGCCAGGCCAACAGGAACAGCCAGGTCACAACGATCATCGCCGCAGCGATATGAACCTGGGTGAGTCCGATTCCTAGCAACACCCATTCCATTCTTCCTAGTGGAGACCATTTCAATCCGCCCAACACGAATGCTGCCAGAATGGCGAACACCAGAATCACCCAGAATCGGACCGCCGGTCCCATTGTCGGTCCACTGGTCCAAAGCACCCATCGGCTTTCCCGTGGCACGCGTACCAAAGTTGAAATATTGGCGCACTCGACCGGAAGCGTTACTTTTCCAACTTTGGCCACCGCTTGCATCGACTCTTCGGTACGCCAATTGACGTTGACCTTTTGCTTGCCCGGCTGGACCGGCACAATTAACTGCGATCCGTCGAAGCGGACCGGAATCGATTGGCCACTGACTTCGACCGAAGATACTTCGGCGTTCGATTCCAGACCAATTTTGAACTCACCGCCCAAACTGGATTCCAAGTCAATCGTTAATGCCATGTTTCGAAGTCGCGTGGACAGCTCAGTTTCGTGTTCGACTTTTTGCACCGTCAACGTTTCGCCCGTTACCGCGGCGGGTCGTGTAAACGCCAGAGTCACTTGTTCTCCCGGCCAAGGATTCCAGACGGGGACGAGGTGTTCGGGTTGAACTTCAAAGACCGGAGCCAAGCCCGTGCTTGCCATGTTCCAAACCGGCGACGTTACCAGGTGCCAACGTTCCACCCACTCGTCCGTCTCCGCCGCTTTTAACTCGACGTCCACTCCCTCCGGGAGTTCGCTAACCCAGGAAAATTTCTGCTGGCCGGCGCCAAGTCTGACTTCGATCGAATGATCTTCCACGACCAAATTAGGGGTCAATACACTTTCTCCGGGAAGCAATGGCACCTTAATTGAGATGGCTTTGCCTCGCGACGAAAGACGAGTCACTTCGTTGCGGACCTGCCAGACCAAACCGGTTTCCAGTTGGCGGTCGACCGCGACGATCACGTTGAAGTCCTTTTGATCGTAAGATGCATTCTCGTCGTTCGTTTCTCTTTCTCGTGCAAAAAAGACCTGATCTTCCGGGACTCGATTGGGGCGAAGTCCGGTTACGGCCCAGTCTGGTGCATCGATGGTCACGGTTCGGGGCTTGAGCAAGAATGTCCACTGCCATTCGGAAACATCGGGTAGCATGGATTGAACGACCACTTGATGGACGCCGGCGGGCAATACGGTCCACAAAAATCCATCTTTTCGACACACCAATTCAGTGGGCTTGCCATCGACGGTTACTGAGACCGGAGACCAGGTGGGGATTTGTCCAGGCAGCGGAACGGCAACTTCCTGCATCGTGTGGATCTCGGCGGTCATTTCAACCCGGTTCTCCTCAATCTTCAGCCGGACCGTCGGAATCTCTCCCGCCCGCGGAAAGGCGTCGCTTGGCTCCAGCAGTCGTTCGCGCAGTTCGTCCAACATGTTTTGGTTGGGGATTTCCTGGGCGTAGGCCGGCTGGCAAGCAGCCAGTCCAGCGGTCACGACCAAAACTGCCGCCGCAATCTTTCGCGTGGGAAACAGCGTTGGCAAACGGACGCCGCCCAAGACGATGGCGGTCAGAATTCCCAAAAGAATGATGCGCAGGATCGCGATGAACCGATTGACGTTGCGGGAAATCAGGATCGGTTGGATTTGTTGGCTTGCGGAAACGGATTCGTCCCATTGGCAAAGCACTCGGTTCCATCGCCAGGAAGGTTGCGCGGGGCCCGTTTGAATCTGTGCCTTTGGGTCGAACCTCAAATTGGAAGTTTGAAACCTCGACCGCCGTTGCCCTTTTGATGCGGTCGACAGTTGTGGCGAAATGCCATCTGCTTCGTAGGCCAAGTCGGCAACCGCGGCTGATTTTCGATAGGCAAAAATGAGACCACCGAACATGGGGCGCGATCCAAAATTGATACCCGTCTGCTCGAGTTGGGGATACAGCGCGTTTTGAATTTGATTCCCAAGAAAGGGAGCTAGATTGACGATGAGAAGCGCGACGGCGATCAACTTCCAAAACTTGATCCATTTGTTCACGGTGCCCTCGGGAATTACTCGTAGCAAACCAATCGGCATGAGGAGAAATAGCCAGGTCAGTCGGGGTGAACCCGGTTCGTGATACGCCAAAGCGAATGCGACCAAGGCGATGATGCCTGCGGGAATTCCCCACAAACGAAAGACGGCTAATCCGAACAGCAGCAACAGAAACAGGTCCAGTAGCGACCAAGCCGTTAGCCAATCACCGTAAACCGTATCGGCACCAAAAAGCGCAAGCATGCGCCAGCCGGGCGGCAGGTTGATGGTAGCCGACAGGCGATCCACATCAGTTTGCCAGCCAACCGCAGGAATGTAACGAGCATTGTTGATCCTGCCGATGGCGTCCAGGTCCAGGTTTCGAGTTCGAATTTCGACACCGTGGGCTCCGGTTTGCGAATTGGACGTAATCAGTTGGCCTTTGCCATCGATGCGGACGGCCCCGAGTTGCTGGCCGGACGCGGTATCCAGGCGCCAGATCTGCTGCATCTCTCCGGTCAATTTGTCGCTGTAGGTCAGCCCCCGTCCATCTTCATCAAGCCAGAACTGGCGGGTGTTCTTGAGACCTTCCGGTTGCTGCACCCCAAGTCCACGGCTCTTTTCGGCAATTCCGATTGTGGAGGCGGTTTCCCACTGGTAGACGGGAACGGAAACTTGCAGGTTACGCCACTTGGCTGGAAACGTAGTCTGTGTGACGTCCATTTGCTTGATGCCGGTCAGGTCAACCAGCCGAAATTCCGGTTTGGCTCGAAAGGCTACCAATTCGCGGTCAACGACGGGCTGAGCTTCGGGAGCATATTTGATGTCGCCGCGGTTGGCTGCCCGAAACATGTGCAGGCTAACCGTCCATTTTCCGGCGCGCACCTGGGCTTTGATGCGTCCTTGTTCGTCCACCGCCACCGGTATCGGACTTTCGACGGTTGCCAATAACCAACCCTCTGGGAGGATCCAACCCAGCTCTTCCTCTCGGCTCTTTCCTGAAACGGTCAGTTCGACGTCGGTATGCAGCCAGACGGGGATGCCGTCTTCAATTAATCGGTAGACTTGAGCGGCAAGGAGATTCTTTTCGGTTTCGTCGGTTCGCAGTCGCTTCAACCAGACATGCCCATCCGCGTCCCAGTTCGGTATCGGAACCGGCTGATCGCCGACTGTCAAAGACAGGATCCCAATCTCTTTGGGGATTGAGATTCGCTGTGGCATTTGTTCCCAGGTGAATTCACCGGATAGTTCGTGACGGCCCTTTTGCAATTTCACGGCCGGTCGACCGTCTCGCTCAACGACAACCGCCGGGCCGCCATTGCCCAACACATTGAGAGGCCAAATGTCAGTGTTGCCGGGCAATGGCATCCAGGTTTCCGCAAATACGACCACCGTGATCTTCCATTCGCCGGTCTGAGGTGTCGCGTTCAATGTCAAACGGGACGGCCAAAAACAAATGCGATCGTCAACGTTGTTGTATGCGGGAGGGCAATCCCGTTGTGCGTCATTCCAGGTGACCCAGTCCTTCCAAGGCTGAAGAACTTCTGGAATTTCCTGACGTTGAGCGAAGGCGAGTTGATTTGAAAACAGGACGCCAGCAAAAAATAGAACGGCGTAAACAGGATTGGTGAGAACGCTCATCATATATTTCTCGCTGCGATGAAATCGTCAGTCTGTGGCAACCTGATAATCGGACGAATTGTGGCTGATCGCAACGCCAGGACTTGCGCGTCGTTGATGGAGTTGAGTCCACTTCTGCCCTGTTGCCTATTATGATCCAAAAACGAAACCCGATGGAAGTTTTTTCGTCGCCGGCTTGGTTCCCGGGAATGAAGTTGTCTCCAGGAAATCGACGAGCGAATTGGCTCGTCTGACTCAATGTTTCTGCCGAGATCGCACATCTTGGTGACTGAAGCATTCCTCAGGAGGGACCCGATTGTGTGCCTTTGGCCAAGTAAAATCTTGAACTTGGTTTCAGCTATTTATTTCGTATTTAGATTTTCAGGTTGAATCGAATGGTGGGCCCCAATATTCAAGTTTTTGTATTGTCAACGCGGAGAATTGGGTTTGGTGAAGTAGCTGGCGTCGCCAGACTTCAGTGAATCGCCGAGCTATCCGAATTCTGGCGAATCCGGCGAACCCAAAACTTAAGCTTGACGATGCACTAGCCATAACGGCAATTTTTGATTTCGACTATCTGCTGGTCTTGGATAACGGCTCCGTCCCCATCTTGATTCCCGCCAGAAACCGGGAACGGGAGAAGCATCGTTTCCAAGACGTTTCTTCCGAGAATCACCGTTGGGACGGCTGGCTAGTGGGTGTGTGTGGCTGTCATGACCGGAATCGTGGTCGCGACCAGGATTGCTGCCCTCGCACTCTCGATCGCACCTTTCGTTGCTTTGCCAAGCGTGCCTCCCCGGGTGATGTTCTCGATATGCTGCTTCCTCTGTTTCAGGCGAGATTTGTCAATGACGAGCGGTAGCAAATTGCTGGAGTGGGCCAGGGACAACAGAATGATCGTTCGCGGATCTGCATCTTTCCCACTGTGAAAAATGGCGTGCCGAAGGCGAGCAATGATCTGCTTTTCGGGGCCGCGATCGCGCTCGGGATAGATCTTCTGTTTAAAAAATAAAAACACTTGTCTTTCATCGGCTCGCAGGATCTTTTTTGCGCACAATTGGCTGGCAACAAGAGGGAGTAAGCCTTTGATTGTGGCAAAACGCGAAACCCAGGTTTCGAGAGTTGCACGACGCTTCGCGGCGACGACCTTGTCGATTGCAGCATCCAATACTGCGTCCCCCGTCGGTTTACTGTCGATGAGCTTCAGGAAGGATTTTTTGCCTTTGGTTTCAACCTCCACACTGCCCCGCAGAATTAATTCCGACAGTACCGCCCCGCCCATCGACAGGTGATGCCAGGTACCATTGGCCACGGTGCCTTTTTTGTCATTTAATGCCAGTAGCAGCACTTCCTGGTGCAGTGGAAGTCGTGAGTTGGTGGTTTTCATTGCGACTCCGTCAAAAAAAATTATTCAATTCGATCCGCTCAAATCCGTGCGGTCGTCGCCAAACTGCGAGCAAGCACGGCATCGCCGCTCCGCCTGATTGGTGTTGAAGGTCCCGTTTAGTGGTAGCAGTTCGAATCCGAACGGATGATCTTGCCGCCAATCCGGGTTGGGAGAAGGCGTTCTTTTCGAGAAACTCAAAATAGGTGCTCAGAACGCGACGAATTGATGTCCTTCATTTCGGACGATCAGAACGGGGCATGGCGCCTGTCGAACAACATTTTCCGCGACGCTACCCAGCAAAACATGGGTCAATCCGGTTCTGCCGTGGGTTCCCATGATAATCATATCGATTTCTTGGTCGCTGGCGTATCGAATAATTTGAACCAACGGTGACCCATGTGCAGTCGCACGAACGACCCGAGATGATTCCGGAATATCGCTTCCCGGAAGGGCCTCCAGTCTCTTGAGAGCGACTTCGTTTGATTCTTCCTGCCTTTCAGGTAATGCCAGCCCCATCGTAAACACGGGCGCACCGGACGAGTGAACTTCCAGTACATGCAGCAAGTGCAGTTCCGCGTTGAACCTTTGCGTAAGTTCGATTCCGTAACGTAGCGCCTGATTGGAGAATTCGCTGAAATCGATCGGCACAAGGAGTCGACTAACTTGAAGCATTGTTTTCCTCGGTCATCCGTTCGGCAGGTAAAGGCAATAGACGCTGGCAGTAATCTATCACGAACCCAACAGAATGCAGATATGTCCATGTTCCCCCGATCGTTCTAATTCACTTTCGTAAACCACCAGCTCTGCTGGTGCGTGCCAATAAGGCTCTGCCGCTCTTTGTAGTAACCCGAGGCGTTAGCGAGGGATGATAACTGCGTTCCCTTGCTCACGCGTCGGGTTACGATTTTCGACCCTTTCAGGGGCCTTCCTCATACCACCGGCTCTGCCGGTGGTTGTTGATTCGGATGTCAAAAAAAATGTCTTGTTAACAACCTGGCTTGCGAACGGACGTTAGCTGGCAGGCGAAATCGCACACCCTGAAGATCGGCAATTTTGAATAAACCAATTTCCGAAACGCGAAATATTTGTTAGGGTATTGGCAAACAAATTCTATTCTTGAATGATTTGGACAAAGACAACGATGACAAATGCCGGCGCGATCTTTGATGGTTCTGGCGATGGCCAGACGCTGGAGGAACGAATTCGGCAAACCTTCGAAAGACTGGGATACTCACAACTAAGTGCCATCAAATGCACAACTCAGGGAGACGAGGTCTTGCTGACAGGAGAGTTGGATTCGTTTTACTTAAAGCAGGTCGCCCAATCCGTCGCGATGAAAGTTTCCGGCGTGCGAAACGTTCAGAATGAAATCAAAGTTCAGTGATTATCCGGGCCAAAGGGGCCTGTTTGAATTCTGGATGATTCGAGTGCAGGCATTTTCACGCAATCCGAATCGCCGTCACCCTTTGTCCCGCTAATCTCGAATGGCCTCAATCTTCCAGATTTCTTCCGCATACTGACCAATCGTTCGATCGCTTGAGAACTTGCCACTATTGGCCGTATTCAGGATACTCATCTGATTCCAATGGTCCTGGTCGTGGTAGGCATCATTAACCCTCGCCTGGGCATCGATGTAACTGCGAAGATCGGCGATCGTCAGCCACTGGTCATTTGGGTTTCTCAGCCCGGCCGTCAAAATTTCAAAGACTCCAGGCTGTTTGGGGTTGAACTGACCACGTTCCAACAATTGCATGACTCTTTGAATGTCTTCGTCGCCGGCGATGATGTCGTTGGGCCGATAATTCTTTTTTGTTTCGACCACACCCGCATCATCCAGCCCGAAAAGGAAGAAGTTTTCTTCACCTGCCTGTTCGCGAATTTCGATATTCGCTCCATCAAAAGTTCCGATCGTCAACGCTCCATTCATCATGAATTTCATGTTCCCGGTTCCCGAAGCTTCTTTTCCCGCAGTTGAGATCTGTTCGGACAGCTCCGTTCCAGGGCAAATCGCTTCCATGGCGGAAACACGATAGTTGGGAAAGAAGACCATCTTTAGCAAGCCATCGGCTTTTTCATCCCGGTTAATCGTATTGGCAACATGATTGACCAATTTAATAATCAGCTTGGCAATGTGGTAACCGGGTGCCGCCTTACCCCCAATCAGGATGCAGCGGGGCACCATGCCCTTGGTGTCGCCGTTAGAAATTCGATCATACAAATGAATGGCGTGCAGGACGTTCAGGAGTTGCCGTTTGTATTCGTGAATTCGTTTGACCTGGACATCGAAGATGGAGTTGATTCCGAACGAAACGCCAGTCCTCTGTTTGACATAGTTTGCCAAGCGGATTTTGTTTTCCAGTTTGACCTGGCCCCATCGTTTCTTGAACTCCTTATCTTCCGCGAACGATTTCAACTGAGAGATCTGGCTCAGGTCGGTTTCCCAATTGTTGCCAATCGCCTCGTTGATCAAATCCCGCAGCTTCGGATTGCAATGGGCCAGCCAGCGTCGTTGAGTCACTCCGTTAGTTTTGTTGTTAAACTTCTTCGGCCACATCGCATTGAAATCGGAGAACAACCCATCCTTGAGTAGACGCGTATGCAGTCGCGCGACGCCGTTGACGGAAAAACTGCCAACAATCGCGAGATAGGCCATTCGCACATGCGGGTTGGCTCCCTCTTCGATCAGTGACATTCGTTTCCGTTGTTCCACGTCACCGGGCCATTGCTTGTCGACCTCTACCAAAAACCTTGCGTTGATCTCGTAAATGATTTCGAGGATACGGGGGAGCAGGCTGCTGAATAGCCGCACGGACCATCGTTCCAACGCTTCGGGCAACAACGTATGGTTCGTGTAAGCCATACAACTGGTCGTGATTTCCCAGGCGTCATCCCAGCTCAAGCCGTTCTCGTCCATCAATAGGCGCATGAGCTCGGGGACCGCACAGGCCGGATGGGTGTCGTTCAGTTGAAAGCAATTGAGCTCTCCGAACTTGGAAAAGTCCTTGCCATGTCGCTCGACCCACTGATCAATGACGTCCTGCAGGCTTGCCGAAACGAGAAAGTACTGTTGTTTCAGACGAAGTTCCTTGCCGTTCTCACTGGCGTCGTTGGGATACAGGACCATCGTGATCTGTTCGGCATTGTTTTTTGCAGCCACTGACTCGGGGTAACTCCCGGCGTTGAACTCATCCAGGTCGAACGCGTCCGTTGCCGAGGCTTTCCACAGCCGCAGTGTATTGACGGTTTGGTTTCGATAACCAGGGATCGGCATGTCGAACGGAATGGCGATCACGTCGAGCGTGTCGACCAATTTCGCATGGTCGTTGTTGTTGGCATCTCGATGATGCGCTGTGCGTCCGTAAAACGGGATTCGTTTGGTCTTTTCTGGTCGTTCCAGTTCCCACGGATTCCCATCGCGAAGCCAATGGTCAGGATGTTCGACCTGGCGACCGTTCTTGATCTTTTGGTGGAACATTCCATATTCGTAGCGAATCCCATAGCCGACAACGGGCAGTTCCAGATTGGCGCAACTGTCAAGAAAGCAGGCTGCCAGTCGACCCAAGCCACCGTTACCCAGGCCGGCATCCAATTCCTGTTCTTCGATTTCTTCCAATTCCGCACCGTAGGCAGACAACGCCTCACGGGCCGACTGATCCAAGTCCAGGTTTTGAATTGCGTTTCCTAGCGATCGACCGATCAAAAACTCGAGCGACAGATAATACGTTCTGCGTACATCGGGAAGCGCTGTTCTAGCTTTGGTCTGGGTCCAGTTTGGAATCAAACGATCCCGAATCGCAATTGCCATCGCGCGGTAGAGATATTGAGGTTCTACATTGTTGGATTGGTGGCCCAATGTAAAATTCAAGTGTCGCCGAACCTCGTCGGGCAACGTGCCGAGCGTGTCATTCAGAAGCAGGCTGGAGTCTTTGGTAGAAACGATCGTTCCTGACATCGTGTTTCCCGGTTTGGGTGGGATAAATTAAAAACAGGAGTATACCAACCAAACCTGCGAATCTGGAATGCCACTCGGATTTGGAGGACCGCCCGCGATTTTAACTCGCTTGATTGGGGCCAATGATCTGCGGTCGGACGACAGTCAAGTGGCTTTTGGGAGCGACCGGAAGGCGGGCATTTCCAACCTTGTTCAGCACTTTCGGTACTTGTCATTGAGTCCGATGCCGTCGGCAATCAAGGGCAATACCTTTTCGATCCTGCTGTGCCTGGTTTGCGCTCGCTTGGCGTCGGCGATGTATTCGGCGTATTCGCGCTGTCTGCCTTTGGTGAGTTTCTGGAATGCGGCATTTGCTGTTTTGTCCTTCGCCAATGCCGTCTTGAGCTCCAATGGCAGCTGGATCGGTTTCGCCAGGTCGGGTTTGATTTCTCGGCCGGCGTCGACCAACGCGATGGCCTGTTTGACATACGATTTAATCATGGTTGCTTTTATCTCTGTCGCCGATGTCATTCGCCATTGCCGAAGTGCTTTGGTTTTTCCTTGCTGGGCGTTAAGCAGGACGTTTTTTGGGTCAGGCAACAAAGCGCCCTGGAAGAACCACAAACCAAAATAGGATTTAAAGCCGCCGATGCCGACTATGTTTTTTCCCGCATGGGTATAGACGGGACTGCCCCATTTCACGGTTTCTTCCAAGCCCGTCGATTGCAGAATCTTTCTCAACCGAGCAAGTTCAGGTGGCCAGTATTCGGCGTTGTCAAGAAAATCATCGACCGTTTTGTGACGTCTCATGTCTTGATCTCACACTTGATCCCGTCCACCCATCGTTTGGCAGCAATTGAGCGCAGATTTGATTCTACAAAGAATTCGCAATAGAGTGTGGATAACGATCGATAAGTTTGGCAAAACACAACCGAGGCTAACCATGAACCGTAGAGAAATGATGTTGAGTTCGACCTGCCTGGCGGGGGCGGGGCTGACCGGTGCGATGCCAAATGTTAAGGCGACGATTGGGACTCGCGGTGAGCCCGGCAGCCGATCCAGGAATGATCCATGGATTGCCAATCCGATTGCTGTCTCCACGTATTCCTTTTGGCGGTTCCGAAACGATTCCAAACTGACGATGCCCAGATGCATTGATTTGGCTGCCGAAATGGGATTTGACGGCGTCGAGTTGTTACGCATTCAGATGGAAGATGATTCAAACCGTTACCTGCAAAAGCTGAAGAGACAAGCATTCATCAATGGATTGGATCTTGTGGGGATGTCAACGCACCAGGGATTTGTCACGCCGGACGAGGAGGAACGGCAGGCCAACGTCGACAAAACGATCGGCTTTATCGAGATGGCTTACCAGTTGGGGATTCCCACGATTCGCGTCAACACCGGCCGCTGGCGAACGACGAAAAGTTTCGATCAGCTGATGGTGGACAAAGGAATCGAGCAGCGGCTGCCAGGGCACAGCGATGACGATGGATATGGCTGGGTGATTGACTCGCTCGAGAAGTGTTTGCCGTCGGCGGAAAAGTGCGGAGTGATTCTGGGATTGGAGAATCACTGGGGATTAGGCCGGACGGCGGAGGGCGTGATGCGAATTATCAAAGCGATCGACAGCCCGTGGCTCAAAGCAACTTTGGATACCGGCAACTTCTTTGAACGGCGTCAGGAGCAATTCAAACTCATGGCGGCGGAAACGGTGCTGGTTCAAGCCAAAACCTATTTCGGCGGGGGGACATGGTACGACTTGGACATTGATTATCCTGGGATCGCCAAAATCATGCAGAACGTTGGTTACCGCGGCTACATCTCGCTTGAGTTTGAGGGCAAGGAAGCTTACAAAACCGCGATACCCAAAAGCCTCAATCTGTTACGTACCGCATTCGGAAAAAGGCAGGAATAATTCGCCGATTGCCGCGGGTAGTGAAAGAATGACTTCTTTTGCAAAAACATCCAGATTTATTTCCAATAACACGATGCTTGCAGCGAAAGTCGTTTGGAACCCTCAAATGCGACGACGGCAAATCAATGGGAGAAGAAAATGGTTGGTCAGCTCGGTGAAAACGTGATACCAGTGATGGCGATCGGTTGCACATTTTTGTTTTTCGTGATTTGGGTGCTGGCTGCGACTGCCGACAGCCTCTACAAGACCGCCTGTAATTCGCGATTGAAGGAACGACTCATCGAGCGAGGCTGCTCGGCGTTGGAGATTGACCGGATCATCAAAGCCGGAAGTGAAACTGCCGAGCCAAATGAGATGTCGGTTCCCGTTCCTCCCGTGAAAGCCGGAAAGTCCTATTCCGTGCCGGGCTAGTTCGGTCAATTCGCGAATCCTCAAATTTTCTCTACTCCGTAACGGGCTGCATGCCGCTTGCTCCCTGGGGTAACACGCGAAACGTCCTGGTTGATTTTTCTCCAGGCGAGGCCCGCTTTGGTGTTCCCAATTTGAATGAATGATTGAATCATGACCAGGCGACCTCGGCCGGTCAGGGCCATTCTTTGCCCCACTCGGATTTTTCCGGCAATCGCAGCCGCTCAAACCGACGGTTTCTGGAGGAACTGCTGCAAAGCCCCTCAAATCCAACTAAGACGTCGCGTCAGCGATTGAGAAAAGTCGCATCGGCGATTGGATTACGATTACTGCTTTTTGTCTGCCTTTTGCACACCGGCTGCATCCAACCGCAATTCGAGCGATGCAATGTTTCCGGAGTCATCTTTGGCAAATTCCACGTGACCGGCGCTCTTGCGGAATGAGAATTTCGTCGCTGACAGTGGAATCATTTCCAAAGGTTGGGATTGATGAATGAAAAACAGTGTTCCGTCTTCTTGGCGAACTGCATACGCCCCATACTCGCCAACCAGTCGTTGTTTGTCTTCGTCGGTGAGCGTGACAATGTCCGCCTCCGTCTCATAGGGCGTCTCTCGTTGGGGTCGTTCTGCTTCCAGCGAGCGAATCCAAATATTACGATAGCGGACCGGGTTGCCATGATCCTGTAGTGACAACGGAAGCGCATCGGCATGTTGCTGGTACGGTTTATGCTGAATCCAATTCGTGGGCCCAAACAACTCCGAATGGTTTTGTACCACGACCCCATTGTGCAGCACCGTCACGGTAGCTGGCGAAACCAGTTTTCCGTTTTCATCAAATCGTGGCCGTTTAAAAATGATATCGTAGGCCTGCCATTCTCCGGGCTGCCGTGAGGCATTGACCAACGGCGGATATTGACCATAAAGCGAAGCCGCACTGCCGTCCGCATAGGTCGGATTGTCATAGCTGTCCAGTACCTGAACCTCGTATTTGCCCATCAGGTAGATTCCGCTATTCCCGCGTCCTTGACTCTTGCCTTTCACGGTTGACGGGGAGGCCCATTCGACGTGTAGCTGGCAATCGCCAAATTTTTCTGTGGTGAAAACGTAGCCGCTTTGGGGCACCGATTCCATCGCGGCATCGACGATTTTCCATTTAGCCTCGCCGCCTTTCCCGTCGGTCCAGTTTGACAGATCCGTTCCATCGAACAAAACGGTTGCATCGCTGGGAACACCAGCTGGCAGACGGCTGTCGCCAGGATCAACGACGGGGGGGACGGGACGCGACAAGTCATGAGCCCGCCAGCCCGTGGGTAGCTGAGCATTGACGGTGAGTGGAATTCCAAGAAAGAAAATCAATAATGCGTATCGAGTCATGAAACTTCCGTCCTGTGAATTGGGCAAAGGCAATTTTCTAATCGTTTGCTTGCCACCGTTTTGCGAAACGTTTTGAAGATGATCACAAGATAATCAAAATCGAGTCGACCGTCAGTGAGGGACAGTCGATAGGCCTCATTTTTCTGCGACTCTCAAATTCAATGCTGAAGTGCTCATGTCGGTGATAGCGTCCGGGATGCCCAGGGTACAATACGGCGCTGGCGCGGAACCATTTTGAAAGATTATTGGAAGTTGATGTTTGTGTGGTAGTGGTTTTTGACGGTTGCCAAGAAGGATCTCAGGATGTCAAGTTTGTGCCTGGCGGTGTCGTTTGTTTTCGCAATCGCAAGTCTTGACTGCGTGCAATCGTTCCCTGCGTGCAATCGTCCCCACGCCCTGCTCAACGGACTCAAGCGGGATCGGAAACGGCAGCCGACGTTCAATTTTCGAAAGACATGGACGAGGTCGGCAAGATCCTATCGACATTCCACACGGCACCCACGCAGCAACGATTGGATCGGTCTCTGTTTCGGCCACGCGAGCCAAGGACTTCCCCGGCAGAGGCTATCGTCCGGATTGAGCAGTATCCGCGAACGGAATTTCCGCACCCAACTGTGCGTAAAGCTCGGCTTTAATTAAGGCGGACCAGAGTCGGTAACCGTCTGAATTAAGGTGAAGTTGATCCTCAACGAACAAGTCGGTCTGTGGTGTGCCGTTGCCGCCGAGAATCGCGCCACTTGTTGAAATCAAATAACAGTTCGGATCACCTGCGATGATCTGGCGAATCCGATTAGTGGCATCCTCGATCTGAGGCCAAACTTGCCATCGTTTGGGAGTTGGCGTGACCTCGATCCAGAAAACCGGCAAGGTTTCATCTTTCTCACGAATCCAGTCTTTGAGTTTCAGAAATCGGCCAGCAACTTCTACTGGCGTGGCGTCTTCCTCAGCTTTTCCAGAAATGTCGTTGGCCACAAAAAGGACGATTGCCTTACAGCGTCGTGGATTCGAATTCCCCAGGTGCGGTCCCAGCAAACGGGGCGCGTAATAAATGATGTCGGGCAGTTTGGCGCCTCCATATCCGCGCTGGATCGTCGCCCAGGGTTTCATGTCTTTGGCAATGGTTTCCCAAAGCCGAATGGATGATGAGCCGTAAAACAGGATGCCATTTTCAATTGCCGATTCGGTTTGATCCTTTGCTTCCAACTGCGAAACGTCTTGTTCCCATTTAAGGATTTGCTGATCGACCACGGCTTCCTGTGGCAGCAAGCAACAGCAGCCAACGAAAAATGTCACGAGTTTCATGGCGATTGTTATCCGCTGGTTGGTGGCATTTTCCTCAAATTCGTCGCTGGAGCACCAGACGGCGAGTTTTGATGTCGAAATGTTTTACTTCCGACTACTTCTTGATTCGGTAAAGCTTTTTCTCGGTTCGAATCAACAGGTCGTCACCCACGACGGCCGGGCTGGCGAGTATCGGGCTTTCGAATTTGTTGGTGGCGACCGTTTCCAGTCCATCGGAACAATGAATTACCGAAACAGTTCCTTCGCGACTGGAAAGATACAGATTGCCCGCAGCCAGCAACGGTGAGGCCGAAAAATTGCCGCCGATCCGTTTGCGTTCCAGCACTTCGCCGGTTTTGGCATCGAGGCACACCATAATCCCGTCATCAGCAATTGCGTAGATCCGGCCGCCACTGCCGATAAACGATGGCATCGTGGGTGCGTTTCGGGCGCGCCACCTGATATGGGTTTCGGTCACGTCGCCCGAGCCGGTTGGATCTACCGCGACGAATTGGGTTCGACCGTAGCCGGTTGAAAAAATGACCAGCCCAGATTCGAACGTGGCCATCGGCGTTACCGAAAAACCATTCCCGTGATCGGCTCGCCAAAGTTCTTCGCCGGAATCCGGATCGTAGCTGACGATCCATTGCGCCGTCGGGATGATCGCCTGGTCCCGTCCATTGACGTTGATCAGCGTCGGAGTGCAATAAGCTTTTTGCTGCTCGCCGCTGGGAGCTCTCATGGGTGGGCGGTTGGTTCGCCAGGCTTCCTCACCGGTCTCAAGGTTAACAGCAACGACGAACTGTTGATCGATACCGTCGCAAACCAGGATAACTTTGTCATTGAAAATAATCGGTGAACTTCCCGGTCCCACGCTGTGGTCAACCACAAATGTTTTCTTCCACAACGGTTCGCCGGACGCTGCATCCAAACACCAGGTTCCGTAATTACCAAAATGAATGATCACTCGACCGTTGGCGATCGCAGCCGTCGGCGAAGCATAGGAATTCATGGGATTGATCAGCTCGGGATCATCGATCTTTGCCATCATAAGGTCATGCAGGATCTTGCCAGAAGCCAATTCCAAACAGATGACCCTCAATTCAACCGATGCTGCGACCGTCTTGATCCGCGCGTATTCAACTCCCTGTTTTTTCTTTTCGATCTGTTCTGGGGTCGCCGGTGTCGTGATCGCTGAGGTAAGCCAGATCCGGCCGGCATCGTAGACCGGAGATGACCAGCCAACTCCCGGAACCTCTGCTTCCCAAACAATTTGCCGTTTCAAATCCCACTGGACCGGCGGACTTGCCGATTCGCTGGCAATTCCGGAACTGTCGGTTCCCCGAAATTGTGTCCATTTTTCATTTGCGGAGCAGGAATTGGTTTTTGCCAGCAAGCACAGGCAAATGGCAAGGATACAAATAGTGAAATTCAAACGGTGCATATTGTTTTCCGACTCGGGGGTTGAGGATTCCGTTGCTGGCAATTTTGAGCTCAATCACTGACCGGCATTGGGCGGGAGATCATCCCGTTATCTACTGGTCCTGATTTTGCTTCAAGTTCGGGTGTCCGGCAAGTGACGTGCAGGCTGACCGTCAGTCGGCCAATCACGTAAACAAAATCGAGCCAACTGGGCGTGGATTCCCTTTCAGTTCTGGGTTTTCCAACGATCTGGATTGAATCTCGATCTTTCCATGATTCCTGCCAAGATCCATTTCGAACCACCGAATTCTCCTCATCCGATTTTTCTCGGTGTTTAACGGTTCGTTACTTTCGGGAGATTTGAAATGTGCGTTCAACCCATATTACAACGCTTTGCCCCGCTGGCAGCCGTTGTGGTAATCGTCACCAGCAGTTTGATACCGGCGGCTGCTCAGGAGACCAGTCGAGCAGAAGCCGAGTTTTACAAAGCCTATTACTTACAGCATGAACGAAAGGATTTAAAGAAAGCGGTCGAAGCGTACAAACGGTCGATTGCCTTGGATGCCAACGCGGCTACTCGAGCGGCGGTCGACGCGCAAATGGCTGGCATCCAGGAAGAGCTTGCGACTTCTGATTTCGCCCAGATCATGCCATCGGATGCGTTCGCCTACGTCGAGCTTTCCAATCCCGCCGATCATCTCGAGCAAGTCGCAAGGCTGATGGGATTGACCGGCCGCAAACCGCAGGCGGGTCGCGACGTGGCGGTGTTACGCATCGAGGACGAATTGGCCATTTCTTCTGATTTTCAGATCAGCCCCGCGCTGCTCCGCGAGTTAAAAAAGATTCGAGGTGCGGCGGTCGCTGTGAGCGACATCGGTTCCAATGGAAAACCGGTCGCCGTGGCGGTGATCCATCCGGGTGACTCAGACCTGGTGACCGGAATCGTCGAAACCGGTATTCAACTCGTTCCCGCCACCGAAAAAATCGAAGGTTTTCCAACGTTTCAGATCGAGAATGAAGCTTGGTTTGTAAAAGCGAATCGCGTGATTCTCATTTCGACCAGCAAATCCGAGATCTCCAAGTGTTTAAAACGGATTAAGAATGCCGGGTCGGACTCGTTGGCAGACCAAAAGTCGTTTCAAAGTGCACGTGATGCCAATGGGAGCCCTGCCTTGTTCGCGTACGTGAATCCACGCGAAGCTCTGAAAAAGTTTGGTGGCAAAATGGACCAAGAACTGGCCATCGCACGTATGGTCTTGGATTTGGACCATATGAACCACATCACCGCGAAACTGACCAGCACGGATCAGGGCCTGCAAGCCAAGGTTGCCGTTGATTTCGCGGAAGATCATCATTCGTTTGGTTACGGACTGATCCGTACGGTACCTCTGTCGGGTAAAGCGCTCGTTCACGTGCCCTCGGGGGCGGTGGCCGTGGTTGGCATGGGCCTGAATCCAAAGATGATGATGGCGGCGGAAGTCGCAGGCAGTAAACATTTGACGGCGCTCGACATCGGCCGGGAGATTTTTGCCAACATCGGGGAAGTTGGAGTGTTTGTCATGCCGTCGGCTTCCGATGGGCAAGAGGTTCCGGATTTTGGGTTGATCGTGGCTTCGAGTGATGTCGACAAATCTCAAACGTTGTGGAATACGCTGCTTTCGCTACCGACCGAAATGGAAATTGAAGACGGACCTCGCGCCCAGACGATTGAAATCGATGGCGTTGAAGCGCGGCACTACGCATTTCCCGACAATGATATGCCCCAGTTAATTATTGCACGCTTGAGTGAGGAAACCCTGATTGCTGGAACCGAGTCTGCCGTTCGATCAGCAATTCGCGCTCGCAAGACTGGCAAGACGCTCGCCAAGGATCCCAAAGCGAAATCACTTTGGCAGGCGAAATCCAAGCACACAGCCAAAGCAGCTTTTGTCCACGTCGGCCGAGCGTTGCGTTTGGCGGCAGCGATGGAAGGTGGCAGGTCTGCCAGCGAAATGCGAGCCATCAGTCAAGTGATTGATGACTTGACCATTACGCTGGTCGTTGATGAGGAGCCTGCGTATTTTTCCGCACAACTCAATGCAACGGGATTGCCGAAGTTCGAAGACGTGATCAGGACGCTGTCTGGTTATCAACCACAAAAAAGTCCTTCCGATGCAGCCGTTTCGGTTTCGGTCAAGTCGAATGATTGAGACCTGCCCGCTGCGTTCCTCGCGTTAGGCGAAGCGTTAATTTAAAAACATGGTGTTCGGCCATCGACGAGTCACCAACCATAGCCGCGAATTTCTGGCGGCTATGGTTTTTTGATTCTGGGAACATTGTTTCGAAACTTTCACCACACTTCATTTCCGACGGCCCCGCATTACAATCGGTAGATTAACGAATAGCGCACCTCGTTTTTTCTGCGGCGTAATTTCCGGTGATGAGTTCAAAAAATGAAAAATACTCTTCGCAGGTTCGCGGGGCTGGTTGGATCGGGATTGATTCTTGTTGGGTGGATTCCGGTGCAGGCATTCGAAGACCCCGCGCCGACGCCGAACCGGCCCAATATTGTTTTCCTGCTCACCGATGACCAGGCCACGATTTCGCTGGGCTGTT
Organism: Pirellulaceae bacterium; assembly: GCA_942492215.1. GTDB lineage: Bacteria > Planctomycetota > Planctomycetia > Pirellulales > Pirellulaceae > Mariniblastus. The sequence continues at coordinate 122,874 of CALODY010000008.1, forward strand.
ACGGAAATGACGACGTTAAGACGCCCAATCTGGATCGCTTGGCGGCGGCGGGTTTGGTGTTTGACAATCACTACGTGACGACCGCGATTTGCATGGCCAGTCGCGCCAACATCATGACGGGGCTGTATGAGTATCGAACCGGCTGCAATTTTACGCGCGGCAAGATGCGAGCCGAACATTGGGCGACCAGTTACCCGCTGCTCCTGCGGAGATCGGGGTATCGGACGGCATTCGCCGGGAAGTTCGGTTTTGAAGTGGAGGGCATGGGCGGCTTGCCGGAATCAGATTTCGACAAGTGGGGTGGCGGACCGGGGCAAACCAGTTTTGACACTCACGCGAACAAGTCGATGCAGGCATACGCCAAGCACTATCCTCACGCGACGCTGTCCTATGGTGCTTTCGGACGGGATTTCATTCGCGAGTCGGTGGCCGCGAAAATACCATTCTGTCTTTCGATCAGCTTCAAAGCACCGCACCGCCCCGTGACCCCCGATCCAAAATTCGATCACGTTTACGCCAATACCCGGTTCACAAAACCGAGGAATTTTGGCCGAGAGCATGGGAAACACCTCGCCCAACAAAGCAAATCGGGTCGCCAATATCCGCGATTTGAAGAGTGGGGTTATTCGACGAATTACGACGCGGCGATGCAAAAATATAACCAGTTGGTTTACGCCGTCGACCAGGCCGTCGGGATGATTTTGAAAGAGATTGAAAAACAAAAGATTGCCGATAACACGATAGTGGTTTTCACTTCCGACAATGGTTACCTGTGTGGTTCACACGGGTATGGTTCCAAGGTGTTGCCCTACGAGGAATCGAGTCGCGTGCCATTGATCATTTACGATCCCCGGGCAACGGGTTCGCATGGCAAACGGACCCGGGCGCTTACCGGCAACATTGATTTTTCGCCCACGATGTTGGAAATGGGTGGCGTGGAATCGCCCCCTGGAATTGACGGACGTAGTCTGTTGCCATTACTGGCGAATCCAAAGGGTGAGGTTCGTGATCGACTGGCATTGATGAATTTCTGGGGGCCGGAGACAACTCATTCGTTCGGCATTGTGACCTCCAAATGGAAGTATCTCTTTTGGTATTCGCAAGAAAGTGACATGACGGCCAGCGAGGAAATGTTTGATATGCGTGGAGATCGGCTGGAGCTCAAAAATCTCGTCGGTGATGCTGCCGCCCTGCCAGAACTGAACAGGCTGCGAGAGCTTTATGACCGGCAGGTTGATGTCATTGGTGAAAAAGCACTCAACGAGCCGTATCGCGCTTACAAGGACATTTTTGATCGCAAAAAAACCTGGGAACAGAAGAAGCCTTGGCTGAAGCAATCGTCGAAGATGTTCCGCATCAAGGCTAGGCTAACACTTCGGTAAACGTAACCACTTCGGTAAACGACGTCGACGTTTCCGAATAGCCGCCGCAGAAATTTCAATTTGGCGTTTCCTTGCTTTGCTTGCATATTGGAATCCGCCATTGGGTGTCACTGGGCTCACAAACCAGTTCGATCAAGTTTAGAACCATCGACCCGCATTTGAAGTGACCGACTAAGACCTCGCTATTCGGTTCAAATGATCTTGCCGGAATGAATTGATAGGACTATAAGCCCTGCAAGATTAAACAATCGGCTGATCTGCGGACGCTCAAAATCCAATTTGAGGAATGGTGAGTTCAATGGCGCGTTCAAAAAAGAAGAAATCTAAGAAAACGCTTTCGCAACAAGTCGTTAGCGCGGGTGCATCAGGAATGCCCGAGCCAGTCAAGAATTTCCTGGGAACAAGGGTGGTTGCCGGCCTGATAGTTCTGTGTGTACCGCTGTTACTTTATTCGGGGATCTTCTCGGTAGATTTTGAAAATGGCCGACCCCATTTTTCGTTCAATAAAGAAAAAGCCCAAGAAGTCGAATCGCTGGCGGCCGAAAAAATTCACGATCTACGCGGGGAAGACCAGGGATTCACGACAAACGCATCTGAGGCCTTGCATTCGTTGATCAGCCATGAAAAAAACTCCTTTCAGCCCGCGACCAGGTGGGGACAAGGCGAAGGGCTTGGGGAAAAGCTAACTGAAGGCGTCGATTCATTTCGTAACGAAGTATCGAATAGCCAATCCAAGTCATGGTTGCAACTTCCCAATCATCGCACCGAGGAAGAACCGGCGGCTCATCACAAAGGCCCATTTTCAAATTTGAAAGACCGGTTCGATTCGCATCGATAGCTGATTGGCGAATTGGGCCACGCCCGGACAAGGGGCGCAGTGCGCTGCAGAAGTGCATGGACAGCACTCGATGGCACTTCTTACAAACTTGTAGGCCGGGACAGGTAGAACGCCCGCACTGCCGCAACTACGGTCGCAAGTTGGTTGGAAGGTAACATACCAGAAGGAATTCAAGCACCTTTGGCGTTTGAACCGTTCCGGCGGTCTCTTGCGACCTTTTTTCCGGCCTACTTGAATATCCGGCCCTAGTTTTTCGGATTTCGCCAAACCGGGCGTGCGTTGGCGGTGATCTCCTGGTCGAGTTCGGTCATTCGAGACTTTAGCTCTGCGACTTTCTCGGGGTGTTTCTCAAACACGTTTGTCTGTTCGCCAATGTCATCTGCCAGGTTGAACAGGTGCCGGCTGACAACTTTCACTGTCCCCTGCTTTTTGTTACGACGCGTGATCTCCAGATACTTCCAATCACCCTGGCGAATTCCATTCAAATCACCCTGCGACGAATAGTAAACCAGTTCGTTTCTGGGGGTCGCATCGGTCGTTAACGTCGACGTGATATCGTACCCGTCGATCTTTGTATTCTCCGGTAGTTTTGAGTGTGTAATCGCCGCAATCGTGGGGAGTAAATCCATGGTCGAGGCAAATGCATCGGTACTGGTTCCCGGCGGGATGCGCCCCGGACCCCACATCACGCAAGGAACTCGCTGGCCGCCCTCGAACGTTGTCCCTTTGCCCGCGCGCAGCGGATCGGCACAGCCGCCGTGGTTCTTGAATTGTAGCCACGGCCCATTGTCGCTGGTGTAAATCAAATAAGTACTCTCGGCCAATCCCAACTCGCGGACCGTTTCAACCAAACGACCGACCTCCGCATCGATATGTTCGATCACGCATTTGTAAGCATTCTGCGCATTGGAATCATACGCGTCGTCAGGAACGTACAGCGGAATGTGGGGCATCGAGTGCGGGAGGTACAGAAAAAATGGTTTGTCCTTGTTGGCGGTAATGAACTCAATCGCTTGGTCCGTGTAACGTCGCGTGATGGTTCGCTGGTCAACGGGGAGTTCGACGATCCGTTCATTCTCAATCAATGGTGTGTTCCAGAGAGTTACCGCAGTGGATTGGTCCGCCCACAATTCGTCGCTGGAAAGTTTTGAAATCCGTTTGTTGTCGGGGTGGTTCATGTCATTCGAGTAAGGGATCCCGAAATAGGAATCGAATCCCTGTTGACGAGGCAGCAATTCCGGATGGTGACCGAGGTGCCATTTGCCGACACACGCTGTCGCGTATCCCAGCGTTTTCAAATGGTCGGCGATGGTGGTTTCATTCGGATGAAGTCCGTAGTCGCTGGCTGGAAACAGCACGTGTTTGTGCATGCCAACGCGTTTGGGGTAACAACCCGTTAGCAACGCTGCCCGTGAGGGCGAGCAGACCGAGCAAGGCACGTAGAAACTGGTGTACTTGCGACCTTCGGCGGCCAATCGGTCGATGTTGGGAGTCTGGATCGTCCGGGAACCAAAACAGCCCAGGTCGTTGTAGCCCTGGTCGTCCGTGAAAATGATGATGAAATTGGGATTGGTATCCGCGAAAGTCGCGCCTGCAATTAAGCCGACAAGACCAAGAATGGAAAATGTGAGAGTCAATGGTTTCGTGAAAAACATCATTTGGCGGAATCCAGTATCACTTTTCGATTTTTTCCAATACTTCAATGGACTTCACTTCGACGTGCATGTCCTGGCTGCCGTGCAACTGAACTGCAAAATGTCCGACTTTGCGACCTTCCGGATCAACGATGTCGCAGGCAAGAATGTCATTCACATGAGTCACGATCCGATCACCGTGAGCCGAGATCACCATGGTGGACCATTCGCCGACTTGTCGAGCTTTATCCCATTGCTTTTTGCGGCCGTCCTGGCGATCTTCTGAGAACGTGGGAAAATAATGAAGGGGTTTGACGATCCAGGTGCGTCCGCCGGTCTCGTAAAGCCCGCCGACCAACTCCGAGTTTTCCATTTCGGCCTGAATGCCAGCAATTCCGACTTGGGTATCATTAGGCTGACTGCGAAAATAGAAACCACTGTTGCCCGCCAGCACCCGAAACGTGATACGAACGGTAAAATTGTCGAACGTTTTTTCGCTCAGCAACAAACCATGAAGTTCCTCGGTGGCCGGGCTCTTGCCGACCAACACCCCGTCGGTCACCTGCCAGTCGCCACCGCCCTGAGGTTTCCAGCCGGTCAGATTTTTACCATTGAAGATCGGTTTCCATTCATGACGACCGTTTTCCTTTAGTTTCAGATTTCGAAATCGATAGAGCTGGCCCTTCTCACCGTGGTGTTGAAGACCGATTCGGCCGGAAAGATCAACGGGATCAAAGTAGTCCGTGGTCGGTACACCGTTGACGAAGATCTGCAGGTGATCCCCCTCGCAAACGATGCGGTACTTATTCCATTCGGTCAGCTGGATCGCGTCCTGAGCTGCTGGCTGATCCTTGAGTGGATTCAGCCAATCGCGGCGACCTTCATCGTAGAGACCTCCTGACCATTTGCGTTCGGAGGAATCGACTTCCGCCTGGTAGCCAAACACCCTGTTCCTTTCTTCTTGCCCACGAAACATGAAACCGGAATTGGATTTTCCAACTGGCAAATGCATTTCGCCTTCAAAGATAAAATCGTGATAGGTGCTATCCGTTGTCAGGAAAAACTTTTTGTTTGCCACCAAATGGATTTCGCCGTCGACAACAGAAACTTCACCCCACTCATACGGATTGTGCCAGCCTTCGAGCGTTTCGCCATCAAAAAGATCAATCCAATCAGGTTGACTGGGATCGCTGGTGGACTCCTGAAAGGCCTGACTCTCAAGAGGAGCCCATATCGACAGGCAGAACGACAGGCTGAGCAGGCAAATAGGGAACTTCATCTTGGGACTCGACAACGGATAGGGACAACAACAAGCGAAAAACAGTATAACCTCTCTACCCTATCCCTCACGAGTCGGTGGATCGCGGCGAGAAACGACCCTTGCCTTGTCTCATCGTCATGCGAGCCCGCTTGAAAATCATTTTGAAGGTGATGGTCGCGCCAGTACCAGCAACCAGTCTTGATTGTCATTCTGAATGCATTGGATGTTTACCATTCGACCTGCCGAGACGGTTTTTTCAGGATCGATCAGTTCGCCACCCTCGCGTGGATTAAACCACTTCATGGTAAACAGGCCGTCGGCTTGCGTCAGATCCAATTCGATCTTTCCACCATTGGGAAAATACACCAGATAGATCTCGTTGGGCTGGGCAAGGCAATAACGGCTGTTGTCGTGATCGGGGTTCCCGACCAACTCGTCCATCGGCTGCATCTCCTGAAACGGAATCTTATTTTCGTGGAAAAAGTTGATCGCAATCCGGCAATAGTCCCAGCTTTGGTCGCGGGACCGCCAGTCTTCGCAGACCAAATCGTTTTCCGCAAATTTGTAACCGAAATAGTATTCGACTCCCGCTCCGCCGCCCATCAGGTTGCCCCACAACGTTTGCCGGCGGACTTCGTGCTGCGTGTAAATCATTTTTCCTTGGCTGTCGGTTCCGTCGAAGCCTCGATAACCAAGATCGGGACATTGACCGTGGGCCGCTGATCCTGATTCGTCGAACGCGACGACCAAGGATTTGCCGGCTGCCTTTGAAGCGCGGACCCATTTCACCGTTTGAGAGTGGGTGTCCTTGATATCGTTGTTTTGCAGCGAAAGACCAGTAAGCTTGGATTGGTTACCAATGAGCGCCCGATAAACTTTGTCCTGCTGTTCTGGAAAGGTGTGGACCACGATATTGTGCCCGTATGGATCCGTCTGGCTGATATAGTCAATCATCGCTTGCTGTTGAGCTGTCGTCTGCGTGTTTTCTTCGCCCAGGTTCCAGTTCAAAGCCAGGTTGTGGCCGAAGCGGGCAATCAACTCACGGCAATACAGCTTTCTCTGAGGGCCAAGGTTGCCGCCATCCAGCGATTCGGGCACGAAGCCATTGGGGTCGTTCTGTCCTTTCGCGTGGTCGTCGTTTTCGGTTTCCTGCATTTTGAAATGCAGGTACATTCCTTTTTGGGTGCCGTGATCAAAAACGATTCCCCATTGGTCCAGTTTGCTGCAGTCGTAGTGCAGTTTGTCGTCGCGGTGGATAAACGGCCAAACATCATCACCATCGCCGCCCGCGTTGTAAGTCAAAAATGAAAACGCATTGCAGCCCTTGCCAGATAAATAGTTGATCGCCCCGATCAGGCCCTTCCCTCTTCCGTCTTGCCACGTCGGGTCACCGTCTTGCCAGTCTTTGACATGGGAAGTGTATTTCTTCAGTGGAACCTGTTTGGGTTTGCCGGCGACCGTATTGTCAAAATCCGCATACGCCAACAAAGTCTCAGGCGCGTCGGCACCTACTTTGAGAAAATAGTTTTTGCTGCCAGCGTGTTGCAGGTAACGTTTTCCGACATAGTCCAATCGCCCTTCGTTTCGCAAATCGCGGCCGGTCTTGTTTGAGGGTTCGACAAAAAAGGTTCCCGATACCCGGTGCAACGGGACTCCTGGATTCTGTGTTGATAGCGCCAAATTTGTCCCGCGACTTAACGCAAGAACGTAATGCCAGCGGCCCTCGCGATCGGGGGCAAAATGTGTTCGCCACTGCGTACCTGCCTCCGCGGAAGTCTCGGCGGCATTGCCATCGGCCGCAAAATAGCCAGGGACTACGTACGTTGTCCCGTCGGTGTGGCGAAACTCCATTTCCATTCGATAGTCAGTAAATGGATTCGGGTCATTGTCCTGTTCGTGGGCGTAAGGGCCCGCCAAGGTAAAGGTAACCTTGTGCCACACGCGGACATCACCGCTGATGGAAATGGATCCGTCGCCATCCGGTTGGCGAGGTTCGATCAACGGTTTGTCGCTAACCGGTTTGGTCGGGCTGGAATCTGTCGAGCGCTTTGATTGATTGGTTTCGGCAGCAGGAGTTGGCTGGGCTACCAGGAAGGGTTCGGCAACCCTCCGGGTTGCTTCATCGGCTGGTTTGAAGGTCAACGCCGACCAGCGGGCACGACTGAACTCGTCTCCGTCCTTTGATCCAACGGTTGAGCTAACGGCAATGGTCGCTTTCTCGCCAATTTTTACATCCTGCCATCGTTGAAGGAATTGCGGGCCTTCTTCGTACATCTGCTCGCTCAGTTGGTTTTTAAATTCGCCAAGTTCCCGGTCCCCAATGGTGACACGGTATTTTGATTGACCGTCGTTTTCACCCACGGTACGAAGCGTAATGTCGTAGGTACCGGCGGGAAATGGAAACGGCTTCGAAGCTTTGGCCGTTTTATGAACATCGGGATTGATCGCCAGCCACTTTGAGTTGTCGACGTAATAGTTGGTACCGTCGATCGAGAAGTCAGTGGCGGACATCACGAGTGAGGATTGTGCGGGAGCGGCTGCCTCAGTCGCGTTGGTTTCCTGCTCCTGCTTGGGGGCGGCGACAAACGGAAACGGTTCGGGAGTTGTCCCCGCGTGGATAATTGAATCTGGGCCCGTGTCCATCGGTCGAACGAATTCCCGGTTTTTTGTCATCAGCCATTTGTCAAATTCAAATCCGTCCTCGCGCATCGAAAAGTGAATCGTATGTTCACCAGGATTTTTTATATCGAGGTAGATCTGATGCGGGACGCCACAATGCTCTTTTTCTGTACGCTGTTTGCTCTCCCACCACCAGCTTTGCTTTCCCTCACACCATTGCAATCGTTGACCCGTTTCCGGCCAGGATCCATCGAGACCCACATGCAGTCCATTGTCTTCGGAGCCGCTGGAGTAGGCTCTCACCCAAACGTAATATCGACCAGGATTGGTGATGTGGACCTTGTAATGGAGAATGGCAAGTTTCCCGGGTTCGTTGGAGAAGTTCTGACCTGGCATCAGCCGTTCACCATGGTTGCGACGAGTGTCAGGCAAGATCTCAAGATAGGCTCCCCCGCTGGCGCCGCCGACATGCGGTGGATCTCCATCGGGCTCAAACTCTGGCTGGTCGTTTTGTGTTGTCAGGTAGAATGCCCGCTTTTCTTTTTCCGTCTGATCGAAAAAATGCTCCGCCTCAACCGCTACCAAACCATCTTTTTCGGCAAATACAAGATCTGTCGCAACAATGGGTCGTGATCCATCCTCAGCTGGCAGCAGGTTGTTTGGTAGACAACAGCTGCAGATTAACAGCGTCGTGAAAACTCGAATTAAGGTAGTCATCGACAATGCTCTTCTCAATTAAAGCGTTTTAGAAATGAAAATATACGACGAAGCGCATGCTGCAGCGCTCAGAAACCGGATGGGCGACCATCGGGCGAAGCAAACACTCGGATCTCTCGAAATTCTAAAGCATTGGCTGCGACGGGGCCGGACGATCACCAAAAGCTAAAGTGGTTTTGGCATCAAGGATACCATGAATCGATGCAGCGGTGCCGGACCAGACAAGAATCCGCCAGCTCTCCGGTTGGGCAACATTCCGGTTCCCGTCGTCGCCAATTTGTTGGACAATGCGACTTGGCGGTCGGCCGGCCCACGGTCCCCAAGAACCGGCGGCTGACGATCGCGATTTTTGTCCCTCGACGAGTGACGAGTAGGCGTCGGTGTCAGGTTTTGCAGTTTCGTGGCGGGACAACATGCCCCAAAGCCTGCCGCTGAAACGCAGCAATTCATGCCCCTGGCCACACCTGCCCCTGGTTCGACGCGGAAGTAAATCTCGAATTGTATTTGTGTTCCTGCCTCAAGTTAGAAATTCATCTTGCCCATGTTTGAAATTTTGGTGTCTCCGACCATTCTGATTGCCGAAAGTTCTCTCCACTCCGGCAATCCTCCCTGGATCACCAACGACGCCGTTATCTTTGGGATCTTGATGGTAATCCTGGCGCTGGTATTCGCGACCGCCAACAGCACCAACCGGTTCTTCAAGTTTTTCTACAAACTGTTCCCGATGTTGTTGTTGTGTTATTTTTTGCCCAGTCTGCTGACGTTTTTCAATGTCGTGGATCCCGAACAGACCAAGCTCTATTTTGTTGCCTCTCGATATCTGTTGCCGGCCAGCCTGGTTTTGCTGACGATCAGCATCGATTTGAAAGAGATTATTCGCCTGGGTCCCAAAGCACTCATCATGTTTTTTGCGGGTACGGTCGGAGTCATTTTGGGCGGTCCCATTGCCGTGCTGCTGGTGGGTTTTTTCAATCCCCAACTGGTTGGTGGCGCGGGACCGGAGGCCGTTTGGCGCGGGCTGTCGACGGTTGCCGGTAGTTGGATCGGTGGTGGCGCTAACCAAGCGGCAATGAAGGAGATTTTCAACCCATCGGATTCGCTGTATAGCGTAATGGTCGCCGTGGACGTCATCGTGGCGGAGATCTGGATGTTGTTTTTGCTGTTGGGCGTTGGCAAAGCAGACGCGATTGACCGACTGTTCAAAGCCGATTCGTCCAGCGTGGAAACGTTGAAACAAAAGATGGAACATTTCAGTTTGAAGACCGCGCGGGTCCCTTCGACGACGGACTTGATGGTGATTGGTGGAATCGCATTTGGTGTTACAGCGATCTGCCATTATGCCGCGGATTGGATGGCGCCCTACATCGGCGAAAACTATCCCTTTCTGTCACGTTTCAGTCTGGATTCTCAGTTCTTTTGGTTAATCGTTCTGGCGACGACGCTGGGAGTCACTTTCTCGTTTACACCGGTCAGAAACTACGAGGGCGCCGGGGCTTCCAAAATCGGGACTGTCTTCATCTTTATCCTGGTTGCCACGATTGGCTTGAAGATGGACATCCGAGCCCTGGTCGAGCACCCCGGTTTGTTCCTGGTCGGCGGAATTTGGATGCTGTTTCACATCGGGCTGTTGATCTTTGTAGGTTGGATGATCAAAGCGCCGTATTTTTTCCTGGCGGTCGGTAGCAAAGCCAATATTGGCGGAGCGGCAAGCGCTCCGGTGGTCGCAGCGGCCTTTCATCCTTCGCTGGCGCCGGTCGGAGTGCTGTTAGCGGTTATGGGATATGCACTGGGGACTTATGGAGCATGGCTGTGCGCCTATTTGATGAAAGCCGTTGCCCCGGAAGGTTGACTGCATCAGGCGCCGATCGTGAACTTTCGGAAGAACAGGACCGCGCTGTAGATCACGACGATTCCGACAATCAGGCTGCCGACGTTGAGAAGTGCTCGACCGGTTTGAGGTTTTTTGGCGGCGATGAACTGGGCAATCAGACAAACGACCAGCACGTTTACCAATTTGAAAGCAATCATCCCGCGGAACCCCCATTTCGCCATGAAGAAGTTGGCGATCGGATTGGCTTCCATCGCTCCGAATGACAACAGAATGTACGTCATGAAGATATCCATCACGTTGATAAAGATAAAAAACGTCGTTTCATTCTGAAGCGGCAATTCCCGATGCAGCAATAGTTGTTTTTTCCAATCCAGTTTCCAGTCGCGACGGTTTGCTTCGGAACTCGATTTGCCTTTCGAACCGCGGGCTGTTTCTGAGGAAGTCGTTGACGTCGCGGGGGCTGGTGATCTGGTTCTCTGAGAGCCCTTGGAGTTTTGGTTGACCTTGCCATCCATTTGGTCAGCCAACTGTTGATAGGCGTCGTTAACTTGCTGAAACGCCCATACATCCCCGCCCATGTCCGGATGGTGTTTCTTGACTTTATCTCGATAGGCGCGCTGGATCTCTTCTACGCTCGCGTCGGGTGCAACACCTAAGATCTTTCTTGGATCCATGCGGAAATCTCAAATACTTTTCAGTTGAACGCCATGAACTTTCGGTAATCCATCGAAGGTATCATGACGTCGGCGGTTAGAAATTTGACGGAACGCCGACGACAGTGTACAAAAACAGTGCATTTCCGGGAGGTCTATTTGGGGCAACAATCACTTGTTGGGGCGTGTGCCATGAAAAAAACAAAGGGATTTACGCTAGTCGAACTACTGGTCGTGATCGCCATCATCGGGATTCTGGTCGGGATGTTGTTACCGGCTGTTCAAATGGTGCGCGAATCGGCAAATCGCACGCACTGTATGAACAACATTCGCCAGATCGTGATCGGGCTGCAAGGATACAACTCGGCGAATTCCCATTTTCCATCCGGCTGGATCAGTAACACTGGCCCATCTGAGGTTGGGTGGGGGTGGATGGCGCAAACTCTTCCCTTTGTGGAACAGGAAAATTTGCATAACCAAATTGATATGCGGATGAATCTGTTGGATGCAAGGCACGCCGATGTCGTAACCAGCAGTTTCGCCGGTCAGCTTTGCCCTTCCTCAACACACAACAGTGAAACCTACGGGCTGAAGACATTTGAGGATGAGGTCCAGACACCCGACGTGGAGATCGGTCGGACCCATTATGTGGGCTGCATTGGTTCTTCGGTCGAAACCGAGCGGATGGATGACGGACAGTCGTGTCCTTCGCTGCACCTGCTCGGTGATACTCGTTTCATCAACGGCATGTTTTACAAGAACAGCAAGAATGAGTTGCGGGATGTTATCGACGGGACATCCAACACGATCATTGTCGGTGAAAGAAGTGCAGATACATTTGATTCGAGTTGGCCCGGTATTGTGAAGGGCTCGGAATACACTGGCTGGCGAGTGGTTGGCTGGACCTGGGAGCCGCCGAACAACCCGCCACGGACCGAACCGGAAATCATCATTGATGAGGATGGTACTCGGCGTGAACTCGAGATTCATTTTCACGGCTTCGCCCAGTTCAATAGCATGCACGCGGGTGGGGTGACGATGTTCGGGTTTGTCGATGGCTCGACCCGAGCCATCGGTGACGACATCAACCCGCTGGTTTTTCGTGCGATGGGGACAATTCAAGGTCGAGAAACCATCTCACTTGAAGACTGATTTACGGATCCGAGCGTGACTAACCTGCTTTTCAGTAGGTCATAACGAGATCGCAAAGTCCTGTCGGAACGTGCCAGACGCGGTTTTCCATGTTAACACCGGATTGTGCGCGAATGGCCAATCGATGCCACGCGGAATTCATTGCCGGTGCCACGGTGCCACAAACTCGCGGCTGTTTTGTTCCCCGACTTGAGCCATCAGTAAAATTGCAAGGGGCCAGGTTCAATTAGCCGCGCCTGGAAGAAGTGAATTGGGCCTCAGTCGCTGGCTGTGCGAAATAGCGCACCTGCAATTCAACAACGCACTCAGTGAACATCTGCCGAAAGCTCGCCCGGACCAGCTCAACGATTCAATATTGAGTTTCGCCAACGGTTGAATGGGATGTCGCTAGCCTCGGCGTTGCAGAGCGAAGGGTGGCTCGATTGGTACGGTAGATGCACGCTCAACCTGCAGCGCGAACCATCACACCTTGAATGGTCGGCAAATCGTCGTCGATTCGAGAATGTTGCGCTGTCGTGCCGAGTGCGCAATACCATCATCCGCTCGACGCGGTAGAGAAGGTTGGATTCAAAATTACTCAGCTCGGAGGTGTGCTATGCCGTCGTTACAAATTCGAAGCATTCTTGATTCATTCCGCAATTTCTACGGCGAATTGGCAGAGTGTTTCCAGTCCCAGGTTGTTTCTTCAACGGGGCAGCAACTTCCTTACTTGTGCCAGTACATCGCTGAGCACGAAAGGGAAATCCAAAAAGCGATTGACAATTTTGAAAACGAAACGGCGGATGAAGCTTTGCTTGATACGTGGCTTCAGTTTGGTGCGGACGAAACGCTTCGAAGGATTCTCGATGAGTTGGAACTGCGTGCAGGCATGACCGAAGACGACGTAATCGGGGAAGCGCTCAAAGCCGACGCGAAAATCATCGCACTGTATCGAGAGTTGGCTGGGGAATCGGGAGTTCCCGATGTCCGAGAATTGTTTGAAGGGTTCGCAAATATGCAGAATGCCCGTACCCGTCAACTTGCCCGGGCCATTGGCTGACAAGCCGGGGCAGTTAACACCGCGGAGGATGATTTCACGGCAGTTCGATTTTTGCAAGCAGTGGACGAGGCAACGAGTCCGCCGTGCACGACCTCATCAAGGACTCGTAACCTCGTCCCCTACAACAAAACCATCCTGAGCGGCGTAGCCGCGCACCGCTACGTGCGTTTAACGCGATCGCAGCCTTTTCGAGGTTCCGGCATGACAAGGGTTGGCTCGTTGCGGCAAACCGTTATAAATGCAGATGAGGCGCGTTCAAACCATTATTCAAGGATGTGAATGTTCTTCTTCGCGCAAATCTCTTTCAGTATTTTTGGCCACACCGAGACGGTGACTTCGCCCAGATGGGCGGTGCGCAACAAGTACATGTACGTCCTGGCCTGTCCAATGCCGCCACCGATGCTTAGCGGAATCTGGTCGTTAAGGATTGACTGATGATAAGGGAGCTTCAGAAAATCTTCCTGCCCGGACATCTTCAGTTGGACCTTAAGCGTTTCTTTGGTGACGCGAATTCCCATCGATGAGAGTTCATGCCTGCGGTTGGTAACCGGGTTCCAGACGAGGATGTCGCCATTCAGTCCGTGATAGGTTTCGTCGTTCTTCTGGACGCTCTCGGTAACCCAGTCGTCATAGTCCGCGGCGCGCATCTCATGGGGGTAACCGTCTTTGAGTGGCCAGCCGATCCCGGTAATGAAAATCGCAGCAGCCTCTTCCTGAAGGATCTTTGTTTCACGCTGTTTTCGCGGCAGGTCGGGATAGCGCTCCAGGATTTCTTCGGCATGCAAAAATTTCAGCTGTTCGGGAATTTCAGGGTACCCGGCTTGCTTGAGTTGCGGAAACAACTCTCCCGCCATTTGGCCCGCTCCTCGAATCACCTCCCAGATCCTGGTCACAACATCTTTCAAAAACTCCAGATTACGCTGCTCATCGGTGATCGCCAGTTCCCAGTCCCATTGGTCGACGTAGGCACTGTGGTCGTGGTCGAGAAAATAGTCCTTTCGAACGGCTCGCATGTCGGTGCAGATTCCTGCACCCGGGCGGCAATCGAATTGCCGGAGCGCCATCCGCTTCCATTTTGTGGCGGCTTGAACCACTTGGGCTTGAATCGGATTGTCCAAGCCTAATCCACACGGAAATTCGACCGGTGTTCGCGACCCATCTCGGTCCAGGTAGTCGTTCACACCACTGTCGCGATCCACGATCAGTGGCACCTGAACCATTTGCAGGTTAAGACTCTTGCAGAGGTTCGCCTCGATGTGATTTTTGATTTCGTAGACAGCCTCCATCCTCTCCATGGGCGAGAGAACCGCCTGATAATCCTGCGGCAACTCATGTTCAATTTGGCCGTAATCACCAATTCCGGGGCCGGCGAGGTCTGCGGTTTTATCTGTCATGTTGGACTCCTTGTGAGTTGAGGAAATTTTTTGATTGTCATCGGCCCCGCATGGAGTCAGCTTGCGCAATTCAAAGCGAGGATTTTCGCCTTTTCATGTCGTCGAACGCAATCAGCGGACTCATGCTCGTCTGAAAAGATTGCACTCCGAACGTGCAAAATGTGCGCCGCTTTGCTCGTATGGAATGAAATTTGGGCAACAAACCACAGCATCATTCCGGCGTCCTGAATTTCGCCCCGACAATTGCCCGTGACGGTCGTGAATTGGGTGGCGGGATGCCTGCATCGGTCGAAGTGTTAGACTTAGGATCACCGATTCCCGGAACTACCAAGAAAATCCAACGGCCGTGATGTCAGGGTTTTCGTTGCGGTCCAAATCATTTTGACCGCCCACCTGATTTCTGACCCTGGTCGAGCAATCGTGATTTTTCTTCTGCTTCAAATCTTGTTCTCTTCAGCCTTCATGCTGTTCATTAAGTGGGTTCAGGTCCGCAAGCAGGAGGATGTCTACACGGTTGGAGCGATCAACTACATTGTTGCCGCCGCTCTCATCGCTCCCTTTTTTCTGGCGAACAGTGCCAGTCAAATTTCGGCCGGTGCCATCTGGACCGGAAGCTCCATGGGGGCAATCTATTTCGTGGCGTATTTTTTTGCCGCCTATTGCGTCAGGGTAGTCGGGGCTTCCAGCACGACGGTCGTGGGCGTGTTGGCGATCCTGTTCCCGATTTCATTGGCCGCCTTGATCTGGGGCGAAGTGCCAAGTCGACAGCAAGTGATCGGGATCGGTTTAGCGCTTTTTGCTCTGACCTTGATTGGCATCAAGAGCGGCCAACAGCACCAGGAAAAACATCCTTGGATGACGCCAGTGGTGATCCTGTTCTTCTTTCTGCTGTGCGGAGGCAGCCGGCTTGCGCAGGAAACGTTCAAGCATGTCAGCGTTCCGGAGCAACGACCGACTTTCGTATTTTTCGCGTTTATGGTGGCCGCCCTGCCCTCGGCGATTTTGCTGCTTAAACGCTGGCGGCCGGTCAGTCGCCGGGAACTTGGTTTCGGCATCATGATGGGTACGGTCAACATGTTGCAAACTCACCTGATCCTTCGTTGTCTGGAGTATTATCCGGGTTACATTGTGTTCCCGGTCACCAGCGCCGGAGGAATTGTGCTGACGACTTTGATTGCCACCGGCTTGTTGGCGGAACGATTGAGTTTTCGAGCCTGCACTGGAATCGGGTTGGCGGTCATCGCGCTGTTTATGCTGCAATGGGTTCCAACGTAGCACTGAGCACAGTTGGGCCCATGGTCACCCTACTTTTCTCAATTACGATTCCCATCTAATGGGCCCCCAACGAAGAAACGCGTCAAAGACAATTTTTCAGTCTGTGACGGAAACCCTGCCTTCGTGCGATCGCGTTGAACAGGAGGGAACAGAGAAACGGATAAAAATCTGTTTTCTTTTATTGCCTCCTGTTCAATTAAGTCTGTGTTGGTCGGTCGTCTCGTTTATGATTTCGAAAAAAGGGAAGGAATTCTTGATTCATTTCTGATGGCTTCGGCCTCTAAGCTTTACCACATGCCCTGTATTTTTGTCCACATTCTGTTATTCTAATCGCCCGCATATGCCAACCTTCGAGCGTCCTTCCGACGCAACCGAGATTTAAAATTGCCTGGGTGGGTGGTGGAACGAAAGTCGTCTTGAAGTCGTAATTGACCAGCGACTGCTTTAGACAGGAAATACGCTTGCTGTTCTTTGCACCATTGCTGAGCGCGATCATCTATCCCCTGGGAAGCTTGTGGACCAAGCAGTCTCAAGTGTTGGGGGCGCGGCCCTGGCGAATCGCGGTGGTCGGCAACATGATCATCGCGATCTGTTTTCTGCCTCTATTGCTGCTGAGGCCAGACATGCCCGACTGGAGCCTGATCCGGTGGCCGATGATCGTGGGAGCATGCTATTTTGGTGGCCAGTTTTTTACGGTCTTGGCGCTGCGGTTTGGCGACGTATCCATGGTGGCGCCAATGATGGGGTGCAAAGTTCTATTTGTCGGGTTGTATTCGACATTGCTAGGTCTGGAGGCATTGTCGTTTATGCTCTGGATTTCTCCTTTTTTAACCGCCATCGCGATTTTTTTGCTGGGCTACAGTAGTCAGCAACAGCCATCACGAAGCGATCGCCATGGTTGGCCGTCAGTTTGACCTTGCTTTCTTGTTCGTTTCTTTGCCGGCGTCGATACCGGCGTTGGTTACGCGGGACAATCGTTTGGAGCCATTCCGCTTCTGGTTACTGGGGATCTGGTTTTTTGCCCTAAGTTCCTTGTTTTTTGATCCCATTGGCGGCTACGTGAACCTTCGGCACCTAAAGCTTCCCGCACGAAAATCCATCGTTCTTGGCAATATCGCTTTCGGGTGCAGGCCATCATTTTGAATCTTGGTAATGCCCTGTTTGCCAAACACGATCATCAACATTATCTACAGCTCTCGCGGGACTGTTTGGGATCACCCACACCTGGTTTTTTGGTCATTATTTTGGCAACGTCGAACGTCATGAGGTCGAGAAATGGACGATGATCCGCCGATTTTCAGGCGCGCACTGCTGATGATTGCCATCTTGCTGGTCGTGATAAACTAGGGAGAGAACAACGTTGCCGAGGCATTGACTCTCTTTTCAGGCATCGCAAGTGCATGGTTTGCAACCAGCGATGGTGTCGTCGACGGACTGACAGCTTTTCCCAATTCTTGCAACATTGACCGAACGGATTCTTCGAGACTGATCGTGACATCGCGAACGGTTTGTCGGCGATCCGATTGGTAGGCAGGAGCGTGTTGTTTCAAATCGATTGGTTCACCGACTTTCAGGATTGCTTTGCGGGGTCCCCATATTCCCCGGCGTCGATGGACTTCCAACTCCAACTGAGAGAGAACATCAAGAAATCTTTCAAACGTAATTTCTTCGGTGACGTAGCCGTCGTGGATGGCGACAAAGCGGACCAATCGGGTGAGATCCTCGTAATACTGCATGACCTGCGACTGGCGTTCCATAGCCAGCTGATACTCGTATTCCGAACAATCCGGATCGGTTTCAATAACTCGATCCAATGTGTTGAAAAGCACTCGGACTCGATCGAGTAAAGCCTGCTGTTTTTTTGGCTTGACGCCAAGTTGGCTTTCTAGTCGTGAGACGAGACTTTCTTTCACAAAGCTGACGCGATCATTGAGCGTTGCATCCGGAGCGGATTCGATTTTGTAGGAGTTTTCGAGTGCTCGGAGGACACGATCGGCGACTCGTCGAAGTCGTCCTAGCCTCGAATTGCAATCGGCGTCAGCTTGAAGCCCAAGTTTGTTTTCAAGTTTTCGAGGGACGCATCGATTTCTCGATGCATATCTTTGGTGTAAACGTATTTGATCGCTAACGGGATGCAAAAGAGATGGGCTTCATCATCTGTCTTGCGGGCATCCTCAAACCCCTTGCAGGCCAACTGGATGACACCGTCCTGGAAAGGAAGCAATGTGCTGTTTTGCCAAATCGTTTCGCCTTCTGGGAAGATCACCAAGCCACCGCTTGCCTTCGGCCAGCAGTTGCCGAGTCATGCTGAAGGAGGGGCGGTCGATCGCACCTCGAACGATCGAATAGACGCCCAGTCGGAGGAAGTATCCAGCGATTGATTGCGGATCGTTCAAACAACTCGATCGCCGCGACATAGTTGAACTGACTATCAATTAGTTTTGACAGGTACATCACGACGTGCGGCTCAAAGCCTCCGGAATGACTGGGAGTCAGTACACAGCGTTGACCCTTCAGTTCCGCCAATCGCTGCAAGTCGGCGTCACTGATTTCGATCTCCGTAACTCGCAACTTGCGACGAATGGACGATCGGATGAAGGTCTGCGCGATGCGAACCAGAAACGGACTGGTTCGGGGAGCATAGAATGCATTGGGGCGGGGACGAGCCTTTCCGATCCGACGTCGAAAACTGCTCGATTTTCATCGTGTTGAGCCGCATCGCTGGTTGGGGAACGAATGGTCAGGGCAATCTAATCTACGTTCGCCAAATTCCAAACGTCAATCGGGTTATACCCGTTGATTCGAGATGACAAAATTCAGATCTGAAATGTGACGGACGCGATGGATGCCGACCACTGTGTTCGAAATCCTGAGGCCCGTTGCCCGTTTCAGTGGCCAGGGGGCTGATCGAAGGGCCGCTTCATCGCCCATTGGCTACATCTCGATTTCATATCCTTCGAACGATAAGGACGCGTGAGAAACGCGTTCGCTTGTTCATCGTCAACGATCATTTCTTGCTTCGAATCCCACTTCAATTCTCTGCCGAATCGCGCGGAGATGCCAGCCAGATGACACAGGTTCAGCATCTCCATGTGCGAATGAACATCCGAGATGGGTTCGATTTGTTCCTTGTGACAGTGAAGGAAGTTGGCCCAGTGAGCTTTCCTTTCGTTTTGCTCCATCGGCAACCCCTTGTAAACCTTTTGAATGGCATCGTCGGGCAGCGGATTTTCCGTGAGGTCTTCGACTGGTTTGCCGACCAGTTTTCGACGATTCACAAAAATCCGTCCCTGGTCGCCTTCGATGAGACATCCGTTATCGGTGTCGTTTCGAATAACGACTTCGGTTCCACCGGGATATTTAAAACTGAAAAGGAATTGAGTCGCGGTATTGTAGCGGTCGTTTTTGACGGGAAATCCATCTTTGAATTCGACCGGATGTTTGGAAGTGCCGCCAATCGACAGGGGACCGTCCATTTGTCCGTTTTGCCGTAATGCCCAATTGGCAATGTCGACGTGGTGCGCACCCCAGTCCGTCAGTTTGCCACCTGAATATTCATACCACCAACGGAATTCATAGTGGCAATTTGTCGGAGGTCGATTCTTGTTCTCGCCTTCTTGGGACGAGCAGACGGAAGTCAACGCTGGGGGCTGGGCCCAGCCAGCGATCCCAGTCGAGTTCTTCCGGAATTTCGGAGGCTACCGGGATTTCCGGACTGGTCGGTGCACCGCCGATGGCGCGCAGGAAATTTTGTTGATTTTCCCAACGCGGCCGTCGGCAACGATCGCGATGGCTTTGGTGAACAGATCAAACGTGCTTCGTTGCTGCGTTCCAACTTGAACAATGCGTCCGGTCTGTTTCTGAATCTTGCGAATTAACTTGCCTTCATCGATCGTCAACGTGAGTGGCTTTTCGCAGTAGATGTCTTTGCCTGCCAACATTGCCTCTACGAGAGGTTTGGTGTGCCAGTGATCTGGCGTGGCGATGTGCAAGACTTTGATATCGTCTCGAGACAGGATCTCACGATAGTCGTTGAACGTTTCGGCTTTGCCATCGCTCAGCATCCGGTTGGCGGATTCTCGGTGAGCCCTTGTCGACATCGGCGATGGCCACCACGTCGACCCACTCTCTGGCGGCCTGCATGTTACCGATCCCCATGCCGCCAGCACCAATCAGGCCGATCGGAATTCGATCATTCTTCGAACGAGTTTCGCTTGCCAGCGTTTTGGGCTGGGAAAAATGATAGGGAATTAGGGAAGCACGGCGCTCACGGCGGCCGTTTGCTTCAAAAAATCCCGTCTGCTGTTGTTGCGGTTCGACATTTTCTGTAATCACTTCCTGTACATCGGAAGGTTAGTGCGGAAATCACCACGATGTCCGGTGGTTGCCAAAAAATCGGGTTTGTGGAATGAGTTTACGAGTCTTTGCAAGCCAACAATCTAATTGAAAAAACGTTGAATTGCCAATTCGCCGATTGTTGAAAAAGGTGTCATCCGTGTATCCGTTAACAACTCGACTGGATAGCGTCATTTTGAATGAAGTTCTGCTGAAGGCTCAGTCGAGTGACATGGTTGCGTATCCAGTGACTTTGAACGGATTTGGGCGTACCGTCGTGTCGAATGAAATTCGGGCCAACGACGGAGCTTCAATCGGCTGGCGTATGGCAGTTTGCCAAGGCTTTGTTGAACCCATCAGTTTTTTTGACGTAACAGTGCTGCGGATAATCGCTTTGACGAGGGTGAAGTTCGCATCCTCGGATGGCTCGCGGGATGCTTGTTGCCAACGCAATATGAGGAAAAACAACTCAACTAACTTCCGAACGCTCGCGATTGGTATGCAGCAGAACGAAACAGGTAACAACTGTGGTGGGTCTTAATTTGACTGAAACGAATCCAACTTCGAATGACGCGACAGCTTCGCTGATGCTATCGAAGTGTGCATTTTTGCTGGCTCGATCTCTGGGTGTTTCCAAGGTGATGGTGCAGGCGAGCGAAGTTCGGGATGCCCGCCGGTTTGAGTATGTTCGCGATGCGCAATCCGTGATTTGGTTGACGCGTTCTCCGGAGCAATGTGATGTGAACGTAAGATTTGGGGATCACCTGATGGAATTGCCTCAGGCGACCGTAACGCGCGAAAATCAGCTGAAAGTTGGAATGTTGTTGGCGGTGCTCAACGGTTTGGTGGACATCGACGAGAACGTCGTCTGCCTTTCCGGGCTTGCCAGTTCAGGCACGATGGACACACTGTTTCTGGCAAATCCGCGCCGTGATTTTCCCTGGTTTCAGAATCGAACGCTAAAGGACATTCGCCGTTTGATTGCAACCCGCGAATTCGTCAGCATCTTGGGCGTCGCACTTCGACTGGCGAATGAGGGCCGGGAAGGGAAGCCGATCGGAACGTGTTTTGTTTTGGGCGATCAGCAAGAGCTTCGTCCGCATGTCAAACAGTTGGTGCTGAACCCTTGCGAAGGCCACGCGGCCGACGTGAGAGATATCCACAACCCGGAATTTTTCGAGACCATTCGAGAGTTTGCCGTATTGGACGGCGCTTTTGTTGTGGGAGCCGACGGAATTGTCGATTCTGCAGGCACTTACCTCAACGCATTCTCCAGCAAGGCCTCTTTGGCGCCTGGATTCGGTGCTCGCCACGTAGCGGCGCGATCGATTACCGAGGTGACGTCCGCGATGGCGGTCGTCGTTTCATCCTCTTCGGGTGCCGTATCAGTCTTCCATGAAGGAAAACTGGTTCTTCAGTTGGATCAGCACGATATCCATCGCAAATCTGCCAAAAACGGTCATGTCAGCGTCGCGTAGCTGAACGTTGAAGATGACGTTCGAGTTCTGCGAGCCCATTTTTCGCGCCGAAATTTCGTGAAAATAGCCATCGCTCCTTGCACCCACGTGATCGGGAATCGGGTGCCGCTGGATTCGAACGCCGGTGACGAAACTCTGAACAGGTATGAATGCCCGCTTGTTGCCCAATGTTCTTGATTCGATGGACTCAGGAGAACTTGGGCACAAAAAGGCAAACAAATCTATCGATGTTGGCGTTTGGTTTGTGGCAGGGCGCAGATTCTTTGCCCATCGCATTGTCTCCAATCCAAGGAGGATTGCCCCGGGATTTGGCCTTCTGTGGAGAGATTCCGGACCCGCACAAAGTAAACCGACACAGTGTGCTGTTATCGAATGGAACTTGCGTGCAAAATAATAGATATCAATCGGGTGATGGGATTCCGGATTCCGCCGGATGATTGGAAGAAATAGGAACAACTTATGGACTGGTGTTTGCTGATCGCCGAATCGCAGGGCGAGGCGCGGGGGTTTGGCTTAACGGGAACGATGATCGTTGTTGCCATTGTAATGGTGGTGTTGAATGGGTTCTTTGTTGCCGCCGAGTTCGCACTGGTGAAAGTTCGGTCCAGCCAGATTGACCGGATGGTCGCCAATGGCGAACCCTTCGCCAAGACCGCCCGCTGGTTAATGGATCGTTTGGATCATTCGTTGTCTGCCTGTCAATTGGGCATCACGATGGCCTCACTGGCATTGGGGTATGTTGGTGAGCCGGCGTTCGCGTTTTTGATCGAGCCTTTTCTTGAAGTGGTGGGAGTCACCAATGAAGCGGCAATCCATATCGTCGCATTCATTATCGCTTTCTCGATTATCACGTCGCTGCATCTGGTGATCGGTGAGCAGGCGCCCAAAATATTTGCGATCCGCAATCCGGAAACGGTCATGCGCTGGTGCGCGTTACCCATGCGGATGTTTTATCACCTGTTGTATCCTTTTATGTACGTCCTGAATTGGGCGACCGAGGTCATTCTTGGCTGGCTCGGACTCAGTGGTGGTGCGGGGCATGGGACCCCCCACAGCGAAGAAGAAATTCGGGCGTTGCTTCGCGAGGCCCACATCCACGGGCATTTGACGCGCTCCGAACATACTCTGTTAAATGCGGTGTTCGAGTTCGACGATTTGGTTTGCCGGCTGGTGATGGTCCCACGGGGAGACGTCGTCATTCTCGACATTAACAAACCGTTTCCCGATTTATTGAAACTGGCCCGGGAAACAAAACACACCCGGTACCCGGTTTGCGATTCGTCACTTGACGATGTGTTGGGGGTGGTCCACATTAAAGATCTCTTGTGGATCGATTCCAATTCAACGGATTTCGATATCCGTTCGATTATGCGCGATCCGGTGAAAGTTCCGGAGAACATGCCGATCAGTAAAGTGTTGCGTGTAATTCAAAAAACGCATCAGCTGCTCACCTTCGTCGTAGATGAATACGGCACGATAATTGGCATCGCCACACTTGAGAACGTCCTCGAAAAAATTATCGGCCCGGTCGACGATGAGTTTGACAAAACGGAGGATCCCTCGATCATGCCCGAAGCTAATGGCCGGTTCCTGGTTCAGGGCCAGACACCCATCTCGGAAGTGGAGCGCGCCTTGCAACTGAACCTTGACGACGATGATGCGGATACCGTCGCAGGAGTTTTGATGGCGCAGTCCGGTAAGTTGCCAGAAGTCGGAGATCGAATCAAATTTGACGGTGCGATTGCAGAAATTCTGGAAGTTAAAAACGATCACGCGGAAAAAATCCGGTTCACACTCGTCGAAGCCAAACCAGAATCGTAGTCGAACAAAGTCTCAACGATCCCGGTGGCTGAGATTTACAATTGCGGAAATGGAATCCCGGCCAACAGCCGTTGGGGAAACCAGTTTCACGCCGTGATCGACATTTCAGTCGCCGTCTGTGTCAAAAGGTGGTTCGAGCCCGGCAATGACCGCCAAGGCGTTCGCGGCAGCGCGTTGCTCCGCCTCTTTCTTGTTTTTGCCCCATGCCGGGGCGAACGACTTTTTGTCGATTTGGGCAGCAATCTTGAATGATTTATCGTGGTCCGGTCCTCTCGAACCGAGCAAATTGTAGCGCGGTGGCACTCCAAAACGCTTTTGTGCGTATTGTTGCAATTCGGATTTGTAGTTGATTTCCAAACCGCCTCGAATTGCCGATTCGACATGCACCACGACGAATGGCAGCAGGAAGCTCTTGACAGCGTCCATTCCCGCATCGAGATAGATGGCGGCAACAATTGATTCAAATGCATTTGCCAACAGGGATTTGGGGACTTTGCCGCTCTTGCCAACCCCTTTGCCAACGACAATGAACTCATCCAATTTCAACTCGGCGCCGACATTGCCGCAGGTCTGCCGACTGACGACATTGGATTTCACTTTCGTAAGATCGCCTTCCAGCCAGTCGGGGAAAGTCTGAAACAGGTACTCGCAGACCGTAAACCCCAGAATCGAGTCACCCAGGAACTCAAGTCGTTCGTAGGAGTCCAGCCGCGTATCTGCCACCGATGCATGGGTCAGAGCTTCGTAGAGAAATCTTTTGTCGCGGAACTCGTATCCCAACCGCTGCTCGCAACTCGCAATCATATCGAGTTGTTCATCGGTAAGGTTTTCCGATGTTTCCATTTTGAAATTTCAGCGTAAAGAGGAAAGCAAAGAGGAAAGCAAGAATCGGGTGGGACGAGAACGGGAATTGCCAATGTTTTCGAATGTTGGATCGGTGCGGAAACATTTTCACAAAAAATTCCGACAGCACAACGTCCATTTTATTCGTCGCGCGCTTTGCCGTTCGTCGATTTCATGTTCTCCGCGATCAGAAACGCGATCTCCATTGCCTGATCGTAGTTCAGTCGGGGATCAACGGAACTCTTGTAGGCTCGTTCGAGATCGGGTTCCCCCAGCTGGCCGATGCCCCCCAGGCATTCAGTAACATTGTCGCCGGTCAGTTCAAGGTGCACGCCGCCCAAATTAGATCCTTGCCCGTGGTGAATCTGAAAGCTTTGTTCCAGTTCGCTGGCAATTTTTTCGAAACTTCGAGTCTTGATTCCAGATTTGGTTGAAAACGTGTTGCCATGCATCGGGTCGCAGCAAAAGAGAACGTTTAATTCGTCGGTTTGAATCGCCTCAATAATCGGTGGCAGGCTCTCGCCGATTTGATCCGCGCCGAACCGATTGATCAAAGTGATTTTCCCTTTTTCGTTGGCCGGATTGAGGACTTTGATCAATTCAACCAACTCATGCAGGTCAAATTTCGGTCCGACTTTGATGCCAACCGGATTACTGATGCCGCGAAAGTATTCGACATGGGCTCCATCCGGTTCCCGCGTGCGATAGCCGATCCAGGGGAAATGCGTACTCATGTTGTACCAGCCTTCGCGGCGTGGTACCCGTCGCGTCTGAGCCTGCTCGTAACTCAGATGCAGCCCTTCGTGCGACGTAAAAAAGTCGACCGACTTGCTCTGCTGAATGCGAGAACCCAACAGGGCTTCCATGAAATTCAGCGAGGTCGTAATCGAGGCGATCATTTCGTGATACTGTTGGCTGCGCGGCGAATTACTGGCAAAATCCAGATCCCAGTTTTCTGGATGGTGCATGTCGGCGAATCCACCTGCACTCAGGCCGCGGATGAAGTTCAACGTCAACGCCGCCCGTTCGTAACCCCGAAGCAGCAGTTCCGGGTTAGGCATTCGGTCTTGTTCGGTGAACCCGGACCGATTGACGATGTCACCGCGATAGACGGGCAATGTAACGCCATCCCGGGTCTCGGTGTCTTCCGAACGGGGTTTGGCATATTGCCCGGCAATCCGGCCAACGCGCACCACTTTTTTCATCGATCCAAAGATCAATACAAAACTCATTTGCATGAGTACTTTTAGATTGCGGACGATCGAGTCCGTCTCACAATCGTCAAGATTCTCGGAACAATCGCCGCCCTGCAACAAAAAAGCCCGTCCGTCAGCGGCTTCCGCCAGTTGGCATTTGAGGTTTTCGATTTCCCAACTGGTTACCAGCGGTGGTAGTTTGGCCAGTCGATGCAGCGCATCTTTGAGGTGTTCGTGGTCGGGGTAAACCGGCTGTTGCTTGATGATCCGGCTCCGCCACGAACCAGGCGACCAGGTAGTTGACTTCGAAATGGGTTTCGTCACGATTATCCAGGAAATAGAGGAGGCGAATTTTAAGGTCCGCGAGTCAGGTTTGGTCAGCGACGCAGGCTGCCGCGATCGATTCTCAGAGAATTGAGTCGGACGACGACTCCATTCCTCCATCATATCCTCAGGCCGGATTTTTTTCATCGCGAGAAAGATCGGCGAACGGGATTCCCCGACATAGCCATTTCAATCGGTATAAGTGGGATCGGTGGAATTTAGGGTGTTCATGGTCGGCTGAAGAATGATTACAATTGGCTGGATCCTCCCGAACTGAAGACAGGCAATCGTTAAGGCCCTGTAAAGGCATAGATCTATGAATTATCGGAATCGGTCGAAAACTAAACTGTTCATGCTGATTGCAGGCATCGCCATCAGCGCGCTGTTTGTGCCGAAATTTGCCGAAGCTCGCCAGGATACTGCAGCGAACAACGCGTCAAACAAAGTTCGCCAGCAGTCGACGAATCCGGAGGATCCGCTCGCCGAAATCCTGGAAGGCCATTCGTTCCACGGCGACGCGTTTAACGAAGGACCACGCCAGCGGGCGTACCTGATGGGGGGCACTGGGAATGTTCGGTTCCCTGTGACGACTACGTCTGAGGAGGCACAAGACTTCATCAACCAGGGGGTTGGTCAGCTGCATGGATTCTGGGATTTGGAGGCGGAACGGTCATTCCGTCAGGCTGCCGCGCTGGACAAGGATTGCGCGATGGCCTACTGGGGCGCGGCTTGGGCGTCTGTCTCCAATCGTGAACGCGCGCAGGGCTTTATCGCCGAAGCAGTCAAGCTTAAAGATTCGGTTTCAGAACACGAGCGAATGTACATCGAGGCGCTCGAAAAATACCTGAAGGACAAACCGAAGAAGAAAGAAAAACGGGCCGCGCAATACCTCAAAGACCTGGAATCCATCGTGATCAAGTACCCGGATGATCTCGAGGGCAAAGCATTCGTTGCCCATCGCGTCTGGCAGAATGCCCGGGAAGGTATTCCGATCAGCAGCTATCTATCCACCGATGCTCTGCTAAAGGAAATCTACGAAGTCGAACCGCTTCATCCTGCCCACCATTACACAATCCATTTGTGGGACCACCGACATCCGGAAAATGCGGTTGCTTCGGCCGGCCGCTGCGGGATTGCCGCGCCCAGTATCGCTCATATGTGGCATATGCCGGGTCATATTTATTCCCGACTCAAGCGTTATGAGGATGCGATCTTTCAGCAGGAGGCATCGGCCCGCGTCGACCATGCCCATATGATGCGGGATCAAGTGATGCCTGACGAAATCGGCAACTTTGCCCACAACAACGAATGGCTCATCCGCAACCTGGTGTTTGTTGGCAGGGTCGACGATGCACTTGATTTGGCCAAGAATATGGTCGAACTTCCCAGGCACCCCAACTACAACACGTTTGAAAAGAAGAATGGCAGCGCCAGTTACGGACGCCGTCGGTTGCTGCAGACGCTCCGCGAATACGGTTTGTTCGCGGAAGCGATCGATCTCTGCCAGTCCCATTATCTGGATACACCGGACGTCCCCGAGGTAGAGAGAATCAAGAGTTGGCGTCTGCTGGGATGTGCGGCCGCGATTACGAAGGACCCGCAGATTGAGGCCCAGGCAACCCGGGATCTTGAGGAGATGTTGGCCAATCACAGGCAACAACAATCAGCACTGGAAAAAACGGTCAAGCTGCTGGATGCGGCACTGGATGGGTCCGCCGATACACCGCTGGTCGCAAAAAACACGAAAGTTGACAAGAACAAGGCCAAGCTGCAAATCAAGGATCGAAAGAAAGAACTGGCCGATATCAAATCCCGAATCGACCAAATCGAAAAGGCTCAACTCGCGATGGAAGGCTATGGGCTTGTCGCCCAACAGGAATATCAGGCCGCGTTTGAAAAGCTGGAGGAGGCCACCGGCGAAGACGTTAGCTGGTTGGGTGAATTGCAATTCCTGGGCGGCGACGCCGATAAGGGAATCGAGAAAGTTGCAGACCAGGTGAAGCGGCGCAAACAGGAAGTAATTCCGTTGGGAAGATTGGCCTATCTTTATCACCAAAACGGCGACCTGGATTTGGCCCAGGAGACATTTGAAAAATTGAGGAACACTTCCAGTTCAATGGACCTGCATGTGCCACTTTTCGCCCGCTTGCAGCCAATTGCCGACTCGCTCGAACTCGGTCAGCAGTGGCAAAAGCGGCTTGGCCCTGCCGCGGATCTGGGATTCCGTCCGCCGCTGGATTCACTGGGCCCGTTTCGTTGGTCGCCGCCGGCGGCACCACCATGGTCGTTGGTGGATTCCTTAAACCAGTCGGTCGGAAAATCCGAATTCCGCGGACAACCTCATTTGCTGATTTTCTACCTGGGACACGGCTGCCTTCATTGTGCCGAACAATTGCAGGAATTTGCACCTCGAGCGGGCGACTTTGAAAAAGCGGGCATCAGAATCCTCGCAATCAGCTCTGACGATGCTGAAGGATTACAACAGTCGATCGAAGATTTTTCAGGCAACATGCCAATCCAACTAGCGTCCGATGAACCGTTGGAGGTGTTCAAAAAGTTCCGAGCGTTTGATGATTTTGAAAATCAACCATTGCATGGAACTTTTCTGATTGATGGAAATGGCCAGATTCGCTGGCAGGACATTGGGTACCAGCCGTTCATGGATGATGATTTCCTACTGACGGAAGCGAATCGGCTGTTGGCGGACGAGATTCGTGTTGAAAAAACCGAAGGCGTCGATATTTCAAGCAGGTGAACGACACCACGGCGAACCGTTAACGAGTTGGTGGAAAATCGGACGATTCAGGGCAAAGTTCAGAATCCAACTGTCAACGCAATCCCGTATTCCAGATCATTTTCGGCGTTTCCGACGGGTGGTGTACTGTCGAAACGGTTGATGGCGAATAGCCGCAGATTGATGTCTTTTTCTGCGTCCAGCACAAATTCCAGGCCGCTATTGGAATTGAGCCGGTAATCGCTAAAGTCCTGAACGTTGGGGTAGAAGTCCAGATTCAGGAAGAGTTTAGTTCGCTCGGACAACTGGCGTTCCCAGTCGGCACCCATTTGAAGTTCGGGCAACCAATCGTCATTCGCCCCACCGACTTCCTGCGAAGCACCGGCACCCATTCGCAGCTTCAGGAAGCGATCTTCGAGTTTGTAAACCATGTACGCCAGACCGGTGTGCAAGGCGATGCGGTAGTCGAAGTTCTTAAATTCGTCCCATTCGAAACCGGCTTGATAGTACCAACTCCATTTTGGATTCGAGAATTTTCGTTCCTGCCGGAATTGTCCGTACGCTCGGTTGGTAATGACGGCAATGTCGTTTGACCCATAAAAGTAATTCAGCAGAAGATTGGTCGTGGACGCGGCCGTCTCGCGCGTCAGGTCCATCGTCATGTTGAGGTCGGTCTGTGTGCTGTTGCCGGTCTTGCCGATCAATCCGGTCGCAAAGGAGCCTGTCCACGGCTCTGAGACTTCGTCGACGATCACTCCTTCCTCAATGCCGTAGTCGAGTTGCCCATTGCAGGTTTGGAGGGGCCCCAGGCACATTGCGAAAACGGAGGCGAAACATAGACTAAAGATCTTTGTCATGGCAGGTCTCAGGGAGAAGAGGATGTGGGGGCCAGACTGTAGAAAATCGAAGTCCATTTCGCAAGTGTGGTTTCTGTTTGCTTGCATGTAGAACTTACAAAACAACCGCGTCCAAGCAGGTTGTTACGGATGGGGAATTTTGGATGTCCAACGTCAAGACGATCATTGGGATCGCAGGTGCTTCGGGAGCCGGAAAAAGCCTGTTTGCCCATCAACTTCATGAGCGACTGAGAGAGCGACGAACCAGCTCGGATATTTCGATATTGAACGAAGATTGCTACTACCGCTGTCGAGATGATTTGAGTTTTTCTGAGCGTGAGCAGATCAACTATGACCATCCCGATGCGATCGAGCATGAATTGCTGGTCAAACATCTGACTGAGTTGCGCAACGGAAGTTCGGTTGATCTTCCCAGATACGATTACTCGCAACACAATCGAGAACCGGAAACGACGCCGCTGACGCCTTCGACCGTCCTGATTCTGGAGGGAATTCTAATTCTCCATCGTCCCGAGTTGCGGGAGTTACTGGACCTTAAAATCTACGTCGATGTTCCGCTTGATATCTGTCTTTCCCGACGGCTGCGACGTGACATCGAGGAACGAGGTCGGAGTCTGGATTCCGTGCTCAGTCAATATCATGACACAGTCAGGCCGATGTTTTTTGAATTCATCGACCCCAGCAAGATGCATGCAGACATCATCGTTCCGCGGGGAGGAGCCAACCCAAACGCTTTGCGCGTCCTTCATGATCATTTGGACCACATGCTTGGACTCCCGAATTGATCAATCGTCTTCCTGAGGATCTGCTCGATTTTTTAACTCGCATCACCGACCGACTATCGCTCAATCAGGCATTGTGGATGCGACTGGGCGAAATCTTCAATTCCCGCGGGCGTGATCTTGGTGTCCCGCAAACGCAGGAATCGCAGCCGCGTTAAAGTTTGAAGTTTGGCCAGCCCGGCGTCTGAGATGGCGGTATCCCGAATCGACAAGTGGCGCAAATTTTTTAGCTTGGCAACCGATTCCATGCCGGCATCCGTCACTTCGGTCGAGCCAATTTCGAGGTGTTCCAAGTGTTGAAGATTCGAAATCGTCTTGAGGGCGACGTCATTGAGCTTGCTGGCTCCCAACTCCAATTTGACGAGATGATGCAGATCCTGCAGGTATCGTAGGTTCGATCCCGTCAACGACGTGCCATGCAATGAAATTTCCTCGATGCTCGACAGGCTCCGCAGACATTCTATCGATTCGTCAGTGATCTTGCACTCGCCGGCCAACGCCAGTTTTCGCAGGTTCGGCAAGTTTTTGATGAATGGAAATGTCTCATCGTCGAGCGGGTTCTGGTAAATCTTCCAAAAGAACGACTCAATATTCGCCATCCTGGGAAAACCCAACAACGACTCCCGGGGCAACTGCACGTCAATCAAGCGGATCGTGTGCAGCGTTTTTGATTTTGAAATTTCTCGCAGATTCTGTTTCGTCAATACTCCCGAAACGATCGTTAGCACCTGAAGCTGGCTCAACCGGGAAAGGCCCTCCAACTTGAGCCGAGTATCAGGCTGCCCGAACACGAGTTTGAGTTCCTGAATTGGATCGCAAGCTGCCAATTGTTGCCAAGCAGCCTGATCGACAATCCCGGCTTCCAGCACAACGTGTTTCAATCCGGGAAGCTGTGGCAATTCGCAAGCGAGACGAACATCCAAGGGAACCTGGAATTCGACGAGCTCCGCGCTATGAACAAAATCGAGACCCAACCATTTAGCCAGCACGTTGGATGGCGGTTGTTGCACTAGCACACCCCGTTGCTGGGCCCGGTAGGTTTCGATTTCAAAATCGTAGTAGACGTTCGCATATCGTTTCCATTGCGACCGACCGTTCTCGCTAGTTGCCATCTCGGTTAGCGTGGCGACGGATTCTCGTTGCCCCTTTGCGCGACGATAAACCTGACCGAGGGTTGCCAAAACCACACAGACGACCGTCAATAGAATCAAAAAATTGAGCAGAGAAATCCGTAACCTTTGTCTCGAATTGCGTCTGGTGTTTGGTGGCTCGGCTAAGTTCGTCATTGAATCCGCGTCGTTGTTTTCAAGGCTGGGTCGGTGGGCTTAATCGAAGAATGCAATGTAAGAGTTTCCAGCGAAGAGGTTTTGTCTTGGTTCAGAAGTCATAGAAAACTGGCTGGCAACATAAATTGGATTTGAGTTATCATGAGTCCGCGCAGGAATTGAACCTGCCGGGAATTTATTCCAAAAAACCAGGCGTGATCGATGTCAAACGTGTCAACCGACCCCTATGCCAATTTGGACCCCCAGAAAATTGTCGACACGATTGAGCGACTTAACCAACGGATTGCCGAAAGATTTCCCGAATCCGGACTAAACCGAGTCTGCCAACGGCTTTATGTTATTTCTGAAAATATGAAACTGCGAGCGGAGTGGATTGCTCGCCCAGTGTACTGGTTGAGAATTCTCACCTGGGCGATTTGTATCATTATCGTGGTGTTCGCGGTCGTACCTTCCTATTTTTTGCTCAGTAACGCTGATGTACGTCAGTTGACTGGCGAGGAAGGCGGATTGGCTGGATTTGTCCAACTGTTGGAAGCCGGCATCAATGATGTCGTGTTGATCGGCGCCGCGTTGTTCTTCTTTCTCACGTTGGAAACTCGCTACAAGCGGCAACGAGCGTTGAAAGCGATTCACGAGTTACGGACGGTTGCTCACATCATCGACATGCATCAGCTAACCAAAGACCCTCATCGGATTACCACCAAAAAACGGATTTATGCCTCAACGGATTTGTCACCCAAACTAAGCATGAATCGATTTCAGCTGCGTCGCTACCTGGACTATTGCAGTGAGTTGCTCTCGTTGACCGGAAAAATTGCGGCAGTCTATGTGCAGGCATTTGATGACGGAGTCGCGTTGGCCTCCGCGTCCGAATTGGAAACCCTGGCTAACGGTCTGTCCAGCAAGATCTGGCAGAAGATCTTCATTCTCGATTCGCAAAAAGACCATGAAGACGAGAGTCCCCGAATTCAGACTTCCTGAGTCGCATCTGTTCGAAGGTCAGTTTTCTATTCATCCAATGTATCAACGTCCGAATCCTCATCTGGCGATTCAGCGATACCTTCAAAACTGAACGTGACCGCGACGTTGTCTCCGATGGCGCCGAGCATTTTGTCCATGCCGAACTCGCTGCGCTTGAGCGTGAATTTGGCAAAAAATCCGGCACGCATTTTCCCCTTTGGGCCCTTTCCGACTGCGACCAGTCGCATGGGCATGATCACGACTCGGACTTGGTCCCGAATTTTTAGCTCGCCTGTTACCTCGTAAAGGTCGTCAACCTTTTTAATCCCGATTGTCTGGAAACTGATTTCCGGGAATTGATCGGTGTCGAAGAATTCTGGACTTCTCAGGTGTTGATCTCGCTCATCATTGTTCGTGTCGATGCTCTTGGCATCGATCTTGAAAGCAAATCCGGCTTCACCAGGCTGGCCCTCCTGCAACTCGAATGAGCCGCTGCATTGGTTGAAGCGACCGTACGTATAGCTCAGTCCAAAATGGCTGATGGCAAAAACAATTGACGTATGATCATTGTCAATCAAATATTTTTGGGCTGGCAGTGAAGCTGCGGCTGACAACTGGGTCGCGACGATGCACAGCGTGTAAGTGAACAATCTGCGAAGAGAGATGCTTCTCATGACTTACTCCAGATTCGATGTAAGTTCGTGTCATTTCCGGTCCGCCCAATCCTGTTGTTCCCTCGATGGCGAGATCGAAGCCGGACTGCGGGCAACGGATGTCGAGCCGCACTATGGCACTCTACGAAATAGCATACACGATTATGAGGCTTTCCGGTCGGCGGAACGATCGTAGCTTCGAACCAGGATTACATTCTTTCGATTATCCGAGCTCGGCATGGAATCCGGGAGATACAAGGCTATATTGTATTTCCGTAAAAACCCGATTCCCGATTGACAAGAACCTCACGTATGGGGGAACGGACGGCGGCAGCCTAGACAGACAGACGCCTTGCGCGTTGCAACAGCAATCCGTTTTACTATCGAGTCCCATTCGGTATTGAAGCCGTTTTTCCATCCAGAAGCACCGGTATCAAAATGAAATTGAAGAATTGTTTGACGTCGATCGTTTGTTTGACCGTCATCGTCTTGCTGCTGAACACGAATGTCGCTGGCCAGTCGAATCCCGCTGAGCGAATGACACCCGAGCTGTTGTGGCAACTGGGCAGGCTTGGTGAATCAGCCGTTTCGACGGACGGAAGCCAGCTTGCCTATGCCGTGCGGCGATACGAGTTGGCGGAAGACAAAGGATACTCTTCGCTGTTTTTGATTGACCTGGCAAGCGGACAACATTCGACATTGCTCGACAAATGGTCTTCCGTAGGTGCTCTCCAATGGCGGAAAACCGGCGACGAAGAACGATTGTTCTTTGAGGGTGTTTCCCAGCCTGAAAATGAGGAGGACGAATCTCCGTCCACGCAGGCTTGGACGATTGATCTGGCGACGGGGAAAGCCAAGCAGCTGACGTCCGTTGAAGATGGAATCTCGAATCTGAAAGTCGCACCGGCGGGGGACAAGATTGCGTTTACGGCGGATGTGAAATTGGATCAGAAACCCAACGAGCTGTACCCGGATTTACCCAAAGCTGATGCCCGTATTATCGACAGCTTGATGTATCGCCATTGGAATGCCTGGCACGATTACGCCTACAGCCATCTTTTTGTGGCCACGCTCAAGGAGGACGGCACGTTCGGAGATGCCCTTGATGTGATGAAAGACATTCGGGCGGATTGCCCCGTGCCGCCGTTCGGTGGCAGCGAACAAATTTGTTGGTCGCCCGACGGAACCGAACTCGCCTTCACAATGAAAGATGTGGCTGACTGGGCGCAGTCAACCAACAGCGATGTTTTTGTCGTTGCCGCCAACGGCAGTGGGCAGCCCAGGAATATCTCGAAAGACAACCTGGGTTACGACAACAATCCCAGCTATTCACCGGACGGAAAATATCTGGTGTACAACTCGATGCAAAGGCCGGGTTTCGAATCCGACCGTAATCGACTCATGATCTTTGACCGACCGTCGAAAAAGACGCGAGAGTTGACAGCCGGACTGGACCAGAATGCAAACCATCCCGTCTGGTTGCCAGACTCATCTGCGTTGGTTTTTACTTCTGAAACAAAAGGCACGAATCAGCTGTTCAAGATTGAAATTGACAGTGGCAGCCTGGCCCAGGTCAGTCGCGGTCGATTCAATTGGAATGCCGTGGCGGCGATATCCAACACCGAACTGGTTGCGACGCAAACGAATATGTTGCGACCGGCCGAATTGGTTCGGTTGTCGCTGGCAAATGGTTCAGTTGATGTACTTACCGGGATCAACGATGAGATCTACAAAAAACTTGCCGTGCCGAAAGTCGAAGAACGGTTGGTCGAGGCGTCGGATGGTGAGAAGATCCACTGCTGGGTCATCTATCCTCCCGATTTCGATCCAGCATCGGATAAGAAATGGCCCTTGTTGACGTATTGTCAGGGCGGACCGCAGAGTCAGATTGGTCAGTGGTTCTCGTACCGTTGGAATTTCCACTTGATGGCGGCACAGGGCTACGTCGTCATCGCCCCCAATCGACGTGGGCTGCCCGGATTCGGCCAGCAATGGAATGATGAGATCAGCGGCGACTGGGGCGGGCAAGCGATGCAAGACCTGCTTGCCGCAACGGACGCGATGACAAAGGAACCGTTTATTGACCCGGATCGCGTGGGTGCCATCGGTGCCAGTTTCGGTGGGTATACGATCTATTGGCTGATGGGCAACTCGGGTGATCGGTTTTGCACGATGGTTGCTCATTGCGGCGTGTTCAACCTGGAATCCATGTACGGTTCAACCGAGGAGCTGTTTTTTGTGAACTGGGATTTAGGGGGGCCGTACTGGAAGTCGGATGCGATTCTGGAAGGCTATCAGAAATTCTCGCCGCATCGTTTCGTTGGAAACTGGAAGACGCCGCTGCTCGTGATTCACGGCCAGAAGGACTTTCGCGTTCCCGTCACGCAGGGGATGGAGGCATTCACTGCTGCCCAGGTTCAAGGCGTCCCCTCCCGCTTTCTTTATTATCCGGACGAAGGCCACTGGGTCTTGAAGCCGCAGAACGGCGTGTTGTGGCACCGCGTCTTTTTTGATTGGCTTGACCGGTACTGTAAACCGGACAGCAACACCCGGGAATGAACATTGGATCGGTGTGCCGAAATCGAGCAATCTGAAGCGGTGATTGGACTTGTTTTGTCACGAATTATGTGACGGAGTTGGAGCGTGACCAAAACGGTAAGTCCTGGATTTAACCATAACAAAGGCCTGCAACTTGCCGGGTTGCTGATGTGGCGCACGGGATTGCTGTTGGCCGCGGGAACGGCGTTGTACCGGACGGCCCGTTTCCTGCTTCGTTTTATCGAATTGCCAATGCAACTGGAGATTGGTGCCGCCCTCATCGCCGCAGGCGCCGCCTTCGTGATGATTTCTCTGATATGGGAGCGATTCGCCGACTATCGCCGGGAAGGAGATCTGAGTCAATGATTCGCCTGGTTCGTATTATTGGTTGGATGTTGATGGTTGCCGGTGGTGTTGTTGTGTTGACCTGGTTAATAAAACCGCTGCGCACCGCTTGGCCGTTGGCGTATGATTGGTTCCGAACATTACCGATTGCCATCCAAATTGGCCTGGTGTTGGCGACGGTCGGATTCCTGATATTGTTCGGGTCTATTATCTGGGAGCGAATTGAAGATCGCAGTTCAGAATCGGACCTGCTGGACGACATGTAATCCAACGTTGGTTCAGAATTGGTTTCCAGTCGGTGGAAAAGTGTAGTCACGACGCGGTGCATGAATGATCTAAGTCAAATAAGGAGTAAATCGTGATTGTCGTAACAACCGAAACGGTTCCTGGCCGTGAAATCGAGCAGGCGTTGGGGGTCGTTCGAGGCAGCACCATTCGAGCCAAACACGTGGGCAAAGATATTTTGGCCGGCTTACGAATGATTGTCGGCGGAGAGATCAAGGAATACACCGAAATGTTGATCGAAGCGAGGAACGAAAGCATCCGCCGCATGGAAGCTCAAGCCGAAACGTTGGGGGCCGATGCCATCGTCAATCTGCGCTACGTCACGTCGCAAGTCCTTTCGGGTGCCGCGGAGTTATTGGCTTATGGAACGGCGGTGAAGTTAAAGGATTGAAAAAACTAAGGCGACATTTTGGGAACAAAGGGAGGTTCCGGTTTGAACCTTTAACGGGAAAGCTGTGAATAGAAGTGACCTTGCAATTTCGGTCAACGTTTTCAAACTCATTACCCATTCCTGAAATGGCTTTGACACTGCAGTGCTCGCCGTGGGTGCAATGGCCTTGGTGTGCATGATGTCGCCCGTTTCGCCGACTGCCTTGACATTCAGAATGGTCTTGTCAGGCAACAGGGCTTTGACGTCTCGGGTCAACCCCTGTCAGGGCCGATTCTCAGCGATAAAATAGGCCAATGAATTGATGAATCTTTCTAACGGGTTGAGACTGTGGCCAACAGCACGATTCCTTCGACCGAATCGAATTCGGACTCGAATTCCCCCGAAAAAACAACTCTCTGGCAAATTGATATCCAACCCGTTTCCGGGCAGGCTGATCGAATCGCCAATGAAGTGCGCTCCGACGCGCGAGACTTGCAGTTGCCAGAATCGCTGAAAATCTCGGCGACGCGGGGATTTCTGCTGCAGGGAAACATCAGCGGAGAGGAAGTCGCAGAAATTGCTCATGATCTATTGGTCGAACCGGTCGTGGAGCATGCTCAGCTGGCGTTGGTCGGCGATGCTAAACTGTCCGAGCCACCGGCCGACAACGTCAACCTGGTCTATGTCTTGCCGCTGCCTGGCGTCACCGACCCCGAAGCCGAAAGTGCTTTGCAGGCGATCCAACAGCTGGGCTACGATGTCGAGGAGGTGCGGACGTTTCGCAAGTATTGGGTCTCGCCGCTCGATGAGGCTCCGATGCAGCTGTTGTGCACGAAAGTCCTTTGCAACGATTCGATTGAAACGATCGTCGTCGGGAAACTGGAGTTGGACGAATTGCACTTGGGCAGCCCTTATCAATTCAAACGTTCGGAAGTTCCCCTCGCCAACCTCACGGACGAGCAACTGCTCGAAATCAGTCAACGTTGGCAGCTCAGTCTTTCGCTCACCGAGATGCAAACGATTCGGGATCATTACGTTTCCCTTGATAGAGATCCCACCGACGTCGAATTGGAGACGATTGCCCAAACGTGGAGCGAGCACTGCAGCCACAAAACATTGGCCGGCCGAGTCATTTACCGGGACGAAAATGGCGAGCGAACGTTCGAGAACATGCTGAAGGAAACCATCTTTTCCGCGACCATGCAGATTCGTGCGGAACTGGGGGCCGATGACTGGTGCGTCAGCGTGTTTAAAGACAACGCCGGCATCGTACGATTCGATGACGAATTCAACGTGGCATTCAAAGTCGAAACCCACAATCGCCCCTCTGCACTGGAACCCTACGGCGGGGCCAATACGGGGATCGGCGGAGTGATTCGTGACACGCTGGGCACGGGAATGGGGGCCAAACCCGTTTGCAGCACCGATGTTTTTTGTTTCGCACCGCCCGAAACGTCCTACGTCGAACTGCCGCCGGGCGTGATGCACCCGCGCATGATCATGAAGGGCGTCGTTTCCGGCGTCCGGGATTACGGAAACCGAATGGGCATTCCGACGGTCAACGGTGCCGTCTACTTTGATGATCGATACGTTGGCAACCCTTTGGTTTTCTGTGGTAACGTCGGACTGATCCCGCACGACAAATCATTCAAAGAGCCTCAGCCGAACGATTTGATCGTCTCGATTGGTGGCAAGACCGGGCGCGACGGGATTCACGGTGCGACGTTCAGTTCCGCCGAGCTCACGGAGGAGAGCGACATCACTTCGGGAGGAGCCGTTCAGATCGGCAACGCCATTACGGAAAAAATGCTGATGGATGTCATGCTGAAAGCCCGTGATCTCAATTTGTATAGCGCCGTAACGGACTGTGGTGCGGGCGGCTATTCCAGTGCTGTTGGCGAGATGGGAGAAGAGATCGGTGCCGAGGTTTGGCTGGATCGCGTTCCCCTCAAGTACGAAGGATTGACGTATACCGAGATCTGGATTTCTGAAGCCCAGGAGCGGATGGTTTTCTCCGTACCGGAATCGAATTGGGAGGTTTTTCGTGATCTCTGTCAATCAGAATCGGTCGTCGCTACGATCATCGGCCAGTTTAAACCGACCGGCAATCTCGAGCTGAAATACGAAGCGGAAACGGTCGGCGTGATGTCGATGCAATTTTTGCACGACGGTCGCCCCCCTGTTGTCCGACAAGCCGAGTATCTTCCTCGGCCCGTGGCGGAATTGAATGCGGTCACGGAATCAAGAACTGTGGCGGAATGGAACACTGACCTTTTAAAAATCCTGGGTTCGCTGAACGTTGCCAGCAAGCATTGGATCATTCGCCAATACGATCACGAAGTCCAAGGCGGTAGCGTGTTAAAACCCTTGGTGGGAATCGAGAACGATGGTCCGGGCGATGCCGCGGTCGTCCGACCCGTGCTAAACTCACGCCGCGGTTTGGCGGTTTCCTGTGGAATGAACCCCTACTACGGCGACATTGATCCCTACCATATGGCGGCCAGTTCCATTGACGAGGCCATTCGCAACTGTGTTGCAGTGGGTGCTGACCCTCAGCGAATCGCCATTTTGGATAATTTTTGTTGGGGTCACACGGATCGGGCCAGCACACTCGGTTCGCTTGTCCGGGCGGCTTTGGCTTGCCATGATTTGTCGATCGAGTTCCGGACGCCCTTTATCAGTGGCAAAGACAGTTTGCACAATGAGTTCAGTTACACCGACGCGCAAGGAAACCGACAGACCATTTCGATTCCGGCAACTTTGCTGATCAGCGCGTTGGGCCAAGTTCCGGATGTCGCCAAGTGCGTATCGATGGATCTCAAAACAGCCGGTAATTTAATCTACCAGGTCGGCGGCACGGGAAATCACTTGGGGGGCTCGCATTGGGGGCTGGTCAACAAAATTAGCGGCGGGCAAGTTCCTCAAGTTGAGCCGACGACGGCGAAACAGGTTTTTGAACAAATCCACTCCGCCATTTCGACCGGATTAATCCGCAGCTGTCATGATTTGAGCGAAGGAGGATTGGCTGCGGCGGCCGCTGAAATGGCTTTTGCCGGCGGACTCGGTGCGGAACTCAAGCTTGATTCGATCGAACTTGACCATGCCGATCAGAACAGTTCTTTGATAAAGCTCTTCTCCGAATCGAATTCCCGATTCCTGGTCGAGGTCCTGCCAGAAAATCAGTCCCGGTTTGAGTCCGTTTTCGACGGTAACGCTTGTTCCAAAATCGGCATCGTCACAGATTCGAATCGGTTAGTCATTGCCGAAGCATCCAGGCAGCTGATTGACGTCGCCATTTCGGAATTGAAGCGAGCTTGGCAAAGTCCGCTCGATTGGGAATAGCCGCATGATCGTCCATTGTGAAACTGCGAAGCCAGCGATTCAGCGTGCAAAACTCACGAACCAATTACTCAGGCACTAATCATCACCTAGCGGATCATGAACCAAATCAAAGCACTTATTCTTCGGGCCCCCGGTACGAATTGCGATCAGGAAACTGCGTATGCATTTGAACAGGCAGGGGCGGTGGCGGATGATGTTCATATCAACCAGCTGATGGAATCACCCCAACTGCTATCGAGTGCGCAGATTTTGTGTTTGCCGGGCGGTTTCAGCTACGGTGACGACATTGCTGCGGGCAGAATCCTTTCCAGTCAGATGAAATCGAGGCTTGCCGATGCGATCGCTGAATTTCGTGATGCTGGCAAACTGATCTTGGGAATCTGCAATGGATTTCAGGTCCTGATCAAGACCGGTTTCCTGTTGCCGCCCGATGACCATGGACTGCCCGCAACGTTGACTTGGAATGATAACGGACGGTTCGTCGATTGCTGGGTGAATCTCAAATCAGATGACACCAAATGCATTTTTTTACGCAATGTTGATCAGATGTATTTGCCCATTGCCCATGCAGAAGGCAAATTCGTATCTCGCGATTCAACGATTTTGGATCAGCTCCAATCGAACCATCAGCTGGCCCTCAAGTATTGCCGCCCCGGGGGTGCGAACGGTCATGTGCCCTACCCTTACAACCCCAATGGCTCGACGGGGCATGTGGCTGGGGTTTGCGATTCTACGGGCAGGATTTTTGGTCTGATGCCACATCCGGAACGACATATCGATCCGACCCATCATCCTCGTTGGACGCGGGAGCCGTTGAGGAAGAAAGGCGATGGGCTAGCGATATTTGAGAACGCAGTCGAGTTCTTTGCCTGTTAGCTCCCGTCCAACTGCGGACGATTCGGTAGCATCGTTTCGTGTCTTTCCAATTCGCTTCCCTCGCATGGCTGGAACTTTCAATGGTCGGCGTTCGGAACCGCTGTCATCAACGTTGATAGTCGTCGGTCTGTGAATAGATGTACGCGGCCACATGCTTTTGCGTTAACCTGGGTAAAATGGCAGAAGAATTCTGATTATTTGAAGTTTAACGAAAGTATCGACCTTTCGGATTCCGATGACATTGCTGACAGGCAGATAGATGCGCTTCAGGTTTAGTGGCATCGATGCCACGGTATAGATTGGACAGGAAGATCAAATGTTTTCGCCCCCCAAATTGAAGACGATCATCGGTTCGCTCGCCGCAGTGCTTGCACTTTCAAGCATCACTTCGGGTCAGCAAGCGGAATATCAACGCCGCATGGCAGCCATGCAGCAGGCTCGGCAGAGAGTTCAGGTGAATCAATCGAGAGACGATCAAGTTCGGCTAGCTTCGGCGGAGTCAGGAATTGACTACGCCGCTCCACCTGCACCGGCTCCTCAGCGGGTGGCGCAGGGAGCTCGAAGCGCGGATGCTCGTGCACGAACACCTCAAGCACCCCGACGAGTGACGCAGGCGCCTCAACGGGTCGCGAGAGTTCCGAGTGGTAATCGGCCGATCCAGCGAACTTCGAGCAACAGTCGAACCGCCGGGAATTACGTTCCGTCGCATGTTCGCACGGCTCAGTTGGCTGATGATCCGGTCGTCAGTGGCGGATCGCCGATCATCAGCGGCTCGAATGTACCGATGATG
Organism: Pirellulaceae bacterium; assembly: GCA_942492215.1. Classification (GTDB taxonomy): domain Bacteria; phylum Planctomycetota; class Planctomycetia; order Pirellulales; family Pirellulaceae; genus Mariniblastus. The sequence continues at coordinate 164,484 of CALODY010000008.1, forward strand.
GCACCCGGGCCAACGACCATGGTGCCAAACGGCAACCCTTACGAAACGGTCATCGATGGAGGTTACGTCGATGGGGGTTACGTTGATGGAGGATATATGGACGGAGGAATCATCGAAGGTGGTGACGCTGGTGGCTGCGGGTCTTGCGGTTGTTGTGACACGGGTTGTTACACGGATTGCTGCGATCCCTGCGACCCATGTTGCGGCAGAGGTGGTTGCCCCCCAGGACCGTGTTGGTGGTCGGGATTGGGAGGCGTTCTTCGAAACGGCAGCTATTTCATGGGAGCCCAAGGGTTTGAGAATCCGATTTTCCAGGTTCCTGGCACCAACACGTATATTCAAGATTCTGATTTTGGTTACTACGCCGGTTTTAATCTCGGATGGCCGCTGTGCAAGTTGACATGCGGAGTGTTTTCCGGGCAATTTGGATATCGGACGGTCCAGTCCAGTTTCAATGGCAATCAGTTCACGACCGGCACGCGTGACCAAAACTTCATAACGGCGGGTTTGTATCGCCGTGTCGATTATGGATTGCAGGCGGGGGTCGTGGTCGATTACCTGAAGGAGAATTGGTACGCCACCACGGAAACGACGCAATTGCGTGGTGACCTCGGTTGGGTGTATCCGAACGGTTCCGCTTTTGGATTCCGATTTGGAGCTTTTCTGCAGGATGATTCCAACACGAATCAGATCGCAGAGCAGCAGACTCAATTGGTCACTTACTCGCAAGACTGGTACAAATTCTACCTGCGACGCGAGAATACGCAGACGGGGATGGGCGAGTTTTTTCTGGGTTGGACAAGCAACAAGCAAGCTGTTCTTGGTTTGGATTTTGATGTTCCGATCGCCGAAAAATTTGCCTTGCAGGCTGGCTATACCTACTTCCTTAACGGCGACCAAGTGCAACAGGTCAATGAGCAATTCGGTGGGAACGAGAACGACGCTTGGAACGTTTCCGTCGGCCTTGTCTTCCGGCCATCGGGTCGCTGTTACTATCGTTCCTACGACCGTCCACTGTTCAATGTGGCTGACAATGGCAGCATGATGATCATTCGAGGGCCTTTTGTGCCAGACAATGGCGACGGCGACGGCGATGATGGTGGTTAAATCGACCAAGAACGATAAACGTCATCGCTACGAAACAAAAGTGTCAAACCCGGGCTTGTCCCGGGTTTTTTTTGCCCCTTCGTAGTTCACTGTCAATGCGATATATTGACGGTTGGAATGAAACGTTCCACAAATAGGCGAATTGTTTCGCCAAGCCTCCAATAGATTGAATCGACTGGTCGAATCGGACCGGGGAGAATCATTAGTGACTGACGACATTTACGACTATTTCAGCGGCAACGCTCCCAAGAAAGTCGAGCCGATTGAGGACGATGATCTCGATCCCGTGGAGGTCGCGTCGGATGATCCTGAGAGTGCGACCGAATCCGTAGGTGAAAGATCTGAAAATGCAAATCCGTTAGCAGGCGAACCTGCCGCCGTAGTTTCGGAGGCTGCTGAGCCTGCCCCGGCATTCGAGACTCGACCCGAGCCGGCCTCAGCGGCCCCACAGGCGAAATCGGATTCTGTCCAGGAAACAGGTCATTGGGATTTTCTGGCCAGCGAGTTAGGAATCAAGACGGAATCTCCCTCTCCCGCTGTGACGGAACCGGCAACTCCTGTTTCGTCGAGCGTGAACGACGAAGCGGAATCAAACAGCTCGCCTGCGATCGTTCCTGAAGAAATCGCAGGAACCGTATCCAAAGATCAGGAGCAGGAAGTAACCGAAATTCGGTTCGAATCCGCGCAAGCAGAAACAACCGATTTTTTTGGCTTTGATCCGATTCCTTCGCCTGAGGACGATTCGGTTCTCTCGACGTTGTTCACACCGGTGGATGACGCGCCGCCGTTCGAGGGGCCAGCAGATGCAGATGAAGCATCTGACGCAGGTGACGAGATTGACTCCGATGACGACTACCTCGAATTTGAAGTCGAAGATTTAGACGATTCCCCCTACGAGGATGGGGAAGAAGAGGCGTTTGGTCGACGTTCGCGGCGGCGTAAACCGCCTGAGAGCCAGGACGCCGACGAAGAGGTTCGCGGTCGATCTCAAAATCGCAAAAAAGCGGAATCCAGACGGCAGCCCGAACGGCACGCCAAGAGGGACGAATCCAAAGCGGTTGAGCGGGACGAAAGACCTTCGCGCCGATCAGGTTCTCGCGGAAGGGGCCGTGGTCGATCACCGGAAAAGGAACGACCGGTCGAATCTGCTGCTGCGAAACCTGAAGTCTTTGTCGATGAAATCGGATGGGAAGTTCCTATTGAATCGAAGGCAGACACCAGTTTGCCACAGGATCCGCCACAGGATTCCATTGACTCGGAACTTAAAGAAGACGATGTCAAAAAGTCGCGCCCTCCTCGCCGCAGACGCCGCCGCGGTGGAAAAACGAACGACACGCCCGTCTCGGAGCATCCGAGTGAGCCGGAATTTGATGAGATCGATGTGACGACGACGAAGTGTCGTTTGACTCGGGTGATGCATTTGACGAGGAATCTGAAAAAGCAAAACCCGCTCGACGTAGTCGAGGCAGAGGCCGGAGACCTTCGGGACGACGGTCCGAGGGAACGGAATCAACCGACGATGACAAAGAATTGTCCGACAAGCGATCCAAGTTTCCGACTTGGGAAGAGGCCATTTCCGGTCTGATCGATTCCAATATCAAAAATCACGATAAAGGCGGACGGGGTGGTAGCGGCGGTCGCAGTCGAGGCAGAAATCGGGGGCGATCCCGCTAGTACCGCGTTAATCTTAAAGATTGCCTGAAAGGATTGTCTTAAAGATTGCCTGAAAGGATTGGAGATTGAGCAGCTGATGTGGCAACACGTCCGATGTCTTCCTGAAAACTGAACACGTGCCAGTCCGGCCGCACAGACCAGATCCGTCCCCAAAGGAAAACTTGACAACGCAATTATGTGTCCGGACTTGCGGCAGCTATAGCGAAGTTTGATGTTGAAACGCATCCGGGCGATGGTAATGCTCATCGTCCAAGTTTTTTCTGGTTCGCCCTCGAAACTGGTGTCTGCCCGCGCTCAACTGGCGGGTCGGTTGGGTGTTAAGTGAAATGAATCTTGTGCTTCGTCAAGCTTAAGTTTTGGGGTATCCGAATTCGCCAGAATTCGGATAGCTCGGCGATTCACTGAAGTCTGGCGGCTCCGGTACTTCACCACCCCCAATCAGCGCTGACAAATTACTGGTGGCGATGGCCACTTTCAACCGAGATCGATCATCGGATCCGTAAGCAGTTGAGTATCATCGGTTCGACCAATCCGATATCTCCTAAATCGTTGCAGCCATTGAGAGCGACACTGCCGAACTGCAAAATCACTGCTAGGGAGTGGATGCCTTATTGCCACGTTGCGGAGACGTTACGGGGAATCCTTTCGACGCGTATTGATCCCCTTGATTGTGGACGTCGTTTCGCCTGATGAATCCTGGATCTCAATTGTCCAGGTCTCGATTCCGGGTTGGGAAAAATCTGCGATCGTCGTCATGGTGCGGCCATCGTCTTCATGCATGATTGAGGTCATGGTCTTTTTCTCAGCATCCCATTTCCCCCTGCTTTCGCTGTGACCTCCCGAGGACACGAACAAGTCATATCGGTAGTCCTGGTCATCAACATCGAATGTCATCATGGTCTTGATGACCATCGGTGGTGAATTTGAACTTAACACGTAGGTGCCTGTCTGTTCCAGGTAACGTCCACCGACCGCCCACTTCCCTTCCACTGTGCCAGTGAATTTTTCGGTTTCCTGCTCACTTCCCATGGATTTGATGCGGAATTCCGAATCCCAGTTGCCCGCATAGTTCGAAAGAACATTCAATTCGGGAATGGACGATTGCGGACCCTCCGAATCCTGCATCAGCAGCGGGAAAAATGCAAACATGACGGTGGCATAAGCGATCAACATCGAATTCTCCTTGCAAGAGAAACGGTCGATGGATACCTCACGGTTCCTGCAGCATTGAATTCGAAACGACCAAGATGTTACCTGCTCGATTCGATTGGTGCCTGACCAGAATCTGTTTGTTTCGAATTAAGGGGTTGAATTGAAAGTCGAACTGTTTTGTATTCTACTGATCGCGACAAAGAAAAGGAAATCAGATGAATCGAAGACAACTTGGCAATACTGGATTGAGCCTCACGACGATCGGTATCGGCACGTGGGCCATTGGTGGTGGCGGCTGGCTTTTTGGCTGGGGAGAGCAAGCTGAAGACCAGTCATTGGCGGCGATGAGGCGTGCGATTGAGCTCGGTATCAATTGGATTGATACGGCCCCAATTTATGGACTCGGCAATTCCGAGCGAGTCGTCGGCAAGTTTCTCAAAGAATTCAAAGATTCCGATCGGCCGCTCGTAGCGACCAAATTCGGACGATTCGAAAAAAGTGACAAAACGATCGGAGGTCGCTTGAAACGTGAAGCCGTAGTTGCTGAATGCGAATCGAGTTTGAGGAATTTGGGAGTTGATTGCATCGATCTCTACCAAATGCACTGGCCGGATCCGGAACAGGACATTGAGGAAGGCTGGCAGGCCTGCGTGGATCTCGTAAGCCAGGGGAAGGTTCGCCATATCGGGGTTTCCAACCAGAATGTCGACCAGATGGAACGTCTGATGTCGATTCATCCGATTGCATCACTTCAACCGCCCTACAACATGTTGCAGCGCGAGATTGAAGAAACAACATTGCCATTTTGCGCGTCGAATAACATTGGCGTCGTTTGCTACAGTCCGATGGGCAAGGGGCTGTTGACCGGTACGTTTGATGAACAGCGGGTCGCCCGCTTGCCCGACAACGACCATCGTTCCAGAGATCCAAAATTTCAGCGAACCCAGTTGGAAATCAACCTGAATTTCGTAGACACGATTCGAAAAATTGCGGACGATCATCATCGTCCCGTTGCCCAATTGGCGATCGCCTGGTGCCTTCGACGCGCTGAGGTAACTTCTGCCATTGTCGGTATTCGTCGACCCGATCAGATCGAATCGCTCGCGGCGGCGGCGGATTGGCAATTGACGGAACCAGAATGGGGAATCGTCCGATCTGCCATGATTGAACGCGATGGGCAGCTGGCGTCGGCTTAATGGGTTTCGGATGGCGATTCCAGTTTGAGGCTGGATCCTGGCGGCTGGATTTCAGGAATTGGATGGACTTGATTTTACAAGGGAAGCTGAAGGTGTTTACGGTTGAAATCAGGACCAGCGAGTGAGTCTGTCCAGAAAATTCTATGAGCGGGATACGCAAGCGGTTGCGCAGTCGTTGATTGGTAAGATCCTGAAGTCGAACTCGAAGCAGGGAATCACTGCTGGAAGAATCGTTGAAGCCGAAGCTTACCTCGCGCAAAACGATTCGGCCTGTCATGCTGCCAAACATCGAACTGCCCGAACCGAAATCATGTTTGGCAAAGCTGGTATGGCCTACGTCTATCCGATCCATGCCAAATTCTGCTTCAATGTCGTGACGGAAACGGCAGGTCCAGGTTGTGCCGTATTGATCCGTGCCTTGGAACCGATGGAGGGATTGGACCTGATGCGGTTCCGGAGAGGAACGGACGAAGTAGGGCGTTTGACGACGGGGCCAGCGTGCACCTGTCAAGCTTTGGGAATTAATCGGTCCCATAACGGCGCCGATGTGACGTCCCCGATTACGGTTTGGATTGACGAGGACTCAGTCGAGATTCCCGACAGCCGAATCCTCAACACGATTCGTATTGGAGTCACCAGTTCCAAGACGCTGAAGCTGCGATATGTCGCAGGTGGAAATCCGTTTGTCAGTGGTCCGGCTTATTTGCGCCGATAGAATCTCAAGTTCAAAATCTGCGGCGTAAGCAAAACACGCGGTTGTCCTCTGATTCCTGTTCAGAGGCTGCGAGAAATGCCGGTTAGGCGGCCGCCGGCGCCATTCTGGATGCCTCATTGACTGCGGTCAAAAGCTTTTCCAGCCGGAAAGGCTTTTGCAGGATGGAAACAACTTGCAACTCGGATTGGAGGTCCTTCAGTTGGGAGTGACTAAATCCGCTCATCAAAACGACCGGGAGGGATATATTTCGTTTCTCAAACTCCAATAACACGTCCTGGGCACCCATCTCCTCCATCACAACATCCAGCAGGATACATTGAATCTGGTTCCGATGGACCTCGACTTGCTTGATCGCTTCTCTTCCGCTGGCAGCCACTATCACATTCCAGCCATTGATCTCCAGAAGTTGTTGAGTTAATTCCAGAACAGCACTCTCATCATCGATAACCAGAATGGTTGGTTGATCCAGATTGTTGGAGTTCATTCGGTTGGAAGGTCGGAGGCTGCGACCTTGTTGCGACGTCACATTTGGCCGAGCGTCCGGCAACAGAATTCTGAACCGTGCGCCGTGGCCAGGTTGCGAGTCGGCGCGGATCAGGCCTTCATGACCGTTGACCATTCCATAAACGACAGCCAGGCCAAGACCGCGCCCCGACGTCTTCTCGGAATAGAACGGCTCAAAAATCCTTTCAATTTTTCCCTCCGAAATTCCATCTCCAAAGTCCTGCACCTCGAGGTAGTTGAAATGCCCTCCGCAAATTCGCGCGCCTTGCAGGCTTTCATCCACGTGATCGATTTCTTCTTGACCCGTGCGAATCAAAATTTTTCCACGGCGTTGACTTGCCCAGACAGCGTTGGAGACGAGGTTCATCAATACCTGTTCAATTTGCGTTTCGTCGATCTCACAAACTAAAGGCAAACTCCAATAGGAAACTTCCAACTGCACATCGCCCGAGTCGGACTCCAAAACTGGCAGCAGTCGCGACACCAACTGATTCAAATCAGCGGCGCGCCTATCGATCCGCTGTTTGCCAGCATAGGCCAGCATTTGGTGACTCAGGTCCGCTGCTTTCTCTGCGGAACTGATGATTTGGTCAATTCTCAAATTTCGAAATTCGTCCTCGGGATCCGACTTCATTTTCAAAATTTCTGCATTTCCCAGCACGCCGACCAGCAAATTGTTGAAATCGTGTGCGACGCCACCAGCCAACAATCCCAAGCTTTCGACTTTTTGAAGCCGGTTGAGCTTGAGTTCCAAACCCTTGCGGATTTCCTCTCCCGTTCTTCCGGAAGCGCGCTCTTTCGAAAGCAGCTGACGGACCCGTTTGAGGCGGTTACTACTCAGCTTTAAAGCAGTTACTAGACCCACAATCGACAAAGCCAGCGCGCAACCGGCAAGTATTTGAATCTTGCGTTGCGCGTCCTGTTGAGCGGCAAGGTAGCTTTGCTCCCGTTTCGCTTGCGCTATGCTGAAGGATTCTCTGGCACGTCGACTTTCCTGACGGAGTTGGGCGATTTGGCTGGTCAGTTTCTTTCGGATCAACTCGGTTTGAACGACCGCTTGCATGTGTTCTGGTGAGAACATCAGCGCAGCGTACCTCTTAATACTTTCGAGATCCTCCTGTTCGCACGCCAACTCGAAAGCGATTTTATATAGCTGATGTTGATTTGAAGGATCGCGATTGTTGCGGAAAGGCGTTTTTTCCGCGAGATCAACGTAGAACTGGGATCGTTCGTACTGCTTCAGTTCTTTATGAATCACCGCCAATTGCAGGATTGAATTAAAGATCAAATGCGGCGATTGGTGAGCATTGGCAATCCTCAGGCATGCCTCAAAATGCTCCGCAGCAGCCTGCCAGTCCTTGCGGTCAATGTCTTGTTGACCCAGTAAACTGATCGCAAAGATCTGGTCGAGGCGGTTGTTGGAGCGTTTGGAAAGTTCGAGACCAAGTTCCACATTTTTTTGATAGGCCTCCAGTTCGCCGCGATTCCTTGCTTCCCATGCTTGAAAGATGGCCTCGATGGCATTCGCATCTTTCAATCCAAAGGACTTATTCAGTCTCTCGATTTCGCATCGGTGTCGAATGATCTCGGGTGCCGTCAATTCGCAATGGCCAAGGAAAATTCGATTAAATGCAGAAAATATATTGTGTCGTAGAATCAAATACGGGTCGCCGCACTGTTGGGCCGCCAAATCATTCAAAAAGAAATACTCGGTCAAATCGCCTTGGCCGGAATTCCTGATAATTTCGTATCCGATCTGGGCCGTGTAGAAATGGACCTGGTATTCCGGCGATGCTTGGTCTTCAACGAACAACTTGACCGCTTTATCAAAGTGTCCCGTGGCTTCTGCAGGTCGCTGCAACCAAGAAGTGATTAACGCACGATCCATTTCGCACACCGCGATCGCTTGACGGTCGTTCCGATTCTCGGCCAGTTCAATCGTCTGGTTGGCTTGTTGAAGTGCTAAATCGAGGTCGTAATGGAAGTACGCGTCGGTCATCTTCAACGATGCGTGCAATCTCTCAAGGCTGCCAGGCTGCGCATCTTCATACTGCTGCCTGCAGATGTCCAGGTATTGCGTTTGGGCTGTCAAAGAAATCGGTAGCGTCAGGACCAGGGCAAGTCCAATACATCCGGCAGACAGATGTCGAATCAGGTTATGTCGCCGCATTGCGAATCCGTTCCGTATCGGGCAATTGGTACAGGCGCCGCGATCCTTTCTCGGCGGGCTGCGTTTTTGGGGGCTGATCGCAAACAACACATCGAAAAACCGATCGAACGACGACTGACAGCCATCCCGACTGAATTAATTCAACGATGGAACGACTTGGCACCGTTCGCCCAAACAATCATCAGGACAAATTTTGACTCTTGAGGCAACCCGAGTTTGCCTGCCGATCGTCGTGGGCAGGTTGTATCCCACATCGATGAAAGGGTTAGAAATGCGGGATCGCCGTGGGTCGGCTGTTGACCCTCAAACCAAGTCAAAAATGGGATGGTTCTGGTTTCGCTGTCCCGGCGACGGCCCGCGAATTCGTTTCCGCCCGGGAGGGAATTTCAGAATCGTCGCGAACTGGTAGTTTAGGTGGCCTGGGTGGTTTGGCGTGGTGCCGGGTCCATTCCCGCAATTGAGCTATTGCAGAACAACGGTTGCCTCGAACGACTTTCGGCCTCTTCGCAATCGGAACGTCATTCGTTCGCCTAATTTCTTTTCCCGTATGGCATATTCGATAATCGCGATTCCGTCAGCAAATCCGTTACTCGGGTAATCCGCTTGGATTTCGAGCACGCGGCGCATGGTCGCCGCTAATCCCTCGATCGCCACGTCTCGTCGTCGGCCTCGCGTCCCGTAACGCGCATAAATCGCACGGTCGGAATTGAGAAAGAAGGCAGCGAAGGTCCAGTCGGAATCGAATTGAAACAGGCTGAGATCCAGTCCGTTGCATTTCACAATCCGCACATTACCAAAATGAGTCGAAAGTTCTTTCAGGCCTTTTTCGAGACGAACAACCTGCCCGTCCAAAGTGTTGCAGGCGTGTCAGGGTATGCATCGCAGGACGACCATTAATGGCTTGCCCTGCTTTTCTGCGACCATGCTCGCCTGCTCAAAATCTTCGTAAACCCAATCCTGATTTTCGAGCATCTTGGCTCGGTCATCCAGAACCCGTTCGTCGCGGGTTTTTTCTTGCGCGATTGATGAACCGGTCAGGAAAAAGCCAATCGTGAACATGGCAACGGAGATACGAATCAGCATTCACTAACCGCTTTTTTACCATTCTGCTTCGATAGCAAAACTAAGAATTTCTGTTTATTTAGACTCAATGTGAATTTTGTGACGAATGGTTATCAATGTCACAGGGCAAATTCTGCCGCGTTAGCAATTGTATCGAAAAAATCTGGATTTTTCTGGGAATCGGGATGCAAATCCGTTATCAATGTTCTATCAGATTGTGGCGAAAGCTGGGCCAAAGGAGACGAGGCCCCATTGTTTAAGCCAACTATGGGACTGCAATAAAGTCCTGATCATTTACCAAAAACTTGACCATGTATTGCGCTGGCGAGCGTACCGGTTTCCGGACAAGGAGCCACGATGGTTACTCAAGAATTGGCCTGCATGGAAGTCTGGGGCGGTAACCAGCCAACCTATTCGACATTCGAAAAATCGGGCCTCGACATTTGGCTTTTTAGCCGTCCTTGCGATCAGTCTTCCGGTGGTGGAGACATCTATTACCTCAGCAGTTGTGCATCCGGTCGCATCACGCGATTGTTGTTGGCCGATATTGCCGGTCATGGCGAGCCGGTATCTTCAATCGCCGTTTCGTTGCGTGATTTAATGCGGAAGCATATCAATCAGATTCTTCCCAGCCAGTTGTTTCAGAACATCAATGTGGAATTTACGGCAGAACGTCATCATGACCGGTTTGCGACCGCGATTATTCAATCGTATTTCGTGCCCACCAGAAAACTGCGCATTTGCAATGCAGGACATCCTCCTCCCTATCTGAAGCGGGCTGGAGAATCCGACTGGAGGATGGTTTTGTTTCCAAAGACCTTGGAACGCAGGGATTTGCCATTCGGCGTTATTGAAGAATCGGATTACCAGCAAATGGAAATCCCTTTCCGTACGGGTGATTTGCTTTTTAGTTATACCGACGGACTGGCGGAACTGGAAAATCCAGATGGATCGCTTTTTGGTTTTGAAGGAATCGAAAATATCCTCGCCGCTTCCGAGGATGCCCAGCAGATTGTGGAAGCATTTGTCAACCTGATCGAATCGGCTGCCAACGCAGGGCGGGTCGCGGACGACGTGACGCTGTCATTGATTCGCGCGAACTCTCGATCGGTCAGTTTGCGCGACAATCTGTTTTCGCCGTTTCGCCTGATTGGCTCCCTGTTTTCGCAATAGCCGTCGGCTCCGTTTTGCAAATATTCCCCACCTTGAGCGGATAGTTGGTTGTTCGGCGACGGCTTTCGGGACTTTCGAACTGCCGCGGGGTTGTGCCAATGGGGCATTTTGATGCTTTTAAGCCTCCCCCGGTTGTTTTTTTTAAACGATCTAACGGTTGTCCGCCTTCTGCAGATTTCTTCAACCGTTGGGCGTATTTTGAGCTAGGTTTTCATATTGCGGTACGATCCAATTCTCACCCAACCCCACCTTTCGGCCATGAATAAAAAGCAAAAAAAGGCGCTCCGCAAAAAGCTCTTCATCAACCGCGAAGTGCAAGGCGATATCATCAAGCGGAGCATTTTCCATTGGTATTTGTGTACTTCGTTAATCCTGTTGACGGTGGTCATCTACACCGCATTTCGAGATCCTTCGGAGTCTGCCTTACTGTTAGTCTACGAGATGTGGAATCATTTCTCGCCAGCTATTTTGGCCAGTTTCGTATTACTGCCGATCTTTATCTACGACGTTATCCGTGCAAGTAATCGCGTCGCGGGTCCCCTTCACCGATTGACCAATGAGATGAAGCAACTTGCGGACGGAAAAGTTGTTAAACCGCTCCGATTCCGAGACGGCGACTATTGGCAGGGACTCGCCGATCAATTTAACGAGTTGGCCCAAGTTGTTCAAAACGAACGCGGGCGGGGTTCCTCGAAGCAAATGGCCGAAGATCGTACACCAGTTCAAGCGGACACGGTTTTGTCCTGAAATCCCCGCCAGAACTTCTGGTCGGTCGGCATTGAATTGATCCCATTCGTGAAGTTCGCTCTAATCCAGCATGTGTTCCGATTTGACGGACCACTCGGTGCAGGATTTCGAACCAAAGTGAAAATGAATGAGCGGCAAGATTCAGATCATTCCGGCCAACCCGTCGCTGGCCAGAGACTCTGACAACCCAGTGCAGATCGTCGTGTCTTTCGACCGCCCGACAAAAGTTCGCGGCATTCGTGCGCAATTCCTGGCTGCCGAAAAAACGGAGGCGACGTACACGGTCACGACCACGGATTCGAAGGGCCGATCTCGCACCCAGACGCGCACGGCGGTCGAGCATGTCGAAATTGCGAAGGAGTCGTTTCTTCTCTATGGTTCAGAGCGGCTGGGCTTTTTTTCGAGGATCTTCGACTCATTGAAGACCTGGTTTGGAGGAGGAAAGCATGAGTTGGTCGGACCGGGTGACCAGGAGTATTCTTTGAAACTGCAGATCCCCGCCGATGCCCCCTATTCCTTCAAGGGAAAGAAATGCGAAGTCTTCTACCGTCTCACGGTGAGTGTCGATCTTCCCATCAAGGTGGATTTATCCAGTTCCTATTCGTTTGGTGTCGACCCGGTGCCGATTCCTTTCGCTCAAACCAAAGCCGTTCATGTTGCATTTCCCGATGAATCCGGTCGCTCATTTTGGGATCGAACGTTCGGAAAAGATGTAACTCTGAATCTTGCCGTGGATCGAGATATTCTCATATCCGGTGAACGCGCGCTCGGAATGCTCACCGTCGAGTCGCCTGCGCCCTTGGAGATCTCCAAGATTGACGTCAGTCTCGTCGGAACGGAAAACACGAACGCCAACGGGCATACCGACAGTTACCGCCATGTTTATTCACTTGGCGAGGTCGATTCTCCAAAGGTTATTTCCAGTGAATCCATCCGCGAGTTTGAGGTTTTGACCCCCCACATTGAAGGACCCTTCTCACAAGTGGGCACCAAGTATGAAATTAACTGGGCGGTCGAAGCGAGAATTCACATTCCCTGGGCCAAGGATCCCACGATTCGAATCCCGGTCAAGCTGTTGCCGAAACCGATCAGCGACCAATCAAACCAACGGCTCAATTCGTGACGCATTTCTTATGAACTCTCTCAATTCGATGCGGGGCATTATCCTTCGGGCGGTCCTCGGTGTTTGGCTGTCCATGTCATGTGAGGGGCAGCAGACTCAGTGGCCCGAGTTCCGCGGACCCACTGCGGACGGACATGCGGCGGCCGGGAAACTTCCAACTCACATCGACGAAGCGGCCCATGTCCGATGGAAAACGCCCATTCATGGAAAAGGCTGGTCATCCCCGGTCATTTGGGGGGAGCAGATCTGGCTGACGACCGCAACGCCGGATGGCAAAAAGATGTCGGTCGTCTGCGTAGCGTTGAAGACGGGACAGGTCGTTCACGATTTCGTACTTTACGAGCATGAGAATCCGGACTTTTGCCATCCCACCAACAGCTATGCCAGTCCGACTCCCGCAATCGAGGAAGGCCGAGTGTATGTTCATTTCGGTAAATACGGCACCGCCTGTATCAACACCGAAACGGGCCAAGTCATTTGGAGTCGCAGGGATTTGGAATGCGACCATTTCCGCGGCCCAGCTTCTTCACCGCTTTTGTTCGAGAATCTGTTGATCGTGCCCTTCGACGGTGCGGATCAACAGTATGTGATGGCATTTGATAAACGAAATGGCCGGACGGTTTGGAAGGCCCAACGGAACATTGATTACGGCACCGAAAACGGCGATCTCAAAAAAGCATATGGAACTGCCGTTATCGTCAATGTCCACGGAGAGCCACTGCTGATCTCGTCGAGCGCCGTCGCCACCGAAGCGTTTCGGCCGCTGGATGGGGAACGCGTTTGGATCCTTTATCATGGCGGCATGAATGCTTCGTCGCGACCGATACTCGCCGGGAATGGTCTGATCATCATTACCAACGGAATGGGGCAAATGGTGGCTGTTCGTCCACAAGGAAAAGGCGACATCACGAATACGAATATCGCTTGGCGGCTTTCTAAAGCCGTCGCCCGAAAGTCGTCTCAACTGTTCGTTGACAGACGGCTGTACATGGTCGATGACAAAGGAGTTATCTCATGCGTTAATCCTGAAAATGGAGAGTTTGTTTGGCAGGAGCGAGTTGGTGGCACCTTCGCCGCTTCACCGATTTTTGCTGACGGCAAGATCTATTTCTTTTCCGAGGAAGGCAAGATCTATGTGGTCGCTCCGGGCGATCAGTTCAAGCTCCTTGCTGAATCGAAACTGGGGGACGGTTTCAAGGCTTCTGCGGCCATTAGCGGCAACGAGATGATCCTGCGATCCATTTCTGACCTCTATTGTGTGGAGGAACCGCGGGCCAGCGCGACGCGGTGAAACCGCCCGGTGTCCGATTGAGCCAACGGATTTAGTTGGATAACCCATCCGATTGGTCTTCTTCAATCGTGTGAACGTGAGTTCGCACAAACAAATAAAGGTTGGGGTGTTCCGTCTTCTGGTGTTCATCGTACGTCATGCCACCTGCAAGCATGATTCGGTTTTTGGGGCAACGGAGCGTGGTACTCATCCGATATGCCACATATTCCGCTGGGTCCAATTCCACGGTGAATATTTCACCATTCGATCCCGATGCGCTCGCGAACACAGGTTTGGAGGATTTCTGTTCGTCATGTTCCGAATCAGCAACCGCCTCATTGACGCGCGTGTGTAAATCCAGAATGACAAAGTTGCCTCCGCGTGTTGTCAACGGAGTCACCTGGAACGCCGCGCCCTCGTCCAGTGTGCTTCGAACGGGAGCCAGTCCTGCCATAATAGGTTCTTCGTCACCGTTTTCGTTGATCAGTATGGAATTCAGCGGCCTAACATCCATTACAAAATGCCGTTGCCGTCCCGACAGAGTGTGCAGTGTTTGTCCGTTGTGCCCGGTGACGGCGGCCGAATATGCGACCCGGTTTTGTGCGCTGGCATTTTCAAAAAAAGTTTTCCATTTCAGGTCATCCACCAGTCCTACGACTCGATTGGAATCAGGGTCGGACTGTAAGAGTTGTGAAACGGTTGCCGAATCGGAACGAATCCAGAACGCTTCCACGGCAACGGTCCTCAATTTACCCCAATGCTCTCGAAACAGATTGATCAAGCCGGCAATGCGAATGTGCATGGAATCAGTGGCGGAAATCAACAAGGTATTCCCCAACAGGATGATCGTGGCATTTCCGCTACCCGTGTTTGACCACTCATCGGGTTCGACCGTGTTTTGGATCGCGTCGACCAGAGTGTCCACCGAGACCCGTGCCGATTCCAGGCTCATCGTTTGAGCCTGTTGTTGTGTCGGCGGGATGCTGAATACACCTCCGCCGCCGCCGCCGAACCCGCCTCCTTCCATCGAAGTGGAGGAAGTCGGGAACAGAAGTGGTGAACTGCTAGCCAAGTCCTGTGGTGGGCGAGCAGGATATTGAGGCGAAACTGAAAAGATGTCGCTGAGGTCATAAAAGCGTATCTGCAAAACCTCGTCCTCTTCAACCGGTGGGGGTGTCGATTGACGCTGACGTCCGACGGAACGAACTCGTTGTCCGAACGGATCTGACGACTCCTCACCGAGACGGGCTAGCTGGTCTTGGATCTGCTGGAGCTGGTTTCTTAGTTGGGCAACCTCGCCCTGCTGAGCACAGACGTGCAGGCAAATAAGCTGTGTGAATGCATACGTCAGAAAAGCGGCACAGGTGGAATGGAATTTCATTTGAACGACCAATCGGTTCAAGAACTTGCCTTGCCAAATAAGTCCTTAGCAAGTCGGGTGCCACCCCGCGTTCTTGTGAAAAGATCGAACCGAAGATAGGCAGCGGTGAAAAGATGTCCCGAATCGACACAATCGTCCAAAAAACCTGTAGCAGAATGGTCCGATTTTGATGCTACCGGCGAGATGTGGCACCTCGGTGGTGAAGCACACTCCATTTCGATTGCTCATTGATCGTGATATATTGACTGGATGTGCAGTTGATAAAACTGCATGCCGCCAATGGCACCTATGCCAGTTAACAATTTACCAACTAATCAACCGCTCTAATTCCTGTGAACCGGACCCAATCCAAACGACTTACGTTCGTCAGCTTCGTGCTGTTTCTCACAGCCCTTTTTATGCCATTTGTCGCGTTGTTTTTGGTGCCGCTGATGAAGCCGCTCGGACCCGAACTGGACGTCGATTTGCCAGTTGCATCGTTTTCGCCTTCAAAAATCGAATTTGACCGGCAAAGCGTTTTCCCGCCGCCGGAAATTGGGCAGTTGTTTTCCAACGTGCAGATTTACGACACCGACCGGGATGGAAAGCCCGAACTACTTGCCTGCGACATACGTCGGGGTTATGTAGTCGTCTTGACCCAAAATGACGATCAATCCTGGTCCGAGCAAATTTTGAATGAAGGGCATGAAATTGCTTCGCCATCACACGTGACACCGATGGATATAGATCAGGATGGTGATTTGGATTACCTCGTCTCCGCGCTGGGAAGTTATCTGCCGACCAATGAACTGGTTGGCGGCGTTCATTGGCTGGAAAATACCGGGGACGGTTTTGTTGTAAAGGATATCCTTCGCGATGTACGCCGGGTCACGGATGTTCAGGGTGGGGATTTCGACGGCGACGGGGACATCGACTTGGTTGTCGCGGTTTTCGGCGGCCTTTTGCAGGGCCAAATATTGTGGCTGGAAAACAATGGATACCAACAGTTTACCGACTACGAAATCATGACGACCTCGGGCGTCATTCATGTCCCGGTCGACGATTTTGATAACGATGGAGATCTTGATTTCGCCGCGATCGTAACCCAAGAGGAAGAGGAGGTGTGGGCGTTCGAAAACCTGGGGAATGGGTTTAACGATGCGCGGCCTCACCGAATTTTTTCTTCCTGGAATTTTGACCTGGGGGGATCGGGGATGATCGCGACGGATTTGGATCAGGATGGTGATCAGGATTTGTTGATGTCGCTCGGTGACAACCTGGAACTTATCAACAACTTTCCTCAACCCTGGCACGGCTGTATTTGGCTGGAAAACAAGGGGAACTGGAAATTCGAGCCCCAAAGAATTGCCAACGTTCCCGGGGTTTACGGTTGTGCGGCGGGCGATTTGGATGCCGATGGTGACCAGGATGTCGTTTTGGTGACCATGTTCAATGACTGGAGCAGGAAGGATTCGGCGAGCATCGTGTGGCTGGAGAACGATGGACAACAGAATTTTTCGACCTGGCAGATCGCCACGGATCCCATTCAATTGGCTACGGTCGATTGTGGTGACGTCGATCAGGACGGGAAGGATGATATTGTGACCGGCTGTTTTCAATTTCGAAACCCAATTGATCGCCGGGGCAGCGTCGACGTATTTTTGAACCGCGGTATTTCAAAATGAACAAAGTCACACTGGTTTTGCTGCTGATTGTGGCGCTGGAGCTCCCGTTCTTTGGAGCCAGGATCTATCAAAAACTTACGCTGCAGCGGCCCCCGATTCCCAACCTGGATACGCTCGATTCATTGACCCGCGAGGAGTTGATCGAACAGGCTGAGGGTGTTCGCACCGTCGAAGATTGGAGCGAGCTGGCCATGTACTACCTCGCATCCGGATTCTTTGCCGATGCCGAAGTCTGTTACAAACAGGTTACCGAGCTGTCGCCCAGTTCTCCGATGGCTTTTTTTGAGTATGGCTTTTGCCTTTCCAGGATCGGAAAGCTGGAAGAAGGCAATCAGCAGTTTGAGAAAGCGATTGAATTGGGCTATGACGACCCTGCGGCCGCTTGGTACTTCATTGGCCGCAACCAGATGCGAGCCGAAAACCCGGAGGCCGCACAAAAGTCGTTTCGAAAGGCGTCCGAGCTTGCCATCGCCAAATTCGAATTGGCCAAGATTCTATTTCGCAAAGGTGAACTGGATGAATCCAAACGGCTGCTCATCGAAGTCCTGGAAACCAATCCGGACACGATGAGGCTGCTTCCGATTTTGGCCAGGATTGAAGCGGCGCAGGGTGAGACCCGCCGCGCGATTAGCTTCAGCGTGGAGGGATCGGAGGCGATCGACCGGCTGTCTTCCCCGTTCGATATCGAACACAAAAAGATCAAAACGGCCTATGAATCGATCGGGTACGAGCGACGCGTTTTGGAAATCCTGGAGTTGGCAAACAGATTGAAAACGGAAGAAGCCCTGACGCAGTTCAAAGCATTGCAGGAGATTCGCTGGACGCAAAGTGTCAACGAATCGATCATCAAACTGGAAGAAGACTTATTGTACCGGGAAAACGCTTTAGCGCACGTTCAAGACCGCCGGCGACGCCTGGGGCCGTTCTCGAAATGGCTGGAAAAGGAGGGGGAATTACACAGGAAGATGCTGAATCCCGAGGCGGCGATCAATGCATGGAAGAAAAGCGCCAATCTTCGAACCGAGATTGCCACGGCTTCGTTCGAGGCACTCGCCGAAAACTCTGATCGGGAAGGGAATCATCAACAATCCATTGACTACCAAGTCGCAGGTATTAACCAAATCGGCAGAAAGTATTTTCAGATTGGACAGTACTATGATGCAGCGATGGCTTTAAAAGAAGCCCTCAAGCTCAATCCAGAATCCGCCGTCACCCACTACAATCTTGGCAAGGCGAATCGGCGGATACAGAAATTCGAAGAGGCGGAAAAACACTACCGCAAATGCCTGGAAATCGATCCCACGTTCGGACGCGCGATTCGGGAGTTGCAAATCGTCGATATTGATTGACCCCCTTCTTTCTTATGCCAAAAAGCGACCGCCGTCGTTGTTCAGATTCGCGGACGCCTTCGAGAATTTTCCCGTTTAGGCCTGACCTGGACCAAACGTGTCCCGATCGGTTCGATAATGTCCATCAGTGCAGTTGAGGAAGTTGCGTCTGAACTGGTTAAACCTATCCATGGCTCACTTCAGCACCCGCCTCGTTTCACGGCTATACCGCTCAGGGACAAGAAAAGGACAACAACGATGCGCGCCAAACTTTTTCGATGCATGCAGGATCAAGATCAGGTTGTGGAATTTACCTATTGCGATGCTCACGGTAATCGGAGTCGCCGCGTAGTCAGCCCCATTCGTTTTTTGCCCAATGGTCGCTTTTTGGGGCTCTGCCTCAGTCGAGAGGAACCGCGACAATTTTATTTGACACGTTGTGAGCAATTGGACGTCAAACCGGCCGCCGATTATCTGATGCCAGTGGCGTTGTAGGTGGGTCACTGCAAACCAAGCGACACAAATGCTCTTTGAGATACAACTCGCCCGGTTTGCAACATTTACCTCGGCAAATTGCGTTCCAGCGATTGCCGATTGAAAGGCTTGGGCAAGACTGCATCGAAACCGTATTTGGCATATTCCTTCATGATCGGATCGTATTCGTAGCCACTGACGAGAATCATGCGGATCCCGGGGCTTATTTTCTTGATCTCATGACCGACGCCCGCGGTTTTCGCTGTGCCGTTGAACTTCAAATCCAGAATCGCCACGGTAAAAGGTTGTTGCGTTTGGGCTGCTAGTGCGATTTTTTCCAGCGCGGCATCCAATGTAGAAACGGTGGTGATCTCATGCCCCATCACTTTGACCAATTCCGAAATGCTCTGCTGCACCAGCGGATTGTCATCTAACAGGAGGATTTTTTCGGTGGCGTGTTCTGCCTTGGCGACTTCTGAAGAACGGTTCCCGTGAAGGGATGGATCGGCCAGCGGCAGAAAAACGCAAAACTCCGCGCCTTGTCCCGGTTCCGAGGCGACCGTGATTTCTCCTCCATGACGTTTGACGATTGTTTGGCACGTCGTCAAACCAAGTCCGCTACCGGACTTTTTAGTCGTAAAGTAAGGTTCGAAAAGGTCGTCTAAGATCTCGCGGCCGATGCCGGGGCCCGAATCTCGAAAACAGACTTTGACCGCTCCTGCGAGAGGTGCCGAAGGCATGTTCGTCTGTTCCACGGAAACAAAAATGGTACCCCCATCGGGCATTGCCTGAACCGCATTAATTAACAGATTGGAAAACACCTGTTCGATCTGGGAACGGTCGATCATGACGCGGCCGACACTGGCTCCCATTGATAACTTTGATTTGGCTTTGGAGCCCGCGAGGGACAACAGGATGGAATCCTGCAACACCTGTTCGATTGATTCCGCACGCAACTGGACGGCGGAACCGCGCGAAAAGGTTAACAGTTGCCTGGCCAAATCCCTGGAATGCAAACAGGCTTTTTCTGCGATTGCTAACAACGCTTTGGTATTTGGATCGGTTGTCATACTGTCGGCGGCGACGATGCTCGACAGTACGGCTTGCAGATCATTGTTGAAATCGTGCGCGATCCCTCCGGCCATCATTTCCAGGGACTCGACACGCTGCGCTTTCGTCGCTTCGGATTCCAAGAACCTGAGTCTTCCAACGTCCTCCACGAGCACGATGTAACCTACAATTCGAGAAGATTGGAGAACAGGTTCGACTCTGAACTGGACCAACGATGTGCGGTCAGTGGTCGTTTTCAGCAGGACATCGGTTCCGCTGAGATCGATTAACGGCTCGGATTTCCGCGGGTCGTCAAACTGAATCACTTTAGACAGGTCTTTGCCCGCCGCATCGCTCGCGGACCAACCAGTGATTGCAGTGCCCGCAGAATTGATCGACATGATCTTGTTATTTTCGTCAGTGCAGATGATCCCAACCGAGACAAGTTCCTGTATCCGATCCGCCCAACCACTGCCTTGAAATCCCCGATTCTCCCCGTCGATCGCTGCCTCCTCAAAATTGCCCTACTGTGACCCGGCTCCGATATCTGGCTTCAAACCTGGCACAATCGCCAAGTAGCCTGCTTGCCGTAAGGCAGTCGGCAAATTATATCAGTTTGAGTCCTGAGAGAGCATTTATTTCTTCTTCTGATCATCGGTTCAACATGAGAAAACGACGACTTGGCGCAAGCAGCATGACGGTCTCCGAAATTTGTATGGGTACGATGACCTTTGGAGAGCAAACGGGCGAGCAGGTCGCGTTCCGAATCCTGGACCATTGCTACGACCACGGTATCAATTTCTTTGACGCTGCCGAGATCTACCCGGTACCTCCGTCGACGGAAAAAGCTGGCCTAACGGAGGAAATATTTGGACGTTGGTTGCAAACGAAACCGAGAGACACGGTCATCGTGGCGACCAAAATTGCTGGCCCGGGACACGGCTGGTTCGCTCCTCCGGTTCGTGGCGGGATGACGTCATTGGACCGACACCAGGTCCGGCGTGCGTTTGAGGGTAGCCTGGATCGACTGGGAACGGATTACATCGACCTTTACCAAACGCATTGGCCGGATCATGGTGCTCGTTATGAGGACACGTTGGCGGAGCTAACGGAGCTCATCGATGAAGGACTGGTGCGGGTGATCGGCGCAAGCAACGAAACGTGTTGGGGGATGATGAAGAGTCTTGAAACATCAAGACAATATGAGCTTGCCCGCTACGATACTGTGCAGAACAATTTCTCCTTGATCAACCGGCGTTGCGAAAGCGAGTTAGCCCAGGTGTGCCGCAGGGAAAACGTCAGCCTGTTGCCTTATTCGCCGTTGGGTGGCGGCGTGTTGACTGGAAAATACAATGTTGAACCGAAACAGTATCCGTCCAAAGCCAGGTTTACCGATTACTTGAAAAACGGTGGTGAACGCCAGAAACAGATGGCTTACCGATTTGTTAACGACCGAACGTTGGAGACCACCAGGCGTCTTCAGGAAATCGCGCAGGATATTGGAATAAGCCTGGTGACCTTGGCGACCGCCTGGAGCAAGCAACATGATTTCGTCGCCTCAACGATTGTCGGAGTTTCGGAGTTTGACCAACTTCACGACATTCTGAAAGCCGCCGACCTCGAGCTTGACGAAGAAACATTGGCTCGTATCGATCAAATTGACTTTGAAATCCCGAATCCAATGACCGAGGACGGATTACGCCGACTATAGGACGCTGCAGAATTGGTTCGTTTCCGTCGGCGTGATCCAATTTCTTCGCGTCGTCGAGAAGATAAAAAACCACGACTGACCACCGTATACGGCGTGTAATTGCCGGTGTCGTTGTGCGACCGGTATACTGCGATCAAGCGATGGGAATTAGACGGTACTGAGAAGATATTGTGAACTCTGCGTAGGAGGACAAGCACGCAAACATCGCGAGGCCTGTTGGGCAAACGTGTGGTGAAACTCAAATCATAGCACCTCTAAAACATGATATGATAAACGGATGAGTGACCAATCGCTGAAAACCCGTCTACTTCAACCCGAGGTAATGGATGACCCGCAGCTGGATCAATCGCGACATTTCAGAGCATTAAAGTCTTTAGCCACAATGAACCGGTTGAGCGCCAGCAGTAGTTTGGTGTGGCGAGAGATTGCAGCCTACTCAGACCGCCAGCCTCGCCATAAAATTCGGATCCTTGATATCGCCACCGGCTCAGGTGATATACCTATTGGCCTGAGTCATCGCGCCAAACGAGATGGAATCGAGGTCGAGATCCTGGGCATTGATATTAGTCAACGCGCGATTGAATACGCTTGTCAACAAGCGGTTGCTCAAAAAGCAAACGTCGAATTTGCGACGCTGGACGCCCTGACTGACCAGCTGCCAGCAGGATTCGAGGTCATTACCTGTTCATTGTTCATGCATCATCTTTCCGAGGAAGATGTACAACGCTTGCTGGAGAAGATCAAATCTGCGGCGAAGTTTGTGGTGGTCAACGATTTACGCCGCAGTCGAGCGGGATGGTGGTTGGCGTTTCTGGTGACACGACTCTTCAGTCGTTCGGATGTTGTGCATGCCGATGCCTGTCTGTCGGTGGGCGCGTCGTTTTCGATTTCCGAGTTTCGTGAACTGGCAAATTCGGCTGGTATGGAAACTGCCATTATCAAACCCTGTTGGCCATTTCGATTTCTGATGACCTGGGAGGGGGCAGCGTGATCCGGTCGAACCGCTCGATTACTTCTCACGAAGTCGCGGGACATTACGACGAATTGGACTTCTACTACCGCAAGCTGTGGGGCGAGCATGTGCATCATGGACTGTGGGAAGTCGGTAACGAATCTCCCCGGGACGCAGTCACGGCATTGATGGAACTCGTCGCAGCAGGCGTCGATGTATCCGCAGGAGATCGCGTCTGCGACGTCGGTTGCGGATACGGTGGAACGTCCCGCTATCTCGCTGGCGTGCACCAGGCAGAAGTCGTCGGGCTAACGATTTCGCAACGCCAATACGCCCACGCGGTGGAAGCACTCTCATGCAAAACCAATCCGACGTTCCTGCTACGCAACTGGGAGCAGAACGACCTGAACGACTCGTCGTTCGATGGCTTGGTGTCCATTGAGTGTTTGGCGCACGTGGAAGACAAGGCAAAATATTTCCAGGAAGTCGAACGTGTTTTGAAGCCCGGCCGCCGAGCGGCGATCACTGCTTGGCTGACCAGTTCTCATCCCGCGAAATGGTCACAACGTCACCTGTTGGAGCCAATCTGCCGGGAAGGACGATTGCCCGCCATGGGCTCGGCGGAGGAATACACCAAGTTGATCGAAGCGACCGGATTACGAGTCGTCGAATACCGCGATTTAAGTCCAAAAGTCAGCAAAACCTGGCGAATTTGTGCGCGGCGGGTGGGTTGGACCATGATGACCAGTCTCGAAGCATGGCGGTTTCTGTTGTCTGGAAATACTTCGCACTCAATTTTTATGGTTACGATTCTCCGCATCATGCTGGCCTATCGATTCCGCGAAATGATCTACGGTTATTTCATCCTTGAAAAACCCGAAAACAATGCGCGATGAATGAACAAAATTGGAAATGGCAGGTCGCTCGCAGGAGGATTACGCTGCTGGTGCTGTTGGTGCTGCTTCCATTTGTGGTGATCGGTGTATTGCGAGTCGAATACGATTCCACTGACATGCAGCAATGGCTTCCCGAAGGCCAGATCCAGCGCAAACAGTACGAAAAATTCATTGACGCGTTCGGCCCCGATGACACCTTAATTGTGTCCTGGCCGGGCTGCACATTGGACGATTTGCGATTAAGCAAACTCCAGGCCGCCTATGAACGATTCACTTCATCAGCTCAGCGCGAAGATTCTCTCGACTACTTTTTGCGAGTGTCCGGTGGTGCGACGGTCTTGAGGTCGCTGATGTCCAAACCGCTGCAATTGGAAGAACGTTTTGCACGGGCCCGGATTTCCCGATCGCTGATTGGGCCCGACGGCAACACAACATGCCTGTTGTTGGAGTTGAGTGGCAAAGCGAAAAAGAACCCAGAACGAGTGATCGATGCCGTATTCGACACTGCCAAACAGGCGTGTGGTCTTGAGCGTGACCAGTTGAGAGTGGGTGGAGGGGTTTACGAAGCTGTCGTGATTGAGCAGGAAAGCTCGAGAGCCTTGGCCGACTTTATGTGGGTTTCGATGGTCGTCGCCTTTTTCGTGGCATGGATTAGTCTCCGCAGTTTGCGGTTATCGCTAATCGTCATGGGAGTTGCCGGCTACTGTACCGCATTGACGATTTCGCTGGTCTACTATTTTGGCGGCACGATGAATGCTGTGATGACCGTATTGCCAACCTTGATTTTTGTATTGGCGATTTCGAGTGCTGTGCACTTGGTGAACTACTTTCGCGACGCGGTTGCAGATCAAGGCGCGCAACGCGCAGCGATTCGTGGCTTGTCGGCTGGTTGGTTACCGTGCACGCTCGCCGCCCTGACCACTTCGATTGGGATGTTGTCCTTGCTGGTCAGTCAAATCGAACCCGTGCGGGCGTTCGGCTTCTTTTCAGCGATCGGAATCATGGCTTCGGTGGTGGTTGTGTTGTTCGCGATACCTGTGGCGCTGGAAACCTGTTACAGCCGACGTCCGGGACCGAGCGATCAAGGGCAAATCTCCGATGCCGTTTCTCTATCGGTATCCTCTGCGAAGCGGGGCATAAAAGAAGCTTTGATCGACATGATATTGCGATTTCGCTTTGTCGTCCTGCTGGGAGGCGTTGGTCTGGTCGCTTTCATCGGATATGGACTAACGCGAACGACATCGTCAGTGAAGATTGAGCGGATGTTTCGTGAGGACAACGAACTGATTCGTAACTACCGTTGGATCGAAGAAAATATCGGCCCGATTGCATCACTTGAGGTCGTTGTCAGTTTCAGCTCAAGTAGTCCGTTACGAATGGTAGATCGGCTGGCCCTGGTGCAAAAGATCGACAGGCGTTTGCGAAGGTTGCCCAACCTCGAAGCGACCATGTCGGCCGGCACCGTGATGCCATGGGTCGGGTCGAAAAATTCACTACGGTCGTTCTTCCAGCGATCCGTCATGGACAGCGAATTGCGGAGAAAACGCCAACAGCTTGTCGATGATCGGCTTTTGGCTGACGCTCGTGGTGAAGAGTTGTGGAGAATCACAGCAAAGTTGCCAGCCATGCAGGATCTCGATTACCCCGCGATCATCGCAAATGTTAAACGAGAATCTTACGCTGTTCTTGCAGAGCACGGACAGACCGGGAACGAGACACGCATCGAATGCACGGGGGCATTCCCGAGTATCAGTCATGGTCAAAAACAGTTGTTACAGGATCTGGTGAACAGTTTTCTATTAGCGTTTGTTTTGATCTGCCCGATCATGATCCTGATCCTGCGATCACTATTGGCCGGTTTGGTGGCGATGATTGGAAACGTTTTTCCAGCGGTTTTGGTGTTCGGTGCGATGGGATGGCTGGCAATTCCAGTTGAATTGGGCACCGTGCTGACTGGCAGTATTGCACTTGGAATTGCCGTTGATGATACACTTCATTTTCTCACATGGCATCAGCGTTGCCTAAGTCGCGGCAGTGATCGATTCGATTCCATTCGCGAAGCATTTCGCCGCTGCGCGACTGCGATGACACAGACAACGTTCATTTGTGGATTGAGCATGCTGGTGTTTACGTTTAGTCGGTTCATGCCCGCTAGTCGGTTCTCGATTCTGATGTTCGCACTGTTGTTCGCTGCACTGGTTGGTGATCTGATCTTGTTACCGGCAATATTGGCGAGTCCACTCGGTTGGGTGTTTCGAACGAACCAGCCTATTCAGCTGGGTCGCCAAGTCCCGTCAATATTGAAAATGCATTAATGCCACGAAAGCACCTGGCAGTCCCGACAATGACCAACAATCCCCCAATCGAAAACAAACACCCAACAAGCGAGAGCGATGCGTTTCATGACGTTGCCAACCGATGTTGGGATGTAGTCGTCGTTGGGGCTGGACCTGCAGGTGCGATTGCGGCTCGACAGACCTCGATGCTTGGGCTGCGGACGCTGTTGGTGGATAAGGCCAGTTTTCCTCGATTTAAAGTGTGCGGTTGTTGTCTCAATCAACGTAGTCTGTCGACGTTGGCCGGAGTCGGGTTGGGGAAGTTGGTTGAACAACTTGGCGGCGTCGACTACGACCGAATTGTGCTGGCGCAGCATCGAACGCAAGTTGAAATCGCTCTCCCCATTGGAAAGAGTCTCTCGCGGGAAGCATTTGATGCCGCGCTGATCTCTGCCGCGCGGAAGGAAGGCGCCGTTTTTTTACCGAAAACGACGGCGCTACTGGATGGTGTCGGTGAACAGTCGCGTCGTCTTCAGCTTGGACGAGATGCGAAGGCCATCCATGTTGAAGCGAAAGTTGTTTTGGCAGCAGATGGTTTGGGAGGGCGGTTATTTGCAGATTCCGAAAATGAATGGGTTGCGACGCGTTCTCGCATCGGTGCGGGAACGATCGTGAGCGAAAATATCGAAGGCTATGCGCGTCGAAAAATCTATATGGCCTGTGGCGAACTTGGATACGTTGGTGTCGTTCGGTTAGAGGACGGTCGCTTGGATGTCGCGGCGGCTTTCGATGCAACCGTTGTTCGGCAAGCGGGAGGGTTGGCTGAAGGGGCGAACCTGGTGCTGGAAAGTGCGAACCTGCCAACGTTACCGCTGGATTGCCATTGGAAAGGAACGCCCATGCTAACTCGTCGCAAACGCAAGCTTGGCGACGAGCGTATTTTAGTTTTGGGCGACGCCGCAGGTTATGTCGAACCGTTTACAGGTGAAGGGATTGCCTGGGCTCTATCGTCGGGAGTGGCAGTCGCAAATTTGGCTGAACAGGCCGTGCGGGAATGGACACCCGAGATTGTTACAACTTGGGAACGCCTGCACCGTAAAATCGTTCGTCGTCGTCAATCAATTTGTCGCTGGACGTCTTTGGTTGTTCGTCGCCCATGGTTAACCCGATTCGTGATTAAAACCGTACGGCTGTTTCCTGCATTGGCCCGACCCTTTACTGGTCGAATTAACGAGGTATTCCAAGCAGTGCCATGTGATACGAATGATCCACATTGAGTGGTTTACATCGAAACGCGGGTCGGAAAGAAAAGAACGCATTTGTCGTGCTGAATGCTCGAAATGATGAGAATTAACTTGACCGCGACTGCCCACAGCACAGACAATGCGAAGCAGCTACAGAAGAAACCGATTTGCGGTACGGCCAGTACAGTGAAAGACCAACGTAAACCCTCTCCTGCGCTGCATTCTCAAAAAAATGACTCAAACAACATCAGAACCTGCCCTGAATGAGGGAAACGGCTCGACTATCGGCTTGCCGTCAGGTATCCAACCGGTGAGAGTCAATTTTCAATACCTGGTGGTGATCGGGCTGGTTCACTTGCTGAGTTTGCTTGCGTTGGTTCCGTGGTTTTTCAGTTGGGCAGGCGTCATCTCACTGGTTGTGGGATATTTTCTGTTTGGAATTTTGGGCATCACCGTTGGTTTTCATCGACTGCTCAGCCACCGCAGTTTCGATTGTCCGAAGTGGTTTGAATACTGTTTGGCGCTGCTGGGTACTTGCTGTCTACAGGAGTCCGCTGTGTGGTGGGTAGCCGTTCACCGCCGCCACCACTTGCACGCGGATGAGCAAGACGATCCGCACACTCCAGAGGCTGGGTTGGCATGGAGTCATATTGGCTGGCTGTTTCTCGTCAATCGCGATCATTTTCGCAAAACAACGTATCACCAGTACGCGCGCGATTTGACATCCCAATCGTTCTACGTGTGGACTGATAACAAAATCATCATGTCACTGATTGTCGGAGGTCACATGCTGGTCTATTTCGTGATCGGGTTTTGTCTGGGGTGGTTTCCAAATGGAGATTTGACCAGCGGTTTGCGTATCGGCGCCAGTTTGCTTGTGTGGGGTGTCTTCCTGCGAACTGCGTTGGTCATGCATGCGGCCTGGTCAATCAATTCCGTGACGCATCTCTGGGGGTATCGAAACTATCACTTGCCTAACGATAGTCGAAACAATTGGCTTTTGGGGTTCTTGGTTTACGGCGAGGGGTGGCACAACAATCATCATGCCAATGCAAATTCGGCACGCTTTGGTCACAAGTGGTGGGAACTTGACGCGGGCTATTGGACGATTTGTTTTTTGCAAAAGATCGGGTTGGCTCGCAACATAACCCGCTAGGGCTAACTCAAAACTGTTATCGTGCTGGTGCAAACCGCCGGCAGGGTTTTCACCCACCAGAATTCCGGAAGAGAACGTTACAAATGAGCACCAGCATAATTGGAATTGGAACTGCCCTGCCTGAACATACGATGAGTCTGGACGAATCGGTCGCCATGTCGACTGATTTGATTTGTCGAACAGACCGGGAAGCGCGACTGTTGCGTGCCATGTATCGGAAATCGCGCGTTCAGAATCGTCACACTTGCGTTCCGCATCGTATTGCGTACGAATGGATTGCTGAAGATGCTCCGCCAAGCAGCCACGCTGGCCCGACGACCCAAGAACGCATGGCTTTGTATTCGGAGCACGCTCGGCCACTGGCCGCCGCCGCTGCAACGCGGGCACTGGAAGCATCTGGAATCGCTGCCGAAGAAATTACCCATTTGATTACGGTTTCTTGCACCGGCTTCGACGCGCCTGGTGTCGACATTCATTTGTTTGATGAACTGGGGCTGAGCAATACAACGCAACGCTTGCACATCGGTTTTATGGGATGTCATGGTGCGATCAATGGTATGCGGGCCGCACGAGGATTGGCGGCCGCTGATCCGAACGCGCGCATATTGCTTTGCGCTGTGGAATTGTGCAGCCTGCATTTCAAATTCCAGTGGGATCCAGAACGAATGCTCGGCAACGCACTCTTTGCTGATGGGGCTGCCGCGCTAATCGTGTCGCAAACTCAGTCCGACGACGGAGCGATCTGTCGCCTGCGAGATACAGGGTCTTGCCTGCTCGCTGATTCACGTGAGGCGATCACCTGGCACGTCGGCGATGCGGGATTCAATATGTCACTATCGAATCGAGTTCCCAACCTCATTTGCGAGCAACTCGAACCCTGGCTCTCCGCCTGGCTCGTCTCCCAGGGGCAATCGATCGAAACCATCAGATCGTGGGCAGTCCATCCGGGTGGACCGAGAATCCTGGACGCAGTTGGAGAAGCGTTAAGTCTGGATTCTGAAGAATTGGCAACTTCGCGAACGGTGCTCAATGAGCATGGAAATATGTCGTCACCGACAGTCTTGTTTATTTTGGAGCGGTTCCTGCGGCAAGACTCTTCTCAGCCATGCGTGATGCTTGGATTTGGGCCTGGATTGATGGCCGAGGTTGCCTTGCTCGACTAGGCGAAGCACACCGAACTTGCCACCAACTTCCGGCGAGGTACGTGGGTACAGGTCGTTCGGGCAATGACCTGCGAGGATTCATGATTTTTTAGAGTCCCACTCCGAATCAACGCTGCTGCCGATCCCAAAAATCCGGTTCGCCGGTCGAGCTGCATGGGCTGGAACGGAGGTAACCGCTTTTTCAGGACTATTCGAGGGCAAAATGGCGATTTCCAAAGAACCAAAATGCGGTACTTTTCAAAAAATTTGGACACTTTGCCGCACTTTGATCAAGTTCCTGTGCGAGTCGGCACAATTCGGAGTTGTGGATGGAGGATTGCGAACATTTCGGACCCTCCAGCGGAATCGCTCTTGGGTAAAATTGAGGGATTGGCAAAACTATAGGAACTTTGCCAGGTTTTGATGCTTCGGAATGATGCCGAGCATTGTCGTTTGGTGGTCGCAACACGATCTCACCTGGATTCACTTTCGCGGAGCCCCCGGCCGATGCTGGATAAGTTGATGAATTACGTTCCGTCTCAGACTCGCGTTCAGCGCTTTAGACTGTTGTTGACGGGAGTGATTTGCGCGTCCGCGATCGTGATTGGGGTTTGCCAGGAGCCATCGCCGGCCGACCGCAATTCGCCCCAATCACCGACAAGTCCATTGGACGATCAGGCGAACGATTTCGCCAAGGCAATTAAGCCATTTTTGGAAAGCTATTGTCTTGATTGTCACAGCGGCGACTCGGCCGAAGGAGAAATGAACCTGGCCAAATTCAACAATCAGGATGATGTCCTGGCAGATCTCGATTCGTGGTCTTCGGTTCTGGACGTGTTGGATTTGAGCGAAATGCCTCCGGATGATGCCGAGCAGCCTGATTCAGCCGAGGTGGATTTTGTGCAGAGTTGGATTCTGGAGACGATCGCGAAATCATCCCAGGCCGCCAGGCCAATCACGATGATTCGAAGATTGAATCGGGTCGAGTACGAGAATACGATTCGCGATCTATTTCGCCTCAGTCGCAGCTGTTTCAACAACACGGCACGCTTGACCCAGACGGAAGACTATTTTGAACCGGCCAGCGGCAAAATGCCTCGTTATGTGTTGGCCGTCAGCTACTTCAGCAACTCACATCGACGTCACTCGGACCTGCCCGGGGTTTCGGCGCTGCCGGTGGATCCACCTGTCGAACATGGTTTTGCCAATGAGCATTCCGCGTTAAGCCTGTCGCCCCTGTTAATGGAAAACTATTTTGAAATTGCCAGCACGTTGTTGAATAACACGGAATTTGAAGAGATCTGTGGGGTATGGGAATCGCTGTTTGTGGCCCAATCGGAATCCGAGGACGGCTGGATTGAGCAAGCGAACCGACAGCTGGAGTATTTTCTTCCTCGGGCATTCCGACGCACGGTGACGCAGGAAGAGATCGAGCGTTACCAGAAACTTTTTCGTGCTGAACTTGAATCTACGGGTCGTTACACCGATTCGATGAAGACGACGGTGGCAGCAATCCTGGTATCACCCAGCTTTCTGTTTCACAACGAGTATTCGGATTCGAGAATCGGTGTCGAACATGAAGAGCAGTTTGCGCTGGCTTGCCGATTGTCCTATTTCCTATGGGCTTCGATGCCTGATGATGAGCTGTTTCAAGCTGCCCGAGAATCTCGGTTGAGCAGCCCGAAAGAATTGAAACGGCAAGTTCGACGGATGATGGATGATCATCGAATCAAGTCGTTGGCCACTGATTTTGGAATGCAATGGTTGAAATTACAAAAAGCGGCTTCCGCGCTTCCTGACAAAGACAGATTTTCGGATTACTACCGGAAAGACGTGCCGCCGCCGGCCATTTCCATGATGATCGAACAGCTTTTGTTATTCGAAACCATCATGGTTGAAAACCGTAGCATCCTGGAGTTCATCTCGGCCGACTTTGCGTACCTCAATCGCAGCCTGATGGATTGGTACTACCTGAAACCTGCAGAGGTACTGGGGTATACGCCTGAGAGAGAGGACTTTGAAGATTTCTTTCGCATCCAATGGCCCTCCCCTCATCGAGGTGGAATCGTCACGTCCGGAGCAATGCTGGTCTCGACGTCTACCACGACCCGCAGTAGTCCGGTTTATCGCGGTGCCTGGATTCTCGATGTCGTATTTAATCAACCACCGCCGGCACCGCCAGCCAACGTGCCGCCGCTGATCGAAAACGAAGAAAACGGAAGTGTTCCGGTCAACGTGCGAGAGCGACTGGAGCAACATCGACTCGATCCGGCCTGTGCCTCCTGTCACGACCGGATGGATCCACTCGGTTTCGCACTGGAGCGTTTCGACGCCGTCGGCAAATGGCGAAAAGCATATGACAACGGCGACGCCGTCGATACCCGCGGCGAAATCGAAGGGGACGAATTCGATGGTCCCGCCCGGTTCAAAAACGTGCTGTTGCGGAAGAAATCGAAGTTTGTTCAGGCGTTTGTCGAACATACAATGAAATACGCGTTGGGTCGGCAACTCCATTTTTCTGACCAGCCTGAGATTCGCCGAATTTCTCAACAAGTGCTGGAGAACGATTGTCGTTTTGATGCGGTTATGGAAAGCGTTGTGCTCAGCCGCGTTTTTCGAAATCTGCCCAGTGAGGAATAGACTTACACCATGAAACGTTTATCACGACGAGCTGTCCTTAAAAGCGCGTTGGCGACCATTGCATTGCCGTGGCTGGAATGTATGGCTCCCGTTCGATCGGTGGCGACAATCGCCACGCCAAAACGATTGGCATTCATGTACATCCCCAACGGAGTGATTGGCCATCACTGGTTTCCCGATTCGACAAGCGGAGAGTTCGAGTTAACCCAAAGCCTCAAACCACTGGAAAAATTGAAGAACGATATCACTGTCATCAGTGGTCTCAACCGAACTTATTTGACCGGAGAACCCCACTCTCAGGCCGGCTCCTGCTGGTTGACCAGCGCCCGTCCCAACGAACGAAGTGACGGAGTAACTGCCATCAACACGACGCTCGACCAGGTCGTTGCACATCAAAAAGGGGGTGCGACGTCCTTTCCGTCGTTGGAGCTTAGCTGCAACAGTTTCGTCGACAACATGGAGCCGAAAATCTTCGACGCCATTTCCTGGTATGGCCCCGGCAACGATGCCAAGTCGATTAACGATCCTAAAAATGTCTTCAAACGCCTGTTCGGCAATGCGACGGGCATCAAACAAAGTGTGCTCGATACCGTGATCGGCGAAGCCAACAGCCTGCACAAGAAACTTGGTTTGCAGGATCGCCAAAAACTTGACGAATACCTGACGTCGATACGCTCTGTCGAGCGCCGCATCGGGAAACAGAAACATTCCAAGCACGAGATGGGGGCTGTCGATTTTGAAATGCCGGAAGAAATTCCCACCGATCGTGGAGAGTTCATTCGATTGATGGGTGACCTGATGGTATTGGCGTTTCGTACCGACCAGACTCGGATCGCAACCTTTATGGTGGGACCCGAGCGCTGGGAAACACCCCAATTATACGATGGAGTCTTCGAAAAACCCGTCAACCACCACGTTATGACCCACGATACGAATTGCGACGAAAAAGTTGCCCTGATCGATCAATTTCATGTTCGGCAATACGCTTACCTGGTGGAACAACTCAAGAATCACCGCGAAGGCGAAGGCTCCTTGCTTGACCATTGCCAATTCGTGTTGGGTTCGGGGCTGGGAAATGGCGCTCGCCACTCCTACGAACAGTTGCCGATCGTAATTGCGGGTTCGGGCGGAGGTAGCTTCGAAACGGGTCGGCATCTGAAATGCGCTGACGGCACGCCGCTGGCCAATTTGTGGCTTAGTTTGGCTCAATCCATGGATGTGGAGCTGGATAGATTCGCAGACAGCACGGAACCACTTCCGGGACTATTGGCCTAAACCCAGCTTGGCTCTTGTGGGGTCGCCCGATGTATCCGAGCTGGCAGGAGCTTAAATTTCGAAGCGACTGCTGATGTGTCGCCTGATCTGCGGAATTGGCGAAAACCAGCTCAAGTTGCTCTGATTTGTTGCTAGCTCGAATTACTCCCAACTCGGAAGGCCGTGACGTGCAAACGGGACCTTTCGGGTTAGTGTTAATTTTGAAAGCCATCAAAATCTCAATTTACGGCCCCTCCCATTTGCTGTAATCTTCCCCACCCAACAGGAAATGATCCCACTTACATCGTCAGAATACCAGGGAAGGTGAAAGAACGATGGCAACTCAAATTGCAACTTCAGTCCCGGCACGGACCTGGTCACCGTTGGTCGGTCGCTGTTTTTTGAATCCAACGCTGGACTATCTATTGATCGGCGCGGGAATCAGCCTGCCCTTCATCGCCTGGGTTTTATTGGATCCTTCGATCACGCCGCAGAGCTTTCAAACCAAAGTCATCATTTTTATTTTCTTTAACTACGCGCACTTCGCGGCATCCACCGTTCGGTTGTACACGAAACCTGGCGAAATTCCGTCCAGGGCAATGGTCTCTTACGCGCTTCCGGTGATCGCCCTGGTCGTGACCAGCTTGTGCATCATGTGGCCTCATATCCTGGGGAAGCACTTATGGTCTCTCTATCTGACGTGGTCGCCTTACCATTACGCTGCTCAAGCATACGGTTTGGCGCTGATGTACTGTTACCGATCCGGTGTCTACCTCGATTCGACCGAGAAAAGAATGTTCTGGGGCATCTGCATGATCCCCTTCATTCGGGCGTTGCTTGTTGAAAAAGAAGCCGGACTGGCATGGTTCGTCAACATCACCTTTTACCCAGCCGCGATGCCGTACGTGAACGCGGCGGCGATTGTACTGGCCGTCCTGATCTTCGCTTTGCCGATTCTGGTTTTTTTCCGATTGCAGGACAAAGGAAAAACACTGCCGGCAATTTCCTGGTTGATTCTGCTCACCAATGGATTGTGGTGGGTCGCATTGTCATACGGGGACGCTTGGTTCTGGGCCACAATCTTCCATTCCTTACAGTACATTGTGATCATCGTGCTGGTCCATGCGGATGACAACATGGCAAAACCGGATAATAAAAACGGCAGAGCCTATCATGTTGTCACGTTCTACGGAGCAAGCATGTTGCTGGGAATGTTCTTGTTCCTCGTTTGGCCTTGGCTATACGTGCCGTTTGGTTTTGACCTCAAAGCGGCGATCCTAATGACGTTGGCGACCGTCAATCTTCATCATTTCATTGTTGACGGTTACATTTGGCGATCGAAGAAACGGAAAAAGCCCCAACAAGCGGCGGCGATAATGTGATCACTTCCCACTTGGGTTAGACTGTCGGTGAATGTCCCGCCGGGAATTATTGGAAACCGGGCACTATGGAACGCTCCACCCAACCGTGGCTCCGCGCTGTCATGTTGCCAGCGAACAACAGCTGAATTCGAATCCCAGTTGCGGCCGGCAACATCTGTCAGTTATCAGGAATGTTGAATGAGTCCACCCGATGGCTCCGAGTACGCAAGTTTTTATGGACACTACGTTGAGTTGGCCACGGGTGCCAGCATCATGGACCAGCTCGAATCACAAATCGCTGACTTTCGCAGCGTGCTCGACAACATCGACGAATCCGAAGCAAGCATTCTGCATGCCCCTTATACCTGGACGATCAAGCAAGTTGTTGGCCACTTGATCGATGCCGAACGCGTGTTCGCGTATCGCGCGCTCCGGTTTGCGTCGGGCGACCTGCAACCCGTCGTCGGAATGGATCAAAACCCATGGGTCGAGAATTCCGACTACGAAACACCAACACTTGCTGCATTGGCGGCCGAGCTTGAGCACTGCCGACGTGCGAACGTTCTCATGTTTCAAAGATTTCGCCCGGACGCATGGGATTTTCGAGGGATCGCCGACGGGAACGAGATGTCTGTCCGTGCATTGGCCTACTGTCTCGTTGGGCACATCCGGCACCATTTGGAAATCATCAAATCTCGCGTGGCATAACCGTCGCTGTCAGGCCGATCCATCAATGCGGCTCGCCCCGACTGGGTCAACCAAAAATCTGCTTCACAACCCGGGCGGGCTCGACTCCCGTCAGCTTCATGTCGAGTCCCTGGAACGGGACGCTAAATCGGTTGTGGTCAATGCCCAGCATATGCAACATGGTGGCATGAAAATCGCGCACGTGCACCACGTCCTGGACGGCGTAATAGCCCAATTCATCGGTCTCTCCGTAGGAGCCCGGTTTAATCCCGCCGCCGGCCAGCCACATTGAGAATCCTTTAATATGATGGTCGCGGCCAGCACCGCCTTTGCCTTGAAACATCGGCGTACGGCCAAACTCGCCGCCCCAAACGACCAAAGTATCGTCCAACAACCCTCGCTGCTTTAGATCTGTCACCAGGGCCCACGTCGCTTTGTCGGTGCAGTCGCAGCAGATCTTCATGTATTTTTCGAGACCACCGTGATGGTCCCAACCACGATGGTAAAGCTGGATGAAACGGACACCTCTTTCGGCAAGCCGCCGTGCCAACAAGCAGTTGGATGCAAATGAGCCGTCTCCCGGAACGGCTCCGTACATGTCAAGAATATGCTGAGGCTCATCCCGGATGTCGGTCAGTTCGGGAACGGAAGCCTGCATTTTGAAAGCCAACTCATATGCGGCAATTCGCGTTTCGATCTCCGGGTTTTGGATCTTGGAATTTCGAATCGTGTTCAGTTGGTTGACGGCGTTGATCAGGTGCCTTTGTTGCGCTCGGGATACCCCATCCGGGTTGCGGACAAAATGAACAGGATCTCCCGCACCGCTGAATTCCACGCCTTGAAATCGAGAGGGCAGAAAACCGGCGGACCATTGCCTCGATGCGATCGGTTGGGGATCTCGACCACCGACGCTGGTCATCACGACAAAACCCGGCAGATCGCTACTTTCGCTGCCCAAGCCATAATTGATCCAGGAACCCATCGACGGCCGCCCGCTGATCGCCGTGCCGGTGTTCATAAAGGTGTGTGCGGGGTCATGGTTGATTTGCTCGGTCACCATCGACTTAATGACGCAAATGTCGTCGGCAAGTCTCGCCTGCCAGGGCAGGAAATCGCTGATCATCAATCCGTTTTCGCCGTACGGTCTGAATTTCGTCAATGGACGAAGGACCTTCAGTTGTTGGCCCTGCAATTGGGCGATCGGCTGACCGTCGGTAAATGACGAGGGCATCGGTTTGCCATCCAGTCGCTCCAATTCGGGTTTGTAATCAAACGTTTCCAAATGCGAAGGCCCACCTGCCATGCACAAAAAGATGACTCGCTTGATTCGCCCTCGATGATGAGGCAAACTTGATTCGAGGCGACGCTCATCCGGCCCGGCCAAAAGATCGTGGGCTGCCATGCTGGAGAAAGCTGCCGCGCCGACGCCAACTCCGGAACGCCTGAGAAAGGTTCGCCGATGGATGTGATCGGCAATTTGCCGATGCAATTCGTTGGTCATAATCTCGCCTCAGGCAGGAGTCGCTCGTCCAATGCTGGGAGCGATCAATTTCTGGAAATTACTTCATCTGTATTGAATAAGGTCCGGGCGACCATCGTCCAGGCAGCCCATTCGACCGGATCCAGGTCTTTCGAAACCGGCGAAAGCCCAGCGGATATAAGCTGGTTTGCCGAGTCCGGATCATTTTTGTACTTGGCTAGACTCGATTCCAACAGTTCCGTGAGCACGTCTTTTTCGCCATCTTTAGGATACCGAGACATGGCATTCAGGAAAGCGAAATCCAAACGATCGCCCGTCGCGTCTGATTCCGGCTCGCGAAGGATTCTTTCGGCAAATCCGCGGGCGGCTTCAATAAATGTGGGATCGTTTAATAGCGCAAGAGCCGCCGAGGGGGTATTGGATCTTGGGCGCTGAGCCGTGCATTCCTCTCGGGAAGGAGCATCCAGGGCTTTCAAGGTGGGATGCAGGAACTGCCGCTGCCAATGCATGTAAACTCCGCGGCGCCATTGAGCTGACGTTATTTCGGCCTTGTATTCTCTTTTGGGAAAGTTCAGATGCTGATAGTAGCCAGTCGGTTGATATGGCTTGACGCTACGTCCCCCGATTGGATTGCTGACCAATAAACCACTGATGGACAGAAGGCTGTCGCGAACAAATTCCGCGGGCAGGCGATAGCGGGATTGTCTCGCAAACAGGCCGTTATACGGGTCCCGTTCCCTGATCTCAGGCGAGACCAACGATGATTGCCGGTACGTTCGACTGGTTACGACCTGGCGTACCAGCGACTTGATGTCCCAGTGGGAGTCAACCAGTTCTATGGCAAGATTGTCGAGAAGTTCCGGGTAAGTTGGTGCCTCACCTTGACCGCCAAAATCGTCCAGCGATCGGGCAACGCCAACTCCCATGAAGAGATACCAAATTCGATTGGCCATCACGCGTGCCGTCAATTTGCCACTGATTTGATTGCCATCCACAAGCCAGTTGGCCAAATGCAGGCGGCTCAATCGCTGACCTTCCGCGTCGATCGTCCCGTGCATCTCCGGAATGGCGGGTTGGACAATCGGGCCCGAATCGTCCATCCAGTTGCCGCGCGGCAAGATCCGAACCGTGCGAGGAGTTTTTAACGCTTGGGTGATCATCGTCCAGCGCCCGCGTTGCTCGATCTTGCGCGACAACTTCATTGCGTCCGCAAGTTGTTGAGTTAAGTCACCGAGCTCTTGATTGGCTACCAGTTCAGTGGGCGCGGAATGCAATTCGAGTCCCTCGTTCGCTTGCCCCGGAACTGCGTTGTCTTGCGGTTGGTTGGGGGGCCGCGAAGGGGCCTCAGTCGCTTTTGAATTTGCCTTCTTCTTTTCTGCAATGGTTCGCTGCAGGTCGATGACCTTGGCGTTGATTTCGTCCAGTTCTTTTCGGTCTTCGGCCGAGATAATCAACAACTCAGGTGGCCGTTTGGTCGGTAGTTCGTTGGTTCCAACTTTGAAATGTTTTTCATCGTCAATGTCGGCAAAAAATGCGGCCAACGCGTAAAAGTCCTTGGTTGAATAGGGATCGTATTTGTGATCGTGACATTGCGCACAACCGATCGTGGCCCCCATCCAAACGCTGGAAACATTTCGTACCCGATCGGCGGCATAGATCGACGAATACTCCCGGGGCTGCAATCCGCCCTCGTGCGTTGTCTGCAGAAGTCGATTGTATCCCGTGGCA
The DNA here is from genome assembly GCA_942492215.1 of Pirellulaceae bacterium. Lineage (GTDB taxonomy): Bacteria > Planctomycetota > Planctomycetia > Pirellulales > Pirellulaceae > Mariniblastus. Next base: position 202,801 of record CALODY010000008.1, read on the forward strand.
ATCTTTTGCTGATTGGTCGCGTCCGGAAGCAGGTCACCAGCAAGCTGCTCCCGAGTGAATTGATCGAATGGCATGTTCTGATTAAATGCGTCAATGACCCAATCTCGGTAGGGCGAAATGTTATGGTCCTGATCGCCGTGATAACCCACGGTATCCGCATAGCGGACGAGATCCAGCCAGGAGACCGCCATTCGTTCGCCAAATCTTGGCGAATCCAATAGCTGATCGACAAGCCGTTCAAATGCGTTTTCGGAATCGTCGTTGAGAAATTCCGCCATTTGACGCGGCGTTGGCGGTAGTCCCGTCAAATCAAGATAGGCACGACGGGCGAGAGTTATCTTGTCAGCTTCGGGTGAAAGCCTCAGGCCCAAATTTTCCAGTTTTGCACTCACCAAACGATCAATCCAATTTGCGGCTTCGTCAAACTGTTTGGAATCCGGGATCGCATGCTTTGTTGGAGCCACGTACGCCCAGAATTCCGACCAATCGGCACCTTGTTCGATCCACTTGCGGATCAAGTCGATTTCGGCGGGTTCGAGATCCTTGTTAATTGAGGGGGGCGGCATCCGCAAATCGGAATCCGTCTCCAGGATTCGATAAAGCATGTCGCTGGCTTCCGGGTCGCCAGGCGCAATCACCCGCATTGCATCCTCCTGGATGTCGAAACGAAGGTCTGCCTCGCGCGAATGTTCATCCGGGCCATGGCAGCGAAAACACTTGTCCGACAAGATGGGACGAATGTCGCGATTAAAGGAGATCTTTTCTTCTTGACCGTAGCCGATTGAGGCCGCCAGCAGGAAAACAAAACCTACTCCCGGCGCGCACCACAAACTCAAATTCGACGGTAAGTTGATCGGCAGGTAACGTCGCATACCAACTTTCGGCTTTAAATTCATCGTTCGCTCGTGATATCCTGTTCCGAATTCTGTCGAGGATCCAAATCCGATGTCTCTTCACCATCCTCTGACTCGGCGGGCTCAGGTTCTCCATTGACAATCAGTTCAGGCGCGATGTTCGATTCAATAATTCTCACGATCTGGTCCATGTTGTTTCGGTCATACTTCAGGTCATCGACGACGAAACGCTTGTCACCACCGGGAGTTTGATAAGTGAGGACCCCGATGCCTTTTTTCTCCCACTTCTTTTTGTCGAATTCCTTGATCTGTTCGAATTCAAGTTCCTGTCCCCAACTTGCTCGCAAGCCACCCTCTTTGGTCTCGATCCAGGTTCCGCGATTTCGCAGAAACCAAACCAGGCAGGGCAGTCCGACAACGGTTCCCAAAACCAGGAAGACGTACTGCCAGATGATGTACTGGTGGATGTCGTCAACACTTTTGCTGGGCCGTTTCGAGGGCCAGCCGTTTTCCTTCGCGAATGCCTTGTACCGCGAATCCCTCGTCGCAGAGTCCAGCGATTGGTCTGCCTTCAGGCCGTCCCAGAATTCGGCGCGCGGCAGATCGTGAGGGGCCTGAACGAAGCCGTCGTAGGCCGCCCAGCCTGCGAAACCAAGGCACACCAAACCGATGAACAGATATTTGAGGAGAAATTTGGATTCTGTATTCGCACGAATGACCATTGAGGTTCCATGTCCGTCAGTTCAAAAAGGCTAAACAACTATTCTAACAAAAGGCTCCAAAAAAAACCTCCTTATTGTGTTGGTCGCGCGTGTGAAAATCCTGCAATTTTCACCTGCGATTTTCTAACTGGCTTGGTTGTCAATAGCGACGAGAGCGAAGAACGATCGAATTTTGAAATTTCTGCTGGAAGAATCGGGGAAATTTTTCTTTTCGAAATTGATATTCGTCGTATGAGACATGAAACGAATTGGATTTGCCGTTATGATAAAAGAGAACACATTGATTTTAGATAAGGGAGATAACGAACATGGCAACCGAAATTACTCGCGAAGAGTGGGACCGAGAAACGGAAAGGCTGTGTCCAAGTGGTCTGGCATACAACGCCTACGTGGGGTTAGAGCAGTTCATCGTGGAAGACACAAATTTGACGGTCACCTACGAAAGCGTATCGCGGGGTAAATCGGACTACGCGACATTCCATGCTTCTGCGGGTGATCGCTGCAGTATCGCTCAAGTCTACAAAGGTCAGTGTCAACTCAACTGGAAAATCAAACCCAAGATTTCCGGGCTCTCGGACGAAGACCGTGAACGTGTCCAAAATGCCTATGAGCAATTTCGTGAAGCCCTCGACGGCAAGGAAGGCAAGGGTTGGGAAACGGTTAAAATTCTGAAACTGGGCGAAGAAACGGTTAAAGAAGCCGTCCGCCGAGTCGCCGAAGAGCTATGCGATATCGTTGATTCAACAAAAGTCTAACCATCCGATCACCGCGTTAGCATTCAAGGCGGCAGGCTGCCAATTCCAAACATCATCGCAGCTAAAAAATCCCGCTTGACTCAATCGCGGCAAACGCAAACTTACGAAACTGACACGCAGCCACAATTGTCTATTTGGACGATCGTGGCTTTTTTGTTGGTTTATCATGCTTACAATTCGGTCAAGTTTGTGGATTGCGGCCAACTTCCTTTTTCAGGCGTGTTGTCCGTTTCAAATTTGAACAACGAAAGGAAACCATCGTGTCCAATCGCCAACCAAGCCGCCGTGAGTTCGGCCTGTTTGCGGGAAGCCTTGCACTCTCTGCTCCGTTTCTTGCTGCCCCTGGTCAGTCAGCTGCAAACGACCGGTTCGGCAGCGATGAAACACTCAACATTCCGTTGGGATTTGACAACTTTTCCATTCGCGCATTGAACTGGAAAGCCGATCGATTGCTTGAATTTGCCATCGAACAGAAACTGGACTCGATCCTGTTTTCCGATCTCGATGTCTACGAGAACCACGAAGAGGCTTACTTGAAGTCTCTGGCTGCCAAGGCCGCCGACCACGACATCTCGATCCAGGCTGGAACCGGTGGCATCTGTCCTACCTCCCGTCGTTTCAATGACAAATGGGGCAGCGCCCAAGAGCATCTGCAATTGTGCCTTCGAATTGCCAGCGCAGTCAACTCAAATGTCGTTCGATGTTATCTGGGCAGTCAAGACGATCGCCAGGGCGACGGTGGGATACAACGGCATATCGACGCAACGGTGGAGGTACTGGATCAAATCAAATCGCAAGCTGTGGATGCCAACATAAAGATTGCGGTTGAAAACCATGCGGGAGATATGCAGGCTTGGGAATTGGTCGGCTTGATTCGGGCGGCCGGTGAGGAATTTGTGGGGGCGACTCTGGACAGTGGCAACGCAACTTGGACGCTTGAAAATCCGTTGACCAATTTGGAAACGCTGGGCCCCTATGCTGTGTGCACGGGCATGCGCGACTCGACGGTGTGGGAGGTGGATGAAGGCTCCAAGGTGGCGTGGAACGCGATTGGCGAGGGGCAAGTGAACTGGGCCCAGTATCTCGCGCGTTTTGCTGAACTATGCCCGAACGTTCCGTTTCAACTGGAAATCATCTCCGGCTTCCATAAACTCGTGCCCTATAAGCAGCCCGAATTCTGGAGGATGTTTCCCTCCGCGAGGGCAAGGGACTACGAGGCCTTTCTGGCTCTGGCGCGAGACGGTAAGCCGCTGGAGACTGGTGCGCCCAATGATCCAGTTTTCCAGATGGAGGAACTTGAACGAAGCATTCGCTATTGCAAGCAAGATCTTGGTCTTGGTCTAAAATCCTAGGGCGGAGGTGCCTGTCGGTTGAGCCGATGGCCTATAATCGCGGTCGTGGGAAACGTCCAACTTGGAAACAGTCATGAAGAAAACCGTTCAGCAACTACCAATGATTCTGCTCGTCGTTAGCCTGCTATGGGGCCAACCGGTATGGGCTCTGGATTCACCACAAGGTGAGTTGACCAAATCACAATCGCCGAAACGTCCCAACGTCGTGTTTGTGATCACGGACGATCAGGGATACGGAGATCTCGGCTGCCACGGCAATCCGATCCTGAAAACACCCAATCTGGATCAGCTTCATCGCGAGTCAGTTCGCTTGACGGACTATCATGTGGCCCCCACTTGCTCACCAACTCGGGCCGCCCTGCAATCCGGTCACTGGACCAATCGAACGGGTGCTTGGCATACGATTATGGGACGCAGCATGCTTCGTGAAAACGAACCAACGATCGGCCAGGTCTTCCGCGATGCCGGCTATGAAACGGGAATGTTTGGCAAATGGCATTTGGGAGACAATTACCCGTTTCGTCCGGAGGACCGAGGCTACACGGAAGTCCTGCGTCACGGTGGTGGGGGCGTTGGGCAGACTCCCGATTATTGGGACAACGCCTACTTTGACGGCAGCTATTGGCATAACGGGACGCCGGTCCCGGTCAAAGGATATTGCACGGACGTGTTTTTTAAATATGCGAAGAAATTTATCAAGAATTCAGTCGCCGCCAAAAAGCCTTTTTTTGCCTATATCTCGACCAATGCTCCCCATGGCCCGAACCATGCACCCTCCGAATTCGCTCGTCCTTACGAATCGCAGGTTGATGCGAGCACCTCGCATTTTTTTGGCATGATCGCCAACATTGATGACAACGTCGGGAAGATGCGTGCCTTCCTGCAGCAAGAGGGGTTGACCGACGATACGATTTTTATCTTCACGACGGATAACGGTACAGCCGGTGGTGAGAAAGTCTTTAATAATGGAATGAGAGGAAAAAAGGGTAGTCAATATGACGGCGGGCATCGGGTTCCGTTTTTCTTGTCTTGGCCAAATCACCAACTCAACTCCGGCACGGATGTTGAAGAGATTTGTCATGCCGTCGACATTCTTCCCACCTTGATTGACCTATGCAAAATACCTGCTCCCGAGGGAATCCGATTCGACGGCCGCAGTATTCAAAGTCTGATCGAAGGCAACCCTGATCCCTCGGTGGATTGGGGCAAGCGGATCCTGATTACCGATTCGCAACGCGTCAAAGATCCTATCATGTGGAAATCCAGCAGCGTCATGACGTCGCAATGGCGCTTGATTGACGGCAAGGCGTTATACGAGATCAAATCCGATCCAGGTCAAAAATTTGATGTCTCGTCCGCATATCCTCATGTGGTGCGACGACTACGCGAGTTTTACCAAAGTTGGTGGGAGGAGCTGCTGCCGACCTATTCCCAAGATACGGCGATCTATCTTGGCCATCCCCAGGAAAATCCCGCCAGATTGACCAGCCACGACTGGATTACGACCCGTTCAACTCCCTGGAATCAGAGGCAGATCCGAAAAGGTCTCGACGGACCTGAGGATACAGGTTTCTGGAACGTCCAGGTATTCGAGGCAGGGAATTACGAGATTCGCCTCCGACGCTGGCCCGCAGAATCCAACGCGGCGATCAATGCAGGCATGAAACCTGGTTCAGCCGTTCCCGGAGCCAAAGCATTTCGAACGGTGCCCGGCAGAAAATTCAATCTCAATCGCGCGTCGGTGTCGATCGCCGACAAAGAACTGTCAGTGACCTTTGAACCCAGCGCGCGAGAGGCCGTTTTGACGACGGAACTGCCGGCGGGCAAGACGCAACTGACGGCGAGATTTCATGGCGAGGATGGATCAACCGTCGGTGCTTATTACGCTTACGTCAGGAAACTTGATTGATTCGGCAAAAAATTTGGTGGTTCCGATCTGCAGCTCTTGTCATGGGCGTTATCCGGCGGATTAGGCAATTGCGCCTAAAACCCATTCGCCAACAGCCAAGCGATCGCTTTTTCTTCATCCGTGAAGATCCTGATGACCAGTCCGCGATTGACGGCGACGGTCTCGAAGAAATCGTTGATCCAACGATCTTCCTCCTTGGCAATGGCGGCGATCTGGTGCCGCCTGCCACCCATCAGTTGGGCGGCCAGACTTGCCAATTCGAATTCGTCGGCCACGGATGTTTCAACTTCCTGTTGCCGAAAATCAAACAGCGCTTTCTTGTGAACGCTCGACTTGAGCGTTTCCTGAAGCTCTCTCAAGATCCGAGAGCCGTTCTCGCGATTCCATAGTCCGCTGATTCGCAAATGCACAAAGTGGGCGTTTTCGAGTTGCTCACATTGATAGCCGTTCGACATCGATTCCAACTGCTCCAAAATTCCATCGTTGACATGAGATACTGGCATCCGAAGAGATCGTGCTGAGAGAAAAGAAATCGCAGGCAGTAAAGACGATCAGACTGGATGACACCGGTACATGGTCTGAGATAGTAAGGTTTTTCTATCTCTGTCTAAACTGCCTATCGAAAACGTAGGTCACGAAACTCCCTGGTGCCGGAAAAAAATCAGTTAAGCATTAACGATTGGCAAGGATTTGATGTCGCCAAACCGACATGTCAAAAATACTTGTTCCGCGTTCACCTTTAGAAAGCCATTAACGGATTTACATTGCCCGTTGATAAACTGATCATTTGCTTTATCAAATGCGAATGTTTATCACTAGATTGATTGCCCATGCAAATTTCGAACATCCTCAATGGAATTCGCAAATCGTCCGACTGAAAGTCACCTTGGCCGCAGCGCTCAGAAGCGACTTGATGCGAATTGATTGTCCCGCTCAGCCGGACGTTTGGATTGGAAACAGTAAATAACCGAATACCCAATTCGCGACGAGTCCGACTTGGGCTTCAGGAAACTCGAAGAACAGGAACCGAGATTTGTCTGACCGCCGATTTGATTCCGAGAATACGCTGTATGCCTCTGACTATGAGCATGACAGTTGTGGGGTTGGCTTTGTGGCCCAAATCGATGGGCAACCTTCGCGAAAAATCGTAACCGATGCGTTCCGGATTCTTGCCAGAATGGAGCATCGTGGAGCCTGTGGTTGTGAACCCGAAACGGGGGATGGGGCAGGCATTTTGACGGGTCTTCCCAAGACCTGGATCGACAGGGTCTCCAAACAAATTGGTTTTATTGCCAAAGACCAACATGTCGGAATGGGCAACATTTTTTTGCCTCATGACGCGCATGAATTGGAAAAGTGCAAAAACCTGGTTGCCCAAGCGATCAATCGCTTCGGACAAAAACTGCTTAGCTGGCGCGATGTTCCGATCGACGTGAAAGGCGCTGGAATCGGACCCACTGCCAAACGTAGCCTGCCTGTCATTTCACAGATTTTTGTCGGTAGCCGAAACGGGATCTCGCAAGACGAGTTTGAGCGCAAGTTGTACCTGATTCGAAAATCGGCCACCAAAGCAATTCGTGAAAGCGGAATGTATTCGACGGACTTGTTTTACATCTGCTCCTTGTCATCGAGAATTGTGGTTCACAAAGGAATGTTGTCGACAGAACAGCTTCCCAAGTTTTACCTCGACTTGCAGGATTCCGATTACCAGAGTCACTTGGCGATGGTCCATTCGCGGTTTTCCACGAACACGCTGCCAAACTGGTCTCGCGCCCAACCCTTGCGGTGGATGGCCCATAATGGGGAGATCAATACGCTGCGAGGCAACCGAAACTGGATTTCGGCTCGGCAGGGCCTGATGCGGAGCGACGTCTTTGGAGACCAACTCCGAGCTTTGATGCCCGTTGTGGAGCGTGGCTGCAGTGATTCCGGCGAGTTTGATAATGCGATGGAGATGCTGATGATGTCGGGGCGTGCGCTTCCCGAAGTCGTTATGATGATGATCCCTGAGGCCTGGGAAAATCACGCTACCATGCCGGAACAAAAACGGGCCTTCTACGAATACCATTCATGCTTGCAGGAACCCTGGGATGGCCCGGCTTCAATTTCTTTCACCGATGGACAGGTGATCGGAGCTGTCCTTGATCGAAATGGGCTGCGGCCCAGTCGCTATTACGTCACGGACGACAACCGGGTAGTGATGGCCAGCGAAGTGGGAGTACTTGATATCGATCCGGCTTCCATCGTGCATAAAGGGAGATTGGAACCTGGCAAGATGTTCCTGGTTGATTTTGAAAACGGTCGTATCGTGGCCGACACCGAGCTCAAGTCGAGCATCTCCAGTCGACGGCCGTACCCAGAGTGGCTGCGGGCACAACGGCTGACGTTTGCCGATCTGCCTCCATCTCAACCGCCCGGGAATCTGGAAAATCAGGAGCGGATCGCCCAGATGCGCGCGTTTGGCTATTCCACGGAAACAATGGAGTTCATGCTGCTACCGATGATCGCGGTCAAGAAAGATCCGATCGGCTCGATGGGAAACGATGCTGCCCTGGCGTGCCTGAGCGACAAACCCCGAATCTTGTACGACTACTTCACCCAGTTGTTCGCCCAGGTCACTAACCCACCGATCGATTCGATACGTGAAGAGATCGTCATGTCCGTCGAATGCTACATCGGGCCAGAAGGAAATTTGCTGGAAACGACGGAGGCGCAATGCAACCGATTGTTGCTGCCGAATCCAATCATTGATGCGGAACAAATGTCGGCGCTTGCGTCGCTCGACCACCGAGACTGGAAGACGCGGCAAATCGATATCACGTTTCCGCGGTCCAGTGGTGAAGCCGGTTTTCACAGCGCCATCGAACGGATTTGTCGTGAAGCCGAACAGGCGATCGTCGACGGTTGTTCCCTGATTGTTCTTTCCGATCGAGGCATCAATCCGGATCAAGTTCCGTTGAGCGCTTTGCTGGCAACCAGTACGGTTCATCATCACTTGATTGATCAAGAACTTCGGACGCGCATCGGTATCGTCGTTGAAACCGGTGAGGCTCGAGAAGTCCATCACCACTGCTTGTTAACGGGTTTCGGTGCCGATGCAATTCATCCCTACCTTGCACTCGAAGCCATCGTTGCCCACCACGTCGAGCACAACGACTCTGGATTGGACGCGCAGCAATGTGTCACGGCTTACCGCCTGGCCGTTTTGAAAGGCATGCTGAAAGTCTTGGCCAAAATGGGGATTTCGACGTTGGCCAGTTACAAAGGCGCGCGGATCTTTGAGGCGATCGGCCTCAATTCAGATGTCATCAAACGATGCTTTCCCGGTACCGCGAGCCGAATTGAGGGAGTCGGATTTGATGTGCTGGCGACTGAGGCGCTTCGGCGCCACGCATTTGGATATGGTAATGATCAGGGCAATGGCCAACAGGTCGCAGCGAAACTGGAAACAGCAGGGCTGATTCACTGGCGGCAGGAAGGCGAAAAACATGCTTGGACGCCTTTTAATATTTCCAACATTCAACAGGCGGCCCGAGCCAACGACCCCGATGCTTACCGGCGTTTCGCGGATTCAATCAACAAACAAACGGCACGAGAATGCCATTTGCGCGGCTTGTTGAAGTTCCGGGCACGAAGTGCAATCCCCGTTCAGCACGTGGAACCGGCGAAAGATATTGTCAAGCGGTTTTGTACTGGCGCGATGAGTTTTGGTTCAATCTCAGCCGAGGCTCATGAGACGCTTGCCGTCGCCATGAATCAACTCGGTGGCAAAAGCAATACGGGAGAAGGCGGCGAGGACTATGCCCGTTTTCAACCGGACGCCGATGGAAGCTCCCGTAGATCGGCCATCAAACAGGTTGCTTCCGGGCGGTTTGGCGTCACGGCGTACTACCTGGCTAACGCAGATGAAATCCAAATCAAAATGGCACAGGGAGCCAAGCCGGGCGAAGGTGGCGAGTTACCCGGCCACAAAGTCGACGATGTGATCGCCGCGACCCGTCGCTCCACCCCCGGCGTGACGTTGATCAGTCCACCTCCGCACCACGACATTTACTCCATTGAAGACTTGGCGCAGTTGATATTCGACCTGAAAAACTCTAATCCCAGTGCTCGCATCAGCGTCAAACTGGTTTCCGAGGTCGGTGTCGGAACCATTGCCGCTGGCGTAGCCAAAGCCCATGCGGACAATATCTTGATTTCCGGATCGGGCGGCGGAACGGGTGCCAGTCCTTTAACCAGCATCAAACATGCGGGGATGCCGTGGGAACTGGGGATCGCCGAGACCCATCAAACGTTGGTCATGAATGATCTCCGCAGTCGAGTTCGATTGCAGACCGACGGGCAACTCAAAACCGGTCGAGATGTGGTGATTGCCACTCTATTGGGTGCGGAGGAATATGGGTTTGCGACCGCGCCGTTGATCACCATGGGCTGTATCATGATGCGAAAATGTCATCTGAATACTTGCCCAGTCGGAATTGCGACCCAAGACAAACAACTGAGGAAGAAGTTTCACGGCAAACCTGAACACGTCATCAATTACTTGTTTATGGTCGCGGAAGAAACTCGCCAAATCATGGCCGAACTTGGTTTTCGCACGATCAACGAGATGGTCGGACGCGTTGACGCGCTGGATACGGAAAAAGCGGTCGAGCATTGGAAAGCCCAAGGAATTGATCTGTCACGTTTACTCGCGCCGGCGGTTGGATTTCACGATGGCGTGCAGGTGTTTTGCACCGTCGATCAGAATCATGCGCTTGACGATGTGATCGATTGGAAGTTGGTCGAGCAAGCCCAACCGGCGCTCACGAATCGAGAGCAGGTAACGATCGAATCGGAGATTTGTAACACCGACCGTGCCGTAGGTGCAATTCTCAGCCATCACATTGTCAAACGATTCGGCCCTTCGGGTTTACCGGACGATACAATCAAAATTCAATTTGTTGGTTCGGCAGGTCAGAGTTTGGGCGCCTTTTTGGCGCGGGGGGTCACCATCAAAGTCGAAGGAGATGCTAACGACTATTCTGGAAAGGGACTGTCCGGTGGTCGGCTGGTCGTGCGACCGCCACGACGATGCCGATTCAAATCCTCCGAGAATATCATTATCGGCAACGTCGCACTTTATGGTGCCACGGAAGGGGAAGCGTATTTCTCAGGTGTCGCGGCGGAGCGATTCGCAGTCCGAAATTCCGGGGCAAGAGCGGTCGTCGAGGGAATAGGAGACCACGGTTGCGAATACATGACCGGCGGACGCGTGGTCATTTTGGGGAAAACTGGCCGGAATTTTGCGGCCGGGATGTCGGGTGGGATCGCATACGTTTTTGACCCCAGGGACGAATTGCTGGCAAATGTCAATCTTGAGTTGGTGGCGATTGAGCAATTGCAGGACTCCGCAGACATCGAGGAATTGAGAGAATTGGTCGCCAACCACTACCGCTTGACCGAGTCAGTGGTTGCCAATGAAATCCTGGAGGAATGGGATTCGAATTTGAGTTCGTTCAAGAAGGTGATTCCACATCTATATCGCGATATCCTTCAGCAAAAAATGCAGGCAGCGGGGGTAAATTGAAAGTGGAAAGTGGAAAGTGGAGAGTGGAGATTTGAAAGCCGAGAAGGGTTCGCTCTCCCGACCGGCCAGAACCACCGCGCTGAAATTCAGAAACGAACTCCTGAGCCAAGTCCAGAATCAACTTACACTTTTAATTGACAACTCACAACTCACAACTCACAACTCACAACTTTCAACTTTCAACTTTCAACTAGAATCTCATGGGCAAACCTACTGGATTTATGGAATTCGATCGCGTCGACGAAGGCAAACGGCCTCCGGCAGCACGAATTGAGGACTGGAATGAATTCCTCGTCGAACTGAATGATGAACAGCTGCGCACTCAAGGAGCCCGGTGCATGGATTGTGGTGTCCCGTTTTGCCACACCGGAGAAATGGTCGAGGGACTTGCCATAGGCTGTCCCGTCAACAACTTGATCCCGGAATGGAATGATCTAATCTATCGCGATCAATGGAAAGACGCGCTTGATCGCCTCCACCACACCAACAATTTTCCAGAGTTCACCGGTCGTGTTTGCCCCGCGCCTTGTGAAGGCTCATGCGTTTTAGGGATCAACGAACCTCCCGTCACCATCAAGAACATCGAACGTTCGATTATTGATCGAGGATTTCAAAACGGCTGGGTGGTTCCCAGAATCCCTCAGCGTCGCACCGAAAAAAAAGTTGCCATTATCGGCTCCGGGCCGGCAGGCCTGGCGGCGGCTGATCAACTGAATCAAGCAGGCCATCGTGTTACCGTGTTTGAGCGATCGGATCGAGTCGGAGGATTGCTGCTGTACGGAATCCCCAACATGAAACTGGATAAAGGCATCGTGCAGCGACGCGTTGATTTGCTGGCAACCGAGGGAGTCGAATTTCGAACCAATTCCGAGGTCGGGATCGACATTTCGGCGGAAGAAATAAAAGCGATGTTTGACGCTACCGTGATCTGTGTGGGAGCGACCAAGCCGCGGGACCTCAAAATCCCCGGTCGATCACTTCAAGGCATTCACTTTGCGATGGACTTCCTGACGGAGTCGACAGCTTGCCTGTTGGCAGGAACCGAGCCAAAACTTCATGCCCGGGAGAAAAACGTCGTTGTCATCGGCGGTGGCGATACAGGAACCGACTGCATCGGGACGGCAATTCGCCAAGGGTGCAAAAGCCTGGTTAATTTGGAAATCGTGCCCGAACCACCGGCACATCGATCGGAAAGCAATCCATGGCCACAATGGCCGCTTGTGTTCCGTACGGATTATGGCCATGCGGAGGCGAAGGCGAAATTCGGAGACGATCCACGCGAGTTTTCCGCAGAAACCGTCGAATTTGTGGCGGACAGAGGCTGGGAGTTGACCGGTTTGAAAGTTCAGACGGTGGATTGGTTAGCCGAACGACCCGGCGTCGCGCCTTTCACGCCCGTGGCCGGAACGGAAAAACTGATTCCTGCAGACCTGGTTTTTTTGGCACTGGGTTTCCTCGGCCCCGAACCGGTCATTGCGGAGCAGTTTGGACTCGAAATTGGCCCACGCACCAACATCTTGGCCAATACGACCGACTACGAAACCAGTCAGCCCGGTATTTTCGCAGCGGGGGATTGCCGGCGGGGACAAAGTCTCGTGGTTTGGGCGATACGTGAAGGTCGCCAAGCCGCCGAAGTTTGTGACAAATATTTGCGTGAAGAGTCGGCCGTTCTATAAGCGTTTAGACCCGTAACCACACGCATCGAAGACGGGGCAATGGCCCACCCTCAGTCGATCCGAAATCACGTCGCGCGGACTGAATTGTCTTCCAATCTGAACTTCGAATGCGACTTGGGAAGACCTCCCAAGCCGCTACCAGATTTTGATGCGATCGTCCTCTGGTTTAAACAACGCGTCGCCTTCTTTGACCTCGAACGCAATGTAAAAAGCGTCAATGTTCATTACCGGACCATTCGCTCGATACCGTGAGGGAGAGTGCGGATCGGTCAGCAGTCGTTTGACCATTTCCGCGTCGCGATATTTGCGTTGCCACACGCGGCTCCAGCCGACAAAGAACAGCTGATCGCCGTTCCAACCGGCGACCATCTCAGGTGTCTTTCCATCCATCGCGATCGCATAGGCCCGGTGGGCGATCGTCAAACCGGAGAGATCAGCGATGTTTTCGCCAAGCGTCAAGTTTCCGTTAATCTTCTTGCCCGGCAATGGTTCGTATTCGGCGTATTGGGCGACCAGTTGCGATGTCAGATCCTTGAAAGCCTGTTGATCACTTTCCGTCCACCAGTTATTCAGGTTGCCGTCACCATCATAGCGACTGCCCTGGTCGTCAAACGCATGACTGATTTCGTGACCGATGACGGCGCCGATGCCACCGTAATTGAGTGCATCCGGCGCGGTCATGCTGAAGAAAGGAGGCTGGAGAATCGCGGCGGGAAACACAATTTCGTTTTTGGTCGGGTTGTAATAAGCATTCACCGTTTGCGGTGTCATGCCCCACTCTTCGCGGTCAACGGGTTTCCCAAGCTTGCTGATATTCCTCTGATATTCGACACCATTGGAGCGCATGACATTGCCCAGTAAATCATCCGGCCTGATCTCCAGCTTGGAATAGTCTCGCCACTTGTTGGGATATCCGATCTTGGTCCCAATCTTTGCGAGCTTTTCTTTGGCACGTAATTTGGTGTCGTCCGACATCCAGGTCAGGTCATCAATACTTCCACCAAAAGCCAACAGCAGGTTATTAACGAGTTCTTCCATGCGGGCTTTCGCTTCCGGTTTGAAATACTCGGCAACGTAGAGTCTTCCGACAACTTCGCCCAACGCACCGAAGTCTCCCGCACCTTCGCCCGCCGTCGCATTGACGGCTCGTTTCCAACGTGGTTGTTGCTCGGGAATCCCAGCCAGCTGTTTTTGATACAATTCGAAATTCGCGTCCACGAACTCTTGGGAGAGATAGGGAGCGTAAGTGTCGAGCAACCGATACTGCAGGTACCGCGCCAACGTCTCCTCGGACGTTTCTGCCAAAAGTTGTTCGAGGCCCTCAAAAAAGCTGGGCGTGTTGACGTTAATTTCTTCGGGGGCATCAATTCCCGCCGCGTCAAAGTATGTGGACCAATCGAGGTTCGGTGTCAGTTTTTGAAGTTCCGCCAGCGGATATTTGTTGTATCGTTTTTCAGCGTCTCGCAACTCAACCCGTTCCCATGAAATCTCGGCCAGTTTCTTTTCGAATGCCAGGATTTCTTCGGCAGCAAGTTCGCTGTTCTCAATGGATGCCAGATCAAAAAGTGTGCGAATATAGGACTGCAGCGCTTCGCGGGCCCGGGTCGAATCCTCGTCCTCCTTCAGGTAGTAATCTCGATCCGGAAGAGACGTCCCACTCTGAATGATCTGGCAAATGTACTCAGTCGAATTCTTGGCGTCCTGCGAAACGAAAAAGCCGACGGGACTGCCCACGCCCAGTTGGCCAGCTTGCCCAAAGTACTTCCAGATGTCAGCTTTCGATTCGAGCTGTCCGATCTTCGTCAGTTCCGACTCAAGCGGCGAAATGCCTTTTTCGTCAACCAGTTCTTCATTCATGAAGCTGTTGTAAAAGTCACCCACTTTTTGTTGATCGGATCCTTGAGGGTGTTTCTCCTGGGACATCGATTCAATCAACGTCCGAATTCGTTTTTGCGACAGGTCGGCAAGTTTCCCAAAGGCGCCGTAGTTGGATTTGTCGCTGGGTATTTCTGTGGTCTTGAGCCAGGTTCCGTTCACGTGAGAATACAGGTCGTCTTGAATGCGAACATTCTTGTCGATCGACGTCGTGTCCAACTCGTCCATCGACTCTTGGCCGAATGCTGGCACAACGAAACAGGCAATTAGGGGGGCGAAGAAAAGATTCGGCTTCATGGGTCTCTCGAAATCTAAGTTGGATTGTTCCGAACGATATTTTTATGCCGGACGGAGGACCCGTCTGAAGGCTGGTTAAACGGGAAACAGATGCTCTTTGCATTGCCGAAGATTGTTGCATGAATCGACGATTCGCAAAAGTGGTACGTCGAAGCGGGATGCCTGCAGGGATCGGAAACCCTTCTGTCAGCGGCGGCGTAAGCGAGCCGATTCGATTGCGGAACCGCCCAATAACTGTTTCTTTTTTCACCGTTGCCAGAGTGACCGCAGGCAGTCCAGAAGTTGGATTTATTCGGTCGAAGATTCAGTTCGCTGTTCCAACATCTTTGTGACTTGCGTAATCAACTGGTCGAACGTCCCACGACGGATTTCCAGGTTTTCAGCAAGTGCCAGCAGAGAATTGATTTCCGCCTCCGTCAGCTTTCCATCCGCCATCGCAACTTCGATGAGAATTGCCATGTTCTCTTTGGGATCGGCCTTGAGCACGCGAAACTGCTCCCGGCAAAAATCGGGATCGCGTTGGGCACGTTCAATCATCGCATTGACGGAGGCAGTACCGACGCCCTCACTCTTGGCGAGTTTGGAAATTAGGGCTGCTTCGTTCTCCGTCGTTTTTCCATCGGCACCGGCGACGCAACAAGCGGCTCGCAACAAGTCTACTCTCTGATCGGGAGTCATTTCAGATCTTCAGCTCAGCTTTTCGATTATTTGTCAGCATTGTAGGGTCATACGCCGGTTGAAATATATCAAACGTTTTCTCAAAGACCAAGACAACCTCTGGCAGTTGACGATTGAGAAAGAGAGAGCGATGTTCGTACGGACTGGATTTGAGTCCGCTTTAAATCATATGGCGGCCGAGAGAAATGGCTTTTCAGCGCGTATCAAAGGCTAATGTGATCGCGCTAAAAATCGCGATGCCGTTATCAATCGAAGCAAGGACTCCACAGCTTGAATTCACCGCCGAGTAGCCGGATGAGCAACAATTCAAACGCATGGAGTGCCAAACTAATCAACGGGCTTGCAGCTTGGCATGCCTTGGAGTGGGCTGTATTTTCGTCAGGATGCGGTTCGAGCCATTTGCCTTTCGACGAATATTAGCAGTCGAAATCTCTTTCAACACCTTGCGGGCGTTTGTTTGGAGCCATCGATATCTGCGGACAACCCCGTAGCGAAAAAGGAGCTGGAAATTTTTTAATAGGTTTTCGTGGTTATCGGAGAGTCATCGGCCAAGCTTGCCACCAGCGTTTTGATGGGTCCAACGTTGCTGGCTCGGGCTGGCCAAGTCGTGCGAATGTCGGAACCTGTTTGCGTTTTGACGCCACTGTCCCACCAAAACCATCCGCCGGAAATGATACCAACGACTTCATGGTCTTCGTTGAACACAGGTCCGCCAGAGTCGCCTGGCAGAAGGGGAACGTCTGCGAAGATTTTTTCCATGCTGGAGGGTGGAGAAGCAACCGCAGAGAAATGTCGGATGCAGCACTCCAGGTCAGAACCGCCGCCGAGGCCGGCAAATTCGAGCTGATCGCCTCGTTGAATTGGCTTGGTTGCCAATTTGGCCTCCGAAATATCTTCCGGAACCCAGACCCACAACAACGCGACGTCCTTCTGCTCATCAAACTCCAAGACTTTACAGTTCTTTGAACGCTTGCCGTTGCGATAGCTGACCTTTATTTTGCTCTTCTTGATGTCGTCCTGGATGACATGCCAAGCCGTAAGGACGTATCCTTCAAATCCATCTTTGACCGGTTTGTCTTTATTGACAGTGATTACGACTCCGGTTCCCGTTCCACCGCTGGTGTTCACTTCCACAATGGATTGGTGATGCGGCAGTTTCTGGGTCCATTTCCAAAGCCCGGATTTTTCTCCGACTTGGGCAATCGAGGTCGATCCAATCAACAATGAAGCGATCAGCGACAAAAAGAAAGCGGTCCTGTTCATACACTGCCTCCCAGGCAGGGCGATCAGGTCTCGCTGTATTCCACGAATTTGGTACCGTGAATTTTGAGCAGGACCTGCCCGACACGAATGGATTCTGTTGCACTTAAATTATTCCGCGAATAATTTCTCGCTTTTCTTGCTTCGGCTTTCACGATTTACGTAATCCACAAATTCACGCGCGAAAGGTTAAAGAATTCTTGACGCCAATTGGTGGCAGGTGACTTCAGTCGATCCCCCAGCGACTGACGGCAGCCAAGAAAGGGAAGAATTTTGCACAATCCCCGGCCAGCGGTGCCCATTTAGGATCCCTCATCGACCGTTGATGGCAAGCTGGCGCAGGTGCTTGCTGCTACGAGACGTCAGGCGGTAACCGGAATGCTGTCAGCTGCCGCAGATTTCATGACCGCGTCCATCACGCGCTGCGTCTTCAATGAAATTTCTGGCCAATGGTCTTCCAGTTGCCCAGTATTCACAATTTCGGCAAACCTGCGGAAGAGGTTCGTTTCCTGGGAATCAGGTTGGCTGTCACCAGACTCGTCAAACCGGTATTCGGTTCGGTTCTCGGTCATCGTAAATCTGCAGCCGTCCATGTTGAAACGGGCGTTGGTAACCTGACAATTCGAAGCTTCCCCGTGGTAAGGCAGAACAAAATCTGGCAGGTGCAAATGGCCGCAGGTTCCGCTGATGTTTGCCCATTGCTGATGTTCGGTGACAAAGCTGTTGTAGAAAGTGGCGGAGGCTCCGTTCTCAAAATACAGCCCGCCTTCAATTTCCATTGGCACCGCCATCGGGCTATCACTGCGCTGATGTCCACGCAGCAGTCGACCAATAACCCTGGTTGGCATTTCGTAGTTCATGGCCCATAACGCAAAACGAATGGTGTACCAGCCAAGGTCGCCCAGACAGCCGAGCGGTTCGAGATCACTGTTGGTTCGGATGTTTCCCTGTTCGAATTCGTGACCCCCGTTGAAACTGAACTGGCAGGCAATTCGTCGAATCTGGCCAACGCTGGTGCCATCGTCCAGTAGCTCTCGCATTTTTGCCATTCGTTTCGTGTGCATGTACATCACCCCGTCCATGAACTGCACACCGTTGGACCGACACGCCGCGATCATCTCCTGCAGATCGTCGGCGTGACTGGCACAGGGCTTCTCGCACATCACGTGCTTGCCTGCTTCCGCTGCTCGGATGACCCATTCTTTTCGCAATCCCGTCGGAAGCGGAAGATAGACCGCGTCGACATCGTCCTGGGAAAGCATGTTTTCATAGCCGCCAACGGCTCGCGGAGCGTCGTCAAAGGCTGCGTGTGACTGGCATTCATCAACAAATGCCTGACTTCTGGTTTGATCTCGGCTGGCCACCGCTACGACACGACCGTTGCCGGAGTTTTTGACCGCCAGCCAGTTCTTTCGGCCGATGGTTGCCGTACTCATGAAACCCCAACGGCAGATTCGATCGTGGTTCGGCAGCGTGCTCATGCTAGTCTCCTGATTAACCAATGTTTGGCATTCCAATTTGTCGTGCATTTTCAACTTTCACGCCCCGAAGGCAACCACCGATCAACGTCCGGCGACGCCGCGCCGAGATACGATTGCAAGTCGGAGGAAGGGGATTTAAGTTGGACTTCGTTCCGCCACATGCATCCGCAACGACTTTCGTGAAATTTTGGGGCAGGCATTGAATCCGACTTTCGCACAAATGCTGCTCCTCAAGTGTGTCGGCAATGAAATCTGGAATGAACAGACCTGCCGCTCGGCCGGCGTTCCCGAATCGTGGATCGAAGAGTTGACTGACAATTTTGAGTCGGGTTTCGATACCAATCGAAATACGATCTATGAAGACGAGCAGATGGTGAACCAGTATCGGGGCGTGCTGGATTTGCATTTGGCCTACAAGTTGGCCGAGTACCTCGGGATTGACTGGCAAAGGGCGACGGCGGCCGCGCTGAGTCGTGAAGCAGAAGTGGCAGCGATCAAGGCCGAACTGGACGAAATCTGACCGGGCTGCTGGTGTGATCTATTTCCGGTCGGACGCGTGATTTGAAATGCCGGGAGGGTCGACGACAATCACGCGCACGCCGAGGGCTTTTTTCGCGATTGCCAATTCCTGTTCCGAGTCGCGTAGGTATCTTGTCCAGCGTTCATAGATACGATTGCTGATCATTTGAGAGTCCCAAAGCTGTTTGACACGTCGATGTTCCTGCGCAATGAAGTCCAGCTTTCTTTGCGCGATTTTGATGTCGTGCAGCTTGGTATTCCGCGAATCCTGGGCGGCTTCCAGTTCCAATCGGGCAACATCCCGATTAAATTTCGATCTTTCGAATTGCATTTCGGAAATCGAACCACGCTGAAACAACCTGGAGCTGATTTCGTATTCCCGTGACTTTAGCTGGAACTTCAGTTCCGCCTTTGCCAATTCAATTTGTTGCTGCTGGGTTGGGTCTTCCAGCGCCAAGATATTCAGATTCGCGAGCCGGTATTCGTAATAGGCCTGACGAAGCTTCTGTTGGCTGATCGATCCCTTGCGAGCCAACTTTTTCATCGTCGAATAGATATTTCCCAACTCATTGGCATGTTGCCTCGCGGCGGCAATTTCACGATCAAGTGCCGCTTGAGCTGGATCTGTTGCGGTTGTCGGGTCTTGGGGTGAACAAGAATTGGCATTCAAGCAATCGACCGAAGTCAGGAAAAAAATTGCCAATACCAAGCTTTGCCAGAGCATTGGAGTCGTGGTCTGCCAGGTATTGGGTCGCATTGCTAACATTGGCCGTCATCAGGATTTCGAAAGTAAACCTAACCCTACTTGGAAGGTTCTTTCTTAAGCTTGTCTCCGAAAACCTGCTACAGTTATTCCAGCTTGGGAGGAATAAAAAGCCGGCAATACCCTTGGTTGGGATTTTTCGCCCAGTAGTCCTGGTGATAATCTTCCGCCTCATAGAAAATGGTAGCGGCGGTCACTTCGGTAACGACGGGATTGCGAAAGGCTTTTTCTTCATTGAGCTTCTTTTTGTAGGACTCGGCTATCTGCTTTTGATCATCGTTGTGATAAAAGACTGCCGAGCGATACTGCGTCCCGACATCATTGCCCTGGCGGTTGAGTGTCGTTGGATCGTGAGTTTTCCAGAATACCTCCAGCAATTCATCAAACGAAATCACCTCGGGGTCGTACTTGAGTTGACAGACCTCCGCGTGTCCCGTTGAACCCGTACAAATTTGTTTATAGGTCGGGTTTGGCAAACTGCCTCCCATGTATCCCGATTTGACCGAACTGACGCCTTCCAGCTGTTGAAATACTGCCTCCACGCACCAGAAGCATCCAGCACCAAACGTAGCTGTTTCCATGTTACCGTCTTTCTTGTCTTGATCCTGGCTATCGGAATTAGAATTCGTCGATTGATTCGGCCTGACAGAAGTCAGAGTTTTGCTGGATGCCGGCCCTGCGTCTGCGAAACCAGTTTCGGATGGACCCGTGCATCCCGCCAACATCAGGGCGATTGGACAAATGGATGATCCAATCTGTGTCAATAAACTCTTCATCATTATCCTTTGGAAGACTCGTCGTTCAAATGCTATCTACGTTTACGCAATGAATTTACCTTGCGTGTGACAAAACCGAAAAAAAGCTCGATCTGAAACAGGTCAAATCGAGCTTGGTTTTTCGGAGGAAACGGTCATGTTAGCCAGAAACACCGGCCATCTCGTGAATTGAGTAACCGTTAAGATAGTCGTGACGGACCATTTTCTGGGTCGATTCGTCCGCGTCGGCCGCGATCATTTCCTCAGCGTTCCAGTTAACCTTCTTGCCGGACCAGACAGCCAGGTTGCCCAGCAAGATCGTTTCGGAGAGCGGGCCGGCATATTCCACGAATTCAGAAACCGTCTTGCCTTCGCCTTTGATTGCATTTGCGAACTCGGTGAAGTGTCCGGGAGATTTCACAAACTCAATGTTTTTGAATTCAGCGAAAGGGCCATCGGCTCCTTCTTCCGAAGGACGCGTGATCCTGCGTTGCCGCGTAAATTCTCCATCGACGATCAGGCCGGTTTCCCTGGGCTCTCCGCCGTAATCACCGGGCGAATAGTACTTGCCTTTTTCTCCAACCACCAAGGCCGCACTGGTGAAGTGTTGCATTCGGTCTCCCTTCTTCACTTTTGGCAAATCGGCCATCAATGCATCGTCGGGCCTTTCACCGCCGTCATACCAAATCATCTTCAATGCCGGCCTTCCATTGAGTTCCGGGAATTCGAAAACGATTTTGGAAGAGGCTGGGTAGCAGTTGCCGTCGTGTTTGTCGGACTTGGCTTCTACCGATGTGGGAAATTTCAGATCCAAAGCCATGTAGGCCATGTTTAATGTATGGCAAGCCATGTCACCGAGGGCACCGGTACCGAAGTCCCAGAATCCTCGCCATTTGAAAGGATGGATTTCGGCGCTATAGGGACGCGTTTTGGCTGGGCCAATCCACTCATTCCAGTGAACATGAGATGGAACTGCTTCCTCTTTGACTTTCAGTCCATAACTCTGTGGCCAAACGGGTCGATTGGTCCAGACATGCACTTCTTTAACATCGCCGACAATTCCCTTGCGAATCAGGGCAGCCGATTCGCGCAGGTTGCTGATCGCGGTTCCCTGATTTCCCATCTGGGTAACCAGCTTCATTTCTCGAGCAACGTCCCCCATCAAGCGGGATTCTTCGATCGAGTGGGTCAAGGGTTTCTGGCAATAAATGTGTTTCCCCTTCCGCATCGCGTACAACGCGGCCACGGCATGCGTGTGGTCGGGAGTGCTGACCGTCACCGCGTCGATGCTATCGCCCATCTCATCGAGCATTTCGCGGAAGTCATAATAGGTTTTTGCATCTGAAAACTCTTCGGTTTTTTTGCCGAGAACTTCTTCGTCAATATCACACATCGCGACAACTTTACCGTGTTTGCCGGCGTCGGTGGAATCACTTGCGCCTTTGCCACCGACTCCAATGCAGCCGAATCGAATCTCTTCGTTGGCGGACAAGCTCGCTTTAACAGATGTGCCTCCCAGAACCCAACAGCCAGCGCCTAGCGCGGCAGTCGATTTCACGAAATCACGTCGGGTGCGTTTGGTCATTTTGTGGCTCCTGCGTATTTATTAAAGTTGGGTGGTCCGTCTGCCTTTTTCCGAATCGGGACTCGCCGACGGCTGAAATTGATCGTTTGCAGCTAATAGATTAACCCATCTTGCGACAAAAACAATTCGCGGTTCGGTTCATCATTCAATCGCCATACTTTTCCCGCAGCCTTTCCACGATTTTTTGCATTTCGGCCCGTTGCTGAGCCGATTCGGCAATTTCGATGGCACGGTTTTCCGCCAGCCTGGCTTGGCGGAATCGTTTCATGTCACGCATGATCATTGATTTGTGAAGGAGCGCTTCGGAGCGCAGGTCAGCCGGCATTTGCGTATCGTCTGAGAAAGTGTCAAGTGTCTGGAGAGCTTCGGCTTCACGTTTCAATTCATACAACGCGTCGGCTTTGGCACTGACCAAATCGATCAGAATGTCCGGTGCATTGCGGGCTGGGTTGATCGCGGAATCATAGGCCTGGATGGCCTCTTCGAATCGACCTTGGGCGTCCAGGATTTCGCCTTTCGCCATCAACAGGAAAATGCCGTCTTGCATTTTTGCGATGGAAGAATCCAGTAGCTCAAGTGCCTCAGTCTCACGATCGGTACCAATCATCAGGTAGATTTTTTTGACAATCAATCGTTCTCGCGTCGCGCCTTCGACACCCTCAAGGTTGATCATTTCGTCCAGAACCTCATCGACCTTTTTCGGAGCGTTTAACTGACGCACAAGGTTCAGTTTCATCTGATAGATCTGCAGTTTTTCATTGGCGGGAAACTTGATCGTCTGCAGGACTTCATCGGTGAACTCGATCGCCCGAGCCGGTTTTTCCAATCTGGAAATCATCATCAGATCGGTCATTACAATTTTCCGCATCTCGGTGTCTTTGGCTTCGTTCCATTTGGTCCTGAGCCCCAGCGCGTCCTCGGCGTCCAGGCTGACAATTTCTTCGACGATTTCGGGATAGTAGAGCGCGATAATATTTTCGGGAAGTTCGCCGATTGCCTGATCAAGCAAACGTGCTCGTTCCAATCCGGTTTTTCCAACAGCCAGTTTCATCATCTCATCGCGGTTAACCCGCAACTGTCGGCTCTCTTCCAGCATTCCCAAGTAGTTTTGATGCCCCCCTTCTTCGTAACCGGCAATGGCGAAAGGTTTCAGCTGTTGGTCGACCAGAATTACCGTCGGAAAGGAATCGACGCCAAATTTTGTGGCCCACTCTTCGTTTTGGGTGGCGACTTCTGGTTCCTGAGGCGTTGACTTTGGAAAGTCCAGCCTTACAAGCACAAAATGCTTCGTGACTTCGAATTGGAAATCGTCATTCGAGAGGACTTCCTTTTCAAATTTCTGACAGGACGGGCACCAGTCCGAACCGGTGAACAACAACAGCAAGTCCTTGTCCTCCTTGACTGCCTTTTCAATCCCGGCAGAAGCATCCTCGGTCCAAACTTCCTCAGCGTGCGAGCAACTGGCGAGCGACGCGAAACAAAAAAAGAACGCAACCAGGATCAAATCCACGTTTTTCCGATCTTTCATCAATCAGCTTTCCATCCGATAGGCGTAGGTTGTAGTCCTGATTTTTTCGATCGGAACGGGTCGCGAAGCGACACATGAGTCCGGTCGCTCCGTGACTTCAATTCATCATCGTATCTTCCGATATGCCAACGGACAATTCTCGGCGGCAATTCCCGAATCTAAAGTGAGAAAACTTACCGATCTCCGTCCAATACCCGATCGTCGTCCCAGCGGTTTTTGTGAGGGCGCATGGCACATCCAATAGCCTGACGCAATTCGCTGGAATTCCTGCCAGTCCCTCAACTATCCGGACTCTATTCATCGGGAGGAGCTGACGACCGGTGAGGATCGTCAATCGCATAAGCCTCGATTTCGAAAGGATTGTTTCGGTAACACTCGCGTTTTTGCAGAAACAGATAGCCAGAACACAACAGGTATGCCGGTATAAAAAACGGCCCCCATCTTTCATACTGACGCACGTGGACATGTTCGTGTTCCCTGGCAATTGCCAGCCCTTCTTGGCTCTGTCCAACAATCGTATGACCTAATGTCATTGCCATGATTCCACACGGCGGAATACGTTTTAAACACCAAGCGACAAATCCGCCGTAAAATTCCAAACAGCCGCGTTCCAATTGGACATTGCCACCAGAGATCAGTCCCAAAACCCCGCAGGTCGCGCCCAACAGCGAATTGGGTGAAACCCAGCAGATTTGGAAAATTCGGATCAATGTTGACATTAAAAGCAATACGGATTTTGTGGTCGGGGCAAATCTACACACCTATAATAATCGTAGTAACCAACTGAAGTCATTCGGCGACTGCTAGCAACCTCTCTTTCGTCAGGACCTCAGCGACGAAGAGCGGTTGAATCGCGTTGAAACAGTGATTTGAAATGATGTTCGCTAATTTGGTAATTTATACAATTTAGATGAAATGGTGAAATACCGATAACGAAGTCTATAGAGTCCTTAGCTCTTGTATTCAGCCCAAATCATCGCCAATGTTATTATGAGGCCGTCCAGGCGGGGTGGTGCTGTAAGCGGATTGACAGCTCAACGTCATTGGTACGCTTCCTGAACGGAAGCTTTTTCTGGATCAAACCCAATACCGCTACCGCACTGAACACGACGCAATTTAGGGAAGTTTGAAAACCGAGAGGCGAATATGAAACGAGTCCCGCCGACGAGCACGCGATTATTCAGTCTTTTATGCCTGATCAGTGCGACAGTCTGCGTCACGCGAGCGCTTGCTAACGACAACTATCATCTTGAGCGTTTGCTTGAAATCCAGGCGCAGGTCAGCGAGGTTGTCTCAAAAAACATGCCGGCCTGCGTGGCGGTCACCGATGGTGTGGGATTTGGAAGCGGGGTCATCATTAACGAAAACGGCCTGATTCTGACGGCGGGTCACGTGATGGCCGAGGACGGCGACTACGAAGTGATCATGCCTTCGGGGCGTACCGTTCGTGCAAGGCCACTTGGCAAGAACCTCGACGTCGACACAGGAATGGTTCAGATCATTGAGCCCGGACCATGGCCTTATGTGGAGATTTCCGAGACCGGACGTTTTCGAAAAGGCGACTGGGTGGTTTCTCTGGGCCATTCCGGCGGATTCGAGTTGGGACGGATTCCACCCGTGCGAACGGGAAGGATCCTTACCCAGGAAGGCGATCAAATTGTTACCGACGCCGCGTTGATTGGCGGCGATTCGGGTGGTCCACTTTTCGATCTCAGCGGCAAATTGATCGCGATCCATAGCTCGATTGGGGATTCAATTGCCGAAAACCGTCATGTCACCGTTGGCGCTTTCAAACGGGACTGGAAACGACTTGCTGCTGGCGAATCATGGGGCGAGTTGCCCGATTTGAACGAGCCTGGCAAATCGAAAAAGCCCGGCAAGATGGGGGTCCGAGTCGATCGCACGGCGACCAATGCACGGATCAGAGAAGTAAAATTGGGATCGCCCGCGGAAGAATCGGGGATTCGGGTTAATGATGTCGTCGTCGAATTTGACAACGTCACTGTGCGGGACGGAGACCACTTGATCGAGCTGATCAAAGGGAAATTTGCAGGAAGGGTCTATCCGTTGACCGTTTTACGGAACGGACGGACCATCAAACTTGAGATCCTGTTGCGGTAACGTTGGGTGAGGTTGCTGTTCAAGGCGAAAAGGGACATTCGATCTTCGGAGTTTACAGATGACCTTTAGATTCAGATTCATATTGTTGGCCGCCTGCCTGATTGGTTTCTGGTCAGCTCCAGTGACGGCCCAATTGGCCGAAGATGTTCGCGACGTGTTTGAAAGCATGCTCGACGACCTTGATGATGATCTTTCGCGAAAATTCCGGCGGGCAATCCGCCTGGAAACCGCGACGATCGAGTTCACTCCCGATCAGTTTCGTCGATTTCGCGATAATCCGATCAACCCGTTCGACGGACTCGAAGAAATTGACGCCTCGGACAGCGCTGGGAATATCGCGCTCAAGTTCGAGTTGCCAAGTTTACGGAACCGCCCGATCGGTCACTGGGAACGCCAGCATGACAGCTTGAAGCAGAATCTGCGATCGTCCGTAACGTCGGGCGCTGCCAGTACGGTTGCGGTTTTAAACGAAGATCGAGACCAGGTCGCGTTGGGAATCGTCGTCGATGAAAATGGTTTGATCCTCACCAAGGCCAGCGAAGTCGAAAACGAGAAATCACTTCAGTGTCGGTTTTCCGATTACCGCCATCTACCGGCGAAAGTCATTCGTGTCGACAAAGGGAACGACGTGGCGTTGCTGTCCGTGGCCGCTACTGGATTAACGCCAGTCAAATGGGCATCGACTCAACCCGTGTTGGGGGCATTCGTGCTCACACCTGATGTGGATGGCAGTGTGTTGATGCTGGGAACCTATAGTGCCCGGCCTAGATCGACTCGGGGTGGAAAGCAGGCATTTTTGGGCGTCAAACCCGAAACGACGCCGCGGGGTGTCGTCATTTATGAGGTCCGTCCAGGGAACGCGTCCTACGAGGCCGGTCTCATGGACGGTGACATCATTCTCAAAATGGGAGATGTTGCGATCAAGGACGTAACCGATCTGGTTCGGCAAATTCGCAGCAAACAACCGGGAGACCAGATTGCAATCGAGTACATGAGAAACGGAGTTGTCAACCAGGTGCGTGCCAAACTGTCTGGCATGAACATGAATGGCGCGCGCGCGGCCAGGTTCAAAATGATGAATCGCTTGGGGACCATTCCTTCGCGCCGAGGAGACGGGTTTCCCCTCGTGTTTCAGCACGATTCTCCCTTGTTTCCTAATCAATGTGGAGGTCCGATCGTCGACCTGGAAGGAAATGTGCTGGGTATGAACATTGCCAGAAACGGGCGGGTGGCCAGTTTCTCGATACCTTCACAACTGGTCCAGACGATTGTCGAGGATTTGAAGCGACAGAGCTTGGCAGCACGGGCCGGCGACGCCGTCAAGAACTGACCGGACTTGCCGTTGGTGTCAGGGATTTTATCGTCGGCAACATTGATTCGTTCGATTTTCGCCCTGCCCTGCCCTTGCTCGTTCGAATGACGTTGCGTCTACACTTGCAAGCTGTTGCCCGGTCAATGCCTGCGAATTTATCGTCACGCGGAGTTGACTTCAACTTGGGAACACTCAATATCGCGTCGAAATCTCATCCAGCGTTTTCTTTGAGAGCTTTGGGACCATTGCATCGTCGTCCGGATAGCCCACGACCAGCAGCAGGAAAGGTCGTTCAAACGACGGGCGATCGAGAACGTCGTTCAAGAACTTCATTGGGCTGGGGGTATGCGTTAACGTTGCCAGACCGCAGTGGTGCAATGCGTTAATCAAAAAACCGGTTGCGATTCCAACCGACTCGTTTGCATAATAGTGCTTGACCGTCGTGCCGTCTGGTCGTACATCGTGGGTTTTTGCAAAAACCACGATCAGGTACGGGGCGATTTCAAGGAATGGTTTGTTTGAGTCGGTGCCGAGCGGAGCCAGGGCTTCCAGCCATTCCTGCGGCGCTTTCCCACTGTAAAACTCCTGTTCCTCCTTCTCCGCCGCCCTGCGAATTTCCGATTTGACGTTCGGATCTTGCACAACCGCGAAATGCCATGGCTGCAAATTCGCTCCACTGGGCGCCGTCCCCGCCGCCAGGATGCAGTTGTTGATGATTTCTTCCGGAACCGGACGATCAGAGAACTCTCGTACTGTCCGTCGTCGTCGAATGTCGTTGTAAAACTGCTCGGCACGTTCACGCATTTCAAGCTCGTCAATGAGTTGAAATTTCGCCAGCGGTTCAAACTCCGGTGTTTGGCTCATCAATAATTTCGCACAAGGGGTCGGGAGAAACCGTTTTAAAAACTAAGGTAGGATTCGATCGTCATCAGATTCTGGTCAGATTCTGTCGACGGAGGGTTGAGCCATCGCCGAGTTCATAAGTTTCCAAAGCCTGGCCAATTGGGACGTCTCGGAGAGGCCAATTTTTTCATCACCAAAAATGCATCGGCCATGCAACTCCGCCAACCTTTTGGCCTCGCCGCCAATCGCTTCGTCGAATCCAGTTAGTTCCAAAGCAAAATCGTAAGCTGTTTCGTCCGTCGCTCGGCCGATGCCAGACTCGCGTGCCCATGCTTCCAAGGCGTTAAAAGTATATTCGATCGTCTGACGGGGCGTCCAACGCCGCACTTGTCCACTTGCGAAAGGATCCTGGTAGGAACTGAAGCGAGGCAATTCTTCGACAGCCGATTGCGACGGCTCGGCCCGTTCCGATTTTGCTTTTTCTTTCGATGGCCTGCGACCGAACAATTCCAGCCAAAGCTTTGCCAACTCCGCCCGAAACATCCAAGCCAATATCAGGACGATTGCGACACCGATCAGGTAGGTCAGATATTGAGCCAATTTTGCCATGGATTCCAGTGCCCTGGAAATCATGGACGGGTTGTTGGGCGGAGTCGGTTTGTTTACTGCCTGTCGATTTTGGTTTGCCTCGGCCCGATTCTGCTTCCGCCGTTCGGCTTGATTGGGCGGTTGGCGATTGTTGTTGTCTCGTTGCTGTTGGCGAGGTGCCTTATTTGGATCGTCAGGTTGGTTCTGATCCCCGTCGCGTTTCACGGAGTCTGATTTAGGCTGGTTCTCATCCCGGTTTTGTGGACGCTGGTTTGAATTTGATGGGACTTGTGCTTTCTTTTGAGAATCCCCTTCGCTTTGTTTTTGTTTGTCGCCGCTTTGGCTTCCTGTTTTTGTGTCGTCACTTGTCTCATTTGATTTGGACTTTTGGTCCGATGAATTAACGGCCTTTGCATTACCGGGCGGATTAGGCGATTCGCCTTGGTTGGAGGGTGACGCGTGGCCGCCTCGATTACCAGGCTTTCCGGCTTGGGCATTTTCGCCTTCGAATTGGCCGTCTTTACCGACTGCGGCTTTCGAAGGGCCTCGAATCCGACTGGTCAGCAATGCAATCGAACTCTGCAATCGACCGGAGAGGTTCGGCTGCGGCAGGATCAGAACGAACATCATGATCGCCAATGCGAATGCCGTCCCGACCAATAACCAATTTCGGGAGATCTGTTGTGGCATCGCAGCCCCTCTTCGGTGCAAGTAACGCTCAAGACCCAACAGGCTGGTCATCATGAGCAACCCCAATGCAGAACCGAGATAGACGGCGAACAGGAGGAATACCCAAAAAGAGCCACCTGCTGGATTGCTTTGTGCGAACCATTGTCCAATTCCAAACACCGGGAAGGCAGCCATGGCAAAGTACAGCACCCAGAGTCCAGGTGTGTTTTTCGTTTTTGGTCCAGCGAAGAACAGGAACAGTAAGTTGGACGACACGTTTGGCAGTTCGGAGACATCCGAATCCTGCGGCGAATGGACTTCCGCGCTTGTCTGTTCCTTGGGCAGCTGATTGGAGACTGCAAGTTTGCGAGAGAGTAGTTCCGTCAGACCAATCGCCGACACATCCCGACTGTCGTCGATCAGAGTGCAATCCCATGTCAGCCGATTTGCAGACCACATAACGACGAGAATGAACAACAACAGCACGACGGGCTCAAAGGCATACAGCGCCCCGTAGTCAAAATCAACCAGCGTCATCGAAGTGATCAACGTGGCGATCCCCAACGCGAAACTAAACAGAGCCGCACGCTCCATGCCCTCCTCAATGGAAATGCGGGCCACCAGAACCGTGGCCAAAGTAAACAGGCCAAATACCCAACGCAGACGGCCATCGTGCGGTCCGCGATAAAAGACTTCGATAAGGAAAAAGATCAGGCTTCCAATCATCAACATGATCAGAATTGGACCCACGATGCGCAACATGACGTCGTGGAGGGGTCGATCTTCGGGTCGAGTCGAAGGATTGTTCATGCTAATTTGGCAAACTCAAATCGCCGATTGGTGGCCTGCCTTAATTGTAGTCGTTCCGTTGTAGCTATTTCGCGTTTCGACGTGATTGTCAAGAGCCATTCTGCTGTGGGCAGAGCCGAATTCGAGGTCTCCCGGAATTGCGATTTCTGATAAGCTTTGGGGTAATCTGAACTTGTGAAACAGCTCGCGGGTCTTGATTGCGATTTGCCACCAAGGACGAACAATAGATGTTGCCAGCAATGAGAAAAAGAATCAAATGGATGCTGATTTGCCTTTGGGGATTGGCGGTTTGTCCGGGATGCGAATTTCAGCCGACTAACGAGCCAAACTCGTCCTCGAACGTGAAAACCGGCGACGCAACAGACGGTTTTGGCGGTAATTCGCCAGAAAGTTCAAGAACATCTCCCCTTACCGATCAGGAGCCGGCTGTCTTTGAGGTTGGCGAATTCGATTGGGCTCAGTATCGGGGGCCAGAAACTCGTTCTGTGCAGAACAGTCCAAACTTGCCAGATGAGTGGAGTGATGATGCCGGAATTTTTTGGAGAGCCGAGCTGCCGGGACGCGGTTCGTCCAGCCCGATTGTCGTTGGCGATCGCGTGTTCGTAACGGCTTACAGCGGTTATGGGATCTCACCAACCGACCGGGGACAGGTTGGAAATCTGCGATACCATGTGATCTGCAAGGATCGTCAAACCGGAAAAACAATCTGGCAGCGCAACATCAAGGGCAGTCCGCTGACCCAGCGACTGAACGATACGCTGCTGGGGCATGGATTCGCGTCGAGCACACCCGCAACCGATGGAGAGCGCGTCTATGTGTTTCTGGGTGCGACCGGCGTTTTCGCATTCGACATGAACGGTGAATTGGCTTGGCAGCAAAACGTTGGCGTACAGTTCTACTTTTTTGGTTCCAGCGCATCGCTGACGACGTTTCAGGATCTGGTCATCGTCAATGCGAGCGTCGAAAACAAGACCATCTACGCTTTCGACAGGAAGACGGGAAAAGGCGTCTGGAAAATTGATGATATTGACCGTTGTTATTCCATGCCCGTATTTGGGAAAGCTCCGGACGGAAGCATTGAAATGATCGTTTCCGAAGAGGATCTGGTTCATGGCTATGATCCCGCCACGGGAAAAGAGTTGTGGCGGTGCGACGGCGTTCACAATTACATCATTGCGGTACCTGCGGTTCGAAACGGAATTTGTTATTGCAACGGAGGGTTGGAGCGACAGATGATGGCGATCAAACTCGGAGGTCGCGAAGACGTAACCCAAACCCATAAACTTTGGGAAGTTCCTTTTGGAGGCAATGTCGGGTCGCCGTTGCTTCATGACGAAGTCATCTACGTTCCCAATGACAATGGCATCCTTGAGTCATACGATGCGGAGACGGGAAAACGACTAAAGCGCGTTCGCACCGGGACGAAAACCCGCATCTATGGCAATCTGCTGTTGGTAAATGACAAGATTTACATTCCGCTTCAGGACGAAGGGGTGTTGATCGTGGAGGCCAATGAGAAGATGAAAGAAATACGGAGAAACCGGATCGCGACCGACCCGGCATCCGTACATGCCTCGATTGCCCCCAACGGCGACCGGCTGTTCATGCGCACGGACGGCTTTTTGTATTGCATCTCGGACGGCGATGGATCATCAGCCGTGATCCAGTATGATAGTGCCGACAACGGTCGAGATTTGCTGGAACCAGAGCCGCGAGTAGATTTCGTCGCGGAGACCAATCGGTTACAGCAATATTGCTACTATCTGGCGCCCAATGTCAAAGCCGTCAGCAATCTTTTGCTTGTGCCCTACAAGTCGGTGATTACCGAAGAACAAACTCGGAAGTCGGAAGAAATTATTCGGAAAAATTTCTCTCGTTTTGATGAATTACGCGGCCTACAGAACGAAGCTTGGTGGGAATTTATGATGGGCGAGATTGACCGGGAAGGATTGTCAACCAAACTTGAGGAAGTAGACAAAGAGACAATCAAATACAGCAGTCAGGTTAGAGTGCTAATCAAGAAACTATTCTCCAAAGAGCAAATGGATCAGCACTTAAAAGATGCAGCTGAATGGCGGCGGCGACAGGAAGAGAAAAAGAAGCAAGCTCAGCAGAAAAAGTGAGCCAGCTGATTCGCGCGCAAGTTCCCGGCTCAATCGTTTCTCCAGGGTCTGGAAGCAGTATCGGTCTTAACAATTTCGAACCAGTTCACGAAACGTTTTTTACTCACGATGACGACTCCAAAAATCGCAGTAACGGGTATCGGTATCAACAGCGCGTTGGGTAATGGGATGGACGTGAACTCCCAGGCCTTGCGCGCTGGAAAATCCGGAATCATCTCGACCGCTGAAGAATGGCAGCCCCACGGATTCAAGTCACTTGTCGCGGGAAACGTGGCCGTGAAAGATCTGGGAGATCCTTTTGATCGCAAGCAGCTGCGATTTATGTGCGAGGCAGCATTGTTGGCCGCGGCCGCAACCAACGACGCCATCACGGACGCGGGACTGAGTTCCCGGGAAGTGGAATCGCCTGACACCGGAATCGTCTTTGGAACCGGCGCCGGCGCGAGCATCACCGACGTGCTTTATATGTGTGACAAACTCAGAAAACGCGGTGCCGCCAAAGTCGGGGCCTACCACACGCCGATCATCATGGGCTCTTCTTTGACTGCCAATCTGGGAAGTGTTTTTCATATCCATGGTCATTCCTATTCCGTTACCTCAGCTTGTGCGACATCGTCTCACGCGATCATGTTGGCAATGGATACGATTCGCAGTGGAAGGCAAAAACGGATTATCGTGGGCGGCTGCGAGGACATCAATTATTTTTCTGCTGGCTCATTCGAAGGCATGAACGCTCTTTCGACCAGTTTCAACGATGAACCCGAAAGAGCCTCGCGCCCTCTCGATCGTGATCGTGACGGGTTCGTGTTCTCGGGGGGCTCCGGAGTGTTGATCCTCGAAGACTACGACGTGGCAAAGGACCGCGGCGCAAAAATCCACGCGTTCATCGCAGGGGCTGGCGCGACATGTGATGGCGACCAGATGGTGGTGCCGAGTGGCGAAGGGGCCGAACGGGCGATGAAGAAGGCGATCGCAGATGCGGGGATATCGATTCGTGACATTGACTATATCAATTTGCATGGGACATCGACGCCGGTCGGAGATTTAATCGAAGTGAACGCGGTCAAGAACGTATTTGGAACCAAGCTGCCGCCGTTTTCGTCAACCAAGTCCATGACCGGCCACCCGTTGGGCGCCGCCGGATCACAAGAGGCGATTTTTTGCATTCTCATGATGCAGGGAAACTTTATCGCCCCCAATATCAACTTGGATAATCCCGAACCTGCCGTCAACGATTCGCCGGTGGTCCGTGAGACCCAAACGGCTGAAGTGCGATATGCGCTGACCAATTCATTCGGCTTCGGGGGCACCAACTGTGCCCTCGTTGTGGAGAGAGCAGACGCCGACTGATCGACCGAATCTGCTATTCGGCGAACGATCGGCGCAGCAGATAAAGAACCGCTGCCGCCAGCCATTAGGAGTTGCACCCAGCGCAACTCCCATAGGCGTCGACCAGAAACAAGCCGACGGCCAATGGCAGCGAGTTAAAAATGTCAAAGATGTACTGCCAATGTTCTTTAAAATAGAGTTCCGTCCAGATCAGTCGTTCGCTGCTACCGATCGCTTTTTGGTAGATGTAGAAGCCGAACATCGGGAGGTCGGGTAGGACGGCACCGAATGCGACAGCAAATGCGTTTGACCAATGGTTCTCTTTATTCCAGACTGCCAAACTTGCCGCCAAATGAGCTGGCGTATTCATTTTCCAGGTCCCTGGCTAGACTGAATTCGGGCGGTTGCCATTTGCCGATGGAGACAGCCTGTTGTCCCTGCGGAACATTGGCCACATGATATCAAAATCCACGAAACCGCTGTTTTGAAAAGGTGGTAGATGTTCAAAGCGGCTGTGTTTCTGAGCCTGATCATTTGGCCCGCCAACTCTATTCGCAACTTGAGTTAGTCGCAAGTGATTTCGACAGCAATTGTACCGAGTGTTCAACGAACTCAGCAGGATCCGAGGCAAGTTAAACAAGAATTCCAAAAACTGCTGGAGCATGGCGCCGAGTTGCGGATTGCCGGCACCGCGCGCAAACAACCGGAGTTGTTATTTTTTGCAGGTCTTTTTCCGAAACACAAAATCGAGCTGTTTGACACCACGTTTTACCTGACCAACGTGCGACAGATGCCTGAGTTGCGATTTTTCGTTGGGTATGTGGTTCAAAAAGATGTGCCAACGCTTGACGGAATGATTTTCCGCGCATCTTCTACAAAGATCTTTCGCTGGCTTGGCGTACTGCATCGCATTTTTCCTTGTCAGGGGGTTCGATCTGGGTTGGCAAGGATGACGTCAAGCATGTTGTTGAAAATGGGGAGGTCTTGATTGCCTCGGATGAATCCACGACGGAATTGCCGCTGGAAATGCAAACAGCGATCGAAGGTCTATTGAGTTGGTCGTGGCGGCCAGGTCGCGGTGACGATGTTTTGGGATTGGCCTTGCGACAGTCGCCAGAGTATCGGATCGAACCTTATTCTGATTTTTCGAAGCCGCGCCGCATCGCTGCTCAAGACGCGCGGAACTTGATCAATCGCGGAAAACCGGTGGCGACGTTTCAGCGAAACAATGACCCGACCTCGCTTATATTAGTCCAGGGATTCGAGCCCGATTTTGCGGCAGGGATCATCGAAAGGAGCTTTTCCCAAAGTCGGTTGTTCGGCGGTAGGCTCCGAAGGCTCCGGATTTTGTCGGTCAACCGAAAGATTCAGTTTTTCTTCCTCGCCGGCCCCAGGCACGTTTGGCTGTTTCCGCCACAGGCAATGACGACGGAACTCTCCAACTATGGGGTCCGCACAATCAGTGTTAATGCAGACGAAAATCTGTTTCTGCCTGGGTACGAGTACCACCACTACGAAGAAACAGGATAAGGCGTAAGACTATACAGCCAGATTCCGGATGGATTTGCTGGCGAAGTCTGCCCCGGTGACAATGAAAAAGCTGATGCGTCACCCTGGCTGGATCGTATTCCCCTCATCCAGGAATTCCGCCGAACCGTGCTCAAGCAAAAACGGCACTGAAGATGCGGTAATCGTCGATAGTGAAACGGGTTCCCCAGTCACGAAGGAGAATAAGAAATGTTGAAGTGTGCAATCCTGGCAGTATTCTTGATGATTGGACTGGGCGTCGGTGGGTCCGTTTGGGGGTGGCAGGTTACGCCTCATCCCTTCGCAATCGATTGGAACCAGCATGATGAGACGGTAATTGACTTAAGCCGGTATCTCCGCGCGCCGGCGGGCAAAGACGGTTTCATTCGTGTCAGCGGTCAGCATTTTGTGGATGGCAGTGGCCTTCGGTTTCGGTGTTGGGGCGTCAATATCACCGGCCCCAGCTGCTTTCCAACACGCGAGCAAGCCGACCAACTGGCGGCTGCCTTGGCGCGACTGGGAATCAACTGTGTGCGATTTCATGGGATGGACTCGGCGTGGGGAGCAAGCTCGCTGGACCGGTCCGGCGAACGAACCGACTCGTTGGATCTCGAAGCGTTGGAAAGGTTCGACTACTTTTTTTATCAGCTGAAGAAGAAAGGGATTTTCAGCAGTCTCAATCTCAATGTCTTTCGGATCTACGGGACCGAGGACGGCGTCCCAGTCCCGCAGGATCTTGGACTGGGCAAATGGGCCACCTACTTTTATCCACGTCTGATCGAGTTGCAAGAAAAGTATGCGCGGGATTTTCTGGGACATATCAACCCCTATACGGAAACATCTTATTTAAATGAACCAGCGGTTTTTGATGTTGAAATTGTCAACGAAAATTCGTTGTTTGAGGGTTGGCAAATGGGCAAATTGGTTGGCCAAGATGATGGTGCCGGCGACACTTGGAGCCCCCTCCCCATTCACTATGCCAATGAGCTGAATCGTCAATTTAATGAATGGTTGATGCAGAACCGTAGTCCGGAAACGGTGCTGCTGTTCAAAAACGAGGCTGGCGTTGTGGATGATGGGCCTTTAAAACTGCTGCGGCCGGATGAATTCAACCAAGTTTCCAAGCAACGATTCGAAACGGATTACGAATTTGTGATCGAGGCGGAACGCCGTTTCTTTTCGCGAATGAAACAGTTGATCAAGCAGGAACTTAAGCTTCAGTCTCTGCTGATCGGGGATGCTGACCACAACGACTCAGTTATTGGCTATCCTCATATTCTCAACAATCAAATGTTCGATTTCCTCGATGGCCACGGCTATTGGCAACATCCCTCACTTGGTGCATCGACCCGTACCACGAACACACCGATGGTCAACGACCCGACCGACTCAACGGTGGTGCAATTCGCACGGACGCCGATGACAGGAATCCCTTTTGTCGTCAGCGAAACCAATCATCCGTATCCCCACCGGTTCGCGGTTGAAGGGATGCCGATTCTCACCGCTTATGCCTTGCTGCAGGATTGGGACGGCATTGTTTTTCATGAGTGGGGCCGAGGCCTTTATGATTCGACGGAGGCGATCCCGAAAACGGGCTGGTTTCAGTTAAGCGTCGATCCGACGAAAATTGCGTTGCTGTACGCTTGTGGCCTGATGTGGCATCGGCGTGATATCGAGGCCGCAGGAAAGACAATCGTGCGAAGTTATTCCCAAGAGGAAATATTGAACCAGTCTCGCGGCGAGCGCTGGTTGAACCGGCCTTTCTTTGATCCATCATATTCACTTACATTGCCCTTGATTTCGCAGACTCGCTGGCAACTTGTTGAGAAAAGCTTGCCGGCGGAATATCCTCAAGCTGAAATCGGAGGAGATATTGTCGCTGACACGGGTCAGCTTCGTTGGCAATTCGCCGAATCGGGCCGCGGACGCGTTACGATCGATTCACCGCACTCCCAAGCCCTGATCGGGTTTCAAAAGGATCTGCGATTCAAAAACTATCCAGGTATCACGAACGTCTCGAGCAATGTTCGCAATGATTTCGCAGCGATCCTATTGATCAGTCTCGATGAGGAACCGATATCATCCAGCAGAAAAATCTTGCTGGTCGTCGCCTCGCGGGCCGCAAACGCTGGCCTGAAATGGCGAGACGATCTGCAGACCGTTGCCGAGTGGGGGGATGGACCGGTCAGTATCATTCCGGTTACAGGTTCCCTGAGCATCTGGGGACGCGACGACGAACCCAATTTTGCTGGAGACGAGCCAATGGTCGTGACGCCCTTGGGCCCGGTCGGAGAACGGCTGAAAGCGACTTGGAATGTGAAGCGATCCGTACACGGCAATGGCTGGGAAATTGAAATTGGCGACCCACCTGCCATCATGGCGATTATCGAACGGTCAACCGCTCGTTGAAACGCAATAGTCACTTGCCATTTTTTAAATTGCCGGCATTTTGAACTGGCTGCATCGGATGTTATCCGAGATTGGATTGTCGGTTTGGCCCACGTATCCAAGTTGTCGCTACGTCGGCAGATTGACGCTTTGAAACTGGATTGGAAACAGTTCGAGGCATCTGAGACTTCAATGGACGAAAGTGTCAGCCGTGCATCGGCAGGAATCGACAAGATTCCATGGTTGTACTGCGACGCCGAACTCGTTGGAAATTGCTGAAAATCCTCGTTGCTCGCGATCGTGCCAGTAGCTGGGTATGTTGACCTTGGTTTGTTGCAAGAGCCAGATTTCCGCAATTCAATTCTCGAAACGGCAGCGACACGAAATTCTCAATTTTGTTTGCCGAAAGGATTACGTTCGGCCGCTCATTGATCGCGGCCAAGGGCGAGCTTTATCAACAGAAACCTCGCGGCCACTTGTTATCAATGAGAATCCCGGTCGCCGTCAATAGCAGGCCAGCCTGGAAAATTGCCGGAGGCGCCGCGAAAGACAAGGGACGTCAATTGGTGGTCAATTTTTTGTTGTAGATGGACTTTTTCGTGGATCGGTCTTGAACGCGACGTTTGTCGACTGCAAACCATGAAGGGCTGCAAATCACCGCCCCAATCCAACGAGGGACAAGCCATGACGTCGCTTGCAACGATTGGCAATTGAAGCATCAAGGATTGGTGTGCAGGACAACGGCTTTCAGCTCGGTCATTTCTTCGATGGCGTATCTGGGACCTTCTTTACCAAGTCCACTACTCTTGATGCCACCGTATGGCATGGAGTCGGCACGCCACATGGGGCCACCGTTAATGTGGATGTTGCCACTTTCCACCTCTCTCGCAAAACTTAGTGCAGCGTCGATATCCTGAGTGTAGATCGCGGCGCTCAACCCAAATTCAGAATGGTTCGCTTCGGCAATGGCTGCTTCAACCGTTTCGGCTCTCATCAGCCCGACGACGGGGCCGAATAGCTCCTGGCATGCGACCTTCATCTCGGGTTTAACACTCGACAAGATCGTTGGCTGAAATAGAGTGCTCCTTCGACTGCCACCGAATACGATCTTTGCGCCCTCGTCGACGGCCTCTTTGATCCACGATTCAACACGAGCGGCATCCTGCTCGCGCACCATCGGGCCGATATCTGAATCCTCCTGGATTTGGTTCCCGACCCGTATTTTCCCAACTTGATTTTTCAAACGTTCCAAGAAATCGTCATACACGTCATCATGGACGATGATCCGCTGGGCCGAGATGCAAACCTGTCCGGCATTTGCGAATCCAGCGCGCGACATCACCGTCGCGACTTTGCCCAGATCGGCGTCGGGAAGTACGACGACGGGGCAATTGGACCCCAACTCCATCGTGACGCGTTTCAAGCCGGCCATTTTACAGATCTGCTCGCCGACGGTTTTGCTGCCCGTGAAACTGATTTTGCGAACACGAGGATCCTGGCACAACGCGGCACCGACGGTCGTACCGGCACCCGTGATGCAAGAAATGCCGGTCGGTGGACAGCCGGCTTCCAACAGGATCTCAACAAGTTTCAGCGAGCTGAGCGGTGTGTCGTTGGCGGGCTTGATGATAACGGAATTTCCGGCAGCCAAGGCAGGGCCAACTTTGTGACAAACGAGGTTCAGCGGAAAGTTGAAAGGCGTGATGGCGACGACGACTCCACAGGGGATCCGCATCGTGAAACCCAGCTTCCCCTGTGCCCCATAGGCACCGTCCAGCGGCAACAATTCACCGCCAATCCGTTTGGCTTCCTCCGCTGAGAGTTCCAACGTTTGCGCGGAACGCAAGACTTCAGCGCGAGACTCGTTCAAGGTCTTGCCTTCTTCCAGGCTGATCGTGCGGCTCAGTTCGTCCATCCGTTCCTCCAGGATCGTTGCTGCCCGACGCAGAAACAACGAGCGTTCGTAGCCGGGGATATTGCGCATGATTTTCGCGCCCACGACCGCGCCAGAAATCGTGGTTTCGACATCATCTGAGTTGCCAACGGGAACGGTATCGACCACAGATTGATCGAACGGATTAAAAACCGGTGCGGATTGACAGCTGTCCACCCACTCGCCATTGATAAAAAACTTCATCGCCTGTCCTTGCTTGAACAACCAACTTCATCTGCATAATAACAAACCGGCGCAATGACGGCATAACATCATCGCGCAATTGAGGGAACAGCGGGTCGATAGTCATTCATCACTTGGTTCGCTGCGAGGCCTTTGTTGACGCATGAATCGCGTGCGATTCGGCGTAAAACCTGTTGTCCCAATGGATACGCTGCGCCATGGTTTTCCGGTGAAACGATACAGTTCATTGTGGTATATTCTCCCGCACCGGCCGCTGACGCCGAACCAATAAACCAGGAATTCCAGTCAGTTATCTTCGGGAGAAGCGGGGCTTGCTCACGTGAAATTGGAAAGCAAATTTTGCCATCCGCGGAACTTAACGCGATAACAATTGTTTAATATCCCCTGCACTATTGGCTGATTAGGTAGGCCGCTGGACGTGATCGGAAGGAAACAGGATGGACGCGCAAGTCGTCATGCATTATTTCGTTTTTCGCGTTTGCACCGGCTGGGTAGCGACACTCTTTCTTTTTGTCTTTTTTATCTTGGCGAACTCAGCTTTTTCCCAAGTTAATCGCGATGTTTCCGAGCGAGGTTCAGGTCGCTTTTCACGCAAACAAGAGTCGTCGGCAACAAGCGACTCATTTGACAAGACGCTGCCGAAACTCAAGCACGTTGTCAAAATTGTTTTTGATTCCAATTCCAACATGATCACTTTGATTGGTGCCCAGCAGGACATTGAAACCGTACGAGACTTGATTCGTTTGATTGACCTTCAAACAAATGCCAACCTGGATCGGTGCACGGAAAAAGTTCGACTGAATTTTCAACAAGCTGAAGCCGTTGTTGAAATCCTGTCGGCCGCGAAACAAATGGAGGGCAGCGGTTTTTCTCGATTGCAATTCAGCGCCTTGCATTTTCCCGAGTCAATTCTCTTGATCGGCCCGACTGCTTCGGTCGAGAGGGCAAAAAAGCTCATCGAAACAGTCGACAGTCACCCTGGTTTCGAATCCGACCGGAAGTAATTCAAACACTGTCAGTTTCAAAATGACTGATCAGCGAAAATCTGTAATCAACGGATAACGCTTGAAGGATCGCTCCGGTGAGGTTGCCGATCATCCAATTCGAATTCGAATTAATTCAATTGGCTTCACCAACTTCCCATCCCAATTCACCAGGCAGAACCGATAGACTGAATTTCCATTCGAGGTGCCGTCGCCGAATTCCACCCATGGAATTGGCAGCTAGATGACATTCTAGTCGAGCCAGAAATCGCGGCAATCGTCACGCGGTATTGTGCATTGATTCACTCGCTCAAATTCAAGATTGCGTTGTTTTCGCGCCAGAACTGCGATTCCCCAGTTTGCGAATGATTCACTATTTCGCATTAACTTTGCCGGATTTTATTCTTGGGGCCACCTGAATCATCGCATGAGTTAACGTGAGCGTTCTATTAGTCTCGCGCAATCGAATTGCACACCGTTACAAACAAAGATAAAAAGAGTGGTGCGCAGGCATTTTGGGATGGTATTTGGCTGCATCCTTGCAGTTGTTAGTGGCCACAATTTTTGGAAGACGTCAATTCAAGGGATCGGAAAAATGAGCAACGACAGATTCGATACCTTTGATGATTCGGCCGATCATCGGCACACCAGGAAAGAGGTTCAAGCGTCGAGAGAACGGTCCGCTGATGATTCGGATGGTGAACCGGACGATTTCGCGACGATCAACGACGATCTTGACCAAACGGATGGTAGCACGTACCGGCCCACAATCGTCCAGGGGACGCCGATTGAAATTCCCGGTTACAAAATCCTGGATAAGCTCGGCCAAGGAGGTATGGGAGCGGTCTACCTTGCAATTGACACCAACTTGGGACGTCGGGTTGCGGTGAAAGTCGTCTCTAACGCCGTGCTTGGTTCCGGAAGTTCGCTTGACCGTTTTTATTCTGAAATCCAAATGGCGGCGTCATTGAAACATCCGAATATCGCTCAACTCTATTCAGCGGGTGAAAATGGTGGCGTCCCCTATTTTGTCATGGAGTATGTGGATGGCACAACGCTCGAAGATCAGATTGGAAACGCTCCGATGGTGCCCCAAGCGGCTGCGGAGATCATGGCAATCTTGGCCAACGCCATTGACTATTGTCATGAGCAAGGAATTGTTCACCGGGATTTGAAGCCTTCCAACATTCTGTTGGATGTGAACTTGAATCCCAAGATCGCGGATTTCGGATTGGCAAAAGCGTTTGCGTCCGGAATTTCGACGACAAGAACTGGCGAGGTGTTGGGTACTCCGGCATATATGTCACCCGAGCAAGCGTCGGGAGATACGAAATTGATTGGGCCGCCAACGGATATCTATGGGTTGGGGGCCATTCTCTACCACGCCCTGACGGGGCGTCCTCCCTTCAACACACCGAATGCCATTCAGACGATGGGCCAAGTCATCGCTGACGAACCGTTAAGTCCCCGAAAATTGCAAAAAGATATTCCGCGGGATCTGGAGACAATTTGCTGCAAGTGTTTGGAAAAAAATCCTGATCGGCGTTACGCCACTGCCGCTTTACTGGCAGACGATCTGCAGCGTTTTATGGAGGAAAGGCCGATCAACGCCCGGCCGGTAAGTGGAATGGAGCGCACTTTCAAATGGACGCGACGTCGCCCGGCTTTCGCTGCGTTGATTTTGCTTTGCGCTTTCGCCATTCCGGCAACGATCGGAGGTCTGCTCTTTCACACCAAGACGCTTAACGCCGCTTTGGAAAGGGAAAAGGAAGCTCGGGCTCAAATTGCCACGGAGTTGCAGCGATCCCAAAGGCTTTCGGAACAGGGAAGCGACCTTTCCATTTGGCTGCTCAACGAACACGTCTGGAAAACGCTCCGGCAAATGCCGGGCAGTACGAAAGTGCAAAATGTCGTGACTGACCGAGTGCGGGAATACTTGGTGGCATCAACTCCTGATATGCCAAGGAATTCAAAATACCTACGCCGGTTTGCGCACACCTTTTCATTGTTGGCGGGGTCGCAGGGTGGCGAGGGCCAATCCAATTTGGGACAAACTGAAAAATCGTTGGCGACGTATGAACAAGCCATGGAGTTGTTTGACCAGGCATTGGCACTTGAACCGAATGACTCCGTTGCCAAAAAACTCAAGATCGATGCGTTACTCAGCATGTCGGAAGTGCAGCGACTGTTGGGAAAATCGGAGGAAAGCCAGCGTTCCTTGGCTGAAGCTGAGGGGATGTTCGGATCAATCTCGGGTGATACCTCAAGCGACTATCGCTTGGTTCAGCTTGATCTTTTGCAAACAAAATTTGGTCGGGCGGTTGAAGACCATGAATTCGAGCAGGCATTCGGGTTGCTGGATGAAATTGACAAAGCGATTGAGCAAGGTCCGGCCGATCCGATCGAAGAGAAAGAGGCTTTGCACCGGAAAATTTGGAGTACCAAGAGGCGGGGTAACGTCCTGCAATTAACCGGTGAGCATGTACAGGCTCAGGAAGTGTTTGAGAAGGCTTTGAAGCTGGCACAGCCTTCCTACGAAGTCGATCAAGACAATCCGTTGGAACTCGAAAGGTATGCCGGAACGTTAATTGATTGGGCCGATGCCAAGAGTAGTTTGCAACTGCACGAGGAGGCGCTGGATGAGTACCTCGAGGCTCTCGAGCTTCGCCGGCGACACTTCGACCAAAATCCGAATGACGCCATGTCGATGCACAATCTCGCCGTTGTGCTCTCCCGTGTGGCCGGGCAATATTTGCAGATCTCCGAACCGGAGCAGCAGTTGGACTTCGCCCAGGAAACCGTTGAGATCCGCGAGAAATTGCTGGCTGCACAGCCTTCCAATCTGGCTTACCAAAGGGATTTGGGGATCGAGTTGATTGGGCTCGGTGGCGCGTATCAGGTGAATCAAGACTTTCAAAACGCCATCAAGAGCTATGAACGAGCGTTGGACATTGCCGGCAAATTAACCGATTCGGATCGCCCGGGAATTGCGGACCTCAATCTGATTGCCGAAGCACAGTACGGAAAATCGCTGACTCATTTCATGATGTTGTTAAACAATTTATCGGACGATGTGGAACTTCGAGAAGACGAGAACTACATTCTGACGATGCAATCATTCGATGCCAGCCTGAATGCGTTCGAAAAGATGGAAGCGATTGGAAATCTAACACACGACCAGGAGGCTTATCGTGACAAAGTGAAAAACGCGAGAAAGTTCATCCTCGACAAGATTGAAGAGCTTGAAATGACAACCGGCGATGACTCTCAAATTGACTGACCGGGTCAGTTTTTCGCTAGACAGGTTGAACAGCTACTCGATGCTCCTGCGGAAAAACGGCTGGATACGAAATAGTGATCTGGAGAGGCGTTTCGTTGCCGTCCGAGACCATTGGTTTAGCGATGTGTTAGCCTTATGAATGGTCGGCAGATGTGGAGCAGTCCTGCAGGCCGTGCCTGCCGGCAGCATTTCACTGCGGCAAGATGCCCCAGCCACTTTTCCCTCCCGACCCCACGACATAAACTTTACGTTGATCTTTTGCCGCAACAGATATTGATTTTGGAGTTGGCCATTAATTTCGTATGCAAATTTTCTGGTTGAAACCAATGGCCGAAACCCATTTTTAAGCCAGACACGGTACCAGTTTTGATGGGCTGTTTTCTCTGGTTGGAGAGGGATTGAAGTCGCTAATGCCACGCAATCAATCGAAGGCGGCAGATTGTAAAGGAGTTTCTTAGATGGCCAATGCCGCTCGCGAACTGAAACAACTTGAGAATCTCA
This sequence comes from Pirellulaceae bacterium, assembly GCA_942492215.1. Taxonomy (GTDB): domain Bacteria; phylum Planctomycetota; class Planctomycetia; order Pirellulales; family Pirellulaceae; genus Mariniblastus. Next base: position 246,990 of record CALODY010000008.1, read on the forward strand.
AGTTCGAATTCGAACCAGCTGCGACGAAGCAAAAGAAGATTTGCCTGCAAGCTCTGAAGTCGGCTCAGTTAACCACGATCGAGCAGATTACCCGACTTCACGAAGTCCTTTGCTTCATGCAGGCTTGGCCCAACGACGAAGCGATGCTCTCGACAGTCGATGGCATGCTCGCCCGCTTTGACCGTCGCCGCGACCTCAAGCAACATGCAGATCAGCTGGTCAATTCGGGAATTGCTGGCACCGAAATCAATTTCAGGTTCTATGCGGTCACCAACCAATGGCTGGCTGACCGTTGGCCGGATCAGATTCACATCGATTGGGAAGACTTTGATAACGCGGAGATTTTTGAACCCTATCTCGTTCTGCTGGCAAATTTCAGTGAAACGCGCGCACTGGAAGACATTGAGATTGAGTTGCCGGAATGGATTAACCGATTGAAGGGGCCTCACGAAACGGATGCCCATTTTGTGATACGGCGACTGGCGGCGCTGATCCCGAACGAATTCCTGAACGAGTTTTTGTGCGACAATCTCGACATCCCTCTGATACTTGAACCCGGTCCTGGTGTTCCCAGCCGCACACTGGCCAAATATGAAAAAACACCAATTTTTTATCAGACGACTCCACTCCAGCGGACGCGCCCCATTGTTGCGGAAGAGATCGACCGTCCACTTAACCCACCCAGGTTAGTCAGCCACTCGGAAGGCATCCGCCTGGTCGACCTCGCTCGTTCTGCCATGGTCACGCGGCAGCGCGATTTGGATGCCTTTGCCTACGCAGACCCGCGCGACGTGAGCATTGTGGACGACGGCAGTTTGCAGATTGTCCTGTATGGTGTGATACCTTCGCGACGATTTTTATTGGAAGCCCTGTATGGCTTCCTCGTCCTGAAGAACGGCGTGCCGACCAGCTATGGAGCGATCACCAGCCTTTTCAATTCGGCCGAGGTGGCATATACGATTTTCGATACTTTCCGAGGCGGCGAGTCGACAGCGACCTATGTGCGTGTGCTGGCGATGGTCCACCAGGTTTTCGGTTGCGATTGCTTCATGATTGACCCTTATCAGCTGGGGCTGAACAACAACGACGCCTTGAAATCGGGAGCTTGGTGGTTTTACCAGAAACTCGGCTATCGTCCTCGGGGCAACAAGCTGCTGAAGTTGATGAAGCGAGAGTTGGCCACGATGAAGCGAAAGCCAGGCCATCGCTCATCGCTGGCCGTGCTCAAGCAGCTGGTGACCGAAAATGTGTACCTGACCTTGAACGGCCAGCGGGATGATGTGATGGGTGAGTTGGAGTTGGCCAACGTGGGATTGGGGATCATGGATCTACTGGGTCGGCGTTTCGGATCGGATCGGGAGCAAGGTGAGAAAACGTTAGCCGCCGAGGCCGCCAGCCGCATGGGCGTGAACAGCTTCCAAGGTTGGTCAGTCGGTGAGAGGCTTGCTTGGCATCGTTGGTCTCCGCTGATCGCCCTGCTGAAAGATCTCGATCGTTGGCCTGCCGCAGACCGGGAAGCATTGGTGCAGTTGGTCCGAGCCAAAGGTGGCCGCCAGGAACTCGAATTTCTGCATGGCTTTGACGGGCTGGAACGGCTGAGAAAGGCCGTGGTCAGGCTGGCGGAGGAGTAAACGTGGTCTTGGGGCTGATTCCAAACAGCAACTCGGACAAAATAAAATGCCCCTTCCGATTTATTGCATGAAAAAAAGCCCGTTCACACTTTCGCGTGAACGGGCTCATAAATGATCCGGCGGTACCTACTTTCGCACTTGCAGTACTATCATCGGCTCAAAGTGCTTAACTACTGTGTTCGGGATGGGAACAGGTGTGACCACTTTGATATGTTCGCCGGAAGAAACATCACCGGCTTGTTCACCCGGTGATGCTTGTCCTTGGACAAAATGATTTGGTGTGTTGTAGATGGCAGATTGTCCATGACTTGCATGTGCAATCCATCTCTTAATGATGCGTCACCCTTATCAACTGTTGCCAGTTGAGTTGGCGTCAAATGACCTTGTGTCGCGAGCGACACGATCTGATCTCGATTCAAAATAAGAGACCTGGATATATGTGGTCAAGCTTTCGTCCGTTAGTACCATTTAGCTGAACCCATTACTGGGCTTACACATATGGCCTATCAACCTGATCGTCTTTCAGGGGACTCTCGCAGTAAACTGCTTACGAAACCTAATCTTGGAGAGAGCTTCACGCTTAGATGCTTTCAGCGTTTATCTTTTCCGAATATAGCTATCCAGCCGTGCCACTAGCGTGACAACTGGAACACCAGAGATTCGTCCTTCCAAATCCTCTCGTACTAAAGAAGAACCTCCTCAAGTTTCGAACGCCCACGGCAGATAGGGACCGACCTGTCTCACGACGGTCTGAACCCAGCTCACGTACCACTTTCATTGGCGAACAGCCAAACCCTTGGGAGCTTCTTCACCCCCAGGATGTGATGAGCCGACATCGAGGTGCCAAACCGCATCGCCGCTATGGACGCTCGGATGCGATAAGCCTGTTATCCCCGGAGTACCTTTTATCTGATGAGCTATGGCCCTTCCATTCGGAACCACAGGATCACTAAGACCTACTTTCGTATCTGCTCGATTGATGGATCTCGCAGTTAAGCACACTTCTACCTTTGCGCTCGACGCCTGATTGCCAACCAGGCTGAGTGTACCTTTGTACTCCTCCGTTACTCTTTGGGAGGAGACCGCCCCAGTCAAACTGCCCAACAGAAACTGTCCTTTGCCCTGATTCAAGGGTCAAAGTTAGAACTAAATCATATCCAGGGTGGTATTTCAAGGACGACTCCACCGACACTGGCGTGCCGGTCTCAAAGTCTCCCACCTATCCTACACAAAACATAACTCAGCCCAATATCTGCCTACAGTAAAGGTTCACGGGGTCTTTCCGTCTAACCGCGGGTATGTGGCATCTTCACCACAACTACAATTTCACCGGGTCGGTGGTTGAGACAGTGCTCCTCTCGTTACGCCTTTCATGCAGGTCGGAACTTACCCGACAAGGAACTTCGCTCAGTATTGTTACTACCGATTACTTCCAAGGAAGTACGAACATGAAAAGTTTTAGCACTACTAACCGGATCTAGCCAAGATCCAAACCTTGTTCAAACTTGCGTTTAAACGCCGTCTAGTTATTAAGAACTAGACCCAATGAATAAGCTAAGAAACATGCAAGTCGTCTCCAAATTCTTGAATCTGAAATTTCAGATTTAATGTTCAGGAAACAACGTTTGCAAACCAGAGATTTAGGTTTGCGATCGGCGGGCCAACATTTCTGTTGACCTCTGCATGTCGCCATGCAGCTCGGACTATATCTTCAACTCACTGCCAACCAAAGAAAGTTAACCCTTGGTCTTCGTGGAAATGAGATGCTTTGCGTTTAGTCTCTGAGGAGCCCATCAATGTCAAACTTGATTTGAAATTCGAGATTCAAGATTTCAAATTTCATCAGATTCGATGAAATGGTTTCCTGCTGATTGTCTGCACCGAACAGATTTTTACGGGCGTGAATCTGAAATCTCAAATTCGAAATTTCAAATTGCGATCGAACAAGTTCGATTGCCTCGTACTGTCGGATACTCAGAGGTTCCAGCATATAGCAAAGTGCAACCTGATCTGTCACCAGACCAGAGGGCAGAAAAATTCTACCTTAGGACCGTCATAGTTACGGCCGCCGTTTATTGGGGCTTCGGTTGCCAGCTTCACCCCGAAGGGCTAACCGTCTTCCTTAACCTACCAACACCGGGCAGGCGTCAGTCTCTATACATCCACTTACGTGTTCGCAGAGACCTGTGTTTTTGATAAACAGTCGAAGGAGCCGATTTACTGTGGCCCCCAGCAGCGTAAACCGCCAGGGGCACCCCTTATCGCGAACTTACGGGGCCATTTTGCAGAGTTCCTTAACCACCGTTCTCCCGAGCGCCTTAGTCTACTCGACCCGCCTACCTGTGTCAGTTTTAGTACAGTCAACTTGCTTCAACACTTAGAAGCTTTTCTTGGACAACCTTCCAACACAATCCCGCTCAAGGCAGTTGGTCGATCACCTTGAATGATGAGGGCGGATTTTCCGATCCCTCCATCTCAGTGACCTCCACGGACATTTCTACTCGTCCGCGTGCATTCTGGTTGCCGTCCCTCCATCGCTCCACAAGTTGGGGCAGGAATATTAACCTGCTATCCATCGTCTACGCCTTTCGGCCTCGACTAAGGTACTGCCTAACCCTGGGCGGATTTACCTTCCCCAGGAAACCTTAGGCTTTCGGCGAACAGGATTCTCACCTGTTTTATCGTTACTCATTCCGGCATAATCACCTGTACAGACCGGGACCTATCGTTACCGTTAGGCTTGTATCTCCTGTACAGCGCTCTGCTACCGCTTATTCTTACGAATAAACCCATGTCTTCGGTGTCATACTTACTCCCGTTCATTATCGGCGCAAGTCTGCTCGACCAGTAAGCTGTTACGCACTTTTTAAATGGTGGCTGCTTCTAAGCCAACATCCTGGCTGTCTCAGCAAACTAACTTCCTTAGTGACTGAGTATGACTTCGGGACCTTAGACGATGGTCTGGGTTGTTTCCCTTTCGACCGTGCAGCTTATCCCACACGGACTGACTCCTGTGATAATTATGTAGGTATTCGGAGTTTGGTTCAGTGAGGTACCCCGGGAAGGGCCCCCATCCAATTCAGTATCTCTACCCCCTACACATAGTGGCACAAGGCTATCCCAAAAGATATTTCGCAGAGAACGAGCTATCTCCAGGTTTGATTAGACTTTCACTCCTCCCCACAAGTCATCCCCTCAGTTTTCAACCTAAGTGGGTTCGGTCCTCCACGCAGTATAACCCGCGCTTCAACCTGCTCATGGGTAGATCACCTGGGTTCGCGTCTGCCGCATACGACAATGGTTCGCGCTATTAACACTCGGTTTCCCTAGGGCTCCGGCCCGGAAGGCCTTAACCAAGCCGCATACGACAACTCGCCGGATCATTATGCAAAAGGCACGCTGTCACACTGAACGAATCATAGTGCTCCAACCGCTTGTAGGTATATGGTTTCAGGTTCTTTCCCTCCCCTAGACGGGGTTCTTTTCATCTTTCACTCGCGCTACTGAGTTCACTATCGGTCATTAGAGAGTATTTAGCCTTACGGGATGGTCCCCGTAGATTCAGACCAGGTTTCACGTGACTGGCCCTACTCAGGTGCTCTGCGAGAGATTCTCAGTTTTCAAATACGGGACTGTCACCCTCTGTGGTTCCACGTTCCAATGGATTCTTCTAACCGGAATTTTGTAACTCTCATGTGCAAAGTCCTACAACCCCACAGGGGAAACCCCCATGGTTTGGGCTGTTCCGCTTTCGCTCGCCGCTACTAACGGAATCGATTTTTCTTTCTTTTCCTCGTGTTACTTAGATGTTTCAGTTCACACGGTTTGCCGCAATGTACCTATGAATTCAGTACATGCTGGTTCAGGAATCCCGGAATCATAGTTTGTTTGTCAACTCCCCCGGGCTTTTCGCAGACTTCCACGCCTTTCGTCGCCTTCTAATGCCAAGACATCCCCCATATACCCTTAGTAGCTTGACCACAAATATCCAACCCTCCCTGACAATCGTTTTCCACCATCCAAAACCTGAAATTTCAAATCCTAGATCGCTTCCAAATAACCGCCGAAGGTGAATCGCATACCTGGGTTAAACCACAGATCCAGATTAACGATAATCGCTTCATTTTAAATCTTTTGACAAGCTAACTTTTTCTCGACCAAGCAGAACGTTTCTGCCAAGCCTCGTTTTAGTTAACTCGACGCTACTTAAGAGTGGTGTTTGAACGTTTGATTTTTGCGCCACTGACTTCCAATTTGCCCCCGCTAAGAAACAACATTTCCCAAGCAGCATCAAACATTCAGATGCCATCTACTTCACAACCAAATTGTCAAAGAACATCCTGTCAGCACTCGTCCGACATTCGCTATCAAAATTGAGAGCGGTTTAGCCTGAAAGGTTCACCTCAAGTCCACCAGTCAGGACAAACCGCTATCAATTTAAAACTCTTCGGGATCGACGATTGTAACGTTTTCTTAAAATACGTCAACCATATCGCGTCGATTTTTTAGAAAGGCCAATTTGCGGGGCGAACTTCAACCAATCTCACAATCGGGCATCACCCTTGGCTACTTCCATGCTGAACTCTCGTAGCGAAGTGCCAAAGTATACGCAACAAACGCGAATGCTCAAGGCCCGTTGGCAGCTTTTTTGAAAAATTTCGCGAACGTGTTTGGGGAGCCTTTCGAACCCCGCGATGAGAATACGGATCAGGCAATCTCCAGCACTATTTCTGCCATGGTTCGGCGACGATCGGCGAATCGGACTCCTCTGAGAATCGGCTGATCCACCACGTTTCTTCAATCAAATGCGGGACAGCGTTTGGACCTCTGCCAAGCTTAAAGCCTGGTTGTAAATACGCGTCTCGTCGAGGCGACCGGCAAAGTAATTTGAGTACTCCCCGAGAGTCGTAATGCCGTCGTGGAAGCGCGTTCCATTTCGATCGGCCGCCGCAAAACCCAGGTAACCCGCTCCCAACCCATGGGGGCTGGCCAGTGAAAACCCGATCTGCTGCCCATCCACGTAGGCTCGCATTTCTCCAGCCGAACTCAGAGTCACTGCGAAGTGGTACCAGCGGCTGGATTCGATCGCGAAACTCAACCAGGCTCCGGCGTCTGTCGGCGAACCCCAGTTCCCGAAGAATATACGGCCGCTATCCGCATAAATATTCATGCCCCGATTGATGCTGCCGTCCTCAATCAACACCTGTTTCCCGTCCTCTGCCAAAGCGTTGTCCAAATTGGCCCAGAGCGAAATGGTACGGTTCCGTTTCTCGTCAACCGTGTTGTCGTCAAACGAAAATGCGAACTGGTTGTCACCATCAAAGGAAACGCCTCTTCCCACATGGCCAACGGCGCTGTTGTCCGCGCGGACCAATCGAGCATTTTGCTGCTGGACCGATTGGTCTTTAGCAATCCTGCCGGATGCTTCGTTCCAACTGATCCATTTTGCCAACTGCTCAGCCCGCAAATCACTGTTGCCGAACACAGCCAAGTTCGTAACTTCCACGTCGGCATCAAGAAGGCGTTCAATGAACCCCTCGTTCAGTCCAAGATCAACAGAACGATTTCCAGTTATCTCGACGTCATCGGACCAGGCGATCCGGATCGCCTGGTTGAGGTTCGCATTCTCCGAGTCGTCCGCCATATGGGGTTCGGCAGACTGGAAGATGTTGTCAGATATTACCACCCCACGCGCGTTTCGAACCGCAATCGCACTCTTCCGCCACTTTTCGAATACGTTGTCCAGGATGCGAATGTCCGCAATCTGGGATGCAGGTTGGTCCACCAGGACCCGATCCGAGAATCGATCCATGTTGAAACCAATCATACCGGTAAATTGCGGGTCGGTCTGATAAGGTTGGCTGAATCCGTTATTGGAGAACCAGTTGTTTTGAATCAAGATGTCATCCGGGAATAGTCCGAGCGGCCACCGCGATTCGTTGTGCCCGGCGATCGCCTGGTCACTGATGCCCTCAAATACCGAATCGACAATTTGGCCGCGACGCGACATCAAGTAGATTCCAAAACGACGGGAGTTCTTGAATTCCGAATCCTGAATCAGGAAGTCGCTGCCCAGTTCATCGTTATAAACCGTCGTGTCATTGAGATAGGAGTCATCGCCGATGCCTAGTCCCCTGGGCTCGATGGAAACCCCGTAGATCGGTTGGTCCACGGTCACGCTTGTTGCGCTGTCACCCGAGTAAACAACGTCCTCAATGCGAGCATTCCCGAGAATCTCGCCGGTCGATGTTTGGTAAAAAGTCAGATGGTCGCCAACCTTGAATGACCTTCGAAAACCAAGATTGGCTTCCGGGTCTTCCGGCTCGGCACCCGGGAATCTGACATTGGCAAAAACAAACGTCGTTAGATCGTCCGATTGCTCGATTACGGTATGTGCCGATGTATAAAAGTTGGCAATGTCATCGCTGATGCCTTCGAAACTGGAATTTTCGATCCAGGGCCCGATCCGGTTTGACTGAGCGTGGACCCCGTCACCATTGGTACTTTTCAATCGCCCCGGTTTGATGGCGACTTCAGAATCAATCACGTTCAAGGAGCGATTGTGGTTCCCCGATACAAATGTGCTTGGCCCGGCATATGCCTTCACGTTGATGTAGCTGATCTGATCCGATTCGCTATAGCTGGTGAACAATCCTCCTCGGCTATAGCGACTTAGCAAGACAAACCGGTCGTCAGCGTCTAATCCATCAATTCGATTCAGCTGTATGCGAAACACCTGTTCGCCAAGGTCGACGATGTTTTCATAGCGCGGCGCGTAAAGCCAGGCCGCACCGTCCTTCAATTCGCCAGGGCTGTCGGGTTTGACAGGGTAACCCCACAAAGAAAAACCGGCTCGGTCCAATCCGCTGAATTGCTCGTCGGTCGGATCTGGAAAAATCGAGCCCGGAAAACTCTCGTCGATTCGCAGTTCAATGGTCTTGTTGCCCTGGTCAACTCTCGTGATCGTTCCCTGGGTAAACGGAAGCGTCGAGTAATCGACAACCAGGTCTCTCACGATAATGTTTGTGCCGTGCTCGATATGGAGCAGACCCCGAGTCGGATCATCAATCAGAATCGTGGAGCCGTGACCGTTGAGGACAAGATTGTTGGGTTCGAACAGCTGGCCGTCTTTTCGATAGCCGAGCAAACGAAAGATCGCATCGTCCTCAACATTGGCAGGGCTGACGTGGTAAACCTGGTTGGGCTCCAAGTGGATTTCCACCGGGCCGGGTTGGATCTCCTGGAACGCCCGAGCGTCCATAATCGCTTGATTGATTGCCGCGTAGTTGTCCGTCTCATCCGGCGCGCCGACAAAAAAGTCCTCGGTATTTTGCAGTTCGCGCAGCGGTTCAACGCGAGGAACTATTCTCGTAATGCTGAAGTCGGTCCGATAATGAGTCGAATCTGTGCGAATCTTGTCCGCCGAATGCCACGAACATCCTGTCACCTGGCCTCAAAAAGCCAAGTGTCGAGTCAAATCTGACCTCTTGGCCGGAAACGGACCGTTTGGATTTCAGCGGGTTCAGTAATTGACAAAGACACGGACCTCGACGCCATCCTATTGGTTGGCACAAAGCGTCCGCAAAAAGCTGTTCGTAATCGCGTACTAGCCGCTGTTGGAGATCGTATACGACGCAATCGCATACCGATCAATCCGTTTTGCCGATAGGATACCGATTGCCCGGTACTATCGTCCCGGAATGAACAGTCCCTGATGGGCACCCGGGACCCCATACGCTCGTCCAAATCGGATGAAATTGGATGGTCCATCGTTGGTTCCAACCGATCTCCGTCAGCCGTCCAGAATCCTGCCTGTCCGGCCGGCTGGAGTCGTTGAAAAGAATCCAGGTCCGATAGCGAGCCAGTTTGAAGGTCGCCGAGCGACTGGCCAGCTTGCCAACCGTGCGGAGCATTCCAGAAATACTCCCAACCAGCGGCGAGCGAACCGTTTCCCGTAAAATCATCGACAAAATCGGCGACTTTGATTTCGTGACTGGTTCGGTAAATCGTGAAATCGGTAAAAAAGAAGTTGGTGTTTTGGTTGTCGCGAGGTCCGAACGCGACGTAAATCTTGTCGTCCTTGGAGAGGTAACCCAGCGACGTGTCAAAATTGGTCCCGGCGGCCGTTTGCGTCGATTCGTCGGCATCAATGGTTTTTGTCATGACCGGCGCGTCGTCATTAACCCTGATCTGGACTTCGACTCCATCAATCGAGTTGCCTGCCAGGACAAAATGACTGTCCGAAATGGAGTAGTTTCCTGTCCGATCAATCGTGTAAGCCGCGATGACAAACCGGTCAAAACCATTCCGGGAAAGGGAATTATCCGGTTCCCGAAAATCACCTTCCGGTGCGCCGGGTACACCGCCGAAAGCACTGAGCTTCAAAAAATTGGCGGGAACCGAATTCAGGCCGTTGAGGTCTCCGTCGGCAGTCCAGTAGACGCTGTCGGGAACCCGAACCAAGGGCCGATAGGAATCCGTCTGGTCGATCAGATCCCGATTCCAATTGGCCGCTGTTTTCTGTCCGTCCAGTTGGGCGCGTTCATAGGTATTGCCAGCCGTTTCCCTGACCGAGTATTGCCGGTCGATGATAGATCGGTACCGCGACTCCTTCAAGTGCCAGCAATTGTCGGGGCTCAAGTTGCTCAAATCCCAAGCTGTTATTGCGATGCTTCGGGTTTTTTCGAGTTTTTCGTTGAGCAGAGATCGGGCTAATTTCATACTCCCGCTGGGATTGGGTGTTCAAGATTTGGACGCGAACAACCTACATGAACTAAAAATTGGATGGAATCGCACTTCCGTTAAATGATATCGCAATCGGCTTCATATTTAGTGTCTTTTGACTCGAATTTGGTTCCATCCTGACCCCAATGAAAGACCTGCCACTCAATGCCAACGGTTCGACCGATTCAAATCAACTACCTCGAGCAGGATGAGGGATTCAGTTTGAGTCTTCCACCAGCCGAATTGCCTTTCGCGAAATCGAGGATGGCTCGCTCGTGGGCGGCTTTCGTGGCCACGAGCGAGTCGTCGAATTTGCTTGGTTCGTCATCAACACTCATGGCCACTATCGCAGCTGGTTGCATTAACTGTTAGGCAATCCCGATGACCATGAAATTGTCAAATTGGCTCAGTGCCATCACGGCTCCAACCCCGACGTTTTGGCCCAGGAAATTGCCGTCAATCGAAAGGTTGCCAATTCCATCCCGGGTCGTCAATGTCGCACCTGTCGAAGTCAGCAGCAGGTCCAGATCGTAATTGTCGGTCTCGGTGATCTGGGAATCAACTACCTCGACAAGCTTACTGTAGTTGCTACCTGAAACTTGCCGCGATGGTCTCCACCCTGTTCTTCCCTTCCACGCCAGCAACTTTAAAATTATTCGCATCGACGTAATCGAAAACGAGATATCCGTTGCTGAATCGGGTCTCGTTAGCCGTCGTCAACGCGACATTAGTCGCCGATCCTTGACCTGATTGGTCGAGGAGAAATCGCTGGAGTTACGGTACTGGATGCATTCCTGGTACCGGCAGGCGATTGGAAGACTTTATTTCCATTGCCGCGAGTGACAATCGTGAATCCGGTGTTTGTCGCCAATTCGATGGGCGTACTTTCAAAATTATCGTTAACGATTTTCGTTTCCGTGGGTTCCGTGCTTCCCGTTCCCTGAATCGCAAAGTTATATGGGTTTTCATCGCCGTCATTGTTTGCGATGGAAACCGAAGCCGTTCTCGTTCCGAGAGCGCCCGGGCGTAAAGTTGATGTCAAAGGTTGCGCTGCTGCCTGCTGCAATCGAACTGGATGGCTGAGCGACAATACTGAAGTCTGCTTTGTTGTACGCTGAGTCGCGGCGGGAGCACCCGTCAGAGTGAGGGCTTCGCCGCCCGTGTTTTGGATCCTGAACGTCCGTGTGATGTTGCCTGTCGTGGTCGTGGACCCAAAGTTCGTGCCATTCGAGGTACTTGGAACTGTCGAATTGTTCGCAATGTTGCCATTATGAACGTTGATCTCCGGCGAGTGATCCGGGTCGAAATCGCAAAGCAATCGAATTGGCTGCTCGCCGGGAAACAGTGCCAACTCGACATTGCGAGTCAGGAATCCGCTGCCGGACAAGCCAACATCGGCGACGCCGTCTCCGTGACCAGCGTGGCACCGGTGGTGATGAATACAGTCTGAGATTTCTCGCGAGGATGCTTCCGTGATGGATGCATCGGCCACGGCCAGTCGCGAATACGTCAGGCAAGACACCTGCGAGATAACCTGATTTTTCGTCTCGATACCCGCAAGTTTGTAATTCGTGGCACTGACGTAGTCGAACACAAGATAGGCGTTGCTAAATTGCGTGCTGCTGGACGCCGTCGTGGTCACCTCCGCTGTGATGGTTACACCCGGACGCCGGCAATCCAATGGCCGGTGACAGAATGCTCGAAGCATATTGTGTTGCTGGATTCGATTGAAAAACGCCGGCAACTAACGAGAATCCATTACCGGTTGTCAGTTGCGTTCATGGTGGGGCCATCAAACTTTTCATTGACCAAACTTGAGGTTCCCGTGCCCTGGACGTTGAACACAAGCGGGTTGACGTCGCTGTTGTTTCCGATAGACAGAGTCGCGGTTCGCAGTCCGGCCGTCGTAGGGGTGAACACGACATCAAACGTGACGTTTTGGCCGACTCCGATCGGGCCCGTGGGCTGTGAGACAATCGCAAACTCATCCATATTGGGACCACTGACCGTGACGGGCGCACCGATCAACTCCATCGGCGCATCCCCGGTGTTTTCGATGGTATAGGTCCGTGTCACACTCGTTCCAGTCAACGTCGGACCGAACAGGACGTTGCCCTGAAAGTCAATCGCGGGTGCCGGAAATCCAGTGACCGACATTCCGTCGACCGAAACGGTACCAACCGTATAGCCATCGCTGTCCTCGAAGGAAGTCGTACCACCGTTTTCGGCGGCAATCGTGTTGACATCGTTGTTGGAATTGTTCAGCGTCGTGTTGCCGCTGACCATCATGCCAAACCCATCGGCCATGATCGGGGCGGTCTGCGTCACGTTGCCGGTCACTGCAAAGAACAAATCGCCGTTCTGTAAATCAATCGCTGAGTTGACGGCCAGGTTGCCGCCGGTCTGCAATTTGGCGTCGTCGTTAGTGGTCTGGATGCCGGTGACGATCATTCCATCTACGGTGACAATGCCGACGGTCAAATCATCGTTGTCGGTAAACAACGTGGTCCCACCATTATCGGCGGCAAAAGTGTTGACGTCATTGCCAAATTTCTGCAATGTGGTTTTACCGTCCACCATCAAGCCCAAGCCGTCAGCGGTGATCGGCTCCGCCTGCAAAACGTCTCCTGAAACGTCGAGGAGCAGATCGCCGGTCCCAACGTCGATGGCCTCGTTGATCAACAGGAATCCGTCCACCGAAAGCTTCACATCATCGTTGCTGGTCGTGATACCCGTAATGGTCATACTGGCGACTGATACAGTATCCACCAACAAGTTGGTCGCGTTGTTGAACAGTGTCTGACCCCCGTTATTGGCAGCCAAGATGTCGACGTCATTGCCTTGTTGCAGGGTCGTAGTGCCGGTGACCATCAACCTAATCTGCGGCGGTGATCGTGTCTTTCGGCGTCGTCCTCGTCAGATTCCCATTGACACTGAGGGGCGAGTACCAGCACCCAGCGGAGCAGCGTCGTCCAAGTCCAAATTACCGCCTGAAGTTAGCTTGACATCGTCACTGCTGGTGGTAATCCCGGCGATCGTGACTTCGTCGGCATCGACAATGGAAATCTCCCCCGTGGAGGATCCACCGATACTGTCAAAGTCGTTAGCCGCGTTGTTAAGTGTAACGCTGCTTACAAGAGTGAAACTGAGCGAAGTAAGACTGACCGCTCCGGTTTGCACCACTTCGTCGACACCCGTGAGTTCCAATCCGTTTCCGAGCGATGTCATGTCGACCGCGGCAAATGTGACGTCGAAGTCTTGGTCCATCGAGTCATTGATGATGACCTGATTCACCAGGCTGCCATTGACAGTCAACTCTGGCGTGCCTGCGCCAGTGACCACCAAACCATCGGTACCGTTCCAGTTTCCGTTGGCAAGTGTGAAGGTCATTTCCGATGCTCCACCTCCACCTTGGGCAATCGTGACGTCATGGTTCGATGCTGTGAAATCATCTAGCGTCAATACTCCTCCTACGGACAGGCCGAAGTCCGCCGTAAGCACGATTCGTGATTCCAGTGTTTCGTAAGCAAGTGGGTTCTGTCTTGTCGGACGTCGCCGGAAGCTGCGAGATTTCCTGCTGATTTTTCGGTTGCGATTTCGAACGGACATGGTGACCTCAGGCAATTAGATGTTCAATCGTGAATTCGTCAGTTAACGCCGAACACAGTTTCGGCAGTCTCATTTCGTGAAAACGGATCCAAAGATTTTGGAGCCAGGTGCGGGATCAGGAATTAACCCTATCGAGGCACGCCAATGTCGTGGGTGCCGGCAAACCATCCTGAATCGAGGCGATGATTTGACGCCGGTTAGCAAACCGATTTTAGATTCAGGGAAATTCGATATCGGTACAGCCGTCATCGGTTGCTTTGCTGGGAAGAAAATCCGGGCCGAACGAGCTTCCTCCGTGCTAAAGCTGAGTTGCGTCAGCATAATCATTGCTAATGGCATGTCACTTAATCATTCAGCTTTCCCCAGTTTTAAATGGCAGCAATTTTTCCCCGGTAATGACAAACCTTTCGGGCTGGGAAACGGTTGCTGTTTGCGATGATTGCATTGAACCTTGCGGCATTGTCGAGTCGATTTCACGTACGCGGCCCGTCGTACCCAGAATTTCCAGATTTCCGAGAGTTCGCCGCTTCCTCAAGTTCCAAGCTCGAGAATGGCGTCAAGGAGGCCGTCCACAACCATTCGTGAGAGTTATCCGTAGAGCCCGTTGACCCAGCTAGATAGTTATTCCTTTCCATTCTTCATCGCCGCCAACCCATGTTTAAAACACCCCATGCTTCCGTCATTGTGACCACGTTTGAAAGGCCTAGCAGTCTGTCGCTCGTGCTAACGTCGCTTGCTTGCCAGGATTTTGGACGGGACTACGAGGTGGTCGTAGCCGACGACGGTTCACGCGACGAGACTTCTGAGATCGTTCAAAGGCACCAGGCTTCTTCTTCGTTCCCCATCAAATTCGTGACGCATCCACACCGAGCTTTCGAACTTGCGCGGTGTCGAAACGAAGGGATGCTCGCGTCCAGTGCTCCGTACCTGATATTCCTGGACGGAGATTGCCTGGCACCATCCAATTTTCTGAGCCAACATTTGAAACTGCGGGAAGTGCAGCAAGTTGTAGCGGGTTTTACCTGTCACCTCGATCGTGAGGCGACTCTTCGGTGCGGTACGGAGAGCATTGTCAGCGGAGCATTTCAAAAATGGGTCGCCGCCGATTCCCATCGCAAACTTCGACGTCTGGATTGGAAATCTACCTACTATCGACTAACCAATCACTCCAACAAGCCGCGCTTACGCGGCGGCAATTTTGGCGTCTGGCGATCGGATTTTGAGAAAGTCAATGGGTTCGATGAGGCATTCGTGGGTTGGGGATGCGAGGACGACGATTTCGGCATGCGAATTCGCCGAACCGGAGTTCATATTAACAATGCGTTTCGCGCGGTTCCCACGTACCACCTTTGGCATTCGCCCGTAAATTCGACACCCCAGCGGTGGCGACAAGGTGCCAACGTGGAATACTTTGAGCGAGAAGTTTGCTGGACGCGGTGTTTGCGAGGAATTGAAAAACGCCGCCCCCAAGACCTCAGGTTCTCCATGGGGTCCGATCGAGAATACATGAATTGGATCGGAAGTTTGCTCGAGCCTGCCAGACGTCAGGACGACGACTGTTGGGCGCGACCGGACATTGAAGTTTTGATCAGTTCGGCGAATGCCAGATTTAAACGTCGGGCCGACTGCAATGTCCTGGTCGTACCGGATCGATTTACAGAGCTTCCGCTTGCGGCAAGACAGGCGGATGTCATTCTGGCCGATCACCGAGTCCGGACCACCACGAATTCTGTCCCCCAGTTTCCGTTAAATGGATTTCGGGATTACTTGAGGACGGTGTTCAACCATCAGCACAGACAAATTCGAAAGGTTGCTTAAATAATCGTCATTTCAATCGGTGCATATTTTTTTCCGCCCGGCCATCAAACTCTCGGTTGATTCACCGTTATTCGGCACTCTTTAACCAGGGCGTGAAACCGGCTACGTTTGTCCAAGACCATGGTGGCGGCGGCGGGTCTGCCGGTTGACGCATTGACCGACAGAACAACGTTTGGCCGTGTCGCCCGTCAACCAGCGACCGATGTTTGAACACATCTTTGGGGGTGGAATCAGCCGCATGGGACATGCTCCGGCGCTCGTTGAAGCCCGCAAGGATGAGAGCGATCGTGGTGAATTCTCAATTCGATCGCCACGACTTGCACTCGCCGGTCATGTTGTCAAACAAACGGTGGCGGTCCTTTCAGGGCGGGTGCCATTTAGCCGTCGATTGCGACGCTGTGATCTGGCGATCTTGTTTAACGGCACACACGAGTCTTACGCGGCTGCCGTGATCGACCAACCAAACCAGGTCATGACGTCTTGTTTGTTGAACTGGGCTAGCTATGTGGGGACGTTCCAAATGGATCCCGATTGGCATCAACGGTGGCGGGTTGGGTTTCCAAACCGCTGGTTGGCTCGCCGGACCAACCGTTGCAAATCAAGTCGAGTGGCGATTTGTTGGTCATCATGCAAGACGATGCAGACACCCAGATCACGCACCGGTCGCCCTATTTTTTGAACATGCACCAGTTTGTTTCGCACATCAGCGAATTTTCCCTTGGCTGCCAGTTCGCATACGCTTCCATCCACGCCATCAGCCATCCTAACGAGGTCGTACGTTTCATTGCCGACAACCACATTGAAAATTGATCGTTCCGCTACGTTTTATGAGGCACTGCAATCGTGTCAGGCGGTTGCTTCGTCGTTCTATTGGCGATTCAGGCGATGGCCAATCGGATCCCTGTGTTGTGTTTGGCGATGCCATCTACCGTCATCCGGGCGCGACTTATTGCCTGGTTCGACGGTGCAGTGACCCGACAGGCAACGGGACAATCTTGATTGGGAAAGCGAATTGTTTGAAAATGAGTTGCAGAAATGCGTTAGTCGCATTATGAAAACAACTGACAATCGAGCAACTCCCCAAACAAATTCTAGCTCGCTCACAACCGGAGTTAATGCGGGCCAAAACATCGTTAAACCAGCCCGCGGCGGCCGACTTTGGGATCCGGTTCCCAACCAATGCTCCGCCGTTTACGTAACGCAGGTTAGCGGCTGCAACCCAAGGCTTACATGCAGAACACGACAAAATCTTGATCACTCGACAGTTGTCGCTGGGACACGTTCGAGTCGGCAGACATCCCGTTTCTCAAATCGGGCCGAGTCGAAAAATGTTTTACGCACGCGACGTTCACGATGGCGGCACACCAGGCGTTTTTTGCCGGCAAACTCCCGCACAGTTTCAACGGAAAAAAACACTTCGATACGGCGGCCTCCGAGCGCAAAAAAAGCGTCAAGCCTCAGATTTGGCGGCTGCAAAATCCGGAAAGTTACCGAGACAGCGTGGTGCAACTGGAGGGACGGAACATCAAGGATGGTTTCCGGCAAAAAGGGTACGTGACAATCGGCACCGGAGCCATGAACTGGTTCGATCCCGGCAAGCCGGCTCCTGAGCATCTTATCTCCGACTTCGATCACTACCGCTTTTTTCCAAACGAAGAATCGGGCGACGGTCGGAATCTGGAACAGCAAGTCGAATGGGCGTTGGAAGTGATCGAAAAAACCAGCCAGCCCCTATTTTTGTTCATCAACGTCGGCGAGACCCATCATCGGTATGCAGCAAAGGGACACGAACTTACTTGCGATTGGGGCGATGAGGCAGGATGTGCTGCAGCCCAGCGTGCGTCCCCTGGAGTACGTCGATCGATGTTTGAACGAGATGTTCGCCGAGCTGACGGATTACTTCGCGGCGATTTGTGGGGATCACGGCGACTGTTGGGGCGAAGACGGCCTGTGGGGGCATGGCTTTTACCATCCCTGCGTGATGCAAGTCCCGATGGTCGTGATGAACGATCGCGAGATGTCGCTGACAAAACGGCTCACGAACCTTTGGAATTTTCGTCGCAGTGCGTAGGAGCGGTTCGCGAAACGGTAAATGCACAGTAGTCGCGTCTCTCCGAGACTCAGAAAAAGCGGTGAAATCACTCGTCGTTTTGGTCTCGAAGGAATGACCTACTCTAAACATTCACGGCTGGAAGAGACCCTGTTGCGAGTAGCTGGCCAAAAAAAGACAGAATATTTCGAAGAGAGATCGATTGATGAATAACAGCAAGAACTTAAACGGGCGCGGGCTTTTTCTGGCAGATCAAGCTGTGGAAAAATTGATCGCCGATTTCAAATTTCGAATGGTATTGGATTTCTCGGGTGGTGCAGGACTGCATTCGGGCGGTTCGGCTGGCCGGTAAGCAGGTTACCGGGATCATTATCAGCCACCAAAATCCTGGAGTGTGATTGCGGCAGATTTTCTGGAGCACGAATTCGACGAACAGTTTGACTGCGTGTGGGCATCAGCATGTGCTGGAACATCAGCTAAACGTCAATCTGTTTTTGCGAAAGGTTTTTGCCAACCTGCGTGACGGAGGTGTATTGGCAATCACGGTTCCGCCAATGAAGCACGAAATCGTGGGTGGTCACCTCACTTTGTGGAATATGCATGTTTAGCACACAACTTGATTATTGCCGGATTCCGATTGCCATGAGCCAAGCAAACATATGGCTATAACATCAGTGTGATGCACCCAAGATTCCGGCCACCAATTCCTTTCCACCAGTTGCGATTTTGCAAATGGCGATATCGAAATGCTCAGTCCTTTCCTTTCCAAAAACCGCACCCCGAGCTATGGCAACATGAACGTTTCACAGTGACATCGCTGAACTCAACTGGGATTCCGAGAATCTTGTACTCCAGCCACGCAAAACACTCTGGGAGCGACTTGGATTTAAACGAGCCGCCTGAACGACGGGTGGCCTGCGAAGTTGTAACGACTTGGCAAAGGCTCCGGGAACTGCAAATGGACCCGGTCATTCCGACAGCCCAAGCCGGTTTTGAGTATGTCGGCAAATCTGGTTCGAACAATGTCGACGATTGAACCGATGATTTTATTGGGCGTGGACTTTCGCCACACCCGGTTTTGCGTTGGGTGCTCTTGGATCCTGTCTGCTGCGAATGGAATCGGTATTCTGACCCCGAAAATTACCGTGTTAATGCCCTGCAAGGATGAGCAGGATGCCATCCGCGATTGCATCGATTCCGTTCGCGTGATCGCCGACGGGATATTGGTTGCCGACTCGGGTTCAGCGACCAGACCATGGCGATCGTCAACCGAATCGGCGGCTGTCCGGCTAATTCAGCAGAAGTTCGTCGACTATTCGGATTTCAAGAATTGGGCGATCCCGCAAGCGACGCATGAGTGGGTCCTGATCTTGGACGCGGATGAAGACGACCCAACACCGGAACTGTCGGTTGAAATTCGCGATACGCTAGAAAATCCATCCGACGAAGTCGATACCTACTGGATCTATCGACGCACGTTTTCTTGGCCGTGAGTTGCGATTTAGCGTTGTCAGTCGCGACAAAGTGTGTCGACTGATTCGACGAGACCGTTGCCGATACCGAGACTGCCGAGTTCACGAAGAGATTGAGATTGATAAATCGAGGACGCGCCGGCTTCAGGAGCGAATGATCCACTTGACGATCGACTCCTACGATGATTATTTCGACAAACAGGTCAGGTATACGAAATGGCGTGCCCAGGATCGTTGGGACGACGGCAAACGAACCCG
This sequence comes from Pirellulaceae bacterium, assembly GCA_942492215.1. GTDB lineage: Bacteria > Planctomycetota > Planctomycetia > Pirellulales > Pirellulaceae > Mariniblastus. The sequence goes on from CALODY010000008.1 coordinate 266,552, forward strand.
AGGAGCCAAAATTTTCTGGACGCCGGTACTGCGATTTTTACTGCTGTATCTTGTCCGCCAGGGATTTCGCGACGGACTGGTCGGCCTGCAGTTTTGCATGCTGCAGTCGTTCTTCGTCTCTTTCGTCAAACAGTGTCGGCTCTGGGAGATGAAAGAATCATCCCAGTCTGGCCGTCGAAGAAGACGTGCAAATGGAGACTCCC
>CALODY010000009.1:0-327883 GCA_942492215.1 Pirellulaceae bacterium
ATATGAGAAAGTGATTCAGGCCGAAACCGAGCCGGAAGATGGCGTGATCACGATGGGCGAGGTGATCAAGAAGCTGAATGATCTGACGGACGGCAACGCCATCATCGTAACGGACGTCGGGCAACATCAAATGATCGCCTGCCGCTACGCACACTTTAAACAAAGCAAAAGCAACATTACCTCGGGTGGTCTGGGAACCATGGGTTTCTGCCTGCCAGCCGCGATCGGTGCCAAGTTGGGTGCGCCCGACAGGGATGTGATTGGCGTGGTCGGCGATGGCGGATTCCAGATGACGATCCAGGAACTCGGCGTCATTCTACAGACTGAAGTCAACGTCAAGATTCTGCTGTTGAATAACGAGTTTCTGGGAATGGTGCGTCAGTGGCAGCAATTGTTTTTTGAGAAGCGGTATTCTCAAACCGAGATGATCAACCCGGACTTCCAATTAATCTGCCAGGGATATGGGGTGAAATCAAAAAAGGTTTCGGAACGAAAAGACCTGGTGTCGTCGTTGAAGGAAATGATGGATCACGACCAAGCCTTTCTGTTGGAAGTCATGGTCGGCAAAGAAAACAATGTATTCCCGATGGTTCCCTCCGGTGCAGCGGTGGCCGATATCCGATTGGAATAGTTCGGCAGTGGCGTCTCAAGTGTTACCTCAATCCATCTATTTTCAAATGCAACGATTATGAAAAAAGAATTCACGATTTCCGTGTTCAGTGAAAATCACGCTGGTATGTTACATCGCATCACCACTGGATTTACTCGCCGGGAAGATTAACATCGAGAGCCTGACGGTATCGGAAAGCGAAGTCCATGGGATTCATCGGTTTACGATCGTCGTCAACCTCGCGGAGGACAACGTTCGGAAACTTGTCGCCGGACTGGAAAAACAAATTGACGTGCACAAAGTGTTGTACCACGAACGAAGTGAAGTCATCTATCAGGAAATCGCGCTGTACAAGGTGCCGACTGAAGTCCTTGCTCATGGCGGCGCTGCCGAACAGATCGTACGAAAACATCATGCCCGTGTGCTTTCCGTCGAGCCCAAGTTCACGATCATCGAGAAGACGGGCCACCGCGAAGATACCCAGTTGCTGTTCGAAGAGTTGGAACCTTTCGGAATTCTTGAGTTCGTCCGTTCCGGGCGAGTCGCCATCACCAAACCGATGAAACAGCTTCACGAATACTTGCAGGAAATCGAATTGGCATCGTCGCATTAACTACCGTCGCCACGTGAGATGTTTGACGGAACAGCGCGGTTGACTCCACTCAATGCGGGAATTCGTGGAGATTTGTGGACCAATTGGGGGAGCCGGGGATCTTCGGTAAATTCGTAGCTTTGATTTCGTCATGGCTCCTGATTGCAATTCGGCGGCCTATCGAAACAAGGAATTCAGCAAAATTCGGGTACACGCTGCTATAATCGGATTTACAGGGTCCGTTGTCTTTTTCTCAATCGCACACACTCGAAATGCCGAATCCGAGCGAAAACGAGCGTCATGAGAATCCGGCGAATAGCAAAAAGCCTGGTTCGCATGGACGTCATGACCACCCTAGACAGACGACAGGACTTCCCAACGATTCAACATCCGATGGTACGGGTTCACCCCAATCCGGTCATCATTCGCAGGAGCAGTTCGCAAAGGCGTTGCAATTCGTAAACCAGGTTCGCCTTGATTTGCTGGGCGGAGCGGAACTCGAGTCGGCTGGGCAAACCGTCGACTCCACCAAACGCAACCTGAGAGGCAATGCTGCGGCGCCAAGTTCGCGGGAAGATGCGAGCAGAATCCCGGAGTTTATTGGGCGATTTGAGGTCCTGCGTCCGCTAGGCCAAGGCGGTTTCGCGAAGGTTTATTTGGCTCGAGACCCAAGACTGGACCGGTTGGTCGCGTTGAAGGTGCCGAAAACGACGGCTCTTGCATCTTTGGAAGCACAGCAACGATTTGAGCGAGAGGCGCTGGCCGCCGCTGCGCTGAATCATCCGAATATCGTTCCCATTTTTGAAACCGGCAAGTTCGATCAGCAGCATTTCATTGCCAGCCAGTACTGCGCCGGTGAGAGTCTTGGTGATTGGTTTGAAGAACAACAACGCGAGATTCCCTGCCTACTGACCGCCGCGATTGTTGAACGATTGGCCGAGGCCGTTCATCACGCACATCAACGTGGTGTGATCCATCGTGATCTCAAGCCGGCCAATATCTTGCTGGACTTGGAAACTGAGGAGGAGGCAATTTCGCCAGATCGGCTCGTTTCGGCGTTGAGGGTTACCGATTTTGGACTGGCTCGATACGATCACAACGACGACGGAATGCTAACGACGGAAGGTGCAATTGTCGGGACACCGGCCTACATGTCTCCGGAACAGGCAAAGGGTGCACAAACGATTGACGAGAAAAGCGATGTGTATTCGTTGGGCGTTATCCTTTACGAATTGCTTACCGGCAAACTCCCTCACGTCGGAGAAACCCATATTGCGACGTTGCGGGCGGTCGAATTTAACGAGCCTATTTCGCCAAGCAGGCACCGGCGAGATATCCCGCGCGACCTCGAAGCGATTTGCCTGAAGGCGTTATCGAAATCAGCTTCGCTCCGATATGAGAGTGCCTTCGCACTAGCGGAGGATCTGAATCGCTGGCTTTCCGGAAAGGTCGTTTCTGCGCGTCGGATAACTCCACTGGGCCGCGCGGCTAAATGGTCGCGGCGCAATCCCCTTGTTGCGGGCGCCCTGGGTTTTGCCGCTGTCAGTTTGATCATTGGCAGCCTGTTCGGCGCTTGGCATTGGAACAAGTCAAACCGTTCTTCGCGGATCGCGGAATCACAATCCAACCGCGCCGACGCCCATTTAGCCCGTCTAACCGGGATGATCGACGCTTTGTTGGCTGAAATCGAAAGCCCTGCTCAAGCCGGATTAGTTACGGCAGACCAACGAAAGCGACTTAACGAAATTCTCGCCATGCAGCGAGCGCTGATTAATGAAGAGTCGGATGACTCTGCCAGTTTTCGAAATACGCTGCGGGCGTATTCTCGATCTACCAGCGTGTACGCCGCGTTGGGCGAATACGAGCGATGCGTCCAACTGGCTCGCGAGGCTCACAAGTGGCTCGGCAGGCCGGATCAATGGAAGACCCGTGATCCTTCGATTGATACAGATGTCCTCGAATTGGTTTTTGACCTTCACCTTGAAGAAATGGAGGCGTTGGATCGGTCTAATCAGCCGGCAAAGGCAACGGAAATAGTCGACTGGCTGGACGAGACTCTGGATCAATTTCGAGATTTGTTTTCGGAGTCCGAATACCTCTACTACCGCCTCGTTTTCGTCAATCGTCGTGGGTTAGCCTACCGATCAATGAACTTGCCAACCAAAGCTCTGAATTGTCATGAAGAAGGCCAGCGACGTGGGCGGTTGTTGGAAAGCACAACTGGCCCGAATGTCGATACGACGGTCGCGATCGCCAGCAATCTAATCAACCTGGCGTCTCGATACGGAGATTCATCTCTCCGCGAGAAAGCTTCGGAGACCAAAGCCGAGGCCGTCCAGATTCTGGATAACGCGATTGCTGAGACTCCCAGTGATTATTCACTGTTACGTCTACGCGCCATGGCGCGTTCCAACTGGGGCTCTGATTTGATTCGGCTGGGCAGATTGGAAGATGCAAAACGCCAGTTGGATCTCGCGATTAGTGAATTTGAAATTCTTGTGGCTGAAGTTCCGGGAAATATTTCATACTTGGAGTCATTGGCGGTCGCAATTCTGCGTGCTGCTTCATTGGCAATTCGATTCAACGACCCCTCACAAGCTCTGCGCTACTGCCAATCCGCGATTGACTTGGAAGAAACCGGTCTCGACAATACGCTCAAAGGTAAGCGAATCCTGGTCAGTGCATGGGATCAAAAAAGCTATCTTCAATTCTCAGCGAACAATTCGAAGCGGCAACTCAATCGTCCCAAGCCGCCGTTCAGTTAGGATCGGTCGCATTTTCCGACGAACCAGATTTCGCAGATGGATTTTTTGTTCTAAATGTTGCGAGGTACCAATATCTTCGGGCGCTATCTAAAACGAAGGATTTAGAGGGGTTTTCGCAGCAATTGCCAATCGCGCTTTATGAAACGGAACAACTGGCCCAGCAAAATCTCGCCGCTTCAAGATTGTCGCTACTGAGAAAAAGGCAGGCGTGGGCACTTTGGGAGCATCACTCTTCTTTGTTGCAACACGAACGGTGGGACGAGGCTATGGAAGTGGCCGAGGCGTTTGCGAACCTCGAGAACGGTCCGCCTGAATTGGGCAAGTGCCATTTCTTTGATGCTGCCAAGGCGATGGCAAAAACCGTTGACACTCGGTCCGCCAAACATGCCATGGACGTTGAGGAGTTTGCGTCAGCCCAGAATCAGATTCTCGATTACCTTGAGTTGGCTATCCGAAAAAACGGCTTTGATGATCGGGATGTTCTGTTGAGTCGGGGCTATTGGAAATCGACCATTCACGCTAACCCACGCTTTGAAAACGTAATGGCGCTAATCGGCGAATAGGTCGATGATCGATTAGTTTTTCTTCGCCACAACGACGGCTTCCCAAAGTCGGAAATACATCGTTTCGTCAGCCCAACGGGTAGCAAACAAGGTCTTTAATTCCGGTGGGACACTTTGCATCATTGTCAGCAAAGTCGCCTTATCGTCAGCAGATACATTTTGACGTTCCGCCCAACTCTCAAACTCGAATTCTTCCTGCAAGACTTGGGATTTCTCGAGGGCAAAACCTGCTTGATCGATACGAGATAACAACTGTTCCAACGATTCGACCAGGCGATGCGAGGGATCTCGGATTCTCTCATAGCGGTTGTAATATTTGGCGGCGTTGGCGTCTGACACCGTCACGTTGTCGGTGAAACCGAGCCGTCCATCTGGCTTGAGAACTCGCGACATTTCCAGCAGAGCTGATTCCGCATCAGAGAAATGATGCATCGCAAGGCGACACGTCACCAGATCAAAAGTGCGATCGTCAAAGGGTAACGATTCAGCTTCCGCATAGATTGTTTGGATATTGGACAATTCTTTTTGACGGGCCAGTTCTCGGGTCTTTTGCAGCATTGGTTCGGTAATGTCGGTGGCTACAACACTGGCGACATGGGGAGCAAAGGCCAAAGCCGTGTGCCCTGCCCCGGTTGCGATATCCAGCGCACGCCAGTTTGGATGTGGCTGAGCCCATTTCAAAAGCAGGCTCAAACTCTCGCCTCTTGCATGGATACAACTGTCAGCATAACGGTCGGCTGAGGCACCAAATTGCTGCTGCACCAGCGATTGTTGTTTTTGATTCACGGTGTGTTTTCAATAATTTGGAAGCAAAAAAAGAGACCGAAAGCGAATTGCTTTCGGCCTTGTGCGGGGTATGGACTGTTAGCAGACGGACTTACCTGTCTCCTTTGTCCTTGTCCTCGTCCTCATCCTCATCCTTGTCCTTGTCCAATTCGCTTTCCTTGTCCTGCTCGGCCTTCTCTTTGAGAAGTTTTTCCAGGAAGGGCTTGATTTCACTTTCCATTCCGCCTGCATTCGCCATGGCGACTTTCTGCAGTTCGAGCGCTCGATTCAGATCGCCGGCTTCGTAGACCAGATGTGCCAAAGTATCGTAAATGGCACCGTTGTTCGGTGACGCTTTCAGGGCCACCTCAGCGGCGCGCGTCGCAGCGGCCAGAATCTCTTTGTCCACATCGCCATCCTGAACGTGTTTCTCGTAGACCCCCCAAGCAATCTGATTCAGCCCGCTAGCATTGTTCTCGTTTTCATCGACGAACTTTTCGATTGCCGTAACGCCTTCCTCGCCACCGACGTGCAAGATGACGGTATCCAGACGCATCGATTCGAGGCGGGTTTTAAACATTTTGTAATCTTCGTTAGCGATCAATTCGTCGAAAACCTTAAGGGCTTCCTCTGCCTTATCGGCCTCGATTTTCTCCTCGATTGCTCGTACCGCCCGCGTCAACTCGCGCTGAACCTTACGACGTTGCTCGGCTTCCTTCTTCTCTTGTTCGAATTTGACCAGGAACGCTTCCCTGTCCCATTCATCATCGACGACCTGCTGCAACGGTGCTTCCATTCCCATGGGATGGCCAATCCATTCAATCAGTCCGGTTTTGCCAACGATAAAGCAACACGGAATTCCGGTTCGGCCGGCCGCGCGGAAGTAATCCTTGAACACGGATTTATCGGGGTCCGCGGTCAAGCAGTAATTGCTCGTCAGTTCCTGATAGGTCAAATCGTCTTTCCCCCTCACCTTCCTTTCCAGGAACGGCTCGACGACGTCGAGGTCCTCGTCACTGACGCTAATGATCTGAACACCCTGGTCGGCGAACTGGTCCTGCAATTCACTGATGCGAGGCATCGCTCCAATGCAAGGACCGCACCAGGTCGCCCAGAACTCAACCACGTAAACTTTTCCGGATTCCAATTTGGTTGTGTGCTCAAACTTTCCCTCGCCATCGTTCAACCAGAATTCGATATCGAGGTCGGGGGCTTTCGATCCAATCGTCAACGTCGTTTTGTCGTCGGCGATGGTGTTGCCGGACAGCCAGATCACGGCGGCACACAAGGTCATGATAATCGCGATAGGTTTAGCGAATTGAATTAACACAATAATCTCCTGTTTCGGGGGCGTTTCGCGCTTTGGCACACAAATATCTTAGTCACGTTTCTGAAGCGACGGCAAGCGGCAATTCCAAAACCATGGTTTTGCCGGCTCAGTCGGCAGGTTTCGAGTCCAGCGTGAACCGAAATACCAAAAGCTGTTGCCAGGGAACGTTCTTATTGTTTTAAATTTCGCAATGCATGTCGGTCTGAGTTCTGACGCGGTTTCATGCACTTCACAGCAGATCGTTCAGTCACCGACAACCGTGACTACGATTTCCCGTTGGCGGGGTTTGATGTCGCACTCCAGGTGAAAAATCTGCTGCCAAGTGCCGAGGATGGGCACGCCATCAAAAACAGGAACCGTGATCGAAGGTCCCAGTGTGGTGGCTTGCAAATGGGAATGTCCGTTGCCATCGTGCCAAGCTTTTTCGTGACCGTAGTCTCGGCTGGGCGGCATCAAGCGATCCAGGATCTTCGGCAAATCGCCTTCCAATCCCGGTTCAAATTCGATGGTTCCCATCGCACCGGTGCTGCCTACATTGAACACTTGCGCCAATCCTGTCTGGATCTGGCTGTCGCGAACGATCATTGCAACCTGGTCCGTTACATCTTGCATGTGACGGTGGCCGTTGGTCGAGATCTTGAAACGTGATTGGTAAGTCACAACGAATATCCTGTTTGAATCAAGCGAACGGGAAGTCACCAACGATGATTGTTGAGGGTGGATGGCAGGCAGTGAAAAAACTAACATGAGCGACTACCTAACCGCGTAAGCCAACTCATGGGGCAGGTCTTACATTTCACCTGCATACGACATGACCATAGAATCCAATCAGACCATCTACAAGATCCTGGGACGGGATAAGTGGAAGCAGGCTGAAGTTGATGGCGTATTTCAAGGCGCGGCGATCGACTTGACCGACGGCTATATCCATTTTTCTACTGCCACACAGGTGGCTGAAACAGCCGCCAGGCACTTTGCAGGCCGAGCGGATCTGTTGCTGCTGGCCGTCGACACGCGTGGCCTGGGAGACCAATTGAGATGGGAGACTTCCCGGGGGGGCGAGCTTTTCCCGCACTTGTATTGCGATCTCGAATTGGCGAACGTCAAATGGGTCAAGGAAATTCAACAGGACGAGACCGGAATTCACCAATTTGCCGGCCTCGGGATCGAATAGGCTAATGCCCGCTAAACCCGGAGAGGCTTGAAGACCGATTCGAGGGCCCGGCGCGACGGCCGGTAAAAAAGGTCGTTTGCGGTCGATGGGGGGGATAGAATGGTGCGCATCAAAAGGTGTTAGCTCGGGTAGCAATCATGAAACAGCTCATCATCAGTTGGCTGACAATCTGTTTTTTGTTTTGCCTGGCATTGGGAGACGCGACGAAAACGATCGCTCAAGAACCTGGTCGCAAACAATCAGAGAGTGCGTTCAGAAGTTCAGCAGATCCTGAATCCGATTCCGACCTTAAGGAACAAATCGAGGCGGGTGTTTGGGTGATCGGTAATTCTCACCGGTTTGCCGAAGTCGGAAAGTGCGATTCCTTTTCAGTCGCACCTGATGGGATGACCGTTGCCTGCAATGGATCGAAAATCAAATTGTTTGATCTGAACGAAAACCGAGTACGCGATACCGTGGGCGAGAAAAATGAATACTACCAAAGTGTAGAATACTCTCCGGACGGCCGTTTTCTAGTCGCCAGTACAAATCGACAGGGTGAAGCGATTATTCGCGTCTGGGATGCAATCGACTTGAGTCTCGTGAACACGATCGTGGCAACACAGGGAGTCGCATCTCTCGACGGCACCCCGAATTTCTTTATTCAGGAATTGGCCGTTTCACCGGACGGTTCCTTTGTCGCAGCGTCGAATTACAATTCGATTGTGATTCGCGATTTAAGAACTGGCGAACTACTCGAATATCTGGACAAGCTGGGTTATGTTCAATCGGTCGGATTCTCGGCAGACGAATCTCAATTGTTCTTCTCCAAGAACAATCGCTTTCAAGCTGTGGACTTGGAGTCTGGCAAACAGCTTTCGGCTGCCGATTGCAAACTGGTCGGAATGTCAGGTAGTTCACTTGATGTGAACTTTTCCGGTAATCTCGTGGCCACGACTCGCTCCAATTCGGTCCAGGTCATTACGCTTGACGGATCGAACACCACCCGGTCGTATGCGCTGCCTTCTGGGTGCTACGGCCAAAGCGTCGCCTTTTCCGATGACGGTTCGTTACTGGCCGTGGCTGTTTGGCAAACTTCCGGCAGTGGCGTCAATCGTTCGGGCATTGTCGTGTTGGACAGCGAGACGGGTCGAGTTGTCAAACATGTTAAAAGGTTCGGGCAAAATATAAAGCATTTTCGGTTCTCGACTGACAACCGATATATCTTCCATGTCGACTACGGTGGGTTTGGAATCAATGAACTCGACTTGACGACTGATGAATCGACGGCAGCGGGTAAGTTTCCCAAGAGTCCAACGACAGTTGGATTGATTCATCCGAATAACGAGTCGTGGGTGGCTTTAACGCACTCGGGGGGGGGAAATGTATTTGATTTGGCAACCGGTCAAATTCAAAGCTCCTTTGAACATCCGAATCCCAAAATGCTGGAATTCTCTCATGCTGGAGAATCGGTCATGGTCGGATCGAGCTTTGGACAGTCGGTTGGTCTTACAAGTTATGACTATCCGTCCGGAAAAAAGATTAAGGACTATTCAATCAAATCTGCCAGGAAACGGACGGTATCCCTGCTCAAGAGCTTTATGCTTCGAGGGAACACCAATAGCGTTCGAAAGCAGACCTATCCATTAGGCTTTTCGGTTTCGGGGGATGGAACGGAAGTCAATTTGCTCGCCATGGAATTGGTCATGGAAAACAGTGGAGATTGGATGACGGGTTTCGACTACGACCAGACTTTTTCTCTGCAATTTGCCAAGCTGAATTTTGAGGACGGGAGCACATTGCAAACGCGGCGTTTTCCAACGGCACAGTTTGGGGTACGCGACAAACGGTGGATTCAAATTGGCGCGGTATCTCCCAACGGGGTTTGGATTGCCGTTGCCGACGGTCATCGTGTGACCGTTGCCGATACCGAGACCGGAGACACGCTATATGAAATCGAAGTCGAAGATGCTGGTCAACCACTTGGCCAAATCAGCTCCGTTTTGTTTTCGCCGGATAACAAGTCGTTGATTACCAATTCCTTTCCCCGACATGTGCACGTTTGGGACGCTGACACCGGCGCATTGATTCGCAAGCTGGAATTGGAAAAATCTGTTGGCAGGGTCTTATCGTGCTTTTCCAGGCGAGGCGAACGATTGGTGGTCTGCGGCGAATCCAAGGAAAGCGAGGTCAAGGTTTACGATACCGAGAGTTGGAAAGAAGTTCTGCAACGTGACAAATCGCAACACAATCGGCAGTCTATTGCAATTTCCGACGATGGCCAGTTCCTCCTGCTTGGGTTGTCAGATTGCCGGCTGGAAATCTGGGAATTAGCAAAACTGAAGTAGTGCTTTGTCAGGATTGATTTTAGCGTAGTGGACGAGGCTACGAGTCCTTCAAAGTCGCAATCCAAAAAGGGGCTCGTTGCCTCGCCCACTACGGCTAACCCGAATTTTCAACGTTGACAATCCAGTAGCCCCGATTTGTGAATGCATCGTCAGCCAATCGGCTCTTCAAGTCGTCGGTGCGCAAGTTTTTTCTCGAATCGATTTCACACTTGCCAGCTTACTCGACGCGAGTTCAGATCGTTGTCGCGCCGGATAAAGTGACCGTGGCATAACGGCGTGTTGGCTCCCGCTGGGCAACCACTTACCGGTGCCATCTCCCGGTCAATCGCCGACGGACTTGTTCAGCTTGGCAACAACTTCCGGCAGCGGGAAATCAAGAATCGAGACTTCGCGAAGATTTTTTATTTCTTTCAGTCGTTGCCAACCGCGGGTCACCAACTGTTCACGGGAACGCACGTAGTCCGGATCGAGTCGCGCCTTGCCAAATTCGCCTTCGACGATTTCTGGTTCAAAATCATCAGCGACAACGAACTGCGCTAACGTGGGGTTACAGCGAATGTGTTTTTCGGGAGTCGCATGCAACAGTTCAGGATCGAGTAGACCAATGACAAACCGCAAATAGAGATCACTTTCGGTGATATCCCCGACGTCGTTGCCGCAGACGCTGCAGAGATAGCCTTCATCGCATTTGGCCATGGCGATTACAAATCCAATACATCGTACATGTTGTAAAGACCAGCCCCTTGTTTAACGACGAACTTGGCCGCGGCAATCGCCCCTAACGCATAACAGTCGCGATTGGATGCGGCTACTTTGATTTCGATCGTCTCGCCCAGCATCCCGAGCAGGATTGTGTGCTGACCTGGATTATCCCCAGCGCGAATCGCGTGGTAACCAATCTCCATTGGAGGACGTTCACCAAGCATGCCTTCGCGACCGTGCCGGTGTTGATCCTGGCCCATTTCTTTGGCGATGATCTCTCCAAATTTTAACGCCGTTCCACTGGGGGCGTCGGCCTTGAATCGATGGTGATGCTCAATAATTTCAATATCTACGCCTGTCTTGTTGTTTTTGAGAGTTCGACTTGCTTGTTCAACCAGTTTCATTGCCAGATTGACGGCCAAACTCATACTGGGAGCCCACACGATCGGTATTTTGTGAGCTGCCTCACGGAGTCTCGCTTGCCTCGGTTTTGAAAGTCCGGTGGTCGCCATCACTAAGGGCGTGTTTGTCGATTCGCAGTAGGCGAGCGAATCCTCAGCTCCGGCGGGCTGGGAAAAATCAATAAGAACGTCGACTGAGGTCTGACACTCGGGAGTCAGCAAAACGCCGATTTCACCAAGACCTGCCGCAAGCCCGATGTCTTCGCCAATTTTTGCGTGCTGTGCGCTTTCCATCGCCGCGGTCAGCGAGCACTCGGAGTCTTGCTGGATTAGGTCGACCAAGCGTAAACCCATGCGGCCCGCTGCTCCATTAACGGCAATTTTGATCATAAGAAATCCTTCGGGAAACGGCCGCTACGCAGAAGTATCGTCTATCAAACTCGAGGGTTAGCGTTGGCTCACGCGTTTGCTGAAACTATCAATCCATTTGCAGCGTACTACAGTTCGAAACCGTCGACAATTGTAGCGGGGCGCGGATTAGACCGGTTAAGTGGAGCAGCAATTGATCGGTTCGCAGAAGCGTAAACTAAAAAATAATAAAGAGTTACGGTCGGCGTGTGGCAAAATTAAACATTTTTGTTTGACTGCTCAAATGTGGACCCCTAGAATACCACGCTCGATTCGGAGGTGGGCTTCTGCCTAACCGGAACGTAAATCGCCGGCGCCAACGGATTTAACGGAGAACAATAAGATGAAAATGAAAAAAGCCGAGGTCAAGCCGTTCAAAGAGATGTTGCTTGTGCTTCGAGCAAGGTTGCGAGGGGACGTTTCAACGTTGGCCGATGCCGCCTTGTCGTCAAGTGGACGGGGGAGCAGCGGATCTTCAGCGGTTCCCAGCCATATGGCGGATATGGGCAGTGACACGTTCGAGCAAGACAATACGATATTGTTGATGAACAGTGAGGGAGAAACTCTGGTTCAGATCGAAGGTGCACTTGAAAGGATCGAAGACGGGGTTTATGGTTCCTGCATGGAATGTTCGGGAAAGATCCCGAAAATGCGTCTCAAAGCCATCCCGTACACGCCTTATTGCGTGAAGTGTGCCAGTGAGCTCGAAGCATCACGATTCTGACACCGACGCCAACAATCCAATCCCTAATCGGGGCGGACGATTGCCAGTGAATCGTTTCGCCCTGTTTTTTTTGCCCGCGGTGACCGGACTGGCAGCCGATCTGGCGACCAAGTCTTACTTTTTCGCGAATTACTTCGATCCCACGCGTGCGAAAGATGGATTTCCGCAGTTTGCGCATTGGTGGGTGGACGGAGTTTTTGGCATTCAAACATCGACCAATCCGGGAGCCCTGTTTGGGATCGGCAAAGGTCACAGCCTTCTGTTCGCGGCATTCTCAATTGTGGCTTTGATTGGGATTTTCGTTTGGCTGTTTGTAATGAAAGCGGCGCGCGACCGGTGGCTGACATTTGCCTTGGGACTGATTACCGGTGGCATCATCGGAAATTTTTATGACCGAATCGGCTGGGGTTACGTGTCGACTTACCCGATCGAGATCAAAAACAATGTTCGCGACTGGATACTTTTTCGTCTGGAAGGCGTGCCTTTGTTTGACCCGTGGCCGAACTTTAATATTGCCGACAGCCTGTTGGTGACGGGCGCGATTCTGCTTTTCATTCACGCCGTCTTTTTTGCAACCACTGCCGAGAATCAAGTTGATCCGGGAGATTCGGCAGCGGCAGACCTGGAACACGCCCATTGACATGAACCAATCTCAAGACGATTCTCGGCTGTTATTGGCCAAAACCATTGCTCAACAAGCCGGCCAATTAACGCTGGAGTATTTTCAAACCGATCGTTTTGAAGTCGATCGGAAACAGGATGGAAGTCCTTTGACGATTGCGGACCAGGAAGCGGAACGACTGCTGAGAGCAGAGATCCATAAAGCGTTTCCGGACGATGCGATTGTTGGCGAAGAGTTTGGACATACGCCAGGCAAATCCGGTTTCTGTTGGGTCCTCGATCCGATTGATGGCACCAAATCTTTTATTAGTGGCGTTCCGTTGTACGGTACAATGGTGGGCGTGGTGCAGGGGGAAGAAGGTAATCGGGACCGTCGCAGCGTGATCGGTTCCGTATACATTCCCGGTCTCGACGAGGGCATCTTTGCGTCGATTGGCAATGGAGCTTGGCATTATCGCGGCGAGAATGAGCCGGCAAAGGCTCGTGTTTCCAGCAAGGATAGGCTTTCGGACAGCGTTTTCGTGACTTCGGAAGCGGAGCCATTTCTCGAGCGCGGAGCGGGAAAGGAGTACCACCAACTGGTCGAGAGTGTTTATTTTTCGCGCACGTGGGGTGATGTATACGGTTACATGTTGGTCGCGACCGGTAGAGTGGAAGTTATGGTCGACGCGAGTCTTAACGTGTGGGACGCCGCCGCCGTCCAACCGATTATCGAGGAGGCTGGCGGGCGGTTCACCGACTGGAAAGGCGTTCCAAGCATCGATTCCGGGGATGCCCTTGGATCCAATGGATTGATTCACGATGACGTGCTGCGGATATTGTCCGGCGGAATCGGAGAGAGCCCCAGTTTCAAGTAGGGTTCTCCTACGCGCCAAGTATTTTCGGAGATTGAGTCGCCTATGATGGGCGGGTGGACTTGTGCTCCGAGTTGCCGCTTGTCGAATCGAATTTTCATGAGCCGGCGCAGGCGATGTCTGGGAATTCCTTGGCTTCGATCGACGGAGTTGATATCTGGACGGTTTAATCTGTTTGCCGCTGCGAAAAATTGCGCTTTTGTCAGGCGCAAGCCCTTCAAAATACCGCCGCCATGGTTTTAACTAGGTATTTGGGCCAAACGCGGGTCACCGCATTTTCTTTTGATAATCGATTGGAACTGAGTCTCCATGTCAATTCGGATAAATGGCGTTAGTGTTTTTGGGTTGGCGTTTCTTCTGCTGGCTGGTGCTGGGTGCGAAAAAACCGACTACGAACCGCTGTATGTCAAGAAGGAGTTGAAACAACTTACCGAGAAAGTCAGCCAACTTGAGCAGGACATGGCTGAGCTAAAAGCGATGGGGAAAACCACTTCGAATTCGACGGCGCAGGAACGTGCGACACAAGATTTGAATACCGATTCGCCTGGACCCAAATCGGATGAGAGTGAAATGAAAGTGTCGGCGACTGTCGCTTCCACGCCCGAGTCGGAAGCCGAAGTCAGGAAGTTTTTTGAACAGAAGGAAGGCTTTCTCGTGCTCGACGGCGACGGATTGGTTACCGAACTCGACCTTGTCGATGCCCGCGTTTCGAAAGACGAAATTGCCAGGATCGTTGAGTTGCCTCAAATCGAAAAGCTCATTCTCAACGGAACCAAAATCGACGATTCCACGTTTAACGCCATTTCACAGCTATCCAGACTGAAGCATTTGGAGATCGAACGATCGGCTCCCAGTCCGGCCGCTCTGGGAAAACTGAAAGTGCTACAGAATTTGACCTACATGCAGTTGTTTCGGGCCACATTGTCCGACGAAGCGATGCAAGTACTGTCAGAATTTCCAAAGCTGGAGCAGATTCGTTGTGGCCAAACACGTGTTGGTGATGAAGGGCTCGCGTATTTGAGCCAACTCAAAACGCTCAAAGCGATTGATTTGAGCGACTGTAACCGAGTCTCGGATGTTGGGTTGGAGTCGCTGTCGAAGTGCCCCAGCATTAGTTTCGTCAAAGTCTGGGGACCACAAATCACGGACGAAGGCATGAAGCATGTCGCGAAAATGAAGAACCTGAAGGTGTTGGGGTTAAACGATACCCGCGTCACGGATGAGGGAATCGAGAACATCGCGAACTTGAAAAACCTGACGGAAGTGCATTTGTTTCGTACCGCCGTTGGCGACGAAGGCCTGAAAGTGCTTTCGAACATGCCGAAAATTACATATTTGAACTTGCGTGATACAAGGCTGTCTGACGCAGGAGTTGGGTACCTGACCAACCTGCCGGACCTGCAAAAACTCGATCTCAGTGAGACCAATTCTCCTGGTACGACGGACGCCTCGGCCCCGCATTTCTCGGAAATGAAGGAATTAAAGCAAATCAATCTTTGGAGTGCCTCGATCTCTGACAAATCCGTAGAGGCCATTGCGAGTCTGGATGAAGTCACTTGGTTGAATCTCGACAATACGAAGATCACCGATGACGCGATCGCTATGTTGAAGAACATGCCGCAACTGACATGGTTGCACCTCGGGTCCACCTCGATCACGGATCGCGAGATCAAGGCGCTGATGAGTTTGGAGAATCTCAAATACTTGAACATCTCGTATACAAAAATTAGCGAGGATGCCTTTTTCGATTTGGAGGACCACTTCGCTCCGTTGGGTTGCACGGTCATCGGGCCTTGATGAATCAGCGATCGGGATCGGATTCATTGGTGCGATGATCATCGCAGTATCCGGTCGACCAGCTTGCCGAATCGGCGCATGTCTTCGGGCAGTTCACCAGGACCGATAATGATCGGGCCGTCTGTTGGCGAGTCGGGATAAACCCCATGGCTGCCGCGAACCAGCGCGGCGTCGAGCGGGATGACATCCATTTTGTAGCGGAATCCGAGCTTTTTTCTGAGGACTTTTCTGACAGCCCGGAATCGACTGGTCATAAATAGTTCACACGGATCGTAACCCGGTTTGCGATGAATATCGACGGTTCTCGCAAAATCTGGAGCTTTTTGATCGTCATCCCAGTAGTAGTAAGTAAACCATGAATCGCGTTCGGCCAACGCGATCAGTTCACCGCTTCTCTCATGGTCCAGCTCCAGTTCCCCGGGCGGAACTACGGCCGCAATCCCCGGACAGGATTCCAACAGCCGGCGAACCGACTCCGTCTCTCCAATTTTGCGGACATAGATATGGGCCACTTGATGGTCGGCAACTGCGAACACGCTGGATGTTCCCGGGATCAGCACCTCTCCAAATGGTCCGTCGCGAATATCGAGTAAACCGGCTTTTCTCAAAACTCGATTGATGTGGATCGGGCGGTTGACCGCAACCAATCCGTATTCCGAAACTACAACAACCTGAGCATCGATGGATTCTGCGGCATCGATAATTGTCGCTGCACACTCGTCGACTTCCTCGACGCGTGTCGGATCGTGAATCGGCAATCTCTGAAAGTCGTAATCGAGATGTGGCAAATAGGCGAGCGTGCACTGGGGTCGTTTTTCCCGTAGGACAATGGCTGTCGCCTCCGCGATCCAACGGGATGATGGTAATCCAGCGGAGGGACCCCAAAAACTGAAGAACGGAAACGGTCCCAGCTTGTCCGTCAGGTTACATCCGGTGTGATCAAGAATGTCAAACACTTTCGACCCGTCGCATCCATAATGTGGTTTCGGGGTAGCACTGTAGCGGGCCGATGAGGACTGGTTGAACCACCAAAACATTTTCGCCGTTTCGTAGGCGTCATAGAATTTCGAACCTTGAACGAGCGAGTTGGCCTGTTGCCAAAACCGAATCTCCTGGGTGTCCCGATAGTACCAGCCGTTACCGACAATTCCATGTTGGCTGGGTGGCAGGCCAGTCAGCATGGTGGCTTGGGAGGTGCAGGTGACGGCCGGCTGGGGGCTTTTCCAATCGCGACTACCGTAGCCTCTCGATTGGGACAATGCGTGCAGGCGCGGCGCGGATTGCAGCAGCCGCGGCGTTAGGCCGACAACGTTGATAACGCAAATTCGATTCAAATCTTAAACCCGATAAACGTGGGCTTTTTTCTATTCAGCTAACGGCGAACGAGATGTTCAATCGTCCACTCTACCCGATTTTGCGTCCTGGATAATGGGATTCAGAAAGTCAAAAGAATGGCGTGCAACCGCGGCTGCATTATGACTGTGCTTGCTGAGTTCGATATGAACACCTTTGCAATAGCCAATCGCCAGCAGAGATTCGATGATCGGGGGAAAGTAGATTTGTCCATCGCCCAGCATCAAATGATCGTGCACCCCTGCCTGTGTGTCGGCAATACAGATATTGACCAGGTAGTCCTGCCAGCGTTCGATATAGTTGACGATGGGAACCTCACTCAGGCGAAAAAGGTGGCTGATGTCCATCGACATGTTCAGCCTTTCAGAGTCCGCGAGATGAATCAGTCTTTCAAATCGCCCGGTGCTATCAATCAGCATTCCCGGTTCAGGTTTCAAGCCCAAGTCAATGTTCCGTTCCTCCGCATAGTGGATGACGGGTTCGAGGTTCCTGACCAACTGATCCAACACATAACTAAATGACACATCCTCGGGTTTAACGCCCGAAGTTAACGCAACGCAATTGCTGGACAGTTCGACGCCAACATCGATGCAATATTTGAGAAAATCTACGCGGTTTGCCACTTTGGAGGGATCCGGATCCAGCAACGAAGGTGCGTATTTTTTGGCGGGATCCAGCAGGAATCTGGCACCCGAATCAATCACGCTGGTAAATCCGTTAACCGAGAGGAAATGTTTCAATTTCTGCAGCTGTAGCTCATGGCTCGGATCGCGGGGACTCAACCAACCATGATCAATCGTTATTGCAACACTTCGGTAGCCAATGTCTGCCAGCAGATGTAACGCTTCAAACGGTTCGTGATAGGCCAGTCCGTTTGTGTTATAGCCAATGATCATGACACGATTTCTGAAGCAATAGGTTTGATCGTTTCCCGAACATCATCGACCAAAAGAAGAAAAATTCAATCGGTCATGCTTGAACGAAACAAATAAGGATGGGTCGTGGCAGGAGCTACATTCGAGATTTTGCTTTTTCGAATCGTTGCAGTCGCCGGTGATTACGCCTCGAAAATTTATGTTGGCGGAACAACACGCGACAAAACCAACGCGGGAAGAAGCAAGCTGATAACGATCAGCGCATATTGGATTTGGTCGGGCGCAACCAAAAAACAAACGGCAGCGTCGAGGATAATTATACTCCGCAAACAGGATACGACTGCCAGCTGAACGGACTTTGATGTGCCCTGGAATACTGCCGTTACCAACCGACGCAGCATTGGAAATGCGATTAGCCCCATCATCAATGGGTAGAACGAAATCAAATTCTGTTTTGCACCAAGGATCTGGTTGGGGCAAAAGGATACGAAAGCCAAACCTGCCAGGCCGAATCCGATAATGAAGGAGGCCACAACCAAAGGCAACTGGCGTTGGTTGTCGTTGATTTCCTTCTTTGCGAGCAACGTGACTCCGGTGATAAACACTCCCAGTGAAATGGCGACCCACAAAACGATAACGGGAAACCCAAGCACGCTGAATTCAGACTGGTTGGTGGCCGCGTAGGTGCTGGCACCCAGCAAGACATTGAAAGCTCGACAGGCTCCCATCAGGATTGGAGCGAGCAAAGTCTTTTTGCAGGGACCGTCGTACAACAAAACGGACGTCGCCAACAAAATAGCAACTACGAACGGTCGAATGAGCTGATTCAAAAAGGCCACAATTCCGGCCACAACAAGCGCCAGCATGATCAGAGAGACTCCGACCCCAAGTGCTTTCTGTTTCAAAATCTGGCCAGCTGGCAGCGGTCGTTGCGGTCGCTCTTCGATGTCGATTTCGAAATCGAAGAAATCGTTGAGGATCATGCCGCTCAAGAACAGGCAACTCGAGCAGAGAATCAGCAGCGATAAATTCCATGTGGGCGACCAATTGCCTTGGGCCAACAGATAGCCTGCCAAAATATTCGAGATTGCCGACGGCAACCCAGAAATGCGCGCTAATCGAGACCAGTTGAGTAGACTCGAAAACGGTGACCGCATTTCCATGATGGCATTTTATTCGACTTTGCCAACCTGTGCATTGGATCAACGGCGGATACAGTCAGCCAATCCCATGCTCACAAAAGAAGAGGCAAGGTCGACTGAAAAACAGTCTCGAAGCGGGAACCATTCTGCGATCGGCAACGTAACAGGCGACGCTTGAAAGGGTTGAACCCAAGTTCAGTTCTGGTGGTGCAAGTTGTTGATTCCGAACCAGTACTGGATCACACCAACCGGAAAACATTGGACGAAGAGCCAACGAAGGTACGCTAGCGTTCTTAACGCGGATTTGAACCTAAAAAGAGACCCGGGCGGTCTTACGACCGGTCCGGGCTCGACCCCCCTGGGTGTATCGTGCACGCTTTCGCGTCGGCAAGATAGGCTATCGGCTAGGTGGAGGCTCAGTCTTTGGAAAATCTGGGTAAGTTTTCTTTTTATGGCGATTCCGTTAGATCATCCGCTGAATCGGGAAATCGAAGCTTTTTGGATTGTGTAAACGACATAAGTTGTTTTTGTTGGATTGGAAATACCGATCAAGTAGATATTCGTGCGCAAGATCACGACTTGCGAGACAGGTTCGCGCTCGCCAAACAAAACTCGATAGGCTTTTTTGATTGAGTAATTCCGTGAAACGATCGACAAGTTGGGTTGCAGTTTTGCCTTCACTGGTCATTCCAGTTTGCATTGGCTTAATGATGTACCTGGGAACTTTGACGTTGATTCAGCACGAGGTGATTGGCAACGAAACGGTGCTTCGCTACCTGACAGGCCACCCTGTATCCAAAATCACGCTGGCCATGTTTTTCATCGGACTTGCCTCACTGGGTATGATTGGCTTCAATGTTTTTGAGCAATTTGCTGCCGAAAGCAAGATTCGGCTGCCTGTCGCCTGGCCTGAATCGGGTCAAGAAGACAAAGAACACCAAGTTGGCCAGACAAAAACAGAGGATAGTGATTCAGATCTATCTTCGTTGGCACCCGCCTCACCTGACAATCCTGCCGTCGCCCGGGCGATTTTTTACGGGCAATGGATGTTGGATATGCCACGCTGGATGCACGAGCACTATCTTTGGCAGCGAATTGTGAATGCATTGCATTCGGTCTACCGGACCAAATCCGCCGAGAATATCGAAGACGAGCTAAAGTATCTCGCGGACCTTGACCTCGATAGGCAAATCCAACGCTATTCGCTGGTTCGAATTTTGATCTGGGCGACTCCGATGCTTGGATTCCTGGGAACTGTATTGGGGATCTCGCAGGCGTTGGGTGGCATTAGTGTGGGCCCGGAGAATGACTTTCAGCAGATGATGGACGGACTTCGTGGAAGTCTCTACGTGGCGTTTGACACGACAGCGCTGGCGTTGACACTTTCCATGATTTTGATGTTTGGTCAGTTTCTGGTCGACCGTTTCGAATCTCAGCTTCTACAGCTTGTCGACCAACGAGCCCGATCGGAAGTGGCCAGCGTCTTCATACCTGATTCCGCGGATTCGCCCAGAGACAATGCGGTTCCCCTGGGAAAGATCAGCCGGGAGATTTTGCACGCCATGAATTCGGCGGTGCAATCCCAAACGGAAATCTGGCGGAAGACTATCCGAGCCGCCGAACAAGCGTGGACATCTTCATTGAGTGAAGTTAGCGGACAAGTCCAGGATAACCTGACCGCGGCCTTGGACGAGAGCGTCTGTGACCTGGCGCACTATCTTGGTGAATCGATTGAGAAAGCCGATGATTCGATGGCGCACCGCTGGCAGCAGTGGCAAGTCATGTTGTCAGACAACGCTCGGCAGTTGGAAAGTCATCAAAAACGACTTCTCGAACAAACGCAACTTATTCAAGAGTTAGTGATAAAGACGGAAGATACCGCTCTATTTGAACCCGCGATTACCAATCACCGCGACGCCGTTGATGAAACCAATCGCTTGCATCAAGCGATCTCGGAGTTGTCGCATGTCGTTGCTGACTTGGCCCAAGATCAGGAATCCAATGCAGGCGAATTGCCGGCCGACGCTGACGTCGAAACGAAAGAAAGCGTGGGCGATGTGCCCGAAGTAATCCTTCCGTTTCCAATTAATCATGTCGAGACGGTTGCCGCCGAGCCTCGTCTGGAAAGTGGGCAATTGCCGGAAGTTATCATTCCGTTTCCCAAACAGGCTGCATGAGACGTCGTCGAAAAACGCGTGAAACGCTCAGCGTTTCTCTATTTCCTTTTTTGGCAGTCCTGATCTGCACATTGGGCGTGCTGATTGTATTGCTGGTGCTGGCCGTGAAAGCCGCGGATGTAAACGCTGCGGAGGCTCATTCTCAAGAGTTGGAAGACCAAAAGGCGGAAGTAAGAGAACTGGTTTTTCAGTACGAAACCAGGATGATCCAGATCGATGGTTTGAAACAGGTTCGCCCCGAAGCGGTGGAGCGTCTGCATGCTGCTCGAAATCATCGTGGCCACCTGGAAGATGAAATTCGCAATCTGAAACAGAAAGCTCGACGGCTGGCGGAAGAACTTGCTTACCTGGAAGAACCTCCCACTCAGGATACCGATCAGCTGCAACTGACTCAGCAGACGGATGAGCTAAACGCCGAAATCCAGGTTGCCCGACAAAATCTGCAGCAAAAAAGATTGCAGGCAAACACGACCGGCTCGTCGACCTACTCAATCGTTCCTCATTCAGGAAGCGGTGGAACACAACGACGTCCCATTTTCATTGAATGCACGAAAGACGCACTTGTGCTGCAGCCGTTAGGAATTCGGATCGCAAAATCTGAATTTGTGCCGCCACTGGAAAGCGGGAATATGCTTGACTCCGCCTTGTTGGCGATACGTGAGTATTGGGAAAACTATAATTTGACGGGTGACGAAGGAAGGCCTTACCCGCTGCTTGTGGTACGTCCCGAAGGGGCAGAGACCTACGCGCTTGCCCGCCGGGCGATGAAGAGTTGGGATGACGAGTTTGGTTACGAATTGGTTGAATCATTCAAAGAACTGGACTTTGGCGTTAAAGACGAACAGCTGAGGGGCAAAGTTGAACAAGCGATCACTGACGCGCGAAATCGTCAGAGCATTCAACTCGCTCGTCGCAATCGAATCGCTGCATCCTACGCTCAAGCAGGCACCCAGGCAGGGGCGAGCCGACGTCCAGGCCTTTCCGCCTCGGGGAGAATGGGTGGTTTTGTATCCACGAACGACCACAACATGTCGGCACATCGGCTTGTCGACCAGTCGGCGGATCAATCGGGAACGGAAAACACGTCCGTTCGTGGTTATTTTGATGAACTGAAAACGCCTCAGCAAAATTCGAAGGAGACAGCCGGAAATCGCCAATCACGCCAGGGGGCCGACTCCTCCCGTTCGACAGAATTCGGCGGGCAGAACTCCGCTCAAGCAACGGGTTCCGCAGATTCGCAATCACAGTCGCCAGCAAATATTCAAAGTCCTTACGAGCAAATGAGCTTGGCCAAAAGTCGCGGACAGAACTGGGCACTGCCCTCACAAACGAGTGGAGCAACCGGATATGTTCGACCGATCCGAGTCGTTTGTGGTGCTCACGAATTGGAAATTCATTCGGTGTTGGGAAAGGAAACCTCGGTTTCCGCAACGGACGGCATCGAGAATGCCGTCGATCCGTTAATCAACGAAATCTGGCGACAGATTGAGTCCTGGGGAGTCGCTGGCGGAGGAAGCTATTGGAAACCAGAGCTCCGCATCAGCGTCTTGCCAGGCGGCGAACTCAATTTCGAGAAACTCAAAGGCTTGTTGTTTGATAGTGGCGTCTCTTTGAAGGAGTCAGACCAATGAGCGTCAAACAGATTACAACCGGCCAGGATTCTTTCCTCGATATTGTCGCCAACCTGGTCGGTGTGCTGATCATTCTCGTCGTCGTCATCGGCGCCCAAGCAAGTTCCGCATGGCAATCCGCTGACGCGACAGACGCGGATTTGATGAAGGAACAAGCGGAACTTGCGGAGAAATTGTCGAGTGCGCATAACCAGATGAAATTGCTGGAATCTGACAATCATGCATTGGAGGAAAAAATCCTCCGCGAGGTCACGGTCAATTCGCGACTGAATCAAATTCGGCATCAAATGCTGGTCCAGCTTCAAATTGTCGAACAGGAAGTGGAAGCTAAAAAACAGCAGCGAATGGAACAACTGAGCGAGCAACAACAAACGAATTGGGAGCAGTTGGAAAAGAAAAAGGAGATGGAGATCGCGTTGGCAGATATCAAAGCCGAGTTGCAGGCGCTTGACGCTTATCAGCCGAAATCTGAAACCATCGAGCATTTTCCCAATCCGATCGCGAAAACCGTTTTCTCGAATGAAGTCCATTTTCAAATTCGATATGGCAAGATTGCTTTTGTGCCACTCAACGAACTGGTCTCCAGAATGAAATCGGAGTGGAAAGTCAAAGCCGAAAAACTGAGGACTTCCGATCGCACGCTTGAAACCGTCGGGCCAGTGCAGAACTTTCGGTTACAGTACGAACTTCAGGTCGAGACAACTTGGTCACCTGGATCACGTCGGCCGGAAGGAAGGCAACTGGTCCGATTCGAACGCTTTACCATTTTTCCGACGACCGAGTTAATTGGAGACAAAGTCATTCCCGAGTCGCTGGAAAACTCTCGGTTTGCCGGGCAACTCCAGCGATACTCACCAGAAAAAACGACGGTCTCTTTGTGGGTCTATCCCGACAGCTTTGCCGAATACAACGAGGTGAAGGATTGGCTGTATGAAAAAGGCTACCAAGTCGCGTGTTGGCCGCTCGAATTCAACCGGCGGATTTCTGGTGGCCCCAACGGATTTCGGACCTCTGCCCAATAATCCACCTGATCCACGCTCTCGGACCGATTGCGTGCGAGTCAATGGATGCCAGCAACGCAGTGTTGACGTGCCGCTCGGGGTAGCGGGTTCGTCAACAATTCAACCAAGGCGCTTGCGATTCTCCTCGCAGCAATCCAGAATTTGCACAGACGGAGTGTCGGATACCTTACCATCGTCGATGGGCACGTCGCATCCTGCTTACCTGCCGCGAGCATGATTTCGAATGGCCAGAAAAAACCCACGCAGAAACATCTCTCGCATCGAAACCTTGAGCGCAAATGGGAAAACCTATGGAGGATGGGAGGTACGCTTGCAACGTCGGGGTCAGAAAACGGAAAGATTTTTTTCCGACAATGCCCATGGCGGAAAACGGGGCGCTTTACAGGCTGCCAAGGAATTTCGCGACGAACTTGAAAATGACCTGGGGCGGTACACCGTGAAGGAGCTGGCCTCCACCCCATCGGTACGAAATCAATCCGGGGTCGTTGGCGTACGACTGCATCAGCAGAAGGACACGCGGGGGGATTATGAGTACCATTACTGGTGCTGGATCGCCCAGTGGACCGATGGGCGCGGCCGCCGAAAGACAAGGTCATTTTCGGTGCATCAGTATGGCGATGAGGAAGCCTATCGGCTGGCCTGTGAGGCGCGAAGCGAAGGCATCAATCAGGCCAAACGCTGACTCCCTTTCAATTCCGACTTTCCTGCATCCCGTTCGAGTCCTGCCAGCATCGGGAGAGCTGCACTTCATTTCACCAGACGATCTCGACCGTTTGTTGCACTTTGATTCCTAGCATATCTGCGAGACCGATACCGACGATCTCGATTTCCAGGAATCCGCTTTTGCCAAGGCTGGCGACCATCGTCGCGTCGGGTTGATCATGGTCGGCTGGAAAGATCCCGATGGTCGAATGGTCACCAAAATTGATCGAAACCGATTCGTCATGTGGGATATCGACAATCTGACTTACCGGGATATCGGTAATCAGATTCCCCGTCTCGCCGATCTGAGTGACTTTCCCGTCGATGCGATTCGCCAACGCCTTGCTCCCATTGCCAGTTTCAAACTACAGATTTTAACGTGAGAGAATAAAATTTGAATTCGACCAGTCAAAATTTAGCGAATCCCCACGCTAGAAACACACCCTGCGGCAGCGAGTCAACGCTAAACGCCCAGAATTTCGAAAATCTGCTTCTTGATCACACCCGGATTCACGTTCGGATTCTGTTTTCTCGCCTGTCCGATGAGTGCGCCCACTGCTTTTGCGTTTCCGTTTTTGATTTGCTCCGCGATGTTCTCATTGTCCGCGATTAATTGCCGAGCCAAGGCCGCTAGTTCGTCGGCACTGACCGAGACAATACCGAGTTTGTCGATGGCCGTTTTCAAATCAATCGCCGCATCAATCATTTCATTCAAAACGTCTTTGGCGCGAGTTTGATCAATCTCACCGGCATGGATCATGTTCAGCAAATTCGTCAGCTGAGGGGTCGAGATCGGATAATTAGAAACGGTTGTTGAATGCTCGTTCAAGTATCGTAAGACTTCCTGCCCCACCCAATTGGCAGCCAGTTTGCTGTTACCGCATCCGGCTGCCAGCTCGAGAAAAAAGTCCACGACTCCCCTGCCCTGACTGACGATCACGTCGGCATCGTACGCATTGAGTTGATGCTCTGTCGTCAGCATTTGTCTCAATTCCGTTGGTAGCCGAC
Organism: Pirellulaceae bacterium; assembly: GCA_942492215.1. GTDB lineage: Bacteria > Planctomycetota > Planctomycetia > Pirellulales > Pirellulaceae > Mariniblastus. The sequence continues at coordinate 25,544 of CALODY010000009.1, forward strand.
TGACTTCCTGACGAAGCGACTCGATTTCACTATCTGAAATCCTGACGGCAATCAAATCGGGATCCGGGAAGTATCGATAGTCCGCGGATTCTTCCTTTTCCCGCTGAAGTTGGGTTGTCTGAGTGGCATCATCCCAACCTCGCGTCTGTTTGGGCGCATCGGAAATCGTTTCTCCCGATTGCTGCCACGCTGCGAATTGGCGTGACGCCTCGAATTCCATGGCTCTTTCGGCGGCCCGAAAGCTGTTCAAGTTTTTGATTTCGACGATTGGTGTCGCGACCATTTCGTCACCAAACTCAATGTGTAGGTTGACGTTGGCATCGCATCGCAAACTTCCTTCCTGCATGTTGCAGTCGGAAACACCTATGTAAGTCAGAATCAGTTTCAGTTCGTTCAAAAATGCCTTGGCCTCGATTGCCGAGCGCAGATCGGGTTTTGTCACGATTTCCAGTAATGGCGTTCCCGTCCGATTCAGGTCGATTTTCGAATCTCCACCCCGGCTGGATTCATCATGAAGGCTTTTGCCAGCGTCTTCCTCCAGGTGGGCGCGTTCGAGACGGACACGCCGAGGCTCGAAGGCGCCTTTGGGATCATGGATATCCAGGTAACCGGCACCACAGATCGGTTTGTCGAATTGGCTGATTTGATAGCCCTTGGGGAGGTCAGGATAGAAGTAGTTTTTTCGATCCCACTTCGTGTACCGGGCGATGTCGCAGTTGAGGGCTAAACCGGTCTTCACCGCCAATTGAATCGCGTGTTCGTTAAGCACTGGCAACGTACCTGGCATCCCGGTGCAAACCGGACAGGTCTGCGTATTGGGTTGACTGCCAAACGCTGTGGAGCACCCGCAGAAGAGTTTGGAATTCGTCGACAGCTGGACATGAACTTCCAATCCAATGATGACGGTGGCATTACTGAAATCAATTTTTGATCTCTCTCTAACCGTGTCCGTTTTCATCGCGACGGTCTCCGCCGGTGCCAGTCGGTCTGCTGCTGGTATTGGTGGGCGACGCGTAATAATTGCGATTCCTCAAAGGCCGGCGCCTGCAACTGAAGTCCGATTGGTAAACCGCTGTTGGACATGCCGCAAGGAATTGATAATGCGGGAATCCCGGCCAGATTCGCCGATACCGTGTAAATGTCCGCCAAATACATTTCCAGCGGGTCCTGTGTATGTTCCCCCAAGCCAAACGCCGGTGTCGGTGTTGTGGGGCCCAGGATCATATCGGCATTCGCGAAAGCCGCGTCATAGTCCTGCTTAATCAATCGACGGACCCTTGAAGCCTGCAAATAATAGGCGTCATAGTAGCCCGAACTCAGCGCATAGGTGCCAATCATGATTCGGCGTTTGACCTCTGACCCGAAACCGCGGCACCGAGTCTGGCAGTACATCTGTTCGAGATCGTCACCAGGTTGTCGCATCGTGTATCGAACACCATCAAATCTCGCGAGATTACTGGATGCCTCACACGGCGCGATCACGTAGTACGTGGAGACCGCGTAGGCCGTGTGAGGAAGGTGAACGTCGACGATTTCTGCCCCCCGGTCTTTGAGAACGTTCACCGCTTCCATAACCGATTTTTCAATTTGCGGATCCAGGCCATTTTCAAAGTGTTCCCGGCAGATTCCGATCCTCAGACCGTGGATGGGTTGGATGAGTTCTGCGACAAAATCCGGGACGTCGACCTTGGCCGATGTCGAGTCTTTCGTATCGTGTCCGGCGATCACGGACATCAGCAGTGCGTTGTCTTCCGCGGATCGCGTCATGGGCCCCATTTGATCGAGGCTGCTCGCGAATGCAATCAATCCGAAACGACTGACGCGGCCATAAGTTGGCTTTAATCCCGTGATCCCGCAGAAGGCTGCTGGTTGGCGGATCGAGCCGCCCGTATCAGATCCGATTGCCGCGGGGCAAAAGTCGGCGGCGACGCAAGCGGCCGAACCTCCGCTGGATCCTCCCGGCACGCGAGTCGTATCCCAGGGGTTGAACGTCGCGCCGAAATAGGAGTTTTCCGTGGAGCTACCCATGGCAAACTCATCCATGTTGGTTTTCCCGATGACGATCGCGCCCGCGTCGATCAGTTTCGAAACAATGGTGGCGTCGTATGCCGGGATGAATTCTTGAAGCATTTGCGAACCCGCCGAGGTGCGCAGACCGGCGGTGCAAATACCATCCTTGATGGCAATCGGCAGGCCGGCCAAACGACCGAGTTGATGCCCTTCGCTGTACTGCCGATCAATTTTCGACGCTGCCTCCAAAGCCGATTCCTCAGCGAGCGAAACAAACGCATGGATTGAGGAATCCTGTTGATTGATGAGATCGAGGAAATGTTGTGTGCCCTCGACCGCGGAAAGATCGCCGGTGGTGATGCGAGCTACGATTTGAGTCGCGGTCAGTTGCGAGAGGTCCATAGCCGAATTCATTTATTTGAAGACAGGAGGGACACGATAATATTCGCCGTCCGTATCCGGCGCGTTCGCGAGAATGCGTTCCCTTTTAAAGCTGGCTTCGACGCAGTCGGGGCGAACTGCATTGACCGATTCCAGGGCACCAAAGAATGGCTCGACGTCGGCGGGCAACTCTACCTGGCCAAGTTGACTGACGTAATCGAGGATGTGTGAGAGTTGCGACTGGGTCTGCAGGACTTCATCTTCGGGAATGTGAATTCTCGCGAGTCGAGCCACTTGCAGTGCGGTTTCACCGTCGATGGAGTCAGACATCGGAGGGACATTCCAATAGGAGGACGGAATGGGAATGCCGGAAAGGCCGATCGAAATCGGCTTTAGGATGGCAACTTGAACGGCTTTTGCTTAACGGCCTTACGAACTGCTCCGCTGCGAATGCACTGGGTGCAGACTTTCATCGACTTGGTGCCGCCCCCTGGAAGGGCCGCTCGGACTTTTTGGAGGTTGGGGCGAAACTGCCGACGAGTGATGCCGGTAATTTTGGTACCTACGCCGCCCAAATACTTGGCCTTGCCGCGCGTTTCGACAGAATTTCCCATTTGGGGACCTTTACCACAAACTTCACAAACGCGAGCCATAACAATACCCAGCAAATTTCGATGATTTGGTGCTTTTCGACGATCGCTCAGTATACCCAATCGGCTTGGCATGACAACGGCTGTTTGGAGGCCGCAATTTTCGGCGATGTCGGTTGGGTTATGGGAGAAAACCGCTAGGCGATCCGTTTTCGCGAGGTAGCCATCCGGCGGTAACAGTAGTTGATGGCCGCTTCAAAAGACATTAGTTCCTGTTTCTGCTGGGGATTTTTTCGAAACCAGGAAATCATAATCAGTTGCAGGTTCATTTCCAAAATGTTGGTCGGCATCGGGTGATCCCGGTCCGCCGATCTGGATAACGAATTAATGGCTTTGGCGGCTCTTTCCGGACGGTCGGGTCGAGAAGTACTGCCCAGCAATCGCCCTGCCCGCAATACCAGCCAAATCGGCGTTCGTTTGCGACCTCTCACTGGCAGCACGCCATTGAAGGTTTGCGCGGCTTTGCGAAGCGCGTTCAGCCTGCGATCCAGCCATCGGAGATTCTCAAGATGGTCACGCAAAACCGCCGCTCGTTCGTAATGGCACTCGCTTGCAGACTTCTGCATTTCCCGATCCAGGCGTTGCAACGTCGATGTGTCTTTTCCGTTCAAGAAGCGAACGGCTTGATCAACGAGCTGGCGATAGCCAGATTGGCTGCAATGGCCTGCGCAGGGACCTGGGCAACTACCCAACTCGTATCGAATGCATTTTGCGGTAGCAGTATCTGAAAACAACTGTTGTTGGTTATTGAATTCGAATTTTGTTTTGTCCGGGCAGTCACGCAAACGAAACACCTGGTTGAGACTGACAATGGCAGACCGCAAGCGACCTGTTCCGGCGATGGGGCCAAATGCAAACGTCGCCTTGGGAGTCATGCGCCTGGCAAGGAAGGCATTGGGGGCCGCACCTGAACCAATACAAATAAAGGCCGGTTGTCGTCGTGTGGGTTGTCCTTGCGTATTGAAGTCAGGTCTCCAGCGGTAGATCAACTCCTGTTCTCGGATCAATGCCAGCAACTCATCGGATACGGGTTCCCAGACCAGTTGCCGACTATGCCGGCGAATCCGTTCCGCTTTTTGATCAGAGGGTGTTTTGGCAAAGTAGCTTAACAGACGTTTCCGCAAAGATTTTGATTTCCCGACGTAACAAATTTGATTGTTTGCATCGAGCCAACCGTAAACACCGGGTGTCAGAGGACAGGAATCATGCAACATGGATCGGGCTTCCATTCGATCCCCGGGAATCGAATTCGTCGCCAATTGTCCACGCGAAGGGTTTGCCAAAATAGAAGGTCCGAATCCTTCAAAACAGTTTGGCCGATTCTTCAGCAATGTTCTCACGCGATCCCTCCGGCGTGGTTCACCCTTCCTGGTGCTGATGCTGTTGGGCGGGATGCCCTGATACCAAATAGCAAAAGCCCAAGGATTTTGGCAGTTGAAGTCGGAACTGCCAAGCTTGAAGCATCAAAATTTCCGTCAACCGCTTGCAGAAAATCCGCGGAATTAATCCTCAAAACTTCGATTGACAACAAACGGCAGTTTGTGGCCACGCCCTAAATCTTTACGTCAACAGCATTTTCCGAAACGCGGCCGCTAACCTTTGCAGGATTTGACGATTGGGGTAAAAAATAAATGCAATCGACTCAGGATTTCTTGCTTGACAAGTCGATATATACTTCAGATCCAAATGCCGGGAGGGTGGGACACGGATTGTCCCACATCAGGGTAGAAGTCATAGCATGACGACGGAGCGACATGCTGTGACTTTTTTTTGCGCCGAATCAGACGCCGATTCCGTAGAAAAGGCTGCGCAGTCATCCCAATGTATTTCTTGCCTCGACCGGAGGTTGGAAATTTGGGATTGATCCGTTTGCGCGACTTGAGACTGCCGGGCGACAAGCGGCTGCTCCGCTGGTCCGACAGAACCATTCAAGACCGCCGACGCTCGACAGGGCAGGATTTGGCTTGATGATCTACTTCAGTTTCCTGACCGTGATTTCCTGCAGCTTGTCACATGGACTGGGCCTTGCCTGTGAGTGGCAATTCCGCAGAGCTTCAAACGTTTACGACATCGTGTCTCTGAATTTGCTGGTACCGCTTTTACGTTGTTCCGAAAATCCAACCCTCAAGCTCAACTTCTGATTCTTGAAGTTCCGTCAGGGGAGGAGTTAGGAAGCGATCCAGACTGAATCTGCTATCCATTTCCTGCAACCAGCGACAGACGGAATACGCGTCTTGTTGATCTATTGTCCGATTCGCCCGAGGATAGCGATTGCGAAACAAAGACGGATAAACTTCTGCAATTGCAGAACGTCCGGTGGGAATGCAAAAACCATCGAATGGCCAAAAATGAAGTGCAGGCAGTGTTTGCCGGAGCTTCAGTAAAAAAGGTAGGCCGGCATGAGTGGATTTTGCGACCGAGCCTTGAACGTCAAACTGGAATACACTCTTGGCGGAAGCAGTCCAACGTTCGGTCAGCCGCAGCTCTTTTGAATCGCCTGTGCGAGTCGAACTGCCACGAAATTGCTCGACGGTCACGTCTTCTGAATCGGTTGGCCAAGTCTCAGCAAAATCGGCCAGGAATTCATCCCAATCAGAGAGGTTGTACTTTTCAAAATAGGACAGTGGAAACGAAAATCCATGGTCGATGCCAACAATGACGGAGCGGCGACTACTGAGATAATCGACAAGCCAACGATGAACTTCGACCCGATTCCAATTCCGCACGGCCTTATTGTTCGATCTGGGTGACGCAACGCGTTGAGGAGGATTCCGTTTTTCCGCAACGTAAACCTGTAGCGAACTGGTTCGGGTGCTTGGTGTCCCCGCGCCGCTGTAGTCGATGCCAATGTAAGAATCAAACGACATAGGAACCAACACTATCAGATTTGAGAGGGGCCAAAAAGTTCTTTTTGAAGGGGCTCTCGGTCCACTGCCGCGGGCCCTAGCTGCCCCAAAATTCTTCCCGCCGCCGACATGCCGCTGAGAAATGCTCCCTCGACCCGCGCGCCACTGGCCCAATCGCCACAGGCGGTAACAAGGCCAGATTCATCGGAAAAACAGCCGTCACCAGACGGTGTCGACGGAATCGCGTACTTCCAGCGGTGAGCCTGCAAATGAATTGGCAATCGTTCTTTGATTCCGGCCGCTTGCCAAAACTCGGCCAACATTTCTTTGGCAATCAAATCAGAATCGACATCCCAATTCGCCGCTGTCCAATCTGGCCCTGCATGAATTACTACGTTCTCTACGCTTGAATCCCGTCCCGGTTTAGTGCTACTGCGCGCGGTCCACGAAAGAAAACTGTCGTGCAGAAATGCACCAACCCATCGGTGGGTAATTGGCTCGCCAAACGTAACCATGGTGGCCCAGCAAGGATTCATATTGATGTTGGAAATCTGATCCGCCAAGTTGGGAAAATCAGTGAGTAGTTCGGCTGACTGAGCTGCCGGGGCCGAGATAATCAAACGGTCAAACTCGCCAAGCTTACGGTGCTGCTCGTCAAACAGTTGAGCGATTCCGGTAGAGCATTGAATTTTTGCGACTCGCGTTTTGAGATGTACCTTCAAGTCCGCGGCCAGATGTCGGCATATCACGTTCATGGCTGGCACACCGACAAATCTTTCCGCGGAATTGGACTCCGAAAGTTGTTGGCCGTTGCCTAAGACGACGAACTTTTGATCGTCTCCTATAGCTCGATCCGGCCAACGGCCAACAATTCCTGATTCAATCCATGCGTCTACATAACGCCGAAACCGAGCGTCACGAACAGTGAAGTATTGAGCGCCGTGATCGAATGCGCCGTTATCGTCGGTCCGCCGAGTCGACATACGACCGCCGACTCCGCGCCCTTTCTCGAAAACCGTGACCTTCAAGCCCTGATCCAACAAAGTGCGTGCAGCAAACAAGCCTGAAATTCCGGCACCAATCACGGCAACCCGCGGTTGGGGGGAAAAGCGCGGCGTGTTCACTTTCTTGGAGTAGGCATTAACATCCAACCGTTTCGAATGATCGGCCGTCGATCGGGGCCTAACCGTGCCAATCACTGGTTTCCCCGGTTCAAATGGGCGGTCAAACTGACCAAGGCACCAGAGGATACCTCCGTACGATGCCGGATCACGACCATCGAGAGCGTAACGATGATTTAAGTCGATCATGGTTCTCAATGCATCTTGCGGCGACTCGGTCCAATTCAGAATCGCTTTGCCCCAAGTCATCCTGACATTATTGTGGAGTTCACCTTGCATCCGCAGCGATCTCTGGGCCGCGTTCCACAAGCGATCACCCGTTTTTCCCCGCGACAACTCTTCCGAGCTGTAAAAGTTGTCTCGCTGATCCCTTGCATGTGATTCCAAAGTTTCTCGAGCCCAGTCAGGCACTGCCGACCATTGGTCATGGTCTTCCCTGAAAAAGCAAAACACATAGGCCAACTCGCGCCAAATCAGCAACTCATCCAAGTACTTTTCTGCGCCAGCGTTTCCGATCAAGGATGCTTCGCGAGCTATTCGCATCGGTGACACCATCCCCCAGTGGAGATAAGGTGACATTCGGCTGACGCCATCGATCAGCGGGTTATTCCGCGTCTTGGCATACCGGCTGAGACGATTCTCTTTAAACTGATTCCATCGAGCATACCCGGAAGTGGAACCGCCAACCGTGTCCACTACCGGACCGACGGAATGATCAATCTCACAACTCGCAACCAGATCCGCGATTTCTTCAACTTCGAGATTAACCGGTTTGAACGGAAGGTCGTCCATATCGAAGATTTCGTTCTCGATATTGAGCTCTGGCCATGTCCGTGTGAGTCGTTCTTGGTGAAGCGTTTTTGTCGCGCCCCGAAACTTGAATGCTCGCGTGTAGGCCTCCCCGGCAAGTTGCATTGGGGCAATACAAGCTGTGTCGACACGTACGATTGGCGTCGTGGTTTGTGCAGCAAGCCGTTTTAAGAATCGCCGTGGTGGGTCTACCGGCATGTCTTCCGTCACGACCACCGCTGCTCGGTTGGCAAGGGATACCAGATGGGATTCCCTATCGGATTTCGTAGACAGGTGAAACGCGTAGCTGATACCCAGTGGTTGAAACTGTCGCTGAATATCTTGGACGCCTTGCAAGATGAACGTGTGGTGACGATCCGAACTATATTTATAGTGTTCCGACAAACCTTGATACACCAGCAGTGGCAGGTCGTCGCGCTCCGCCAGTATTCGGGCGACATCAAGGGCAGGATTTTCGTCGGTTCGGAGCGCCGTGCACATCCAATAAAGAACGAACGTACCGCTGGGATTATCGGTCCATCGTCCAAGGATTCTCGATCTTTCTTTAAGATGATGTGGAAGAGTTAACGCCATTGATTCGGTCCCGTCAGGATTGCTCAAGAGTCGAGGGTTACCCGATCTGACTTGTGTCGGTTAACCAACACTATCCGCAAACGTGAGAATGAGCTTGCGGGTACGGTACGTTTCCCGAGTAACACCGCAAACCGTCGCAGGCACAGGTCCGAAGACATGTCCCACAAGAAAACAAATTTGCCGAAGAAAGTCTGCAAGGGTTGTGGTCGGCCCTTCGCCTGGCGAAAAAAATGGAAATCAGATTGGCAGGAAGTTCGTTATTGCAGTGAACGTTGCGGGAAATCTCGTATGAAGCGATTTAAAAATACCTGCGATAGCGCTGAGTGCAATTCCCAAAGCTGAGCTGGTCAATCCGCATGGCAACTCAATTGGTATGGTTTAAACGCGACTTAAGAATCATAGATCACGCGCCGCTCGCTAATGCCGTTAGGTCAGGTGAGTGCATCTGCCTTTACGTCTATGAACCTGAATTGATCGAAGCACCTGATTTTGATGACGCCCATCTTCAGTTCATCAACCGATCGCTGATTGAGCTGCGAGAAAGCCTGCGTCGGGTAGGTGGCGAACTGATTTTGCGAACGGGTCGCATGCCTGAGGTACTCGATGAATTCTACCGCGATCACGAAATCGAAAAAATTTGGGGTCATGAAGAAACCTTTAACAACCTCAGCTATCAACGCGACCGCCGCGTCAGAGCGTGGGCAAAATCGAAGGGAATCTGCCTGGAGGAGCACCCTCAAAACGGCGTGGTCAGGCTCCTTGAGAATCGCGATGGCTGGGCGGGCCGATGGCAAAAACGAATGCGACAGCCAGCCATTCCCGCGCCGACGAGAATACAAGCCGTGCCGGGCATCGAACCCGGAGATATCAAATCGGCAGGAGATTTCCAGCTTCACTCTGTTGACCGAACCGAATTGCAGCCAGGTGGTGAAAATGCGGCTCACGCCAGTCTCAAAAGTTTCCTCGCAAAACGTGGCGTGAACTATCGGGGCGAAATGTCCAGTCCGGTGACGGCGTTCTCCAGTTGCAGTCGCCTCAGCACTTACCTTGCCCACGGAAATATTTCGATAAAGACTGTGCACCAAGCGACCGCTGCGCGAACAGCGGAGCTAAAAGAGATCAGGAGGTCGGGTCAGTCAATCGAGCCAACTTGGCTAAAGTCTTTGTCTTCGTTCCAGGGAAGATTGCGATGGCATTGTCACTTTATGCAAAAACTCGAGGACGAGCCAAGCATCGAATTCCAGAACGTCAATCGCGCTTACGATGGACTGCGCGAATCAAATTTCAATCAGAGTTACTTTGACGCCTGGTGATAGACAAACTGGATATCCGATGGTTGATGCTTGCATGCGTTCCCTCCGTCAGACAGGTTGGATCAACTTCAGAATGCGGGCCATGTTGGTTTCATTTTCGTCGTACCATCTTTGGCTACATTGGCGGCAGCCGGCAGTTTATCTTGCACGACTTTTTCTCGATTATGAACCCGGCATCCACTACAGCCAGATTCAGATGCAGGCTGGTGTGACTGGAATTAATACCGTTCGGATTTATTCGCCGAGCAAACAAGTTTTGGATCACGATCCAAAAGGCAAATTCATTCGGGAATTCGTTCCCGAGCTTGCCGATGTTCCGGACCAACATTTGCCTGAACCTCACAAAATGACGCGAATGGAGCAACAATTGTATGGATGCGTGATCGGCAAAGACTATCCCTTTCCCATCGTCGATCACAAAACCGCGTACAAGGCTGCTCGCGATCGCATGCACGCGATCAAACGGAGTAAAGAAGCACGGTCGGCATCTGAAAAGGTTTATGAGAAACACGGAAGTCGGCGTCGTCCTAGCAACCGAACGACCACACTCCATTGAGACAAGAAGTACAGCGATCGCTTCAAGATCGAAATGCTGGCCACCCTTCGTTCAGACATTTATTTGACCGGTTCACCAATGGCAAATCCTGACAACTGGAGGCTTTCTCGAACCAAATCTCTCCGAGATTTTCGAGTCTTAAGCGTTCAAGAGCGCACCTTTGAACATGTACCATCTGGCAAACAAAAGGAGTATGTCGTTTGTGACTCGGCAGACTGGGTTTTTGTGATCCCCATTACGCCAGACAACAATGTTGTGTTTATCCGACAATTTCGACACGGTCGCGGAGAAGTGGTCTTAGAGATTCCCGGTGGCGTGATGGATCCAGGTGAAACTCCGCAGGAGACTGGCATCCGGGAACTCAGGGAAGAAACCGGTTATGTCCCCGAGACCGTGGGAATGTTCGGGCCACTCTTGCCTAACCCGGGGCTAAACACGGCGAAGTATCATGTTGCTGTTGCCCGCGGTTGTCTACCGAAATTCGAGCCAAGCCCTGAGCCTTTTGAAGAGATTGCAATCGAGCTGCGTCCACTCGATTCAGTTCCCGGTATGATTACGTCTGGCGAACTGCAACACGCGCTTTGTATCGCTGCGTTTGCCGCAACTGAACTGTCTTAGCCGTTCAAGAAATCAATAACACTTCCGTCTGAATGATGAATTACGATCAATCCATGCGGCTCGCGATTGAAGTCGCCGGGCAGAACCCTGGAGCTCCTTTCGGTGCAGTTTTGGTGGATACTGAAACCGAAGAGGTCATAGTAACCGGGGTCAATCAGTCGAAGCGGAACCCATTGTTTCACGGTGAGATCGTCGCGATCAACAACTACGCCGCAACAGGGGCCAAAAATTGGGACAAGCTGACGCTTGTCACGACCGCCGAACCCTGCTGCATGTGCCAAGCGGCAATTATCTGGGCTGGCATTCCCAAAGTCATTTTCGGAACCTCCATCAAAACATTGACGGAGCTGGGATGGCGACAATTTGAAATGACGGCCCAGCAAGTTGCCGATGCGGCCAACTTTTCAGATTGTCAGGTGTTGGGTGGAGTGCTGGAGGAACAATGTGATCAGCTATTTCGCTGACGCGATCGCCGCCGGCGTAAAGAATGTCCGGATGCAGCCCGTTGCTCAAGTTGAGCAGGCCAGCCAATTTTCACGCGAAGCCGGCATCAACGTTATCGACAATGGGGCAGGAGTGCCGATGCTTTCGGCAGGGAGCCCGAAATTTCCATGTCGAAAACCGAAGACTTCGAACAAGTGCCAGTCGCTTCGATGGCCGTTCTTCGAAAAAAGCTGCTGAAGAGCCACCAACATGACACCGTTCCCGCAAGAAGTAGGCTGCGGCAAAGACCGGCAGAGTCGAGTCCGTAATCTGTTTTCATCGCTAATGTTGCCACGCCGACTCGAGGCAAGAATTACGTCAACTTTGGTATCCCTCCACCCGAGACGCGGGATATTAATTCATTCATCGAACCACACGGCTGTGCCGCAGGGCCAGTGTGCGTGGCAGTATTTCTTCCACCAATCAAAAACATCCCACCGTAACTAGCGACAATCTTGGCCAAGTTTTCGATTTCACGATGATGCGTCCTGCTACGAATTGGATTCGAAATTGCCAGCCATACGACCTGTGGTTTTTCGTCCTCAACAGAATCGGCCAGGACACCGACCGGTGTATTAGGGCCGAGATCGACCCCTTCGAAACCGCACTCGTGCAACACCAACGAAGCCATCAAGCTGGGCAACAAACAGGGATCGTCCTGCGGAGCTGCCCCCATCGCCATTGGCGCTAACTCAGTGATTTCTGGCAACGAAGATCGAATCTGGCATAACGCGCGGGCTCAAAGCACCGTAGCTCGATGTTCAATGAAGATACTTCGTTTGTCATGCGGCCAGATGTCACCGATCGCGTGCATGGCATATCGAATCGGACCATCGCACATTTCTGCAATGTGTCGTCCACCAACATGGCTTGCGTTAAGCCAATCACGGCCTGGTAGTAAACCCTCAGTAAGTGCATCGAGGAACCGCTGAGAACAAGTCTGAGAAGTCGTGGGCTCAAAACGAAACTCGGATTTGTTGGAAAGCCCGAGGAGATCGAGGCGGACGATTCGGGCCTTCTTTCCACGGGAATATCTCCGAAACAGGAATCTTGCGATAGCCGCCTTGGGGTCGTTGAATCCTGATTTCACCGCTATCCGCCAGGCGCCGCGTGGAGGATTCGCTGATCCCAACCGCTTCTGCAAACTCCGAGGTGGACATAACACGATGCAAGAGAGGTCGCCTTAAATGGAAGATTTGGATGTTTTACTTTCCGTAAGAATTCCGCAATAACGGAGATTGTCCCAATAAATTCTCAATTGTCGGTTGTGGATTCTTAACAAGAGCCGGTTACACCGTTCGTGTGGGAGTTTTGGTGGTTTTTTGACTCAGGAAACTACCACCAAACTTGACCACTGACAAAACAGAAAACAGTTTTACCAGTCGTGTTTGAAAGGGTTTCCGATGCTTGAATCAGTCTCATTATTGGGTGCTATGCCGGACCTCACGGTCCTGCAGTACAGTCTCGTTGACAACATTTTCTCAATGACCGTTGCGACCATGGGTGCTGCGGCCTTATTCTTCTTTATGGCACGTTCTACGGTCGGTGTGGCCTATCGCCCGGCCCTGATGGTCTCTGGAATTGTGGTGGCCATTGCCTGTTATCACTACTTTATGATTCGACACAGCTGGCAAGACGCATTTGCTCTGGGAGAAAACGGCTATTCCGGGACGGGAGCCGCGTTCAACGACTTCTATCGTTACGCTGACTGGATCCTGACCGTGCCGTTGTTGTTGGTTGAATTGGTGATCGTCATGCGTTTGGCGAAAGCGAAAGCCGCGCCGATGCTGACAAAATTAGTCATCGCCGCGGCCGCGATGATCGCACTGGGATATCCAGGAGAAGTCATCTCGTCACCAGAGGGCCAAACAATGCGGCTGGTCTGGGGCGGGCTGTCTTGTCTTCCATTTTTCTACATCCTTTACGTCTTGTGGGTGGAATTGACGAAGTCACTCGACACCCAACCTGAGGCTGCAAGAGGGCTCATCAAACTGGCACGTTGGGTCATTCTAATCACCTGGCTGGTATATCCAATCGCCTACGGTTTGGGAAGCACGACTGGAGCGCTCGAAGCGGCTTCCGGTGGTACTGCGGGTGCAGGTGGCATCGTCGGTCTTCAAATCGGATATGCGGTTGCAGACATGGCAGCGAAAGCCGGATTCGGTGTGTTGATCTACTTCATCGCGAGAGCGAAAACGCAACAGGATTCAGCGAACGGTATCTCACTAGAAGCGGTTCCAGCCCCCGTTTAAGCGAACGTCAGTTGGAATTGGGAACTTCGTTGCCGGCTGCCCTAACCGGCCGGCAACGACTTCCATCTAAAGATTGACTTGGACTGTTTCTCCCATTGTCGTAACCGGGCAAGCCCAGATGCATTCGATGATTATCATCTTCATGATTGGCATCCTTTTGTTCCTCCAAGTTTCAAGCGTTCAGTTGCCTTTCATTGTCTTGGCAAGTGTATTGGCAGGCGGTGTTCTGCTGATCGGCCTGCCGCACGGAGGACTCGATCAAAAGATTGGACTCCGACTGCTCGGCAAATTTTCCCGTCCAGTGGCTGTCGCGATTTTTCTTACCGCCTATCTTTGTATTGCAGCGATTGTCGTGACGGGCTGGGTTGTCGCTCCACGGTTGACCGTCTTAGCTTTTTTTAGCTTGTCAGCGTGGCATTTTGGCCTCGAAGAGGATGGTCGCACGCAGTTTACCTTGACTCAACGCTTGGGCGTAATTGCGCGGGGTGGCATGGTGATTTGGATACCTGCATGTTTTCAAGGCCCCGCGGTGACGAACCTTTTAACTCTGATCCTCCCGCAGGTGACTCATCAATTGCCCTTCAGGTAGTCAACATGATACAGACTTGCGCACCGGTCCTATTTGGGCTCCTGGTGTTCGACGCGATCTCGGCGGACAGCCTCACCCAGCAAACGTTTATGGGGCTCAGCCAAAAAAACTTGCACCTCATCAGGCTTCTCGCGTTTGCCATCCTGTTTGCAACAGCCGACCCATTGATTTCATTCGGCGTCTACTTTTGCGGTTGGCATTCCGTTTGTGGACTCGCTCATCTACGCGAACAGTTTCAGTATACTAACCGCGAACTTGCCCTCAACTTGTTGCCAATCAGCTTACTGGCGATTGCAGTTTTCGCTGTCGGTTTTGCCGTGAGCTTTTCCGTTAACCTCTTAGCTCCCGCGCTCGTCCAGACTGTATTCATCGGTTTGAGCGCCGTGGCCGTACCCCACTTGTTGTTGCACATCGTCACCGACACGGTCGGAATGAACGTTCAAGGAGCAGTTTCATGAGTGCTTCCAGAACGACCTACGACTATGTTCTGGTTGGCGGCGGCCTTCAAGCTGGACTCCTTGCACTGGCGATTAATCACTATAAGCCGAACGCAAAGGTTCTACTGCTGGATAGAAACGATCGTTTGTTTGGGAATCACACCTGGTCGTTTCATCTGGGCGATGTTGCAGGCCAACTGGATTGGCTGAGAACGCTTCCGATGCGAGAGTGGCCAGCTTACACCGTTCATTTTCCAGGCTTTAACCGTCTTGTCGATCTCCCCTATTGCTCCACCTCGTCCGGGCAGTTCGAGTCTGCAATTCAAACCCTCGTTGATCAAAGAGGCAAACTTGAGATAAGAATTTCGGTGACTGTCTCCGAAGTGAGCGTGAACCGTGTTTTGACGACGGACGGGCAGGTATTCGAGGGCTTAAGTGTCATTGATTGCCGAGGACAAGCAACCAATCAGAGTTCTGGCGTCGGCTTTCAAAAGTTTTATGGTCTGGAAATCGAGTTAGATGAGGACTGGCCAGATCGCCTACCCGTCCTGATGGAAGCCAATGTGGATCAAAGTGATGGTTTCCGTTTTCTCTACGTACTTCCGTTTACCAGCCGGCGAGTTTTGATTGAGGACACTCGATTCTCAGATTCCAAATCTCTGGACAAAGTCGATTCGCTGCAGCGAATCGAAGCCTATCTCGAACGAAAATCTGTCTTGAACTGGCGAGTCATTAGAGAAGAGGAAGGTTGTCTGCCGATGCCTTACGCGTCGGTGTTTAAACCAACGGTGTCAGATCAGTTGGCGGGGGGATTCGCCGGTGGGTGGTTTCATGCCGCCACAGGATATTCATTTCCACTTGCTGCAAGATTCGCTGAAGTTGTCGCCACCAGCACTCCCCAAAACGCTCAGCAGCGAGTCTTGCAACTTGCCAGGGAAAACCGTTTTCAGAGCAGTTTTTCGCGATTCCTAAATCGGCTTTTATTCCGACTCGTATCACCAAATAGGCGATTCGAAGTCTTTCGCCGTTTCTACACCGCGCTTCCCAACAAAACGATCCAGCGATTTTACGCTCACACATTTACAAAAACCGACGCCGCTCGAATCTTGTTTGGCTCGCCTCCGCGCGGGCTAACTCCGGTTCGATTTCTACAATCTTTTTAGGGCGATAACATGTCCAGTTTGAAGGAAATAGTTCCCGGAATTCGACGCACCAAACAGGCGGTTGATCTCGGAGGACAAGCAACGCGCGTACCGGGCCGGCTTTGGCAAATGGGGATTTTTCAGCCGTTGAATCACGTTTTGGCGACCGATGGAAAACGCCTCCGCGCCGAGCTGATCGAATTGTCGTACAGGATGGCGGGCGGAAGCGGGGATGCGCCTCTCGGTTTAATCGAGTTTGTAGAGTTGTTGCATGCTGGAACTTTAGTGATTGACGATATCGAAGACGGTTCAACCATGCGGCGGGGTCAGCCAACGTTGCATGAGGTCGTAGGAACACCACTAGCCATCAACACGGGAAACTGGATGTATTTCTCGGCATTGGAAAAACTCCAAGGCCTTCCCCTACCCGCTGAGCAGCTGCTAGGCATTTTGACGGAAACCATTTCGACGATCCGTCGCGGCCATGAAGGTCAATCGCTCGATCTAACGGCAAAAGTCGTAGAAATGGACCGCCGTTCAATCTATCCCACGGTTCGGGCGATTTCCCGGTTGAAAACTGGAGGGGTAACAGCACTCGCCGCAAAAATGGGCGCCGCTTTGGCCGGTGCCGACGCCTCTCGCCAACGAGCGTTTCATGCCTTTGGAATGCAATTGGGCATCGGACTGCAAATGCAGAACGATCTAGTCGAATTGCGCAGTGGAACTCGATCCGACGGACGCTCGGATGACTTGCGAAACGCTCGTGTCACTTGGCCATGGGCATGGATAAGTCGTTACGGTTCAGAAAGGGAGTTCGCCGAACTGCAGTGCTTGTTACTGAACAGCAGCGAAGACAACCTTCCCACGGTCGCATCGAGATTGCTTGATTCCGTGTCGAACGTTTGCAAGGAATTGATTCGGCGAAAGCTGAAGGGAGCAATCGCCTGTCTTGCTGATGAAACACATCCTCAATCATCTGAGTTGATGCAAAAGCTCACTAATCGCATCGAGGCCTTCTATGTTTGAGTCAAGCATCAGCGTGATAACGCAAGATCCGACTCAGTCAGGTCGGGTTCTTCGAAACAACAGCAAACTTAAGGCCGCGGTAATTGGAAGCGGGTTCGGTGGGCTTGCGTCGGCGATTCGATTGCAATCCATGGGCATTCAAACGACTTGCTATGAAGGCCGTGATAAACCTGGCGGTCGCGCATACGTCTATCAGGACGAGGGTTTCACTTTTGACGCGGGACCAACGGTGATTACTGCTCCCCACTGTTTGGAGGAGCTTTTTCAGATTGCTGGCAAAGCGATGGATGACTATGTCAAACTTGTACCGGTCACACCGTTTTACCGACTGCGCTGGAGCGATGGAGTTGAGTTTGATTACGTGGGTGATGAGCAAGAACTCATCAAACAGATTCAGAAAATCAATCCGGCCGATGTCGATGGATACAAACGATTTGCTGACTACACACGGCGTGTGTTTGAAAAAGGCTACGTCGAACTGGGTGCCACACCCTTTTTAAGATTCCGTGACATGATTTCGGTCGCCCCTGATTTGATGAAATTACGGGCTGACCGCAGCGTCTACACAACGGTTTCAAAGTTTATGAAGGATGAGCACCTTCGCCAGGCGTTCAGTTTTCATCCGCTACTTGTCGGCGGCAATCCGATGGACACAAGTTCCATTTACACCTTGATTCACTGGATCGAACGCGAATGGGGAGTCTTTTTCCCGGAAGGTGGCACCGGTGCTTTGGTTAATGGACTGGTCAAATTATTCAAGGATATCGGCGGGGAGCTGAAACTTAACTCGCCTGTGGAAACCGCTCAAATCGTTTCAGCGACGAACGAAGATAGTCCCTACGGGACTCAACATCTAATCAAAGCGGGCGGCACAGAACCAGAAAAGTATGACATCGTGGTCTCCAATGCGGACGTCCATCACACTTACTCGAAAATCTATCGGGATGTGGATCACGCCAAACGCCGAACCCGGAAACTTCGCGCGAATGGAGTGGTCGATGTCGCTGTTTGTGATGTACTTCGGCACACGTAAGCGGTACGACGATATTGCGCACCACACGATTTTGTTTGGTCCCCGGTTTAAAGGGCTCTTGAGGGATATTTTCCGCGGCAACTCGTTGCCAAAGGACTTCAGTCTTTACTTGCATGCACCGTCGGTGACGGACCCAAGTCTCGCTCCCGAGGGCTGCGAAGCTTTTTACGTGCTCAGCCCGGTGCCGCATCTTGGTCAAGCCGATATTGATTGGGAAAAGGTCGCCCAGACGTATGGTGACCTGATCCTGGAATCACTCGAGGATTATTTGCCTGGGTTGCGTGATTCGGTCGTAACCCGACGACATTTCACACCTAACGATTTCAAGACTGAACTCAATGCTTTTCATGGCTCCGCCTTTTCGGTTTCCCCAAAACTGACCCAGAGTGCTTTTTTTCGACCTCACAATCGAGACAAGAACATTCCGGGGCTTTACATCGTCGGAGCCGGGACCCACCCTGGAGCCGGAGTTCCTGGTGTAGTGAATACAGCGAAAGCAACCACGGGCGTGGTCGCGAGTGATTTTGGAGTGACGGTCTCATGAAATTTGATTTTGACCAACTCCCGGGCAGTGACGCCGATGTAATCCAGCATCACAGCCGATCATTTTCCATGGCTGCCAAGCTCTTGCCATCAACCATCCGATCAGATGTGGAAAAGCTCTATGCCTGGTGCCGCTGGTGTGATGATGCCGTCGACGAAGCCTCTAGTTTGAGCGAGGCAAAAGAGCGTCTCGAATTACTTCGCAATGATGTGCATCGTATCTACGCCGGTGACACGCCGCTGCACGCGGCATCGAGTTGGTTGGCGAGCGTTGTAAAAACTTACGGGATTCCCCAGCAGCTACCGCTTGACCTGTTAAGCGGCATGGAAGCAGATTTGAACCATCCAGTTCTGCAAACCGTCGATGAGTTGCTGCACTACTGTTACCAAGCCGCTGGGACGGTCGGGTTGATGATGTCCCGAATCATGGGCGTTACCGATCCGCGAGCGTTAAACAAGGCAAAGGCCCTTGGTATGGCGATGCAATTGACCAATATTACTCGCGATATAGATGAGGACTGGCAAACAGGCCGTCGTTACGTGCCCAGGCAATGGTTGCCTCTGGTTCCCAAGAAAGACATGACACCCACCGACGATGAGGTCCGACCAGCAGTTAAGAAATTGCTTTCGCTGGCAGATGGTTTGTACGACGAGGGCTATCAAGGACTCAAATATCTTCCCAGCGGGGCACGAACGGCAATTCGTCTGGCCGGAAAAGTCTATCAAGAAATTGGCAACGAAATACGTCGTCAGAATTTCCGTGTCATGAGGGGCCGAGTTTTCGTCCCACTCAAGCGGAAGCTAATCTTGATGGCTAAAAGCATGACCGATGAGTTGGGTTTTCGAATTACGCAAATACCCGCACGTTCGCCGAAACTTCATTTTTTTTCAACCGATGTGAACTCTTTTTTTTCAATTAGGAACTCAACGATGAATTACGAAACTCGATACCTTGGTTACCTGGGAATCTCCCTGACGTTTGTCATGGCAACGACCCTGTTTTTGTTGATGGGACTCAATCCGAAAGAGACCGTCTACAGTTCGCTACCCTGGGTATACTGCGGGATTTGTGCCGCCATCGCAGTTGCGACCGGCGTTATTGCGCAGCGGATTAACCGGCAATTGCAGTTGCAGCCCGTGACTCCAAATCAATCGAACAACCAGTGACACCATCGAATCCCGATAGAGTGTCCACTCGCGGCAATTCGTTTGTTCGATTGAGAGCCTTGCATTGATTGAATCGTTTGTTCGACGGCTTGAGAAAATCTACGACAATTTGGCGAGCAATCGAAGCCAACAGCGCTTGGAGAGTTTGTTCGTTACTCTGGCGATCGGAGGTTTTTTGCTCCACCTCCTGTTGATTTTCTGCAAGCGCTCGTTTCCCGATTTTGCGCCGCAAATGACAATTGGAATAAGCAACAACTTTTTGCAGGCCGTCTACACACCATTCAGCTTTATTCTGTTTTATGAAGTCTTGCTGCTGGTGCTCGCACTACCAAAATCGCTCACCTCGTCTATTTGTAAGCAGTACGAGATCATCTCATTAATCGTCATTCGTCGCGTGTTCAAAGATATCGGCTCGTTTGATGATTTCGGCAGTTGGTTGACGGAAGCGGAAACGGTGAAAATTGTACTGCTTGACATGGGCGGGGCCCTACTGATGTTCCTCGCGGTCACCCTCTTCTATCGAATTCGGAAATCGGTGGTTAAAACCGATACGCCCCGAGACCTACAAGGATTCATTCGGTTTAAGAAAGTTTTGACGTTGGTGCTTGGAGCAGTCTTGATCGTTTTGGCGACGGGCAATTTTGCTGCGTGGTTTGTTTCGGTGACACCTTGGGATAGCGGCACGGAGAAAAACTTACTCAATCTAGAGGAATATTTTTTCCCCGCTTTCTTTGAATTTATGATTTTTACCGACGTGCTGCTGTTGATCGTTTCAATTCGCTATTACGATCGCTACGAGTATTTGTTTCGTAATTCAGGTTTTATCATTTCAACGGTTTTGCTGCGTATTTCTCTATCGACGGTAAAGCCATACGATTTGGCAATCGCATTACTCGCTATCTTTTACGGCCTCTGCCTCATTTCGATCTTTGCTTACTACACGCGAGTGTCGCGTTGTCAGTTCGACGCGACTGAAACCGTTTAGTTTGAGGGCTGGCTAAATTAAAGATACGAATTTCAAACCCCAAAACGATCAAGTCGCTGGACTGTTCATTATGAAACGTGATCAACTTCGAAGCGGCGACGTCGACCGCATCATTCAAATGGCTTGGGAGGATCGAACGACGTTCGATGCGATCCGTGTCCAATTCGGATTGTCGCCCGGCAAGGTCATTGAACTGATGCGAAGGGAGCTTAGCCCGAGATC
The DNA here is from genome assembly GCA_942492215.1 of Pirellulaceae bacterium. Classification (GTDB taxonomy): domain Bacteria; phylum Planctomycetota; class Planctomycetia; order Pirellulales; family Pirellulaceae; genus Mariniblastus. Next base: position 46,301 of record CALODY010000009.1, read on the forward strand.
GTTCAAGCTTTGGAGAAAGAGGACTTCGGGGCGGAAAACAAAACATCTCGAAAAGCGAAGCTTCTTGGTAGGTAGGTTTCGTTGCCCCAGCCAGAGAGGTTAAGCAAATATTGAAGTGCTCCGATTTTCTGTACTGCTGACCGCGCGTCTTGCACGCCGTGTTCATGTCGTGATGCGAATTCATCATCTCCGCTAAGGCGAGTCTTCCTTTGCAAAAAAATAATGCAACGGACAAGTGACCTCACCGATCCTGAACATCGCCTTGGGACTACGAGACCTGGGGTACATACCAACATGTGGGAAGGTGAAAATCGGCGTTTGAATTGGATGCCAATGAAGCGATCGAAGACTTTGAAAATGGTCATTTTTTCGCGCGCCGTCCAACAAGCATGACGAAATGACGGTCGAAGAAGGTCAATTCGTGATGACCGGGTATCGCCTCCAGAAAGACGGCGTCCCAACTAATGTTCTCGGGCAAACTGCTGATTTCGTGGTTGGGTCAGGTCCTACTCGATTGCGATCGCCCATTCTCCAAATGGCAGATGAAGTCGTGGGAAAAATGTCGCCTGAAAAAGACTGAATTTCATATTCCATCACTCCTGATTTTACGAAAGATTCTTATCCCGTGCCGTGAAATCGGTGGTTGGGTCGCGCAGAAAGCTTGCAACGCAGCGAAGACGGTGGAGTTCTGCCTCACGTTGAAAAAAGCACGAACAAGCTGGCGGCGCGACTTTTGCGAAAGCGATGGAGATTTTTGTGGGTGAAAACAAAACATTGGGGCAATTCCCACTTGAACTAAGTCGCCGCCAAATGCAGGATTTCTCTTGCCGGGACAATCCAGAGGTTTTCCGGATGGACGATAACCGATTGCGGTCCGTATGCTTTGCTGAACGCATGACTTCTGAGAAACTGTTGTGATGTGCGACTTCGAAAGAGACTTTCGTCTTTTCGCCCTGCCGACAGAATCTGAATTAGCTTTTTCTGAGTATGCTTTCCGCATCTTCCGATTCTCGTGAAATCTTTAACCATCGACTGCCTCAGTACCAGCCGATGATGCTATGCGTTCTCGCTTTCGTCGCCGGAATTCTCGCCGATCGTTTTTGCGATCTTGATTTTCGATATTACTGCCTGACGATATTTGCCGGCGTAACCACCTGGTGGTTCGTCAGCAATGCCAGTTCGCAAATCAAGGGACGATGGATCTCCGCGTCAAGAGCGGAGAGCGTGGCATCAATTTGTCTATTGATTGCCTGGTTAGGCCTGGGGGCATTTTGGCATCACGGTCGTTGGAATTGGTTCGGTCAACATGAAATCGGACTGTTTGCATCCGAAAGTGCGAAACCCTGTTGTCTCGAAGCCGTTGTCCGTACGGAGCCCCGCTGGATGGCCCCGAGTGACGCCTCGGGAGCATTGGATTATGCGGATGATGTTGTTCGCACAAAAGTTCTACTTGAAGTCAAGCGTGTTCGTGACGGTTTGTCTTGGGTTCCTGTTTCCGGTCAGGTGGACCTGATCGTTCATGCGCCAACCCATCACATCCGTTCCGGCGAATCGGTTCGAGTGTTTGGCCGATTGGTAAAGACCAGCCCGCCCACCAACCCGGGACAATTCGATTTTCAGGCGTTCTATCGGGCGCGGTCCAAGCTGGCATTTTTGCACGCTTACTATCCCGAGTCGGTGCAGGCATTGCCAACCAAGCGGTGGAAACGATTTGAACTTTTGTCGAATCTTAGACGACGCTTGAATGAAATGACCTGGAAATATGTTGGCGGGGACGAAGCCGCATTTGCGTCGGCGATTCTTTTGGGGAATCGAGAACAGTTGTCGTCTGAGCGTCGCGAACTTTTTCTGGAGACGGGAACCGTTCATCTGCTGGCGATTTCAGGACTTCATGTAGGGATTCTGGCTGGCTCGTTCTTTTTGTTCTTTCGGTTTGGGCTGGTAAGTCGTCGAAAGTGTTTGTGGGCCACGATTGTATTTGTCATCTTCTATGCCTGGCTGGTCGAGTTTCGACCGCCGGTCTCCCGGGCCGCAATCTTGATTGTGCTATATTGCCTGGGAAGAATGCTGGGAGAGAACAACTTTTCCTTCAACCTGTTGGCGATTGCTGGACTGATCGTATTAATGCTGAATCCAATGGATTTGTTCGGTTTGGGTCCCCAATTGTCCTTTCTAGCGGTGGCCACTTTAACGTTCGGCAAAGACTGGGTTTTTTGGCCGCCGCCAACCGATCCGATCAAGCGATTGATTGCGAGCACACGACCGTGGCATGTCCGGACATTTTATTGGCTGGGCAGACAACTGCGAACGGCGATCCTGGTGAGCGGATTGATCTGGCTGGTTGCAATGCCGCTGGTGGCCCATCGGTTTCACTTGGTGGCTCCAGTGGCCCTGATCGTGAACCCGTTGCTGCTAGTTCCGATCGCCTGGTCTCTTTACGGTGGGCTGGGCGTATTGGTGTTTGGTTGGTTTCTGCCGCCATTGGCTCATGTTTGCGGTGAGTTTTGCAGACTCAATTTGTCGACGATCGAATGGATGATCGCTCGTGCCCAATCAATGCCCGGTAGCCATTTTTGGACATCGGGGCCGACCACAATTTCGTTGTTATTTTTTTACGCGGGGCTGTTTCTATTCGCAGTATTTCCTCCGACGCGGTTAAGGTTTAAATGGGTGGCGGCGCTGGCCCTGGTTTGGATCGTTTTCGCCTGGCTGATTCCGAATCAAATCTCGGACACACAGCGACGAAACGGCGCGGACCGGTTGGTTTGCACATTCATCGACGTGGGGCATGGCACCAGTGTACTGATGCAATTACCAAATGGACAAAATTTGCTTTACGACGCTGGTTCTTTTGGTTCGTCTTCCTACGGGTCTCGAAACGTTGCTTCGGTCTTGTGGAGTGAGCGAATCATGCACCTGGATGCAGTCGTTATTTCTCACGCCGATATTGACCACTTCAATTCGCTACCCGAAATCGTCAGAAGGTTTTCGGTCGGCAGTGTGTTGGTGTCCCCGCAAATGTTGGCGAGCGAATCACCGGCGGTCCGCGCGTTGTTTGACCTGTTGGCCAAATCAAATATGAGCTTTCTTCCGATCAGCGCGGGGGATCGGTTGGTTTCGGACGCCAATACACAATTGTCCATTCTCAATCCGCCAGCGATGGGAACGGGCGGAAACGATAATTCGGACAGCCTCGTTCTGGCGGTCGAATTCGCAAGCAAACAGCTGATTCTACCGGGAGATCTTGAACTGTCTGGTATGGACCTGTTGCTGCAACGCGAACCGATTGATTGCGATGTCGTGATGGCCGCTCATCATGGCAGCAAGAATAGCCTGCCCGACAGATTCCTCGGCTGGACGACGCCGGAACACGTCGTGATTAGCGGTAGCAGCCAGCGTGTGGACGATTCGACGGTTCGGGTATTTGAGCAAGACAATCGAACGGTCTACCGCACCGACCAGCAGGGTGCCATTCGGTTTGTAATCGACGCAAATGATGTCAATTCATACCATTGGGCCGGCCAACGTTGGATTGCGATTACCGCAACATCGGACCAATAAATGCGGCTAAGATTCATCGGCCGTTATGTATTGTCGATTGACGATGATCGCGCCACCGACAACCAGGGCGAGTAGGCCGGCGCCGATGAGAACAAGGAGATGTACCCAATCGGGCCAAGCCTGACCGTACAGCATGCGGTATTCGGCTTCTCCGCGTTCAAATGGCAGGAAAAACCCAAGCCAGCTAATGCCCAATTCCTGCAAATGAAGTCTCATCGTGAACCTGCCAATAATTGCGGGAATCGAGGCGACGAAGAATTCAGAACCAATGATGTATCCGGCAGCGACGACCATGGCACGTTTATAAAAGATGGTTCCCAACATCGAGAAAATCGAACCGTAAGCAAAACACGCCAGAAAATAGATCCCGCACAATGCCATCCAAAGTCGTTCTGGATCCTTCAGGTGAATCAGGTAGTTGGCAACCAGGACGCAGAGGGACATGGCGATAACGGAAACGCCGAACGAAACGGCGAAGGATGCAAGGAACTTACCTACGTAAATGGAGATCCTGCCTCCAGGACGGCTCGCAACAAAGCTCCAGCTTTTACCCTCCAATTCCGAGTAAACGTTCGGAGTGGCCCACAGCAGCAGCGACAATAGACAAACCAACGACACCAGGAATACGATCGCAAATGGAATGAACGTTTCGATGATTCCCATCGCTTCCTGCAGGTCGGGTTCGTCGGGTTGGCTCACCCTCGCGACTCGCGTTGCAGTAATCAACAGGATCACCATCAGTGGTGGGAACAATGTCAGGACAGCGGAAACCGCCGTCCGCTGAAATGTAAATGATCTGCGCAACTCGAAAACGCAAGTGGCCAAGGCACCATTAATCCAAAGCATCATGATGCCACCCCACGATTCCATTCGCCGCGGTGGATCTTCATCAGCGTTGAGAACAATGTTTTGAGAGAGTCGTCGGTCGAACTCATTTCGAAAACAGGAATATGATGCTCTTCGAGTAACTTGGGCAACACCTGATAAACCTGGGCCGCGGACCGCGTTTTGATCAAGAAGTCCTGATCGTTCTCGAACTCGACGGACTCGATGTCACAGGTTTCAATCAACAAACCAGCAAGTTTCTTGGCGGCGGTTGTGCGAATTCGAAGGGTGTAGGGGGTATTGGCCAGGATTTCATGAACCTCCTCTGGAGAACCGGATGCCAATAATCGACCACCTGAGATCAATAAAAAGGACGGGTGGATGGCCTCCACCTCGTGCAAAATATGGCTGGCCAAAATCAGGCTCTTTCCTTTCACGGCCCAGCTTCGGAGGTACTCCGTCATTTCAAACCTGCCCACTGGATCGAGTCCGTTAAATGGCTCGTCAAGAATCAGAAGTTCGGGATCGTGGGCGATGGCCTGGGCGATCTTTGCTCGCTGTCTCATTCCCAGCGAATAATTTCGCATGGGCCGATGCATCGCATAGGTCAGTTTGACAATCTCCAGGGCCTGCTTGGCTCGTTGCTGGCTTTCGCGGGCCCCAAATCCATGTAGCTGCACCATGTAGGTCACCCAATCCAGACCGCTGACACGAGGGTAGGTAACCTCCATCGCCGGGCAAAGTCCAACTTTTCGCAACAACGAACTTCGTAACCATGGATCCTGACCAAACAGTTTTACAGAACCCAGCGTGGGCTTTAATTGCCCCAGAATCAGGTTGATCAACGTTGTCTTGCCCGAGCCATTGGGCCCCAGCAACCCGTACGTGCCGGGTTCCAGGGAAAGCGTAATGTCATTAACTCCGATGACGGTCTTGTACAGCTTTGTCGCTGACTCGATTTCGATCATGGCCATGGAGGGTTACCTGTATGTTCAACGAGGCACAGACGTTCAGACGCGAATCGGTGCGGAGACACGACGATACAGAACGACAAGGGAAACAACGGTGATGATCAGTAAAGCGAGAATTCCTTTGCTGACATTTTCGAGTTCCTCGAAACCGAAGATCCACGACTGAATTTCGCCAAGATTGTTATACAACGAAAGCATGGACCAGGTTTGTACGGCTTGGCTGTTGAGGACCGCCGAATCCCAAGGAGGCTTTTCCATATTGATCGCCGTGGCAAACCTGACGGCCTCCCACGCACCATGCCCAAGTGCCCAGACGGCAAACCAGGCGAAGCTCGCAAATCGACTTTCCTGTGTCAACGAAGACAGCATCAACGCGAGCGAGGCCGTGGGAATAACCAGCGCGATCGTAGCCGCCAGAATTTTTAGCGGAATATCCCACGTACTTAAAACCACTGAGAAATCCGGTGACATCAGGATTGCAAAAAAGTACAGGGCCAGTGCAGGCAGTGTGGTAACAAAAACGATAAACGCCACCGGAATCATCAGCTTGCCGAAAATATATTCGAGTTTTCCGATCGGCCGCGAGAAATAGAGCAGGAATGCGCGGGACCTCAAATCACGTGAAATCAAAGCGGGGGCGATCGAACCGACAAGAAACAGAATCAGCATGGCTTGCGGGTAGCGAAAGAAAGTCATCAACAAATAGGACCAAACGATGTTGCGGGTTTTCTCGGTATCTCCATTCTCGATCGCGTCCGCAACTTCATTTCTTATTGCTTTGGGGGCAATCTGAAATCGATTGCGAATCATATTCGCGACCATCCGACGGTCGAGGTCGAGTTTTTCCGAGGTCTTTTTGGCCTGTTCGACAATGGGCGTGGGAGCATTTGCATCTACAAGCGTTTGTTCGATCAGCCTGGTTTGGGAATCCAGATTCTGCTCGATAACAAAGAACCCGATGCCCCAATACATGACAGGCAACCACGCAAAAAACAACAGACGACGGACCCACCTTGATTTTGCGGCTAACCGAATTCCCGTTTCAGTGATGATCCAGAATCGGGAAAACTGAGAGGTCTTTTGCCCATCCCAGCTTCTATAGCCGACATCATGAATTGGCATCGGTCGTCTCCCGCACTGTGGACAAGAAAATCTCTTCTAGCGAATTGCGCGCGGGCGTCAATGTTTGAACCGTCGTGCCGGTTTGACTGGCTGCTCGCCATATCTGATCGGTCAGATCGTCTCCTTCGCTTTCCACAACGATGCTTCGATCGACGGCCACGCTGGTCTGCAGGCCATTCCGTTTGAGTTGTTCGACAATCGGTTCGTGATTGCCCAATACATGAAACGTTACCGTGGGCGCTGCCGTTTGATTGAGGACGGAAAGTTTTTCGCTCAACAACAACTTGCCCTTGGACAGGATCAGCACGTCGTCGCAAATGGCCTGGACGTCCGGCAGGATGTGAGTCGAAATCAGGACGGATTTGCCTGCCTGGGAACTTAAGAGTTGAATGCGATTTAACAATGCTTCGCGTTCTTCGGGATCCAGCCCGGAAGTCGGTTCGTCAAATATCAGGAACCTGGGGTCGTGCACGATCGCGGCCGCAAATTTGATCTTCTGCCTCATCCCCGTCGAATAGGTTTCGATGGTTCGATATCGCTCCTGCTTCATCCCGCAAAAGTCCAGGATTTCATGAGAGCGCCGAAGTGCTTCGATCGTCGGAAGTCCGGCCAGACAAGCGGAAAACTGTACGACTTCAACGCCGGACATCCCTGGAATGTAGCAGTCGTCTTCCGGCATAAAGCCAACCTGATTTCGGATCTGCCGACCCTGGCGGCCGAGTTGATATCCCAGGATCGTTCCGCTCCCCGACGTGATCCGAACCAAACCGAGAATGAGTTTGATCAATGTCGATTTGCCGGCACCGTTAGGACCCAGCAAACCGGTAATCCCAGTTCCGATCGTCAGTGTTACATCGTCCAACGCGAGCATCGACCGATAGTTTTTGACGATGTGTTCCAGCGAGATCAGTGGCGTCATGGGGAGCTACAGGTTCAATGATGGAGGAAACCGGAAACAGGCTGTTCGTTGGCATGGCCGGAATATCGGCGGCAAAAATCGAGGCCGCCGGAAATGCGGCAAGCTCGGATTGCCAAGGCCTGGCCGTGTCTTCAAAGTTCCTCGACCGACGGGTCGAGCGGTTGGGAGGATCGACGAAGGATTCAAAAAAAACGGAGCAACCTTGGGCAGCTCCGTACTTGAGTCTGGATTCTTGGAGGGTTGGAGATTACCAGCCCATCACCATGTTGGATTCGATCGCTTTGCGGGCTTGTTCCAGGTCATTGCCTGTTTCCTGCATGTAAAGTCGAATGGCATGGACTTTGTCACCGGCCGCCTTGGACAGGCAGTCGCGGGCAATTCCGCAGGGATCCGCTTTCTCGGTGGCAATCCCCAAAACGCCTTTGGAAATCACCCAACTATCTCTGGGGCGTTTCGTGAGTCGGACAATGTTTTCACCTGGGTACGAATCGTTCGCGACCGACGTCGCGGAGTTTTCGTCGTCCGCCCAAGTGATGATTATATGCGCGTCTGTTTCTACTTCAAAAAGTGGCATAGCCGATTCCCCTTTTGGAAAAACCAAAAATTCCAGAAGCCAACCAGAAACCGAAATTTCGATTAACGATTTACTCTTCCGTGAGTTCCAAATTCAAAACGACGTCACTGAGGACTTCCTTAACTCGCCAAGCGGTGCCGTTTCCCAAGAGCGTTTTCCGATTCCTGTTCGCGTTGGAGTTCCGTTTCAGTCGGAACCTGGATTCGATCCCGAATAATTCGGGCGCGAACTTGAACATGCAAATCACTCGTCCTGATTTTGACACTTGACGTCCAGTTTTTCCAGTCGTACGACAAGATTTGTGATCGAGTCTCACGCTTGAGGAAGACGCCGAATTAGAGCAAATATCCGAAGGTTTTTTGTTTCGCTCCCTGGTCGGCGAGCAAACGCGCCAAAATATCACTCGGATCTCGGCCGGAAGCCAATGGAAACGGACCGGTTTTGACCACTATTCTGAGGCGATTCGGATCTTATTTGAGGGGAAGCAGAGGATTGACGCTTCCCGGTGCATAGCTGCTTTTGCCGGTAAGAACTTTTTTGGGAATCTCAATGTCGGCAACATGAGAAGCCGACGAGACCTTCGATTGGGAACTCGCTTGGGATGCACTCGCCGGATCGGCGGTAATGACTCGTGAGCCGTCAGGAGAGAAATTATTGTTGGAATTAAAATTTGGAGCCAATGATCCCAACGATTTGGAATCTGTTGGGACGGTCTGATTTTGTGAAACTTCTTTGGGTGCAAAACTCCCGTAAGGTGTCGCGGGGTACTTGCCGGATGGCTGGGACTTGGGCGAATTCGACTGGGAATAGCCTTGATCAACCGGGGCGAAATCGGAATTGGATCGCAGCTGGTTGCTCGGCGCAAAGTTGTTGGATGGCGTCGAAACGCTATCCAGTGGGGAAAAATTCTTGGCAGTCAATGAACCGTTATTCTGGGCCGCTGGATACTTAATTGCGGGCGTACTAAGTTTTGCCAAGTGGTCGATTGGTTTTGTCACTGCCTGGGTGGCCATGTCGGTCGCCTGCTGGGCGGCGCTGGCGACCGCTTCCGTGGATTTAACTCTCGCTTCGTCAATCTGTCGCTTTAGGTCGGCGATTTGCTGTTGGGCCATTTTGACTTGGGCTTGAGCAGACTCCAGTTGCTCCCGGCCCTTGTCCTGAAGTTGATTGGCGGATTGTTGGACCTGGGAAACCGAGTTTTCGACCAAGCTTGACGAACTGGCGGCGACGGCCGCCAGGTTGGGTTCGAGAGTACCTCGAATGGTTTGGTTTGTTTTGGCTTTCACGGATGCGGAGAGATTCCCTGCCGAGTCGTACAACGAGTTATTGACTTTCGTCATCGACGACTTGAACTCATTCTGGGCGTTATCGACGCCCGTCTTTGCAGCTGCCAGTTTTGCCGGTAGTTGGAAATCGTTTTTCCAGCCGTTTGCCAGTTCAGTGGTCGATTGACCGCTGTTGGTAACGGACTCTTGAATTTCTTTCTTGGAATTGGCAATGGCAGCGTTGAATTCCCTCTGCGCCTTGGCGATTGTATTCTCGGATTGGGTCGCATCAATTGTGGTCATGGAGTCTTGAGCTCCGGAAAGATCTTGCGGCTCGTTGCTGAATTTTGCCCTGTGATCCGGCAAACTGTAAGGGGCGCTCACCGTTTGAGCGCCCAGTTTCAGATCTTCCTTTTGTTTTTTGGCCGACTCCGCGATTCGATTGAACTGTTCCTGAATATCGGAAGTTTTTGACTTCGCCACTTTCTCCGATACGGGTGACGGATCGAAATGGTGAGCCGGCGGTGGCGGGATTTGCTCCCCGTCTCCAGACTTCCAGAATGCGAGTTTGCTCATGTCAGGGCGTTTGAGGCCGGCAAAGTCCGGCATGCCGGAACGACAGCCGGTAAACGCAAGCAATGCGATCGAGAGTACGGCCAGAAATGCAATTGACGGATGGAAGTTTAATCGCATTTTTTGCACCTGTATCAAGTTTTCGTTTCAACTCGAACAAAGAGGAATGGGCCACAAGGAAAACCTTTTGCAGATTCCCTTCTTCCGATAATCGGAATAATCGGTACCTGTTCTTGTGGCAAATTTGAGTTTTTGACGAATCGTTCACTCACCGGACGTCGAAAAGCCGGCGGATACTAAAGATGCGGCGCTAAATCGTCAATGTCGATCGAATGCGCTGCTCGAGGTTCCAAAAGTTTGCCGAGCGTCTACAGCATGCGTTACTCGCAACCGTCCAGAAAATCTACGGACTCGTTTTTGACTGAGTCAGAGATCATGTTCGCTAGCAAGTCGAGGGAAGCTTGCAAGGAAGTGCAAATTTATGCCGCTAGTCAAATGAGAGGTGCGGATTGAAGCGCCTCTTCTCACCGACGTGGCATCGAGACACCCATGCTGTCGGATCTGCCGTCTGACAGGCAAGCCGAAACGTAAGCGAGGTACGCTCGTATCGTCGCTGCCTCGCTGACGCTTCAGTTGCTGTTGTTGGCAACTCGAGGGGTTGCACCAACAGGAATTTCGGATTCATATCCGAAGTTCGTTTCCAAGAGATCGCCTTCGTCTTCCGATGCTTTAACCCTTAGCGGCCGAGTATCGTTTTGCAACCTCTTCCCAATTTACGATGGTGAAAAAAGCTGCGATGTAGTCGGGGCGACGGTTCTGATAGTTCAGGTAATAGGCGTGCTCCCAAACGTCGAGTCCCAGGATTGGGGTTCGGCCTTCCATTAAGGGGCTATCCTGATTGGGCGTACTCTCAACGACCAATTTGTCGCCGTCCACACTCAGCCACGCCCAGCCGCTACCAAATCGCGTTGCCGCAGCATTTGAAAACTGTTCCTTGAAAGCCTCAAACCCGCCGAGCTGGGCGTCGATGGCAGCCGCCAATTCTCCCGTTGGCTTGCCCCCACCTCCAGGACTCATCACGGTCCAAAACAACGAATGGTTGGCGTGGCCACCCCCGTTGTTGCGTACGGCTCCTCGAATGTTCTCTGGAACGGCATTCAGATCCGAAACAAGATCTTCGACTGTTTTCGACTCTAATTCGGTGCCTTCGATCGCCGCGTTGACCTTGGCGACGTAACCATTGTGGTGCTTGCCGTGATGGATTTCCATCGTTTTGGCGTCGATATGAGGTTCAAGCGCGTCAAAAGCATAAGGTAGTTCGGGAAGTTGATAGGCCATTATTTTCCTCTTCATTTGCGATTAAAAACTAGTTTTGCTGCGTTCGCTTGGACCGACAAAGAAGTCTCAAGGCAACCACGATTATGGATGCCCAGCGAGAGCATTGAAATCTGTCCGCATGCTCCGACAGGATACCTAATCGGAATTGGGGTGACAATTGGCGGGTCTGCGAACATTGCCGTTGAAGATTGGACGCCCGCCATCCGCACGGAGGTGTGCCACAGAAAGCTGACGGCGCAATAGGAGCAAAAGGACCGAACTAAGGGCTGTTATCAGATGCTTTCTCTGCAGCTCACCGTGCTTCGACCAATGAGAGGTCCGTCTAAAGGAGCGTAACAATGCAATTGGCGATGCTATCGGCGGCCAGGCTCGGTGGCCGCTGGTGTGACGGTTAATTTGGATGCTTCGTCGTGAATCATCAAGTATCGTCGAATATCCCGGATCAGCACGGATGCCAGGTCAGTGGCATTGGGGGCAAACCACTTCTTCTTTCCTTCGCGAATCGTGATGCGAATAAAGGTTTTAGTTCGGGAACCCACAAAAACGGCGTTCTCGTCCTCGACCTCACGTTCCTGGAACTCGATATCGACGACGAAGTTGCATTTGCGGCTGTAATCGTGGGGGTCTTCGAGCTGCGTCAAAATCGTTGCGAAATCGGGCTCGACCCGTCGTATTTCTGCTTCCGATTCGATAATGTAGCCCCGCAACTTCTCGACCAGGACGGACATCGGAGTTGTCGTCCCGAATTCTTCGCACAGCAAGTTTGGGCCCTTGAAGTTTCGCCATTGAACACCTGCCAACGAAGTGGCTTCGGCACTCTTCATTTCGGGCAGATCGTTGCCGCCGCGAGTGCTGGCCTCGACGACGCGGTTTCGGCCCAGTTCCTTGGCCTTTAATAGAGCCGTATCCGCCCTCACAAAAAAATCAGTTGCGGAATCTGACTTCTTCAACTCGGAGACGCCAAAGCTGGCGGTGATGCACTTGCCATCGAGCATCTGTTGCGGAGTTTTGGTGAGAGTGACCCGAATCTCTTCCGCCCGTTGGACGGCCGAAGCACTATCGCAATTGGCACACAGGATCACAAATTCTTCCCCGCCATAGCGGGCGACAACATCGCGAGCCCGGACGAATTTTTTTAGCAGACCGGCAAATGATACCAATGCCTGATCTCCAATATGGTGGTTGTAGTTGTCGTTGATTGATTTGAAATAATCGATGTCGCAAATAATCAGGCTACAGCAGAAGTCTGAGTTGTGATTCGCCCTTACATATTCATCCAGAACTTTTTCAAATTCTGCCCGATTGGCGACCTGCGTCAGCGGGTCCAACATTGAAAATTCGTAAAGATCTTTTAGTTGGCGTTTCAAATCCAGCTGAACGGATGTGTCGTGAAGCAGGACCAAGGCGCCCGGGGTCGTGCCATCGGTCAATTTCACAGGAGTGAAAGTCATCTCGACTTTGGTTTCCCGACCGCTTCGACCGACAATCTTGTATTCACCTGATTTCTTCTTTCCTGACTGCAGGCAGTTCTGCAACGGGCAATCGAGGTCCGTGATCTCCTCGCCGGTGGATTCCGTAAGAGTCAGAAGGCTCGGTTTTAAAATGGAGTCGGCGACCGCGCTGGAGCTCATCCCGGTCATGATTTCAACCGCCTGGCTCCACAATTTGATTTGCCCACGGCGGTCAACGAAGATTGCACCATCTCGCATATTGTCCAGCAATGCTTTATGGAAAGGCGTTACATCAAAGACGGACCCGGATTCAGGATTCGCTGATGAAGTCGCCACCATGTACGCATCGCTTGCGGTATTTCCAGAAAAATTGGAACTCGACGTGGACATGCAGATTTCTCGGAGATTGCTTGATATCAGCGGTGTTGTTTCGGGTTGAGCCGTCACGTAGGCTTGCCCTGTTCTTAAACTGTAGGTTGTAATCCCATGCTCGTCAGAAACTATCTCCTAATTTGGACGGTGAGCGGTTCGGGTTAATCGGGCTTTGACGACGCTAATACTGGATCGACCGGTATTTATGGGCGGTTTCCCGCCTGGGATTGAAATTGAAAGTGCACCTCATGAAGTTGATTGCTGTCGACGTCACCGGAACGACGAATTTGGCCATCCAGGTGGGAAGCCAATGCGCAATCCTGCCTGATTCATCGAATGATCGGTCGAAGTTTCGTACCGTCGTTCAGAACTGGGAAACGATCAGGACCCGTTTCGCCAAAGAAATCGTCACGGGAACCATGGACATCCCCCGCTGCCTTTGTGCGCCTGTTGTCGGCATGGAGAAAGTAATTTGTATCGGTATCAATTATGCCGATCACGCGCAGGAGATGGGGGGTGAACCTCCCGAGATTCCTGTCGTTTTTAATAAATTCCCCAATTGTATTACGCCCCCAGGCGGCCAGATCCGACTTCCCGCAATCAGCCAGCAAGTCGACTTCGAGGCGGAGTTGGTCGTTGTCATCGGAAAAGACGGTAGGCATATCCCGCGAGAATCTGCGATGGAGCATGTGTTCGGTTATTGTTGCGGCAATGATATTTCCGCACGCGATTGGCAAAAGGGAAGGCCCGGGGGGCAATGGTTGTTGGGCAAAACTTTTGAAACGTTTGCTCCGATTGGCCCCGCAATCGTGACGGCCGACGAAATTCCTGATCCGCACCGGTTGGGCATCCAATCGCGTTTAAACGGGCGGACCATGCAAGCGTCGAATACCGACCAACTGATTTTCCGTGTCGATCATTTGATTGCCCATTTATCCCAGTTCACAACCCTGAAGGTTGGCGATTTGATTTTTACTGGAACTCCGGCCGGAGTCGGGGCGGGGCGCAATCCGCCTGTATTCCTAAAGCCGGGTGACGAGCTCGAAGTCGAAATCGAGGGGCTGGGCATTTTAAAAAACCGGGTTGTCGCGGATTGCTAGCAGCCAGAATGACTGCGACGCAAACGTGGCTAAGCCTCAGGGTGCGAGTTGCCGAACTAGTCATTATAGAACAGTAGCTTGTCCCCGGTCGGTTAGTCCTCCATGGTTGTTCGTCGCAACGATACCCGTCGACGTCGCGTCGTCGTCGAACCCACCCTGCAAGTGCGGGACGTCAGCGCGACCGCTGCCAGCCCGGTCGAAACCGATTTGAGTCCCGATCGAACGCCCTATTCCTTTGGGGCCGATCGCCGAAATCAACTCAAGACGACTGACCTGTTACCCAAACGCATATTGTCCTGTTTACTGGTCGTGCTGATGCTGGCGGCTATGATTGGACTGCTGAACCTGCTTTCAGTCTATGCTCCGACATGGGCCTCGCAGTTAGGGGACGAAGGTGTATCGTCTTTATCGTTGACGGGACGCGGAACACTGGCCTGTTGGTTCTCTTCGTTCTTGCTCATTATTTCGGGTTTGGCCAGTCTGCAAATTTACGCTTTGCGGCAGCACCGTCGTGATGACTATCGCGGCACCTACCGGCTTTGGTTGTGGATGTCGGCACTACTTCTATTTGCCAGTTTGAATTGTGTCGTAGATCTGGCAATGATTGCGACGAACCTGCTTCAGTCCTACACGGCATTGACGATCGACAGTCGGCCGTGGTTGCCAATTGCCGCCAAGCTCGTTTTTTTGACAACTTTGGTCGCCCGGGGACTCTATGAAGTCCGTGGATCTCGCGGGACATTTGCCTTGGTCGTTTTTGTCTGGATCGCCTATTCCGTGGCTGCGGTATTGCAGTTGCCTGACGTCCGTCCCGAACTGGTTCAGCTTTCGCACGAGACCCTGTTGGGCAACTCACTATTGTTTGCAACGGCGGCAATCTTTCTGGCCGAACTGTCCTACGCCCGTTACATCTACTTGCAGGCTCATGGACTAATCAAGGAACGCGCCATCAAGAAGCGCAGCAACAATGTTGCTAAGAGCAAGAAAAAGGTCTCGCAGAAAAAGAAAAAAGTTGTTGCGAACACCCAATCGGCTCCGGAAACGACGAAGAATGCCACCTCTTCAAACAGTCGCAAGCGAACAAAAAGCTCAGTCAGTAATCGACAGTCTGCAAAATCCGCTTCCGCTGGTAGCCAACCACAGGTGAGATCTACGGCCGCGAAGGCAAATGCCGCGAAAACCGCTCGATCGAAACCGCTCGAAAGAACTAACGAGATGGAACAAGAAGGCGTAATCAAGTTGAGTAAGTCAGAACGTCGCCGGCGACGCAAAGAAGACAAACGGCGCAAAGCGGCCTGATTTCGCAGCGATATTGCGCACGATTGGCTACGTCGACAGAACACAAAAGACGTGAATCTGTGGGCCGGTCGTGATAGCCTTTTCTCAGGGGCGAGAATTTTACATCGCTCCGAATTTCGGTTGGCCTAGTTAACCTTTGGGACGGTGGGCTTAAACGTAACCCTGGGGACTTTCATGGAGCATCGGGAATTTACCGACCGAACCACCCCCAGAGGATTCTCCTTCAGTCTCCGCGAGATCCTCCTCATCGTAGCGATTGTTGCACTGGCTCTTGCTTTGAATTTCGGCAGGCAAGACGCGGGCATGAAATCTGAATCCAATGCGCCATTCGCAATCGATGCTCCGGTCGAATACCGTTATTGGCACCAGAATGGACCAAAGGGAAGTGGCACCGGGGAGTTTGGATCTGGCGACGAATGGCGGCGTGCAAATGGCATTGAGGTGTTCGAGAATTTTGTAATCCTGCATCTGGATGACGGTGTTGACAGGATGGTAGAACGCGTCGGCCTCAAATCGTTCGATTGGCGCCGCATTGATTCCCCAATTCAAAATACGGTCACGCCGCCCGTAAATCATTGAACCGATGGTCGATCCATATCGACATGGTACTTGAAGTCGGGTCCCGCGATCCGGCAGCGCGGTAAAAGTTTGGGATTTTTGGTAGCGGTGTTTTGGTCGAGTAACCTCATGTTCTCGACACACTCCAAAGCCGCATCAAGCTTGATTTCGCGATTCGCATCGACTCAGCCCGCCCGGGTGCTTATCGCCTCGCGAATGGCAAACCACTCCCCAGTTTCCCATCGGTCCCGTAAAATAGGGTTTTTGGCTTGCCTTTCCATTCCTCGATCCAACGCCATCATGACCGTTCGAACGCGTTTTGCCCCCAGCCCGACAGGCTACCTTCACATTGGTGGCGTTCGCACCGCCCTGTTTAACTGGCTGCTGGCCCGTCAGGCAGGAGGTCAATTCATATTGCGGATCGACGACACCGACGCCCAACGAAATATTGCCGCAGCGCTGCAACCGATTTTGGAAGGCTTCCGGTGGCTGGGAATTGATTGGGATGAAGGCCCGGAAGTCGGCGGGCCATACGCACCCTATTTTCAATCGCAACGACTGGAGCAATACCAGGCCGCGGCCAAACAGCTGTTGGATTCCGGCCACGCTTATCGTGACTACGCTCGCCCGGAGGAATTTGCCGCGGAAAGGGAAGCAGCCGAAAAAGCCAAGCAAGACTTCGTTTACAGCCGTACCTGGATGGCCGAATCTGACGAGCAATCCGCTGCGTTTGAATCCGAGGGACGAAGTTTCGTCGTTCGATTGAAGATGCCTCGCGATGGTCAATGCGAGTTCCACGACCTTGTCCGTGGCGATATTTCGTTCGATTGGGCCAGGGAACAGGACCATGTGATTCAGCGGGCCGACGGAACCTGTTTGTATCATTTGGCCAACGTGGTCGACGATCATGATTTCAAAATCACCCATGTCGTGCGAGCTGTCGAACACCTTTCCAACACTGCCCGGCAGGTCTTTATCGCCACTTCCCTGGGTCATAATTTGCCAAAGTACGCACATATTCCGTTTGTTGCCGAACCCGGAAGCAAAAACAAACTGAGTAAGCGAAAGATCCAACAGTATCTCAACAACAAGGATTTCAAGCGGCTTTATCAGGCGGGTGCCGAAATTGCGGAGCGGATTGGATTGTCGGCGGACCCGAATTCCTTCAACCCGGTACTGATTGATTTTTATCGAGACATCGGCTTCCTGCCCGATGCCTTGATCAATTATTTGTTGCTGCTGGGCTGGTCGCTTGATGACAAAACGGAAGATTTCAGCCGCAAACAAATGCTGGAACATTTTTCGATGGATCGCGTGGTAAAGGGTGAAGCCAGTTTTGATCCACAGAAGCTGATGGCGTTTCAAAGTCGTTATATGAACGATCTTCCGCTTAAACGAAAAACGAAAATGTGCTTGCCGTATTTGCAGAAAGCAGGTTTGTTGCCTGATCCCGTCGAATGCGAACAAACCATGATTCTGAAACAGGTCATCGAAGCCGCTGATGACCGGATCGTGATGGCCGGTGACATCCTGAAATTTGACACGTTCTTCATCGCTGACGAAGACGTCGAGTATGACGAAAAGGCTTTCCAAAAACGGTTGGCCAAACCCGATAAAGCGGGATTCCTGGTTAACGAATTCAACTTGGCGATTGCCACGACGCCCGAGTTTACCGCTAGTCGACTGGAGGAAGAGCTGAACCGATTTTGCGAAACCCAGGAAATTGGAATCGGCGATGTCATTCATGCCCTGCGAGTTGCCGTGACGGGGAAACCGGCGGGCTTCGGCATGTTCGATACGCTGGCGATTCTCGGCCGACAATCCTGCATCAACCGCATCAATCGCGCGTTGGACAAGCTGGGGTTTTGATTCCAACTTCGGATCGCGGATCGCGGATCGCGCGGATCGCGCGGATCGTTTACGCGGTGGTCTTGAATCTTGGTGGCTTGCCGTTTGGCCACGCCGAGGTGCCCGCTCAATTGTGCAGACGCCGGATTTCCAAAAAAATTCAGGCAGATAACAGGCTTGTCAATTCGGTCATGGGTGCCAGTTCCTTCGGAGCCTCCCCTTTGGCGAACCAGACGCCGCCCGTCGTTCCCCTGAGTTCGAACTGATGGTTGCTGATCTTTAACCAGCTTCCCTCTCGAATTCCAATCACCGGGACATCGTTTTCTTCCAAGTATTCCTGCAATCGTTGCTCACGAGTTTCGCCCTTGTGAGTTGACTCCGGATCGGCGTCGATGAAATGAGGATTGATCTGAAACGGGATCAGATTTAGAGCTTCAAAAGATGGAGGCTGCACAATGGGCATGTCGTTGGTCGTTTTGATCGTTGGACAGGCCATGTTTGTGCCGGCACTGCTGCCCATATAGGGTGCCCCGCCCTGCACCTTGTCTCGGATGGGATCCAACAACTGTAGTCCATAGAGTGTTTTCAGCAGCCGAAAGGAATTACCTCCTCCAATGAAGATCGCTTCGGCATCATTGACCGCAGCAACGGGATCCGGGGCGCGATGGATCGAGTCGACTTGGATCTCGATCGAGTCCAACGCCTCTTGAACAAGTTGCAGATACGGATCATGTTCGGAAAGTGCATAAGGGATAAACAACAATCGCTGGACAGGTTGCAGGTGCTCCGCGATGGCAGGCAAGCAATGCTCGAGGAATCCGGTCTGGTGAACTCGTGAACTGCTGATTAACAGAAGTTGGTACATTATTTTAAGGAGATTTGAATCCAGAGGACGTGTCCGCCGGTGGATTGTACTGTTTTTTGAACAGGAGACGTATCCTTGAGGGGACGACAGACCAAACTGCTTTCCCCTTCCACTCAACCGATTCACGATCGATGTCGTTGCCATCCGACCTACTAAAAAACCGTTTGATTCGGTAACATTCTGGCGAACCCATGTTTTCACTCCATGTCGGTACTTTAGTTGGCATCTACAAGAAAAAACGCGATTCTGCCATGAATACACCCGAATCCAAACCGCTTGATTTTGTCCGTCAAATCGTCACCGAGGACGTTGCCAAACGGAAAAATGGCGGTCGTGTTCAGACACGATTTCCACCGGAGCCCAACGGCTACCTGCATATCGGGCATGCCAAATCCATTTGTTTGAATTTCGGCATCGCCAGCGAATTCAAGGGGAAATGTAACCTTCGTTTCGACGACACCAATCCAGAAAAGGAGGAGACCGAATACGTTGAAGCGATTCGGGAAGATATTCGCTGGCTGGGTTTTGAATGGGACGCCGAGTTCTTTGCGTCCGACTACTTTGATCAGATTTATGAATGGGCGGTTCGATTGATCAAAGACGGCAAAGCTTTCGTTTGCGATCAGACGATTGAAGAAGTTCGAGAGTATCGTGGCGGCTGGAACAAGCCCGGAAAAAACAGTCCCTATCGCGACCGCAGCGTGGAAGAAAACCTTGAACTGTTCGAGAAGATGAAGAACGGGGAATTCAAAGACGGCGAGAAAACGTTGCGCGCAAAAATCGACATGAATGCGGAAAATATGAATCTGCGAGATCCGGCCATGTACCGGATTCGTCACCTGGAACACCACCGGACCGGGGACAAATGGTGCATCTACCCGACGTACGATTGGACGCACGGTCAGAGCGATTCCATTGAGGGGATCACGCATTCCGTCTGCACGTTGGAATTCGAGAATCATCGCCCGCTTTACGACTGGTACATCGAACAGCTTGGCATCCACCATCCGCAGCAAATCGAGTTTGCCAAACTGGTGCTCTCCAACACGATGATGAGCAAGCGTCGACTCACGGAACTTGTCTCGGGCGGTTTTGTGACCGGCTGGGATGATCCCCGCATGCCGACGATTTCGGGTTTCCGCCGACGGGGTTTCACGTCGAATGCCATTCGCAATTTTTGCGAACGCATTGGAATTACCAAGTTCAACAGCATGACCGATCTGGCCTTGCTGAATCTTTGCATTCGCGAACATTTGAACCAAATTGCGCCGCGAAGAATGGCGGTGTTGGAGCCGCTGAAGGTTGTGATTGAAAACTACCCAGAAGGCGAATCTGAAATGCGAACCGCGATCAACAATCCGGAAGACGAATCGGTCGGGACTCGCGAGATTCCGTTTGGCCGCGAGCTCTTTATCGAACGGGCCGATTTCATGGAGGATGCACCGAAAAAGTTCTTTCGGCTGACGGTCGGTCGGGAAGTCCGATTGAAGTACGCTTACTTTTTGAAATGCAATGAAGTCATCAAGGACTCTGGCGGAAACATCATGGAGTTGCGTTGTACGTACGATCCCGAAACGGCAGGCGGTAAGGCTCCAGACGGCCGCAAAGTTAAAGGGACGATCCACTGGGTCTCGGCCGAGCACGCCGTCGAGGCAGAGGTGCGTCTGTACGATGTGATGTTCGAACAGGAAGACCCCAGCGACGTTCCGGAAGGGAAGGACTGGAAGGATTTGATCAATCCGAATGCACTGCAGGTTGTTTCTGGTGCCAAACTGGAGCCCTCGCTTGGCGACGCCGCCATCGGGGATCGTTTTCAGTTTGAGCGAACCGGATATTTCTGCGTCGATTCCAAAGACTCGCAGCCAGGCAAACCCGTGTTCAACCGAACCGTAACGCTCAAGGATGCCTGGTCAAAGGCGCAAAAAAAGTAGCAGACCAATGAACGCTTTGGATTTCAGCCTAGCTAGCCTTTGGCTTGTTTGTGGCTTGTAGACTGAGTTGATTTTGATGTCTGAGATTCAACGGTACTGCGACGTGATGCAAAACCGAGTTGCGGTTTGGGTGCTCACTCCACTTTTACAGGATTCGCACGGCGCCCTGATTTTCGGGCGCAAACAAATGGCAATCTTGGATCGGGAGATGAAGGGGGAGTTGGTCTCCGGGCCGGACATCCGCTTTTCCGTTCAGGCGCGCCACCAGCGAGTTGTCGGATAGTGTAAAATAGACAATCGTTTCGTGACCCATGTGTTCGACGACCTCCAACGTTGCATCGGTCAGTTTGGGATGGGAAACGTCGGTCGTCAGGTTTTCGGGGCGAAAGCCAAGGGTGCCGCAATCGGGAAAAGCGTTGGTTGTGGCATTTCCGTTGCCAGGTTCGGGAAGAGGATAATCAACTCCGCATGCCGCAAATTGTCCGTTTACAATCTGTCCGTCAACGAAATTCATGGCGGGACTGCCGATGAAACCGGCGACAAACCGGTTGGTCGGTTGCTGGTAGACATTCATTGGTGTGTCAATCTGTTGAATGACACCGTCTTTCATTACCACAATCCGGTCTCCCAGCGTCATGGCTTCCACCTGGTCGTGAGTGACGTAGACGGTGGTGGTCTTCAGCCGATGGTGCAACCGGGCCAACTCCGTTCTCATCTGAACACGGAGTTTGGCGTCGAGGTTGGACAGCGGTTCGTCGAACAAAAACGCTTTGGGCTCACGAACGATGGCTCGGCCCACGGCCACACGCTGACGCTGGCCGCCGGACAGCTCTTTGGGCCGACGATCCAATAACGATTCGATTGAAAGTATCTGAGCCGCTTTGGCAACCTGTCGTTGGATCTCGGATTTTGGCGCTTTTCTCATCTGCAGACCGAACGACATGTTTTGCCGCACGGTCATGTGAGGATATAGCGCATAATTCTGAAACACCATCGCGATATCCCGATCGCCAGGTTCCAGGTCATTGACGCGCTTGTCGCCGACAAAGATGTCTCCCGAAGTCACTTCTTCAAGGCCGGCGATCATCCGCAATGTCGTCGACTTTCCACATCCCGAAGGTCCAACGAGCACGAGAAATTCACCATCGCGGATATTCAGGCTCGCGTTGTCAACGGCGACAAATCCGTTTTCGTATCGTTTAACCAGGTTTTGAATGCGGATCTGCGCCATGTTGATTCCTGTTATTCCTTTACCGCGCCGATGGTCAGACCGGAGACGAGATAGCGGCTGAGGAGCATAAAGACGACGACGACGGGAATGCTTACCAGAATGGACGCCGCCGCATACAAACCCCATTCGGTTGATAAACTGGCCTGAAAACTTTTCAGTCCCAGTGGCAGCGTAAACATGTCGCGTTCCTGAAGCACCTGGGCGGCGACGATGTATTCGGACCAGGCGGTCATGAAGCTGAACAAAGCGGTGATGACCAATCCTGGCACCGCCAGCGGCAAACTGACTTTGAGAAATGTCTTCCAGCGACTGCAGCCATCCATGCGGGCCGCTTCTTCCAGCGAATAGGGAATCGTGTCATAAAAGCCTTTCATTTGCCAAAGACAAAAGGGCAAGGCTGTCGCTGTATAGAAAATCAGCAGGCCCAGGAATGTGTTAACCAGGTGTAGGTAGGCGATCATGACATACAACGGCAACAAAAGCATGGTTGCGGGAAACATTTGCGTTGTCAAAATGGCCAACATGCTGGCTTTGCGACCCACGAACTTGTACCGCGAAAGGGCATAACCACCGGCTGCAGCCAATCCGACGCCCAGTACGGTCACCGCCAGGGACACCAACAGGGAATTTCCCAACCAACGCAGGAACGGCTGGTCGGTAAACAATTGAACGTACGAATCCAGCGTCCAGTCGTCGGGGATGATGGAGAGATCGGTACTTCGCAATTGGTTTCCGGGTCGCAACGAGATCGAGAAGACGTTAATCGCGGGGTAGATTGAAATCACAACAAACAGCAGCAATACGAAATGCCGTGTAAGGGTGATCCAGAATCGTTCCTTCGGTGCTGGCATCAGGCGACTCCTTCGGTGGCCTGGGTGCGCCAAATAAAGCCCAGCGAAAAAACGAGCAAGATCCAGAAAATCACCATCGACAATGCCGCACCGTACCCGTACTGGTACAGGTTGAAAACGGCTTTGTACACATAAGAAACCAGGATATGCGTTTTGTCGGAGGGCTCACCGGTATTGGAGACCAGCCAGACGACATTCAGGTTGTTGAACGTCCAGATCGTGCCCAATGTGATTGCGGGAATCAAGACCGGTTTCAGCATCGGTAGCGTAATATGCCAAAACTGTTTCCAACGAGGCACACGGTCAATTCTGGCAGCCTCATAAAGCTCTCCCGGGATGCCCTGCATCCCGCCCAGGGCAATCACCATCATGAACGGAAACCCCAGCCAAATGTTGGTGATGATGCACGCGATAAATGCATTCGTTGGATCACCCAACCAGTTGATCGTTGGAAGTCCAAAATATTGATTCGCGATCAGATTCACTGCGCCATATTCGTAGTCGAACATGCCACGCCAGGTCAGCGCGGTGATATAGGCCGGAATGGCCCACGGCAAAATGAGAATGACTCGATAGATCGACTTTCCACGAACAGGACCATTCAGTGCCGTCGCCAGCAGTAGCCCGATCGCGACATGAAAAAAGACACATACGACGGTCCAGACAACGGTCTTGACGAAAACCGAATAGAACTTGGACTCGGTAAAAACCTGTTGATAATTCTGCAGCCCCGTGACTTGCCAGTCCTGGAAATTCCGCAACGACATATTCGAAAACGAGAGCACGACGTTGTAGAAAAACGGATAGACGATCGTCAGCAGGATGACCGCCAGCGAGGGGGCAATCAGTAAATACGCGAGACGATTTTTGTTCCAGTCACCGGCCAGGTCCGACCAGATTCCCCGCTGCCACCACAGCAATGCCACGGTCAAGAACAACGCGAGTACCTTCAGGACCAGGCTGGCAGGACCCGGTGCAATTTTCTGGTTCATGCGCGCGATCGTATCGCCGGCATCGGATTGCATTTTCTTGGCGGCTTCTTCAGCGGACATGTTTCCCGCCAGCAGTGCCTGGTAATGAGGACGCATTGAATCCCAAATCGCCCGCAACTCGGCGACGACGGGCATGGCCCGCCCGTTACGCATTTGCTGAGCCGAAGCCATCAGCGTCGGGTCTTCTTTCAACAGGGGGTCATCCAGCAAGCTTTTTCGAGAAGGGAGTGTTTTCAGTTTCGCCATAAAATTCCGCTGCGTTTCTTTCGATGTCATGAAGTCGACAAAAACCATGGCGGCATCGGCGTCCGCACCTTTCGCGTGCACATTCAACGAGTATCCTTTGGTGGCTACCATGGGGCCCATGGGGATACCGGTCGAAGAGACAATGGGAAGTGGCGCGATCGCGACATTAAGTTTGTCATTGGAAAGATAGTCACCCCAACTCCAATCGCCATTGATAATCATGGCGGCCGCCCCGCTCTTGAAAAGCGCATCAGCCGTTTCATAGTCGCAGTTCGCTGGCAGGACTTTGTGTTTTTCCTGAAGGTCATACAGGAATTTCAACGCCGCGATACATTCAGGGGTATCGAGTGCTGGCACGGGCCGACCGCTTTCATCGAAAACCCAAGCACCGTGTCCGGTCAGGAAAGGAATCGCAAAAAAGGGTTCTACAAAATTCCAGACCAAACCGTACTGATCCGTTTTGCCGTCACCGTTGTTGTCGATGGTGGCTTGCACCGCCATTTGAATCATCTCATCCGTGGTCGTCGGCGGCGATTTCACGATGTCACGGTTGTAGACAAGGGCCAGATGATTACCCACGCGGTCACCGACCTGGACAAGCATTTCTTGTTCCGGATTTCCAGGTGGCGCCAGGTAAGTCAATCCCTGGTCGACGAACTCGACTGCTTTCTCTCGTGGAAACCAGGGATTCATGTCCTGAACGATGCCCATCGTCACGAAAGCGCCCAACGAATCGGAGGGGCCAAAAACCAGCTCCGGTCCGGTTCCCGCCAGTGCGGCTGCCTGGAAACCACTGCGAAGTTCTTCAGTTTCCTTATATAGCGTATTGACCTGAATGTTGGGATGCGCCTGATGGAATCTCTCGACCTCTTCATCCAGCACTTTGCGCTCGCCAACGGTCATCTGGTGCCACATGGTGACGACTTGTTTGTCGGAGTTGGCCGCGCAGCCGACGACGCACAGCAGGATCGTCAATGCGGTGATTAACCGGATCATGGAATCACCTATGGTTTCAATACGACCTTCCAAATCTGACCGGTCAGGGCGGGAATCTGAAGGTGAATTGATTTATCTTGCTTGGTGGAAATGGCTTCCTCGGTGCCGCTACAAAAGACGGGCTGCAAAGTCATCTTGCTGGCGTCAAAATCGTCCGGCAATCGAATTTTTGACGGCTGGCTGCCACGGTTGATTGCGACGATCAATTGTTGCTGGTCCGACTGACGTCCAAACACAATCGTCCGGGATTCATCATCGGTCGCGATAACGTCGAATTTTCCGCTTCGCAGCGCTTCATTTTCGTGACGCATGCGAATGATCCGTTGGAAGTACTCAAACAACTCTTGGTCAAACTCGATCGCCTGCGTCACATCGAGTTTGCCATAAGGTCCCAAGGTTCTGGGGGCATATTGCAGATCGTCCCAGACCATGGGCATTCGATCGTCTGGATCATCGGCACCGTCCATTCCCGCCTCGGTGCCATAGTAAATCATGGGCGCCCCAATAAACGACATCTGGAAAAGCGTTGTCAAACGCAAGAGCGATTTGTGTTTTTCGCTCGGGCGTGACACGTCATACTCGGGAAAATGCCTGGGGCTGACGCGGTCACCGATATCGTAATCGAATTTATCTTCGTTGAGATAGGGCCGCTGATGGTCGGCATTCACGATTTGCGATGCCAAACGATCCACGTCGTGCGAATCCATGAGATTTTGCAGGGCGAATTGTGCCTCGGGCGGATGGTTCTTCAGTCTCTCGGTCAGCCAATTGGCGAACTGAGTCGCGCTCATCCGACCGTCGACAAGGAAACCCTTGGCCGGATAGGCAAACCCGTAATAATTCATCGTGGAACTGAAACCGCAATCCGCCAAATAGTTGCCTGCGTCATCCCAGAATTCCGCAACGGTGAAGGCCTCGGGATTAATCCGTCTCACCTCCGCGTTCCAGTCCCGCCAAAACTGATTGGGAACCTCGTTGGCAACGTCCAACCTCCAACCGTCAATGCCGTCATCCGGATTTCCGTCATTGTTGGGATCCATCCAGCGCGCTGTTGATTGGAAGATGTAAGCTTTGGGTTTGGGGTGAAGATCCGTCCCATCGGCGTTATCCGCAAACTCCGGCAGCGTGTCGACCCCCCACCAGCAGGCGTATTTGAACTCGTTTTCGGGTGTCGCAGGGTCATCAAATTTCTGGATCGTATACCAGTCCAGGTATGCCGATTCCTGTTGCTTGTTGGCAATATCTGCGAATGCCCAAAAATCGCGGCCGGTGTGATTGAAAACGCCATCGACAATCACGCGGATACCTCGTTCGTGAGCTTTTCGAACCAGTGATAGAAACAGCTGGTCGGCTTGGGTCCAATGCCAGCTCTTGGGATCGGCCGTTTCCGATGCCATCAACTCAAGATCACCTTTCGGGTCCGGGCCAAAGTACGGATCGACATGGTGAAAGCTATTGCCATCGTATTTGTGCAGTGACCGCGCGTAAAAGACGGGGTTGAAATAGATCGTGTTGATTCCCAGATCGGCGAGGTAATCTAGTTTGTCAATGACGCCCTGGAGGTCCCCTCCGAGACGGCGGTGGAAAACCCCATCTTCATAGAAACTTGATCCCATCTGTTTTTCCCAATCGGCGCGTTCGTACCACTCGGAAGTCCACGGTGTGATCGCCCAGTTCTTGGGAGTGATGTCGGGGAATTCCAACGAATCATGGGTCGGATCGTTCGCAGGGTCGCCGTTGCGGAAGCGTTCTGGAAAGATCTGGTAAAAAATAGCGTCCCGGGACCAGGCAGGGACACGGTTGGAAATCACATCTTTGGCAACGACCAGTGAATCGGCAACTGTTTCGACGGCGTCCTTAGATTGTCGATCGCCGCCGACCAGGATCAGGGTCCCAAAACCGGAAGTGTCCCTCCACGAATTGTCACTGGCTTCGTTCCACTTAACGACGGCTTGTCGGCGACCCGCACCGGCGTCATCGTTAACCTGGGCTTCAAATCCGATTTTTTTACCATCGTGTGGTTTGATTTTTTGCCATGCGATGGCTGCCTCAACCCGATAGCCCTCTTCCGTTCGCTTTGCTGCCGCTCTCATTTTTCCATTGGTCGATTGACCGTAGGATACAAGGCCTTTGAAGGAGACACGGTACTGGCCGTCGTCGGCCTCGTAATTCTTGCTGCGCTGCATGGTTTCATCGACAAAAAACTCGACGGAGTCCTGTTCCCATGGAGCGGGATGGTTGCCGTTCAGTTGCGAATCGTCAATTTCCGCAAGGATGAAGAGATGCTTGTCATCCCAGAGAAACTTCAGCTCGGCCGTTGCCGTGTTGGTTGTATCTATCTTTGAAAATGCTTTCACGGGGCGGTCGACCCGAGTGGTCTCCGCCCTTTCCCACGCCTCATCGACCGAACCGTCGATCGACACCTGCCCGAATTGGGCTTTCGTTTGTTGCCGTTTGTTTGCCTCTTGAGCAAGCGCGGCAACCGGGAACAGGACGATGAGCGAAAGCAAGATAACAGAAGGACGCATCATGGATCGGTTCTTTGAATCAAAACTGGTGAATAGAGTCATTTATGTGTGGGAGGCAATGGTCGGAATAACTGCTGCTGGCCGGAGCAAAGCTGAATGCACGGTGACGCAATTATCTGCCCGGGACTCCACCCCGGTTGTCATCTGGGGCCATATCATCCATTTCACCCTCCCAAAGCCGATCGTATTCGGCTTTGTCCACCTCTTTGCAGACGTAGCTGGAGAATGCCACCATGTATTTACCATTGACACCTTCCTGTTCAAACACAATCGGCTTGGGGGCTGAACGCGGCATGCAAATCAATTCCCAGCGAATCTTGAACGGTTGATCGTCTCGTTCGCTGATGAACAACTGATCCAGTTTGTCCGGATTGACTCCGATTCTTGCAAGATGCTTTTTGTTCTGTTTCGCGACGAAAGCCTTCAGTTCCGCCTCGTCTTTGGGGCCCTTGTATTTGTGCTGGCCCTGAAAAACCGCGTACAATGAACTAACCCGCTTGATATTCATGTCATTGGCGTCGGCGAACATCTCATCGGCGGAATCACCCGCACCGCATCCCGAGGCCAAGACGACAAAGGGACACAAGCAAATCGAAAGCATAAGGAAATGAGGAAATTTACTCATAATCGCTACCTGAAAAGAAAAAGGCTCTGCTCGATTTGAGCAGAGCCGGGAATTTGAAATGGAGTGCTCTTACTTGATGCTTTCAAGAGAGTAAACCGTTCTGTCCTGGCGATGCCCCAGGCTGTTGACGATCAACAAGTTGGCATTTTGTTTGATGCTGTGGGTAGAACCATCTCCGAAAACCGCGGTGACCGAACTGGGATGTGGCGATCCAAAACCCATTTCGCGGGTGCGGCCGGTTCCTTCTTGCACGGCAGCAGGGCGTTCCTGAGCATCGGACCAAAGTCCAACATCAAATCCTCGCCACCCGCCCCAAGGATCATTGGGGAATTCCGGGCAACAGATTCGCATCGACGACCAGTCTGCCGAGTGATAGGTGCCGCTCTCCCACCAGTCGCTAAACTGGGTCGACTGAAAACTGTAAAACTGCGCATTGGCAGCCTTTTCCATAAACAGGATTGTGTTCGAAACGCCGTCTTGAATCTTCCCAAATCCGATCTTGGGATACACTTTCACTTCGGCTGGTGTCGCGCTCAGGTTAACGTGGCCACCCTTGGCAATAATTCCAGTCCAAGTTGTTAGAAACTCGGTCGGGCTGGGAGCTCCGTACCCGGAGAAACTCAAGCCCCATCCATCGACTCCGCCGTCTTCGTTAGTCCAGCCACCACCCACACCAGCGTAGTCGCTGAGCATTAACGGGAAGAGGAAATACTGGTTTAAAGAAATCCGCTGACCTCGCGTCGGGCAAACAAAAGCAGCAACGCTCTGTTCGGCAATCGCGGGATTCCCACCCAACCAGACACCGTTTTGCGATCGTCGGTCATGAAGGATATTCTGCTCCATAAACGGCAGAATCTGGTAAGCCCATCCCATGTTTTCGATTTCGTAAACCTGGGAAGTCTGACGATTGGGATCCCAATAACCGTCCGAGCAATCGCCGGCGGTCGGGAAGTGCATGTTCGAAGACTCAAAGTTGTGGGAAGCAAGGGCAAGTTGTCGCAAATTATTTTGGCAGGCTGCACGCCGTGCCGCCTCTCTTACCTGCTGCACTGCGGGCAGCAGCATGCCGATCAATATGCCAATGATGGCAATCACGACCAATAGTTCTACCAAAGTAAAACCCTGGTTTTTACGTTGGGTAATAATCATTATTCACCTGATAAAAGAAATGAGGATTGACACAAGTATTTTTGCCTGAATGGCGGATCACGCAACTGTAAACGCTGTTTTTTGTTAAAGTTAGCCGCAAAAAGGTCATGAGGCTAACACTCAAGTTTAGTCGATAACTGATTCAATGGTCGGCGCCGGCTCGCTTCGCCAAAGTGGGCGAGTGACGGCCGAAAAACTCGTCCCGATACGTATATGATCTACTTCATACGTTTTGTTGCCTTCGAAGTTTGCCAGGCTGATTCGGTCAAACGCAAAATTGCCTTCTCCCAGAACGTCTGGCGCACATTGTTTCTCGTCCCACAGAGACTCGGGATCTTTAAACACTTCGATCAGATCTTTATTGCCCGGTCGAAACGAAATCTTGATGACAAACAGAGAGACATCGGAAGTCTCTTCTCCCAAGTCGCCCAATTCAAGCAGCGAATTATGCTTGCCGTTGAACTCGGAAGTAACGGCCCAGCCAGTTACCCCCGCGCTTTTATCCGGTGAACGGACGTTTCCTTCGTTCCAGCCTTTGGCCGCTGCGTGTCCGACGCAAAGAACACGATTCCGGTTCCCGTCGCCGCGGTTTAATTCAAAACCATAAAAGACCTGATCCAGACGGTTAACGCGCTGGCAAAAACTGATGTAGAGAGTCTTTCCATCCCGGCCAATCAATCTTGCCCCATCCTGATCTTCGATGAAACCAGCTGTATCGAACACGCCACCGAAAGACGTGCTGAGTACCCGTCGGATTCGGTTGAATTGTCCCTTGAGAGTTGCATGATTTCCGCTGCCGGACAGAATGCCGAACCGCAAACTGCCCGCTTCAACCGCGTTGCTTTTGGGCGATCCAGATTCGACTGTCATATTCTGCCAGGGACCACCCCAACCAAAACCTCCGTTTTGTCCACCTAACGGACCGACCGGGTAATCAAATTCTTCGCCAGCAGTCAAACCACTGACCGGGCCGAGGTTGGGCGATAACGTGCGGACAAAGCTGGTGGCGGGTTTGTCGAGTCGACTGATTTCGTGCTTGGCATTGTCAAAATGGCCAGTTTGGTTCGTTCGCCATTGAACGGTGCGAAGCGGGCCGTCTTCGGTTTCGCGATAATGTCCTTCGACTAGGCCTTCGAAAACATGAACTTCCGTGTTTCCAAGTTCGTCTGCCATCACTCCAAACTCAGTACCAAGATCGACGAGAGTCAATCCCTCCGTGTTGACACGAAACCCTTCGGCACCGGGGGGACAGGTTGCCGTCAAACGCCCGTGATGAAGTTTTGTTTCCGACAACGAATCGACGTCCAACTCGGCGGGCGCTTGCAAGATCATGCGGGCGCCGTTTTGAAAGGTAATTTCCGCGACGCCCTCGACCAGCTGCAATTGCTCTCCTGCCGTAAGGCCAGATCCAAATCCCAACGGTTTGTCATCGCCCTGCGTTTCCCATCGGCAATTGAGGCTCCCGGTGATCTGGGCAACTTCGTCGCTCAAATGATCACCAGCGGCGGAGGCAACTTCAGATTCTGCGATCATATTTTGGCCTTGCCTGACAGGTTGAGCCAAGTACATCCCCATCCCGATCCCGATCAATAGAATGGCCGCCATCGAAAGCGGCCACAGCCATGCCGATGCCGTCCAGATCTTGCTCGATTCGTCGCGTGAAGGCATGGGAAGCTCGGGTTTCGGGTACCTACCCTGAACTGCGTCTTCCAACCAATACAACTCAGCGTGCATCGACATGTATTGGGCATACAGGGAATTCGCCGCGGGATTGCCATTGAGAATTTCCCGCAACCTTGCGATTTGCTCGTCGCCAGCTTGCCCATTGCAAACCTCCGAAGCCAAATCGAGGATTTCTGCTTTCAAGGATTTGGAAAGCGAGTTATTGCCGTCCGATTTCATCACGCGATTCCCTCCGCTGATACTTGACGCGTAATGCACTCAAACAAAGACTTCCGAATCCGGTTGAGGGCTTTGTAAACCGTGTTGGTCGGCCGGCCCAGTTGTTCGGCAACCGTTTTCGCCGATCGCTTGCGAGAGCCATAGCAGTGACTGACTAATTCGCGGTCGGATTCATGCAATCGCCCCACGCAGTCCGTTAAAGCACGACGACGGGCCTCCAAAAGATCGAAATCTTGAGCCATCTGGGCAGACAATTGATCGATCATCTCGAGATTCAGGACCCCACGCCGTTTCTTCTTTTCCCGCCAGAATTTTTGCACTTGGTGGTATGCGATCACGCTGAGCCAGCTCACAAAACTCGTGCCGATTTTGAATTTCTCGTGTTGCTGCCACATCACAACGCAAACTTCCTGCATCACGTCTTCGGCATCGTTTGGACTGCCGAGCAGCGACGTCAGATAACCAAATAGCCAACGTTGGTGCTGCGAATATAATCGCATCACCGATTCACTGTGATCAACGTCTCTTTGGTCGTCATTCGTTGGGTTCTGATCCGCCAAGATTCTGTCTACCTCGTTCATTTCGCGTTAAGCTCGTCTTCCGAATCTCAGCAAGGCCGAATGACGGACAATTCGATTCAACCTACGACGGAAAGCCTTAATTACAAATAATAAAGGCGCGGACGACCGTTTCGTGGTACCAAAAAATCATGAAAATGTCGAGAATTTCAAATTCTCGGTTGAATTTCGCAAAATCTGGCAGTTGGCCGTCGGATCCGGGACTCCAACACCCCTTGGTTGGGCTCATCCAGAATTTTGCCGGACGCCGATGTTTCGCGTTGCCGTTGGACGGCAGAAACCCCAAACTAACAGGGGCACCCAATACCCAATCTCTCGGAGTATGCGATGCTCCCGATTCAAACTGAATAGAATTGGTTTGCAACGAATCTCACCACCGCCCAGACATGTTTGAACGAAGATCTCTTAGACTGCCAATTACCCTCGGCGTGTTGATGATTGTCGTCATCGTCGCGTTAATCATCGGGTGGGTTCTATTGACGACCATCAGTGCTCTCCAGTCACGGCAGGCTGCCATCTACTGGACGATGTTGACGGTCGGGTCATTATTACTGGTGTCTGTTCTCGCAGGCGTCGTGATCTATCTGACGCTTTCTATCAAAGCCATCAATCTTACTCGACGACAATCAAATTTCATCGATAGTGTCACTCATGAATTGAAATCGCCCATTGCGTCTTTGAAACTCTACCTGCAGACTCTGAATCTGAGAGAGGTTACGGACCAGGAACGGTCGAAGTTCCATAAATTCATGATGGATGATGTTGAACGACTTGACGGACTGATCAGCCATTTGCTGGATGCCGGCATGATCGAAAAACAACGCGGAGACAATCAACTTGAGAACGTCGACTTGGTTAGCATTATCCAACAGTGCGTCGCCTCCGTTTGCGCTCGCTACCAGGTTCCGTTGGTAAATGTTCAGATGGATTTGATACCGTGCCAAATCCGTGCACCGAACGCAGATGCGCTCATGATCTTTCGCAATCTCATTGATAACGCCGTAAAGTACGCTGGTACGCCACCACAGGTGAACATATCGCTACGAGTGGAAGGCGAAATGGTCGTTGCGGAAGTGATGGACAATGGGTTGGGAATTCCGAAAGAAAAACGGCGCAAAATCTTTGGCAGGTTTGTCAGGCTCGGCAAAGAGTTGGAGCGAAAAAAACCCGGTACCGGACTGGGGTTGTACATCGTTGGCACACTGGTCAAGGCTTTGGGTGGCAAAGTAAGAGTCGTGGATCGGGACAAGCGAATGGGGACGGTCTTCGAAGTCCGTTTACCCGGCCAGAAAATCGAAAAGGTTTCCGAAGCAGGGCCGTTGACGCCCTCGCACGTGGAGACTGAAATGGACGAGTCACATCGAACATTAACTGATCCAGACAATTTGTTGTCGGCAGGTAAGCTGGAAAACCGTTGACATGAGCGAATCAACTACCCATATCTTGCTGGTTGAAGACGAAGAGCACCTGGCAGTCGGAATCAAATTCAATCTGGAAGCGGAGGGCTATCGGGTCACGGCAGTCAGCAACGGTCCTGCCGCCTTGCGGGCCGTCGCAGACGAGAGCCCTCCTGTCGATTTGATCGTCCTCGATTTGATGTTACCCGGAATGAGCGGCTACGAGGTTTGCGAGCAAGTTCGTGATTCGGGCAAACGCATGCCAGTCCTGATGCTTAGCGCCCGTACCTTATCCGAAGACCGTACGCGTGGTTTTGACGTCGGCGCCAACCAATACCTTGTAAAACCCTTCGAGTTGGAAGAACTGATCAGTCGGATCAAGAACCTGCTCAACCAATTCAACGGGCGGCCCGCGCAATCGGTTGCGTCGACCTCTGACTTGGTGGAATTCGCATTCGGCAATGCCACGATCAATTTCCAGACCTATGAGGTCGTTGTCTCGCAAAAACCAGTGCGGCTGACACAATTACAAATCAAGACACTCAAATATTTCGTTGAGCACGAGGGACAGGTTATCCCGCGAAACCGTTTGCTGGAAGCTGTTTGGGAGATGCCTGGAAATATCAACACGCGGGCCCCGGATCAGGTCATGCGTCAGCTTCGGAAGACATTTGAACCAGACCCGGCAAAACCAAAACACTTCTTGACCATTCGCGATGCCGGCTACCGGTTCGTACGCGAACCCGTCGAAGAATCTCATTTGTCGCAAGACTAAACACGATCTGGGCGTACTGAGCATCCGCGAATTTTCGAATATGTCTCGCAATAACACCCATCGGTTTGAAGCACCGTTTCCATCATGAGTGAACGAGTTGGTCCTGGTCTCCAGGCGGTTCCCTATTTCGCGAACGCGTCAACAACGAAAAAAACCAACTCTATCGGATCGTAACCCTAAGCCGCTCCACCGCTCCATTTCGCTGAAAGATCTGTTGGCTGAGCTCCCTGTCCAGGGTCAGGCCGCCGACCTCGATCGTTTCACCGGTGGCAAGCACCGCGAGGATACCCGCCACCTCCCCTTTGGATAAATCGATGGGTACGTTGCAGAACGTGAATTCCAGCACACCATTAGAAAACTCGTCGTCCGACAGCAGGAAGGGGTCGAACCGGATGCATCCTTTTTCGACCCGGATTCCAAGCTCAATCAACCGCACCATGAAGTCTTCTTTCACCTGTCCGGTTAGTCCTGGCTGTTGGGCTCCCAACATCGAAGGTGTGTGCGAATAAGGATCTGTCGGAAATCCGCCCTGTTCGACGACAGATTTGTGTGCACCAATTCCCCCACGAATATCGTGGTACCTGTCCACAAGCTGTCGAATCAGTGCGTCCGACTCCTGGCTCGCCTTCGCATTCCGACAAGCCTCGGCTGCCGCCAGCAGCAGTTTGGAAACCATGTGCCAGTAAATGCAACCGAGTCCTTCATACTTGAAAAAGGTGCCCGATCGCCCGGTAAAGGACTGGTGGTCGAAAACCGATTCGTAGAGGTCCAGCAATTCCTCGCGCTCCGCCGGCGGGTAGTCAAGTTCCTTCAGGAGGCGTTCCAAATCCGTTGCGTTTCGAAGTGCAGGATTAAAATGTGATTGGCCGTGGCAATCCTGGGAGAGGACCCGCGGGTCAACGTTGGTCAGTTCCAGGGTCTTAGCGGGCACGCAGTTCTTTTCCATGAAGGATGCCAGTTCGCGATCCGGATAAAGCAGGTAACTATTTTGATCCTCGCGATACAGCGAGCTGGCCCGCAAAGCTTGAAGAAGCTCCAGACTCTCGGCAGCGTCAAGTCTACCTGAAGAAAGCACGGCCACTTGGCCCTCCAGCATTTCATCGAGATGACGGATCGAGATACCACCATCGGAATCGACTTGCATCAGGTTGTAGGCATGGTACAGGCCGTCTTCACGTCGGTTCGACTCAATCGTCCGGTCCACGTACTCCTGTACCAGGTTGAGAAAGGCGACGATATCGGAAACGGAAAAGCTGGTTTTGTTGCCGGTAAGGCCGAAGGCATACAAAACCGCACGAAATCGGCTGCCGGCACGGCCGAGTAAATCAAGCAACTCGCGTCGCTGCCTCGAATCGAATCCACGGAATAGCTGTTCGCGTTGGTCTTGTAATGCCGTCAACATCTCGCGTAGCTGTTCGGCGACCTCCTCGGACAAATCCATACCTTGTTCCGAAACGTCCGCAAATAGTTGCGAACAAAAGCGCAGGTAACGACGGAAATAATAAAGGGTCACCATCGAAACGCCGGAGCCCACGAGGGCATTGTTCGCGTCATTCCACTCGGGACGTTGAGTGTTCATCCAGATTCCCGCATCCGGTATAAAGTTCGATAGTTTCGCCAATAAAGGAACCAGCAACTTTTCCGTCAAATTGACGTGCAAAATCGCCTCGTTCGGACCGAACAGTAGCTTGCCATCGGAGCCAATCTGGTCAGCCAGCGTCAAGGATGCGTGGTGAGCTTCGTGATCGAACTCGATGGTGTTTTGCGCATCGGCCAACAGTGCTGCGTAAGGTTTGATGCGATACGGAACGCTGGCATAGGCAAAGATCTCTTTTCCAAGGTACGCTTGCAGCCGTCCGGGATGGTAGGCCTCAGAATGCTCCATTAGTTTGAGCAGGTAGACGATTTGATGATCGCCCCAATAGCCGATGTTGGACCATGGATCTTCCGGATCGTGAACCTCCCAGTCGATCCCGTCGCGTGTGATTCGGTAGGGGTTGTAGCCATCTGCCGTCGAGGCGTTGACGAACTTGAATATCATGCCTTCCAGGTATTCAGGATAGGAAATTCCAAGTGCTTCCCAATTCTGAAAAATATCTCGCCAATTGCCCTGGTAAGAGAGTTTCCGGGACCCGTCGGGATTTCGGGTCTCGATCGAAAATGCGTTCCACGGTCGACTTGGATCGCCGTGACGACGGCTAAAGGTCAGCGGCAAATATTCGCAATAAAGCCGTTCCAGATCCGGATCCCCCAAACCCTGGAAAAAAGCCAATCCTTCGGCCAATGAAAACCGTTCTGGTAACGCGCCCATGTCGATTTGATGGAATGCGGTCTGATTGGAGGATTCGAGGTGGACGGCCAGGTCTGAACGTGACAGGTTGTAGCCGTCGTCGAAAATGCCGCCACGCATCACGTTGAACAGCGTATTGGAAAAATGCCGAGCCGCTTGTAACGGATCGCCTCCGGACTGGATGCCGTCCGCCTCCGCAACGATCTTTTGCAGATTGGAGGTTCCCTGCTCAACGTCCGTCAGGATTTGGCGGACCAAATCATCGTCTTGTTGGATCCTCTGATCCAGCTCGGCAATGGCACATGCGTTTTGATCGACCTCCGCGATGAGCAACCATTGCCGATGTTGCCCCGCCTTCAACTCGATTTCCGAGTGAACGAAATAGGCTCCTCGAACGCCGCGCGCGAAGTATTCCGGATCGGGATTGTATCCGCGCCGGAACGATTCCAGCTGCCGATCGCTAAGCAAATGAATCGGTCGTTCCAATCCGATCGACCAGACGGTATTGGCCAGCAGTGACTCACTGGGTTCGGCACGGTCCACAGGAATCGAGCTGAGAGCAAATATTCCAATGCCGCTTACGGAGATTAGCTCACTCTTTTTGTAACCGTCAACGAGAGTGCTGAAGTTGTTCTGCATCGTGCGGTCAACGTTAGCGGGCAGCAGGTTTTTGATTCCGTCGATCAGCCGCAGCCGGATCGACCGGTTCGCCAGGTTTGTAACTGTCGATTGGCGAACAAAGCCAAACTCATCACTGAAAAACCACGCGTACCGAAACTCAACCTGTAGCGTCCTGTTAATTTCTTCAAATACAAGTTTGTTTCCTGGCGTATTCTTGTAGAGGTTTCGCTCGACCTCGTACACGCCCTCGTATCGCTTTGAGAACGGCTCCCAGAGTGCGTCGCCAGACTGTCTTTCCACCAGCAGGACCGTCTGCGGCCCAACTTGACCCTGTGCATCGTGAATCTTGTCGTCGGTTGTATAAGGAAACAGAGCGCCGTCCGGATTGCGACGTCCACAGGTCAGCGCGCCGTTACTGGAAACGAACATCCAATGATTTGAATCGCTGACAACGCTCATAAAGAACGGGGCCAGGTGATCGAAATTGCGGATTTGATAAAAACGCTCGCCATCGAGTTCGGTGAAATCGCCAGCGATTTCATTTTCGGAAAAATGAAGCGGAATTTCCCCGGCGAAAATTTTCCGCTTGCCCGTCGGTTGCTCGTTATTGGCGGCCATAAACGCGCACGTACTCCACTTCCATTTGTTCGTTGGTCAGTGAGGGATCGATCTCGCCACCCATCCCGCCACCCATCGCCATGTTGATAATCAGGTTTTGAGGTTGGTTGAAAGGGAACTCCAGGTCGTTCGCCGTTTTGTCATAAGTATAGACATGTTCCCCATCCAGAAAGATCTTCATGGCTTTGGGCGTCCACTCCAGCGCATAGTCATGGAATTTACCGCCAAGTTGGGGGACCTGTTTGATAGCGGAAATATGGTTGTTCTGCTTGAAGTAAAAGGCACGCGTATGACAGGAGAAATGAGTCTTGCCGTCACCGGTTTTGTCGTCGATCTCGCGACCGACGTTTTCCAGAATGTCGACCTCACCGCAATAAGGCCAAGAGACTTCATCGCGGTAGTTGTCTCCGAGCAGCCAAATCGCCGCCCAGTTTCCATTGCCCGTCGTCGTTTTGGCGCGGAACTCGATCCGACCGTAAAGCAGACTCACGCGTCCCCGAGTCGTCAGGCGTGCCGACGACCAACCACCATCATCCCGGTCTTTTCGGGCTTCGATGATCAGTCGGCCATTTTCACAACGGGCGTTTTCGAGACGGCCTTCGGTGTAATATTGTGGTTCCCGGTTGCCCCAGCCCCAGTTGCCGATGTCGTATGCCCAGACCTTTGGGTCAGGTTGGCCATCGGATTCAAACTCGTCAGACCATACTAGCACCCATTCATCCCCCTCGACGTTTTGCTTCAATGTGTAGGGCGTCAGTTGATGAGCTTTGATCAGCGTGAATGTGATGGACTGGATGGACGCAGAGCCGCCGCTGGAGTTCAGTTTCATGTTATGTTTGCCCACGTTCAGCGGAGAGCCAAACTTCGTGATCGTCGAAAACATGTTGCCCGGCGGTGGAATCATGGCGGCAGTAATGTCGTAGTTCCGGCCGTCTTGGTTGTGAATGTAGTCTTCCAGACTCAGTGTTGCCTGGTCCGCGGAATCGGCTTTCGCCTGGATGTCGACGCGATATCGACCCGCCGTGGGGATCTCCACATCGAAAGAAAACCACTGGGCACCTTTCTCCAAGGCTACATGATTTTCGTTTTTCGAAACGCCATCTGAGGAGGCGATAAAATCAACGGCTTGGACAACAACTTGAGGATTGTCGTCATCGGCACCCTGAACGGCACCCGGCAGAGTAAAAAGGGCGGTCAACATCAGAATCGGAATTCCAGATCTCGGGGACATAGTCGTATACCTTTGCCTATTAAATCAGTCTTTTGAGATGACAAGTTCTTCTTCAAGTTCCTCGAGCGTTTTGCCCTTCGTTTCAGGTATGAACCGGATGGTGAAGACCAGGGCGAGCGCGGCAAAAATGCCAAAAATCAAAAAAGTCGCGGCTGGCCCAAGTGAGGAAAGCTCCCAAGGGAAAACTTGCTGCACCGCGTAGCTGACGAGCGAATTAAAAAAGCCGGCGACCGAAATGGCTACCCCGCGGAGTCGATTGGGGAAGATTTCGGAGAACATGGCCCACATAACGGGACCCAAAGAAATTGCGAACGCTGCGATGTAACCAATGATCGCCAAGAAAACCAATGCCGCGTTAATGCTGAGGCCCTTGTTCACGAGAGTCGTCTTATGACCAGCCAGCGTCGTTTCGTCAATGAATTTGTTAATCGCCAAAAAGAATGCCTCTCGGGAGCCGAATGTTTGCTTCTTGATCGCTCGCATCGCATTTTTCCCAGGCAGCGGAAATTGGCGGACGAAATTCTGTTTTCCAACTCCGACGATCATCGCATCTTCGAATGCGATCGTATCCGCGAATGATTCGTTCTTGAGTCCGTCGACGACCTTTTTCAGTTCCACCGGAATCGTGGCAACGAAATCGGATTGACCCATCACAACAGGTTCAATCAGGCGTGTGGTTTCCGTAATAAATTCGTTTTCGTTGTCGAAGATCTTTCCGTCAACTGGCGACAAAGCGTTGACAACCTCCGCTGGCATCGACGTTTTCAGACTAGCGATGGACTCGGTACTCAATTGGAAGGTCGCCGAGTGAAAGGCCCAAGCGGTCACCAGCAGACAAACTGCCATCGCCGAAGTACCAATGAGTAGCAATGGTCGTCGACCACGGCGATCGATCAAATAGATGGCCAGCACGGTAAAACCAACGTTGACCAGTCCAATAATGATCGTCTGCAGGAATGCATTTTCCTGTGGAATTCCTGTTTTCTCAAAGATCGTCGGGGCGTAGTAGAAGATGGCGTTGATTCCCGTGATCTGTTGAAAGAAACCAAGCCCCAAGGCGATGAACATGATGAAGCTCATGCGTCGCGAAAACAACTCGGCCACGGAAGCGTTCTTTTTCCCGTCCGATTGGAGGTGGACTTTGATTTCCTCCAATGACCGCTCGGCTTCGTTGGCATCGAGCACCCGGCTGAGCACATTGAGGGCTTCCTTGTCGCGACCGCGTTGCGCCAGCCAGCGAGGACTGCGCGGCACCAGCGCGAGCAAAAAGAAATACAAGAGTGCCGGGATGGTCTCCACGCCCAGCATCCACCTCCAGCAATCAGGTTTGGTGATCAGTTCGAAGGTGTCGGACTCGGCCAGCTTAAGAATGTAATAGTTTGAGAAAAAAACGGCAGAAAAACCGATCACAATGTTCAGTTGGTTGAACGAAACGAACCGCCCGCGAAGTTTTGGCGGAGAAATCTCGGCGATGTAAACGGGTGCAATTAACAGCGCAAGTCCGACCGCCACGCCACCCAGCATGCGGGCGACGATAAAGAAATTGAAATCGGTTGCCAACGCCGAACAGAGTGCCGAAATCGAATAAAACAGGGCTGCCATGATGAGCACGATTTTTCGACCGAATCGGTCGGCTAACGGTCCGGCGACGGCGTTGCCCAACATGGCGCCGAAAGTCAGGCAACCGACCGACCAACCGAGAGCCCAGTCGCTGAGAAAGAAATAGTCTTTATAAAAAGGGTTTGCACCGGATACGACGCCGGCATCAAATCCCATTAGAAATCCGCCCAATGCGACGACGAGGGAGACCATACCGGTGTAGATGATTTTGTTTTTCAACGATCCTGCCTCACAAGCATGGTATGGGGCCGAGTTTGACCCTGTTGCTGTTGGTTGACCTTCATTGCGATCGAAAATTCGCCCCGGACGTTTCCTACCAGTTCTTGTCGTTGGATAAAATCATGTTGGAACAGGATTCACCGCTCGCACGAAAACGGTTGATGTTTCACATGCGTTGAAAATCGAGGTAACTCCACCGCAGTATGAGATGCAAACGGGGTCGGCCGATGGCAGATAATACCAGCAACATCATCGACTTTACAGATTCTGCAGGCAAAAATCGAATGTTTTCAGTTGATTATTTGCTGCTTTGCAGTGCCCAAGGTCAGACAAAGGTCAAGTTGATTGATCACCCGCTGGTAATAATGGTCGACCGATTCACAGCCAGACGTAGCGTTGCTGCTGCCCATGCAGTTAACTGCCGCCGCGATTCAAAGACGACCTCAATCGCTTCCTGCGATCCAAATTAACCTGAATCGTATCCGCATTCGCAAACCACCGGCCACCGAGTCGTAGGCAAGATGTGCCGATTCTCGTTTGATTCAGCCCGCATTCTTTGCGTAGCTTGCCCGGCTTTTTTTGAAAAGAAAGTTGGAATTTCAGATGCGAAAGGGTCGCGACGAAGGAAGATTGATCAATTAACATGGTGAACTCAACGGCGTGAACGAGCTGGTGAATCGGCTCGTCTCCAATTCTCCGGTGCGTCCACAGGCTCGACGAACTGGGTTTTTGCATCGGCTTGTAGTAAGGACAAAATCATGGGACTCGCAGACGTCATCGTCTTTGTTGTTTTCATTTTGGCAGTGGTCTCGGTTGGGTTGTTCAAGAGCCGGAGTGGTCACAAGGGCGGGAAAAATGCGCAGGACTTTTTTCTGGCGGGGCGTGGATTGACCTGGTGGTTAATCGGATTTTCATTGATCGCAGCGAATATCTCGACCGAGCAGTTTGTGGGGATGAGCGGAAATGCGGCCAGTCACGTCGGCCTGGCGATTGCCAGTTATGAATGGATGGCCGCGGTGACATTGGTCGTCGTCGCTTTTTGTTTTCTGCCCTACTTTCTCCGCGCAGGTATTTACACCATGCCGGAGTTCTTGGAGTACCGATTCAATTGGCTCGCTCGTTTAATCATGGCCTCAGCGACCATCTTGATCTACCTCCTCCTCCTGGGAGCGGTGACCTATTCTGGCGCGCTGACGGTGCAGACCCTTGGCCGGCGGTTTGGAATGAGCATTGAGTTGTGGCAACCTTCTTTGTTTATCGCACTGATTGCGATGGTTTATGTGGTGGTTGGCGGATTGAAGGCCTCCGTATGGGCAGACTTGCTGCAAGGTTCCGCTTTGATCATCGGCGGTGCGCTGATCATGTACTTCGCCTTCGACCGATTGGGGAGTATCGATGAAGCGGCCACCGTCATTGATGTGTCGACTGGAGAAGTGGCCATCAAAACGCTTGACGAGGGACAGGGCGCGTTTGCGCGATTCATGGACCTCAACGCGAATCGATTGAATATGTTCCTGCCCGCCGACGATAATGTCTTGCCCTGGACCGCACTCCTGTTGGGGCTCTGGATCCCGAACTTTTACTACTGGGGGCTGAATCAGTACATTACCCAAAGAACGCTGGGATCATCCTCTTTGTCCGAAGGCCAGAAGGGTATCGTGTTCGCCGCATTTTTGAAGCTGATCATTCCGTTTGTCGTCGTGATCCCTGGAATCATTGCGTTCAACCTGTTTCACGAGAACATGCGACTGGATGCCCGCAGCGATGCCGCTGGGGCGATGGCCATGTATCTCCAGGCAAATCCATCGACAGAATACGTCACGATGAGCGAAAAACCGAGTGCCGACGCTCGTGCGGCTCACCAAGGACCGTCGTATATGATCGCGGTTTACGACGATCAAGACTCAATGGAACAGGCGAACGGATCGAATGTCTTCGTGTTGCCGATGCTCAAAACAGATTTTGATGCCAAATCACCAGCGGAGTATCAACTGTTTAGCGCCAAGGAAGACCATGCCTGGAAGCACATCAACCCAGAACTAGCCGCCGAAGTCGAGACATACAATAACGAGGTGAAAACCAAGGCGGAGAGTGCCCGGGCGACGACGACGTCGCAAGCGTTGGTGGCCTACAAATACGACACGGCGTTGGGAAATCTGCTGGGGATGCTGCCTCCAAACACAGGCCTGCTAGGTTTTGTTTTGGTGGCGTTGTTAGGCGCTGTGATCAGTTCCTTGGCCGCGATGTTGAATGCGGCGTCATCCATTTTCACGATGGATCTGTTTTCGAAGTACGTGGTGCGCGACGCCTCACAACAAACGATTGTACTCGTGGGACGGATCTGTGTCGTTGTTTTTGGCGTCATCGCTTGCCTGTTAGCGCCTGCGCTGGGGAATCCGAATCTCTCCAACTCGATATTTACCATCATCCAGGAATCTCAGGGGCTGATTTCGCCCGGGATTCTGGCGGTATTCGTGGTGGGGCTTGTCCTGCGTCGTTGCCCAAGGTCCGCTGGCGTCGTCGGCTTGCTGACCAGCATTGTGTGCTACGCGACGCTGAAATTCACCATGCCCTCGGTACAGTTCCTGAATCGGATGGCCATTGTGTTCGGGATCTGTGTGGCAGTGATGGTGGTGATGACGGCCGTGGCACCTTTGAAAGAAGCGGTGACATTCGAATCCCAAACGGATATGGACCTGAAAGGTTCCAAGGGAGCTCTTGCCGCAGGAATCGTATGTGTTGTGTTGACCTTGTTGCTTTACGTGATCTTCAGCCCGTTGGTCATAGCCCGCTAATCGTCCGCCGGCAATGAGAACCCGCGGTACAGGAAGTGCATGTTCAAGAAGAATTCCGCAGGCGGCTATCTTTCACGCTGGGTGTCGTTGTTACGCATGCCCCTATCGCGCTGACCGTGGACGAACTGGGGCCTCTGTTCCACGTCCAGAATGACGCCTCGCCGAAGCTGCTGGTTACCGGCGATCACGGCCTGGAATTACTGGGTCGCTGACGAAGTGACCCTAATTCACTTTCGTAAACCACCAGCTCTGCTGGTGCGTACCAATCAGGCTCTGCCGTTTTTTGTAGTAACCCGAGGCGTTAGCGGGGGGAGGTGGGTGATGACTGCGTTCTCTTGCTCACGCGTCGGGTTAGGATATTCGGCCCCTTTCAGGTGCCGTCCTCATACCACCGGCTCTGCCGGTGGTAATTGATTGCTGGAGGCTGA
The DNA here is from genome assembly GCA_942492215.1 of Pirellulaceae bacterium. Classification (GTDB taxonomy): domain Bacteria; phylum Planctomycetota; class Planctomycetia; order Pirellulales; family Pirellulaceae; genus Mariniblastus. Next base: position 89,965 of record CALODY010000009.1, read on the forward strand.
TGAAGTTCATTGGTCACCCCTGCATGCGACTGGTCGAATTGAAGGGAGGGTCTCGGGCAAATGGCAAGACCCGATCACCGTTATCTGCTTCGCCTGATTCGTGAAGTGTCTCCGGACGAAAAGTGGCTTCCGGATCCGGACATCTCTATCTCAGTATGGCATTACTTCAAGGCTCGCGATTCCAGTTGTCGTTCGGACGGAAGTTTGACGTTCCAGACCAATCCCATTCGTTCCATCGCGCGAATCACGATCCAGCTCAAATCGAATTGCCACCACTTCAAACCGTGGCGTGCTGAAGTTGGAAATGCATGATGATTATTGTGCCATCCCTCTCCATGACTCAAAATGCCAAACACAAAATTGTTCCGCGAGTCGTCCGCAGATTTGTAGTCCTGCGAACCAAAAATGTGGCAAATCGAGTTGATCGACCAGGTCATATGGTGAGAAAAGCAAATTCGAGCCAGTCCTCCCCAGATGAAACCCAACCAGGCTCCTTGAATGCTCCAGGTCGCCAGTCCACCAATCGCAGCTGGAATCGCCAAGGTGGCGACGACCCACCAATAGTACTTGCGATCAATATTCACCAGCATCTTTTCATTCATCAAATCGGGAACGTACTTCAGCCGCTCCTGCCGGGTCCAGTTGCTGTTGAATAGCCATCCCAAATGTGAATGCCAGAATCCTTTGACCGAATTCCAGAAACCACCCTCGTGCAGGTGAGGAGAGTGAGGATCGCCTTCGGCGTCGCTGAAACGATGATGCCTACGGTGTACCATGCACCAGTCGATTGGGGATCCTTCTACTGCCAACGAACCAAGTCCTGACCAAACCCACCGAACCCAGGGTTTGGCTTCGAAGGATCGATGGGTCAACATTCTGTGAAAACCAACGGTGATTCCCAAGCCAGTCAAATACCAGCCACCGATCAACATCGCCAGATTCAGCCAACTCATCATGCCGAATTGCCAAGCCGAGACGATCGCGAAGACCAGGCCCGCAAAGGGAATGACAACGGCGCCCAGAATTAGCAATTTGTGTGTTAATGAGTGGTCTCGATCATGATCGTCGAAATCAACGTGGAGTTCGTGATCAGCGATTGGATCCGTGATGACGAGGTCGTGTTCAGGTGAAACGATGGGCTCAAGCAAATCTTCCACCGCGGAGAATCCGGCGGATCGAGACTTATGTGTCGATTTTTTGGTTCGTGGTTCTGTGACAGACGCCATGTTCATGGTCCTTATTGCCAAGATATCTTTCGTAGAAAACCCGGAGCCAATTTCATTCTTGCCGCGTGAAACGCGAATGACGGAACCGGACTGGCTTTTGTAAAATTGTTGAAAATGAAGTTTGCAACCTGTCGGCTGCCAACTGCCTCAACATTTAACTTGAGAAGTATATGAGAAGTCGACGCATTGCCCGTCGCTCAAACGTTTGGGCTGTGTAATAGTTATGTAAGCTTGTTTTTGAGCAATTTTCTTCCTTTAAGCGTCTTTAACGGTCGCTTGATTCACCTTTTGGTGGGTGCCGCAAATGTTTTGACCTTGCGTCGAAATGTCGCGAGTGGGTCTTGGCTGGTTTAATCGGCAGCATTAGTCTTTCTTGCCGAATGAGATCTCGATTTAACGTTGGATGCCGTTCCGTCGGTCTGGTTGCGACCGCGAACACACGATCAACCACGATTCCGCCGCGGCCAGGTTTTTCCGGGCTGCCATGTGATAAGAATCCGGGACCGCGAATCGTTGGCCTACCGTTGCCAGCCCAGGGATCGAATGCGCGCCCAATGGTACTGCCAATTCATCCTGGCAATATTATCGGCCGAGATTTCTTGGGGACAGATCGCTTCGCAAGCCTCTGTGTTGGTGCAGCTGCCGAAGGCTTCCTGGTCCATCGTTTCGACCATCCGCACGACTCGCTCGTGCAATTCGATTTTACCCTGTGGCAGATGACTGAGGTGCGAGAGCTTGGCGCTCGTAAACAACGATGCAGCCGCGTTCTTGCAAGCCGCCACGCAGGCGCCGCAACCGATGCAGGCAGCGGCGTCAAAGGCAGCTTCCGCCGCGTCCCGAGCAATCAGAATCGAATTCGCTTCCGGCGCGGTACGGATGTTGGTTGATACATATCCACCAGATCGTTGAATGCGATCGAGTGAACTTCGATCGACTTTCAAATCCCGGACGACGGGAAAGGCATGGGCTCGAAATGGCTCGATCGTTATCTTCGCCCCCTCATCAAACGACCGCATGTGTAACTGGCAAGTTGTTATCGCCTTTAGGGGGCCGTGTGGTCGACCATTAATCACAACACCGCAGGTCCCGCAGATTCCTTCACGGCAATCGTGATCGAACTCGATGACACGTTCACCGCGGGCGATCCGTTGTTCGTTAACGTGGTCCAGTGCTTCCAGGAATGACATGTCCGGATCGATGTCATCGACGGAATGGTCGACAAATTTACCTTCAGTGTTAGGGCCATCCTGCATCCACACGCGAAATAGAATCTTCATAATTACCGATAACTCCGTGCAATCATGGTCGCATATTCGAAACTCAGCGGTTCCCGATAAAGTTTTGCGGGTTGTTCGCCGCAATTATCCCAGGCCGCGACAAAGGCAAAATCATCATCGTTTCGCAACGCATCTCCCGCTTCCGTCTGATGCTCTGTTCGAAAATGCATGCCACAGGATTCGTTTCGCTCCAGGGCGTCCCGGCACATCAACTCGCCCAATTCCAGATAGTCTTGAACTCTGAGGGCTTTTTCAAGTTCGCTATTGGGTTCGTGGGGACCGCCTGGCACACGGACTTCGCTTTGAAACTCCTGCTTCAGTCGCCGGATGTCGTCCATCGCCGATTTAAGTCCGGATTCAGATCGAGAAATGCCGCAGCGGTCGGTCATGATCGCTCCCAATTCCCGATGGATATCATCGACCGATCGGGAGCCCTGCCTAGCCAACAGTTTGTCGATGGAAGCTCTCGCATTGGCCTCTGCCCGATCAAAAGACTCAAGGTCAGTCGATGGTATTGGGGAACCAACGAAATCTGCCAGATAGTTGCCGATCGTGCAGGGCAAAATGAAATAGCCGTCCACGCACGCCTGCAACAGTGAATTGGCTCCCAGTCGATTGGCACCATGGTCTGCGAAGTTGCATTCGCCCACCGCATACAAGCCTTGCACGGTTGTCATCAGCTCATAATCGACCCACAACCCGCCCATCGAAAAGTGGGCTGCCGGCGCAATCTTCATGGGTTCAGAGTAAGCATCAAGACCCGTGATTTTTCGATACATGTCAAAAAGATTTCCGTATCGAGATTCGATTTCCTCCCGCCCATGCTTATCAATGGCATCTCGGAAATCGAGATACACGGCATTCTTGAGTGGTCCGACACCGTGTCCCGCATCAATTCGTTCTTTGGCCGCCCGAGAGGCAATGTCTCTCGGAGTCAGATTGCCAAAGGTCGGATACTGACGCTCCAGGTAATAGTCGCGTTCGGCGTCCGGGATGGCGCCAGGCTCCCGTTCGTCGTTGGGTCGAGCTGGCACCCAAATTCGTCCATCATTGCGTAACGATTCCGACATCAATGTCAGTTTGGCTTGATATTTTCCCATTGGCGGCAGGCTGGTTGGGTGAACCTGAACGAAACTCGGATTGGCTAACATCGCTCCGCGTTTGTGGGCTTTCCAAATTGCCGTGGCGTTGCTGCCCAGGGCCAAGGTCGAGAGGTAATAGATTTTTGCGTAACCGCCCGTGGCCAAAACCACCGCATGAGCGGCGTGCCGTTCCAATTGTCCGTTGATCATGTCGCGAACGATGACACCGACAGCTCGTCCGTTTTCAACCACCAGGTCCAGCAGTTCGTGACGACTGAACATTTCTACACTGCCGGCATTGATCTGCCGATTTAATGCGGCATACGTTCCCAGCAACAACTGCTGGCCGGTTTGACCTTGTGCGTAAAACGTCCGCTCGACCTGAACTCCGCCAAACGACCGGTTGGCCAACACTCCACCGTACTCCCGGGCAAAGGGAACACCTTGAGCAACGCACGTATCGATAAGGGCTACGGAAAGCTCTGCCATTCGATAGACGTTGGCTTCACGCGAACGAAAATCCCCACCCTTTACCGTGTCGTAAAACATTCGATAAATGTTGTCGCCATCGTTCTGATAGTTTTTTGCGGCATTCACACCGCCCTGTGCGGCCACCGAGTGTGCGCGGCGGGGACTGTCATGAAAACAGAATGCTTTGACCTGGTAACCGAGCTCACCCAGGGCAGCCGCTGCGCCGCCACCTGCCAGGCCGGTTCCAATCACAATCACCTTCAGTTTGCCGCGATTGGATGCATTGACAAGCCGGCACAAACCCTGGTAGCGACTCCACTTTTGTTCAATGGGTCCGTCAGGAATTTTCGGATCAAGTTTCATCATCCTTTTGCCCGTCCGTTAAATTTAACTGAATTGAACTGGGGCCGTACTTATTGCGTGAAATAAATGTAGATCGGCATGCTGCCAAACCCGATCGTCAACAGACCGGCCAAACCAAATCCCAGCCAGCGCAAGATGCGGGCGTAGCCGGGGTGGTAAACACCAAGCGAGCGCAGGCCGCTGTACACGCCGTGGGCAACGTGAAACCCAACCGCCAATACACCGACCTCGTAAAGTGCGATCTTCCATCCCTTTTGAAATTCAGTCGTGATCAACGCAAATAGATCACGGTGGCCGTTGCGATCGACTCCAAAATCTGCGCCGGTTTTAAAAGGGAACCAGAAATCACTCATATGCACAATCAGGAAGACGAGAATGATGAACCCCAACACGCCCATAAAACGCGAGTACCAAGTCGAGCCTGCGTCGGGTTTCGTCGACTGATAGCCGACCCCTGCGGCGCTTCGATTCCGAATGGTGATCGAGATCGCCAACAAAGAATGGGCCAAAACGGAAACGTAGGTTACGATCGCGGCGGCTTCGATCAGCAGCGAGTGAGATAGGGTATCGGCATACCAGTTGAACTGTAGTCGGGCTTGTTCGCCCGGCAGGAACAATTGCAGATTGCCTCCCAGGTGAATGACCAGGAAGAGGCACAGAAATAGGCCGGTCAATGCCATCAGCGATTTTCGCGCGATTGTCGTGATCATGATCCAGGCTCCAGAGCGGACTAGGAGGCAACGACCGACTTCAGGTGTTCTTTCATGTCCGAGTCCAGTCGTGGGCCGATCATTTCCACGACGCGTGAGGCGAGATAATTACCCCATTTGGCGGCTTGGACCGATGTCAGACCATTCGTAAGGCCGTAGAGAGTTCCGCCGGCAAAAGCGTCTCCTGCTCCCACGGTATCGATCGCTTTAACCGGAAATCCGTCGACCTTGGTGATTTCCCCGTTCTCGATGACATGACAACCTTCTTCACTGTTGGTAATGAATGCCAGATTGCAGATTTCACCCATGCGGTGGTTACATTCGTCGATGTCATCGGTTTCAAAAAATTGGCGGGCTTCATCAGAATTACAAAAAATGATATCGCAGTATTGCGAAACGATGTCATGAAAATCTTTCGCGAACCGGTCTATCAAAAACGCATCTGAAAAAGTGAAAGCCGCTTTGACGCCCAATCGGTTGGATTGTTCGAAAGCTTCCACGCAAGCGGCCCGAGGCTGTTCGGCATCCCACAAATAGCCTTCGATATAGCTGCATTTGGATTGCGCCAGCAGGTCGATGTCGATCTCGGATTTGTGCAAGGTCGTCGAGATTCCCAAGTGGGTACACATGGTCCGTTCTGCATCGGGCGTTGTCAGGACGACGCAGGTGCCAGTTGGCAGACTGGCCTCGGGGGCAAGTTCGACGTGAAAACCGATCCCTGATTCCTGCATGTCATGTTTGTAGAATTCTCCATTGGTATCGTGGGCGACCTTGCCAGAGTAAACGCCGGTGCCGCCACTTTGGGAAATCGCGACCATCGTATTGGCGGCGGAACCACCCGAGGCCAACTGCAGTTCTTTATGTTCCAGCCGGTCCAGCACGTTGGCTTGGGCCTCGGAGTCCATCAGCGCCATGCTTCCCTTGTTGAGACCCAAATCTGAAATTAATTGGTCGTCAACCTGCGCTAAAGTATCAACGATTGCGTTACCAACTCCGAATACATCAAATTTTTTTTCCGCTGCCACAGGTTTCCCTTGGATTGTTTTATACTGAAGGTCGAAATTCCCTAAAATTATCCGGCTTTTGTAACGTCACGCAACAGGTGGCAGGCTTTGCAAGGGCGGATCCGGGTTTGGAAATAACGAGAATTCAGACGGGTAGATTCACGAAGTGGCAGTGATCCGAACATTTGTGGCAGTGCAGGCATCCCAAAAAGTGAACCAGAACGTGGCACGTTGCATTCAACGACTGGCCAATAGCCAAGCCAACTATAAATGGGTTGCCACTGAAAACTTGCATGTGACACTTAATTTTGTTGGCGATGTCGTGGATACCGAGGTCCCCGAATTGTGCAGGCTGATCAAGCAGGAGGTGGAAGGGTTTTCGGCATTCGAAATGACGATTTCTGGTTTGGGAGCGTTTCCAAATGCTGCGCAGCCAAGAACGTTGTGGATCGGTGTCGAACTCGGAGCGGAACAACTGCGACTCATCTACAAAAAAATCGAGAAAGTGCTTTCGCATTGGGGGGTCAACAAGGATCGAAATGAGTACGTACCTCACATGACGCTGGGCAGGTTGAAACGCGGCGGACGCTGGAATGATGCTCTGCTCGAGGCTGCGGACCGATGCCGTCGCCACGATGCGGGGGCTTGTAATGTCGGAAAAGTCATCGTGTTTTCAAGCTACCTCGATCGTTCCGGCCCGACGCATACGCCGATGGCAACCATTCATTTGAAAGGATAGCACGGGATGGGGTCAGTCTCCAAGCAGAGCCGTTGTGGTCGTTGGCAGGCGATGGGGCGGGTACTTGCATCGATCGCCTGCGCAGCGCTGATTTCGGTAAACGCGATGCCTTTGAAGGGAAAGAACAGCCATCACGACAAAGCCACACGGAAACTCCAACTCCTGTCCAGGAAACTCAAGCCGCTGCACGCCGAAATGGGCCCGCTTCAGTCAGGTGACTGGCTGGAGTCACATCGGGAGCGAGGGCAGACGTTTCAGCAGTATTTGCGTTCGCGACCGGTAACGATCACCGATACTCGCAAGGTCCTGTATGTTCTGCCACTGGGCGAGTTTGGCGAAGAGCAGCGGAAGATCATTGACCTGAGTGCGGAATTCCTGGGGATCTACTATGGTTGTGCCGTCAAAACGATGGAGACTCTTCCACTTGATGATGTCGTGCCGGCTAGCGCTCGCCGCGTTCATCCTTCGTGGGGCGTCCGTCAGATTCAATCCGTTTACGTGCTAAATGAAGTGTTACCAGAGCGGTTGCCGGCGGACGCCGTCGCGCTGATCGCTTTCACGTCCAGTGATCTTTATCCCGACGAGAATTGGAACTTTGTATTTGGTCAGGCTTCGTTGCGAAATCGCGTGGGTGTCTGGTCGATATTTCGCAATGGAGATCCCCAACTAGAATTCAAAACGTGTTTGTTACGAACGATCCGAGTTGCCACGCACGAAACCGGCCATATGTTTTCAATTGCGCATTGCACGGCCTACGAGTGCAACATGTGTGGATCCAACAGTCTTTCAGAATCGGACCGCCGACCGATTCACCTGTGCCCCGAATGTGTTGCCAAGGTTTGGTGGGCAACACGCTGTGACCCCGAATCCAGGTTCACGGAACTTGCCGAGTTTTGCAGACGAAATGGATTGGATGACCAGGCAGATTTCTTTTCCGATTCGCTTGATAGGATCAAGTGAAAACTGAAACAGCAACCATTCACTCGTGCTCCGGCGGTCTATCCCGTCATGGTGATATCCGCGGTCGCCAATCGGGCCAATCCGTTGAGTGCAACGCCGATCTAAAATTGGCTCTCAGAAACTACGACAATCGATAAATCTCCTCGATGCCTTCCATGATTTTCGCGTAATCGACATTCAAGTCCTTGATGAGACCTGTGCTGATATCCACGACCCAACCATGCACCGTCAGGTGGTTCTCGTGGTAGGCGAGTTGTACCTCGGGCGCTTTGAGGACATTCACGCATTGTTCTTGAACATTCAATTCAACCAGCCGATTGTATCGCTGGTCAATGTCCGTGATCGCCCCCAGTTCGTCATCGTGTAAGCGGTAGACATCCCGAATACTTCTCAGCCAGGGGTTAAGAATGCCCAGATCCAAAGGTTGCATCGCGGCTTTGACGCCGCCACAGCCGTAGTGACCACAGACAACGATGTGTTGGACCTTCAGATGATCAACGGCATATTTGATGACGGCCATGGCGCTGATATCGGTGTTGGGGACCAGGTTTGCGATATTTCGATGAACAAACAGATCGCCCGGTTGGGCGCCAAACATATCTTCTGCCGTAACTCGGCTATCAGCGCAACCAATGTAAAGGATTTCCGGCGTCTGGCCTTTGGAGAGGTTTTCAAAATAGGACGAATCGGGTACGAGTTTTTCGGAAGCCCATTTCTTGTTGTTTTCAAAGATCTTTGCAATATCCATGAGATGGTTTCCTTATTTCTGATGTACGAAATGCTTGGATTTCATTCGTTGGGTAAAACGCTGCTGGAGGCGCACCTTAATGGCTGCTGTTCGGTGTGATCATTCGACCAACTTCGGATTGGGTAACTCTAGCAACTATAAGGCGCCGGCCTTGTGTCAGGGATAGTGTACACTTGTATCCTTTTTGGTTTCTGATATGTTCGGTGCGTTGTAACAGGCGGCGATTGTGCATTCGAGTTTGTTCAGGTTTGATGGTGGGGTTGCAGGAAATAGGGTTGTCTCGCAAGTCTGTCAATGGCAGGTTTTTTTGCGACTTTATCGACGAATAAATGGATTGTCGATTTTTTTGAGTTTTCCTGCCATCGGTGACCAGACGTGTCGCTTGCAACGCGAATGATTAAGTCGGAGGCACTTGTCATGCTGTCGGCAGAACTTTATCGTAAAAATCCATCACGTTGGATGGTGAGTTCTGCCCAAGGGCCTTGAAATTACGCAAGTCTCATTGAATTGGAACGCAGGAGTCAATCGAAATGACAACATCTTCCCCGGAACTTTCAACCGACGCGAAACAAAATGCGACTTCCACGGCGAAAACGCCTGTGAATGGAAGCGGGCGTTCCGTCTCAAAAACTTCTCCCACTGTTAAGGCAGGTAAGACCATGGCAAAGGCGAAAGCAGCAACCAAGAAGACGGGATCCGCGAAGAAGACGGAATCCACGAAGAAGAAGGCTGACAAAGCTGACGCGACGCCTGTTGAAAAGATGATGGACGATAACGAGCACTTAAGAACGGCCGTTCAACAAATCGAAGCCCAGTTTGGCAGCGGATCAATTATGGCTTTGGGCAATGATTCAAAGCAGGAGATTCGCGGGATTTCTACGGGCAGCCTTTCGCTGGATATGGCACTGGGAGGAAGCGGGTTGCCTTGTGGTCGCGTCATTGAGATTTACGGTCCCGAATCCAGCGGCAAGACCACGCTGGCGTTACACGCGATTGCGGAAGCGCAAAAGAAAGGTGGTATCGCGGCGATCGTCGACGCGGAGCACGCGTTCGACCCCACCTGGGCAAAAAAGCTGGGTGTGTCCCTCGATACGCTACTGGTCAGTCAACCCGGCAGTGGTGAAGAGGCGATGCAGATTGTCGAAATGCTGGTCAAGTCCAATGCGGTTGACGTGATCGTGATTGATTCAGTCGCTGCCCTGGTGCCCAGGAAGGAATTGGAGGGTGAGATTGGCGATACGCATGTCGGACTGCAAGCGCGATTGATGAGCCAAGCGTTGCGAAAACTGACAGGTGCGATCTCGCGCAGCAAAACCTGCACGATCTTCATTAATCAGATTCGCGAAAAAATCGGTGTCATGTTTGGCAGTCCGGAAACGACGCCTGGCGGTCGCGCCTTGAAATTCTATTCCTCGGTTCGAATCGACGTGCGCCGGATTGGTGCTCTGAAGGACGGTGACGTACAAGTTGGTCAACGCGTCAAAGCCAAGATCGTCAAAAACAAAGTTGCACCGCCATTCCGGCTCGCCGAGTTCGACATGATGCATTCCAATGGGATCAGTTACGAAGGCGATGTGTTGGACCTGGGACAGGCCCACAAAATCGTTGCCCGTAGCGGTTCCTGGTTCAAATACGGGGCGACTCATCTTGGCCAAGGCAAAGAGAAAGCGCGAAACTTCCTGCTGGAGAATCCGGAGATCTGTGAGGAGATTCGTCAGAAAGTGCTGGAAGCCGGTGGCTACGTGGAAGACATGTCTGAAAAACTGGACAAGTCAGAAAAGGATGTGGAAGCTTCTGCTTAGGAGTTACCGCTCCGCATTGCAGAGTGGGTTCCCGAAAGCTCCGCAATCCCAGAACCGCGGATCTCACCTTCACCTAAATCACCTCCACGACTTACTCAGGCCGGTATTTGCCGGCCTTTTTCTATTACCATTAGGAATTCTGCTGTGAGTCCTCCATCGGGGGTATCAGCCAAAATCAACCCGAATTGACTTGATTGGCATCTGAATTTGACACAAAATGACGCCCTCGGCCATTGCGGGTGAAGCTGGCCGAACAACATCAATGAATAACATCAAGCGAATGAGTGACCCAAATGTTCAATTGCCGTTTGCGGAGCGTAAGACGATACGCGTCAATCGTCGCGATCGCCACCATGTTTTGTCTGGCTGAAGTTCATCTAAGCCATGGTCAGATTTTCACAATGGGAACCAGTTTCACTGGAAGCAGTATTTTTGACTCTGGATTTATTCCGCCGGATACCATGGGTGCCGTCGGTCCAAATCATATTGTGGAATTGATTAATGGTCGATTTGCTGCCTACGATCGAACGGGCGCGATACAACAAAGCTCCTCGCTGAACGGTTTCTGGACAAATGCTGGGGTTACACCCACTGGGAATTCGTTCGACCCGCGTATTGTCTACGATCAACATAGCGGTCGCTGGTTCGCGACCGCGGTCGATAACGCAGCCAATGCGAACAATTTTCTCGTCGGAGTTTCCAGCAGTAGCGACCCGACGGCTGGTTGGACGGCGTTCCAGGTCGATTCGGATGCCGACGACTCAAACTGGGCCGATTTTCCCATGCTGGGACTCAACCAGGACATCGTCACCATTTCGGCAAACATGTTTCCAACGGCCGGCAGTTCTTCCGGCCTCAATACCGGCTTTATAGTGCTTGATAAAAGCGATTTGATTGCTGGGACACTCACGTCGACGAGCTATGAGGACGTCTCCCTCGGCACAACAGGTTTTACGCCTCAGCCAGTATTCGACATGGATAACAATACTGGCCCACTGAAGATGTTGTCATCGTCTAACAAGCCAGCTGGAATATTAAGAATATCTGATGTCAACATCTCGAGCGCTCCGGCGTCAGTGGCGGATGTCTCGGTCACACCTCGTGGTGCACCTCCTGACATCGATCAGCCGGGCACGAAAGCGGATGTCGATGCCGGCGACAATCGGTTCAGCGGCAATGTGATTCAACAGCAGATCGCGGGACGTGCCGTTGCTAGTTTGTGGGGTGTTCAAGGCGTCGAAGTCAATGGTCGAGCCGCGATTGAATGGTACGAGATTGACTCGGTAACGAATGCGGTTGTGCAGTCGGGATTGATCGATGATATTTCTCTGGCGTTCAACTACCCTTCGATTGCCGTTAACGATTTTGGGGATGTGTTGATTGGATTTAGCGGCGGTGATCCGAATAACTTCATGAGTGCCTACTTTGTAGCCGGTCAGACCGTGGGGGGAACGACAACTTTCGGCGCGGTCACTCAATCCATGGCGGGAGTGGCCGACTACCAAATACCGGACGGCAACGGACGCAATCGGTGGGGGGATTACAGCGCCACGGTTCTGGACCCCAACGATCCCCGCAGTTTTTGGACCTTCCAGGAATTCGCCAGTGGGGCCGATCAATGGTCGATTCAGGTCACCCAGGTCATTATCGGCGTGCCCGAACCGGCCACCGCTGGTATCGTTGGCATTGCAGTGATCGGGGCCGGAATGTTCAGGCGCCGTCGACGAATCTAAACCTGCCCATTCTCGATCCAACTTCGATTGGGGCGTTCTGGTCCTGAATTGTCCATCACGATATGATTGAAAATCATTTTCAACGATGGATGATTCATGAAAACCGACGAAATACGCCAAAAATATCTCGACTTTTTCAAATCGAAAGCTCACACGGTCTGCGCCAGCGACGTGTTGGTTCCCCGCTGGGACAAAACCGTTTTGTTCACGCCGGCAGGCATGAACCAATTCAAGGACCATTTCCTTGGTAAGGTCGATTTGGAATTCACCCGGGCGACAAGCTGCCAGAAGTGTCTTCGGACCGGCGACATCGAAAACGTCGGGCGGACCGCCTACCACCATACGTTTTTCGAAATGTTGGGTAATTTCAGCTTTGGCGACTATTTCAAACGCGAAGCGATCATCTGGGCGTGGGAATTTCTCACTTCCAAACAATGGCTGGCCGTTGATTCAGATCGACTGACCGTTTCCGTCTACCTCGACGATGATGAGGCGGCGAACATCTGGCACAAAGACGTCGGTTTGTCTCTGGACCGGATCGCCAGGATGGGAGAACACGACAATTTTTGGCCGGCCGGAGCGCCGACTGACGGTCCGGACGGCGTTTGCGGTCCTTGCAGCGAGATCTTTTATCATCCTGAAGACGGGGATGAATGCGAAATCTGGAACCTGGTGTTTACCCAGTTCGATCGCATTGGCGACCCACCCGACAACTTGAAATCATTGCCGACCACGAATATCGATACGGGCATGGGTCTGGAACGCATGGCTGCCACGATGCAGGGCGTTAAGACGAATTTTCATATCGATACCCTGCTCCCCATCGTGCACGCGACCGCCGAGGCAGTCGGGACGAAATACGATCCAGAAAATGAAGATGGGCGGAGGTTGCGCCGAATTACCGATCACGTTAGAGCCTGCGTGATGGCAATCCACGAAAACGTCTATCCGGGATCTCAAAAGGAAGAGTACGTGATTCGGCGGTTGTTACGACGAGCGGTCTTGCAGGGCCATGAAATGGGAGTCCGCGATCCATTTCTGTTCAAAATTGTGCCCGAAATCGTGCATCAAATGGGTCCGCCCTATCCCGAGTTGAAAGGAACCGCCGAACGTGTTGCGCAGGTTATCAAGAGTGAAGAAGAAGGATTCCTGGGTTCGCTTGACGACGGACTGGCCAGGATCGAATCGATCTTCAAGAAAATGAAGTTGGACGGAGAACGGCAAGTCAATGGTCAGGAAGCGGCGGACCTCTATACGACTTACGGCATTCCTGCGGAACTTTTCGCCACCATCGCTCAGGATCGCGCGTTGGAGTTTGACTGGACCGGATACCAAGCGGCAATGGACCAGCATGGCATCGATAGCGGCAAAGGCCCTCGCTCGGTGATGGGTAACTTCGGGCCGATCGATGAAATCAAGAAAGAGGTTAAATCGACGGAGTTCGTCGGCTATGAGACAACCGAGGCGACCGGCGTTGTGCTGGGATTGATCCAGCAGTTGGCGATGCCCGAACTTCATGTGGTTGAGGTGCCCGAATCCGAAACTCGTTCTTTACATCCGAGTCGTGAAAACTGCCTTCATCCGAAACCTGGGGCCGAACAGTTTGTTGTTCTCGACCGTACTCCTTTCTACGCGGAATCGGGGGGGCAAGTCGGTGACACAGGTTGGCTGTTGACCAAGCATGGCAAGTTCCAAGTAACTGACACACAAAAAAACGGTGATGTCATTGTGCATTCCGGGCAGGTGGTCGAGGGAGAGATTAATTCGGGAGATGAAGTTAAAGCCGAGGTCGATTACAAACGGCGATCGGCAATTCGCCGTGCCCATTCGGCGACTCACGTATTGCATTACGCTCTCCAACAAACTCTTGGCGAGCATGCCCAACAACGGGGCTCCAAAGTGACAGATGACCTCCTCAGATTCGATTTTTCGAATCTTACGGCCGTCGAACCAGAACAGTTGTCCGAGATCGAGCAGGCGGCGATCCAGCGAATCAGTGAGGGCGAACCGATCGTGGCGAAGATTGTGCCTCTGGATGAAGCTAAACGGCAGGGAGCGATGATGCTGTTCGGCGAGAAGTATCCAGATCCAGTACGTATGATCTCCATCGGCGAATTCAGCAAGGAACTTTGTGGTGGAACCCATCTCGATAGCATTAACCAAGTCGCTGCGTTCGAAATCATTTCTGAAGAAAGCGTTTCTGCCGGTACCCGCCGGATTCAAGCGTTGACCGGGGATCGGGCTGTCGAGCATCAGAACTCAATCAAGCGGGATGCCGAATGGCTGGCAGATAAACTGAACGTCTCCGTTTTAAACATCCCCCAAGCCGTGGTGGAGTTGTCAAATACGTTGAAGAGCGTCAAGAAACAGGTGAGTGCGGGCAAAAAGCAGGAAGGCGCGGATCAACCGACTCAGGAAAACCCTCGTACGCAATGCGATACGACAGACTATTTCGCCATTCGAAACTCGCTTAAAGCGGTCGCCAGCTTTCTTAATGTTCCTTTGGATAAAACGGTAGAGCGTGTTGCTGCGATGACGTCGGAGGTCGACGAATTGAGGTCCCAGTTGGAGAGTCTTCAGGAATCTCCGACAATTGATGTTGAGCAACTCATCGCGCAGGCGGACGAACAAGGCGGAATTCAATTGATTGTGGCGGACCTGCCGAACGCAAGCCCTGCCGTAATGCGTCAGCTGATCGACCAAATTCGAAAGAAAATCAGCCCGGTTGCCGTCTTTTTTGCAACCTCTCCGGGGGCAAGCAAAGTACTGTTGGCGGCAGGTATCAGCCGAGATCTGATCGAACGGGGGTTCAGTGCCGGAGACTGGATCAAGGCGGTCGCGCCGATCGTCGGAGGTGGTGGTGGCGGAAAGCCAGATTTGGCTCAGGCCGGCGGTAAGAAACCAGAAAATATCGGCATGGCACTCGAAAAAGCGGCACAGTACCTGTGGGCGAAATCGTCGGTTTGATAATATCTTGGCCAGTTGGCTCGGGCTTTTTCCGAAAGTTTTTTATCGGATGATTCAGTTGCCCGCGATTACGGTCTTTCAAATGTCTTTCGGCCGTTTTAAACATGGTTGAGATTTTGAAGGTTCCGAAGCAGACAATTATTTTCTTCAATGACGGCAGTTCTACATTCCTTGGGAGATGACAATGCGGAAGTTTCTATTTGCTATGTTCTTTTTGGCGACGATGGCCTCACCGTTGTTAGCCCAGTCACCGCCAGTGGAAGACCAACAAAAAGCCGTTTTGGTTTTTGATATTCGATTGGATATGATTCGAGACAGCAGCCTTGCAAAATCGCTTAACTTGGGTGAACAGATCAGTGCCTGGGTAGCACAACAGGATTCGGAAGGCCCGGATCCCACCAAGATCAATCGCATTTTCGGGGCTGTAAGTGCACCTGAGAATCTGGAAAAGGCACAAGGACTGGCGATGGGCCAAATGCCGATGGAGTTTTTCGTGAAGATCAAGTTTGCCGACGAGGCCTCGGCGAACAAGGTGATGGATCAAGTCAAGCAGGAGGATTCGCCCTCAATCGAACGTGATGGAAAGACGTATTATCGTCCGCCCAATAATGAGGCAGCCCCCGAAGGTGTGCTTCTCCATCAGGTGGATCCCACCACGGTCGAGGTGGGAACGGAGGCTTATGTTTTTCATCCAATGCAGACCCAGCTGTTCTCGGACGGGTTGAAAGATGCGTGGTCCAAAGTTCCGGACGAGTCAATTCGTTTGGCGGCGGACCTCCAGGGGGCCAGCGGCATTATCGGAGAAGCCGTAGAGATGGGAAAACAGAATGGCGACGCCATGACCGGAGCCTATTTGGATTTGATTGACAATGCGAAAAACATCCGACTGAGTTTGGATTTTTCGGGTGACAACCTGCTGACGGTAAAAGCAACCGGAGTAAGCGAATCGGAGGCTGAGGAATTACGAGGCGGACTCGACGCCGTCCTGGGGATCGCCAAAATGGGAGGAGGCATGCAGGTGGGCGCAATCAAGGAGCAGGATCCGGAAGCTGCAGCCGTAGTGCAGGAATTGTTAAATTCTCTCAAAGCGACTGCCGAAGGCACGGAAGTGAGCATTGTCATTCCCAAGCCGGCGGGTTTTGACGAGGCCGTCAAAGGTGCCGTCGAAAAGTTTGGCGGCATGATTCCCGGAGGAAACTAACCTGAGGCAATCGTTCCGGCTGATGAGTCGGGCAAAGGCGGGAAGAGATTCCTGCCTTTTTGCCTTAGACATCGTTTCGCGTCGCCATTGAAAATGTCGGCACGGCCGGGTAACAATCGCTCGCAGTCGTGAGAACACAAATCAAATCCCCGGGGGCGAGCTGAGTCGCTTGCTGCGACCTAACTGATCAGAAATCGTGTCAATACGGCGAGGAATAAGAGCGTCACTAGCACGAACGTCAGCGTCAATGATTTCTCGGCTGTACTGTTGCAATCACGCCGGTAGTCGCGGACGTTCTGACCGAATGCATCGACAAGGCAATTGTCGGTAAGTGATTTGGACTTGCTCATTTCAATTCCTCCGGCCATATGACCAGCGAACCTCAAGCTGGTTTTCGATTGATTGAATTCCTTCGATATGTCTTACGGCTTCTTGAGCCATCTGTTTTTCAAAGTACGATTCGACTGAGCCTTGAATCGTGATTTTGCCTTCGTCGGTGTTGAAGTGCACTGGACGCTGCTTCAAATGCGGGTTGTGAATCACCGCATCGTAAACCTGTTGGGCGAGCGAATGAGTTGAGCTTTGCATCTGACGACCTTGGCTGGCGATGGAAAATGGAACATGGAAGTGAGTCGTGGGTCGTAGACGACATTGCCGAAATGCGGGATCTGATTTCGTCACCAGTAATATTTAGCTTTTTAATTGGCACCAGAGCGGAGAAATCCTGAACAATCTGAATTTCTTGCGATTCCGATTTTTCGGAAAGTCCGGGTTTGTCGGTCAGCCCAACTCGCGAGACATGAACCGTTCTTGCCAGACTGTCGGAATTGCGAGCAAGTCACGTAAGCTAGAGGTTGTCGACAGTCCGCGTGAATGCGGCTGGAATTATGCCTCGGCGATCACCGATATCAAACGAACACGATCAATGAAACGCTGGCGACGATTAGCAGCAACGCCATGACGAGCCGACGCCGAGCAAACGATTTGCGAAATTGGTTCCCGGATTCGGGGAATTCCAATATCCGGTCGATGAATTCGATTCGACAACGAATACTGGGATGCAGAAAACTGTTTCTTTCATATTGCTCTGGACAAATCGCCGCTAACCGCAACAGGGCGTCTCGCATCCCATCAGCTCGATCGGGACAGATCGAAGCGAGTTTTGGTGATACGTCCACATTCGATCCGGGGCCTTGTATTGAATACATGTCGGCCTCGTGTTCCATTTGGTGGGAGAGCCAGCGGGTGGTCAACAGAAAATACGCGGCGAATGCCAAAATTGGAATCGCGGCAACCCAAATGGGGCCGCTTAACAGCTGACTGGGAGTGATGCCATTGCTGCCCGAATCGCAGATCGCCAACGCAACCAACGGCAAAATCAGGAAGACAAGACGGGTGGGTAAGTGCCAAAGCCGGATGTGGCCGGCTTCATGGCGGACGACTGCCTCAATTTCCTTCCGCTGAAAAAGATTCATCAACCCGTCTGAAAGCAGGATGACTCTGAGCCATGGAAACACACCGGCGACTGCAGCATTCACAATTTGGTCACCGGTTTTCCACACGCGAATTGCCATTACGTTCAGATGTTGTTCGTCGCAAATTTCACTCAAATCGCGTTGTAAATCAATATCTTCGATTTTTGCCGTTTTCCAGATGAGCAGTGTCAGCAATGGAAAGACGACAATCATGATGGCCAGTCCGATGATGCACAGGTACATTGCGGCAGGCTCCGGAAGACTCGAAATGATACCGGCGCAATCGCGAATCGTCACAAATACGGATACCGGAATCAGAATCAGGAGGAAATACAAACGAAAACGGATCGAGATGAACCCCAGCCGAGGTTGGAATTGCCGGCGCATCTTGGCAAACCAATGTCGCCACTTGCCCGCAAGGTTATCGTTGGTGGTATCCTTATCTGCGGTGTCGTCGTCCTGAATCGCTACCTGAAGCTCGTAAAAGATTGCCCAAGATGCCACCATGGAAAACACGATTGGCGCGAGAATCATCAGTTCATCAACCAGAGGCCACCGATCAAGATTCCAGTTGCCGCGGACAACATCCTGCCAACGAATGGCCCAGATGATTGCGACACTGGCCGACAACCAGGCGATCGCGTGAGTGGCCGTCATTCTTCGGCACAACGATTGTTTTCCGCGTTGGTCGAGGTCTTCGTTTCGCATCTTGCGAAGCAAGATATGTGTTTGAAAAAAGGCGAGACCAGGAACGACCAGCACAGCTGCCAACACCGCCCACAGCCGCGCCCCCACATCATCAGCAACTTGCGAATCTAAAAATTCGCTGCCAAACAGACACAACAGGATAAGGGAACCAACGATTAGATTCATATCTACCGACGAGGACGATTGGCATTGCGAGATTCGATGGTGGGACGCCCGGAAAGGTAGCGTAATTGAGTATTACCCGGTCGTCCACGCGCTGCGGCCGCATTCAGCAGACAACCGGGAAACAGTCGCCGTGAGAATTCGGCCAATAACGGTTGAGCAAACTGCGCGGTCCAATGATGCAAAAAGTAAACATCCGAACGTGACCTGTCTCGGCGACAGCTCGGGTGCTTCATGCCGAGCCTTCCCCCAGAATCAATATTTGACGCGGTACGAGGAAGTTAACTCACTTCTTCTGCCACCAAATGGCAAGGCCGGTGACGATCAGGATCACCCATTCGCCAATTGCGAGTCGGACGGTCGTGCCCGAGATTTCGCTGAAGGCAAAAAAACTGATGGACCGGAAGATCACGAGGCAAACATGAATAAGAAGGCAGGCCGTCAACGAAAAATCGAGTGTATCGCTCTTGACGAGCGGCAGCAAGAAAATCAGGCCCATCGCCAATTCCAGACCCCCATAGATCACCAGAAACTCGGATTGCCCGGTGCCACCATCGAGTTTAAAGCCGACCTTTTCCGACGCTGTCTGGGGTGCAATAGTGCAGAATATTGCTAAGCCGATGTACAAAATTCCAATTAGTGCCAGGCAAACTTTCGCTACCATCGTCGATCCTGTTGCTCAGATGTATTGCAGTTCCGCCACACGAAGATGGGCCGCTTAAATCGACCTCCTGTTGCCAACCGAATCAGGATCGTTGCAGAAACTCGTGACTTGTCCAATCCTGCAACGATCGTCCGGCCCTAAAAAATCAAATCGCCGCTTCCCGTTTTAGCTATGACAGCCAATCGGGATATTCACCGACCGCAGGAAGGTGAATCAGCTTTGCCGACTGAACAGACTCGTTTTCAGTCACTTTCTCGAGTGCCGATTCCGAAGCGACGTTGTCCAGGTTCAACACACCGACGGCCGGGCTACCAGCGGCACCTTCTCGACCGACGGCCATTTGGGCGATGTTAACGTTCTCGTCCGCCAAGACTTTGCCGACAAAACCAATGATGCCAGGTACGTCGATGTGGGTGAAAACGAGCAGGATTCCATCCATGTAGGCCTCGGTACGATATTCGCCGAGACCTATCAGGCGGGGCATATTCTTGCCGAATACGGTCCCGGCAGCCTGCAACGTCCGCCCCTCGCCGTCTACTTTAACGGAAATCACGCTGCTGAAAGCTCCGTGTTCCGCAGTTGATTTTCGAGCAATGTCGATCCCCTTTTCTCGACACAGAATCTCGGCATTCACGATGTTGGCGCCTTCGATCTTGTCGCCAACCAGTCCAGCGCAAAACGAAGAGACCAGTAGACGGGTGTCCTTTTGGGCGATCTCACCTTGAAACTCAAGGCTGCAGGAATCAATCGTTCCACCGTGCCATTGTCCCATCATGATTCCCAGGCGATACGCAACATCAAGGTAGCTTCTCATCGATTTCAGCGTTTGCGGATCCAGTGAAATCGTATTCACTGCGGAACGAATCTCGCCCGTCGTCAAATAGTTGATCAGCAAGTCAACCGCTTCGACGGCGACTTCAATCTGAGCTTCCTCAGTACTGGCCCCTAAATGCGGTGTGCAAAGAACATTTGGCATCTGAAACAGTGGGCTGTCCGTACAAGGTTCATTTTCGTAGACATCCAGAGCTACGCCACCCAAGTGGCCGGATTCCAATCCTTCGATCATTGCTTCATGATCGTAAATTCCGCCACGAGCGCAATTGATCAGTCGTGCTCCAGGTTTCAATTTCTTGATCTGCTCGCGACCGATCAATCCTTTGGTTTCCGGCGTTAACGGAGTATGAACGGTCAAATAATCTACCAGTGGTAGCACTTCATCCACGGTTTCCATTTTCCGAACACCCATCTCGGCCGCTCGTTCACCACAGAGGAACGGATCGAAGGCCACAATGTTCATACCAAACGCCTGGGCCCGTTTTGCCACCTCGACGCCGATTCGTCCCAGTCCGATAATTCCAAGGGTCTTTCCGCAAACCTGTGAGCCCTCGAACTTCTTGCGATCCCATCTTGATGCCGCAAGACTTGCCTGGGCTGGAGCGACATTTCTTGACAAACCCAGCAACAGCGCCATGGTGTGTTCAGCGGTACTGATGGTGTTGCCGTCCGGGGTGTTCATCACGACGATCCCCAAACGCGTCGCGGCAACTTTATCAATGTTGTCGGTACCGACTCCGGCCCGCACAATTGCTTTCAGGGATTTGTTCCCCGCGAGGGATTCGGCGGTAATCTTGACACCACTTCGGCACACGGCACCGTCGTAATTCTGGAGCGCCTCTCGCAATTCCTCGCCCTTGAGGCCTGTCCGGATGTCGTACTCGATTCCACTGGTTGCTTCGAGTTTTGCGATTCCCTCATCAGCAATATTATCGAGCACAATGACGCGTGATATCGGTTGAGTTCGGGTTTCCCTACGCGGTTTTTCTGTGGCGATAGACATGATTTATCCGTTCTTTTGAGCAAAGTCCTTCATAAATTCGGCAAGTGTGTGGACGCCTTCGATTGGCATGGCGTTATAAATGGAGGCCCGGATACCGCCGACACTACGATGTCCTTTAAGGGTTGTCATGCCCGCCTCTTTGGCCAGTTCAAGGAAACGGTTGTCCAGATCTGAATTCGAAGTCTTGAAGACAACATTCATCCTGGAGCGAAATTCTGGCACCGAGTGACCGATATAGAATCGACCGCTATTGTCGATGACGTCGTATAACAGTTTGGCCTTCCGCTGGTTGAGTTCGGCCAGCTTTTCAAGTCCACCGATGTCCTCTTGAATCCATTTGCAGACCAGTCCTGTCACGTAAATCGCAAATGTGCATGGCGTATTGAACCGAGATCCACCCTTTGAGTGTTTTGAATAATCGAGATAGCTTGGCAGGCGACTGTCGCAGCGGTCCAGCAGTTGTTTGTTCATGATGACAATCGTAACGCCAGCAATTCCGGCATTCTTCTGAGCGCAGGCATATATTAATCCATATTTCGATACCTCAATCGGTTCGGAGAAAATATCGGATGATTTGTCGACAACAATCGGCACACCGGCAGCCTCAGGTAGTTGTTTGAATTGAACACCCTGAATGGTCTCGTTGGAAGTGAGATGGACGTAGGCGGCGTTGGGCGTGAGGCGCAATTCTTGTTGTGTTGGAATTCGATCGAACCCGGTGTCAGATCCGTCCCAAGCGACGTTGAGATTACCGAACCGATGAACTTCATCGCTGCTTTTCTTGCCCCAGGAGCCAGTAACCAGATAATCTGCGGTCTGATTCGAATCTGTTATTAGATTCATGGCGATCATGACATTCTGCAGTGCTGCCCCACCCTGCAAATAGAGAACCTCGTGAGTGTCTGGGACGTTGGCGAGTTGGCGGATCCGAGCCGTGGCGTCTTCGAGGATGACATCAAAGTCTTTGCTGCGATGGCTAATTTCCAAAATGCTGCTGCCAACGTTCGGCAGCGACAGCATTTCGTCTTGAATCTGCTCCAAAACCGGAAGCGGCAGGACAGCAGGTCCGGCCGAGAAATTGTAAACGCGAGAAACGGCAGTTGAAGTTGACATCGTAAATCCTCAAATCAAGTCCCGGTTAAAGGAGATCAATTAAACCTTTGCGGTGTAGCCAGTCGTCGAACCCTAAAAACAGGCGAACGTTAACTGATTGAAAACCGAATGGAATCGGCTTTCGCGGTGTAACCCATTTGGCGTGTTGCTGGCGAACATTGGTTGACCAAGACCCTCGGAAATTCCGTCAGTGAAATCTGTCTGACGGGCCAGGAAAAAAGGGCGATTGCTGTCGGCGCTGAGCAAATTTGCCACCCACATTTTAGAATTTTAAGCTTCTTACTTTGTTGTGGATAGGGCCGCGGATGAGCCGTTTTGTCCCAGTTTGGCAGATTCAGCTGCAGTAGGAACACGCAACTTTCTACTTACACGTTCGGACGCCTCAACCGGCGAATTGCTGATCAATTTGAAAACAGAAAAATCGACAACGCGCCGAGATACGATCGAAAACCTCGGACTGGGCCGGTAGCGCACCTTTAAAGTCGACGAATGGCCGAGTACTTCTCAGACCGGTCGATACCACAGATAGTTCAACGTGGGACGTACGGACTGGTCGACCCGTACCTGGGCTGTGGAGCCGTCTGCTGGCCGGCGGGTGAACCGTTGGAACTGGCTAATTGTGTTTGGAGAGCCTGAACTTTTACGGCCACATCGGCTTGAGAATTGTCGATTTGGAGGACTCGCATGTAGTTGTCGAGAGCCAGATGGGTTTGGCCCTGTACTTCGCGGATGTGTCCCATGGCCTTTAGGGCCCGGATGTTTTGGCCATCGATTCTCAATGCATCGGCCAGCAAATCTGTTGCTCGCCGGTTGTCACCATACTCCTGATACAGACGTGCCAATTCAATTGTTGGATCGGCAGAATTCGGGTAGCGCTGGTGCCAGGTGTTAAGCAGCTCGAAGGCTTGCTGTTCTTGGCCGGTTTCTACCAGGACAGCGGCTAATCCTCTGTGTGCGGGCGTGTTTTGGTCGTTCAGTGAAATCGCTTGTCGATATAGCTGTTCTGCCTGTTTGTAATTTTCCTGATTCTTGCTCTGTTTGCCAAGTGCGTAATAGGTCGCGGCGAGATTGTAAAAGGCATCCGAATCTTGCGGATTGAGATTGATCGCTTGCTGAAACTCATTGATTGCCGTGGTGTATTGCCCGGAATCATACGCTTGCACACCACTGGCGTTTTTACGTTGCACGCCGAGGTTGCAGCCCGAGAGGAAAATCATCAGGCAGGGCAGCGCGACTAATTTAAAAACGGACCGGACCATCAACTCACCCGGGCAACTTGGGCGGAGTAACGTTGGCGACGGCGTTTTCAATAGAAACGCAGGGTTGGTTTTGTTCATTAGAATCCACACTCTCGACCGACAGATCGAAATACTTGAGCGGGAGGTTAGAAAAAGATTCGAGTCATCGCAATATCATCGAGTGCTATCATGCCGTTCGTTACCATCGCAGCGGCGATAGCATTCAAGCTTTGGCGACAAACCTTAAATCGCTGCGAAGGGGCGATTCTCGGGAAACCAACCCAAATCGGGTTCGATTTCTTCCGGCTTGGCCCATGATCGAGACAGCAGATTGAGGGTAACGCAAACGGAACTATGAAAATTGCGAAACCCGGGCAGCTCCGCAGAAAACTGCAAGTAAGAGCTGAGTGGATCAAGATGACTTGATATCTCTTGCCAGGACGGTGATGCGGTCGGCAAGCGAACGGAATTCACAAGCGTGGGTGTATTTTGGGCAAGCTCAACGAACGTCGGCGGTTGAAAGAATACAAGTCGGCGAAGGAACTGTTCGTCGGAAGCCGCCCCGGGAGCATTGGGACCAAGGTTGCCTGCTTTTTCGCTGGTTAAACGGCCAGTCCTGGTGACGACTGAGAAAGCCAGCGGCTTTCGCGCTGTCGATGAGTTGGAAAACGAGGCTGATTCCATCGGCTGTTTTCCGCCTGGAATTAACCAGATGCCGACTGCCAGCAGCAACATCGCTGCAAGTGAACTGAGCAGCGCGACGAGCTGGGGAAATCCCTTTGGAACCGGCTGGTGGTCAGGCTCCGAATCTCCAGCGTGCCAGACGTGTGGCTCAGATACCGACAGAATCGAAAAAGGCTCTTTACTGACGAAGATTTCATCGTAATCGGCAACCAACCGGCGGCATTGCAGGCACGACCGTGTGTGTTCCATCAGCAAAGGATCGCCCGTCAACGTCAGACGGTCATCGAGGAGTTGATGGATCCGTCTCTCGATGCTGTCACAATTCCGCTTATTTTTCACCGATAACGCCTCGTTTTCTTAGTCTGACTATCAGTTCTCGTCGTGCACGATGTACCCAGGTCTTAACCGTTCCCAGCGGAACATTCAAATTGTCAGCGATTTCCGCGTAACACATTTCCTGTTTGTGGAACAGTAAAAACGCGTCTCGATATTCCTGCCGGACTTGTTGCAGCGCCAGATCGATTTCCTCGTTAAGGAGTTTTGCGCGGTTCAGTTCGAGCGACCGATCTTCGACAGGATAGTCCAGAGATAACGTGCCGGGACGACGCATTCGTTTTGCGAGCCGGGTCCGACAGCGGTTTCCTGCAATGGTCAGCAGCCAAGGTTCGAAGGCGCGATTAGGATCCCAGCGATGGAGATTTCGTACAACTCGCAGAAACGTCTCTTGAGTGGCGTCTTCCGCATCTTCTCGTTGTCCAAGCATGCGATAGCAAAGGCCAAAGACCTGCCCGCGGAAACGTTGAATAAGTTCCCCGAATGAAGGTTGGTGGCCTGCCAGACATCGATCAACAAGGACTGGAAGTTCTTCGCCCAAAACTATGCTCCCGAATGATACTTTGGTTGTACCTGCAACTTGCCGCTGCAGTTTCAGGTTTACCAACAAGACGTGGAATTGATAGCAAGCGGGCTATCAGCCCAATAGTCTTTATTCGATGGGCTACGCCGTTCATTGGGCATAAAACTGGACAAAAAAACCGACGCTGAACGTCGGTTGGGGAACGATTGCATTTAATTTTTGGAACGAAGGCTGTTGTAGTTGGATAACTGCCAACGCTCATCGACGGTTAAAAAACTTCCTTAAGACGTCGTCAGCGGCCGATGTCGAGCTGTCATGCTGAAATTTGGGCAGTGGCGGCAGTTTTTTGGGCTTGGGTTTTTTCTTTTTGGACTTTGGGTCATCCGTCGATTCTTCATCGGCCAATTCTTCATGCGACGATTCATCGTCCGCCGTACCAATTGCGTGGTTTTCGTCTTCGGATATTTCTTTTTGGATCGCGGTTGTATCCTCAAGATTCAGTTGAATGGTTTCGGCCGATGCAATAACTTGCTTTTCGTTGGTGTCCGGAGCCTCATCGTCATCCGCCACTTCCAGAAGCCAGTCAGTAATACTGTCCTCCAATGAATGACTCTTTTTGGAGGCGGTTCTAGCGGCTGCCTCGACAACGTTGTTCACTTTTGGTTTTTTTGCTCCAGCTTTCACAGGATCAATGATGACCTGAAATTGCAGTCGCCCAATTCGAAGTGAATCTCCCGGTCGTGCGACATGAGTTTCGGTTAGCTGGTTTCCGTTTACAAACGTTCCGTTTCGGCTCTCCAGGTCTTGAATCGTCACCTTTCCGTCTTGCACTTCGATGGCGCAATGTTCTCGGCTGACCAGATCGCTTGCCGGTCGAAGATGAGCTGTCTCGCCACGACCAATAATGAATCTGGGAACGGCGATGGCGATCTCCCTACCATCGTTCTTTCCACCGACAACCTTCAAAACTACTTGCATCCGGTTTTGCCTCCTTAAATGGATTCCCGTTCCTACCGACAGTCATCGGATTTTGCCTCATCATCGCGATGGCTGCCACCTAATTTTCGCAGGAATCGATGCATATTTATTATGTTACAGTTTTATGTGAAGTCAAATTAACCCCCGAACGGTGCGTGTTAGTGGTTGCTTCAGTAACGAGACACGCTTTCTAACCGACATCTTTTGACTTGAAAAGCCCCAAATTTGCCAGTTTTGCGCCTCAAACGCGGAAACCGAACGGTCATCGACGCTTGGTCCAGCCGTCGTTGCCATAAAAATTTGACTTAATTTGCACCGCCTGCTTTTTTTCCTCAGAGGACAGCTCGGATGTATCCAAGCCAAACCCGAGTTTGACGGCCAGTTGTTCAGCCCAATGTCGAACGAAACCATCTTGGTTGAATTTCAGGATCGTCTTCAGTTCCTCCATTCCCGGCAGTTCCGGAGCAAAATTCGATTTTCGCAGAAGTAGGCTGCCGTGCTGCAAAAGCGCGTTTTTTTTTCGCCGTTGAGCACTGCCGCCGATTTTGTGGTTTTGCAGCAAAATGTCACCGCTCGTTCGACGCTGGAAACACAGGAACTGATCACGGTTTTGCTGTTGAGGGCCTTCGAAAAGGCAGGCCTGGACTCCGATGTCGTCGAGTGCCGTCACGATCAGGTTGTGGACGAGCGAGTAAAGCTCCTCATTGGTTGCGGACCATCGATGCGCACTTGGAACGCAGATGCTGTAGGTGATTTCTTGATCATGCAGGATGGCACCGCCGCCGGTTGACCGCCGGACGACTGGACAATCGGCTGAAGGCGGGTGGCTAGTTCGGTCGTCAAAGCGTTGAAAGTAGCCTAACGAAAGAGTTGGCTGCGACCATTGATAGAAACGTATCGATAACCGACCCGTTTGGTTGGCACTATCCAGCAGTGCCTGGTCAACTGCCATATTCCAGGCGCCGTCCGCTGGCGGATCCAAAATGAATCGTGCCTTCTCCATTGGGCTACAATTCGCCTTCCTCGCCAGTAGAAGTTTCGTAGGCCGACAGCGGTGGACAAGTGCAGACGAAATTTCGGTCTCCATAGACATCGTCGATCCGGTTGACGGTTGGCCAGAACTTGGATCGCTTTGTTTCCGGACTAGGGAAGACTGCCGTTGCCCGCGGATAGGGTCGATTCCAATCATCGTCCAGGATATCGTCCAGCGTATGTGGCGCTTGGTAAACTACAGATTCCTCGCCTATCACGTCGCCTTTTTCGACGGCCCGTATCTCTTCGCGGATGCTTATCATCGCGTCGCAAAACCGATCCAGTTCTGTCTTGGATTCGCTCTCCGTAGGTTCGATCATGATGGTGCCAGGAACCGGCCAGGACATCGTCGGAGCATGAAACCCGTAATCCATCAGCCGTTTCGCTAAATCGACTTCCGAAATGCCGCTGGCCTGTTTAATGGGTCGCATATCAATAATGCATTCGTGGGCAACTCGTCCATTGCGGCCTTTGTAAAGGACATCGAAACTTCCTTCCAATCGTTTGGCAATATAGTTCGCACTGAGGATCGCAACCTGCGTCGCCTTTTTGAGTCCTGATCCACCCATCATATAAATATAGGTCCACGAAATCGGCAAAATAGAAGCCGATCCAAAAGGCGCTGCCGCGACCGCACCATTGTCACTCGCGTCCAGCCCATCTGTAGGTTGTACGACGTGATTGGGGAGGAAGGGTGCCAAATGGCTTTTGACGCCAATGGGTCCCATACCCGGGCCGCCACCCCCGTGAGGAATGCAGAACGTTTTGTGCAAGTTAAGGTGTGAAACGTCTGCTCCGATTTTTCCCGGCGCCGCGATGCCAACCAGGGCATTCATGTTTGCGCCATCCATGTAGACCTGGCCACCGTGGGAATGAACGATGTCGCAAGCCTCACGTACCGTTTCCTCAAACACACCATGAGTACTGGGGTAGGTAATCATTAAAGATGAGATGCTGTTTGAGTGCTGATCGGATTTAACCCGGAGATCCTCCAGGTCAATGTTTCCACTGTCATCCGTCGCGACCACAACCACTTTTAGTCCCATCATGCTCGCGCTCGCAGGATTCGTTCCATGCGCTGAGCTGGGTATCAAACAAATATTTCGGTGATGATGACCAATGCTTTCGTGGTATCGGCGAATCGCCAGCAAGCCGGCATATTCCCCTTGGGCCCCCGAATTGGGCTGCATGGACATCGCGTCGTAACCTGTGATTTCGATCAACCAGTCACGCAACTCGTTAATCATGATCTCGTATCCGCTCGACTGTTCGGCCGGCGCAAAAGGATGCAGATCTGAAAATTCCGACCAACTGACCGGCAACATCTCTGTCGTTGCGTTCAGTTTCATCGTGCAGGATCCAAGCGGAATCATGCCGTGAGTCAAAGAAAAATCTCTGTTTTCAAGCCGCTTCAGGAATCGAAGCATTTCAGTTTCGCAGTGATACGAATTGAATATTTCGTGCGTGAGGTATCGGGAAGTCCGAATCAGGACATCCGGAATCGCCCTCGACGAAACATTCGTATCCGTCGTGACTTCGATCACTTCATGGTCGCCGACAAACGCGTGCAACAACAGATTGATGTCATTCAACGTTGTCGTTTCGTCCAAACTGACCCCTACGCCGCCATCAACTCGACGCAGGTTCAAACCAAGATTCGTCGCACGATCCACGATTTCGTCGACCTGCTCCGTTTTGATAAGTATGGTGTCAAAAAATTCCTGGTGCTCGATTTCGAAACCAAGTTCCACCAGTTTTTCCGCCAAAATCCTGGTGAATGTGTGGACACGTTCGGCAATGGTGCGGATGCCTTCCGGACCATGATACACGGCGTAAAACGCTGCCATGTTGGCCAGCAGTGCTTGTGCGGTGCAAATATTGGAAGTTGCCTTGTCGCGGCGAATGTGCTGTTCTCTCGTCTGCATGGCCATCCGCAAAGCGACTTTGCCTCGTCTGTCTTTGGAGACACCGATAATCCGGCCAGGAGCCGATCGTTTGTACTCGTCTCGAGTTGCAAAAAAAGCCGCATGTGGGCCACCGAATCCCATCGGTACTCCGAATCGCTGAGCGCTGCCGAAAACAATATCGGCATCCATTTCACCGGGTGGTTTCAGCAAAGCCAAACTCAATAAGTCAGTCGCTACGGCAACCAGTCCGTTCTTTTCATGGACTGTTTCGATGGCTGGGCCTAAATCGCGAATCTGGCCAGTTGTACCTGGGTATTGCAGCAGCGCTCCAAAAATTTCGTGCTCCGAGATTTCGTCAATCGGTCCAGTGACGATCTCAAAACCAAAATACTTGGCCCGGGTTTGGACGACATCAAGGGTTTGAGGGTGAACATCGTCGGCCACGAAAAAACGCTGGCTCGAGTTCTTCTTTCCAGCCCGCTTGCACAATGCCATTGCCTCTGCGGCCGCTGTCGCCTCATCGAGCAATGACGCGTTGGCCATTTCCATTCCGGTCAGATCGATCACCATTTGCTGAAAGGTCAATAGTGCTTCCAGCCGGCCTTGGGCGATCTCAGCTTGGTAAGGCGTATAGGCGGTGTACCAACCTGGGTTTTCCAGCACATTTCGAGCAATCACGGAAGGAACATGTGTGCCGTAGTAGCCCATGCCAATAAACGACTTGGCAACTTCGTTAAGTGACGCATATTGTCGCAGCTTTTCCAACGCTGCCGATTCCGAATTCGGAGGCGGCAGTCGTAGTTCCGAATCCAGCAGAATCGTCGATGGAACGGTCGATTCAATGAGTTCGTCCAAGGAACCGCTCCCAACCCTCTCGAGCATCGCGTCAATCTCATCGCGACTGGGGCCTATATGTCGATGAATGAAGTCGTCTTTTTGCAAAAGTGTCTCAATTGACTCTGCGGATTCGATTGGCTGTGTAACCATGGATCTACTAGTTTTGAAAGAACGAAAATTCCGGGATGACTGATCCGATTCAGATCACCTATCGATTTTGGGAGCGCCCTTGTTGGAAACTACCTCGCCCCTGTCAGCACTAACCGCAATTTAGGGAGCTTCTTCATTCTGTTTTTGATAGGTTGCGAAATCCATCAATTTTGAAAGTGCGTCCGATTCCGCCATTTTGACTTTGATGATCCAGCCATTTCCATAGGGATCGTCGTTCAGGATCTCCAGGTTGTCAGGTAACGTTTCGTTAACCTCGACGATTTCTCCGTCAATCGGGCTATACATATCGCTCGTGGCTTTCACCGATTCGACCTCGCCAAACGAATCTCCAGCAACGACCGAGGCCCCACTCGTTGGCAAGTCCATGTAAACGAGATCGGTAAGGGCTTCAACGGCCACGGCGGAAATTCCGATTGTCGCGATCCTGTCGTCGCCTTGATCTTCGACATGTACCCACTCGTGAGTTTCGGCGAACAAAAGATCTTCTGGTTTCACGTTAATTTCTCCCTGTCAGTGTTGGATTTCTAGATCCGGCTATAAAACGGCAGTTGGACAACCGTAGCAGCATGAGATTTGCCACGAATGTCGACGGTAAGCTGGTTTCCAATCGAGGCGGCGGCAGGCAAAACATAGGCCATTGAAACCGACTTTTCGATCGTTGGCGCAAAGGTACCGCTGGTTACAACGCCGACTTCATGTTCATTCTCAAACACCCGGCAGCCCTCTCGTGCCGCTCGTCGGCCGTCCAACTCCAAACCTACCCGAATTGGAAGTGAACTATTTTTTTTGGCGGTGATTATCGCCGACCGTCCCGCAAACTCGCGGTCCTTCAAATTGATCGCAAAATTGAGGTTGGTTTGCGCAGGGTTGATGTCTTCATTGAGCTCATGGCCATAGAGTGGCATCCCTGCTTCCAGTCGTAACGTGTCTCGGGCTGCCAAGCCCGTGGCGCCTCCTCCAACCGACGTCGCCATTTCATAGACCTTCGTCCAGATTTCCTCAGCATTCTGTGCATCGACAATCAACTCGCAGCCGTCTTCGCCGGTGTAGCCTGTTCGGCTGAGAATGACGGGAGCCCCCGAAAGCCTGGTCATCGTCCCAGTATAGTATGGAAGCGATTGCGGATCCGTTTCACTTAGTTTGGTGACGATGCCGTTTGCCAACGGACCTTGCACTGCGATCATCGCCGTTTGGCAGGTTCGATCTTGAAGCTGAACGGAATCAACGAGATGGGATCGGATCCAACTGATGATCTTGGCTCGGTTGCTCGCGTTGACCACCATCATGTGAAACGAATCGCCGTCGATCGTAGGTAGGTGGTACACGAGTACGTCGTCGAGGATTCCACCCGTCTCATTGCTCATCAATGAATAGCGGATTTTGCCTGTTTCGACCCCGGCGACCCGTCGGGTTGTCAGTTTGTCCAGAAAGCGATCCACACCCTCCCCGGAAAAATAGAGACGTCCCATATGAGAGACATCAAACATCCCAACTGCGTTTCGGGTCTGATGGTGCTCGTCGATGATGCTGCCGTACTGAACCGGCATCGACCAACCAGCGAAGTCTACCATTCGGCCATGGTGCGATGCATGCCAATCGTGAAGTGGCGTTCTTTGTAAATCTTCAGCGGAGCTCACGGCAACCTCGGAAATTAGTTACTCACGTCTTCAAGAAACTCCGCAGCCGATGCCATGAATGTCCAGCGGACCATGTCATCACAGCGCGATCAGTATTGAAGGTGATACCAATTGGAAAATGTGAAAGAGCTATCCTCATTCTAAAGGCGTTGATGCCTTGATCCTAGAGGTTGTCGATAAAATTGGAGCCAAAGGTTAGGTCAACTCTGATTTCAATCGGAACGACGAAACCTTTGCCACTGTTTCGGCGGTGCGAGGAACTTGGGCGACCCGTGTCAGGTTGAATTATTCGACCAAGAAAGCGAAGCTGTTGATTCATGGCGGTTTGTACGAATCAAGAAAATCAGGCGTGCTTTGGTCGCGGTTGGCAGACAGGTCGGCTTCAGTGGAAGTCACTCCAACCGTTTGGGGCTTGTGTTGGATTTTGAACTTTTTGCTCCCGTTCCAATCATGATGAATGGGTTGCCGGCGAGACAATATGAACTTTGATTCTGAGCATCATCCGATCGAATCATCGCTGCTGCAGGCGCGTCGAGAGCGCGTCTACCTGGTGTTGGCAGGTCTGTTTCTCGGATCCATGACCATGCTCAATATCCTCGGCATCAGCCGATTTATCAAGCTCTACGAGATGCCCTATCGGCTGGCAAGCGGCGAAACCTGGAATATCACTTTTGCGGTCGCAATTGGAGTCCTCCCCTACCCCATTACGTTTTTGTGTACTGATTTCATCAGCGAGTTCTACGGCCGTAGACGGGCAAACTGGGTGGTCACCGTGGGATTGCTACTGAATGTTTGGGTGGTTTTCATTCTCTGGATTGGCGGAGTTTTGCCCGGTGCATTCGAAGATCCCGAACTGGCCGCGAAAGGCGAAACACCCTTCTTCCAGATTCGCGCCCTTGCTTTCGGAGCCGTCGGTGCGTCGATGGCAGCCTACCTGGCGGCCCAGTTTTGCGATGTCTACCTTTTTCATTTCTGGAAGAAGCTGACGAATGGAAAAATGTTATGGCTGCGAAACAACGGTTCGACATTGATTTCTCAGTTGGTAGATACGGTCGCGGTAATCCTGATCACGAATTACTTTGCTTTCAAACTTACGACGCAAGCTTCGGTTCCTGATTACATTGAGTTAAGTGTTTTGATCATGACGGGATACGCTTTCAAAATGGTTGTGGCTTTGTTGGATACGATTCCCTTTTACCTGGGAGTGGGTTGGCTGAAGAACTATTTGCAATTCGATCCGACCATCCAACACTGAGTTGTCAAATTAAGTTGGTGACGCCGAGTCAAGAGAAGATCTTGGAGTTACAATGGGGTCTGGTGCGGACATCCCATTTCGAATTACCCAACCTGATCCATTGTCAAATCTCAACAACGAAAAACCTTGGGGCACCTCGAATTTTACCTGTCTGATTTACGGGCTTGTGACTTTTTCCGTAGTGCTGACTTCAGGTTACCTTTGGAATCCCGCCGTTTTCCAAAACCGTATTGAGAAGCCCCAAAAGGATGACGTTTTCTATGACAACCTGGGATTCAATCTTGCCCGGGGGAACGGATATTTCATGGATTTTACGGATCCGAATTGGCTCTCCATCTATCAAGATCGAGCGAACGAAGAGACAAACGCGTGGATCAAAAGCCTGGCGTTTCGCGGGCACACGACGGTACGGGCGCCTGGATTCCCGGCAATCCTGGCGGGGATGTATCGCGGCTTTGGCCATCGTTGGGATTTCATTTATTTGCTCAACGGTTTGGTTGTTTGTACTGGATTGACGGTGTTGTTGATTTTTATCTGCCGCAGGTTCGGCTTGATTGTTGGCGTCATCGGAACGATCACAATTTCTCTTGATTTCGGCGTGATGAAAATGATCAGTCAACTAATGACAGAAGCCATCGCGACCGGATTCGCCTGCGTCACATTCTGTTGCTTGATACTGGCTTGGGAGCGAACCCGTCATCGTTCGATGCAGTTTGCCGACGATTCGGTCTCAGTCACACCTCGCTTCGATTGGCGAGATTATTTGCCATGGGTGCTGCTGGGAGTCCTGTTTGGTTTGTTCATTTTGATTCGATCCAATCTGGTTGTCTGGCTATTTCTACTGTCTCTTTTTTCGGTTCTGTGGGCGGGATGGTTGTTCAGTCGCGGCAAAAACGGAAAGCAGTTCTTGTTGGCGAGCGTCTGCGTACTGCTGCTTGCTGCTACCGTCTGTACGCCGTGGTGGATCAGGAACTGCAATCTCATTGGACAATTTGCACCGTTTGGAACCGGCGGCAGTATTGGCTGGGTAGGCGGCTATTGTGATCGCGCTCTGAATAACGACGGCAACTGGGACCTGGAAACCGTTTTGAAGACGCAACGGGAGTCCTTTGAGGTTTACCCAATCCGCGGCGAGCCTCTTCCCACGCAGGAATATTTCATGGGCAAGCACAGTCAAGCAATGGGAAACGCATGGGCCAAACAGAATTGGCATTTGTTGCCAAAGTTGATGTCTGGAAAAGCGCTCAACCATTTGGCCCTGATCAACCAGCCCTACCCGATTGTCCACGTCTTGAATGGACTGTTGTTGCTGGGGGCCTGCATCGGTTGTGCGGTGGCCTGGAATCGGGTTGGATTCTGGATTGCGTTAATCGTACTCTGTTCGCTGTTGACAACCATGCTCACGTGGTCGCACTTTGGCCGGTATATGATACCAATCCGGCCGTTGATTCATTGCGCTAGCGCGATCGGTACGTTCTACTTTTGGCGGTGGATCATTTGCGATTGGCCGCTTTGGAAAAGGGGTCTCGTTTCGTCAACCATTCCGTAGTCAAGGCACTTTTTATCGGAAATCGAACATTAGCGGTCACGGCTGGATATTGAAACGCGGTTTTCGACTGGCAATCAGTTCCGATTCATAGGCTCGACGAACCATCGTTTCTTTCGCGCGTGAAGTTGGAGCAAACGCATGAACTTCGATGGTGATCTTGTCGTTGCTACGGTCTGCGAGGTATCTGGCGAGGGAGAAGTTGCTCGAGTCGTCGAGGTGTTCGCTGAGGCGGTTTCTCAAATTGTCGGATTGGCCAATGTACAAATAGCCTGACGGGTCCCGAAAGATGTAGATTCCTGGGTGGTCGGGAATGCGAATTGATTCCGACAATACATCGTCCACCGAAAACGTGTGGATCTCGCGACCCCAATCCGCGATACGCGTGATCAACTCGGGTTTCAGTTGCCGCTGTTTCCGCAATCGGAATGCGGCTTTTCGGACGGAATACAAATCGGCCTCGGGGCTGATTTTCTTGACCTCTTCATCAAACCGGTCACGCATCAATGGATCCGCCATCATGCGATCCGTGGAAACGTGATACCGATCATGCACCAGGCGTGCAGCGATTTCAGCCAGTTGAGCGAACGAGGCCACCGAACCGTTGGATCGTTTGCTGGACTTGGTCTTTAGCAAACCTGCTTTTCGCATATTGAGCAAGGTCCAGTTGAAATCGACCGGATTGGCGTCGGGCAAGCTTTGTTGGCACGCTTCGACAAACGCCTGATTCAATTCGGTGTTGAGGATGACTTCATCAGAACTCCAGCCGTCATGCGTTTTTGCGAATGCCGCCGCCACCACTTCTCTTAACCGGGCCGATTCGCGGACTTGCGTTTTAGATGTCCTGGAATTCTTGGTGTTTTGCAGCGCAAAGCCCTCCGGAGTGGCTAGCACCGCCATGGCGAAAGTCAGACAAATCGTCCGCCAACACAAGGAGCAATTCATGAACTCAACAACTCACGATAAATGGGTTAACCGAAAAACAGGTCGACCCGAAAGTCGATTTCCTGCATTCTGATTCTAAGAGACCGTCGATCGATTCGACAACACACCGACTGACGTCGTGAGATTCTACTGGCTGGTCCGGTACGTTAACCGGTTTAGGAACATGTTTGAAGCTGGCCCACTCGGATTGAACCAGTGAAAGGACATAGCGGTGGTGCAGCCTAACAAACGCCTGCAAGCGTTCAATTGCCGGAATAAAGCTGGCCGGTAGTCAGGTTGAAATCGCCAGCATTCGGGCCTCGATCATCGGTTTCGATGGGTTCGATTCCTTCCAGGCCCTCGTCTTCGATCATCAGCGGAATCTGGTTGTCGTCCTCCGGTTCAATCGATCGTGGGGGCGCTGGTTGCACGTTTCCTTCGGGTAGAGCAGCCGGGTTGCCCTGGCTTCCTTTCGAGGGATCCTGTTCATTTGACAAGTTGCGTTCCTCTTTCAACTGGCCATCAGGTTGCCATGATCTCCAGATACCGACGGCTTCATCGTCTTGGTAGGTCCCCTCGATGGCCTTGATGCCGTTCTCATGCCACCAAGTCCATTTTCCGATTTTTTTGCCGCGGACGTAATCGCCGTCTAGTCGCTTGTTGCCATTGGCATGCCACCATGAAAACTGGCCGACACGTAACCCGGTTTCGTACTGACCCTTCATCTTGGGTAGGCCATTATCGAACCAGGCGTTCAAAGGACCGTGCTGAACTTTTTCACCGATTGGCAACATGGGTGCGGGGCGCGCGTCCCACCAATCGTCGTCGCCATCCAGTTCAAGTTTTGCATCCAGATAATAGCTTTCTGATTCTTTCTGTTTTGGGCGGTAAAACGAAACGTTTCGAATGATCTTTTTGCCACTCACAAACTCCTCTTCTCGCGTGAGTTTGTTTTGCTGATCCCACTCGCGAAGTTGTCCGTCAATCAAACCATTGCGAAACACAACTTCTCTCATCTTCGTCATCGAAGGGTACCACCAGATTGCGGTCCCGTTTCGTTTCCCGCTACGGTAAGGAATCTCGAAGATCTTGCGATTGTACTGGTCGTTAAGCGTCCAGACGCCTTCCAGTTTGCCATTCTCAAAAATCGCCGTGGAGGTAAAAGGTCCCTGGAATAGATTAAACGGCTGAGTCGCGAATAAAGGACTTGAGTCCTTGGTATGCTTGCGTTCCCAAACTCCGTGCATTTGTCCTCGCTCAAACTCTCCTTGGGCGACAATGGTCCCGTCGCGACTCTTGACGCGCCAGAAACCATGGTTGTAGTAATTCCCCTCTTCGTCCTGATCAACCTCGCGTTCAATTTGCACTTTGCCGTCAGGATAACGCTGCCGGACGATTTCCCGGCCGTTGGGTGAGATATCATTTTCCTGCGGATCGATTTCCGGTTCTTGTTCTTCACCACGATAGGGGAATGACTCAATTCCTTGAATCGATTCCAAATCGACTGGATCCTGTGCGGACGCCGCCGGGTAGTTGCCGTCAGGAATTTGAAATCCAAATTCACTTCCGGTTTGTTGAACGCCGATGTCTGCTTTTCCGAACGAAATCAGGTGGGGAGACAAGCGGGAATGCTTCGCTTCCGAGGTGCGTTGCGCGCCGTCGACGTTTCCCTTGGCCGATGGAGCTTGCGCACAAACCGGTGGGTGAAAAGCCAGTATGGCGGACAAGCAAAAAATCATCCGCAATGCTAAATCAGACCGTTTTTTATATAGGTTTGAGACAAACAAGGGAGCTGCTCCTGATGCCGTCCAAAAAATGAGCGACTCAAATCGATTAAAGTTCAACAGTCTATTCTTACACGTGTTTTGCGGAGGAAGTGAATTTCCCTTCTGATTGATGAACTTTCTGGCAACATCCCAGCAGGAAGCTCGGTGCTGATTCCGTGTCCGCGATCTTTGAGGCTGGTTGGGAAGGTAGCGATTCTGACGATTTTGAGGGAGTTTCGGGTTTCGCGATCAGACCAAGCGACTCCAGGTAACGCGTTGGTCATTTCGACTTGCGGTGCATGGGGCCAGCAACTCATTCGCTCTTCGGCCGATGGCGAACCGGTTTCCCTTGACGCCCTAAACGGCGACGACTGCCATATCCAGAGCAATAGACAGACCCGGCCAAACGGGTTGGTTCGAAATGGATGGGCCAGGCAGTGCGCCTCGAGTGAGCTGATCGTGCTATCAACCAGGGAATCGGAAGATGGGGTTTGACATGTTCACGGTCCGGTCCCGCCGGGTTAATCAAAACCACCGGGTAATCGTCGTTTGGGTCGAATCGTCGGCATCGTCTCAGGGCTGCATTTGCAGCTCTGCAAGACTTCGGGCCACTTTCTTCATGACAATATCGACCGTCTTGGAATCGTGGCCACTTGTCCGTCCTTGCGTCGCAATCAACAATCAAAGCAACCCCTGGAACCATTCAATGACGTTTTTCAGCAAAAAAATCTTGCGGCCGCGAAAGATCGAGATTGATCACTCGGCCGTTTCGAGCAACAGCCCGGAAGTCGTTCAGCGACTAGATCGGATTCAACAGAATTATCAGGAGCTGGATCGCATCCTGGACGATCTGGAAACGAAAATCAAGAATGACGCCCGTTTGAGTGCGATAGATCAAACCATCCAGGACCTCGAAATTCCACAAAAAAGGAAGAGGTGGCGACCTCGCAAGTCCACCCGAAAATCCGTGAACCCCAAGAAACCTCGGTAGCTCCTGGGTTGTCGCCGAATGTTTCCGGCTCCGTCAGGGACGTGAAATCCAATAGAATTGATTGATCGGCATTTTCGACAGTCCAATCAAGGATGCAAACCTTGCCTTTTCTGAAATTGACGGGCGGCAGAGTCTACGATCCGTCCAACGGTGTCGAGGGTGAGATCCTCGATATTTGGATTTGCAACGGCAAAATTGTCAATCCTCCAGACGCAGCCAACGACGTTTCGGTGATCGATCTTTCGGGGCGAGTCGTCATGGCAGGCGCCGTCGATATGCATTGCCATATTGCCGGGCCCAAAGTCAATACGGCTCGCAAGATGCAGCCAGAACAGGTCCGCCGCAGCGCAGAGATGCCATATGATGAATCGGTTTCCCAATTTGAATTGGGTGCGATTCCATCAGTTCCAAATATCTACCAGACCGGCTGTCGGTACACGGGTTTGGGATACACGACCTGCTTTGACGCGGCAATTTCGCCTCTGGCGGCGCGTCATGTTCATCATGAGTTCAATGACATTCCCAACGTGGATACGGGGTTCTTCGTCTTGGTTGGAAATAACCACTTTGCGTTGGACTGTATTGCCAACGACGATCACTCCGGATTGCAATCTTTTCTAGGCTGGCTGCTGCATCGAGTTGGTGGATACGCGCCAAAAATCGTCAATCCAGGCGGAGTTGAGAATTGGAAGCAGTCGCGGAAAGGCAACGCTCGCGATCTGGATCAGCCGATCTCCGGGTTTAATGTAACGCCCAGGAGGATCATTCAGGAAATTGCCAAAGCAGCCAATCGTTTGCAGCTTCCCCATCCGGTTCATATCCATACCAACAATCTGGGGATGCCGGGAAACTGGGAAACCACATTGGAAACCATGAGGGCCGTCGATGGATTGCGTGCCCATCTAACGCATATTCAATTCCACAGCTATGGTGGAGGCCAGGCGGATTCTGAATCCATTTGCTCTCGCGTTCGGCCACTGGCCGACTACATCAACCAGCACGAAAGTCTAACGGTCGACGTCGGGCAAGTCATGTTTGGCCGAACAACCAGCATGACCGGCGACGGACCGCTTGGCCATTACCTCCACAAGATTTCCGGCAACAAATGGTATTCAGCCGATACCGAATTGGAGTCGGGTTGTGGTATTTCACCCATCGAGTATCGAAACAAAAACTTCGTGCATGCGCTACAGTGGGCGATTGGACTGGAATGGTACTTGTTGGTGGATGATCCATGGAAAGTTGTCATGAGCACGGATCACCCCAATGGTGGTAGTTTTCTGGCCTACCCACAGATCATTCGCCTTCTAATGGATTCTGCCTATCGGAAGGAAAGACTGGCGGAGGTCAATCCAGAAGTCTTAAACAACTCGGTGCTGGCGGATTTGAAACGCGAATACACGTTGTCGGAAATCGCGGTGATTACCCGCGCCGGGCCAGCAAAGATTCTCGGTTTGGGGAACAAAGGCCATTTGGGTGTGGGCGCGGATGCCGACATTACCGTGTTTTCGCCAGATTCCAACTACGAACAAATGTTTGCGTTGCCGTACCTCGTTATCCAGGCCGGCCAAATATTGGTGGAGGAGGGGGAAATTCGATCGGCCTCGCGCGGTCGCACGCTTTGCGTTCAACCCAGCTATGATCTTTCAAGAATCTCCAGCATCGAAAGTTGGTTTGACGAACATTATTCAATCAAGGCAGCCAACTACGGTGTTCAGGAAACCGGGGAACGCAGATTGGTTTCTCCAAAATCGTGAATTATAACAATCATTCTTTCATACAAAATTGCAAGATCTGGCTGGCGTTAACGAACTGATTTCAAGAGCGTAAGAATTCAAAACTCAAAGGCCCGGTCTGCGGCCTTTTCAATTTAGGATAAAGCCCCAAAGGTGAACCATGACTGTGGCCGCAACGACATCCAGCTTGATTGCGATTTTTTTGATGACAACTTTCGGTTGGCTTCAGCAGACCTCCGAGGAAGATTTGTCCGGCAAACTCCAACAACATGTGGAAGAAATTCAGCAGACGATCAACGAAAGTGATGCGGCCAAGGACGCTACCACCGGGATTCTCGATCCGATCTATCAATTGGCAGAATATGTTTCTTTCCCAGCATTTTACTGGATTGCATTCGCTTTGATGGTTGCTGGCGTGGTCAGTTTTGCGTTTCAGCTGGTGTTGGGCAAGTTCTTTTTGTTGTTCAAATCCAGCTTCAATGTCAAAGAAATCCTGTCGGATTTATTAGGGTTGATAATCAGCCTGATTGGGTTGATTCTTACGACCCAGGCGGCAACGCAAAACTCAAGTTTTCCCGAAAATCCGACTTTGGTGTTGTCCGCGACGATTGTCGGAGCCATCACCGGACTCGTTTTTTACTGGTGGGGGCAAACTCAGGAATTTCGTGCAGTGGCGAAGACCGCAACTGAGAAAAAGGAATAGAACTAACTCTCACGGATCTGGGATCTGTGCCGAACCAAATCCAACCTATGAACCGACTGACTATCTTAAGCCTTCGAGTTGCTGGACGACAGAACTGACCTGCTTCTGCAGAAATTGCGGTGCGACCAGGACCAGGCACTGGCACTTCGGTTCGTAGATGTAACGAACTTGGGAGGATTGCAGCTGGACGCCAAGTGTCTCTCGGATCAATCGAAGAGCAAGTTGTTCGTTGAGAGGTCCGGCCAAAATTTTTCCGAAATGATAGACTTCCAAATCGACCGCGCGAGCAGCTTTATCAAAAGTCGTGATTTGCATCGTAGTTTCATCAATTGCCAGAACGGTCAAATCCATGGCACGGGCAATTTGTTTTAAAATCTCCTCCGCATTCGGTTCGTTGATGTGGCCGGGTAATTTCGTCAGCGGAGTCCAACCCATCGGAACGAGATTGTCCCAATCAAGCAGCACCGTAATTCCTGTGGCCTGATGAAGCTCGTCCAAACGTTTCTCAAGTCGGTCATCGAGGGTCCTTACCAGCCCGGCCGGTTGCTGGAGTTTCGCCGACACGGAATCCCATTTCGTGGTTAATATTTTGCGGGCTTCTTCGTCCGCTGGGTGTTGCGTCAGTTTCAGCGATGCCTCAATTTTGGCAACGAGCGTCGCGATCATGGCATGCGCGATATCGGTGTTAGAAACCACCAATTCATCTCCGACCACTTCGATCGTGGCGGGAGATTGTTCACGCAACCAGGATTGTGGAAAAACGAGACCCTTCAAAATAGCCACGAATCGTTCACGAGCCTCGCGATTGGGTTGTGGAAAATCGGGCAGCGAGTGTTTTTTTTCAATCAGCGTTCCCAATGACGAAGCGTGTATGACGACGCCGCGGTCTTGAAAAACGGACGCCGTCAACCCCAGCGGTTCGACGATCGAGTGGATGACTTCTTCAAAATCGCCGCCCTTCAATTCGAGATTGATTTTTGGATTGAGTTCACCGCCAGTTGCAAGCACCGAATTCGTATCCAGCGTAAACGGGACTCCAATCAGCATGCTCAGTTCGCGAAGCACCGTGATCAGCCTCGTGTCTTCGTAATTAATCCCGTCGCACGGAAGCGACATTTGTTTTGCGATGTCGAGTCGCTCCGGTTCTGGGGGTCGAACAAAGTACTTAGGCATGCCGATCAGCTGCTCATCTCGATTTGCCTCCGCCAGGTCCTGGACTTTCAAAATCGAAGTGCCCGACTGTTCGAGCAAAGCGGAAAGTTCACCCAATTCGGACTGCATCGAATCGAGACCGTTCGGTGGAGGGAGCGCAGGACGCGTCGCCACGTTTTGTCGGTTGCCGGATTTGTTTCCAATCGGACTGGCGATTGATGGCAATGGCGCGGAGTTTTCAGTTTTGGGCTCATTCAATTCCGTGGGTTGTGACGTAGTGCCCGGGTCACCAGTTTTGACCGGGCCTTCGACTTCCGATACCGTTAATTGGTCAATTGGGCCCTTCGGCGGAGTCTCGGAAACTAAGGGGTCGCTCGTAGGCAGGTTGTTGGCCGCGTTTTCTGTCAGTGCACTGTCTGCGGGAGACTGAACTTCGCTGGACTCGTCTTTGTCG
The DNA here is from genome assembly GCA_942492215.1 of Pirellulaceae bacterium. GTDB lineage: Bacteria > Planctomycetota > Planctomycetia > Pirellulales > Pirellulaceae > Mariniblastus. Next base: position 132,074 of record CALODY010000009.1, read on the forward strand.
GTAAGCTTGGATTCAACGGCGGCATTTTCAGGTTTGTCACTGGAGTCCGCTGGGGCATTTGGCGGAGCGATTTCGGCAACTGGTTTCGTAAGATTGATCGTCGCCGCGATGAGCGTAAATGTAATCAAAACAAGGCCGACGACTCCAGCCACGGCCATGGTCAGTCGTTTGCGTTTCTTGGTTGATTCCGCGGTCCAAGCTTCGGTAGGCAAAACCGGTTGGGCCTGCCGGGCAATTTGTTCCGCCCCCAACGTCTGAGGTGCGAGTCGCTGCTTTTTTGGCGAACGTTTTGATTTCGAACGGGACTGGTCTTGCGAGGCGGGCTGTCTTCGGACGTTCCGAATGGCGTCGATTTGTGCGTCCCGCGATTCGTCAAGCAGGTTTTCAACGTCTTCGAAATTGGAGGATTTCTCGGCGGCCCGCGGAGGCGGGACCAGCAGGTTCTCTTTGGTTTCCGAGGCGTCAGGGTCCCAGTCGTCGGGCGGCTTGATTTCGATCATTGTTCCGCATTTTGGGCAGGCAAGTATCTGGCCAACGGCAGATGGTTTGCTGACTCGCAATCGCGCGGCACAGGATTCGCAAACAATTGAGAAAGATGACAACGGGCTATGGCCTTGTTTTCCAGGAAGAAGAAGAATGTTGAACTATATTCAGTTTGTCGTCGCGTTGAAAACGAAGGTTCCAGTGCAAAAGCGGATTTTACCAACGATATTTGATTATTCTGTTTTGAATATATCAGGTAGCGTATAAGACTTTTCCGCAGCTGCAGCTCGCGTCGTGATCAAAACCGCCTGTTCACCCGCCGATTCCACGTCCGGGGCGATCACCCAGACCAGCTTGCACCTTGGGTCGGCGGGGCCGGAAATGTCTTTGTCTGGATTCGCAGCCATCATGATTTCGGTAAGAATCTCGGCCAACGTTTTTTGCTCGATATCCAATTCGCTGGGGCGCTGGTTCTTGGTGATACCTTCTTTTTCCAGGTCGGAACCGAGTAGACGAATACGGAACTTAAATGGCAGGCCACGAAAGTCTTCGTTAACCTCTGCCTCAATATCAGCCATCAGCAGGTTCAAATCCGGAGGGTTGGTGATTTTCAAGTCTCGCTTGACGGCCAACAACTTTTCAATCGTTTGGGGTACCGAGACAACTTGCATCCTAGGCGATTGAGAGGCGTTGTCTGAGAACGAGAGCACCAGTTCCGAAGCAGCGATCAGATTATGGGCTGCCATGGGCGGCAACCAACAGTTGGCTGTCACCTCATCATGTTCGATGCCCCAACGCAAATTGCGCAAAACGTCTGCCAACATGTTGTCATATTTGAAACGAACTCGATCCCAGTACGGGGCAACGGGAAACGAGGCAACCCACTGGGTCAGAACATCATGCTGTTCCCGAATCCGATTGGAAAGTGTCTCCGTCAACGAATCGGCCTTCAAGTCGACACTTCGATCAAACATCAGCTCAAGAAAGGTTCCTCCTTGGTCAAAGTGCAGACTGAACAAACCGCCTCGTACGTTGTCCGGAATCAGCACAGAGAGTTCTCGATTGACTCCCATCAATCGAGATCCCATCAAACTTTGACCCTCGTCATTAAACAAAGCGTTCCGCAAGTAGAGCACGTTCAAGTGGCGGTCTCGGTCGGTCCAGTCCTTCATTTTGCGAATCGAACCGGACAAAGGTGTTGCCCCAGCGTTGGACGCGACTTCCTTGATGGCATCGACTGATCCCATTGCAAACCTGGTCACCCTGTCCGGATTCGAATCCTCGTTTTCAAGCAGCAGAAAGCCCCGATCTTCAGTTGATGACGAATAGAAACGAATGCCGCTTTCGGTTGTTTCAACAATTGGGCGGTTCCAGATCTGCTCCAGCCGGTCAAGCTCCCAGGGCTGTTCGACGGTGAACACGAAGTACGGTCGATACTGAAATTCTTCCGTCGAATGCAGCGAAACAACCAATTCGGAAATAGCCTCCAACTCCAATCCGCTTTGTTCAATCCAGTTATCAACCAGGGAACGAAATTCAGGCCCCAGGGCTCGGATGGCTCTTTGGCCTTCTGGCGATTGAGCAATTTCACGAGGGCGTAGCAAGAAGATGATTTTGGGGGCGACGGGCAGTCCAGACAGGTCGACGGGCGCCCCGGACGTCGGAGTTTCCCACAAGGTTTCGTTGTCGTCGGGAACAAGCTCCTGCATCAGGATCGGACGTTCCGAATCGGGAAGTGCGGCAAAGTCGATTTTTCCCTCGGTCGGCGAAGATTCTATCTCGCTCTCGCCGGAAGCAGATTCCAGATTCGACGCAATGTGGATCCCATTATCGATTTTTGATTGGTACTGCGTCACGATAGTGCGATTGGCCTGGATTGCCCAAATCGTGATGGCAATCGAGAAAGCCAAGAGTGAGCCAAACATTGCCGCCGGAATCTTCCAGCGATTCTGTTTTCGCTTGAGCGCGGCTAACGTTGCGGCTTTGATTCTTTCAGCATGGTCAGGAGTAACCGGTTTGACGGAATGCCCAACGTCTAAATTCGCGAACGCAGTGCGATAATCTTCAGCTTCAATCTCCGGAACTTGCTCGACAAATGGTTCCGTGCCTGGTCTGAATTGATTCAGCGATTTCCGATAGGTTTTAAGAGTCGGCAACTCGGGAATTTCGATTTTCCGAAGTGTGTCTGGGGTGCCGGACAAATCGGTTAGTAGTTTTTGGATCGAAACGGCATCGGTTGACCGCTGTGAAGGACATTTGGCCAACATTCGTTTCAATAGCTGAACCAGCGGATCGGGAAGATCGTACCTTGTTAGATCGGGGAGCGCATCGGATTGGTGCCGAGTCCTTTTTTCTTTGTCAGTCTTGCCAACAAACAGGGGCCGGCCCGTGACGGCGCGGTACAGTGAACAGCCCAAACTGTACAGGTCTCCCTCACGCGTCTCCTCGTAATCAACCTCGGACCATTCAGGCGGCAGGTAATCGAACTTGGATTCGGCTTCTTTCTGTTCGGGAGAACGCTTGAATTCGGCGTCGGTTTGGAAGTTTTGTTTAATTCGTGCCCAAATGCCTTTCTCCAGCCAGATTGCTCGAGGGGAAATTGCACCATGAACAATTCCATTTTGATGCAGTTGGCCCAAACCCGCTGCCGTTTGGGCGAAAAGCAGGCAGGCGTTTTCCCAAGGAATTCTGCCCTTTCGAGGTAGCTTGGAACTGAGCGGGGCACCCCCAGGCAGTTCCGAGACCACAAAACGATGATTGGGTAGAACGACGGATTCAAACACCGAAATCAGATTGGGATGCTCAATCGCAGCCGCCTTCTCCGCGACCGATTCGATACGCCGCCAGACCAGGAGGTCTTCGTTCCGATCGCCCGAGAGGAATTCCAGCAATACGGGGTGTTGCGAAGTTGCGTGTTTGGCTTTAAAAGAAGCTTTCAATTGACCTTTGTCAAATCGATCAACCAAGGTGTAATTGCCATACTGAAATGGGCCCGAGTGACCTGCCAAAATAATCGTGCATTGGTAGGGAGATAATGCCTGTCGACCGATCAACCAATTTGAGACGGCTTTGGCAGTGGGCTCTTGACCTGCCGAACTAAAATCCGCTTGTAGCTTTTGCAACTGTGACGGTTGCAGTAGTTTACTTTCGGACAACAGGTTCCAGAATTGATTGATATCAACTGTCACGACTGGGCATTGTTTAAATCAGAGAATTTCAGGTCGTGCAACGAACCAGGCGGTCGAACCGACCCACGTTTATTGAATTTTCACGATTGTAGGTCATTGTTGATCGAAGCTATTGTAGATCAAGTCAATTCCTGTTCGTAGTGGCTGTGGAAAGAGTGTGAGACATGAGCTCAGTTGTAGCGACAAAACGCGTACACATGAACGCATACGAGACCGTACAGCATTATTTCGATCGTGCGGCCGATCAACTTCAGATGGACGAAAGCAATCGTCAGCACCTGAAGATGGCCAAACGGGAAATTACGGTTGAAGTTCCCGTGGAAATGGACGATGGGCGATTGGAAACGTTGGTTGGTTATCGAGTCCAACACAACAATGCTCGTGGCCCCATGAAAGGGGGTTTGCGGTACCATCCCGAAGTCGATTTAGATGAAGTTCGGGCGCTGGCATCGCTGATGACCTGGAAAACGGCAGTCGTCAACATCCCTTACGGCGGAGCCAAAGGTGGAATCTGCGTAAGTCCCCGTAATCTTAGTCGCAAAGAAATGGAGCGTGTCAGCCGCAAATTCGTCGATCAAATTCACGATATTATCGGCCCCGACAAAGATATACCTGCCCCCGATATGGGTACCAATTCGGGAACCATGTCCTGGATCCGCAATCAGTGGGAAAAGTATCACGGTTTTAACCCCGCCTGCATCACGGGAAAACCGGTTGAAGACTACGGCGCCAAGGGACGGGAAGAAGCCACGGGCCGAGGCGTCGGAATCCTCGCATTCAAGATGCTTAAGCGACTGGGGCGCCGTCCCAAAGATACGCGGGTAGTCATCCAGGGATTTGGCAACGTGGGTTCCCATGCTGCCAAGTTCATGCATGAGTCGGAGTTCAAAATCATCGGCATCAGTGATGTTACCGGCGCCTATTACGATCCCAACGGGTTGGATATTCCTGCCGCACTTCATTCCATGATTGAGCACCGTTCACTCCAGGAGTTTCGCAGTGGCGAAAAGATCAACAACCAGGAATTGTTGGAACTCGATTGCGATATGCTAGTGCCTGCGGCACTAGGCGGTGTGATCACGGCGGAAAACGCCCACCGGATTCAGGCCAAATACGTGGTCGAAGGTGCCAACGGTCCGGTTGATGCCGATGCCGATGAGATGCTGTTTGACCGTGGCATTGCCGTACTGCCCGATATCCTGGCCAATGCGGGAGGGGTGACGGTTAGCTATTTCGAATGGGTTCAAAATCGTCAATATTACAGCTGGGATCTGAATCGGGTCCGTCAACAGTTGGACGCGATTCTGTCGGCCAGCTTTGAAGACGTTTGGCAGACCGCCAACGAAAACAACATTAGCTTGCGAACCGCAGCCTTCATGATTGCCATTCAACGGGTCCAACGAGCCACCGAGTTGGGTGGATTTTAGGTGCGGATGGAAAACGGCGATCCGGATTGCATCTTGACGAAGAATCGACTCGCGACCCGCAATTGACTGGTTGCTCAACCGGTTGCTGGCCGCTTGGAATGCCAATCCGCTAGGTGCATCATTAAATTTTTCACAAGTCACCCATGAAGCCCGATACTCACGAGCAAGTCATTGCGTACTACGAGGAAAAGCTGAATCAACAGCTCGAATCGATGAATCGGTGTGCCAGTCGTTGGAGCGGCATGGCTTACCTGCGTGGTGGTACGTTTTTGCTTTGCCTGGTGCCACTCGTGTTAGCTCTAAATTCGGTTTGGGGACTGACGACCGGTTGGTTGGTTGTGGCGGGTGCCATTTTTTTCTTGTTCCTTGTCGTCGCGTATGTGCATGAGGGGATGCAAACGGAACTGAGGCTTGCGACGTTGTTATCCAGGATGCATCGTGAATCCCTGGCTCGTTGTCGGCGGGAATGGACAAAAATCCAGGTTCCCGATATTGAAGTGCCGCGTTGGTTTGTGCCGACCTCGACGGATTTGGACCTGCTGGGCGAAGCGTCCGTTTATAAATTGCTGGGGATTACCAGAACGCCGCTGGGCACCGAAACCCTGAAGAGCTGGATTATGGAGGGCGCCGCGCCATTAGAAGTCGAACTTCGACAGGACGCGGTGGCGGAGTTGCGTTCTGAGTTTGACTGGAGATTGAAATTCCGCCTGCTCTGCGAGACCCTGGCTGCGGGCCAGTCTGGCCCCAGTCGCTTTGTCGAATGGTCGGAGAGTCCCGACTGGTTTGACGGTCGCCACTGGATCCTCTGGCTGAGTCGGTTTACCGGATTGGTTTCGCTATTGGTGATCGTCTTGCTGGTTGTTGGCGCGATGCCGTTAACGATTGCCGGTCCGACGATCATTGTCACCATGGTGATCAACTTTCTGCTGTCGGTTTTTTACGCCGGTACGATTCACGATGTGTTCAATCAGATTTCGTCACGAGCGGATGAAGCCCGACATTATGTCGCATTGTTTGATCTGGTCTCCGAATTTCCCGCCCAATCGAAGAAGTTAAAATCACTCCAGGTTCGACTGCATAACAGGGAACATGACGCCCAAAACAACGTGCATTCCTTGGGCAGGCTGACTTGGCTGGCGAACATTCGCCGCAATGGGATAATGTTCTTGCCCTATTTGGTCTTTGAATTTCTGTTCTTCTGGGACGTCCACTGCCTGGACCTTCTGGAAAAATGGAAGCGACGAAACGGTGCGTACGTCCGAGGTTGGTTTGCCGATCTCGGCGAGTGGGAAGCACTGGGGGCACTGGCCAAGTTGGCCGGCGACGAGCCGGGTTGGAATTTCCCGCGGGTCAGTTCTGCCGGACAGCTTGATGATGTCATCGTGGATTGCAAAAAATTGGGGCATCCCCTATTGGATGATCGTCGCGTTCTGAACGATGTTCAAGTTGGACCTCCCGGAACGGTCCTTTTGGTTACCGGTTCCAACATGTCCGGAAAAAGCACGCTGTTGCGAAGTATTGGCGTCAATGTCGTTTTAGCGCAAATGGGAAGCGTTGTCTGTGCCGACTCGATGACGATGCCGCCGATTCATATTGAAACGAGTATGAGGATCGTCGATTCGTTGTCGGACGGGGTGTCGTTTTTCATGGCGGAGCTAAAACGGCTGAAAGAAGTCGTCGATATCGCCGGTGAATTTGAAAAAGATTCCTCCAAAACCATGTTGTTCTTGCTGGACGAAATCCTGCAAGGCACCAACTCCCGCGAACGACAAATTGCAGTCAGCCGAGTTGTTCGCAAGTTGATTGACGAGCGGGCCATCGGAGCCATTTCCACGCACGATCTGGATTTAGCGACGACCGACGAATTGAAAGCCGCCTGCCGAACCGTACATTTTTCGGAACAGTTCCACGACATCGATGGCCAACGAAAAATGACGTTTGATTACAAGATGTTGCCGGGGATCGCGGAAACGACAAATGCGTTAAAGCTGCTGGAAATGGTGGGATTGGGAGAGTGAGCAGTGGGCCTAACAGCCAGTCCCCCGACCTATCACGATTTGGCAGGTCGCACATAAAGCGCCTGCCATGTATATGGCTGCAAATCGAAAATCATTCAGTGGTGAACATCATCAGTAATGATGGGAAGATTTCCCTCGATTCCCAACAGATGCTTTGCCTTCAGTTCCCACAATTCTCGACGACTCAACACTGCATCCGGGTCCAATACGGATTCCGGTTCCCTCTGCATTTTTAGCAGCATACGCCAGTGCAACGCCAGCAGCGAGGTCACACTCCGTTTGGCATCAAAATCGAGATACGAAACGAGTTTACCGGCCTCGTAAAAGGTCTTTTCGATGCGGGAGCAATAGAGGCGAATCAGGTAGGTCAATGGTTTGCCGCCTTGTCGGAGTTTGAGTCGATGCAAATCCAGCTCGCAGGCATCGATGTCCTCTTGGGCAACGAAAACGTTGTTCAATTTAGCGTTGTTAACAAAATTGGCCATAACTTGAGTCAAGAACACGCTTTGACCGCACTTCATCGCCGCGACCTCGTAATTCGGCTTAAGATATCCAAGAATCGGAACAATTGCTGCCATCAATGAACCGCCTATTCGGGCAGCAAAGGACGTCAATTCTTCGTAGGTTTTGAATTGTCGATTTCGGATCCACATGTCAGCCGCGGAGATGGGATCAAACAGGAACTGTTTTGGAATCTCGTAGCGGCCGGCAGTGTCTGCCAAGGCGGCCAACTCCTCCGTCCTGCATTTGCCGCATAAGGCATCGCTCAAGTCATCTCGTACTTCATGCCAGACATCCAGCGACAATCCACTGGAACTATCGAGATTTAGAAGATCCAGTACGCGGACCAAATGACTCATGAGGGCATCCAGAGACTTGCGCTCGTCGCCAGGGAGGTTGCTCACGATCCACAGGTTGCCAGCAAAATGGTTTTTGACGATGGAACGAGAGTTCCGATACCCCCGTTCAAGGGCGGCGGAATCGAGTTCGATGGATTCCCGTGTTTCCTGCATTGGACAGTTTTCCAGTAATAAACCAACTCCAGTTTTCCAGACAAAGCACTGTTTGTCGCGTTCAGCATCGTAAGTTTATCCGTTTTCCTGAGAACTTGAAGTCTGACTTTCGGACTTCTTCCCGCGCTTGTCCAATCCGGCAGTTACCTCGCAAGTCGAACATCGGTAACTTAAAATGGGCCGAAACCGGTTTTCGGTTTAGAATCACTGAATCGTTCCGTGGTTTAATCGCCGAATCATTCCTGAGCACGAATCGATGAAAATATTACTTGCCAGTCCACGGGGATTCTGTGCCGGCGTCAATATGGCCATCGAAAGTCTTGATCTGACACTTCGAGAATTTGGCCCGCCTGTTTATGTCTACCACGAAATCGTTCACAACCAGTACGTCGTTGAATCGTTTAAGCTCAAAGGCGCCGTGTTTGTCGATGATCTCAATGAGGTGCCGATCGGTTCCATGTTGTTGTTTTCAGCTCACGGCGTTTCGCCGGAAATTCGGCAGCTGGCGAAGGATCGCAACCTCAGCGCCATTGACGCGACCTGCCCACTGGTCACCAAAGTCCACTTGGAAGCGGTCAAGTACGCGCGGGAAGGATTCACGATTTTCTTGATCGGTCACGAAGGTCACGATGAAGTGATCGGAACAATGGGCGAGGCGCCGGCATCAATCATTCTCGTTGAAACCGAGGAGGATGTTGAAAAATTGGTGGTCGAAGATCAGTCCAAACTGGCGTATCTGACTCAAACGACGCTGTCGGTGGATGATGCCAACCGAATCATCCGAAAGCTCCGAGAGCGGTTTCCCAATTTGGTCAATCCGCCAAAAGACGATATTTGTTATGCGACCCAAAATCGTCAGGAGGCAGTACGCAAGATCGCTTCTCAAGCCGATTTGTGTTTTGTTTTGGGAAGTCAGAATAGCTCTAACAGCCAACGACTGCGGGAGCTTGCCGAGGATACCGGCGTTCCGTCCCATCTGATCGATGGCGCTGACGAGATCGATGAGGCCTGGCTGGAGGGTGTGGAAACGGTCCTGATCACCGCCGGAGCGAGTGCTCCCGAAACGGTTGTGAACGATTGCATTGAGTGGCTGAAGGATCGTTATGAGGCAGTGGTTGAACCCGTCATGGTGCGGGAGGAAAACGTCCACTTCCCACTACCCAAAGTGCTGCGCAACTTGCAATCAAAAACCTGAAACTTTGTGCCAATTTGACCTTGAGTCAGTGCGCGAGTTTCGCCATCCCGCCAAGTGTGGCGCGTACCTGGCCGGATGGGTCAGTGCGATTCGCCCGCATCGGCTTCCCCGTCACCGGCGTCTATGCGGTTCCGTCGATGGCAAATGGAATCTCGTAACCCAACTGCTCCATCAGGCTCCCGCACGTGGCAATGAACTCTCGCCGCTGGTCCGCATCCCAAGTATTCCACCGATGTCGTTTATCCGATCCAACCTCATTTGGAGTGGGATGATACTCTTCCGAAAGAACGTGTTCTCGCGGCAAATCTGAGGGCTCGATTTCCAGCCACTGAAACAACGACTGGAACTGAAGTCCCAACTGTTTTGCGTCACGGCACCATTCATGCCGAAACAATCGGAATTCTTCCGGATGCTCGCGGCCCCAATCGAACACCCATTGCGATCGAGTCCACGTTTGACAGTGTCTCGCAAATGACTGGTCACGGAAAGCGGGATAGCGCTGTCGCGAAAGCACGACTTCGATGCCGTTGCGGACTAGACAAATAATTTTTGCCCCGGGGAAAATTTGGTTCAAAAAGCCCAACGTTTCGCTGTTGGGATTGATGGCCGCCATCCAGACGGGCCGCGAATATTGGCTCGGATCATTCCAAACCAGTCGGTGAATCAACTCGCGAAATGCGGCGCAGTACTCCTGATGATCCACGACCAATGAGAATTTTCGCGAGGGCATTTCAAAGTTTTTTCGAGCCACATCCACAATGTCTTGCACGATATTGTTTTCATGACCGTTGTAGTAAATTTCTGGATGTTGCCCCAGCGATTTTCGTAAGGCCGTCGTCCCACTCCGACCAGTACCGGCGAGAAAGCAGTAGTGAGGATGGATCGGATGTTCAGCCATACTCTTTCCTTCCCATCGGGGCCCACGACCCGAAGCTATTTGCCTCGCGGACTCAATTCCCTGACACGGATGTTCTTAAAGAGAATATCTGTGGTGGGATCATGACCCTGCAAGATGATCGTACCCTGTGCCAGGCGTCTTCCCTTTCGCGGGTTGTCGTTCGGCGATCGTTGATCCGACCAATCGGTGACCTGATATCCATTGACCCATACGCTGACGTGGGGTCCGGTCGCAATAATCGTTTTGGCGAACCATTCGTTGTCGTTCGCATTGACATGGCGTGCGTTGGCTCGACGGAAAATCCCTCCAGTCCCACAATCCACCGGCTGGGTTCTGTCAGAGTCCTTGAATTGGTTTTGAATCTGGCTTTCATAGCCGTTCATCAGTTCATTCGGCAGGCAGCGAAAGAACACGCCCGAATTCAGTCCTTCTGCGTTCGTCCGGCACAACATCGAGAATACAAAATCGGCAAACTGTTTTTTGGTCTCGATCTGGCCTCGTCCACCTTTCACCAACAGTTCGTTTTGATCGGTCACGATGAATTCGCTGGCCAGGCTCTGATCTGTGTTCCAATCCTCAAACGCTGCCGAAATCTCGATCGCGGGTACGTTGATTGGCTTGAGTCGGATGTTTCGAAATGAAATCGATCCGGAATTGAACTGCAGCCCGATAAAACCGCGCCCCAACGGTTGAGGGTCGACGTATTCCACAGTCTTTTTGTCATCGATCCAGACTTTGACGAAGGCCCCATCCGCCAGGACTCGGATCTGATGCCAACGGTCGGCAGCAAAATCGGTCTCGCAGGTCGCACGATTTACCAGCGAGCCAGTGGGAAACTTATGATCGAGCCGGCTGGCAATATTCAATTCATAACAGTCTCGAATGACATTGCGTGGACGAGGGTTAGTTCTCAGGAAGACGCCGCTGTTGGTTCGCGCGGCCGATTTGAATTCAAGTAACAATTCATAGTCGTCAAATTGAGCGGTTGTTCGCAGCAGGCCTTTCTCTCCACTGCTGACGCGGATTTCACCTTCTTCCACCCTCCAGTCGGCTTGGCTCGCCGCCTGCCAGCCAAACAACGTTTGGCCATCAAATAGCGAGATCCATCCTTCCCTGATCTTGTCTTGATCTAATCCAGGCGTGGGGGCAAAGAGGGAACCAAACTGCCCTCCGGGCTCTCCAACAGCCTGCGGGCTGGCGATCAGGGGATTTGAGAGCGTGAAAAAAAACGGGGAAAAAACGGCATAAACCAGAAATCCGGACAAATAGCTGGCTTGAAAACGGGGACCGTTTTCCGGAGGGATGGGAACTTTGTCGTTGATAAAAGCTACAAAATGCAAGGGTTTCTGGCTCATGGATTTCGTGTCAGGCATTGCGAGAGTTTTGATTGTATCGAACGATTTTTGAATCATAATCGGAAGGTTTCCAACGTGTTCACGACAACCTGTTCGGAGACGATTCAGGAATTGCAAAAAAAATTGCCACTTTTTGCCTCCGCAACCGACTCTCCTTTGAAATTGAGTTATCCTTTTCCTTTTGCTCCGTCGATGGGCGTGCCAGCCCCAGGCGTGTTTAAGGCGTTTTTGTGAATAAAGTTTCGCTATTTGATTCGCACCCAGATTTGCAACGATATGTGTTCCTGACAGGCGCAACGGGACTGGTCGGTCGTTATCTCATGCGCGATCTGCTGTTAAAAGGCTGCCACTTGGCTGTCGTTGTTCGTCCGTCGAAACGCATGGACGTTCACCAGCGAATCGAAGCGATCTTACAGTATTGGGAAAGGGAATTGGGGATGCGATTGCCGCGTCCCATTGTTTTCGAGGGTGATGTTCGTCAGCCGAATTTGGGCTTGAGAGCTGACGAGATACTCTGGATTCGAAAACATTGCGACCGGATGATCCATAGCGCCGCTCTTCTTCAATTCGAACGCACCGCTGCCAACGATGAACCTTGGTGTACAAATTTTGGCGGGACCCGGAATGCGGTAAACTTGGCCCGACTGGCGAACATCGCCGAATTTCATTACCTGTCGACGGCTTATGTGTGCGGCAAGCGCGAAACTCCGGTTTTCGAAGACGAGCTGGAATGCGGCCAGGACTTTCGCAACGAATACGAGCGAAGCAAGTACGAAGCTGAAAAACTGGTCACCGGCGCAAAGCATTTTGATTCGACGACCATCTACCGACCGGCCGTAATTGTTGGTGATTCGAAGACAGGTTTTACGTCCGCCTACCATGGGCTTTATCTCTACCTGAGACTGCTTTGCACGCTGGTTCCGCAACAAAAACGAAACGAGCGGGGAGTTATTGAGACGCCCATTCGTTTGCCCATGAACGGGGATGAGCCACGCAATCTCGTCCCGGTCGATTGGGTTTCCCGGGTCGTTAGTCACATTTTTTGTACGCCAGCGGCACACGGAAGAACGTTTCACCTGGCTCCCAACAAATGCGTTACGCCACGAGAAATCATTGACTATTGCTATACCTACTTCAACTCTTGCGGAGTGGAGTTTTGTGGCAGCAATGCGACTCGAACCGGCGACAGCGATTTTGCGAAACGGTTTTTTGAAAATGTCAGCATCTACGAATCGTACGAGACCAGCGATCCGCATTTTGAGTTGCATAATTTGGAGAAATTTGCAGGGCAGTTTGAGTGCCCCAAAATCGACCAGGAAATGATCCTGAGATTTATCGAGTTTGGTCAGGCCAATCGTTGGGGCAAAAGACGTGAGGTCGTGCCGGATGTCGAGCGTTGTTTTGATTCGCAGTTAACCTATGTGGCCAAATCGGCGAGTCGAGTCCTCGGAAGAATTGAAACGGCAGGCGGAGGGCCTCTCGTAAGATTCGGTTTGGATATTCGCGGTCCCGGCGGTGGACAATGGCAGATGACTGCGACCAGCGGCGGCGAGTTCGAAGTGACAGCTGGTTTGCCCGACGATTCCTGTCCAATTCTCGTTATGGACGACAATCAGGTGAACCGCCTTCTCGCCGAAACGCAGACCCCCAACGCTTTCACTTCGGAGAACAGGTGCCCAATCAGCATTTGGTCTAATCCGATCGAGTCCATGTTGGCGACGGTCATCTCCCGCTAGGCCTTATCCAGAGGGGCGAGCTTGGATCTGGTTTTCTGCCAGCGAGCGACCGACGCGCGCGAAAAATTTGGACTGGCTTTTTCTCCTGGGGGCCACAGTAAGCATTCCGGTTTGAGGGTGACACCGAAACTTCAGTCGATCGAGGACTTGAGTCGACTGGATTCCTCAAACTCGGGTGTTTCACGAAACGGAAGATAAGTGTCGATTTTGATTTTTTCGCCTTCGATTTGGTAGTCAATCCCTCGCCAGCGGACTTTGCTCAGGTTGGCTGCTACGAGACACGCCGCCGCGTGAACGAATTGAGTCAAGAAAGCCGCCAGAGCTTTCCGTGGATGAATAATCCGTTTGGGAGCTGAGCGACCAGAATTTCTCCGGGAACTGACGATCCATTCGCTCGCCTGCTCGATGCTCCAAAGCAAAATAAAATTGAGTAGTTGATAAATCACAAATCCGGCTGTCAGAACACGAAAGGCCACCCATTGCTCCAACAACAACAGGCATCCCAATACCAACAGTGTGACGATGCTGGCGATTCCCGTCGCCAAGCCATGCGCTAGTACCAGTGGCCATTTGGGATGGTAAAGTCTGACGGTGATCAATTGACGGACAATCCACCAAAACGCGTCACCGGTAGACGTCGATTCCGTGTTCTCTGCCATCAGGTCAGGAACACGGACCAGTTCCAGGTTCTGCTGCTCTAGTTCATGTGAAAGCATCGTGTCTTCACAAAAGGCTCGCCCCCATTTCTCCCTCAACTCGCATTGTATGATCGCGCTGCGCCGGATCGCCAGCGAGCCTCCCCAGGCAATCCTGTAAATGCTCATTTGGACAATCGCCGCCGCATTCCAGTGTTGGCGCAAATATGAGCCAATATTGTTCTGCCGCGGATTAAACCAGCGATGGCCCGTCGTCGCCCCGACTTGCGAGTTTTTGAAAGGCTCGACTAAGTCGCTCAACCAGTTTTCATCGGCGGCAGTGTCGGCATCGATGAAGGCAATGATTTCCGTTGAACTCGGAATCGCATCCAAGGCTGTCAGAATCGCGGAACACTTCAGGCTGCAGCTGTCTCGAACGTTCGCAATGATATGAATCGTGGAATCTATTTTACAATCTTGAAAAAATCTCTTAGCGATATTCAGCGCTGGGTCCTGCCGATCGTCGACAACAATATGGAGCTGGAAATTCGGGTATCTTTGGATTGAAATGCCGGCCAGGCAATCGGTCAGGCTCGGGTCCGCTCCCCGCAACGCCAAAACGACTGCCACCTCGTCGGCTTTTTCTTCTTCGGATAAATTCGAATTCTGGGTCACCGACGGGCTTGTCCTGGTGCCGATTTTTTGCCGGCTCAGCATTCTGCGGAAGTACCACACGTAGGACGCTTGCATGAAGGCGGTAGCCATCAGGATGGTCGACATGCACCATGCCAAAAGTAGTGCCATTTGTCTTTCTTAGTTCGATAACGGTGCTTTCGCTCAACCGGTTTGGTTGATTCCTCGGATCGACTCGCTTCTTCATCTGTACGTAAGATGTTGACAGCGGTTTTGATTGTGGGATTATGTGAATTCGAACGAAAATCAGACAGACCGACAATGTGGACAACAAAATGAGTTCAGCGACGACAAAAAGGTATCAGCATGTGAACGAACTGTGGGAGGACGCTGTAGCGAACGGTCTCTCGCCCGCACAAAGGCTGGTTTATCGTTCCAATTGCCTGGGAGCGGACCAGCGTATCACGAACACGGGTGGCGGCAATACCTCCTCGAAGATCACGGAAACCGATCCGCTGACCGGGGCTGCGGTCGATGTCTTGTGGGTCAAGGGTTCTGGGGGCGATCTTCGAACTTCGAAACAGGAAAATTTCGCGTCACTTTATATGGATAAGCTTTTGGACTTGATTCCGAACTATCAGAAGATGCCGGAAAACGGGCCCAAAACACCGGCCGAAGATTCCATGGTCGGGCTTTTTCCGCACTGCACCTACAACCTAAATCCTCGCGCCAGTTCGATCGACACTCCGCTGCATGGATTTCTTCCTGCGCGGCACGTGGATCATATGCATCCGAACAGTGTGATTGCCGTCGCAGCCTGTGACGGCAGCCGAGCGCTAACGCAAGAAATTTTTGGGGACGAAGTTGGCTGGGTGCCTTGGCTGCGGCCCGGCTTTGAACTGGGCCTGATGATGCAGCGTGAGGTCGAAGCGAATCCATCGCTCAAGGGGTTGGTGATGGGGCAGCATGGCCTGATCAATTGGGCTGATGACGACAAAGAGTGTTATCAATTGACCTTGACCCTGATCGACAAAGCCGCTCGCTTCATCGAATCCAAGGACAGAGGCGAGCAGACCTTTGGCGGGGAGAAATACGGGACGTTGAATGGGGAACAACGGGATGCATTGCTGGTGCAGTTGCTCCCGTGGCTCAGGGGGCAAGTTTCGCAGCAGAACAAATTTATCGCGACGGTCGAAACTCGCGATTCAATCCTGCGTTTCGTCAATTCGCAGGACGCCCAACGGTTGGCCGAACTGGGAACTAGTTGCCCAGATCATTTTCTGCGGACCAAGATCAAACCTCTTTATGTGGATTGGAATCCAGAGTCCGAGGACTTGGCATCACTCAAATCCAAACTGTTGCAGGGATTGGAACAATATCGAATCGACTACACACGATACTACGAGTCCTGCAAACACGCTGATTCGCCCGCCATGCGGGATCCCAATCCGACCGTCATCCTGATACCTGGAATTGGCATGGTTGCTTGGGGTAAAGACAAGAGTGAATCTCGCGTGACGGCAGAGTTTTACAACTGTGCCGTGGAAGTCATGCGGGGGGCGGAAGCCATTGGGAAATACATTTCGTTGCCAAAACAAGAGGCTTTCGACATCGAGTATTGGCTCCTCGAGGAGGCGAAACTGAAAAGAAAGCCGCCCGAGAAAGACATGTCGCGGGATGTCGTATTGGTGGTTGGGGCTGGCAACGGGATCGGCAAGCAAGTGGCTCACCGGTTTGCCAAAGAAGGCGCCCACGTGGTCTGTTGTGACTTGCAGGAAGATGCAGCCCACGCGACCGCCGAAGAATTGGCGGACATATACGGGCTGGGGATTGGCGTGGCGGGTTCAGGAATTTCCGGTTGCGGCCCCGCAATTGGATTGTCGGCCGATATTACCAATCGGGAATCGATCCGACAAATGA
Source organism: Pirellulaceae bacterium (assembly GCA_942492215.1). Taxonomy (GTDB): domain Bacteria; phylum Planctomycetota; class Planctomycetia; order Pirellulales; family Pirellulaceae; genus Mariniblastus. Next base: position 148,575 of record CALODY010000009.1, read on the forward strand.
TCGCTCAGACGGTGTTGGCTTATGGGGGCATCGACCGTGTCATTGTTACCGCGGGCGTGTTTGTGCCACCGGAACGTGACGGCAGCCTGTCCGACGAAAAATGGAGATTCACGTTCGACGTGAACGTGCGTGGGAGCTACAACGTGGTCGACGAACTACGAGCGCTGCTGGCCGACCAGGGGCTAAGTGGTGCGGTCGTATTGACGACGAGCGTCAACGGTGTGGTTGGCAAGAAAGGTTCGGTCGCGTACGACACCTCCAAAGCCGCCGCGAATCACCTGGTGCGCGAGTTGGCCATTGAAATGGCACCGCTGGTAAGAGTCAACGCGGTGGCTCCGGCGACAGTCGTGGCGGGCAGTACGATGTTTCCTCGTGATCGGGTGCTGGCGTCGCTGACCAAGTATGAAATTTCGTTTTCGGAAAACGAATCGGATGCAGCGTTGCGGGACAAGCTGGCGAATTTCTATGCCCAACGGACGCTCACTAAGCAACCCATTACACCCGCCGACCAGGCTGAGGCAATCTATTTCCTGGCCAGCAACCAATCCAGCAAGACGACGGGACAAATCGTAAATGTCGATGGCGGTTTGCATGAAGCCTTTTTGCGATAATTCGAATTCACCTAAAGAAAGGTTTGAAGGATGCGTTTTCTTTCCAAAATTTCAATCGGTATCGCATTTTTGTCATCGGTTTGGCTCTTGATGCCCACGCTGGTCAAGGCACAGCAACCGGAAGCACTTTTACCGGTGGCCAACGAAGTCGTGTTATTTGACGGGAAAAACCTGGACCAATGGATTTGCCTGTGTGGCGACGACAGCGTCAAAATGGACGATGTGTGGACGATCAAAGATGGGGTGATCGCATGTGCGGGCAAACCAACCGGTTACCTGCAAACAAAGCGTTGGTTCAAAGATTATCAGTTGGAGCTGCAATGGCGCTGGCCTGGCAAAAGCGGTGGCAATAGCGGCGTGCTGATTCACACGACAACACCGCTGTTGTTCTTCGGCTGGCCCAAATCTCTGGAAGTGCAACTTCAATCGGGTTCGGCCGGGGATTTTTGGGTTATCGGGGAAGGCGTCGACGTGCGAGTGGAGAATGAGGAAGAACGGCGAGCAAAACCTCGTGAAGGCGACCAGCATTCACACCGCCGGATTCGTCGTTTGGTAGGTGACTTTGAGAAACCAGTTAATCAATGGAACGATATGAAAGTTGTCTGCCAGGGTGACGATATCAAGGTGTTTGTAAATGGGATCCTGGTCAATCATGGAACGAAATGTAGCGTGGTCGAAGGCGCGATCGCACTTCAATCAGAGGGAACGCCGGTCGAGTTTCGCAATATCAAGCTGCGTCCGATCGACCAATGACCCGTTCAGATCCAGCCGTTGTCTGAAAAGTTTGGTCTGATGATTGAGACTGCGAGAATTGACTGAAGTCGCTTTCGACGAGACCGGCCAGTGATTGGAAACTCACTCAATAGCCCACGGTAGCGTTCAAATGTCCACAGCCCATTTAGCCGTCGACTTGGGGGCCAGTTCTGGCCGGGTCATTGTCGGCATTCTCGAACACGGGGCCTCGCGTCTGCGAATGGAGGAAGTCCATCGGTTTGAACACCTACCCTGCTCCACTCCGGCGGGACCCGTTTGGGATCTGACGGGAATTTGGCACCAGATCATCAAGGGCCTAAGCAAAGGAAATGCCTGGTGCACCAAGAATGGCTTGGAACTGAGCAGTATAGGCGTCGATGCATGGGGCGTCGATTGGAGCCTCGTTGGCGATAGCGGCGAGCTTTTGTCGTTGCCACACTGTTACCGCGATCCGCAAAACGAAGACGCCTGTCGAATGGTGCTGGAGAAAGTCGGAGGCAAGGAAAAGCTTTACGCGCGTAACGGTATTCAGCTGATGGCAATCAATACGCTGTTTCAGGTGGCAGCCCGTTTTGAAAAAGAACCAGGCCTGTTTGCAGTATCGAGTCGAATGTTATTTGTGCCAGACTTGCTCCATTTCTGGCTGTCGGGCGAAAAGGCCAACGAACGCACCATCGCGTCAACCAGCGGTATGCTCAACATCCAAACGGGTGACTGGGATTTGGAGCTGATGGCAAAACTCGGCTTACCCACCCGGATGCTGGGACCGATCATTGAGCCGGGAACGGCACTGGGGAACCTGCGTCCGGACGTCGCGAAACTGGCAGGTATTGAGCACGATGTGCAGGTGATCGTACCGACGTCTCATGATACGTCGGCGGCAGTGACCGCCATCCCCGTCAACAAGGATAATCGCAACTGGGCCTACCTTTCCAGTGGTACCTGGTCGCTTCTAGGTGCAGAACTGAACCGCCCCTTTGTTTCGCCACAGTCGTGTGCGGCACCCTTTACGAACGAGCTGGGAATCGGAGGTACGGTTCGATTTTTGAAAAACATCGCCGGATTGTGGCTGTTGCAGGAGCTGCGTCGTGAATGGGAATTGAAAGGCGATTCAATTTCGTTTGCGGAGCTTGCCGAGCACGCCCGAAATGCCGATCCCTTCCGCACGCTGATCGATCCCAACGATCCCAGATTCGCGTCGCCCGGGGACATGGCAAAAAAAGTTCGCGCCTATGCCGAGGAAACCGGTCAGCCAGAACCGGAGACCATCGGCGATTTGGCTCGCTGTTGTCTCGATAGCCTTGCTTTGTGCTATCGTGACACGATTGAATTATTGGAATCGACACTGTCAACGAAGATCGAAGTGTTGCACATTGTCGGTGGGGGAGCCAAAAACCAGTTGTTGAATGAATTAACAGCGCTGGCGATGAAACGGCCGGTCATTTGCGGCCCGATCGAAGCGACGGCAATTGGAAACTTGTTGGTACAGGCGTTAGGTTGTGGAGAGATTTCCAACGTTCAGCAACTGCGGAATACGGTTTCAAATTCTGTTAAACTGGAACAGTTTGATGGTGACTCAGCGAAGAAGAAAACCGCTTTTGTAGACGAAGCATTTGAAAGATACAAAGAACTGCTTTGCAAGTAATTTGCCTGCCCGTTCTTCATGATTCCGCACTCGCTGCATCGTCCAGCGGAAACAAATTCACACGTGAGTTGGCGTGCTTTTGCCGTAACTCTTCGGCCAGGAAAAGGGTGCACTGTAAATCGCTTCGTCGGGCACTGCCATCAATCGAACATCAGATGATTTCTCAGCTCTACCGGTCGCTCTGAATCGGGTCGCCGATTAGTTTCTTGTATTTGGACTTCTGCGCTTCGGTCAATTCGGCCATCAACTCGGTTTGGGCTTGTTGCTGAAGTTTCTTGAATTCTTCCATCAACTCCTTTTGGAGTTTTTCCGCTTTTTTCTTGATTCGCACGGCCTGTTGGTCGTCGATATCCAGGAAGGCTCGCATTTCAGGGACCAGGATCGGCGTTGCAGTTTTCTGCTTGCGCGCAACATCTCGAATCATTAACTGTGCCGCAGTTTCTCGCAGGCGCTGTTTTTGATGGGGTAACAAAACTGCCAAAATGTTCGACTGCCGCTCCGTTTTGTAGGCTTCAAATTCGTCAACAAACTGGCTTCGTTTCGCGAGCAATTCCTCTCTCGTCGCGCCGCCACGTTGGTATTCCTGCAACTCGGATTGAAGCTCAGCCTGGCGTTTCCGAACTTCAAGGAGTTTCTGCTGAATTTCGACTTTCTGCTCGTCTACCAATTCCAATTCGCCTTGAACCTGTTCTTGAAACAAAGCGTTGAGAAGATTCTTCTCGTAGAAGGCGGGCTTGGCATGATCCTCTTGAGCTACCGGTGAGGCAATTGGGAACGAGCAGAACTGGCAACTCATCAACAGCAAAGCCTGGATCATCATGTCCTCTCAGTCGTTCATCGAATTCATTGGAAGGGTTGAGGTAAGCCTACTGTTTGTCTGAGCCTGTTGTTTGGCCCTGCTGCTGCAACGATTCTTTCCGCTGGTTTTTGGCTCTTCGTTCCATGATGCCTTTGATCTTATTCGCTTCGGCTTCGAGGACCGAGGCATTCAGTTTATCAGGTGTTATCGTTTCGTGGCCGATGTCATCTTCAGCGGACAATGAACGCCAACGCAGATTTCGATACCAGACTGGGTCACCGTGATCCTGCAGGCTCAAGTAGCCACCTCGAGCCTCAAGATCGCCTCCTCGTTTGTCCAGCAAATCCACTTCATATTCAAATCGCGGATCGGTATAGTCGAAATCGACTACTTTGTTTTCATTCAGCCAATGTTGAATAATGGTTCCTTGGCATACGATCCTGCCGGAATTCCACTGCCCAACCGGCCGTGTCGCATCGTAGGAGGGTGGCATGCAAAAATACAGCGAGGCCGCCGAAGTTCGCGGGTTTTTGCCATCCGCATGTTTGGAGTTGTCGAGGATCTGATACTCGTATTGAGTGGGACGGTAATAGATGCCGCTATTGCTTCCAGGCGCGACTTTCCAGTCGAACCGCAACTCGAAGTCATCAGGTACCGCAGCTTCTCGGTACACGAGTGAGCCCCCTTTACCGTTGCGTGTGATCATGCCCTTCTCCACGCCCCAGTTCCCGCCATGATTCCAGCCAGTTAAATCATGCCCGTTAAATATTGATTGGAACTTGGTTTCGGAGGCGAGTGTGTCTTCGTCCAGTTCAAGGTCATCTCCGGTTACCGTCTGCAAGCTCTTCAGTTCCGCGAGCATCTCTCTGATCTTTACTCCATACTCAGGGTCCCCAGAAAGATTTTTGGTTTCCCATGGATCTTCATTCAGATCAAACAGAAGTGTTTCGTTGAGCCCGGGATAAACGATAAGCTTAAACCCGTCCTTCGTCACGGACCGTTGAGAATTGAGGTAGCCGCCATAAACGGCTGAGTAGGGATTGGTCCTGATCGCCGCGAATCAATGGCAGCAAGCTCTTGAAGTCCACTTCTTCGTCGACCTCGGCTGACGCCAATTCCAGAGACGTGGGCATCATGTCTTGCAAGTAGATGGGAGTCGAAATCTGACGGTTTTTTGGAACGTTGGGACCCGAGATCAGAAATGGGACGCGCAGGCTGTGATCATACATGTTTTGTTTCCCCATCAGCCCATGGTGTCCACATGCCAGACCGTGGTCGGCTGTAAAGCAGATTACCGTCTTGTCCGCCTGTCCGGTCGTCTCCAGATGGTCGAGAATTCGACCGATCTCGCGGTCCAGATGCGAAATGATCGCATAGTACTCTTGCCGATTCACTTTGACGCTGTGGTGAGTTCGGGGGAACGGCGCCAGTTTTTCATCACGGATCCGATTCATTCCCACCGCGAAAGGATACTCTTCATAAAACGGCTCCGGCAGGGTGATTGGGTCGACGGGATACATGTCGACAAACTCCTTGGGCGATTGCCGGGGATCATGGGCTGCATTGAACGCGATGTACATGAAAAAGGGTTTTTCGCTTTGAGCAGCCATGTCAAGATAATCCGTCGCATCATCGGCAACCACTTCCGTCCAATGTTTGCCTCCTTCCCAGAAACCTCCGTTCTTGGTGTCCCACGGCAACCATTCTTTGTCGTCGGCGGACTTTGGACGGTCATAACCTGCTGGGACTTGTTTGGGCATGCCCGGTCGAACATGACGTACCGTATCAAAGATCTTTTCCGTGTCGGCTGCTACATGCCATTTCCCAGTCATGTAAGTGTCGTATCCTGCCGCGGACATTTGCTGCGACCAAAGTCGTTGTTGAGGAACAAATTGCTGATTGAGCGAGGAAGCCACTTCGCTGGCTCTCCAGACGAAATGTCCCGTGTTCAACATGGTACGGCTGGCCACACAGACAGCGCCGCTCCAGGAGCCCATGTTGTAGGCATGAGTAAAGTTTGTACTTTTTATTGCCAATCGGTCCAGGTTGGGGGTCTTGACTTCATCATTGCCGGCATAGCCAACACAATCAAACGCCAAGTCATCCGCAAAGAGGAAGAGGATATTGGGTTTTGCAGCGGACGCCTTTTCGTTGCCTGCCTGAGTTGCGTGTGCCTTAGAAAACTGGCCGGTGCCAAGGACGATGCTGACAATGATAGAAACGATCCAAATTGACCTGCACATCTACTATTTCCTTTGACTGCTGCTGGAGTGGTGAACCGTATCGCCGGGACTTCCCCCATCGTTTGCGTGAGAATCTCGCTCGATATTCACAATCGAAGTCAGTTTGACTGATCAGGAAAGCTTAAAGGACGAGGCAGGAGCCTTCAATTGTTTGTTCCATTTTCGTGTTTCTCATTGGTAGCAAGGGGTCTCAAAATCGTTATAACGGTGGACAAGACGATTTGAGGAGGCTTGCAAACGATTGAAACTTCGCACACTAGATTACGTTGGGATTGCTTTTGCCTTGCTGGCTACTGTTTTCAGCGTGTCTGGTTTGTTGCAGATGGAATCGAACACCGAAGACGTGTTGCAGTGGTTGCCGGACCAGTCGGAGGCTCGCGATGATTACAACTTCCTGTCCGACACGTTCGGCTCGGATGATTTTGTAATTGTGACCTGGGAGGGGTGCACCGTTCACGATCCACGGCTTGTGGAATTCGTCACCTTCATCCGGACGGCCGATGACGCCAACTTGATCCAGTCAATCATTTCTGGGCGGGAAGTTGCCAGTCGATTGTCAACGCAATTTGAGTTGCCTCAATCCAGTATTGCGCGGCGGATGAAGGGAGTTTTTTTCGGGACCCAAGAACCGGACCTCACTTGTTCGATTATCGAATTGTCCGACAAAGGTACCGCCAACCGCATCGATGCGATGAAGTTTGTTGAGGCCGCAATCGAGCAGGTTCCCGGTTTGCCACGCGAACAAGTCTCGATTGCAGGATACGCCTACATCGCCACCTTTATCGACCGCAAACTCAAGGACTCGCTTCGAATTTACCTTGTTCCCTCGGTATTGCTCGCGTCTTTGATGTCCCTCATCTGTCTCCGCAACCTGAATCTTTCCTTGATCGTCTTCGTGACGGCGGCGGGCTCCTCGGCGGTCAGCATCGCCTGTATCCCAATCCTCGGCGCCAAACTGGGGGGGTTGATGACGATCATTCCTGCCTTGGTCTTTGTCTTGTCGACGTCAGGGAGTATCCATTTGATCCGATACGGCCTAAGTGCGATTGGGGACGCCAAGGCCTTGATCAAAATCGGTTGGAAACCGTGCACGGTTTCCACTTTGACCACCGCCGTCGGAATGTTGTCGCTGACACGAAGTGATTTTCCGGCGATTCGTGACTTTGGATTTTTTTGTTCGATCGGTGTCGCTTTCGCCCTGGCGTTCCAGCTAATCATGGTTCCCTGGCTGCTGACTCGATTCGGCCAACCGGGACTGCAAAGGTTGGCTATGCGGCGCGAAGAGTCGTTGAGATGGCAGCACCTAATGGTCTTCGTTTGTAAATACCGTACCGCAATCACACTGGCCTGCGCGGCCCTGATGGTTTGGGGAGCGGTTGGTTTGGCCAAGTTGCACGCCCAGGTCGAAGTTGAAAAGCTGTTCCGAGACGACTCGGCTTTATTGCGTTCGATTAGCGATTTCGAAGACCGCTTTGGTCCGATCGATCAGACCGAAATCTTGATGGTTTTCAAGAATCCCGATCCCCAGCAATTTCCGGATCGCGTCAACTACGTTCGTCAGGTTCAAGCGGCTGTGACGAGAATTCCCGGTGTCGCGATCACCCATTCGTTAATCAATTATCTTCCCCGTGAGCCAATCGGGGATAGCGCTCGCGACTTTTTCCGAAAGTCGACGTATCGAAATCTGCTAAAACGAGAACGTACCAACCTCGCAAATGAAAACCTGTTGTGCATCAGCCCGTCCCGGGAAATCTGGCGTGTTAGTTTGCGTTTTCCGTTTAGCAACGAAAACGACTTTCCCAGGCTTGCCAGAGACGTTGAGCAAACTGCGTCGGCAGTCGAATTGCCGGTCTTCAAATCGGGTTCTTTCCAACAGCCCAAAATCACCTACACGGGCAAAACCCATTTGTTCAATCATGCGCAGTTAACCCTGTTGAGCGACCTGTTTCAGAATTTTCTTCTCGCGTTTCTGATCATTACGCCGATCCTGATTCTCGTCTTGCGGAGTATCCGATTAGGGTTGATCGCCATGCTACCCAATATCTTTCCAACATTGATCGCGTTTGGCGGCATGGGATGGTTGGGAGTAGGAATCGATTTGTCGATCGCGATGACGGCCTGCGTTGCGCTGGGAATCGCCGTGGACGATACAACGCATTTCCTGATACGGTTCCGGGACTACGGCGGTAATCTGCATAACATACTTTTGCCCGTCCAGAGAACGATCGGTCAGTGTGGTCCGGCCATGCTTTATACGACATTAATCGCGAGCTGCAGCTTGATGGTTTACTTCTTCGGTGACTTGCTCGTGGTTGCGCGTTTTGCCACGACGATTTCCATTCTGTTGCTCATCGCGTTGCTTGCGGACGTGTTGATGCTGCCGGCAATTCTGTACCTTTTTGTGCCGAGGGATCAGAAGATGTCAGGCGCTTGCGGGAAGATCGACCAGAAAGAAGATCTGTCGGAAGTGATGGCTTCCTGACAGGGCGGCAACCGTTAGGCGACGTTCTAGCACCATAACGTTTATTCGCTGACGTTTCTCGCTACCGCAAAAACCAGATGTTCTTTGGGAATGGATTTCGATGTCCACTCAAACTCCACGGATTCGCCGGTTCGGGTAATGTAACGGTTGCGGTAGCGGACAACCGGTTCGCCTTTGAACAATACACTCATGCGTTCAAGTGTCGATTGTCGATCATCGGGATGAACAAATTCGATAAACGGTTTTGATAACAGTTCTGCTTCGGAGTATCCCAAAACAGTTGAAAAGTTTGGGTTGAGTTGCCGAAAATAGCCGTCAAACCCGGCAATGCAAAATAGATCCAGCGACAATTCAAAGAAACGGGTTATGTCGTTTTGTACGCGCTCCAAAGCGTTCGCTTGATAGACGGACAATTCTGCGGCTAATACGGTCGCGTTGACGGGTCTTTCGGCAGGCTCGGGAGCCAAGCACTTTTTGGTCAACCGGATAAGCGATGGATTGGCATTGCAATGATCCAACCGTTCAAACGGTTCGTACATGATTGCCAAGGAAGCCTGCCGATGAAGTTCTTTGCGATTCGTACCTTGGTACAACGTTTGACCGGTAAGAATTTCGTACAACATCGCACCCAAGCAGAAGACATCGGTTCGCTCATCCAGGTCTTTGCAGATGGCCTGCTCCGGCGACATGTATTCCAACGTTCCTGCGACGTTCAGCTTGTTTGAAATATCTTGCTTGTCTTGTGGGTCAAGCTCTTCCAGTCGGAACAGACTGTTATCGCGGACTGCATCATCTTGAAACCTTGCCAGCCCCCAGTCCATGATGTGAACGGCTCCAAATTCACCGACCATGATATTTCCGGGTTTTAAATCCAGGTGCACAATGCCCCGCGAATGAGCGTAAGCCATCGTATGACAGATGCGCGCAAACGTGTTCAGCAGGCGCGTGGTTGTAAATCGGCTTGGTTGGTGATTCCTCAGCAAAACGTCCATGGTCTGCCCTTCGATCAGGATCATCGCATGAAAGGGGCGGCCGTCGTTGCAGTGGCCGCAGTGATAAACATGCGCGATACCAGGATGCTGAAGCGTGCCCATAATTCTGGATTCATCGATGAAGCGGCGAATGATCTTGGGGCGGTCGATGAATTCCGGTCGCAGAACTTTGATCGCCAACTCGCGATGCAGGTGCCAGTCTTCGGCCCGGTAGACAATCCCCATACCGCCGCGGCCCAACTCATCCTTGATCTCATACCGGGTCGTCGCTTTGACAAAGTTCGGGCGAAGCTCCTCAAAGAGCAAAAATCCGTTTGGTTCGCAAGCGGCACCCGTATCACCAGGCAATGTGCTGGCAGGTTTCTTGGGCCGAGTTGGGCTGTTATTTCCCGATTGGTTGGACATTTGTTGATTCATTGTTGGCCGCCGAGACGGAGGAAGGATTTTTCCGCGCCCACCATGAATGCAGTTCACAGTTTTAGTCGTCGTAGTTTACCACATCGAGAGCATCGAAATTTGAGAAACTTTGCGAGGTTGACATTTGCGCCCCCAGCAAGTTGACAGCTCAAATCGCAGGAATTAGGTCTCCGACTCGTCCAAGCCACCGAAAACAAAGAAGATCCGCAAAAAAAAGAAGAAAGGCAAACCAGACAAATTCGTCGCCAAACGCATTTTGATCAGATAACGATACGGATGGCCGTGCCTTGAGCTAGGGAAGGCAATTTCGCACAACCGAAGAATCATCTTTTTTCTGCGGAGTTTTTGAGCCCATGCAACTCGCGATCTTTGAAGAAATTGCAACCGCCGTTGCCGTTCTTGTCCGAGCCATTGCGTTTTCTGAGGCGTTTCAAAATGGAACTTGGCTGCACGTGAATCACGAAAAAGGACTCACCAAACACAATTTGCGACCTATTTCAATCGCAACTCGGCCGGCACGAAATTGCGAGGTCGTTTTAGCCAGCCGTTTTCGAAATACCACTCAGCGGTTTGAGCCAAACGATCTGCCAAACTGAATTCAGGACGAAACTGGGTGTCGCGAGTCAGCGCGTCACAGCTGCAGGCCCACTCTCCGGCAGTCATCTCTTTCGCTTTGTCGTTGTTAAAAAACGGCACCTTGCCGGTCACCCAGGACGTCGATTCGCAGATCATTCCCGTTAGCTTGACCGCCCAATAGGGTGCGTGCAAGATCCTCACGTGATCGCGACCAACCGATTGGCCAATCATCTGCCCCAAATCTGAGAATCGAGGGGTTTCTCTGGCGGCCACGAAGTAGATTCCGCGCGTGGATTGGGCTTCATCATCACTGGCGGGTTCAAGCCTCTGGCCTGAGACGATCACCCTCAAAATCGCGGATACGAGGTCAGCGCAATGGATCAGCGAGACCCGCAGTTCGTCTCGACCGGGAACCACGTGAACACCGAAACGTGCGATCGGTCGAAACAGCAGAAAACTAATCGAGTCGCGGGGGCCAAATACAATCGGCGGGCGCAAAACAGTAACTGGTATGCGGTCAGCAAATTCATACCCCAACAACTCGACCGCCCTTTTGCTGTTTCCATAGAACGAAACAGGTATTGCCGGATCAGCTTCGGTTTTCAGGTTTTCACCATCGGTTGGCCCGGCAGCGGCCAACGAGGATGTAAGAATCGTTACGGGAGGACTTTCAAGTTCGGCACACTTTTCCAAGACATTTCTTGTTCCATCGACGTTGACCGTCATCATGTTACCTGATCGATTCGTCACAAGACCTGCAAGGTGCACCACGATGTCCTGGTCAAAGACGGCTTTGGCGACCGCATCCGGGTCATTGATGTCTCCAAACCGGTATTTACATCCGCCGCGGGCAGGCGGGGGATTGGCCTCTTGTCGCTTGGAATAGAAACAGGTGACTTCAAAACCGCCGCGTTGAAGCAAACGTTCAACGAGATGCGAACCAATGAACCCCCCCGCACCGGTTACTAGAATTTTATTCCCAGACATTTTTCCGAATCGATCAAACAGAAAACGAATTGGAAAATCAGAAACGCATTGGAAAACCTAAATACCTTCCTTGTTCCATCATATTACGGTTCGACCTGAAAACGAAAAGACTAAAAATTTTTCATGAAGTTATAGGTTGCCACGATCAAACTTTTATGGCTCGTTGATAGAACCGAATTTGCTAACATAATCGGAACCAGTTGTTTGAGGCCAACTGGTTGGGAATCGTCGCCAGCTTGCAAAAGATATTGGCCATAATACGTGTTTGAACGAAGTTGGGAATCTCATGGGAACCAAAGGATTTTTGGGAATTGATGCGGGAACTCAGGGACTTTCCGCAGTTTTTTGCGATGAGGAACTTCGCGTTCTGGCGACGGGCGAAGGCACGTATGGCATGATTCAAGGTTTGGCCGAAGGCTGTTATGAGCAGAGTCCGGAAGACTGGGTGGCGGCTTTGCGTCAGGCGATGCGCGAGCTTCATGCAAATCTACCGACTGAGCATCAAGAGATCGAAGTGCTTTCCATCGGCATCTCCGGTCAAATGCATGGCGAAGTACTCGCGGACGAGCACGGAAATTCGCTGGGTCCGGCCCGGTTGTGGTGCGACAGTCGAAATGAAGCCGAAGCCAACGAACTTACCAAACGGTTTGACGTCAAAATGCCGAAGCGAATCACTGCTGCCAGATGGCTGTGGACACTTCGGAATCAGCCTGGCAAAGCCCAAGCCGTTCGGCGAATCACGACACCGGCCGGTTGGATTGCTTTTCGATTGACGGGCCGATGGAATCTGGGAATCGGCGATGCCGCCGGTATGTTTCCTGTTGATCAGACGACATTGAATTATCGTCAGGATCTGCTGAGTTCGTTTGACGAGTTGATCGCCGACGATCGCATCGAGCCCCTCAAAAGTCTGCTTCCCGATATTCGCAGAGCTGGCGAGGAGGCCGGGGCCCTCACTTCAGACGGTGCGGAGTTGCTGAGTCTTGAAAAGGGAATTCCAGTCGCCGCAGCTGAGGGCGATCAACCAGCCTCGTTGGCAGGCTCTCTGATTGGCCAGCCAGGAATGGTCTCCGTCAGTTTTGGGACGTCCGTTTGCGCTAACTCAGTCGGCGATCGTACGTTCAAAGGAGTTAGTCCTGCCGTGGATCATTTTTGTGCTCCGGATGGTAAGCCAATCAACATGGTCTGGCTCAGGAACGGAACCACTTACATGAATTGCCTGGTTAAGATGTTTGGCGATGCAATCGGTCAATCTGGGAGCGACGGCTTTGACGCGGTTATGCCAAAGCTGATCGAATCGCCTCCGGATTGCGACGGACTACTCGCGTTACCCTTTATGGATGACGAACCGGGGCTGGGAGTCAGTCGCGGGGGAACAGCGATGATCGTCGGCTTAAACCCTGCCAACGCCTCTGCGGGAAATGTCGTCAAAGCAGCATTGCTCTCGACGATGTTCAACCTGCGTCTGGGTAGTGAAGTCCTCCATCGTCAAGGTTTCCCACGTCTTGAAATCGTGCTGTCGGGCGGACTGACCAAGACTCCGGAATTGGCGCAAGTCCTCGCGGATGTGTTCCATACTCCCGTCACAATGTTGGACAGTGCGGAAGAAGGCTGTGCGTGGGGGGCCGCTTTGCTGGCCAAATTTCGCCATGCCGTTAACGAGGGCAGCGACGACACCTGGACGGACTTTTTGTCCAGCCAACCCGATTCCGGGCGAAGACGATTCGCTCCGAATGAACATGACGCGGAGCAATATGACAAGGTTTATGATCGTTACAAACGATTGATGGAAATCCAACCACACGTGGCCAGGGTGCCCCGGGAATAATCGGCTTCTGCAATTCGATCGTTGGCGATTCGATCGTTGCTTCAAAAATCGGGCAATTCAAAACCTTTGCGGTATTCATAATGCAACAAACGGTTGGCTGCATCGTTGTTGTTACATGATTCTCGTTCGCTATCCCAATCCAGCATCGAATTCGTGGCCAGCGAAATGTTTGCCAGGTGTGCAAAAACGGTCGAACGATGCCCTTCGATTAACGGACAATTCGGTTGGCTGCGGGATCTGACGCAATCCAGGAAGTTTCTTGCGTGGTTTGTTGTGGCGACATGATGGGATTCGCTGGTCTCGACATGGAGCTCCTTGCCTCGCTTCCCTTTCGCCTGAAATTGGCCAGGCTTCTCGGTCAACACTTGGTAGCCTTCGGACGATGAATAAACAGTGCCGGTTGTGCCACGAAATTCAAGTTCGCCAAACGCCAGCGCCGGGTTGCTGCTGGCCTCGTACTGGCCAAACGTAATCAATGAACCTCCTGGCATCTCGAACAAGGCTTCCGCCGTATCGGGAATCGTGCGATCATCATCCACGGCAAACCGTCCGCCAAGGCAGGCAATTCGCTTGGGCGAAGATTCACCCAGCATCCAACGCATGGCATCGAAGTAGTGCACTCCCCAGTTTCCCATCTGAGAGGAGAATCGCTGCCACCAGCGGAAATTGTAGGGTGCGATATTGCCCTGGTATTCCTGGTCCGGTCGCGGGCCAAGCCAAAGGTCCCAGTTAAGGCCCTGCGGTGGAGCAATCGGAGCGTATTTGCCAATGCCATCCGGATACATATTGTTCAGTCGATACGCCCGTGAGACGGTGACTTTGCCAATTTTGTCTTGCCGCATGAACTCGGCAAGCTGATGGTAAATCTCCATGGATCGTCGATGTAAACCGACCTGGACAACTCGATTGAATTTTTCCGCGGCCTCAATCATTCTGCGGCCTTCATAAATCGTTATGCTAAGCGGTTTTTCGACGTACACGTCTTTACCTGCTGACATGGCCGCAATCGCCTGGATGGCATGCCAGTGATCCGGCGTCGCAATTACGACCGCGTCAATATCTTTACGATCCAGTAGCCGTCGGTAATCTTCGACGACCATCAGGTCGCCGCCGTAATCTGACTGGGCTCGATCTCGATAGGGCGCAAACGCATCCGCCGCGGCTACGATTTGACAATCATCGTGTTCTGCAAAAGCTTGCATCAGTTGTGAACCGCGATTGCCGACACCGATAAATCCGACTCGCAGGGATTCAAAACGTCTATCGACTTTGGAATGGGGCAATGATGCGGCAAACGTAGCAGCCGCACCGGCTTTGGCAAATTCGCGTCGTGACAGAGAGTTGTCTTGCATCTGGCTATCCCGCTTTCTTGCTGCTGGTTTCCGGCAGCAGCCGATGGTTGAAATTCGAACCGTTTTCATTTGGAGCGCCGCCTGAGATAGCCACAATCGTAATTCAAATCGAAGCGCCTCACTAGCAACAGTTCGTGAGATATCACCGCACCAGAAAACCCGATTCAACCCTGCCGGGCGGTGTCTCCACCATTGGTCAGCCGTTCTGCTGACGATCGACTCAAGGCGATCGTCAAAATAATCTGTAGTCGAACCCAATTTGATTTGGCCTGCCGGCGATCAGCCTGCCAACTCGGGCCACGTCTCTTGCAGAAAAAGGTTCGTGAAAAGTGATATGTAAGGATAGAATAATGCCTATTCATTGCGACGACGCAATGCAAGACTTCCAAGTGGATCATCATTGCGGTTTGTTGCATCCGGCGGCAATCCCACCCAGGTAAAAATTCATGTCGATCGAAACAAGAGATCGTAATCTGCTGTTTGCCATCCTGGCGCTGCAGAATAACTTCATCACTCAGCCACAAATGCTGGAGGCGTTCCGGGAGTTTACACGTTCCAACAGGAAACCGATTTCACAGCTATTGCGGGAGAACGGGTCGCTAGCCGAATCGGCAACCGCGGCGATCGAAATGTTGGTTGAGGCACATTTGAAGAATCATGGAATCGATTCGGAAGCGAGCTTGGCGGCGATTGACCAACTTGATATTTCCGTCCAGGATAGCCTGCGCACAATCGATCCCGGTATCGAGTCAGGTTTGCTTCCCTCGAAAATTGATGTGCGAACATTTGACCTTACCCTGTCAGCTTCTCTCGGCAAACCGACAAACAACGGCCGTTTTCAAATCCTCCGACCTTACGCCAAAGGTGGATTGGGCGAAGTGTTTGTCGCTCGCGACGAAGAACTGGATCGCGAAGTCGCGTTGAAACAGATCCTCGGCGAATCCCACGGCACTGAGCGGCGTGAACGGTTCGTTCGAGAAGCGGAAATCACCGGCAAACTGGAACATCCTGGCATCGTTCCGGTTTATGGATTAGGAGCGGATGCGGATGGCAACCCCTACTACGCGATGCGCTTTATCCGCGGCCAAAGTCTGCGAGAGGCGATCCGAAAATTCCATGCTGCGAATCAGGCCCCGGGGCGTTCCGTCTCCGCCCGTAACCGGGAATTTCACCGTCTGTTGGGCTGGTTTATCGACGTGTGTAACGCGATTTCCTACGCGCACAGCCGCGGCGTTTTACACCGTGATATCAAACCCAGCAATGTGATGATTGGACGGTTCGGCGAAACGCTGGTCGTCGATTGGGGATTGGCTCGCGTCTCAGGTGCCGAAGAAGACACCGAGAAGTTTTTAGACGAACGACCGCTCAAATCGACTTTAAGTGGGGTTTCCACCAATACGATGGAAGGACAAGCGGTAGGCACTCCAGCTTACATGAGTCCTGAACAAGCCAACGGCCGCCTCGATCAAATCGGGCCCCACAGTGACGTTTATTGTCTCGGTTCGACTTTGTACTCGATACTCACCGGAAAGGCTCCTCATGCAGGAAACCCGGATACCGTATTGAAGCGGGTCGCATCTGGTGACTTTCCGCTGCCCAACAAGATTAACGAGTGGGTTCCTAAACCGTTGGAGGCGATCTGCCTGAAAGCCATGGCGTTTCAGCCACCGGATCGATACGCCACACCGGGCGACCTGGTACTCGACGTGGAAGCCTGGATCGCCGACGAACCTGTGTCCGCGTGGAGCGAACCGGTGTCGTACCAGTTGCGACGCTGGGTTCGTCGCAACCAGACCGCGGTATTCGGCGTAGCGATTGGTATCCTGACAATCGCGGGGGCGGCGATGATCGCATCGGTTTTGCTCTCTGCCAAAAACAACCAATTGCAGGACGCCAGCGAAACGATCCGCATAAAGAACCTCGCCTTGATGGAAGCTAATGAAAATGAAACCGCGGCACGACTGCGGGCCGACCGGGTGAAGGACTACCTTGTCGAAACGTTTCAACGAACCGACCCAACCCAAGACGGTCGCGCGACGACGCTGGCCGAGTTGCTGGATTCGTCGTTACAGAAGATTGACCAGGAACTTGACGGGGATCCGCTGACCCAAGCGGAAATGTACGCATCGATTGGTCGCAGCTACGTCGGTCTCGGACTTTATGAGGAAGCGAAACAGGCATACGACAAAGAGTTGAGTACTCGACAACAGGTTCAGCCCGCGGATCACGCTGACATTCTTCGTTCGCAGTATCGCGTTTCCGATGCATTGTGGCGATTGAGCAGTTACCCCGAAGCCGTGGAACTGATTTCCCGCACGCTCGAAAAGCAGCAAGCCGAGTTCGGAAAAAAGAGCACCGACACAATGAGCTCGATGAACATGCTGGCCTTGTGTTACCAGGCTCAAGGAAAGACCAGTGAGGCCACAGGAATTTTTGCCGAGCTGGTTGAATTGCGAACGGAAGTGCACGGCGCGGAAGCCAATGAAACCCTGTTGGCCATCAACAACCTTGCCTCCAGCTACGACCGCGCGAGTCGTTTCCAAGAGGCCAATCAGCTCTATCAGAGCAATCTCGAAAAACAGCTTGAAAAAAATGGTGATGAGCATCCCCATACGGCGCTAGCCAAACAAAGCCTGGCCAATAATCTGCGAGCGCTGGGCGAATTTGAAGAGGCCATTCGACTGTACCGAGAGGTTTTGGAATACCGCCAGGCGTCGTTGGGCGAAAGCCACCCCGACACGCTCTCAACAACCAATGGGCTCGTATTGGCACTGCAGGATAACGGGCAATATGCCGACACGGTGCCCTTGATCGAAATGGTACTTGATAAACACAGAGAGCATCATGGAAATGATCACATTCGGACGCTACGGGCCTTGAATACCCTGGGCATGGCACTGGTTCGCAGCGGAAAAATATCTGCGGCCATACCCGTTTTCGAAGAATCACTACCGGCGTTTGAAAAGAAATACGGTGAAGATAATTCTTCAACGATGTCGGTGGTCAACAATCTTGCTTTTACCTACCTGTCCAACGGCGATTATTCCAAATCCGTCTCGCTGTTCGAACGGGCCTACAAAAATCGGCTCCAGGAGCTGGGGCCGAAACATCACCGAACCATTCTGTCCTACAACAATTTGGCACTAGCGCTTTATCGCAACGGTGACTTGGCAACGTCGTTGCCGATGATGCGGGAATCCTATGAACAATGGAAAGCGAAGGAGGGAGAGGACCATTTCAACACGTTGAGCTCGGCACGCATGCTGGGAACAGAGCTTCGCGCCGCGGGGTACCTGGCTGAGTCCCGAGAGATTCTGGAGCGGACACGACAGAAACAGATTCAGACGCTCGGTTCTGAACACCCGAACGTGTTTTATACCGAAATCAGTTTGGCCTCCACGCTCGCGCAACTGGACGAACCCGATGCGGCGCTGAATGTGATCAAGGCAGCCGCCAAAGCCATTGAAGAGAAATTTGGACCCTTGCACCCGCAATCTCTTGGGGCGCAAAGAGTATTGGGAGAATGCCAAATCGAGGCTGGAAACATGGAACAAGCGCTAGAGATACTGTCCGAAGCGCTGCAAAACATGCGAAGGGAGATCGGCCCAAGTCACCCAACGACGCTACGAACGCTCAGTTCTCTGGCGACCGCTCATGCAAAACTGGGAAATCCGGATGAAGCCGCCCGCTATTACATCAGTGCGATCAACCAACAGCAGGAACAACTTGGCGAGAGCCACCCCCATTGCCTGACATCGCGTCTGGAATTTGCCGAATTTCTGTTGGACCAGGGTGAGCATCCGAAATGCGAAAAACAGCTTGAGAAACTTTGGAAAACGCTGCCCACGCAAGCCGACCACAATTTGCTGCCCAGCGAAGTCGAACGACGTGATGAAACCATTAGTGCGTTCGTGGAAGTCTATCGAAAAATGGAGGACGAAGCCAAAATGAATGAATGGAACTCAAAGACAACGGACGGGGATTAGTTCGACGGTTGAGGAGTTGGGCCCTGTCGCTGGATGATCTCCACAAGTACGTCGGCAGATGTCAGTTCTCCGATCACGGCGGTCCCGGGAAACATCAACTTCGGGACGTCGCCCTTACCGGTCATCTCATAGATTTGGACATGACGTTGAACGTAGCCAGACGGAACCTTGGACGCGAGTACCTGGGCCAGTTTCTCCGAATCCACCAAAGTCTCTGCATGCGCTTTTGCCTGAGCATAGGATGGGGGTGTATCGCCGTTGAACATCCAGTCGTGAAACTCCTCGAATTTTTTTGGATCAACACGCCACATGGCAACCGCAAGATTGGAGACTTCACAAGACTCGGTGAATTTTGGTCCCGTGTTCACGATGGCTTTGTTGCACTTGGTATTCAAGGGAAGCGGCAAGGTGATGACAGCGAGATCACCGTTAAGTCTGGCTTTAGCACCCTTTATCGCCTTTTGATGGGTTTGGCGACAATGCGGACAGGCGTAATCAAACAACTCGACAAATACGAATTTTGCGTCGGGGTCACCGATGATCGGCCAGCGATTCACGTCGAGTTTAATCCTCCCATTTGAAATGGAGGCCAGTCGGCGCGGTTTTTTGGCTTTTGCTTTCTGCTCGCTTTTTGTCTCTTCTTTTTTTGTCTCCGCAGAATCATCCGATTGATCGCCCGCCGATTCCTGCGGCTGAAACGTGACCATGGATGAAAGGGTGGTGCTAACGGGGATTGTCATGCCATTCAAGTTGGGAAAGCGAAACGACTTTTGCGAAACTTCCACTTCCGCCGGAGGCTCGAAGATGAAATCGTCCTCCGGTGGCGCAAACTCTCCTTCCATACTATTTTCGACGTCGTTCGGTGCTCCGAACAACTCGCCGTCCATGTTTTCAACCGGAGCCGAAACCGATTCGTAGGTTTCAATGGTGTACGTTTTGGGAGCGGGGCCCCACCATTGCCCTGAAATCAATACCAGAATTCCGACACAGGCCGCCATCGCCGGGATTCGGCCGGTATGCTTACCCAGTGGTTCTCTCGAGAGCACCGTGACCGTCAGGAACAGACCGCAACTATGGGCAGCCAGGCAGTACCAGCAAAGATGTTTCAACACGAATACCTGCAGGAAAATAAACCACACCGCGGCGGCCCCCGCCGAAAGGCACAGCGTCGTGACGATCAGCCACATCAACTGTTGTCGTTGTCTGGAACCGAATTGTGTGAACAAAAGAGCCACCAACACACCGACATAGGTCAGGAATGCCAAAGCGCTAACCGGGATTCCCATCCAGGTCGACCAACGACTTTTAAGGACACTTTCGCAATCAAACAGACTGCCGCTGCAGCCGGCAACGGAACTGGATGACAACGATGTAACGGCCAAATAGCCGGAGACAGCTAACGCAATGAAAGCCGGAATCGCAATCGTGATGGCAAACTTCCTGGACGGAGTCGGCAATTCCATCGCCGCTGTCAACCAACTTGGCCTTTTAAGGTGAAGGTGGTTCATTTTTCGCATCCCGCGTGTTGAATGGGCAGAAGCATCCTTGGTCTGAGACATCGTTGAGTTGTCGTGCTGACCCTCGGGTTTGCCAATTCCACCCGCCATGTCGTGGGCAACCCGATTGTCGGACACTCCATTGTTGCCTTCTTCGATCAACGATCTCACTGTGCTTTCCTTAATTCTAAACGAATCGTCAATTACAAAAAATACAAATCTGATTTGAAAAAGGCGGCGAGTCCAAATCAGTCGCCAGCAGTACGTTGACGGATCGTCCTCAGTTCGTTTGACAAATTTCGCATGCCGATCACCCTGACACCGCTAAGCTGAATCCCCGTAATGGGATTGGCAACAGAAATGTCTCATGCGGGCCGCGGAAAACGAGGCCTGATCCAACAAACGTTCTCTGCAGGCTTCCCCAGTCATCCCAATCCAAAAATTGCACTGGATTTGCTGAAGGTGAATTCCGTCAAAATCCTCGGTGCCGTTTGGTTAACAGAGGTTGATGAGCCACCGATTTCTTTCGATCCGCTTTTTTCCGAGAAATTGGTGTAAAAGAGGACACTTGGTCGGTACGACCTGGGGCGGCTCATCCCTCATCAGAGAACTACGAAAAAAATACACTCGCGCTGCGCATCGACGCCAACAATTCTTCGAATTTTCTGTTTCTGAAGGTCGCAAGCAGCGTACGAAACGAAAAATGGGCAGAGGTCGGGTGAGCCATTTTTCTTCGCCGGTTTTCATATTCGTTAAACCATGGTCAAAGGTGGCTTCCTCCAGGAATTTCTTCGTGAGGACCCCTACAAACGCCACGGTCGCGTCACACTTGGATCGAAATCCGGCTCCGCGAGTCGAACTGGAAATCGGTCGTTCTAAACCATCTCGTTTATTCACTTCAACTGAACAGCCAACGCAACTCGAATCGCTGATCGGCATCCAATCCTTCCCTTGCGACGCATGAGCAACGACGGCCACGGGAAGCTCACTGACCCGATTCCGCTTCAAGCTGACGGTTGCTGCCGCTGACGAACCATGGATAAATCGCGGGCACGACAATGGCGGTAAGCAGAGTTGACGTAATCAATCCGCCAATCACAACGCTGGCCAAGGGACGTTGAATCTCCGCACCGGCGGTCGTGCTGAGCGCCATCGGAAGAAAACCGAAACTGGCAACCAGGGCCGTCATCAGCACGGGCCTCAAACGATCGACAGCCGTCTTTAGTGCTGCCGCACGTGGCTCAAGTCCCTCTTTACGGGCATTTTCGGCTCCGCTGACCCAAACCAGTCCATTCAAAACCGCGACGCCAAACAGCGCAATGAAACCGACGCCGGCGGAAATGCTGAACGGCATACCGCGTAACCAAAGCGCGATCACTCCGCCCGATGCCGCCATGGGTACTGCCAGGAAGATCAACATGGCCAGCCGCAGGGAACCAAAAGTTGTGTACAGCAATATCCAAATCAACAGCAGTACGACCGGCGTGATCAGGGCCAGTCGCAGGCTGGCCGACTGCAGATTCTCGAAATCGCCGCCCCAGGCAATCGCGTATCCAGGCGGCAGTTCGACTTCGGTGGCGACACGCTGGCGGGCCTCCGCCACGAAACTGGCCACATCGCGACCACGAACGTTCACGGAAACAAACGTTCGACGCTGGCCGGATTCATGTTCGATACCCGGTGGTGACTGTTGCAGTGTAATTTCGGCGAGCGTTCCCAGCGTGATTGGCTGACCGTCAATCTGTTTCACTGGAACCGTGCTCAACAGATCCGAGTTTTGCCGCCACTGGCTATTCAGTCGGACGATGATCGGGTACTGCGCACGACCTTCGTATACCTTGCCAACCTGTCGTCCGCCAACCGATTCCACAGCCGTCATGACTTCGTCAGCGGAGATGCCGTAGCGAGCCAACTGGTCGGGCCGAGTCGAAATTGCCAACGTCGGAATGTTGGACTGGATATCAGCTTTTACATCGACAGCACCGTCGATCGTTTTTAGCAACCGCTCAATCTCTTTTCCCTTTTTGCTTAGGAGGTCCATCTCATCCCCGTACAGTAGAATGGCCACATCGGCTTTGACACCTGCGACCAGTTCATCGACTCGCATTTCAATGGGCTGGGTGAATCCAAACGCCACACCGGGCACCGTTTTATTCAATTCCACCGACAATTCTTCAATCAACTCGTCGCGGGTTTTATCCTGGTCGGGCCAACTCGATTTTGGGTTGAGCATCACCCATACGTCGGTTTGGTGCACGCCCATCACGTCGTTGGCGATTTCGGGGCGCCCGGTTTTGCAGAATACCGTGCGAACTTCAGGGAGCCGCAAGATGACGTTTTCGATTTCTGTGGATCTTGGGACGGCGTCTTCCAAGGACGCACTGGGCAGTCGGCCGGCCTCCACCAGTAAATCGCCTTCGTCCAACCGGGGCATAAACTCTGCCCCCAGCTGTCGACCAATCGGCACGCTGAGAACGACCAACGCAATGGCCAGGCCCAACGTTACCGCAGGTGTGCGGACGGCCAGCGAGACGATGGGTTGATAAATGGACTTGATGATTCTCACCAACCAGACGTCCTTTTCCTGCAGTCTCCGGGGGAGCCCGATATAAGCCAGCACGGGCATCAGAGTCAGTGACAGAATCAGTGACCCGCCAAGCGCAAACAGAACCGTCAACGCCATCGGGCGGAAAAGTTTACCTTCGGTACCTTCGAGGAACAGGATTGGCAAATAAACGACGGCGATGATCAACTCGCCAAACATCGTTGGTTTGCGAACCTCGACGGCCGCGTTGCGAATGACACCCATCCGTTGTGAAGGCGAAAGAAACTGGCCCATCGGAAGGCTTTCGGATTTTTCCGACAACCGGCGCATGCAGTTTTCGATCATGATCACACTACTGTCGACGATCAGACCGAAATCGATCGCGCCCAGGCTCATCAGGCTGGCACTAATGGCGGCCGCCATCATGAAGTTGGATGCAAACATCATGGAAATGGGAATCGCCAGCGCAACGATCAACCCGGCCCGGAAATTTCCCAGCATCAGGAATAGAATGACGATCACGAGTGTGCCGCCTTCCAGCAGGTTTTTCAGCACCGTGTTCAACGTGCGGTTGATCAGCTCCGAGCGGTCATAGATGATTTCCAGGTTGACGCCCGGCGGCAGCGTGGGCTCGATTTCTTTCAGTTTTGCCTTGGCGGCTTCAACAACGGTGCGCGAGTTCTCGCCACGCAGCATCATGACCATGCCGGTGACGATCTCCCCACGGCCATCTCGGGTTACCACACCCTGTCGAGTCAATGGTTCGAGTTGGACGCGTGCGACGTCGCGTACCAATACAGGGATGCCTCCATAGCGACTCTTGATCACAACGTCTTCGATATCGGCGACCGAGCGCAACAACGCTTCGCCGCGAACAAATCGTTGCTCACCATGATGGACGATATAACCGCCACCGACATTCTCGTTGTTGTTTTCGAGGGCTGTGATCACGTCCGAAAGCGTCAGGTCATAGTCAGCCAATTGCTCAGGGTTCACCTGGACTTCGAACGTTTTGTAGAATCCGCCATGTGAATTGATCTCGGTGACGCCATTTGTTTGACGCAATCGCGGTGCAACTTGCCATTCGAGAATGCTGCGAAGCTCCATGGGCGAGTACCCGGGGCCCCGGACTTCGAACTGCAGGATTTCTCCCAACGCCGTGGTTAGCGTGCCAATCTGTGGGTCGCCATAATCTCCAATTCTCGACTTTGCGTCCGGCAGTCGCTCATTGATAAGGTTGCGGGCATGAAACAGATCCGTGTTTTCCTCGAAGACCACGGTGACGACGGAGAGGCCCAGCTTGGAGATGCTGCGAATCTCAATCACGTCCGGAAGACCGGCCATCGTGGCCTCTACCGGGTAGGAAACGTACTGTTCGACTTCAATTGGTGACAGGGACCCGGCGCTGGTGAGAATCTGCACCTGCGTATTGGTCATGTCGGGGACGGCATCAATCGGGATTCGTAACGCATTGTAGATTCCGAATCCGGCGACAAAAAAGATTGCGACCACGATCAACAAGCGGTTGTTGAGTGAAAAATCAATGAGTTTTATGAGCACGAGAGTTCTCCACTTCGTCGATTATTCGGCTTCCAGGAGAAGCTCGGATTTAAGAAAGAATGCACCCTGGTCGACAACATTGTCGCCCTCATTTAAGCCTGATTCGATTTCGATCCAGCCATCTGACTCCCTGCCCACGAGAGTATTCACGCGTCGGAACCTGCCGTTGCCTTCGTCCACAAAAACGAAGGTGGCCTGATCATCTCGCTGAATCGCGCTGGCCGGTACGACGACGCAACGTTTCGGTTTGGCGATCGGCACACGAACCCAGCCGAACATGCCGGGGCGAAGTGCCCGGTCGGGATTGTCCAACTTGGCGATCAGGGAAACTGCGTTTGTCGACGGTGACACGGTCGAATCGGAGAACCGGACGGTGGCGGAAAGTGTCTTGTTGAGGCCCGGTACAGTCACCGAAATATTTGGGTCGGTCAACCAATCCAGGGACTGAATGTCTCTTTGCGGAATCATGGCTTCTACCCAAACGCTGCTCGTATCAGCCAACACCAGCATGACTTCACCGGCGACAAAACGGGTCGAGTTAGACGCATGAAGCTCAACGATTCTTCCGTCTCGCGGGGCCTGGAGTACGAACAGGCTGCCGGTCGAAGGTCGTTCGTCTTGCGCGATCATCTCCTTTGGGGCCGATAGTTTCCGTTGATCCTTGGCTGCCTCGGTTTGCATGTTGGAACCAAGTAACGCTTCGAGGCTTTCCTGGCAAATCCGCAATTCCTTTTCGGCAGCCTCGAGATTGAGTTTGGCGATAGCCAGGTCTTGCTGGGACTGGAACTTTGATTCCTCGATCAGACCGAAGAATCGCGCCTCTGTGATTTCCAGGTCACTGGTTCGTTCATCCATCAAGCGGCCCGGAATGACGCCGCGGGAAACCGGGTTGGAACCTCGCTCAAGCGATTTTCGAGCAAGCAGATATTTGGAGTACGCGGTCAGGATTGCATCACGATGCTCACCGAGCGTTTTTGCCGCGAACGCCGCCTTGATATTCTCTACGCTCGGTCGTTCATTCAGTACGCCAATCAATTCCAACAGGTTTTCGTGCGTCCGCTCGATCCAGAGATACTCGGACTTTGCGAGATCCAATTTTGCGATCGCCCGGTCAATCGCATTACGCGCCTGGCCAACTTCCGGTCCGGTGAGAATCAATAGTTCATCACCGGCCTGAACTTTTTGACCAGGTTTGACAAGTGCCTGCGTCACGATGGAATCCACCGCCGCACGCAATTCGACCTTGTTGCTCGCATCGTAAGCGATCTTGCCAGGTACAAGCTTATGAGGTTGGAATTCCTGAATCTCGGCCGGATGTGAAATAATGCCGGCGGTCGCAAGCTTCTCTGGCGTCAGAATGACGATTTGGTTTAGCTCGGCTTCCGGAATCGCAGCGGGCTGAGAATGAGCGGTCTCTGCATGCTCGCTTCCGGGCAACAGAAAATGCGAAACGTAGTAGCCCCCTGCGGCAATCGCCAAAACCAACAAGAAACCGCCGAATTTTTGCAGATTAGCGAAAACAGGCGTCAAATTCGTCTTGATCCGGTTTGATTCGATGGGTGAACGCGTATGTGACATCAGTAAAACCCTATTGCAACGAAAACGTGCGATCTGTGCGTGGTGAGCGGAGACGTCATCGTTTCCGCGTATGAATGGCTCGATTTTTCGAGCCTTCCGAAGGCGTGATTGAGTGGCAAGAAGCTTCAGCAGCAGGCGAAGCATGCCAGGTCAGCGCCGGCAATCAAATCTGGAAGGATTGCAAAGCAATTCGACGGTCGAGCGCGCGCACCGGTGGCGCGGGGTTATCCAGAATGGTCCTGGAAAAAAGGAGCTGTTGGGACGGCGAAAGCCACAGAAAAGATGGGGCCAGGGTCCCGGACGGAACAAACGATTGTTGGAAATCCGTTTCCTCGAATTGAACGGCTTCAACTACCGTCGCGCCTTTGCAAATGCAGCCCGTTTTGTCATCGCAGTTTCCTTCCTGCGGAGCGATCGGCGTGCAGTCACGGTTGGGTTTTTTGCCAACGACGTGCGCGATTTGATCCCGCGAGGCAGGAGCGTGATGCTCCACCACACAATGTAAATGTGCAACGAATATCAGGGTTGCAAAGAACAGGTTAAGTATTCGAACTCGGCTCATGACGCCCCGATAACTGCATTGGTTACGAATAAACAGCATCATCTCTGCCCCGACAATTGTCAACGTGGATTCGCATAAACGGAACAGTTTCACTGACCGAAACGACCTTCATCCATCCAGATGGGTTTGACAATTTTGTAACGATTTATGGGTATTTTCGGTTTGATCCTTTCGATTTGAATAAGACGGATCTCGAAATATACCGGAGAATCAGTGTGACGAATCTGGAAAACACCCTCCTGCTATCGATCTGCCTATTGTTGGCCCAAGGATGTGCTGTTGGGCAATTGGGGACGGGCAAAGTTGAAGCGCAGAAATCGGTTTCCGCGAAATCGTCGAAACGGGCGTTCTCTGAGCAGCAAGTATCCCACCGAACCATTGAAACTTCGTCCGACGTGGCGGAGCCGGGCCCCGGCCAAGTCGCGCAAATGAGTTTTTATCAGCATGATGATTATCCGAGGACGCGTGAGACAGCTGCGGTTGGGCAGACAGTACAACAAATCCCCAGCGAGTCGCTCGGTACCTTACCATCCGAGTTTCGAAATGCGGACAGCCCATCATCGGCCAACGCTCCGGCCGGATCCGGTTTAACGCGAGAGGCAGTTGAGCAGTTGGCTTTGCAGACAAGCCCGTCGCTGGCCCAGCTCACTGCGCGGATCGAATCTTTGCGTGGCAGATACGTTCAGTCGGGACTGCGACCGAATCCTGAGTTCGGCTATTACGGTGACTTCGGCCACGAACGTACTGCCGGCGAGCAAGGCGTTTATTGGAACCGCGAGTTTGTTCGTGGTGGCAAACTTGAACTCAATCGAGAGGTCGTCTGTCGCGAAATTCAAGTTGCGGAACAGAACCTGGAAATTGAACGCTTGCGAGTGTTGACCGATGTTCGGACGCAATTCTACGAGTTGCTGGTTGCTCAAAAGAAGCTGGGGATCGCGCGCGAATTTGAGAAGTTAAGCGAAAAAGCGGTTTCGGTCAGCCAACAACTTTTCGAGGCCGAAGAAATTGCAGAAGTTGCGCTGTTACAGACTAAACTTCAGACCCAGAATATCAATGTTGTTGTCCTGCAATCCGAGACCGAAGTCGCGGGCGCTGCCAACCGGCTGGCTGCGCTGATCGGACTGGAGCGGGACGACGCGTTTGTCGTCGGAGACGTGGTTCCCGATTCGAATCGGCTCGAACGCGACCAACTATTAGCCGAGCTACTGATCGCCAGCCCCGAGGTTGCTCGAGCCCAGGCCGAGTATGCGCAAAGTCACCGAAATTTGGATCGACAACTGGCCGAACAGGTTCCCAATGTTTTTTTGCAGACCAATGTCCGGCACAGCTACGGAAACAATGACGAATTGGTCCAAGTGCAGATCGGCCGACCGATACAGATCAACAATTGGAACCAGGGAAATATTCGGAGTGCTCGGGCTGATATCGTCTCCACCGCTGAAAGTGTTCATCGCGTGCAGCGCGATTTGAAGCAGCGTTTTGCTTTGGTTTGGCAGGACTACCAGAACGCGCGGGTGCGGATGGATCAATTCGAGAATGAGATCATTCCGAACGCTCAGCGCGTCTACGAATTGACTGCGACCGGTTATAGCCAAGGAGAGATTGGCTATCTTGACTTAATAACCGCCCAACGATTGTTCTTTCAGGCCAATCTGGATTACACATCCGCCTTGCTGGACCACTGGAACGCATTCACCCTGATCGACGGCTACCTGTTGTCCGGAAGTTTGCAGGCCAACTGATCAATATCTGCATAGGTCGTAACCAAATCGCCTGCGCTGCTATCGGATCCGCGGAAACTCGACCAACTTCAATGGCATTCCGCCATGATGTTTACCGATGAGGAGCTGCTGAAGTTCCCGCACAATGGCATTCGCATCTTCCAGCCATCCAACTCCTGCGACTTGCGGGCCAAAACTCAACCTTGCGATGCGACACTTTGCATTCGATTGGTCGCAGCTCTGAGCTTGAACATCAACCAAAGTTTCGGCATCAACGCCATTGAGGTTGCTCGATGGCAGGTCGGCTTATGAAATTCACTTCGACACCGGTATCATGTTCGCCGCTCCCGGCTTCGATCTCCAGCCGGTCGGCGTGATCGCGAAGGATCCGGGTGACTTCGGCAATGGTGTCGGGATGGTGGTGCAGGTCGTGGTGTGCCTCGACCAGCAATTCCGATTCGACGTCGCGATGTCGGGCGCTGGAAACCGGGACGACGCCATCGCTCGGTTCTTTGGCAAATGCGCCGTGATGTCCGGTCCCGATGATGGAGTGCATTGTGATCGACGGACTGACGGGCAAAGCATAAATCGCTTCCAGGGTTGGATTTCCTGGTTTGAGCAGGTCCACGCTGGTGGGGAGTTCCCTCCACATGGTGGAGATGTTGTTCTGGTTGTGTTTGACAAATTCGGAAAAATTTTCAGCCATCGTTCCCTTTTGTCGGACCAGTTTTGATGCGAGGCTGCCAACGGGGCTGGAGGCAATCTTGGAGCCGCGGTGAGGCGTTCCAACGAAAATGACACGTCGAATCTGGTTGGACGGCTCGAAATACAGGGAATTTTTTGCCAGTTCTCGCAATTCCGGAGTCAATTCCAAATCGTCCAAGGAGCCTTTGAATACAGATTGAGCAAGATCATCACGACTGGATGTGATTTGAAGCTTGGAGACAAGTCCTCCCATGCTGTGCCCAATCAACAGAATATGGTCCAGTGCCCTGTCACGTCGGTCAGGGTCAACTTGCTCGCGCAGTTCCACGAATTGTCGACGAAGATTGGCCGCTTCGCCCACGAACGGTTTGCCCGTCGGGTATTTAAAAATCCAAAACTGATATTTTGATAGTAGATCGATGTGCTGAAAAAGCTCGTTACCCATAGCGGCCCAAGTCATGGGCGATGAGGCCAATCCGTGAATAAAAACAACGGGGATTTTTCCAGGCTGGTAAGGCTCCAGCATGTGTAACCCGGCATTGGTTTCTTCCTGGTAGGGTCGGAGGAATCCCGTCAACGAGGAGTCGTCTGTGTTAGCGCTCAAATACGCTAGCGGGGCCGTCAGATCGTAAGCCAACTTATAACGCCGATTCTCTACCTGCGTGTCTCGCAGCGACAACGGGTTGATGAAGTCCAAGACGAACGGTCTTTCCGCTGCTGTCGGCAACTCGGCTTCTTCGACTCGTCGGACAATCGCAGTCGCCGCAAAGCTGGCTTCGGGAATGACAAAGTCGCGGCTGCAGGTGAGTTGGCCAAGCAACGGAACGCCAAGCCCGGATTCCCGTTTCGGTTGAATGACTTCTGGCGGCGTATAGTCGCCGACCGTTACGAAGCGTTGAAACTCAGACGGTTGCCAGGAGAAACCATGGTACCGGATCTTTGTTAGTGTTCGTGGTTTATTCGGGCTTGCGTCCGACTGGGTAATTCCAAGTTCAGGATCAAAACGTCCGAATTGCTGCGATGTTTCGATGAGCTTTCCGACTGCCGAGCGGTACAGTTTGGCCGCACGCGGTTTATCGAAATCGGCATCCAGAGGTTGGCTGGAAATGATCGGCCAGAGCGTTTGCGCACATTTCAAATAAGCATCGACACAAGCGTGATCGCCGTTTCGTTCGAGCTGCGCGGCATCGGCATAGTGTTGTTCGGCCTCCGCCAGCGATTCGGGGCATTGTTCTAACTCGAATGCCTCGACGGCAATTGGCCGTATGAAACTTGCTGTTTCCCATGTGGGTTTCGCCCCCAAGCACCCGCACAGCAGCAGCATTGAGAGCGTCAGGGAGGCAAATACTGGACGGGACACAGACCATTCTCTCGGAGTTCTTAACAGACAAATCGCGAGACGTTAGCAGAATGTCGCTAACAAATGAATGGCGAAATGAAGAACTGCGAAATGAATGGGTTGTTAGGTGATAGCAAAGACTGCTTGCGCGTCTCACTAGATTCGAGGCAGCTCCCAACCGGTGCGCCGAGTCCGATCCAAGAGACGGTTTGCTTCGTCATCGTTTGGAAACGTTTCATTCTCGGGATCCCATTTTAGACGCCGGCCGAGCTGGCGCGTGATTGTAATCAAGTGGCAAATGGACGCTACTCGGTGGCCAATCTCCACGTCCGCCACAGGTCGCTCTCGTGATTTAATACAGTCAATCCAGTTCTGAATATGGCCTTTCGCGATCCAGCCATCGCCTTCCCACTTCTCGGCAAGTTTGGGATCCGGCGGGTCTTTGACGAAATCCGGTGGGTTGGTGGTGAATTTGTTTCGATTAATCTCGATCTTGCAATCCGTCCCGACGAAAATCGCGCCGAGTCTTGGACCTCGGTAGGGTTCCTGGTCGGGAAACCTGAGTCGGACCTCGACTCCGTTGGCGTACCGAAAATTGACTTTCCCATCGGGCCCCGGATCGACGGGCCAAAACTCGACGGGCCCGGAGTCATCGGCACCCAGCGCGTATTGCACCATGTCGAAGCCATGCGATCCCAGTCCCGTTACCTGGCGACCGGCATATTCCCACCAAGAGCCCCACCAATTTGGCAACCCTTGAGTCCAGTGGAAAGCCAATTCGTCATTGTAAGGTCGAGCCTGAGTCTGGCCTTGCCATAAATCCCATTCCAGCCCGGCGGGGACGGGCATCGGTTCGAGTTGGCCGGCCGGGATTTTTCTTGGCCCCGAATAGTTGACGCATTCAACGACTTTTACCTTACCAATTCCCCCGTCGCGGACCAGTTCGCAGGCAAATTGATTCATTTCCATGCTGCGCTGCTGGGTCCCGGTTTGAACGACACGATTGTGTTTCCTGGCTGCATCAACAAGCGATCGGCCTTCGCGAAGGTATAGCGAAAGGGGCTTTTCCACATAAGCGTCTTTTTCGGCGAGGCAAGCCAGCATTGCCGCGTGAACATGGTGATGGTCGACCGTCGTCACAATCACGGCGTCAACGTCTTTTTGATCCATCAAACGTCGATAGTCCTGACAGACTTGCCAGGTTGCTGCATGTTTTTT
This sequence comes from Pirellulaceae bacterium, assembly GCA_942492215.1. GTDB lineage: Bacteria > Planctomycetota > Planctomycetia > Pirellulales > Pirellulaceae > Mariniblastus. Next base: position 179,970 of record CALODY010000009.1, read on the forward strand.
GAGTGACGCGGCGATTTTCCGCTCATCCGCGTCGCAAACCGCAATCACCTGGCCGGTGGTAGGAATGTTCTGAACGAGTTGGTTTCCTCGTTCTCCCATACCAATGACGCCCAGATTGACTTGGTCGCTGGGAGCGACGTGGCCAGCAAGTCCCAGCGTTGATGCCGGAACGAAATAGGGAATTGCCAATGACGTCGAGGCAGCTGCCGATTTCAAGAAATGTCGGCGATTTGGATTCGATCGATTTCTCATGTTCCTTTCCTTTCTTGGTCAGGCCCATTGTAAGCGACTAAATCCCGGATGCCAGTTAACTCGCTGCGCCGAAACAATTCTCAATATCGCCAACGAATCGGATGATTGTCGCTGAGTCGCCAAATCGAGCGGAACCACCGACGTCAACGCGGATCGGTAAACCCAGCGTGGTGGAGAGGGATAGCTAGTTCACAGTACGTGATGATCTCGCGCAACGTTAACCCTATGAAACACCGCTCGCAAACACGGGTTTCGCTATTCCGTGAAATCTTTGTGCAGATTTCGGCAATCGAATTCGTTTGGTGAAAACATCTTGCTGTTGCTTGAATTTAGCTACGTGGCATGCCACGATAGGAGCTTGCTTTGTCAAACGCTCTCCCAACCTTGATGAGAATTGCGGCCAATGCGATTTGCAAAAACGACCGGAACTGGGTTCGTTGTATTCTTTCTATTGTTCGTTGCCCAAGCGGCGATTGCAGCCGATCAAGGCGAACAAGGGTCCTCAAATTCCGAGGTGATTTTCCTTAAGAATGGCACCATCCACAGTATGGGCGAAGCAGGAACTTTTGTCGGCTCGATCGTTGTTTCCAACGGCAAGATCGAAGCGGTGGGAGAGAAAATCGAAACTCCCCAGGATGCGAAAGTCTACGAACTGGGCGGGTTTCATGTGGTCCCCGGCCTGATCGAGAGCCGCGGGAATCTTTGGATGACCAACGCAGCGACTTCCGAAGGCAACACGAAAGCAGAATTGAATGTCGTCGATGCCATCGATCCTTGGTCCGAAGATTGGCGGGAGCTTGCGACTCAAGGCATCACTTCTGTATACGTTCAGCCAGCTTCATCAAGCTTCGTAGGTGGATACGGAGCGGTGCTAAGAGTCGGTCCGCATGGATCGGCGGACGGCATTGTGATGAAGGATCAAGTAGCGATCCAGGTCGCGATCGGAACCAAGGGGACCACTTCCAAAGACCGATTCACCCAATTCAAAGCGCTCGAAAAACTCATCGAAGCTGCCAAAGATAAAAAGAAAAAAACTGAATCGAAAAAAGAAAACGACCAATCCGCGGAGGAAGACGAGGACAACGAGAAAGACAAAGATGTCGACTCCGAGGGTGAGAAAAAGGAAGAGGACGAGTCAGATTCCAAGCAAGGTGACAAGAAAGACGACGAAGCAAAAAAGGATGTCACCAAGGAAATCTTCAAAAGAGTATTGAACAAGGAAATTCCCCTGTTCGTTGAGGTGCACCACTCAGACTCCCTCCAGCGAATATTGCAACTTGCCAAGAAGCACGATATTCGCGTTGTCCTGGATGGGCTGACCCAGGTCGAGAGTTGTTCGGCGGAACTTGAAGCGGCGGGCGTGCCCATGGTCTTGGGGCCTTTCATGGAAATGGGTGAGCCGCCTGCCTATCGGAAGGACGCGGATCTTGACTGGTTTGCTGATTCAAGTTGCGAAGAAAAGCTGTGGTCGCTGGGAAGTTTTCCAGCGTCAGCTCGATTTTCCCGGTTGCTGCGAATGCAGGCCGCGATGGCGATTCGGTCAGGTGTCGATCAAAGCGCAGCGCTGGCGGCAATCACTTCGAATGCCGCTCGTATGTTAGGTGTTGCCGATCGAGTGGGAACATTGGAATCGGGGAAGCAGGCAGATATCGCCGTTTTTGCCGGCGATCCTCTGGACCCGTCAACGCCGACACGATTGGTCATCAGTCATGGCCAGGTGATTGTCGACCGTCAGTTGGACGCTGTCGCACAGCAATCCGAAACGATCGCGAAGGCATTGCCCGCGAGACTTCCCGACGCTTTTGCCGTCAAATCGACGCGGATCTTGCAGGACGGAAAGTTCTCGTCGGGGACCTTGGTGATTAAGAAAGGCAAAATCCATTCGGTCGGAGACCTATCAGAAGAAAACGAGCTGCCACTGTTTGAGCTCGGTGATACCTTCATCACTCCGGGCCTGGTTGTGGCCAATTCCACGCTTGGGCAATCCGCCACGATCGGCGATTCCACTGAGTCGGATGCTTCGCATCTGAGAGCTGTTGACGCGGTTGATCCAACCACAAAACTCGCCAGGAAAATGCTCCACGGTGGGTTCGTTCATGTTGGCATATCGCCGGGCCAATCGAATACCTCCTCTGGAGTTGTGGGACATTTGCGATTGGGTGCCGGCGATTACGTGGCCAAACCGAATATTGCGAATCAGTTTGTGTTGGCTAAGGCGTCGAGATCCCCGGAGCGTTTCCCCTCTTCTTTGAACGGACAGCTGAAGATGCTGGATGGACTGTTGAGCGGAGATTTGACTCCCTCGTCGGTCTTTGTAACTGCCACCATCGCGGAATCGATTGCCCAAGAAAAACTTGCCAACATGCAGGCGGTTGCCGAAGGCAAACGCAGAGCGATTCTGGTAGCCAATTCGGATCTGGAGATCAAACGGGCGATCGAATTTGCGGAACGAGAAGACCTCCGACTGGTTTTGTTGTCGTCGGGCAAAGTCGGTCAGTTTGCCAAACGGATGGCGGATGGGAAGTTCGGCTTGATCGTTCCCGCGCTTCAGGGCGACGAATTTGACACGGTCATCGCGGAGTTCGTAGACGCATCGAATTCGGGAGTGCCATTAGCGTTTGCCGGTGATTCGGCGCAAGGCATACGAAACACTGCCGCCTTGTTGATCAACGCGGGGGCCTCTCGCGACAAGGTCTTCGCAGGTCTTACCGCTGGCGGGGCCGAGTTGGTGGGCATGGAACAGACCTCGCTGGTTAAAGGCGCTCCGGCGGATTTCGTCGTATGGAGCGACGATCCATTCCAATTGGCTGCCCAACCAATAAGCATCGTCGTTGCAGGTCAATCGGTTTCTTTGAATTGATGAATCGCATGAAACACAAACTTGTTCTCCTACTTGCCCTGATCGTTGTCCCGTCTGTTACGGACAATCGCACGGTTGCCGTTGAAAACGACGCCGTGCTCTACACGGCCGGCAAGATTTACACGATGGACGGAGATCCAATTTCGCCGGGCCAGGTGCTTGTCGTCGACGGCAAGATCCAGGCGGTTGGAGGAAATATCGACACGGAGGATGCTTCGATAAAGGTCGTCGACTTGGGCGAAGGCAGTGTGTTGATGCCTGGGCTGGTCGACGCATATTCCCAGACTGCTTTGGGTGACGACGGGGCGAACGAAATCACCGACGAGATTACGCTCGAGTTTCAGGCCATTCAGGCCGTTGACTGGGACAAACCGGCGTTACAGCGACAGCGTGACGCTGGCACGACAACGATGTGCGTTTGCCCCGGTTCGCAAAACGTATTCTCGGGCACGTCCGCGATTATCAAAACTTCGGTTGGGCAAGACTCAATCTTGACGGAGGACGGAGCGTTGGTTGCATCGATGTGCAACGATCCGACCAGTCGAAATTCTTCCCGCTCACGTCCCGATTCCATTTACGTTCGGCAGCCTACCAACCGCATGGGGGTCGTCTGGATCTTGCGCAAGACATTTCAAAAGGCCAACGGTTCCGGCAGTCTGAACGGCATCGCGGCAGTCAACCAGGTGCTTGAGAAGCAACGCCCGTTAATGGTCGTTAGTCGCCTTTCGCATGATCTCAATACCGTCGCCACATTAGCCGACGAATTTGGGTTCTCACCGATCATCGTCGGTGGCCAAGAGGCTTACAAAGTCAAAGAGATGCTAGCCGAACGCAAATTCCCGGTCATCCTGCAGTCGATTGGTACTGGTGCGACGCGCGGAACGGAAAACTCCGAACTGTGCTGGAACCAGGCCGAAGTGCTTCGCGAAGCCGGAGTCCCGTTTTCATTGTCGGGAGACAATCTGCTGGATCAAGCCCGTTTCGCGCGTCGCTACGGTTTGGGGAACAACGAGGCATTGCAGGCGATCACATCTTCGCCAGCAGCAATCCTGGGAATCAGCGACCGTGTGGGAGCCATTGCCGTTGGTAAAGACGCCGATCTGATTGCGTTTGATGGTGAACCATTGGAACTGACAACTTCGATTCGCTGGGTGATGGTCAACGGCGAAATCATCGACAACCAAAAGGAAGACTGATTGTGGCTAAAAACTTTTACGCGATCGCCTTGAGTATGACGTTTGCCTGGATTGCCTGTGGCAGCGCCCTCGCGCAAAAACCGCTCGCGATCAAGGGCGGCAAGATCATCACAATGGCCGGTGAAAACATCGAAAATGGAACTATCTTGTTTCGAGATGGAAAGATTCTCGACGTCGGAGTGGATTTAAAAATTCCAGTCGAGGCGAAGGTGATCGACGCGACCGGCAAGGTCGTGATGCCAGGCTTCATTGAATCACACAGTTCGTCCGGAATGAGTCAGGCGAATGAGACAAATCCAATCGTTCCTTACGTTTCCGTCCTGGACTCGATTGATCCCATGAATTCGTATTTTCGCGATTCGCGACGAAACGGAGTTACGACCGTTCGCATCACGCCTGGGAATTCGACGCTTATCGGCGGGCAGGCTGCGATAATCAAAACCGGTGGCGATTTTCTCGATGACATGGTGTTGAAATCGGATGCCGGTGTGAAGATTTCGCTTCGGCCAGTCAAAGGCAGTCGCATGGGGCATTTGGCAAAACTTCGCAAAGCGCTTGACGACGCCAAGCAGAAGATGGAAGAGAAAGCCAAGAAAAAGGATGACGACAAGAAAGAGAATGCCAAAGACAAAAAGGAAGACGATAAACCTGCGGACGACAAAGCCGACAAGGAATCCGAGGCTAAAAAGGAAAAAGCATCCACTGAAGAAAAGAAAGAGGAACCGACCGAGGAAAGCAAGAAGCCAGCGGCAGTCGATTCGGAACTTGACAAAGCCATGTTCTCGTTGCTGTCGGGTGAGCTTCCGGCTTTGATCTATTGCGAGAAGGCGATGGACGTTGGCCAAGCCCAACGCCTGATCAAGGAGTACGGCCTGACGGCTACCTTGATTCTCGGCCGTGAATGCTACAAAGCGGCCGAACAGATTGCCAACATGGACCTGCCCGTCGTGCTCGACTCTAACATGGTTTTTTGGGAGAAAGACCCACGCACCGACGAAGAGAAGAAAATCGTCGTGCCCAAAGTCTTTCTTGACAGCGGAGCCAAGTTCGCCTTTCAGGTCGATCGAAACAGGTCGAGCACGCTCGGCACGAACTATCTTTGGTACCAGGCAGCGACCGCCGTGAAATACGGCTTGCCGGAGGCGGATGCGCTCGCAGCGCTCACCACATTGCCCGCCCAATGGATGGGCGTCGATAAATTCGTCGGCTCAATTGAAAGAGGTAAAGACGGAGATGTCATCATACTCTCCGGTGATCCTCTCAAAGTCGACACGTGGGTCGAAATGACTTTGGTAAACGGTGAGGTGGTTTACGAGAAAAGCGAAGATGAACAACTTCGACGGCTGTTGACTGGCGAAGAGACAGAATGATTCAAGCCCTCAGGAAAACTCTGGCGTTGAAGGATTTCAAGCGTGTTCGGGATCCCCTGCGACGAGGAAAAATGGCACTAATGATTCGATTACAAGCAACACTCGGTTTGGCATTGTGGACGCTGCTGACGATCAGTGGAGTTGTGGCAGCCCAGTCAGTGCAACCCCACGTGTTTTTTGCCAGACAGATATGGCCCGGCAATGACAAACCGGTTGAGGATGCGGCGATGGTCGTCGTCGACGGAAAAATCACTTCGGTTGGTCCGCGCGACAGCATGTCCATTCCGCCAGGAGCGGTCGTTCACGACTTGGGCAATCAGACGATTATTCCCGGGCTGATTGCGGCCCATTCCAATTTGGCCGGGACACAGGCCGAAGAACGGACTTTGACTCCGCAAATCCGAGCTTTGGATGGTTTTGATTTTTACGCCGATCGCGACGAATTACTCGAAGTCGGTTTGACGACCGCTCACGTTGCGCCCAGCGATAGTCGTTTGCTACCGGGTGTCGGAGGAGTCGTTCAACTGGCCGGTGAGGATATGCTTTCGCGGATCCTGTCGGAACAGGAAAGCCTGCAAGTCGTCCTCACCGAAAGTGCTCGAAAACCCCCGCGAATTTACGAACCGCCAGTCGGTCCGGTATCCGACGACCGACCTTTGACGGCGACGCGACCGCAACTGGCGACGCTCACTGCCACGATGGCGGGACTGCGCCAGATTCTTAAACGGGCGACGAATGAGCAAACCTTCGTCTCCACCGGACAGGATGAAGTCATTGAAGAAGTTGCCCGACTGATTCGTGCCAAAAAGCCGCTGCGAATTACCGCTCGAACGACGCCGGAAATTCGCGGGGCTGTTAGCCTTGCTCGGGAATTCGATTTGGCAATCGTGTTGAACGGTTGCGTTGACCTGAAGCCGTTTGAATCAGTCTTCGCCGGTTGGAAACCGCACGTGCGAGGCGTTATCCTACCTGGAGTCACGCCAGGCAAAATTACCAATCCGAGTTTGGAGCAAATTGAGAACCAGGGTGATCCGGCGGAGAGTGCCAGGCAGTTGTTGGACGCCGGGATTCCTGTTGCTATCCAGGTGGCGACTGATGCCGATTTAAAACAGTTGATGTTTGTCGCGGGAAGCTTTTTGCGGGGCGACCTCACAACCGAGGAAGTGCTATCGGCAATCACCTTTACACCGGCATCGGTGATGGGCGTCGACAAGGAAGTAGGGTGTTTGGCGCCGGGACGACGGGCTGATTTCGTCGTTTTAAGTGATCCTCCCTTTCAACTGCATTCCCGTGTCCAAGCGACTTATGCTGCGGGAAAGCCTGTTTTTGATCGACAACGAAAACCAGCCACGACCGTGGTGCGGGCTGATCGAGTTTACCTGGGCGACGGGCACTATCTGGATCAGGCCAGCGTCGTTGTCAAAGGAAGAACGGTACGTGGTGTGGGACCCAGCGTTTCGTCACCGATGGACGCGGATATAAAGACTTTTAAAGGTGCCGTAATCGTGCCGGGTTTTGTCGACATGGGGACCGGGTTGGGACTAGGCGGTCCGCTTCGCGGAACTGTCACGCTCTCAACCAAGTTGGGAGAACAACTTTACGCGGACGATCCGGCAATTGAATTTGCCCGCCAAAATGGCGTCACGACGGCGCTGCTGGGAATCGGTTCGTCAGGAAAGGCTTCACCAGTCGTTGCGTTCAAGTTAGGACCCGATGCACGCGTAATCGGCGATCCCGTCGCCGTTCGTTTCAAGATGACAGGCGATGCGGCGGCCGGAGAGGCTGCAAATGAAAAACTGTTAAAAGCCGGCAAAGCCTACGCCGACTCTTGGACAAAATACGAAAAGGAATTGGTCGAATACGAGGCCAAAGTAAAAGAGCGGGCGGCCAAAGCCAAAACCAGTTCAGCTGCTAAAAAGGAAACCAAGGGCGAGGAAAAAAAACCAAGCACCGATAAAGAAAAATCGGATGCTGACAAAAAGGATGCTGACAAAAAGGATCCGGAAAAGAAAGATCCAGACAAGAAAGAGCCCGAAAAAAAGGAAACAGGCGACAAAAAAGAGGACGACTCAAAAGAGAAACCGAAAACCGAAAAGAAAAAAGTCCTACCCGATCCCATCACGGGCACCTGGGAGGGCACTATCGATATGGAACGTGTCCCGGAGCAGTTGCGGGCATTCAAATTTGAATTGGAGTTGAATGAGGACGGAACGATCTCCGGTAGCGTCGAGATTTTTCGACAGTCAACGGATATCGTTAGCGGCACTTATGATCGTGCATCCAAGGAGCTTTCGATTGTTATTGCTCGACGGGGGAACGAGATTGAAATCCTGGGCCGATTGGATGACGCTGGAGGTTTTTCCGGGTCCATCGAATTGGGTCGGATGGGGACCGTGGAACTGACGGCCGAGCGGACAGTTGACAAAAGTAAAAAGCCGGAGCCCGAACCGGAAAAGGAAACTCCGGAGAAGAAAGATCCGGATAAAAAAGAGGTGAAGAAAGACAAACCCGATTCGGGTAAGGATGAAGATGGCAAGGAGCCGGAAAAGAAGAATCCAGCTGACGACAAAAAGGAAGCGACGAAAGACGACAAAAAAGAGGTGGACAAGAAAAGCGATGCCAAAACTGACTCGGAGAAAAAGCCGGCGGCGGACGCGAAGGAGCAAAAGCAAGAGCCGGAATTGAAACCGCCCAAAAAGCCTCGACTGTCCGATGCTCTTGAGCCTTATCGCGCCTTGTTTGCAAGAAAAATTCCGGCAATGGTTGAAGCCCGCTCGTTAACTTCTATCAAGGCGTCAGCTGAACTGTTTTCCAAGCAGTACAAACTGAGAACAGTGATTATTGGCGCAGACGGATTGGCCCGCCAACCGGATCTGTTGAGCGGATTTGAAGTCTCGGTTTGTGCGGGACCCCAACTCTCGGTCGCCGTTGACAAACAGCCGAACGCGAACCTTCCCCAAGTGCTCTCCAACGAGCGAATTCCTTTCGGTTTTCAATCTGAGGGAACGACCGGCGTTGGCCAACTTCCGGCTGCCGTTCAATTTGCCGTCAGCCAGGGCCTTTCGACGACGGATGCCTTGCAGGGTTTGACCGAAACTCCCGCTCGGATTCTGTCCGAGGATGTTAAGTTCGGGAAAATCACCGCGGGTCATGACGCAGATTTGGTTGTGCTGAGCGGGCCACCTTTTGAATTTTCAACCAAAGTCCTTGCCGTTATGGTCGACGGTATTTGGGTTTACGAACGCGAGGAAAACGAGTGAACTGGAATCATTTTCTGATCGGTTTTTGCATTGCAGTAGTGACGGCTGGCACCACGATCGCGCAAGCGAATGGATCCGATAGCGAGGCTGAAACCTCCATTGCGATCCACGTGGGAAAGATCTTTACCTGCGCAGGGGATCCCATTTCCGATGGGACCATTCTGATTCGGGATGGAAAGATTGAAGCGGTTGGCCCGCGTGACGACGTTCCCATCCCCGAGGGATGCGAAGTCATCGATCATTCGGAAGAATTCGCGATGCCAGGATTAATCGAGGCTCACAGTCATGTGGGCGGGTCGGGTGACCTGAACGAGATGGTTTACCAAACGAATCCGGAGTTGCGGAACTGGGATCAGATCATCCCTCACAATGATCGGTTGAAGGTGGCGATCGCTGGCGGCGTCACGACCATATGTTTCATCCCTGGTAGTGGCACAAACATGGGCGGATTTGGTGTTCTGATGAAAGCCGGCCCAGGGGAACCCGAGGATGTCATTCTGCGGGCCCCAGGAGTTTTAAAGATTGCCCAAGCGGGGAATCCCGAACGGCGCAGTGGCGAAACGGGCTCGGGCCGGATGGGGATGAACTATGTCATTCGACAGCAATTGCGGGAGGGACAGTTTTATGTTCGTCAGTGGGACGCCTATGAAAAGGGGGAGGCGCCGAAGCCGGAGTTTAATCTACGACTGGAAAACTTTAAGCCACTGTTTCGCCGCCAGATCCCCGTCGTCGTTCACACCCAGCAATACCAGGTCATCCAATCGACGATCCGAATGCTGCACGATGAGATGAATTTAAAGGTCGTCATCGATCACGGAACCTTTGATGCCTACAAGATCGGTCGCGAATTGGCCAAACGAGACATCCCCGTGATGGCCGGTCCCCGCGGCTTTCTGCTGGATCGTGACCGAGGGCAGATTGTCGGGATTGTCAACGAGTATGAAAAACGGGGGGTCAATGTTTTGGGGGTCAATACCGACGCCCCGGTGATCCCCCAAGAAGAACTTTTTTTCCAAGCGACCATGGCGGTTCGATATGGTTGGTCTGAGGAACGGGCAATACGGGGAATCACCATCGAACCTGCCAAGGCACTGATGATCGATGATCGGGTCGGGTCTCTGGAGGTTGGCAAAGATGCGGACATCGTGATCTCCACGGGTTCGATCCTGGATCCTCGAAACTACGTGAAACAAGTTTTTATCGACGGTCGTAGCGTCTACGACACCACGAAAGACCGACGAAGGTTTTGAGTCGAGTGGCTTCCCAATTGTTCGGGTATGTCGATCCGAGCGACCTGTCCCAGCGGTTACATCATGAAATCAAATCCTGAATTCAAATTCCTGCCGTTATTCTTGCTCCTCGGTTGCTGCCTGAGCGGACCCCCTGCCCTTTTGCAAGCTCAAACTATTGCGTTCACCAATGCCACGATTGAGACGATGGGCACGGGAGGGACGATTGAGTCGGGAACGATCGTTGTCGAGGGGGACAAGATTCTTGAAATTGGCGACGACGTGACGATTCCCGATGACGCCCAAGTCGTTTCCATGTCTGGAAAAACGATTATCCCCGGATTCGTAGATCCCTATTTCGTATTCAAACGAAGTTCGAGCAATACGTCCAGGACCGTGACATTTAACGGGCGAACGATCACAATCCCGGGAAGCAACACGTTTGAGGTCGGCAGTTTTACGCGGATCGGAAAGTACTTTGATCCTTACAAGTTCAATTTTTTGCCAGCGTTGCGGACAGGAATTCTCACCGCCAATCTTGTTTCGGACGGTCAGGGATTGTCCGCGCTGGCAAATGTGACCGTCGATCCCAATCCCCAGATGCTATTTCAGCCTGAAGGTCATCTGTTTGCGAAAGTCACCAACCAGACGACGGCTTTGGATGTGATACGAAAGCCACTTTTGCCGGAAAAGACCAGCCGTCGTGGTCAGACGTCGACTCGAAGAGCCAGTACATCGAAATCAGACGCAGCTGACGATCCCAAGAAGTTGTGGGAGGCAGTAAAGAAGGGGGAAGCTGCTGTTTTTGTCAATATTAACAATGCGGCTACCGTCGCGTACGTTCTGCAGGTTGCCGAAAAGGCAGAAAAAGCCAAGTTTATCCTGGTTGCCACTGGGCCAAATCTTTATCAATCGCTTGACGAAATCAAACGGAATGCCAACATAACAGTGATTTTGCAGCCTGGAATCGATACGGTGCCTTTTACGAGCGACTTGATGAATGTTTCTCGCATGCTGGCCGACCGCAAGATCCCATTTGCGATTTCAATGTCGTTGAGCTCGTCTCAATTGATTGCCAGCCAGGATGATCCGATGTTTCCGCTGACAATGCTGGTGAAAACCGGCTTGGAGCGCCAACAGGCGTTGCAAAGCGTGACGATCGAACCGGCAAAGCTGTTGGGTATCGAAAAATCTCACGGCTCCCTGGAAAAAGGAAAACAGGCCAACCTTTTGGTTTTCGATGGCGATCCTTTGGAAACCGGAAGTCGACTCATTAAAGTCATCTCGAATGGAAAAACAATCCATGAGTATTAAACCCGTCTGCTTCGCCCTGATTTTTGCTCTGGCAATTGGCACCGTCTCCGGTGTTCTGCCGGGTCAAGAGAAATCGGCTGATAAACCGGCAGAGAAACCAGCTGAGAAATCGAATGAAAAACCGGAGGAGAAACCAGTCCTGGCAATCGTAGGAGGCGATATCCACACGGTCTCGGGGCCAGTTATTCGCCAGGGAACACTACTGATCCAGGATGGTAAGATCCTTGAGGTCGGTCAATCCGTAACCGTCCCGGAGGGCGCGACGGTCATCGATGCGGCCGGCAAAACGATCACACCCGGGTTCGTCGCCATGAGCATGCGGGGTATCGGCGTTCGAACCACGCCCAGCGCAAAGGAAAAACTCGCCGATGTGCTTAATCCGTTTGATCAAAATATGAAATACGCACTTGGTGTTGGCATAACCACTGGATGTGTCGAACTTTCGGGCGGACGTCGCCGATTTGGCCGACGTCGAAACGGTGAACCCGAGGAGAGATTCCCTGGACTGGATGAAAAGGTCGAGGATTATGTCACCGAGGCGATGTTGGATTACGGCGATCAGGATACGTCGCTCTGCCCGTGTTGCGGTCTGCCGATCCTTCCCACTGAGCCCATCACACCCGCCACTCCCACGGCCGCTCAACCTCGCAAACTAGCCGTAATGAAAATGAGTTATGGCGATCTTGGCTCCATGTTGGTCAAAGAAAATGCATTTTACAGTCCTTCGCCTGGCTCCCTGAACAGTCCGCTGCAGCGGCACAATTGGCGCCGAGACTTAAAGAAAGCTCGCGAGGCCATGGAGCAACAGAAAAAGGATGAGCTGGAGAAGGCCGAAAAAAGTCAAGCCTCTGGTGCGAAAACGAAAACCGCTGCCGACAAAACGAAAACCACTGGCAAGTCGGGAGATACCAAAAAGACGGCGTCAACCGCGCGGCCGAGTACCCGGAAACCTGCGACCAATCCCGATCATATCAAGTTGCTTCAACGCGAACTTGCCATGTTGGTTCGGGCCGATTCCGTTGATGACATCAGTGACATGATCGATCTGTCGCTTGAATTGGGATACGATCTGGTGATCGAGGGTGGAACTGAGGCCTGGGTGATCGCCGAGAAGTTGGGGGTTGCCGGTGTCAGCGTGATTTACACGCCAAGACGTCGTCGATCGCCTCAACCGGATCGGGAACTGGAAACCGGCAGCTTCGTTGAGTCCCCCCGAATTTTCGAGGACAAAGGAATTCCTTTTGCCGTCGCCACATTGAGCAATTCGATCAGTATGGGGGGATTGGCCGGACGCGATCTTTCCAGCTTGCCCTTGGAGGCGGCTTTCGCAGTTCGCGGTGGAGCGGATGAAAAAACGGCTCTGCAATCTTTGACCTTGACCCCAGCCAGAATGCTGGGATTGGAAGACCGGATTGGCAGTATCGAGATCGGCAAAGACGCGGATGTTTTGATCCTCAATGGTTCGCCTCTTGATTATCGCACCTACGTTGAACAGGCAGTGGTGTCGGGCGAAGTTTGCTATGACCGGCAAAAAGACCGCGTCTATCCTGTTTTTGAAAGAGAGAATTGAACTGCCAGACCGAGGCCATTGTGGTGATTTGCTTGCGCTCCAATCCGTTGGCGGCATTCCGATGGCAGTTGCGGGCTAAATCAAATCGTCGAATGAATTTCTTGGGTCCCGATTAGCTCCCAACGGCCACTCTAAAAAAGACAGCGGCACTGCTCGCGGTGACGCTGCCTGACAGGATTCTCGCATGATGCGCACTTTTCTTTGACGTTGGAAGGGTTTCAACTACAATCAAAAATTGGCCGTACTCTCTTTATTTGTCGAGGTACGAGAATTAACTTATCGATTTGAAATTCCCAAACATGATTGACTTCTCCAGGCGGTTGGCGGACAGCGGCACACTCGTACTCAGACTCGGCGGCGACTTGGATACGGAATCAAGCAATTATTTTTTCGGTTGCGTCGAGGACGAGATTCAAAGCGGAAATAGTCGTATCGTAATCAATTGTGCAGATCTCGGTTATGTATCCAGTGTCGGTTTGGGCACCCTTGTGCGGGCCCGATCCCGCGTTGCCAAGGCCGGCGGAAAGGTCTTTTTGGCGTGTGTGGAGTCACGCATTATGGATGTGTTTCACGTCGTCCATTTTGATCGGGTCTTCAATATTTATGGAACCGAGGAAGAAGCCATCCAGGAAATCGAGAAAAGTGATTGAGGCAGTACGGATTGAGCATTGCCGTTGCATCACCGCCCCGGAACGCGAGGCCTGAACTCTATCTGAAAGCTTCGGCGACGCCTTCAAATGGACACAAGTACGTTTCCAGGGGAAAGGTGAGAACCCAAAATTGAGCAACCAGCCGGGTAAATGTCCAGTGGCCTAAGTCCCTTCTGTGTATGGGCTTGCGCGAAATTTCTGACGCATGGTCGGGCTTGAACTACGATTGAGGTAGGAGCCAGCCTTCGAATTTCTCTCCGGAATAACCTCCGGAAGGTTGGCGCCTCGCCGCACATCATCCGCGAAATCAGAACCTGTCGCGGCACGAAGGCGAATCGAACCTTTTTCGGAGCCCGTCATGTTTTCGCCGCGCCGTCATCGACGCGAATCTCACCGACCGAGTATGAATCAACCGCGGTCCGCCAATCGAGCGGCATATCGCGACCATTCAAAATCGCGTCGCAGAATCGTGAAACGTAAACCGGGAGTAGGGTTTGATCCACCAGAAGACTGGTATGAACCGACGGGTGGCAAGGGGTACCGGGTAATCGTCAAGGATCCGGGCAAGGAATACCGACACGTGGTCACACCGGAACAGATTCGGTCGCGGCTGTCGCAACTACCGCAAGAATTTCTGAAAGACTTGGAAGTCGTGCAACTTAGCCGAATGACCCGGAAGAAACATTTCTGCCCATGCTACGGATTGCAGTGGGGTTGCGCGATCTATCTTTACCCTTTCGACGAGTCGCTGGATGAATATTTCTACAGTCCCCCGCCGCAGTACCTGGTCATCGAGACAAAAATGTTCGGGGCCCGATGGGAGGAGCCCGAATCAGGGGTTTGGCGTTTGGTATGGTCGGAGACCTCTGCCCGGGACTTTCAATTGAACAACGTGCTCATTCATGAACTTGGCCATCTGATCGACGATCGCAACCACTCCTACATTGATCAGGAACGTTACGCGGAGTGGTTTGCCATTGAATACGGCTACTTGGCGTCCGGGGGACAGGAACTTCGAAAACCGCGTCGCAAAGTTCGACGCCGTCATCATGGCAATTGATGGGTGCATCTGGTCCGGGATCGTGATTACATGATCGCTCAATGCGACTTTCAGTTGCGCAAATTGATGCTACGACCAAGGACTAGAGGATTGTCAACGTTGAAAATTCGGGTTAGCCGTAGTGGGCGAGGCAACGAGCCCCTTTTGGGATTGCGACTTTGAAGGACTCGTAGCCTCGTCCACTACCCTAAAATTCAATCCTGACAAAGCACTAGCCTCCTTTTTGGCAGCACTCGAGTTCCAAAGACGACCATTCCGTCATCGTAAGCTGTTTCAAATCTCGCGGGCTGACGATCACAGAGTTTCCGGCAATGTGTTTCTCGGCGGCATTCGCCATCTGCGTGAGTTGTGCGGCAAGCCATCGGTATGCTTCCGGCGTCCCATGGATCGTCAGATAGGTCTGCTCGATCTCCGGATTCGTGCTCTCATCGAGTCGCACTCTGCGTCGGACCGTAAATACTTGCATACTATCGAACGCCAGTTCAGATAATAATTTGGTTGCACTCATCACTTTGCTCGCCGATTTAAGATTCAGAAAGAAACGGCTCGTCAATCAGTCCCAGAGCGACCGAGATAACCGCTGCGCGTCGTCTTCTCGAAAACCGAAGTTCAAGTCAGCCAACCAAAATGACTTTTCGGCTGCAGTCAAAATCGGATTTTGATCCAACAGAATGCTGCTCTCGCGATCAGTCTAATGCCGATATCGCCAAATTTGCAAGCTTCGAAAAATGTTCGACTATTTGAGAAACAATTCATAAACGAGTAACACGATTTCGGCCAGAATCAGGATGATGATGTACCATTCCAACCGGTGGCTGCGGTGCGTGTGAAGCAAGCCGAGTGCCGTAGTCGCGGTTCTTGTTATCAAATCCAGCTTTCGTTCGAGGATTGACATTCGTTCGCTAATTTCGAAATTGTCTTCCAGGCGAAGATACAACCCTTCCAAATCAGATCGTTCCCACAGCAATTCGGGTTTGTCACGAATCTCGGCGCGGCCAACCATTCGTTGCTGGCTTAACAGTGATTGGCCAATATGTTTGATCAAGTATTTGTCGCGACGATTTGACTGGCCTTTTTGAAGTTCAACGGCGAGAGGTTCAATTTGAACAAACGTCTCGGTCACCAGAGATTCATACTCAGCAAGAACGACGCTCTTGCTTAATGTTGCTCCAACGATTTGAAGTCTTGCAATCTCGTCGGCACTCAATGAAACAACTCCGCCGTCGACGCCATCGGGTTTTTTCGAATCAATCGTGATCTCAACGTGTTCTATTTGGTGATTGTCAAATGCCCCAGTAATACGCGGACGAATTGAATCGAGAAGCCGCTGCTCTGAATCGCTTGATACATCGAACAGGACAATCGCTCCATAACGAAATACGATCGCCAATCCGCCCCCTTCAACTGAAAACGTCAACGGCTGTGAAGCCAGTCGTTGATCGCAAATCATACTGGTGTCTATTCGTTGACCGACAAGAATTGCCTTTGCATTTGAGATGGTCGAATGTCGTCTGTTCGTCGCTTTTCGCAGGTTCTTATCGACGGTGGATTCGATTCCGCCAACGATGTTCTGATTGGTCGGCACGCTTCAGCTTTCGAGATGATTTTCAACAGGAGGATAATGGTTGGATTCCGGCCCTCGATCGATTGCAGCCCCGGCCACTGAGAGAAGACGCGATTCCTTAGCAAGGAATTCACGAAACGCATGTTCGAACCAGTGCCACGATGAAAATCCGGAATCTGGTGAATCTTCGTGGTGTAACGTGTCAAACGAACTGAGTAATCCATTGGCTGCTTTCCGAGCGGCTGCTTCTGCTTCGACGGCCAATTCGGCAACCTCAGGGCGACCCGCAACGAGGAAGTCCAGGAAATCATCCTTCAATCCAGCCTCGCGGAAACGACGAAACATTTGTTGGAGCTCATTCAATTTACACTCCAGCGTATCAGGCCATTGATCGTCGTAGCCACTGAACGCATCGCCGGAAAGATTTTCAATGATCGCAAACACACGTCGCATTGCCACCAACTGCTTGTGCAATTCTTGAACGCGCGAAAGAAGTTGTTGATTGTTCATGGTCGACGTCTGGATCGCCGTAACGATTTAAATGGCGGTTTGGAACTTGATCGTTTCAGCCTGTCCTTCGTCGCCAAGCGTGATCGGCGAAGCAAAGTCGGTTGGTTTGACGGTCAGTACGGAACAGCTCACTCGCCGCAGTACGTTCTCTGCAGTGTTGCCAATCAGCAGGCCAGAAATTCCGTGACGTGCAATGCTGCCAATCACGATTAGATCGGGATCGATCTGCTCGACGGCAGACAAGATGACTTCGTCGGCCAGGCCGTCGTCCAAGATCACCTTGTTTGGATCGATCAAAAACGAAGCTCGCTCAAAGATTTCGTTCAAGTGCCGTCGGCATTTGCGTCGAATCTCGCGGGAATATTTTTCATACTTGTCCGGCGGACCTTCCATTCGTCGGTAAGACACCGAGTGCCCATGGTAAGCCGCAACAACATACAGTTTGGCATGTAACCCCTGGGAAAGCATTGAAGCCTGACGAATCAGGCGTAGGTTCAAATGCATTTCCTTTTCGTCCGCTTCCGGGTTGATGGCAACCAGGATTCGGTGGTAGTCTTTGACGCCAGACTGAGTCAACAAAACTGGCGTCGGGGCATAGCGAATGAGTCGCATGTCAAGACTCCCGAAAAGGAAGTCGCTGTACTTCGCGTAGGCCTGTTTGATAATGAGATCGCGGTGACTCGAAATGACGTCCTGGACGATCTTAACGATTGGGCGACCCTTCGCAACTTTCGTCGAGACGCTCTTGCTGACCTCGGCAATGTTTGACCCTTTGACAAGCTCACGCAGAGCTTTCTGGCGATGGATATAGGGCGTTTCGTCAAATTCGTCGTTGAACAGCTCTTGCCATAAGGAACCAAGATTTGGTTCGATATCCATGATACAAATGCGGGATGTGCCGTCAGCAAGCTGTTCTGCACACTCAATGGCATCAATAGAATCTCGATACGCGTCCTGAACGACCAGGATATTCTTGAACAGCGATTTTGTCATTTGTCTGTTTTCATTCCATGTCTGATAGGACCAATCCTTTCGTGTTATTCACACGAACGGTATTCCGAAAATTGGGGTGCACTTACTGTGCCAATTTGGATCCGCTGGCGTCATTTGCCGGGGAGGTCAACCTCTGACGGCAATTCACGTTCTTCAAACTCATCGACTTTTAGTTCATTCGATGACAACCAGCCCTTGTTCCAAACGAACAACAGCAATCCTCCAGCTACGATTGCCATCAAAAGAACCGCAAATACATAGCCGTAAGGCCAGTCCAACTCCGGCATGTTTCCTGGCAATTCCGTATTAAAATTCATGCCATACAATCCCGCGATGAAACTGAGTGGGATGAAAATCGTACCGGTAATCGTCAGGACTTTCATCACCTCGTTCATCCGGTTGTTCACAATGGATAAATAGTAATCGCGCAGGTCGGAACACATTTCACGATAATTGTCTAGCAAGTCGATCAACTGATATGCGTGGTCAAAGCAGTCGCGAAGATAGACTTGCGTTTCGGCACCAATCAACGGATGCGAGTCGCGAACAAGTTTGGTCAGTTCGTCTCGCAGAGGCCGTATTGCGCGTCGTAGCAGCATCAAATCGCCCCGCAAATTGTGGAGGATTCCCATAAAATTGGCTGAATGCCCATCGGAAAGTAGCTCGTCTAACCGCTCCATCCGTTCGCCATAAACGTCGACAATAGGGAAATACATATCCACGACAGCGTCGATCAAGGCGTAGGCCAGGTAATCCGCACTGGCGCCCCGAATTCGGCCTCGAGAAGTTCTCAATCGGTCGCGGACCGGATCAAAGCAATCCCCAGCGCGTTCCTGAAAGGTCAGCACAAAATTCGACCCAAGAAATAGACTGACCTGCTCGCTTTCCAGTCGTTCTGACAGAGAGATCATCTTAAAGACAATGAACAAGTGGTCGTCGTACTCTTCGACTTTTGGCCGCTGGTGGACGTTGTTGACGTCCTCAACCGCCAGCCGGTGAAGCCCAAAGATGTCGCCAAGTTGTTGCAGAGTGTTGATGTCGCCCAGTCCATTCACATTGATCCATGTGACCGAATTGTCACTTAAGAATTCTCTTATCTCGTGAGGGCTAGCTACCTCTTGTTCCTGAATCCTGGCGTTCGTGTATTTGATGACGTGAATCTTCGGGCTCACGGCGTTTTCGGAAGCATGCAGTGCACCAGGCGCGGAACCGGGAGCAGCCCGATGGCGGATTCTGGGCAGCTTTCGATTCCGCCTTTTTCTCTTTCGGGGCATCTCAGCCTCGCTTCCAGGTAAAACGGGCTCCGGACAACCAGCCGATAACGAACCCAATCGCCAGCATCACAAATAACAAAATGGCCCGCGGCATGGTGACCGTGGCAAATAGCAGTCGGGTCTCAACGTTTGCCGTATTTTGGAGTGCAACAATCATCACCAAAACCGCCAGAACGGCGATGACAAATAACTTGATTTTTCGTAGCTTGCTTCCAGTTTCAGAAGGCATCATTGCTCCGTAAAAAGATTGGCTTGTCGAAGAAGTCTGTTGGATCTCGAAAGTTCGCACAATGGCGATTCATCTCTGGCAGAACGAGACTCAAATCAAACCGCCTGGCGATTGAAATTCAACGGGAGGCGTTTGAGATGTTCCAGACCAACCAGGTCGCAATTGCCATGCCAGCGTTTGGGACGGGAAGGCGTCGGCACTAAAATTCGAGCACATTGGCGAACGTGTACAACCAGAGTCTTGCCCAGAATTCGTACATCACCGACCAGACTTTGAACTGAGCGACCGGTTTTTATCCGCGCCCATGATTCAGACTTCGGATGGTCATCGTCGAGATTGATTAATTGAACCGGATTTACCCGTCGTGACGAGCCTTCAGTGCTCTCGCCAGAAAAAGTTTCCATTGCCAACTCGATTGGCACGCGCAGTGCATTTCTGGTCGAGTTGGAGATTTTACATCACGTTAAATCATCCATCGGCCCGAGTAGGCCACGCCGGTTCAAATCGGTAGTCCTGCAGAGGCCGAGCCTCACCGATCTCGAATTGGTATGGCCAATCGCTCCCACTGATGTGGAATACTTTGGCAAGGTATCGTTCCTGTCAACATTTCACAATCGTGCAAGCAGCGTACGGCACCGAGATCTGCGATGCCCGGCTTCGAAGTTGGAAACCAGAAACGGGATTCGAAGAACACAAAAATGCCAGCTAGCAAAACGGTAAAGCGTTATGAAGCCCGGGAAAGAGCAGAAGACCAAGAGACCAAAAAAGAAAGTAAGACGCACAGTCAAGGCCAGTGCAAAGAACGTTGTTTCGATTGGAAAAATGCCAAGCCAGCAAAAAAACTAAGGCATTATTCCAATTTTTGATGTTTTTTGAATTAACAATGATTGATTGAGACTGCAGAAATGAGACGCGAAACAAAACGCCAAAATTTGAAAAAGTGGAGTCACACTCGAGCGAAAGGCAAGAGCTCGATCCCGGGTCAAGATCACCGTATCAAGCAATATGAACCGCCCCGGCGAAAAAATTGGAGCGCTGAGAATTCTCTTACCAACGATTCATAAACTCAGCCGCTGAAGAACCGTGGAAGTGACCTCATCCGTTTGACCATTTCGATTGAGCAACTTACCACGCTTGCATAGGATGAGTGTCGCTGATTCCAAATCGGGGCACTCGTTTTTTTTTTTTGCTTCCACGATTTCCTTATGAACTCTTTTAATCCTGATTTGTGTCAATGGGCACGTCGCCGATGGTTTGTCACAGTTCAAGAAGCGAAACAATGGATGACCGGCTGGCCGGCCGGGCCCAATCAGCGGTACGCTTCAAGATGAAGACAGCCAAGTGGAATGGTCGACGAGGCTTTGAAGTTGCTGTGGAGAAGATTGACAAGATCTCGATAGTTCTGGCGAGACCCGAAAGACTTCGGTGTTGAGTTGAACGATCGCATGCAGAGAAAGTCGTGGGGAAAGTAGTCTGGCAAAAAAACCAACAAAAAGCAGAAAGCCGAACTTGGAATGTGGCTTTGTCTCAGAAGTGCGTCCTGGGTGGCGACACGGTAGATACGCAATGATCGCTAAACGCGAAATTTGGCCCAAGCATTGCCGATATCGTTAATCAAGTTAAGTGCATTCGTTTTGCCCAGCGGATCTGTTACCTTTATTCGCGAGATGACCAGCGTGAACGGAAAAAAAATGGCCTACTATCTTGTGATTGGGATCGTCGTTGTTGTCATTGCCTCTCTCGGCTGGAAATGGACATCGCGCGATGCTTACGAGTCGGCAGAATACAAGACACTTTACTCTGACGGCTCGTTCGAAGTGCGGGAGTACCCGGACTTAATGATGGTTACCACCACATCGAAATTTCAATCGCAAGGGAACGACGGTAGTTTCGGACGGCTGTTTCGATACATCAGCGGCGGAAACGAAAATGATCGCAAAGTGGCGATGACAACACCCGTTTTTATGGAACCTGAGAACCATGAAACGGACGGCCAAATGGGATTCGTTCTTCCCCGGGCAGTTGCCGCCGAGTCCATCCCCGAACCCTCCAACGAGAACGTACAAATCCAAAAACGTAGTGGTGGTCGTTTTGCCGTCCTTCGTTTCGCAGGGCGTATGAACGCCGAGACTCGAGGAGCGAAAGAAGTCCGGTTGCGAACGTGGATGCAAGACAATGGATTGGCTGGTGGAGCGACGGTTGAATTTGCAGGCTACGATCCTCCTTGGACGCCGGGCCCTTTTCGCCGTAACGAAATCCTGATTCGGATAAAATAGGCATGCGGCAAACTGGGCGATATCCGATCCATTAGTAGTTGCACACGAATTCAATCATCGCTTCCGTGCTCCCAGGCTGGACGCGGACAGTTGTAGGCTGGTCTAAGTTACTCAACGACTCGTCGGATTCCAATTCGGAGTTTCTCGACTTTGGCGCGGAGCGTGGTACGCGAAATGCCCAATCGTTTCGCAGCCTCGGTTTGGTTACCGTCGCATTCCTCAAGAACTACTGCGATCAATTGCCTTTCGACTTCTTCGATGACATCGTCGTAAAGAGTTGGTGAATGCGTTTCCCGATGGCGCGCGAGCATCCCCGCAATCGTCTCAGAGGCAATGATATCCGCAGCTGACTCACTGGGTGTGCTGGGTCGTAGGGAGGTTGCCGGTTCGACGAAGTTTGGCGTGGTTGCGGACAAACCGTGCGTGAGGGAGGAAGTTGCGACAACCTCTGCCGTCGTCCCCACGACATCGGTGCTTAACTCAGGCAAAAAATCGACAAGCAATACGGAGCCGTTGGATTGAAGAACTGCCTGATGGATCACGCTCTGCAATTGCCGCACATTGCCCGGCCAGTGATAGGTTTTCAAACGTTCGATGGTTTTGGGGTCAATACGCGTAATCTTCTTGCCCAATTCTTCGTTCGCGGTTTGACGAAAGAATTCGATTAACAATTCAATATCTCCAAGGCGTTCACGCAATGGAGGAAGTTTGATGGTGTAGCCATTCAAGCGGTAAAACAAATCTTCGCGAAACGTTCCGTTGGCACACATTGCTTCGATGTTGCGATGCGTCGCGGCGAGGATTCTTACGTCCGCTTCCAGCGCTTCGTTTCCGCCGACCCTTTCGAACTGCTTTTCCTGCAACATGCGCAGCAATTTGCTCTGCAACGGAGCATCCATATCGCCGATTTCGTCCAGGAACAGAGTGCCGCCGTTGCATTGTTCGATCTTGCCGATGCGCTTTTTGTCTGCGCCCGTGAATGAGCCTTTTTCGTGGCCGAACAGCTCACTCTCGAGCAACGCTTCAGGGATGGCGGCACAGTTGATGGCGAGAAACGGTTTGTCCTTGCGGCGGCCGTTCTGGTAGATGGCTCGGGCGACCAGTTCTTTCCCTGTTCCGCTTTCGCCACGAATCAGGACGGAAATATTCTGCGCAGCCACCCGACCGATCGCTTTGTAGACTTCCTGCATCGGCTCGCAACATCCGATCATGGCGGACGCGGACACCGGCGGTTGGTCGTCGGATCGCATTTCCACCGGTTCAACCATCAAACGGCGAACCTCCAATGCCCGACGAACGACTTTGTTCAATGCCCGGACATCGAGTGGTTTGACAAGGTAGTCCATTGCACCAAGCTGCATCGCCTCGATCGCAGTCTGGCTGTCGCGTCCACCGGTCATAATGATTACGGGCAACCGTGGCGCGACCTTTTTGATTTCGCCAAACAGATCAAGCCCATCAACGTCTGGCAAAACCACATCGAGTACAAGTGTATCGGGAACGCTGGTGCGGATTGACTTCATGGCCGAATCGCCGGTGGCGGCAGATTCAACTTCAATATCGGTTCCTGCAAATACGTGTTCGAACAACGCGATCACGGCAGGTTCGTCATCAACGACCAGTAACCGGTTGTTGGGCGTGGCCTCAATACTCAAAACCGTCTTTCAACAAAACCAAACAGTAACAACAGCGGGTCATTTCATGTCCGTCGTGATCAAAGGGCGAATCGTGTTTTCGACGAAAATTAAGCAATCGAAGCTGTTTCGCTCTCCGTCGTGTCCTCAACGGTTAACCTGACGCGGCGGGTATTAATCTTGAAGTCGTCAACATCCACGACTCGAATGACGACGGCAGTGATGTTGTCCTTGCCTCCGTTTTGGTTGGCAAACTCGACCAGGGAGTCGGCAATCGAATTGACACGATTGCCCGAGAGCATTTCTGCAACTGCCTGTTCGTCCGTGAAATAGTTACTCAAACCATCAGTGCAAAGTAACAGAATGTCATTTTGGCGAGCCTCGAACATTAACGTTTCGACAGCAACCGAATCGTTGTTGCCGACTGACCGAGTTAGACAGTGAGCGAACTTGCTGATTTGGCTTTCATCGATGTTCTTAAATTCAGACTTGATCTCGTTCAACAACGTATGGTCGGTCGTCAGCTGAAATATTTCATTATCTCGTTTGAGGTAAAGTCGAGAATCACCGACGTGGCCGACAATGGCATTTCCATCCACAATCACCAGTAACGTCAAAGTCGTGGCCATGCCTTTCAAAGAAGAATCACAATCACCGATCGCTTTGATTCGTCTGCAGGTCTGGTGGATGGCTTTTTCGATCAATTGTGTCAACTTGAAATACCCGACGGGATTCTGTTTGGCGTTTTCAATTTCGCCAAAATGATTGTGGATGAATTCAATCGTGAACTCGATCGCTTTGTGAGAAGCAACGTCGCCCGCCGCGTGTCCTCCCAGGCCGTCACAAACAATGAACATGCCAGTCGTATTGTCGACGTAAAAATAATCTTCGTTGATGTCGCGTTCTTGTCCGATGTCCGTTTTTCCGGCGGCTTCCAAAGTCATCCGGCCCTCCCCGCAAGAAATGAATCAAGTTCCATCGAATTGTACCGCCTGCCGGCAGCCGCCGAAACCATCGAGCAGAAACGGACCCACGTTGCACCCTAAAAAAACCGGTTTGACCATTCTTACTGAGACCCTCGCCAGCAGTGGAAATGAGTTCCGCGCTGTTTGAACCATTGGATTTGAGAATTGCCTTTGTCCAAAGAGGGCCGCCAGACACGCCCGTGTTATGAGTCCCGGCAAAGTCTCCGTTCATCTTCAAGTTCAGGTTGCCTTGTGGTGTGCAATCGTGAGCCAGAAAAGGCGGCGAAATAGCTGGCCGCTATTCTGCGTTGTTCTTGATCATATCGACCAACGCTGCCGGCGACGTATATTCGCCCACGATCGACGTTTCGGGAAACAACAGTTTCGGTACATTGCCCGCGCCGACCTTTTTGTACAGCTCAACGTGTTGTTCAATGTATTGGCTGGGCACGTTGCTGGCCACGGCTGCGTTAAGTTGCTCAGCGTTTACCAATTCATTCGCTTTGGCAAATGCCTCGGCGTACGTCGCGACATTAGGAGTCGTCATCAGGTAGTT
The DNA here is from genome assembly GCA_942492215.1 of Pirellulaceae bacterium. Taxonomy (GTDB): domain Bacteria; phylum Planctomycetota; class Planctomycetia; order Pirellulales; family Pirellulaceae; genus Mariniblastus. Next base: position 204,732 of record CALODY010000009.1, read on the forward strand.
GTGAAATTCTTTAAACTTCGACGGATCAACTCGCCAAACGGCTACGGCCAGACAGGAGATCTCACACGCTTCTGCCATGCGGGGGCCCGTTTGCGCGATTGCATTGTTGCATTTGGTGTTCAAAGGGATCGGTAATGCAATAACTGCGACATCATCGTTCAAGGCCCTTTGAGCTTCGATAACTGCGGCGTGCGTTCTCCTGCAGTGGTCGCATGTGTAGTCGAACATTTCGACGAAAATGTATTTAGCATCCTGTTTGCCAGCCAGTGGCCACTGGGCGACATCCAACTTCAACGATCCGCCGGACATCGAAACGAATCGGCGTTCTTTCGGTTTAATATCGGCAGTATTCGTCGTGCCAGGAGTCCTTAAACTGGCAGCGCTCTGTTCAAAACCCGTTTGCGGCTGTGTCGTCACAACGTCTTCCTGAAATGTGACGATGCCGACCTGAGATTGTATCAACTGGTTCGGCTGAAAAGTTGCCAACCATGCTTGCCACCGATTCGTCGTTAACATGGTTCGCGCTGGCTGACTTGGTCGTGATTGAATCGCCGTAGTTTTCGCCTCTTGCGAATCGAAGGCTGGATCGTCCGCCGGAGTAAATTCAAACGTCTCAATTTCATTTGCGTTTTCCGAGGGCGGGTCGTACTCAATCACTTTATAAGTGACAGGTTTGACGGATAGCTGGCCACCCGCCAGGACTCCAAACCCCAGTAAACTGACGAGTGCGAGATAGCCAATCGTTTTGCCGCCGAGCGGCTGAAACCACAATATCAAGGCGGCGATCATCAATCCGCAGGTATGGGCGGCGAGGCAGTACGTACATAGGTGCTTAAGAACAAAGAACTGAAGCGAAGTAAACCAGATTGCAGCCAGTCCAGCCGACAATCCAATCGTCACGACCGAACCCCAAGCAACTTTTCTAGTTCGCATACTGGTTCGTTGCATCGAACCAACGGCGATCGAAGCGAGCAATGTCGCGTACATTCCAAACGCCAAAAAGCTGACTGGCACGCCAAGCCAACGAGACCAACGACTGTTAATGACGTCGTTGCAATCGAAAATGCTTCCGCCGCCGCAGCCCGCGACCTTGGATGAATTCAGAGCGATCCAGCCCAGATAGCCGGAAATAAAAAGTGCCACAACGCCGAGGGACGCGATAACGATCATCAGTTTGCCCGGAGGTGAACTTTGATGTTGGTCTATTTCGAATCTGTTCAAATCGTGAGACCCAATTCCCACTTGCGCTCGCGAATGATTGCCAATGACACTCGCCAAAAAGCCAACTCTGGTACTCCTTGAAAAAAACCGTGACATTCTTACTCCAGACGGATGCCGTCATTCCAATAGATTTAACTGCCCTGAATTTGGACATGAAGATGACACCCTTTTGCACAACACGTGCCAAAGCAAATGAGTCACAAAAGGTGGCGATTTGATGAACAAGGCAGAATGTTGCCAGTTATTCAAATTGAATTCGTTCAGGTCTTGATCGCGCCGTATAGAAACTGTTCATTAGGCGCGTCGGACATAAGTGCCTTAAACCAGCCGTTCTAGAAAAACGGTCGCTGTGCCCAGTACCAAGAAAAACCCGCACATGTCGGTCACCGTGGTAAGAATCGGGCCCGATGCGAGGGCCGGATCAAGTTTCAATCGCCGCATAATGAGCGGCAGCGTACCACCAAGTGAAACCGCAACAATCGTGTTCAGCATCATCGCCATCCCGACGACGATTCCCAGCCAAGGGTTGCCTTTCCATAAAAAAGCCACTGCCGCAATCAACAATCCCAGTGCTAGGCCGTTGATGAGCCCAACGCTGACTTCCTTGAGCCAAACGCGAACTACCTCGCGCGGGTCGACCAGGCCCAATGAAAGCTCGCGCATGCTGACTGCAACAGCTTGATTCCCGCTGCAGCCACTCATATCGGAGATGATTGGCAGGAAGACCGCCAAGGCAATGACCTGAGTAAGAGTTTCCTGATAGAAAGCGATCACGCTGGCGGCAATGATGTTCAAGACGATATTGATACTCAGCCATGCCAATCGACGGCGCGATCTCAACATCGTCGGCATCGTTCGCAACTCCTCGTTGACGATACCCTGCGATTTTAAGTAGTCCTCGGCGTACCTTGTGGCCATCGCTTCTTCAACGTCGCTTTTCCGCAAGACTCCGACCAGTCGATCGTTTGAATCCGTGACCGGGACGCCAATGTATTGATGTTCGACAAAGAAGTTGTGCAAATCCTTCAGCGGATCATGGGCGTTGACCGAAACCGGATTCTTGATCATCAACGTCGAGATTGGCGTTGCGCCGGGCGATAAAACGAGGTCCCGAAGTCTCAGCACCCCTTTCAAATCATCATTCCGACCAACCACGTAAACGTATTGAACATCGAAGTCAGAATAAATTTCCGCATTTTCTTGTAGCTGTTCGACAACTCCGGCAACCGTTTCTTGCTCTTTGACTGAGACAAACTCAACGAGCATGAGTCCGCCGGCTTCTTCGTCGTCGTAGCCAATCAACTCGCGGACTTCGTCGGCGTCCTCGGGGGGCATTTCCGAAAGGATCGAATCCTGGACCTGCTCCGACAACTCACCCACAAAGTCAGCTTGTTCGTCCTTGGGCAACTCTTCAAGGATTTCCGCGGCCTTGGAGGGGTCAATTCGCTCCAGCAACGTGAGGGCTTGAACTTCAGGGATGTCGTGCAAATAGTCTGCCGCGTCATCCGCATCGACTGATTCGATCAGCAGCCGTCGCAAATTGGGCGGCAACCGGGAAAGCACCATCAGTCGTGCCGGAGAGGGCAACAAATCCAGCTGCGTATCGGCTCCAGCCACATCGCCAGCTTCCAGCATCCCCGTGACTTCCGCCAAACCTCTGACAGTTTGATTCGACACGTCTTCCGATTGGGTCGCTTCTTGCTCGATCATCGAATCACTTTCATTCTGCAGACTCAGGCGCACAAACCGTCCGACGGATTGTGCAAAAAATGGCTCAACGATTTTCTATTCGGTCAGTCGCCCCAAGGCAATTACGGATCGGCTCGCGAGTCCAAAATGGCAACAGCCCGGATTGAGCGGTTTGTAGAAATGATTGTAATGAGAATCGGAGCAAGCACATCTCCCCAGTTTGGAAGTCGTCGGCGCGAACCGACAAGTGAGGGATGCACGATTGGCACCATCGGAAGCATTCGGAACTTGTGTTTCCAGGGCTTCCTCCACATTCCCCTTCCAGGCACTTTTTTCACTGTCGGTGAGAAGGAAGGGTTAAATACCCGGTTTGAGTATCTCTCTCAAGCCTTGGCTGGGGCAGCTTTGGCAATTCTCTAACCGAATTCGCGCGAATGGCCAGGTAACGCATTGTCCAAATTGGCTGCAGGGTCGTTGCTCTCCCGAATTGTCGAATGGATCGAACTCCAATTCGGCAATTCGCCTCGAAGGACTCGAATGTCGGGGGGTGCTTCGATGCCGATGCGAACAGTGGAGCCTCTGACTTGACAAATATGAATGACGATTCCGTTTCCGATTTGGATCGTCTGATCTTTCTTGCGGCTAAGAACCAACATGTTTTCGTCCTTGATACGTTTGAATGGGTCGTTCACTTAAAGGCAACCTCAAGCATTAACTGTGCCAAGCTCGATTCAACTGACTTTCACATACATCCGGCAAACCAAGTGCCAGCACGCGATCAGATTCAAATCGCTGCGACCAGTTTTTGACCTGTGCTTCATGCTTCCAATTTATGGAATTAGATTTACCCGGCCCCCGTGGTCAAATTTGACTGGTTCCTCATCGTCAAGATAAATAGGTATTTGTTGTATTACTCGCCAAAAATTTGATAGGGGATAACCAGAACTGGAATTCTCGTGTTCCCGCAGACGTCGGAGCTGATCCACTGTTCCACGATCGCGCCGTTGCTGGCTCCCATCACGATCAGGTCAATTTCATTTTCTTCTGCGAAGTCAATAATCTCACCGATGACAGCCCCTTCCCGTAAGTGGCATTTCACGTTGATGCCGGCCTGCGTGCCGGCAATTTGAAAAGTCTCAAGTGGCAATTCGCCCGCTTCACTTGCATGTCCACGCTTGATAACGTGCAGGACCAAAAGTTCTGCGTTGATCGCTTGGGCGATTTGCATCACGTATTCGGCAGTCTCGCTCGCTGAAGCGGCTCCAGACGTCGGTACAAGCAATTTCATTAATGCAATTCTCCTTGAGTTGAAATATCGGGGTTGAATGCAGATCCCATGCCACTCATTCATCGCGGGCTCGACCCATAAAAAATCATGGATTGCTCGGCACGCCAGGAAGCCTTCTCCCATAATTGGCACGAGCATTGCTTCGACCAACGAAACCAAATCAAACGCCAGCCTTTGCAATGAAAGCGGTCAGAGCACTCTTTCATTGACAAGACTTTGCACCGTATGGCCAGTTTCTGGTCTTCCTGGTTAGGCCCTGTCCAGCAATCAATAAAACGATGGTTCGGGCTTCCCGGACGACAGTTGTCGGAAAAATCCTACTGCTCTACTGGATGCCAAGGAAGTTGGGGGCCAGTGAATACGACGAAGGGCTAGTCCCCTGTCTAGCTTTAAGAATTGGGGCTAGCCATTCGTTTCAACTTGAAATTTGAATGCGAAATGAATGGCCTGCCAAATTCAAATTCGACGCGGCACAAGGCTATGATTCAATTGGAACCTATTGGTCGGCGACTCGATCGCACTGATTTGTTAATCTGGCAATCTCCAGGGCGAACCGAGCTGATGCAGATGAAGCAGATCCCAATCTTTGACTTCACCGATTTGCCCCAAAATTCGGTCTCGCGCCAAGTCACCGCCGTTGAGCAGTTGGGAATACTCTGCGGACTCAATCGGCGGACGAGCAGGCGGCTCGCGAAAACGGTCTTTCTGATTTTATCAAATTATCCACTTGAGTCGTTCGTCGAAAACTCAATCAGCTTTATTCAGGCGGAGTCCGGCTGGGCAATTCAGTTTCTATTCAGTACGGATTCGATCTCTCCCAATCAGTTGCCTGCAATGAAAGGGTTCTTAAACCTGCGACGGGCAGGCGAACGGCTGGAAGAATTTGAGATTAGAGGCAGTCCCGAAGAGTGCCTTGAGATCCATTTTTCACAGAGCCTCGCGGTCGGTTTTGAAATTCCCAAGTCTCGCGAACTGAAACAATGGGCTCGAATCATATCAAGTGGGGACTGGGAAGAAGCATTCTCTCAACTGAATCGTATTTATCTTGCCAGTCGATCCAAAGTTCAGCAATTGCGTGACGGCATTTCGATTCAGCGCGAAGTTCTCGAAAGTGACAAAGGGCAGGCGGACGCGATACTATCGCTGGTAGCCAGTAAGACAGACAATCCCGTCATCATTCTCGATAAGACTGGATCCATCGAATGGGTCAACGTTGCGTTTCATCAGCTTACCGGCGTTGATGCCCAGCAGGACATCAAGGCAAATATTGCGGATGTCTTGTTTTCGCATGCCAGCGATCAATCAGTACGAACATCATTTGAGCAATCACTAACTGGCGAAAACAGCTTTCTATTTGAGTATTGCTGGCGCTGCGAAACAAAGACCGAATCCGAACCGGAAAAGCAAGTTGCCTGGATCGAGTTTCAGGCCACACCGATACGCGACGAAAATGATTTCGTCGTCCGCTGGATTGCGATTGGATCCAACGTGACTCAACGCCGCCAAGCCGAATTGGCAATGAAAGCTGCCAGGGACCTCGCGGAATCTGCGAGCAAAGCAAAAAGCGAATTTCTCGCCATGATGAGCCATGAGATCCGTACGCCGATGAATGCGATCCTGGGCATGACGGAATTGACTTTGGGATCAGACCTGACGATCGAACAGCGTGAATACCTGACGACAGCGAACAATTCGGCGCAAGCCTTGTTGGAGATTCTTAACGACATTCTCGATCTGTCAAAAGTCGAAGCGAACCGGCTCGAGCTGGAGCAAACCGATTTCAATCTGGCTGATTTGGTCCGTGAAACGCTGGACACAATGGCGTTCCTGGCTCAAAAAAAAGACCTTCCGCTGGATTGCTTGTTTCCAGTGACGATCCCGCAGCAGTTGGTCGGCGATCCAGTCAGGTTTCGACAGGTTCTTGTAAACCTAGTTGGAAACTCGATCAAGTTTACAGCTTCTGGCGAAATCGTCGTTGAAACCGAATTAACCGACGAAACGGAAGAACGAGTCACTTTGCATTTCCGCGTTCGAGACACCGGTATCGGGATCACAGAGGACAAGATCAGCCGCATTTTCGAGGCGTTTTATCAAGCGGATGCAACAGTTACGCCAGACTACGGCGGCACGGGACTCGGGCTTTCGATCACCTCCGAGCTGGTTCGTTTAATGGGGGGCCGAATTTGGGTTGAAAGCGTAACTGGGAAAGGCAGTACGTTTCATTTCGTGATCTCGTTCCCCAAATCGAAACGGTCCGCGTTAGCATCCGTACCGATAGCGGTCGGGCCTGCAATATCGACCGTGGTAATTGTCAGCTCCGAATATCCTGCCTCGGGACCTTTGGCAGTTTGGTGTCAAGAGTTGGGAATAGCAACCGTTACTTTTGCATCGGTCGCGGAGTTTTCGACGTGGGTGGGCAACCAGGTAGGGTTAGCGGGCGTCGTTGCCATCCTTGACACCGATTCGCCGGGCGACGAGGTGTTTCAAATTGCCGAGCGACTGCGACAGGAGCATGGCATCCACTCGATCATTACCTTCGCAGCGGGCGACCGCGTCAAATCAATCAGGCTTTGTCGCAAACACGCGATCGAGAACTATTTGGTAAAACCCGTTTCGCCCAAATCGTTGACTGCAAGTTTGAATTTTGTTTTGGGACGATCAACCGCCGACCCCCGTCTCGCGAATCCGAATGCAAAACTCGATGGAAGCAAAATCGGGTTAACGGACCATCAGCTGAACATACTGGTCGTTGACGACCATCCTTCCAATCGTGTCCTCGTCGGTGAAATTCTCAAGCGGCGCGGACACGCCTGGAAGCAAGCGGCCAATGGTATGGAGGCAATCGACCAAATCAAAGTCAATGATTTTGATGTCGTCTTGATGGATGTGCAAATGCCCGATCACGACGGTTTGCAGACAACGGCCTTGATTCGCAAACTTCCCGGTCGGAAAGCACTTATTCCAATCATCGCGACTACCGCGTACGTCACCGAAGACGATCGGCAACGATGTTTGGATGCGAGCATGGACGATTACCTGGCCAAACCAATTGACTTGATCAAGTTAATCGAGAAAGCCGAACGCTGGGGAAACACCCAACGAAATGATGCGACCAGGATCGACACGATAGATGGGCTGGGCAATCAACTACTCATTCAAGACGTTCCCGACTGGGCGACCGGTATTGCTCAGACGGTCCTCGTCGCTCATGAGAATTCGGATCCGGGTGAATTAAACGAAAACGACGCACGTCACCGGAACTCGAAGGAATCGCCTAACAACGAGGCTCATACGCACGGATTTGAACCTGCGTTGGCGCGATTCGCGGGCGATAGAGAATTGTTGAAAATGCAAATGGGCTTCTTTTTAAAGGAAACCCCGGAATTGCTATCCAGCATCGAACGGGCAATTGCGGACGGCGACGCTAAATTACTGCACACGTGTTCTCATCGACTCAAAGGTTTGATCCGCACTTTTGACGACGAGTTGGGTGCCGAACTAGCCACGAAACTGGAGGATATGGGAAGGGATAGCAGCATAGAAGATGCGCCGTCGGTTTTGTCACTGCTGGCGTCCTGTGTCAACGCCTTAAAAGTAAGTATCGAAGGCTATTTGTCCAGCTAAAAACCAAGACGACTGTAACTATCTTCCTCGCTGAGAGTGCATCACAACTCAGATCGGCGTATAATTTTAACTTGGGTCATGTCGTCGACTCCCGCCATATTGTCTTAGAAGCTAGATTTTGCTGAACAGATTCTGGTCGCGCAGGTTGATTCTTCTCCGCGCTCTGTGAAACGGCGTGTTTTTGATCAGCAAATTGCACCAATTATCCTCAGCCCCTGCTTTGGCATGGCCATTGCTTGGTCGTTTTTCTTAATCAACTTCACATTCCGGTCACTGGCTTCGGTTCGTGGTTGATTTGTCGCTATAGGAGTGGATGGATGAAAGAAACCGAAGACGAACGGATCTGGCGATTGCACGTTGGCGACGGTCCGGTGGTTGCTACTGCAATTCACCATGGTCATGATGCCCGGGATGAAGTGGCAAAACACTTCGCTTTGGATGATGCCGAACGATTACGTGAAGAAGATCCGTTCACGGGTGATTGGGCACACGAAGCACTGACTCGCGTGATTGGAACGCGTTCGCGTTTTGAGGTTGACTTGAACCGTGCCCGAGACAAGGCGGTGTACCGAACTCCTGACGACGCGTGGGGCTTGACAGTCTGGAAAGACAACCCGCCAGATGAGATCTTCCAACGGTCTCTGTCGCAATACGATGCCTTTTATGATGCTATGCGAACGCTATTCACAGAGATTTCGCAAGAGCACAGCCGTTTTGTTGTTTTTGACTTGCATTCATACAACCATCGACGCGATGGCGCTGAAAGTCCTCATGCCGATCCCGAAGGTAATCCGCAAGTTAATATCGGTACCGGCACGATGAATCGGCAGAAATGGGCGCCGGTCATCAACACGGTTATCGAATCCCTAAGCTCGTTCGACTATCCCGGGGAAGACTGGATGTGCGTGAGAACGTCAAGTTCCAGGGTGGCAATTGGCCGCGCTGGATACACGAGAATTTTCCCGAGAACGGAGTTGCGATCGCCATTGAATTCAAAAAATTCTTTATGTGCGAATGGTCCGGACTGCCAGACCACGATCACATTCAAGCGATCGGAGAATCTCTGCGAGTTACAGCATCCGCGGTGATCGAAGAACTCAAAAAGTTGTAAGGCCGCACGAGCCCTAACAAAGCCGGGTGTCAATTCATCCGACCCCCAATCCAATCTCCGGTCGAACAATTTGATAATGGCAGCGAAGAAATCCAGCAAAGGAAAAAGTATCGTAAGGTCGAAAAATGAATTCCCAGCGGAGTTGATCGACGAGGTTTGTCACCGTCTTGCCGAGAACCTGCCCGTTCGCCGCACGCTGCCTGACAAAGGACGATTGCATATTGACCGGCAACTGCCATTTCTTTGTGTCTATCGGCAGCCACCTGACCGTGTCGATGCAGGTACGGAGCGATTGGTGCAAGGCGAAGCATCCTATTTGGTCGCCCCCGGCAAAACCGGCTTTAGCAAAAATGTTTCCGAGCTGGTACGTCAGATCGTCCGTACGCTTTCGGCAGAATTCGGAGCGTTTTTGATTGTCGAAATTTGGGCGACGCCGGACGGCGGACAGGCAAATGACCCGGCAGTTCCTACGATATTGCCGACGTTTAATCTTCATGCTCCGCCGTCGGCTAAACTGAATCGCATGGTCGAGGCGCTGGAGAAACGGCTTAAGCGAATCAGGGTGCTTAAACAAGGCGTTGAGGTACAGGTCATTCGCGACGGAAAAAAAAGTCATCCGCCACAACTACGCCCCATCCTGAAGGCGGACGAAGCCCGCGAGCTAAACTGCTCGGTGATTGGTCTGGCCGTACCACCGGTCTACCGCATGCCGGATTCGCCTGCGGAGTTCCCGTTGCTGTTCCACGCGTTGCGGCGAAGCCTGGGCATTGCGTTGCGGCAGGCGTACTTCGAATTCGCCCGTTCGTGCACGACCCATCGACCACCACATTTTCATGCCCTTGGTCGCAAAGCGGTCGTCAAAGCAGTTTGGGAGATCGACCGTCAGTTGGCAGCCGTGAGCAACCAGTTCGACTATCTGCTGCAACTCACGCCAGTCAACCCAAGGTCTGCCTGGAAACAGTTTCAGCGTGAGCGGTTCGAAAGGCCGCCGGAGTTTCACTACCGCCCGCTGCCGGTCGATCCGGCGGTGCTGAAACGCGAGCTTTACAAGGTTCCGATCGAACGTGTGGAAGATCCGGCGCTTCAGCGGCTGTTTCAGGAAAAGCAGGAAGAGCTGGAGTTGAAACTGACGATGTTGCGAGACCGCGATACTCCGCGTTTTCTGTTCGAGAGCCTGCAACTGTTCGGCGGCGTGCAGGACGACCTGCTATCGTTGGCGAAGGAATTGCTGGCAGAACTGTCAACCAAGGAAAAGGCGGAGAAACGCGGAAATATCAACGCAATGCGCATTTGCAGAACGGGCCGAAGAAGAGAGTTTGATTTCTATCGGCAAGCGTGTCCCGAATTCAAAGCCAAAACGCAAATGGCCGACGACGTCAGCGGGTTGATCGTGTCGCGCGGCAAGCTGCTGATCAATTCGGACCTGAGCCTGCCGCCGTCGCGCGTCCGGCGTTGCTGGCGCACGAAGTCGGCACGCACCTGGTGACCTATTACAACGGCCGCATGCAACCGTTTCAGCAACTCTATTCCGGACTGGCCGGTTACGAAGAATTGCAGGAAGGGCTGGCGGTGCTGTCGGAATACCTGGTCGGTGGATTGAGCCGCAGCCGCGTGCGGCAACTGGCGGCCCGCGTCGTGGCGGTGCGTTGCCTGACCGATGGCGCGTCGTTTGTCGAGACATTTCGCACGCTCGACGGCGACTACGGCTTCACCCAGCGCACGGCCTACAACATCACGATGCGGGTCTATCGTGGCGGCGGCCTAACCAAGGACGCGGTCTACTTGCGCGGGCTGAAGACGATTTTACATTATGTGCAAAAAGGCGGCGATTTGAATCCGCTGCTGGTCGGCAAGATGGCGGTCGAGCACATTCCGATCATCAAGGAACTGCAGTACCGCAAGGTGCTCAAGCCGGCCCCGATCATGTACCGCGTTACCTGCAGGATCCGACCGCCATCGAGCGGCTGAAAGGCTTGCGTGGCGACAACGTTCGGTCGTGGATCTGGTCAGCAATGGACCATCAAAAGATGAACGGAGTCACGCGATGAAACTTGGGAATTGTCGTCAACGTGATGGACAGCGACGAAGCGGTGCGACGACGTACCGCCTGGCCGCCGATGCGATCAACCTGGGCCACGAAGTGTGGGTCATGAGCACCGGCAATCTGGCCTACAACCCCGACGACACGATTGGCGCCTTTGCGCGGACGGTCCCGCAAGGACGTTACACTTCGGCACGGTTTCTGGATGTCTTCAAGAGCGACAAGGCTATCAATAAGTGGATCACCCTGGACGATTTGGATGTGCTGCTCTTGCGAAGCAATCCGTCGGTACAGCGCGCCTGGGCACAATCGGCGGGCATCCATTTCGGGCGGCTGGCGATGCGGCACGGCGTGATCGTGTTGAACGATCCCAACGGCTTGTCCAAGGCGATGAACAAGCTGTATCTGCAGACGTTTCCCGAATGGTCCGGCCGCGGACGCTGGTCACGCGCAGTCTTGAGCCGCATCGAGAAGTTTCTCGATGAAGAGGGCAACGATCATCTTGAAGCCGCTGCAGGGTTCGGGCGGGACGGGCGTGTTCATCGTGCGCAACGACGAGGAGCACAACCTGGAAGACATCTTCGCGTCGGTCAGCCGCGACGGCTACGTGATCGCCCAGGAGTACTTGCCCGCCGCGTCCGAAGGCGACACGCGGCTGTTCCTGATGAACGGCATGCCGCTGCGATACAAAGGCAAATACGCCGCCTTTCGCCGCGTCCGCACCGGTGACGACATCCGCAGCAACATTCACGCCGGCGGCCGATTGCGCCGGGCGTGAGCTGAACGACACGATGTTCCAACTCGCCGAGATGGTCCGGCCGCGACTGGTCGAAGACGGCATGTTTCTGGTCGGACTGGACATCGTGGGCGACAAGCTGATGGAGATCAACGTCTTCAGCCCCGGCGGCTTGGGCAGCGCGCAGAAGTTCGAGAAAGTCAACTTCACGCACGCCGTGCTCGAAGCCCTGGAACGCAAAGTCCAATACATGAAGTTACTATCGTCGCAACTTCAGCAACGTGGAGTTGGCGACACTCTAAATACGTCGAGCAAGCGTTCCGCTTGCTTGCGGGTTTGTCTTGTTACGACAGGCGAGGAAGCTTGTCATACGAAAGGATTTTTTAGATGAAGATCGGATTTATTGTCAACGACGTGATGACCGAAGAAGCCGGCTTTACGACGACGCGGCTGGCTCACGAAGCCCACAAACAAGGCCACGAGGCCTACGTGTTTGGCGTGGGCGATGTGGCCTACGATCCCGACGAGTTCGTTCGCGCGCGGGCGCGTCCGCGCCCAAGGACAAGAAGTACAGTTCGCAGGAGACCTACCTGAAGGACCTGCAAGGCAAGCGAAGGCGGTGAAGCAACGGATCACGGTCGATGAACTGGACGTCTTGATGCTCCGCAACGTGCCGTCGGACGACTACCTGAAGCGGCCTTGGGCGGCTACGGCGGCAGCCGAATTCGGACGGGTCGCCATGCGGCACGGCGTGATCGTCGTCAACGACCCGAACGGCCTGGCCAAAGCGTCGACGAAGATGTACTTCCAGCTGTTTCCCGAAGAAGTCCGCCCGCGCACGCTGATCACCCGTGATCGTGACGAAATCAAGGCCTTCGCCAAAGAGGAAGGCCGCTGTGTGCTAAAACCATTGCAAGGTTCCGGCGGAGCAAGTGTGTTTCTCGTCCAGCAGAGCGACATTCCCAACCTGAATCAGATGATCGACGCGGTCAGTCGCGACGGATTTGTCATCTGCCAGGAGTACCTGCCGGCCGCCGAAGAGGGGGACATGCGGTTGTTCGTGATGAACGGCCGGCCGCTGCAGGTGAAGGGCAAATACGCGGCCTTTCGTCGCGTCCGCAGCGGCGGCGACATGCGCAGCAACATCCACGCCGGCGGCAAACTGGCGCCGGCGGAGGTGACCGAGCAGGACCTGAAGATCGCCGAGATCGTGCGGCCCAAACTGGTCCAGGACGGCATGTTCCTGGTCGGCCTGGACATCGTGGGCGACAAGCTGATGGAGATCAACGTCTTCAGCCCCGGCGGACTCGGCAGCGCCCAGAAGTTCACGAAGATCAACTTCAACAAGTACGTCATCGCCGCGTTGGAAAGAAAAGCGAACTACATGAAGTTCTACGGCCGCAACTTCGACAACGTCGACATGTGTACGCTTGACTCTTGCGTGGTAGTAGAACAGGTGGCAGCCGTTCGCTCCAGTTTATGGCGAGAAATCGCTGGAATTCCGGGAGACGAATGCGTTGGCATCGGACGACTACAAAAAAAGCCGACCTGAAAGGAAGATGAACGATGCGAATCGGATTTATCGTCAACGACGTCAAGACGGAAGAAGGCAAGTTCACGACCAGCCGGCTTGGCCAGGCGGCCGTGAATCGCGGCCACGAAGTGTGGGTGATGGGCGTGGGAGACCTGGCGTACGATCCCGACGACATGGTCCGCGCCCGAGCCACGTCCGTTCCCAAACCGAAGTACGGCAGTTCGGAGAGCTACACGGCGGATTTGCAGGGCAAGAACGCCGTCAAGCGTCGGATCACGGTGGACGAACTCGACGTGTTGATGTTGCGCAACGTTCCGTCGGACGACTATCTGCAACGTCCCTGGGCCAGCACGGCGGCAACCGAGTTCGCACGGGTCGCCATGCGGCATGGCGTGATCGTGCTGAGCGATCCGAACGGTCTGGCCAAGGCGTCGAGCAAGATGTACTTCCAGCTGTTTCCGGAGGAAGTTCGCCCGCGCACACTGATCACGCGCGACCGCGACGAGATCAAGCACTTCGCCAACGAAGAAGGGTCGCTGCGTGTTGAAACCCTTGCAGGGCTCCGGCGGGGCCAGTGTGTTCTTTGTCCAGAAGGTCGACATTCCGAACCTGAACCAGATGATCGACGCGGTCAGCCGCGACGGGTTTGTGATCGCCCAGGAGTATCTGCCGGCGCGGAACAGGGCGACATGCGGCTGTTCGTGATGAACGGCCGGCCGCTGCGAGTGAAAGGCAAGTACGCGGCCTTTCGCCGCGTCCGCAGCGGCGGCGACATGCGGAGCAACATTCACGCCGGGGGCAAGCTGGCGGAAGCCCAGGTCGACCGCCAAAGACCTGCAAATCGCCGAGATCGTGCGGCCGAAACTGGTCCAAGACGGCATGTTCCTGGTCGGGCTGGACATCGTGGGCGACAAGCTGATGGTGGATGAGCGGTCAAATAAAAGCCGGCGACTAGCCAAGCAGTTCGAGAACTTCATATTTCCCGTTCTGGACGAAATTCAGGAAACTTCTGAAAAACAAGGCTTCGCTGACAGGCCCGTTGAGCAGAAGAAATCTCTGTGGAAGCTGTTAGGGTAGGGTTGATCCACGAAGTAAATTCGCGTTGAAAAATCTTCGCGCTGTAGCGGAGTGTTAGTTTGCTCAGCGGAACAACTAAGCTCGTCTAAGAAAGCGCGGTCGGTTTACGACCGCACCCTCCCATCCGGAACAAGCGCCTCGCCGCATTTAAATCTTTCGTGTTGAGCCTGAAGCCAGCAAACTTCATTTAGCCGGTTCTTGTGTAGACGGACCAAGCGGCAGGCAGGTAATGAGGATTATCACTCAACGAAAAAACATCAGATGAATTTATCAAGACGTCTCAGTTTAAGTTTGCGGTTGTTGTTTGTACTCGTCGCAACCGGTCTTGTTCAGCCATCAATCGCGACAACGGTTCAGACGCAGGCGGAATCCAGTATTTCGGACGAGATTGCAAGCTTGCGCGAACAACTGCAAGCGGCCAACGAGCTGGATGCCAACGCGAAAAAGCAAATTCAGGATTTGTTGATTTCGGCCCAGGAATCACAAAAGAAACGGGTGGATCTCGAAAGTAAACTCAAGGAAATATTGGCGCAACCCGACGCGGAAAAAAAGGCCGCTGACTTGTCTGAGCAACTGCAAAAACTAAAGCAGGAGCCGACGGTTGAATCGCAGTTGGCGAACGTACGACCGCTTGATCTGGAGGAAAACATAACGACAACCAAGGATGCAGCCAAGAAACTCAAAGACTCGGTTACGGCGATCGACGCCGAGATCAACCGCCGTGCCGGCCGGCGCGGTTCGATTCGAACTCGGACCGCAGAACTTGATGAGCAGATCGCCCAAACAAAAAGCCAGATGGAATCGTTATCTGAAACCGATATTTCGTTGCGTGCTCGCAGCGCTTCTGCTGCGTTGAAAGAGAGATTGGCCAGTCTGATACTGGAGGCGGAGCTTTTTCAAGCTGAAACGTCGCGGTTCGAATTGGAGGAGAAGAACGGTTTACTGCAAATCCAGAAAGAGCTTCTGGATGCGCAACTGAAACAATCACAAGAACTCTTGGCGGGCCTGGAGAAGATCAGGGCTGAACGAATGAAACAGTCAGCCAACAATACGGCCATCGAAGCCAAGCAACAACAATTGGATATTCGAGAACAGTTTCCTGCTTTGGTGCCCAGTTATGAGATCAACACCAGGTTTGCAGAGCGAAATCAGGCGGTTGCGAAACGGTTGGCGGAAATCAATAGCCAGAAGAATTCCATCGCAAAAAAAACGGATGAACTTCAACGGGAATTCCATGACACAAAATTCATGATCGACCGAATTGGGTTGTCGGGACCCACCGGTGCCTTGTTAAGGAAAGGCAAAAGCGAACTACCCAATTCGCAGGCCAGCCTGCTTGCTGCCGATCGAGCGAATGCTGAGGCCGACGAAGTCCAGTTTGAGATTTTCGAAATCGACCGTCAGCTGGCATCGCTTTCGAGTGAATCGGTGATGCAGGAAATTATCGATGGGGGCACCTCGCAAATCCCACCCCAATTGAAAGTACTGGAAGAACCCATCGAAACCCTGATAAAAACACGCTGGGAACTGCTCACCGGCACACGAACCAACCTGAATACGCTTTTCAAATCGCTGGTTGACATCGAATTTGCGGATCGAACTCTGGCGTTAGTTTCGACAGAGTTCAGGAGCTACATCAACGAACGAATCTTGTGGATTCGTAGTAACAAGTTGTTGTTTTCTCAGTTACAGATCGACGACAGCGATTTGAAAGTGGTAAGCCCCGCGGCATGGCAGATTGTCGCGCAGCGATTTCAAGACATGGTTCGGGGTCGTCCACTCTGGTTTGGTCTGATCGGGTTTGCTATCGCAACGCTGTTTGTCTTGAAGCGACGACTGAGAAATCGAGTCGTCCAGTTGGGGCAGGTTGCGAGTCGCGGTTCTTGCGACACGTTTTGGCCGACTGCCAAAACCCTTTTCGCCACGTTCTTGATCGCTATGACCGGGCCCGCGATCTTTCTCTCGATTGGGCTCTTCATTCAGCATTCCGAATTCAACGACGGGACGTCGCTGTTTTCAGCTTTGGGGTTTGCGTTCCTTACGGTGGCATGGTTCGCGATTCCAATTGAGTTTTTACGACGAATGTGTCGCGAAGACGGGCTGGCGCAGAAGCACTTTGCCTGGCCGGACGATGCGGTCAGAATTTTGAAGCGTAACTTGGATTGGTTGAGCCCAGTCGGTGGGCTGATTGTTTTTGGAATAACATTGTTGCTCCGTCTGGATTTGACGCACCAGATTGACCTCTCGGAAAGGCTGATGTTCGTTGCCGGAATGATCTGCCTGACGATTTTTCTGTACCGCTGCCTACATCCCAAGACAGGGATCTTTCATGAGTACTTGAAGGCTCACGAACGGTCTTGGGTCACGCAGACCGCTACCGCCTGGTTTTCCGGAATCCTGTGGTTCCCAATCACGTTTGGTGTATTAGCCATTGTTGGGTACTACTATACGGCGTTGAATTTGTTGGGATGTGTGTTTCTGACCTTTGTCGTCGCCGCCGTTGGTGAGACGTTGCGCGCATTACTGTTGCGATTCATACTGGTCCAACGCCGTCACATTCATATTGAAGCCTCAAAGCGCAAAAGGCAACTGGATCGTGACTTGCGGGAGAAGGAACACGCTACCAACAATGAAGCGACAGAAGCCTTGCACGCTGCCGAGGCTGCACATCGGCTTGAGGCCGCAGGCGTGACCGAGGCACTGATGGATGTGGATGTGGATGTCAACGCGGGCGAAGCAAACCGTTTGGTGTCGCTGGGAATGTGGCTTGTGTGGGGGTTTGCGTTGTTGTCGATTTGGTCGGATGTGCTGCCGGCTTTGCAGGCACTGGAACGTCCCATTGTGCCGGGGACCCAAGTCAGCACCGAGCAAGTCGTCGCCGATTCCGAATCAGCACCACCGGAAATGACTGGCGAACGGAGCGGCAATTCAGACGGCGAGAAGGTATCCGAAATGATGCCAGGTGTAAGTTCCGTATCATCCAACACCACCGCGGCTCCGGAATCGGAGCTTTCCCGCGTCACCTATCGCGACTTGTTAATCTTTCTCGTGATTGGAGCCATCACGATCACCGTGGCCAGAAGTTTGCCCAGTACTTTGGAAATTTTCTTCCTCAATCAATTGCCCATGGATCGGTCGGTTCGCTACGCGATTAAGTCGCTGGTCAGCTACGGAATCGTGCTGATTGGAATGATGTTCGCATTTCGAGCGCTGCAAATTGGTTGGTCGAATGTGCAATGGCTTGCAACGGCGTTGACTTTCGGATTGGCGTTTGGCTTACAGGAGATTTTTGCGAACTTTGTCGCTGGCATTATCCTTATGTTCGAACGCCCCATGCGACTCGGTGATTGGATCACCATCGGTGACTACTCCGGCACCGTCAGTCGCATTCGGACCCGCGCGACGACTCTGGTCAGTCTCGATCGCAAAGAGTATGTCGTTCCCAACAAGGACTTCATCACCGGTCGGTTGGTTAACTGGACATTGAGCGATGCGATCAACCGGGTCGACATTACGGTTGGTGTGGCCTATGGTTCCAATGTCAAAAAGGCAAAAGAAATCTTGCTTGCGATTTGCAGCGGACATCCAAAAGTCGTTCGAGATCCTGCCACGACGGTCATATTCCAGGAATTTGGAGAAAGTTCACTCAATCTTGTGGCCAGGGCTTTCGTAAGTGACATTGACTGTCGCATGCCAGTGATTGACGAATTACATACGTCAATCAACGACGCCTTCATCGACGCTGGTATCGAAATCTCGTTTCCCCAGCGCGACTTGCACATTCGCTCCGCCAGTTCTGAACTCGGTGAAGCTTTGCGTGGCTCGACCCCAAATCCAATCACGCAAAACGTTGAATCAGCGGCACAGCTCTCAAGCGGCGAGCTAAATCAGGCAGGTTAATTCGACAGTTCATTTACCTATCAACATTACGAATGCGAAAATACCACACGAACGATTTACCGATCATTGGATGGCGAGAATGGGTGAAGTTGCCCGAACTGAATATCGAGAAGATCAAGGTCAAGGTTGATACCGGCGCACGAACTTCGGCGTTACATGCATCCCACATCAGGGAATTCGAAAAAGATGGGCAGTCGTGGGTGCGGTTCGACGTTCATCCGGTTCAGAGAGAGGCAAAAACAACTGTCGAAGCTGAGGCGAGAGTTTTGGAATACCGTCCCGTAAAGAGTTCCAACGGCAAAACCGAGAATCGCCCGGTGATTGTCACGGAGGTAGTACTATTGGGCACAAGTTGGCCAGTCGAGTTGACCCTGACGAGCCGTGACGCGATGGGGTTCCGTATGCTTCTGGGGCGCGAAGCGATTCGGCACAAATTCTTCGTCGATTCAGGAAACTCATTCTACGGCGGTCGACCGAAACGAAAAAAGAAAAAGCGAATTTCCAAGAAAGACAATGATCTCAGTAAGTAACATCTCTTAAGGATATTTTCAATGAAACTTGCGATTCTCTCTCGTAGCCCTAAATGTTACAGCACACGGAGACTGTGCGAAGCGGTTCAACAACGCGGTCACGAAGTCAAAGTTCTGGATACTGTCAAATTTGCGATCGACTTACGGCGCAGCGCACCTGACCTGTACTTCCGTGGCAAACAGCTTTCGCATTACGATGCCGTACTTCCTCGAATTGGAGCGTCAATAACGTATTACGGAACGGCTGTCGTTCGACAATTTGAACAGATGGATATCTTCACTGCGAACTCATCTGCTGGGATTGCCAACTCGCGAGACAAACTTCGCAGCCTGCAGATTCTGAGTCGTCATAATATTGGCATTCCGGAAACAGCATTTGTGCGTGAAAAAAATGACGTATTGCCTGCCATTGAAAGAGTGGGTGGTGCACCTGTCATTATTAAACTCCTGGAAGGAACCCAAGGTATCGGAGTTTTGCTGGCGGAAACCGTAAAGTCCGCTGAGGCAATCATTGAAATGTTGCAGGCTCAAAAACAGAACGTACTGATCCAGAAATTCGTCTCGGAAAGCAAGGGCCGCGATATTCGGGCCTTTGTGGTTGGCGATCAAGTCGCCGGTGCCATGCGACGTGTTGCCCAGGGGCAGGAGTTCCGCAGCAATGTGCATCGAGGAGGAAATACGGAGTTTGTCCTGCTTGATGACCACTATTGTGAAACTGCCATTAAGGCTGCACAAATTATGGGCCTTCGCGTTGCGGGCGTTGATATGCTGGAGGGCCAAAATGGCCCCCAAGTCATGGAGATCAATTCGTCACCGGGACTTGAAGGAATTGAAGGCTGCACCCAACTCGACATCGCCGGCGCGATCGTCGATTACCTGGTCGCCCAGGTCGATTTTCCCGAAATCGACGTCCGTCAACGACTCACCGTCAGCCGAGGATATGGCGTCACTGAAATTCACATTCCCGACGGATCGGAGTACGTCGGAAAACCGATTGGCGAATTGCGAAACAAAGACATCAACGTCTTAACGCTTTATCGTGGGACAACGGTGATTCCCAATCCAAAATCGGAACGGATCCTGGAACCGACCGACCGTTTGCTTTGTTTTGGAAAACTTGAATTGATGCGAGGTTTGGTCCCCAAAAAATCCCGCCGCCGGCGTCAACCAGACGTTCAAGAGCTTCCTGATTTGCCTGTTGCTCACGAAGCATTTACAGAGCCGGTCCTGGATGCAGATGCAGTCTGATTGATCATGAACGATTACACCCATTCAGAACGCCAACGCAAGTCCATTGATCCCTGGGGTGAAACCCAAATCGCTCCAGGCAGTTCCGTCGACGTCATGCTCTCCGTCAGCGAGAGCTATAGCAGTATGAATGTGCAAATTCCAATCCACATTCGTCGGGCCAAGAAAGATGGCCCTGTCGTCTTTGTCACCGCAGCCATGCATGGTGACGAGATCAACGGAACGGGAGCCGTGCGGCAGTTGGTTCAAGACGACGATTTTCAGTTGCTTTGCGGAACCGTTATCCTCGTCCCTGTGCTCAATATACTGGCTTTCGATCGACACTCACGGTACCTGCCTGATCGCCGCGATTTGAATCGTTCGTTTCCCGGAACCAAGTCGGGAAGTCTGGCCAGTCGCATGGCGCAGACGATTTTCGAAGAACTCGTTGCACGCAGCGATTTCGGGATTGATTTGCACACGGCATCCGTTCGCCGAACGAACTATCCCAACGTGCGCGGCGATTTGAGCGACCCGGCGGTAAACAAACTGGCGAAGAATTTTGGCTGCGAGATCATCATTAACAGCAAGGGCCCACGCGGTTCGTTTCGACGTGAATCCTGCATTGCCGGTTGTCCGACCATCGTTATGGAAGGTGGCGAAGTTTGGAAGGTCGAACCCGGCATCGTGCAATCTGCCGTTCGTGGGGTCAAAAACGTTTTGCGCAGCCTGGAAATGCTCGGTGGCGACGATGATAGCGCTGACCATCAAGTCATCGTTCAAAAGTCGAAGTGGATTCGCGCCGACCGCGGCGGCTTCCTGCAGTTCCACATCAAACCCGGCGATGTGATCGAAGAAGGTGATCCATTGGCGACCAATACAACATTGCTCGGTAACGAAACCAACGTCATCACCTCTCCGTTTAACGCGGTCGTCATCGGCATGACAACACTACCCGCCGTCAGCCCGGGCGAGCCCGTCTGCAATCTTGGCAGACTTCCCAAGTCAACCGACCCCCGACGGCTGACTCGTCTTCGAACAAAAGAGGCTGGTTTGGAGGAGCAACTTGCGGATGAACTCGCATCGAATGTGCTGGTTTTCGATCGGGAGGATCCTTAGGGTTAAATCGCAAAATCCAGTTCAGCAACACGGCTCCGTTGGCTGGATTGTTATGGTGAAGGACGAGTTTGCGAAGAACCAGCCTCAATTTTCCGTTTTCCAGTTCTCCACTCCTTCCGTAGCGGCAACCAGTCCATTCGCCTTCCAGAACACCCATCTCGAGTTTATGGTCAGAAATCCCATCCTGGAGCAAATAATGGTCATTTTAAAGGGATTCAATCTCCAACATCGATATGCTTCAAAGACTTGGACGCGAAGATTCGCAGTCAACTCCGGCGACTGCTGTTGAGGCGTCACCGGAAGAACCCGGAGCGTTTACTGCGTCAGCAGCGCTGGCCCAATGACTACTTTGCGAAAGAGGGACTTTACGGTCTGCGAGGCGCCCACTTTCGTTTCGACCCATTCCTCGCGGGCAACTACTGCTTCCGAACCCAAGACGGCTACCAAACCGCGATCTATCACAACCTTGCACACTACCACTACCCGAAACTAACCACAAATTCTGCTGACGAGGCGAAAAAAAGAGGCAGTTCAGGATCGCACAGCAAAAACAAATCAACCAGGCTACTGGTAATTTTGACCAAAGTAAGACGCTAAAATCTCATCCCAGCTTGGACTTGAAGTCTTACGGAGCAATACCTGGTTTATTGGTTCGCGCAACGGGCTATCGCTGGGTAACGCAAAGGCATAGTTCTGTCTCTCAAACGTGTTCTGCAACACGATTGCCTCGCCTGAGTACTTTCGAAACGTCTGGTATCTCAAGATTGGGGCGTCGTACACGACTGCGTCACACTTGTCTGCGACCAAGCTTGCAAGCGCCGAATCCACGTCTGGATGCCTGGCGAACATAATATGTCGTGAACGTAGATAGTCCGCCGAAGTCGAACCTTCGACAGTTGCGACCTTGATGCGCGGCAAATCAGCGGGGCCGTTAACTTTTGCTCGCAATTCGGTGAGAGTGAGGGCCGATGTAACAGCCGCGGTAAATCCGGCGATGATAAATAATCCAGCGAACATCCAAACCAACGCGATCAACCTACCGCCTAACGACTTTGGTACCTTGTCGCCATATCCTACCGTTGTCAATGTGACAGCCGCCCACCACATCCCGGCCGCAATCCCCTTTAACCAGCCATGATCGAAATGTTCGGAATTAGAGTTGCGCTCAAAAAGATAAATCGCAAATGCACTTATCAACATCGCTAAAAACAGCCCGACAACAATTCGAATAAAAGTCGTCGATAAAACCGCGTTGACGATTCCCGTCCAACCCGAACGCCGTTGTTTTGCACCAATCGCAATTCCAAGCCCAGAAGTATGAAACGGATGGGTGAAGTCCATTCGTTTTTCGCGCCCATAATTCATGGTGAGCGCGGCAGCAACCAAATCCACCTCAGAGTTAGCAACAGCATCAAGCATCTCTGCCAATGTGAGGACCTTGAATTCAATTTTGATCTCGTGGCCGCTTGCATTTTCGAGCTCGGCTTTGACATCTCGCAAAAGGTCAATGCTGATACCTTCCCATTGACTGACCTCGTTCAGCATTGCGAAAGGAGGCACATCCCGAGTACCCACGACCAGGGTGTTCGGCACGCCTAGCTTTGTTGGTTCATCGATGGAATCGTCTTTTGCCGTTCCGTCTTGCGCTATGGCTGTCGACCGAGGTACCAATGCAATAAGCAACAATAACAAGTAGCGACACAAGTAGAATTGAGTCAAGCGGTCCTCCTGATTTTGAATGCCGAGTTTGTTTGTCGTTGAAGTCACGTTCATAATCTGTTTGCCTTCATTTTCAGAAGTGCAAAACCGAATCGGAGCGAGTCAAAACGTAGGAACGTTGCGCGTATTTCTCAAGCAAACCCTTGGAATTACGTTCATTGAATTGAATCGGACGAAATGCAGGGTGATCGATCGACGAGCTTCCGTATTACGACTTAAGTCAGTTCGAATTCTGTCGAGCAAGATCACCGTTAGCCCTCAAATTAACGTGAGGATCGCCGCCATTTCAATTCGACTCAGTCGTTTTCGGATTTTGTCCAGATCCAACCGAGTCGCTTGAAGTAAACCAGCATTGCAACGACGGTGCAACACATTACGGAGAGGAGCAACGGGTACGCCATGGGATTTTTTAGTTCCGGCATTGCTTCAAAATTCATTCCGTAGATCCCGGCCATGAATGTCAGCGGGATGAAGATGCTGGACATGATGGTGAGCACCCGCATTACTTCGTTCTGTTTGTTTCCAAGTGCCGAAAGATAAGTACTCAATAGTGCACCGGCGGTCTCGCGAAACGTCTCAAGCACATCCACAACCTGAGTGCAGTGGTCGTGACAGTCGCGCAGGAAAACTTTCGTTTCATCAGCGACGAACGGGCAGTCATCGCGAATTAGAATGTTGAGTGCGTCTCGCTGGGGCCAGATGCCACGTCGTAGAATGAGCAGGTTTCGTTTGACTTGGTTGATCTTGTCAAGCATCGTTGACGATGCGTTGGCCACAACGCGGGCCTCAAGCTCCTCCAGGTATTCACCGTAGTGCTCAAGAACTGGATAGTAACCATCTACGATCGTGTCAATGATTGCGTAAGCCAGATAGTCCGCTCCAGACTTGCGCATTACCGTTTTCTTCGAGCGAATTCGTTTGCGTACCGGGTCGAGAACATCACCGAAACGTTCTTGAAATGTCAAAACATAATTGCTGCCAAACAGGATACTAACTTGTTCGACATCCAATTGCTTTTTTTCGTCTAAACTGACCATTCGAGATATATAAAGCTGATGCAAGTCGAATGCTTCCGTCTTTGGCCTTTGGGGCACATTCACAATGGCTTCCAGTGCCAACATGTGAATCGAGAATATTTTGCCGATTGCACGGATGACACTTTCATCCCCCATCCCCTGCACGTCAATCCACATAATCCCTGGCTTTGCAAGATCGTCCGAAATCGCCTCGACGGAATCGACCATGTTGTCGAAATGCTCTTCCTGTGTAAACCGAATAATTCGGATGCGAGGTCGCTGCGCCTCCGTAGCGATCATCAAAGTGCCTGGCTTGGCTCCGACTTTCGTATTTCTCTTTGAAAAAAGTTTACTCATTTAAATACTTTGGATCTGTGCATGGTTGTGAACGGTCCTTCCCCCGACTGTGCAGTAAGCTGTTGCCTCACAGCTATTAGCTCGACTTCTGTCCTGTCGTATTCGAGTTTGACTTCGGCAAGCGATTGATTGGTTGAACTTTCGACCTGAATTTTCTTCTGGTCAAACTCTTTCTTGGTGGCTTCCAGGTTGTCAGGAGCTGAAGTCGCGTCTTTTTGATAGGCGATAGTCTGAGCCGCAAAACGTTTCTGCGGATTGAAGACTTTGTTTTGTTTGCTGAAAAATTTCTTCGGTCGATGCAATTACCGGCTCACCCAGATCGGTGGAGGCAACGACTTCTGCGATCTTGGCGTCGACTTCCGCGACCGTTGGCGGAGCGTCCGAGAGTTTTGCTTGGGCCGCTACGGCTACGCCCGGTTGCGGCGCCTCTGCAAGTTCACTGTTTGTGTCATCTTTGGCGGCTAGGGAAACGGCGTTCGCAAAGATTAAAAGTGTAATGCAAAGGGTTGGAATCGTGCTGGTCGTGAAGGTCATGCTGCAACGATACTTATGTTAAAAGGATAGGTAAGCCGTTTAGCAACCATCGATTCGCGGGGTGCCAGGGTGGAAAAAGTTTTGCAAATCCAATAGTTTCGTCTTCTAGTGTCCTGCATGTGCGATTTTGCGGATAGGTCAACATTAAACGCCCCACCATTGTGGTGATTCCAACAAATGGGTAACGACATTTACACTGCTATCATCCCCAAAAACTAAGTTGTCCCAATCAAGAAATCGCACCAGAGACTGACCGTCGTAAGCTGATCCATTTGGGGCTGATGAGCAGTAGTTGGCATTGGATTCCCGAGCGACAGACAAGCAAAATCCAATTTCCTGTATGTGCTGCGCGGCTTTCTGGTTTCTTGGGCTGACGCCTCCGTAATCGCGACAATTACCCCAGTCGTCAAACGCAAATTGGTTGCCCATCAAGAGGCGAATGTAGAATTTGCTGACCAGACATCTTGCCAGATGATTGGCAAGACATACTCGCTCGAGAGAGGTGGCTACGTCTCGTCACTTGAGTTCCGTCGCTCGATTCGTCTAGACGAAACGGTGGTGGTTTTTGAAGAAATCGACTTGTTGGAAGATGTCGAAAAATTCTATTACGTCTTTGAGCCCTCGGAGGTCTTTGGCAACGAATCCGATTGGTCGCGCAATGAAGGGGAAGAAGTCGAGCGGAATTCCAAACAGCTGGCGAGCTTTTACGAGAGGGTGATTTTTGCGTTTCTGGATCATTTTCAATCTGAGGCTGAATCTCGAGGTACCATGGACAAGCCGAAATCGACCAAAAAAGAAGCGTCGTTCTGGAACAAGTTGGGTATGGGGTAAGTTGAAATGGAGTGCCACTACTTAATCCGACAGACATCCGAGAATCGTTCAGTGATGTGTACGAGTTAGTCAAGCATTTTTTGCTTCGCCAATTGTTTTGGATCCTCGAATGTTTGCATTGGAGTTTTCCGTGACAGTAACGACCGCTGTTCGGTCGTTCTTCGTTATTGGTGGCAATTTGATCACAGGGTCGTGTGGAACGTTCGCAGATAACGCGTGAAAAAATCTGTCAGGCAGGTATGCCGACGGAAAACCAACGCAAATGCAACGCTGCCACTGATTTGCAATTGATGGGTTTGGGCAAAAAGAAAGGGCTTACGACGAATGCGTCGCAAACCCTTATTTTTTCGAGTACCCGAGGCGGGACTTGAACCCGCACGACCGTAAGGTCACAGGATTTTAAATCCTGAGCGTCTGCCAATTCCGCCACTCGGGCAAAACACTTTGTTTCGTTGGCAATAAGGAAACAACTAGTTTAACAGGAGAACTTGCGTTGGATATCTAGATGATCCAGATTGCAAAAGCGTTGTCAACGGTGCCACTGATCCGCCAGCTTTGCGATCAAACACGACGCGCAGGACAGACGTTTGCGTGTGCACGTGCGTTCCGAGTTTTGCTTCGGAGTTGAACTGAAATCGCATTCAACTTTTGGAAGTTGACGAGCCGATGCATTTGCCAGAAGTGTAATGAAAACGACGTGTAAGAAACGCCACGGCCGCACAAGAAGGAGATTGCCGGTCGATGGTTTTCGTCCGCTGCCCCACGCCCCTGTAGTTGGAAGGCGCTGCCAGAAGGAATGATGGCCAATCAGAGAATAATTGCGTGATCTCGGCTACAATAAGGGACTCCGGTACCTGTATGCCATCGTTATCAAATGCCTTACATAAAGTCACAAACATGGACATTTTCGTCACGATGCTACCCTTGGTTGCATTAATGGTGGTCGCGGGCGCCGAAGCGACCGACAAGAGTAGAACTCGTCCAGGCGATGCCAGGCTGTTTGACATGGTCAACATCGCCCACGTCCGGGGCTGGCGGATCTCGGCCTCAGCGATTATTCTCCTCGCGAAGTCTCGCGCGTTTTTTCACAACGGCCAGTTTCCTTCTGGGATCTGATCCGCATTGTAACGAGGATCTATTAAAGTGCATCTTTTTGCCAGTGGATTTCTACCCACCCGGGGTTCTTATGTGCTGGACGCTGTTTTCGTTGGAATGTTTGTCATCTGTATTGTCATGGCGCTAAGCATTATCCTCGTGCGTTATCGGCATCAGTACCAGGCACACCGAAACCTGCAAATCGGATTGGCCGCGTTTCTGGCCGTTGCCATTACTGTTTTTGAGGTCGATGTTCGTTTCGTTACCGACTGGCGAAGTCTGGCAAGTTCCTCGAGATTCTACGCCAACGGGATCGTTAGTATCTCGTTGTGGATTCACCTGGCGTTTGCCATTCCGACGCCCTTTGTTTGGGGCTACGTTTTGATTAGCGCGTTAAAGAAATTCCCGAATCCAGCTCAACCCGGTGACCACAGTCGATCGCACCGCATTGGAGGTCGAGTTGCGGCCGGCATGATGATGATGACGGCAATCACCGGGTGCGTCTTCTACTGGCTGGCGTTTGCGTGTTGAGCGTCGCGCGGGCGGCGGCAGGAAACGATCTGTTTCGTTATCGCAGATTGGAATCGTATCGGCCGAGAGTGATTTGCAGATCGACTTTCTCGCCATCTCGATCAACACGCAGGTCAAGCGTCTCACCGACCTTGTGCTGTGCGATGTGTAAACGCAGGTCTTCGAATCGTTGGATTTTTTGTCCATTCACCGTTTTGATGATATCGCCGATCTCCAAACCACCTTGGTCTGCGCCCGAATTCGGAATGACTTCAGAAATTTGACATCCACCGTCGTCCGCGAAATTTACCGGTCCGCGAACTCCCAGAAATGCCTGGGGCGTGAACGCAATTTGCACTTGGGGACGCAATCTTAAGAAATCACGGTAGGCAGATGTCTGAAATTTGCACACAGAGAGGTCAACGTACGTCAGGCGAGGCATTTTTCGCAACGCGTCGAAGATGGTGTTGTCGATCTGCATCTCTTTGAAGAATACCGATCGTAACGCTCGCAACGAAGCCAACTCATTGAGGGCGCCGGGGCGGAGGTCACATTCGCTGAACTTGACGTTGGCCAGTGGTTTCAAATCGGCAAATTCCTGCAGGGTCTCGGCATTGATTTTTCGATTGGAAAACTCCAAGGTTGCCAGCCTTGGAATGGACCGAAGAATACTCAAATCCTCGTCGGGGATCTGCTCGCCAATCACGTGAATCTCCGTAACGGAATTAAGTTCCGATAACTTGTTCAGCTGTTGGCGGCCGGGGTTGAACTCCGACAATTCAATTCGAGAAAGGCCCTGCAAATTCTCCAGTCGCTGGAGTTCTTCAAGCGTTCCCTGCCATTTGTCGGTGAAAGTTACGGTAATCCCGCCGTTCACATTGACCGCACGTAACCTTGCTGGTTCGATCAAAATTCTCTGACCCAGCTGGAGTTGCCTTTGGGCAGCGTCGTTTTTTTTCGACTTCGACTGGGCTGAATCAGATCGACTTGTACCAAAAATTGTTTTGCGGTTATCCTCGAGCGAAGCCAACAGAATATTGTCGATCTGTTTTGTCATGTCTGCGACATTCAGATTCCCGCGACGAATTGTTGCTCTTGGTTTTGCAGGCCGCAAAGCCGTTGGTTCCAAAATTTCAATCGTCGGATCACCAAAGGGGTCATTGACAAAGGCGTTGTTTACAATGAACTGCCTGCGGAGGTCGCCGTTAAATGCGACACGATTTTCCGATGGATCGGAGACGATGGCTCCGAGCTTGCGAAACTGACTGATCGTCGCCTTTTTGCGTTCCAATTTCCAGTCACGCTCAAGCTGAGCGACGCGCCGTTGCATGGCCGAGTTATTCCCGTCTGGGAAAAGCAACTGCAAGATGCCAATCGATTGGTAGAAAACGGATTCGTCCCCTTTGGTACCGATCAACTCCAGGGTTTTTCGAGTCCGCCAAGCGGTTTCTGGTGAACTGTCGAGGGCATTAATCGCCAGCGGACGCAAGGCAGGAGATCCGATCTCGGCAAGTCGATCAGCCGCCAATTCGCGCTCGGCGAATCTATCGGAATCAAGCTCCTCAACCAGTTGAGCGATCTTGTCATCAATTCCAATCGAGTCAAACGGTAGTCGTTCATCGCCTGCTGCCGACTGCAAAACGAACAGTGACAGTAGCATTGAAGCGAGAATCGAGTGTGCTGGGCAAATTACGCCGCGGATATCTAATGTCTTAACAATCAGCATTGTTTGCTAACAGCGAAAAAATTTCGGATCTGAACGCAATGTAATGGTATACAAATGCGGAGTTGCGTGTCGAGGCGAACCCTTTTCGATCAGTGAGGTAACCCGAGATTGGCGGTTTGATTTCGCAAAATTTCTGTCAATTTTGCTTGAGTTTGCGGATAAAAGGGTCGATGACTTCGATAGATTGCATTTTGCCTGAAGCGCTCAGCCTTTATTTGAGGTGGACTTTTCGGCCTGAGACAGATGTCAAGGACAAGTTCCCATGAAAATTCACACGACTCGGTTCGGATCGATTGAAATTGAACCGGATGACATTCTGTTCTTTCGTAACGGACTCTTGGGCTTCGAAGATTGCCGGCACTGGGTCCTATTGGCCGATTCCGACAACGCGTCGGTTGCCTGGTTGCAAAGCATGCAGCACTCAGACATCGCTATGCCAGTGGTGTCACCACGACGTTTCGTTGCCGACTACCAGGTTCGCCTGGAGCCAACAGACGTCGACACATTGCAGCTGACCTCTGTCGAGCAAGCCTATGTTTTAGGGGTCGTCAGTCGGGATGAGGAAACTCTGACGTTGAATCTGAGAGCGCCTTTGGTCATCAATCTCGATCGTCGAATCGGGTGCCAGGTGGTCACGGTCGATCCACAGCCCTTGCAATACGAATTGGCGACATTGCCAGTTAACCTGCGCCGCAGCGCATAGGCATTCCGCGGTAATCTGAAGCGGCTGGCTCGAAATTCGCACGCCTCCAAGCGTTGTTATCGTCATTTGCGGATCCGGGGGCGTATCGCAAAACACGCATCTTCCTCACAACAGGTCGCTTGTGTTTTTTTGTGCGATTTGAGTCAGCTGGCGTCGATAAGGTCGAATGCATCAGGCTGCTAGCGACGATTCAGTGCATTCATTCTGCACGACAAGTCCAGCAGTCGATTAAGAAATCGCGGCAAGGGATTGCCCGGAATTCCAGTTTGCGAGTGTAAGGATTTGGGTGTCGTATCCCAATGCCCGCAACTGTTAGGCAGTCATTTTAATTAAGGAGCCAGCCATGCTGGTTTTGTCGCGACATCGAGATGAGAGCATCATGATCGGCGATAACGTGATGATCACGATCGTTGATATTCGAGGAGACAAAGTCCGATTGGGAATTGACGCACCTCAAGAAATCCCAGTCCATCGACAGGAAGTCTACGATGCGATTAAACGGGAAAACGAAAAGGCGAGTCGTCTGGGACCCTCGGAAACCCGCGATGTCGGCAAATGACCTTGCCCGTAGTCCCTTTCGGTCAGACTTCATTGGACGCCAACCGCACAGGTTTTTAGGATGTTTCCTGGCGAGGTGACATAGGTCGTGTAGAAAGGACCGAACTCAGCGTACTTGGCACTCGCTTCGTCGAATCTCATGTCATAAACGATCTGTTTCAAATGCATGGGATTCGATCCCCACAATGTCACTCCCCACTCCCAATCGTCGATTCCCACGCCAACGGTTATCAGCTGCGAGACCTTGCCAGCAAACTTAATCCCGCTCCTCGCATGCTCGGACATCAAGCGATGTCGTTCTGATTTGGGCAACATGAACCAGTTCGCATGCGGCTCTCGCCATTTGTTCATCGGATAAAAGCAGCTGACTGGCCAATCGGGAAAGTCAGGTGTTAACCGCTGGTAGTTCATTTTTTCCAGGCGTTGAGCGTAGACGTTGAGCTTGGTTTCAAACGCGGAACTGGATGGATCTGCCCCTTCGCTCTTCAGTTTCTCCGCGTACTGATCGACCGTCTGTGCGTACTCAGACACCTCAGAAATCGAAACGAATGAGTAGGTTGGGTGGATCGCCACGCCGATCGGACTGGCCATTAATGATTGGTGCGTGGCTTCGATTTTGATCGGGTCGGGATCCATCATCATGACGGAAAAATCTGCTTTGTGTCCCAGGACGATTCCGACCTGAAACCGTTGAGGTCGCCCGTTCACGGTTGGATCGAGTCGATCCAAAAACGCGTCAACCCCCGCGTCTATGTTTGGCAGACCAGCCAATGCGTTTCGGTCAAACGCGTAAAAAAAATGGCCGCAGTGCCAGCCATCACCCGGTTTCAACTGATCTTGTTGAAAACCAAGATCGCTCATCGAGAGAGTCATGAGTTATTCGCACTCAGCAGGTTTGAGACGCTGTTGAGTAGTCGATCCATCGTAAAGGGCTTTTCGATATAGTCGTTGACGCCCAGCATTTCTGCGTACTCGCGATGTCGAGAGCCCTCGTTGGCAGTGATCATGATTACGGGGACCGGGATATCTGTCGTCTGTCGCAAACGCTCAAGGACCAGAAAGCCGCTACGTCGCGGCATCATCATATCGAGGATGACGAGATCGGGAGCCTTGGTCTCGGCGAATGCCACCCCCTGGTTTCCATCGCGAGCGATAGATACTTGAAATCCTTGTTCATGGAGTGCATACCGTAACGACTCGGTAATCTCCGGGTCATCATCGACGATCAAGACATGACGTTGATTCTGTTCAGTCGAGCTGGAAGTCTCTGTTGTCATAGACGAATTTTGAGAAGTTGTCATTTGTTCCGGCGATCTGTCGGGCGCCTGATTAGGACTTTTTCGAGAATTAATAGATCTTAACGGTGCAAAGAAGAACGCACCAATTAATTCAAAACGCAGACAGCAATTTTAAGAGGATTAACGAATCAGACGAAATACGCTATTTGGGCGGGAAACCTTTGTTACCCGACAAATGGTAAGTCCAAGCCCGTGACGAAGCAATCCTTGTGGTCTGGAAAAAACGGATTCAATGTTTTTTTCAGGGCTCAGGACATGTGTTTGAACTGTTTTGGGCGTTTTTTTTGAGACCCGAGTGGATTTGAGTAGCATGCCGCCTGCTTGATTTGCTGGTCCGAAGAGTTTCGTTTCGAATCAAAGCGAATATCCCTCAGCCGGCTCGGTCGTGCAACCAGAATTTGCTAATCGACCAGAGTCACGATTCTCGCGGAAGGTCGATCTTGGGTTGCCAAATTTGGTCTGAACGGCAGAGTTTTCGAATTCGTTTTCACCCGAAAAATCCGAATTCTTTTTCGCCTGCAAATAAAAGGATTCGACGGGATATTTATCATCGGATTAGACAAATCTACTTGGGTGAACGAATTAGATTGCGAAACAATCAGCTTGCTGGGCGATGCCTAGAGACAGCGGAGAAATTTAAAGGGACGCGTGAATACTTAAACAAGGGAGTCGAACTGCAATGTGGCGCGCGTTGTTTTTAGCAATCGGGGTCGTTTTGATAATCGCCGGACTGGAATGTTTGGTCGTAGGCAGGTTCATGATTCAGGAGGCTAGGTTACCACCGTTTTTAGCAAAGGCATTGGATGAAAACTCGGCAGGCGGATCGGCGGCTACGAGTCCCAGCGTTTCGTCACAGCCCGTTCGTCAGGGCTATGGAGGTGTCCCTGGTGGAGGCGCGGGGTATACCTCGAATCGTTTTGGAAATGATCAGTTTTTTCCTGCTTCGTCCACCAGCAACTCTGCGAATGCAGGCTCACAGTTCAGCCTGCCAGGATTCGGTGCGTCCAATCGAAATAATAACTCCAGTGATTTGATCCGGCCGGTAAAGATTCTTCGAACCAAGGATTGGATGCCTTGGAGTTTGGTGGCAGCCGGCGTGATCATCGTTCTTTACACGAATCGCCTGGCTCGAGGCGGGGGAATAGGCGGGGATTGACTTTTTCCCGCGGGATAGCGGTCTTGGACATTGCAAACGTGGTGCTAAGGGGGCAATTGGAGAGTTGAGCAAAAAGTCGTTAGACTAGTTCAAGGCCGGAAACGGAGAAAAGGGGATGAGTCCGCCCGCTGCTGGTTTCGACCGCCGAATAGTTGAAACTCGAATACCCACCACACAACGTCTCGCCAGACTGCCTTGAAAAACCTCAGGAAGGTTTGCATCAAAGACTTGTCTTGTCGCCGATCGCAAGCACATGAATGTTGACCCAACATGAACCAGCCCGACAAAATGACTCTCAAAGGGACGTTGGAACAACGTCAGAGTGATGAGAACGCGAAAAAGACGCGTCGCTCTCTGGCACAGATGTTCGCGATGCCAGCCCGTTGGTCTCTATTGCTGGCCTTGATCCTTTCTCCCTGGGCATTTGGAAGCGTAAATTACTGGGCTCAGCAGTGGATCGCGGTCAGCCTATTGGTTGGGTTAGGTTTCTGGTGGTTCGAGACTGCGATGAGCAGTCGCAAAAGTCAGGTTTTACCGTACATCGCAGTGTTGGTACTTGGCGGGATACTGATTGGAATGCTGCAATTGGTGGTCTTGCCCGATAGCGTGGCCGATTGGGTGCTGGGGCGTCAGAAGCAGATTTATGATGACCTCTTTGGGGCGACGGTTTCCGGGGCCAGCATCTCGCTCGATCGTGAAGGCACCTGGGGCCAGATACGAATGCTGGTTCTTGCGCTTTCGGGATTGCTGCTGGGGGCACGCTATTTTCGATCATCCCGTGACTGCGTCCTGTTGTTGGGCATTTGTGCCGCCAATGGCGTACTAATCTCTTTTGTAGGAATCCTGCAGAAGCTGACGTTCAACAGCAGGATTTTGTGGTTGTTTGAATTTGGTTTGGGCACTCCGTTTGGGCCCTTCATTAATCGAAACAATGCCGCTGGTTACCTGATCATGTGCTTCGCATGTTGCCTCGGTTTGATCCCGATTGTGATGGCCAACCGCAAATCGACCGGTGCGAAACCAATGGTCAGTCGCGAGATGCCAATCTGGCGGCAGTTGAATTTCCAGATGTTGTACTTTATTTCGGAATTGACTGCTATCAAACTGACTGTATTGCTAGCCGCAGTGATTATTGCGTCCGGTGTCGTCAGTACGCTATCGCGAGGTGGTGTGTTGTCGTTGCTAATCGGCGGTTGCGGCACAATTGTCATCTACGGTCTGGCTCGCAAACCCAAAAACAGCAGCCTGATTCTGCTTCCGCTGATCGTCATGGTCGTGGCTCTTACCGGATGGATTGGCTTTGGTGATCAATTGATGCAACGTTTTGAGAAGATCGACATGGTGGACGTTGCGAAATCGGACACCCGAGTGCAGCATTGGATCGACACCTATCCGGCGATCCAAGACATGGGCTTGCTCGGATCCGGGCTGGGGTCTTATCGAGGCGTCCATCGATTCTATCGCTCCGGGCGAGAACGGGCGTTGTTTGAGTTTGCAGAGAATCAATACTTCCAATCGGCGGTCGAATCTGGATGGCCTGGATTTACCTTGTTTTTGTTGGCATGGCTATTGGCGTTTGGGTACGCGTTGCTTCTGATCTATCGTGGGCAGTCGGCGACTTCGATTGGAGTGGGAACATTCGGCATCTTTCTGGTGATTGGCGAAGCGACTGCTTCCATGTTTGATTTTGGGCTTTATATTCCGGCCAATACTTTGTTGATGTCCGTGCTGATTGGTTTTCTTGGCTATCACGCGCACGCTTTGGCAGGCCGATTGAGGCGAAAGCTCTGGATTCGTTTTGAAGTACCTAACCTATTGGTCCAAGTCGTATTGCTGGTCATGTTTGCTGGCCTGACCATCGTTGCACTCGACCTTTACCGGCGGGCAAGATTCGATGCCGCCATGGCCCCGCCTCCGACAGCGTTTAACTTTGTTCGCATGGATCTGCAGGACACCGACGCGAGAATTCGCTTTCTTGAGCCCCGAGTTCGCAAATCCCCGACGGTGGAGTCTTTGAATTATCTCGGGGAACTGTGGGTTCATCGGGCGAGAATTGCATTCATGAATTCATTGATCGAGAAGGATGAATATCAGAACGCGATTTTATTGATGGACGAGGACGAGAAGTTTGAAATGCAGAAGAATGTCTGGAACATGACATCGCTGCAGAGAATTCAGGAAAACTACTTCTATTTGTTGAAAGACGTTTCCAGTTTACAAGCGAAGCGATTCAAGAATAGTTCATTTCTTACTGACAATTTGCCGATTGCCGCTGGCTACTTTTCTTACAGCCTGAAAAGGTCTCCGCTTCAACCGACAGTCCATTTGCGACTCGGACAGATCGCTGGGGCGCTCGGGATGGATGAGTCCGGTGGCAAGAATGTCGAGCACGCGATTAGCATTGCACCTAACAATTCAGATTACCGAATGCTCGTGGGGATTTACTACCTTCAAAACGGTAACGTTGCAGCAGCAGCACCGCATTTTCGAAAGTACTTGGAGTTAGTGCCCAATCAGTTCACCCAGCTAATGAAACTATTTAAGGGGCAGACCAGTCGAAGAGTTGAAATGGTCAATAATCGGGAGGTACTTGAATTGGTAATGCCGGACAATCCCAGAATGCTTTATCAGCTTGCAACGAACTGGCTACAGGAAGATCTCGATGTTCGAGAGCAGGCATTGGCGAGGGCGGATGGGCTGTTGGGCGAGGGCCTACCGCTGAGAAATCCGGAAATACTGTTACGAGCGGATATTCGGTTGGCTCAAGATAACCCGGGTCAGGCGATCGATGCGATGCTGGCAGCCCTAAAGAACAATCCAATGGATGAAAAAACACAATACCGCGTAACCAAATTGCTGTTAGAACAGGGCCGATTAGACGAAGCACTGGATCAAGGCCGTAGATTAATACGGTTGAATAAGAAAAAAGCGACCTATAATGACTTGGTCAAACAGATTAACGCCGAGATTGAAATTCGGAAAAAACTTGACAACAAAGAAGGTTGAATGGAGATTGTCCTTCGCAATGCGTAAGGTGGATTTCTAGATCGTAGATTATGACTATCACCATAATTGCATTTTTCGTTTCGCTTCTGTTGGCCTATGCCGCAGTTCCGATCTTGATGTCGTTCGCCCGTAGAGTTGGGCTGGTTGACCATCCTGACAACAATCGGAAGCTGCACCGCGATGCGATTCCCATGGTGGGCGGCCTCGCGTTGTTCTTTGCGGCGACGACTACAGTGGCATTGATGTTTTGGTGGGGTACTGAAATCAGCCAACTCATCAGCCCGGCAATCAATGGACTGACCACCTATTTCCCTGCTGAATTTCTTCATGCTGATTTTCAGGTTCATCCGGATGACTATTTCCAGTTGCTGGGTTTGTTCATCGGCAGCGCAATGTTGCTTGCCGTTGGACTGGCTGACGATCGCTTTGGGATACGGGGGCGGCAAAAGCTTTTGGGACAGATCCTGGCGATCACGGTGCTGATCCTGTTTGGATATGAGTTCAGCAGCTTTCAATTCCTCGGAATCACGATCGAGTTTGGAGTCTTCTCCGTATTGGTCGTATATGCTTGGATGGTGGCCGCAATCAACTCGGTCAACTTGCTCGATGGTGCGGATGGAATTGCCTCGACTATCGGAATTGTGATGAGCATTGCGATATGTGTAATGTCATTGACTCTTGGAAAATACATTGACGCGATCGTTGCTATCTCGATCGCTGGCGCGTTACTCGGATTTTTGAAGTTCAACTTTCCGCCGGCCAAGGCATATTTGGGCGACTCAGGCAGCATGCTTATCGGGTTTCTTTTGGGGGCGATTGCGATCAGGTGCACATTCAAGCAGCCTTCCGCATATGCGTTTTTCGCACCTGTCGCGTTGCTTGCGATACCTTTCATCGATACCGGAGCGGCGATTGTTCGACGCCGTCTAACAGGCCGAAGCATTTTTACCGTTGACCGAGGCCATTTGCACCACGCACTGATGAAACGCGGTTATAGCCCTCGTGTCAGTTTGCTGTGGGTTGCATTGTTGTGTACGACGACCGCGGCCGGGGGCGTTTTGGCTTTGGTCAATCATCAGAGCGAATACGCATTGGTTTCGATCGCGATTGTGTTGGCCGTGATGGTAGGCTGCAAGATTTTTGGACTGGCGGAGCTGAGGCTGGTTTCGCGAAGGGCAAATTCGATAGCCAAATCGTTCTTCAATGTGACCTCTCTGGAAACCCCGGATGTCCTGAAGAGCTCGGTTCACGTACAAGGAAGTCGAGATTGGCAGGAGGTCTGGAAACTTGTTTGTGATTTTGCAGACGAACACCGGCTAAGTCAGCTGACGATGGATATCAACGCACCGTGGCTGCATGAATCATTCCATGCGACGTTGAAACGGGCTGACTTGCGTCGTGGGGAAAATAAAGAGTGGTTTTCTGTCATTCCCCTAATCTCGGAAAAACGAGTTTTTGGCAGAATCGAAATCCACGGTTCCCATGATCAGAAAATCAGCCATCATGAGGTCATTGAGAATATTCTCAAAGTTACCTGCGACATTGAGCAGCTAATGATCGAAACCGAACCCTCAGCTGCCGTCGTAACCAATCCTGATCCAGTGTCGACGCCTGCTGGCACATCTGCGTGAGCCGAATTTCTGTTTCTCAGAGTTGTTCCACGCACTATAATCGAGCCGTTCGAGCAAACCAGGTGGAGTTGTGATTTGTCATGACCAAGCTGCCATTTTTTTTGACTTCTTGCTGTAATTGTCGACGGCGATTGGAACTGGACATCCGTATGTTGGGCCGAGAGGCAACTTGCGCGGCTTGCGGAGAATCCTTTGTCGCGGTGGATCCAGATTGCCAATCTGCCGCAATCGACGATCCACTCAAGTATTGGATTCGATTCACCGATCATATCTATTCCAAGGAAGAATTTGAGGCTGCCTTCGATCGAGATATCGCGAGAACGCCCCGCTGATTTGATCGCGGGCCGCAAAGTGGCTGTCTTTGTGAAAAGGCACACAGCGTCGGAACCAGTGCTCTCAACTCAGTCGACGGAGCTTTCATTCTCGATGAAAACCGGCAACTCGAATTGGTTGCTCTTTTTTTGGTTTATGCGAAAATACCGTTTGCTTAACGCGGCGTTTCGACTTGATCGGTGCGCCGATTGTCGTAAAACAACAACTAGTTCTTGCAGTGATGAAACCCAAAGGAGCGTTTGAAGTGAATTTTGGCAAAACCGTAATCGGCATGCTGGTTGCCGTTGGCGCAACTATCCTGATGACGTCCCCGTCGATGGCACATAGCACCTTTAAAAAGGAAATGGCAAAAAAGTATCCTGAAAAAAAGGTCAGTTGCAACGCTTGCCATGTTGAGAAAAAACCAAAAACTGAACGAAACTCTTTTGGAAATCTTTTTCACAAGCAGTTTGCGGACCTTGAACTGAGCAAAAACTTCAAAGCCAAAAAGGGTGCTGAAAAGAAAGAATACGAGGCCAAGGTTATGATTCCGGCTTTCGAAAAGGCTTTCAAGAATGTTTCTGCCATGACCTATGACGACATTATCAAGGCCGGCTTGGTACCGGGGATAGACATCCCAAGTGGTGAGTAGGCTGACGATTGGACGCAATGCGTTTTTGATCAAAATTCAGAGATGCGGGCGTCTCCTCGGTAAGATGCTCGCGATGGTTCAAATGGAGTCGTCTGTACCAAGTTCGATCGCATGCAATTCGGGGCAAGACTTCGCATTTTGCGTGCGGTCGTCTCAAGTTTGTAAAAATTTGCCACCCAAACTGATTGACAAGTCTACGTCGAAAACCGTAACCTATCGCTATCGGGCGCTTAGCTCAGTTGGCTAGAGCACCTCGTTTACACCGAGGGGGTCGGGGGTTCAAGTCCCTCAGCGCCCACCTGCACGCACTGCCCTGCTCCATCATGCTCGGCAGTGCGTTTTTTTTTTAGCTTTGTTCGGCGGTTGCTTGTCCATTCCACTGGCGCAATTTGCGTTCGTCCCCTGCTCTCCTTCGTTTGCGGGCCCGGCATCATCAAGTCTGATGGTCGTCCTTTCGGATCGTTTTTGTACCCCATTTGCGAAATTTAAGGACGTGTCACCTGCTAGTAAGTCTTGCGTCCCCGGGTTTACCCACTATCAATCAACATGCGCGTGAAGCTCCAACGACTTAAGCGGCTGTTTCGGTACCCCGCTGGTATACGATTCAGCCTGGCAACTAGAGACGCGATTGCGTATTGGATATGCGGGTCTGCGCAGCGGGACCGGCACCAAGAATGTGAGCTACTACAGAGCCACGAACATTGCTATGCCTCCTGTCGCCAGCCTCAACACACAGGTTGGTAATTTCCAAGTGACCATCGCCGCAGTTCCCGAGCCGTCGTCGTTGGCCCTGCTGGGTCTCGCCGGGGCTTCGTGGCACATCGCCGTCGAATGGCTTTACTGCTGATACGTGCAACACGATTTCCGAAGAAATCGATTAACCGGCATCGCGACTCTACGCATTGCCGACTTTTCTATGGTCGTTGCGGAAACGGAATGGAGACAAAAGTAAAACGCTTTCCATCCATTGTCGAATCAGATTTTCCTTACTTTTTCATAACCCGCAGCAAGGCAGGATTGGATGCTGGCCTACCAGCCTCTTCCGATTCGAGAAAAATCAACCTTTCGCAAGGCTGCACCCATTCCTCTGCCGTCAAGAAAATCGTTCTTTCGGTTTCCTTGGCCGGAATCAAAACGCCATTCAACCCGGTGTTGTCGACGTACACACCAAAGGGAAGATTGAGCGCCGCATCCTCTTTTCCAAAATTGATCCGATTGTCGTATCCCCGGCGAGCAACGTGAATTCTGGCGGTGACCGTTTCGCCTGGTCGAATCTCGACGATCGGGATTCCATCGTCATTGAATTGTTTTGACCCGTCGGCAGCATGCGCCAATTCGACAAACAGTTTTGGATCCTCACCAAACTTGATCTTGCCAAGCGATTGCGAGCTGCGCACTTGTTTGCCGTAAATCACCGCCGTTGCCGTTACTTGTGCTTCGGTAGTAGCTTCCCCGGGTGATGGCGCGTCTTCACTGGCGTGCAAGACAAAAAACGCCCGCAAGCCATTCTCTTCAATCGTGATCGGGCCAGCCGCAGTCACGCCCTCCGGTAAATTTTCAACTTCGATTGCGATCGGACCGGCAAAATTATCAACGCGATCAACCTTAATTTCAATTTTCTTGAAAGCACCTCGCATCAGTGTTGGGTTGGCGGAATCGATTTTGTTGAGACTGAAACCAGGCGTGGGAGGACGGACAATGAGCCGGTAACTGAAATCCTGCCCTTGAAAATCGCGTGCGTCACGGACACGAACGACGTATTCGCCTTCGTGAGGTGCGACAAACGTCAGGCGTGAATCGGATCCCAATTCCTGGCGAGCATCATCGTCGTTCTCATAGTTCAAAAGGAATTGCGGCAAACCCGTTGCAGGTAACACCGATCCAGGCGGATGGGCCTCCACAACATAGCAAGGCTCTCCAAGCGCATGGGCGATTGGTGTTGTGTCAAACATGGCGTGCCGGTTCCCGAAATTCGGATACAGGTTGAAACCTGAGTCGGGTCCGCGCGGGTAGTGGTAGAGTTTGACGACCTCACCATTCAAATAGAGCAACTGGTTCAATCGCATTTCTGCCCAGTTATGTACGCGAAAGTCGTCCACTTGTTTCGAGTTCTTGCCCCGAAATGTGACATAGGAATCACGAACTGCACGGAGCAAAACGCGGGGCACCGGCTGGCCGTCAGAGTCGAGTATGGCGACCTGCGTATCGAGCGGTGATTTGTCCTGGCGGGCTTTGGTTTCAATGATCCAATGCTCGTCCTGTCTTGAATTGAATCGAAAGCAATCCACATCGGTGCGGTCGTCAGCGTCGATGATTCCCGACACCGAAAACGGGGCCTCTACTCGGGTGGCTTGTTCAAAAACGTCGTTGGGTTCGACTTCCGTTGATTCGTTCAGTTCCGTTTCGGTGGCGATCCGAACTGTTCGTTCGTTCGTTCGTTCAGCCGTCGCGACTGATGCGGCAGAAAGGTG
The DNA here is from genome assembly GCA_942492215.1 of Pirellulaceae bacterium. Taxonomy (GTDB): domain Bacteria; phylum Planctomycetota; class Planctomycetia; order Pirellulales; family Pirellulaceae; genus Mariniblastus. Next base: position 245,404 of record CALODY010000009.1, read on the forward strand.
TTCCGATGGCCAATCCAGGATATCAACGCTTCCGTCCATTCTGCCAACCACAATACGATCCTTGCCCACCGCCATCGCTTGAACGCTTTCGGTCTGGTCGTCGAAACGAAATCGTTCGGTCAAACCGGCGATCTCCCAAATCTTGATCACTCCGTCACTCGCCACGGAAATAAGGTGTTTTCCGTCGGCGTGGAATCGGAGCAGTTGGATCGCAGCTTCATGCGCAAACCGCGCCACGGCCAGTGGGTTGGTTTGATTCGGGCGACGGGAAACGAGCTGCCATTTCCGAATCCGATTATCCTCTCCGCCGGCAAAGATCCAACTCCCATCTGGACTGATTGCTACGGTGTACTGTTCTTTGAGCGGTTCACCTCGGGTATCCAGCCTTTTCCCATCGCTGACCCGCCAAACTTTAATCGTCGCGTCCGCACTGGCCGTGATCAGCAGATCACCTGTCAGATCAAACGTGTTCTCAAAGACTGCGTCGTTGTGTCCTGTAAACGTGCGAAGCGGAGTGTCCGAATCAACATCCCACAGGACTGATTTCCGATCATATCCGGAAGTCGCAATGAGAGTTTCGTCAGCATTTATTGCGACCGAATAAACCATGTCGCGATGACCGCGAAACCGACGAATCATTTCGTCATTCGCCAAATCATACAAGACAGCCTCACCGTACAGTCCAGCGATCCCGGTCCCAGCCAGCAGAAACTGATCATCTTTCAAAAAACGCAACGCCGTGACTTTGCCTGGCAAATCCGACAACGTCTGTTGAATGTTTTGCGAGTTCGCGTTGAGAATTTCAATCTTCCCGTAGCGGGCGACTGCCAGTCGTTCCTGGTTCCCGGAAAACGCCATCGCAGTGACCGGTTGGTAGTTGGCATGAGACGCAATCTTGGGCGCACTAATCTTCGTTGGCAAAACGGAGTTGCCTTCCGGGCCGAGTGCCCCTGCTTCAATCCAGTCGGCGACGACTTGGATTTCGTCATCCGATGGAGCTGGTTCCCCGTCGGGCGGCATTTTCGGTTCCAATTTACCGTTCATCAACTGAATCATTCGGCTGGAAGCGGCACTGCCCGCCGTCAGCGCGTTTCCGCTTTCGCCACCTTTCAACATCGCCTCGAAGGAATCGAGGGCGAACTCCCCGTTGGCATCGTCTTCGTTATGGCAACCGGCACAGTATTTTATCAGAATCGACTGGGCTTGCGGGTAACTCGGTTCGTCGGCCTCCGTGGGCCAGGCCGGAAGCAAAGTGAGCACGATCCCGAACAGCAAGCCCAGATATATCCCGTGAGCCGGATGGTGATTTTCGATCTGTTTCACGTTGTTATCGATCATGCTGTTGGATTAATGTTGAAACAAGAATTCACGGCTACTCATCAGGCTCCAATACAGATCCTCAATCGCCTCGCGTCTTGATACTTCGTCGACGTTGGTGAGAACCTGAAGCACATTCTCGAACTCTTCGTTGGAAGGTAGCCGAGAAAACGTTTTCAAGTAGGCTTCATTGATTGTTTTCATGATCGATTCCGTTGAATTTTCCAACGTCATCGCTTTGGACACACAGCTATTTTCGTCCTTCAGTTTTTCGTTGATGGTTGTTCCGTTGGCGATGTTAAGAACCTGGATCATGCTTGGTTTATTCGACCTTTCACATTCACAGACGATATCTCGATTGTTTCGTCCGAAGGTCGAAAGAAACTGGGAGACGACAGCGGAGTCATAGAGTTGCAACGCTCTGGTACCGAGTGGGTAGGCCTTCGTCTCCCGAGTGTCGGCGGGCCCGTGGGTGATCAAAGTGAATGCTGTGGGCACCTCCGAGACTTGCGAAACGGCGTCGAGTAAAACTTCCGCCATCAAACGTCTCGGATAGTAGCGGGAATAAAAACGATCATCAGCGAAGTTGCCTTCAATCGGCTGACTGCTCCGCTGGTAAGTTTCTGACTGCAGGATCAATCGCATGAGTTTTTTCAAATCGTATTGCTGCTCGATGATGAAGTCTGCCATCGCGGCGAGCAACGGCTCATTCGTCGGTGGATTGGAGACCCGCATGTCATCGACGTTTTCAACCAGGCCTCGGCCCATGAAGTTCGCCCAGATACGGTTCGCGACCGAGCGACTGAAATAGGGATTCTCCGGAGCCGTCAACCAGTTCGCCAAATGAACGCGACGGTCCGACGGATCATCGAACGCCATTGGCTCGCCATCCAGCGGTGTGGGCGGTTGCGGCTTTCCAGTTAACGGCTGATCAAGCTCGCCCGAGGATGCCAGAAACAGCGTCCGCAAGCCATCACCGTTTCTTGGGTCGCCGCCCCAACCTTTGGCTCGAACTCGCGAGAACATGTTTGCCATCGCGTAATATTGATCGTTCGTCCATTTTTCGAGCGGATGGTTATGGCATTTTGCGCAACCAATCGACAGTCCAAGAAACGCTTGCGAGACATTCTCGGCCATGTCTTCGGGAGTTTGGTGCAGTGCATAAAAATTCGTCGCCCCGTTTTCGTAACTGCTGCCCTGGGAAGTGACAATGTCTCGCACGACCGCATCCCACGGCCGATTCTCTTCAATGTTCTTTCGCAGCCACTGGTAATAGGCTTTCACCGCTTCGGGACGTAGTCGATTTCCGTTGACCAACAAAACGTCAGACCAGAGGTAGGTCCAATAGTCGACAAACTCGTCTCGAATCAGCAGCGCATCGATCAGTTGATCTCGTTTGTCCGGGACATCACTCGCAATGAACTCTTGAACCTCTTCGACGGTCGGCAGCACTCCAATCGTATCCAGAAACGCTCGTCGAATGAACGTCGAGTCATCGCAGCGGGAAGAAGGCTTCAAATTCAGTGACTGAAGTTTGGAAATAACCAATTCATCAACGAAATTTCGTTTCGGTGCATCGGCGTAGACCGCCGAGTCAATTTCATTCTCAAAAGGTACCTGGATTTTTGACATCGCAAGTCGACTGGAAAACCAAACGACAATTGCCGACTCTCCTCGCCCTACGATTTTCACGATGCCTTGTTTACTGACGGTGGCGACGGGCACGTTGGATGACGTGTACTTCGCCCATTTCGTAACGTCTTCAACTCGCCCGTCAGAATAATGGGCATGGACGGTCAACGCTTGCGTCGCTTGCGCATCCATCGCGACGTCTTCCGGTTGTACCACCAGTTTTTCAAGCCTCGCGTCGGTTTCTCCAGGGCCGCCGGCGCCGCGGCTGATCCACTCCGCCAGCAGTCGGTAGTCTTCCGAATCCGCATCCAATCGCAACCCTCCTTTGTGCGGCAGCACGCCGGTGGGCTTGGTGAGCAGCAGGCTGCGGCCCGGGTCGGCCATTTCAATTCGGCGACCCTTGGATTGCCGGGTGATCGCAAAATGATCTCCGCCCGGATTGTAAGCATGCAGCGAGAGTTTAAACCCACCCTTTCCAGCCAACGCGCCGTGGCACGCGCCGGAGTTGCAACCAAGCTTCGAAATCACCGGCAGCACATGCCGCGTGAATTCAATCTCGGATGGAAAGTCGGCCAAACTTTTTTCCGAGGAGGGTTCTTCAGGGATTCGGCCAAAGACTGTTGGCAAACCAAGGAAAACGAAGGTCGCTGCGGTAAGGACCGATAGATTTAGGCAGGAACGTAGCCATTTTGCTCGCATGATGCGGTGCCAGTTGTTGGAATAGCTGTTGAATGACATGTTTGAAAGTGTTTCGTGGATTCCTGTTTGCCAGTGAAATTCGTACTACCGATGACGAACGGGATTCGGCTTTCAGTCCAAACATTTCGAGTTCAGCGGAAGTGGGTCTTTCGTACTCAGAACAATTCCTTGATCTCTCGAGATCCAAAATCAACCAATGGATAAGGCCGACCCCCGGGGCCCGGTAACTCTGCATGAAGATCCAGTCCCAGTGCACGGAAAATCGTGGCAATGACATCTCCGGGAGGCGTCGGGCGGTCTGCCGGCACGGCACCAATTGGATCGCTCGCACCAACGGCTCGCCCGCCTTTGATGCCTCCGCCAGCGAAACCCACGGTGAAGCATTGTGGCCAATGGTCGCGACCACCCGCCGGATTGACTTTCGGTGTCCGCCCAAACTCTGCCAGATTCGTGACAAGGGTATTTTCAAGCATTCCGCGTTGGTCGAGGTCCTCGATCAAGGCCGTGTAACCGCGGTCGTAGGTCGGCGCGACAATGTTCTTCATGCCTTCAATGGATGTGAACGGTTTCGAGCCGTGAATGTCCCAGGTAATTTCATCAAACACGGTTAGGAAAGTGTTGATCGTGACAAACCGCACTCCGGCTTCGATCAATCGCCGCGCGAGCAGGCAACATTGCCCGAAACGATTCATGCCATAGCGTTCGCGGGTCTTCGTGCTTTCCAGGGATAAATCAAATGCTTCCCGAGCTTGTTTGCTGGTCATCAACCGATAAGCAGTTTGAAAGTTTTCGTTCAGCAATCTTGCGTCGTCGCTTTTCTCAAATTCTGAAATGCGGTTGTCAACGATTTTTCGGAGTGTTTTACGACGCTCCAAGCGAACGGTGCCAATCTCGTCGGGAGGCAACAGATCTGGCACCTTGAAATTGGGTTTCGACGGATCAGCCATTAGCGCGAACGGATCATAGGATTTGCCGAGAAATCCGCCGGCCTGACCGTTGGGAAGTCCACCGCCACCTCGCCCCATTAATTCCGGCAACACGACGTGTGGCGGCAGGTCTGATTTTCGACCCTTCAAAAAGGCGACCACGGACCCGGCATGGGGAGACTCGACTCCTCCAGTGAATTGGCGCCCCGTTTGCATCATTTGCCAGCCCGCGTCGTGAACGGCTGCCGAGGTGTGATAACAACTCCGCACGATCGAGAACTTGTCGGCAATCTTTGCGTGCATTGGCAGAATTTCAGAAACCTGAAAATCGTCCGAACGGGTGTTGATCGGTTGGAAGGGACCGCGGACTTCAGCCGGTGCGTCGGGTTTCATGTCAAACGTATCTAGCTGACTGGGCGCGCCTAGATTGAAAATCATGATGCAGGCTTTCTCGTCACTACCTGCTTTGACGGCTCCGAGGTCTTTGGCCCACAGGTAATCCGAGAGCGACATTCCAAACGCACTGAGTGCTCCGACGCGAAGGAAATCACGGCGAGTTGTTCCGTTACAGTTATGACTCTTGCCGCGGCCAACAAACTCTAGCATTGACATTCCTCTTTGGTGATCAGAGTCGGCGACGGAAACCAAACTGACAAAGCACTATCCTACAGCCTACATCGAAGTGCAGTCTGATTTTGAGACAAACCGTCTCGCGGAAAATTTCACTGCTCCAAAACGGTCGACAATTATCGGACGAACACGGGAACTCAACTGTAAACGCCGTAGTACCGATGATACGATGGCCAACCCACTGCCACAAGACTTGCGTTTGAATTCAAGAGCAATGGCAGCCGTGAAGAAATTTTTGTGTTGCCAAACTTTGACCACTCATCAATTTAGCTGTTGATTATCGTAGTGTAGCCAACACTTCATGGGACTCGCGAAGAATTGAGCTCTTCCCCGTCCAGTTTACGCATCAAAAAATGCCGACGTAATAAGCTGAGGATTTCCTATCCTTTAACAAGTTGGATCATTTCATTGCTGCGACGTCTCGCCAGGAGACCAGCTATCGTCCTTGCCGAAAAACATCATGTGTTGCCAAGGAAGTTTTTCGAATTCGGAGACCAGCTTGAACCCGTTTGCCGTTAGTTCCCTGTTAACTTGAGCTTTGCTCATTTTGTGGAGTGGCTTGATGGGAACCTTCTTGTCCTCCTCACGGTATTCGACCAACACGATCTTGCCATCCGGCTTTAGGCTGGCACGCATCGAGGCAAGCATCTGTTCCGGATGAGAGAACTCATGATAGACGTCGACCAACAAAATCAAGTCAATGGAGGCCGGTGGCAAATGAGGATTGTGGAACGATCCGAGGATCGGGATGACGTTTTCAATTCCCCGTTCTTCCATCCGCTCTCGCAGATAGCCCAACATTTCGGGCTGGACGTCCACACCGACTACCAAACCAGATGCGCCCGTCATTTGGGCCATTTGCAGCGTGTGGTAGCCGTTTCCACACCCCATATCGCATATGGTCATGCCCGGTTTGACGCCGAGATTGGCTAACATCAGCGAGCATCGCTCTTCGCGTTCCCGTTCGTTACGAATCAACCATTCGGCTCCGGTGTAATGCATTGTGCGCGCGATTCGGCGACCCATGTAGGATTCCAGGGCCGCTGGAATGGGCGAGCTTGGTGTTTCTGTTTCGACACCGAAATTAGATTCTGCATCGTTATCGTTTGACCTTCGCTTTTCCGTGTCTTGCCCCCATGCTCCGATTGCGATGGTCGACAACGGTAGCCAAACCAAACAAAGGATCAGAACAACCGAACTGGATGAAACTGGCGAGAGAAGTCGATTCAACATCCTCATAGTTTACCTTCCTCTTGTTTTCGCGGATGTCTCGATCGTCAACGGGCGAGCCGGGAGGTTTCGTTTGCTTGCAAACAAACATGTTGAACTCGAATGTTTGCTTTGAATCGCCAGCGGTTGAATTTGGAAGCTGCCATTTCGAAGAAAAATTTTGGCCCGGTCAGCCGGTCGAGGTTGAGACCCGCCAGCGCGAATGAAACATCCAAATCATCGAACCGAATAGCATCAAGTTCAACAACAGCGTAAACGAAACGTAACCGCCAAAGTGTCGCAAATCCTTGATTGGATACCCCATAAATTGGCGCTCGAGACCTGTTGCCCTAACCCAGTTCTTACGTCCCGTATCGAGATCGTCCATGTAAATCGGCATATTGAACGCTGCCGCAAACGGGCTGGTCACGGTCATGGTGTTGACCACCTGAGTTCCCTTAGTTGACGGAAAATAGGTGTTGGCAAAAAAACTGGCGGCCATCGGAGCAACATAAAGCAACAAAATAATCACATATGTTGCCATCAGGCTGGTACTGGTCTTGTGAAAGACGGTCGAACAAAACAGCGCCAGGACCGCGGTCGTTAAACAGGTCAGACAGAAAATGACGACATAGGCCACGATCGTTGGCAGATTGTACCAGTAGTCGGATACCATGATCAGGGCCAAAAATACTGGCCACAGCAGGAATGAACTCAGCACGCTGGACACGCGCAGGCCGGAAAGCAATTTGCCCCACAGGATTTGCCAAGGCGTGATGACCGTGGTCAATAACAGATCGAGAGTCTGTCGTTCCCGTTCCGACGTAACACTGCCCGCTGAGAAAACTGGACCGATCAAAATGTTGAAGAGCACGACGTAAGAAATGTACCAAGGCGCCAATTGCCGTTGAATATAGAGGCACCAGGCCATCACCGGAATTGCGACAACCATGCTGATCTGGATTGCCAGCCGTAACATCAACGTACCCTGGCCGAAAATCTCGCTTCGCATCTCTTTGTCGTAAACCGGATTTGTCCCATCGTCCATCAACGTTTCACGTTTGGGCGGAGCGAACAGCCGATCCGGGAATTGGTCACGTTGGATGACCAAACCAATGGCTTGAGCCGATTCCTGTTCGAGGTCCACGACCTCTTTTCCCTCGCTGCCAAAATCGGGCGGGTACAACATTCGGGCGCTGCAAATGTAAAACAGGGAAATCGTGATCGCTGCGGCAATGCCGGGAATCACCGCGATCGAAAACTTCAACCGGGTATCACCAGCTTCGCTGAGCGACCACCAAAACAGAACGCCCAGGATCGCCAAAGGAAGAATGGTGAGATAGGAAACGACCAATGCCGAGCTGGTGCGCGGAAAAAAAGAACCGCAGGCCACGCTGATCATGCCAAACGTGACCACGCTAGCGATCAACGCCAGATAGGCCGCAAGAACCTCGTAAATGGATACACCACCTAACGGCAGGCACAACATGACGATCGGCAGAGACGAAAAAATCAAGATGGCCAGATGTGTCAATGCTGCAACCAGCTTACCCATGACGATGGCCTCGGGGCGAATGGGACTCGCCAAGAGCATTTCATACGTCATGCGTTCTTTTTCACCCGCGATTGCACCCGCCGCAAAACTGGGTGCCATCAGAGAGGCGAGAATGTATTGGCCCAGGAAAAAAAGGTCGACCAGCGTGCTCGTCGATTCGGAATTGTTAGTCAAATCCAATCGAATATTGTCTTGGGGCCAGGCAAAATAGACCACGGCCGCCAATAATACCTGGTAGAGCAACAAAAGCACGAAGGCCCGGGGCATTCGCAGGTTGACCAGCAGTTCCCGCTGAAGAACAGGGTTTTCGAGAAGATACATCGATCTAGTATTTCCTTGGCGAGACTTTTGCCTGTACCCGTCCTGGGAGGCCCTGAATCCTCAAAAAACCCTCGGCGTCATCCTGGTTGTAACTGCCACCACCCTCCATCGTGGCAATCTGATCGTCGTAAAGACTGTTGGGGCTCGATCTTTTTGCGACTGAAATGTTGCCTTTGTAAAGCTCGAGCGTCACGCTGCCGGTCACGGTTTTCTGCGCTTCTCGATTGAAAGCTAACAAGGAATCAAATTTCGGGCAGAACCAAAAACCGTAGTAAACCATCTCCGCGACCTCGGGGGACAGTCGATCGCGCAAATGCATCAAATCTCGATCCATCGCGAGTTGCTCGATATATCGGTGGGCTTCGTAAAGAATGGTCATCCCTGGCGCTTCATAGACACCCCTGCTCTTCATCCCGACAAAACGATTCTCGATCATATCAATGCGGCCAATACCATTTCGGCCACCGATCGTGTTCAGGCTTTCCACGATTCCAAGCGCCGATCGTTTCTCTCCATCAACCGCCACCGGAACGCCCGATTCAAAATCGATCGTTACCGTTTCCTTTTCATCCGGAGCCTGTTGGGGTGAAACGCCCATGCCGAAATCAACCAATTCAACTCCATTAACCGTTAAATCTTCCAACTGACCGGCTTCATAGCTTATGTGAAGGCAGTTTTCGTCGCTGCTGTAGGGTTTTTCTACCGAAGCCTTGACCGGGATATTTTTATCTTTGCAGAAAGCAATTAATTCGGTGCGTCCCGGGAATTGGTCGCGGAACTTTTTTATCCTCCACGGCGCGATGACTTTTATGTTGGCGTCCAGTGCCTCCGCTGCCAACTGAAACCGACATTGATCGTTACCCTTCCCGGTAGCACCGTGGGCATAGGCTTTGGCGCCGACTTCACGAGCGACCTGAAGACAGGCTTTCGAGATCAGGGGGCGGGCGATCGAAGTCCCCAAAAGATAAGGGCCTTCATACTTCGCTTGCCACGAAAGCACCGGGAACGCAAAATCGCGACACAGTTCCTCGCGAGCGTCAACGATCCTTGCCGATTTGGCACCCGCATTGTCGGCCTTCTGTAAAATCGCTTCTCGATCTTCGCAGGGTTGTCCAAGGTCAACATAAACGGCGTGACATTCGTAGCCTTGATCAATTAACCAACCCAAGATCACTGAGGTATCCAGACCACCCGAGTAAGCCAATACGCAACTTGACATCAGTCTTTTTCCAGCCTTTCATGCAAATAGCGGGACATACCCCGACTTGCCATTGGCGCCAAAAAAACGACGGCGATCTGATAGCGAGAGGGGGTAACCATTTAAGCCCGGTCCCTTTGGATACAGATTTGCGTGCCGCCTGATTTCTTATTTTGGCGACGACGGTCTCCGGAAATTGTAGTTCATGGGCGCTCTTGATAACATCGGCTAATACGAAAGCCGTAACCACGGTGAATCCTCGTTTCCGATTGCGATTTCATGATCAATAAGCACCAGTTTCAATTATCCGCCAAGGCGTTCCGAGCGGGACGGCTCAGCTTGCCGCAATTTACCGATGTAGTTTTTGGAGCCGGCGAAGAGTTAAAGGAATCGGGTTCCAATGTCCCCGCCACCGGCGAAGGCGTTGGCAAGCAGGGCTCTTCTCGACACCCCGAGCGGTTGCAGGCTGGTCTGCCACAACTATCCCAGCGGAAGCCGGAAGCTCACAAAGGAGATTTTGGTCGCGTTGCGCTAATTGGCGGTTCTGCCGGCATGTCGGGTGCCATCAGCCTTGCTGCGCTTGCCGCTCTCAAATCCGGATCCGGATTAGTGAAAGTGGCAGTGCCCGGCGGAATCCAAGCGACCGTCGCCGCTTTTTCACCCTGCTACATGACCGTCGGCTGCCAGAGCGAAGACGGAGAATTTCATGGAAGCTCGCTGGACAGCCTCGAAACATTGAACGACTGGTCCGATGTCGTGGCTTTGGGGCCGGGCTTGGCTCGCGGGCCCGCACAGAAATGGATTGTGTCGAAACTCTACGCCAATACGGAACAACCGATGGTCGTCGATGCGGATGGTTTGAATTCCCTGGTCGACGCGGGTGCAGGATTGGGAGTCCACGCGGGACAACGTGTATTGACGCCGCATCCGGGCGAGTTTCAGCGGCTAATTGGCTCCCAGATTCTCGAGCGGGAACAACTGGAGCAACGGGCCGAAGAATTAGCCGGTGAAGCCAACGTTATCGTGGTACTCAAAGGTAGTCGAACGTTGGTAACGGACGGCAAAAAAAACTATCACAACCAAACCGGCAACCCAGGCATGGCGACGGCTGGAGCGGGCGACGTCTTGACCGGCGTGATTGCGTCACTGATCGGCCAAGGCATGTCGCTGTTTGACGCTGCTGTATTAGGTGTGCATCTGCATGGGATGGCGGGTGACGTCGCCGCAGAATCTGTTGGGCAAACTTCGCTGATTGCAACCGATATTATTGAAAATTTGCCTACCGTGTTTAAACTTCACGCCGCGGATCGGAAACAGCCCATCGGGTTCTGAAGGAATGGTTAGGAATCACGATGACGAGGAAGCGGACCATTGGGAAGTAGAAAACGATTAACTTTGTTGCTCCAATAACAAACTACATTGGGATGTAATGCCAGGAGTTCCACGAACTTGTTTGACGCATTGACGGTTAGCGGTACCGGAGATAGACGGATATGATCGCTCTTGGACGATAACGCCAGCGTAAAATGCTACAATCGAACTCGTTCGAAGATTGAAGAAGCCGAACTGAAGCCGGCACTTGTGAAAACCAATCGTGTCGCCGACGTTTTTCGCAACGACAGGTCTAAGATCATGCCCGGCGATGTTATCTGATTTCAAGCTTTGTTATTGGCCAAAGATCGACATCTGAGGAGAGTGAGAATGGTTGGTTGCAGGTGGTTAAGTCTAACGACGGTGTGCTTCATCGGTCTGGCTACGGGTGTTTGTTCGGCTCAGCCTCAGGGATTTCAAAAGCTGGAAATTGGTCAATTGATTCCGAAATTCGATTTGCCCGGGATCGATGGAAAGAATTATCAGCTGGAGGATTTCGAGGATTCAAAACTGTTGATGGTAATTTTCACCTGCAACCATTGTCCGACCGCCCAGGCGTACGAGTCACGAATCAAGCAGTTACACAAAGACTATCAGGACCGCGAGGTTCAACTGATTGCGATTACGCCAAACGATCCGCAAGCCGTGCGGTTGGATGAATTGGGCTATTCGGACGTGGGGGACGGATTCGAAGAGACGCAACAGCGTGCGGAGGAAACTGGGTTTGAGTTTCCTTACCTGTTCGACGGTGAAACGCAAACGGTTTCTCTCGCGTTTGGCGTATTGGCGACGCCGCACGTTTTCATTTTCGATCAAGACCGAAGGCTCCGCTACAAAGGACGCATCGATGACTCGGAAGTGGAAACGGTCAAATCACAAGACGCCAGGCACGCGCTGGAGGCATTGCTGGCCGGTGAACCTGTGCCCGTCTCCGTGACTCGACCATTCGGCTGTTCGACCAAATGGTTTACAAAACGTGAGTCAGCCAAACAGGCGGTTGAGAAGTGGGACCGCGAGCCCGTCGAGCTTTCGCTGTTAAGCCCGAATGAACTGAAAAAATTGGCTGAAAACCGAACGAACAACTATCGGTTGATCAACGTGTGGGCAACCTGGTGTGCCCCCTGCATCGAAGAGCTGTCCGAGTTTGTGACGATCAATCGAATGTATCGCAACCGAAACTTCGAGATGATAACCATTAGCGCGGACAGTCCCGACGTGCGCGATGATGTTATCAATACGTTGAAAAAACAAAAGGTAGCCTGTCGGAATTTCATTTTTGATTCGGATGACCGCGACCAGTTGTTCGACGGTTTGGATCCGAAATGGGAAGGTGGATTGCCCTACACCGTGTTGATCGCGCCTGGTGGGGATGTCGTTTATCGAAAACACGACGAGATTGACCCGCTGGAACTCAAACGGGAAATCGCGAATCGATTAGGAAGAACTTACGCCAAAAAGAAATCAGAATCCAAGACTCCAACCAATAGTCGGGGTAAGGAAAAACCCAATTCCAACCAGAGCAGCAACGATATGGAAATTCCTAAAAACTTTCAAAAAGAGAACTTGATCGCCTGGTGCATTGTTCCGTTTGATGCCGCAAATCGGGGGCCGGCGGAGCGGGCCGAAATGGTCAAACGACTTGGTTTGAATCGCATCGCTTATGATTGGCGCGACCGGCATGTGGCCGAATTCGAAGAAGAAATCGAGCAATATCAAAAATACGGAATCGAGTATTTCGCGTTTTGGAAATGGCATGATGCGATGGAGCCGTTGATCAAGAAATACGGAATCAAACCTCAGATTTGGTATCCTTGCGAAGCGCCTAGTTCCGGCACGCAGGAGGAGAGGATCCAACTCGGAGCTGAAAGCCTCTTGCCAGCGATCGAAAAAGCCAAATCGCTGGGCCTTTCGTTTGGGCTATACAACCACGGAGGCTGGAATGGCGAGCCCGAAAATATGATTGCGGTTTGTGAATACCTGCGAACGAACCATGCTGCTAATCATGTAGGGATTGTTTACAACTTTCACCATGGCCACGAGGACATCGAAGATTTTGCGGAGACATTCAAAAAACTTCAGCCCTACTTGTTGTGCCTCAACTTGAATGGCATGGTTGACTCGGCCAGTTACGATGAGAAAGTCAACAAGATCGTGCCGGTCGGTTCCGGTAAGTGGGAGAAAGCCATGATTCGAGTTGTCATCGATTCAGGCTATTCCGGTCCGGTGGGTGTATTGGGGCATCGCGAAGAGTTGGACGCCAAGGAAAGCTTACAGCTCAATCTGGATGGCTTGGAGGGATTGTTGATGTCCCTTGAAAAATAGGATTCGCCCGCGAGCTTAACGCACGAATGCCTGCGGGCGATTACCGGTTAGATTCGAATCGCCCTCTGCGGACTACTCTTGGGGCAGCCGAGGAGTTGCATCGCCGTTAGCGATTGGCAAGCTGCCGGCGAAAAGGCCTTGGATCACGCGCGTCATATGCTGCAATTCAAGTTTCTCCCACTCGTCGCTGACCTGGTGATAGTCCCCATGCAACGAGCCCGCGGAAAAACTGTGGGCGATCACCCCTTTTTCGACAAAAGAGTAGTTGTCGCTGGCCCGATACAACATGTTGCTCATCTTTGGGTGTTCAAACACAAGAACCCCCACGGTTTGGGAGCCTTGGTTCATCAATTGCCCAAGATCCGATTGATCCCAACCCGTCATCCAGCATTTTTCGTTGGCGCCCGCCTCCGGGCGACCGACCATTTCGATATTGATGTTGGCAACTATTTTATCCAATGGCCAGGTTGGATGGTTGGCAAAGTACCGCGATCCAAGTAAGCCCTTTTCTTCGCCCCAGAACGTCATGAACACGACCGATCTCTTGGGCGCCTTTGGCAACGCAGCGTAGGCATCGGCCAGCGTTAATACGGCCGTTACGCCGCTGGCATCGTCGTCTGCCCCATTGAAGATCGTGTCGCCATAGCCCGTTTTCCGTCCGATGTGATCAAGGTGAGCCGTAAAGACAATCGCTTCGCTTTTCAAATTGGAGTCGCTGCCCGGCAGCACGCCAATCACGTTTCGGACTTTTGCAGAACCACCTCGTTGGCGAGGGAGTTCAATTTCAAATTTGCCACCCGATACAAGCTTGGAAACCAGCAGTGTCGGGCCCGCGAAACCTCCACGAGTTTGTACCAGCGACGGCGAGAGGGCCTTTTCAGCGCGGGCAACTAATTGGCTTTCGGCTTCGACCGGAATCAGGATGGCCGTCGCCCCGTTACGTTTGAGCACGGCCGTTTTTCGCATCAGGTTGAAGACGGCGCGTCGGTCGCTGAGATCGCCCGGTTCGAAGTAAACCGGGCCGTCAAAATTCTCCTCGCGGAAATCATCTGCAGCCGTAATGAATTTGACGTCACCCGAAAACGAAAACGGTTGGGCATCGCCCGCCAGCAAACCGAAATGTTGAACCGGTTTCCCATCCTGTTGAATGCTAATTCCGGAATTTGGCAACTGAACCGTAGCGATTTCGGTTGTCTGATAGAAGCTACCACCGTCCCCTCCGCCTTGCAGGCCCGCGCCCCGAAATCTCGACGCGACATAGGCCGACGCCATCGTCAATTCAGGTGATGGCGTGTCCCTACCGGCCATTTCGTCGGAGGCCAGGAATGAAATCGTTGCCTTGATGCTCTGCTGATTGATTTTTTCAATCGACTTGACCAGTTCTGGGGCGACTCCATTCTGACCGATTGCAATATTTCCGGTATTGGCAGCCCAAACCAAAAAAAACAGCGTCCCGGCGTAGCGGTGAATGTTTGGTCGCATATCTCAGCTCGCGTTATGTAGGTTGATTCTTACCGCCTGATTCTAGACGGGCGAACAGAATCGCCAACCCACGTCAGATTGACAGATAGAGGAACCCCAAGGGTTTTGACCCGACGACCGTTGCCCTTAAAATTCCCCGCTTGGGTCCCAGAATCCCCGCCTGCGCAACGGGAGGTTGTGACTAATCAAAGCAACGTCACAACGGATCAACGCCTTGTTTGACTACTCGGAGCTGATGGGTTCTTTATGAGAGGCTTGCTGGACCTCTGAGGCTTTGTCTTTGATGGGCTCGCTCTTTTCGCTAATTCGATCCGGTTTGGCGGCGCTATCGGTTGGTTTAGAAGGGTCGGGTTCCGGTGTTTCGGGTGTCGAAAAAACGTATTCGGCCTCAAATGGGATGATCTGCCGGACGGTCGTGGCCTCATCGGTGGCATGAGGCGACAAGGCTGGCAGTTGGGAGGGGATTTCCTCTCCGGCGAACCGCATGCCTTCGTAAATGGAGCCCTTTTGGAACGGGCCCGCGCCCAACAACCACGTATCACGCGACGTGCTTTCGGCTTTGGCGATTCCAGATTGCCAAACCGGTTCGCGGGTTTGGCGGTCGTAGGCATAAACGATGATTTTAGCGATTCCAGATTGAGCGTTGCTTTTGCCGAATGAGACCTCGGGAATAGACGGAATAGGTGTACTGGATAATATCGCCGCGGCCGAACTGATTGAGCCAGATTGCGGAATCCCATAAACGACTTCATGTCCGTCAGTTCCCAAAGCCCCGACGCGCGGCTCGACAATTACCTCAGCAGCGTCACGCGTATCCTGGATCAGGCATCGGGCAGCCGTAAGTTGTTGTCGTAGAGAGCTGATAATGTATTCCGAATTGACAAATCCAACCCCTTTGACCGAATGGAGAAAAAGCGTGTCGAGAAACACTCGCTTACCTTCCAAGCTTCGGAAATCTATGTCGGCGATGGCTCGGTCCACGGCGTCGGACATCAGCAATTGTTCCGTTGCCAGCCTTTTAGTAGTCGTTCCGCAGCCTGACGAGAGTCCTAAGGCGAAGAAAACCAAGGCAGCCACTGCAAGTCGAGAGTAAAACCCACCAATCACTTTCTGCTCGATAACGATTGGCTTAACCGTGACCAATTGTATTGGAGCAATCGAATTCATGATTGACGAAGGAACTTGGGAAAAATGAAGTGAGAAACGAAGGCGGCGAACTATACAAGCATCGAAAATAGCTGGAAATACGAGTTGTGGAATTCCAAGCTACCATCGAACGTTTTTGGTGGGTGCCTAAACCGCCAGTTATCCAGAACGGCCAAATTAATTGGTTTTCGTAAATTGCAGTGCGTTCGTAACTTTCGAAATTGCCTATCGTTCATAAGCTATTTGAATCGCTTTATTCTTTTCTATTGGATCGTTTGGGCGGCCGCACGACGTGACGCGAGGATTTTTGTCTTAGAAAAGGTTGCTTAACGTAAACTGATTCTGTTTATTGGTTTACGTCAATCTAATCAACCTTGACCGGTTCCGGCGTGTCGATATAATTCGGGCACGTTGGCAAAATCGGCAAGATCGGATGACACGGGTGACGCGGATGGCGTTGCCAAATGCAGTGAATCAGTAGTCTGTAAAGGATGCGTCGACACGCACCTCCATCATGCACTTGGTAATTCAGTTGACATGGGTCACCGAGATCGGCCGAAATTCAGATCAATCTGCGGGATCGGGAGATCATGTTTGGGTTAGCTAAATTGCCCCGAACATTTCCGCCACCTAGGGAGAGGATGGTTTATGAGTTCGAAAACAGTATTCACCACGGGCGAAGCTGCCAAGATTTGTAAAGTCAGTCAGCAGACAATCATTCGCTGTTTCGATAATGGCAGCCTAAAAGGTTTTCGCGTTCCGGGAAGTCGTTTTCGGCGGATTCCACGCGAACAGCTTTATTCGTTCATGAAAGAGAATGGCATTCCGACCGATGCGTTGGAAAGCGGCAAGCGAAGACTGTTGATTGTTGATGACGATGAAGAGCTGGTAGAGTTGATGGTTGACGTTTTCGCCCGGGACGGTCGTTTTGAAATCAAAACGGCGAATAATGGGTTTGGTGCAGGCATGCTCGTCAAGGATTTTCGTCCTGATCTGGTGGTCCTGGATGTCATGTTGCCAGACATCAATGGAAAAGAGGTCTGCCAGCGCGTACGTAGCGACCCCAACATGAAAACGGTCAAGATCATCTGCATTTCCGGAATGGTCGAGCAAGACAAGATTGCGGATTTGATGGCTGCTGGCGCTAACGATTTCATGAACAAGCCGTTTTCGATCGATAAGTTGCTGCAGCGATGTTGCGAGATGTTGGAGTTGGAGAGCCAGGAATCGCCAACCGGCACCTAGTAGATTGTCAGCATTGAATTTTAAGGTTCGCTGGAAAGTGACTGGGGCAACTTGCCCCAGTAAACTGCGGCTGGAAGCGCTGAAAGCCACAGCCACAATTGGGCCCAATCCTAAGTTCTAAACTTGACGCGGCACTAGTAGATTGGAACCGGAAGTTCGCAAGATTTAGTGACGGGCCAAAACGAATCGCATTTGGCATTCATCGTCGACCGGCCAAGGCGTCCGGGCGTCAATCGTGAATGTTCGATGTCGGAGTGAGCGTTAACAAGTTTAGTTTTGGGATGACCGTCCTTGTGCAGCTTACCGCCAGTCGTCGTCGAATCGGACCAAGGTGAACGGAATCTCCGTCTCGGATGTTCGGTCATTGAGTTGGTGTCTTTGGCGACCATGGCGGGCAGGGACCGTCGCGGAACAAAGGACTTACTTCGAAGCAGCCCAGCGATTTTGATTTTCGCGCTTGCGAATTATCACGAGCAAAACGGACGACCGCCACAGTCATTCAAGAAATTGTCGGATTGGGCGGAAGTCGGTTTAATTCGGTGTTTTGCGGGCCAACAAACGGCGGGTTGGAGTGACCCCGATCAGTTGCTGATTGACGAGGCGAAGTGCAACATCGCTGTTCGGGATTGCTTGCGAGCGAGATCCAATCGGAAGCTCAGGAAGGCGCTGAGTTTATTTGTCCGATCTCATTCACCACTTGAAAAGGCCACAGCCAAAGAGTGGATTCGTAAAATCGTCGGCAAACGACTAACGTGGAAACCCCAGGACAGCGCTCGAAAGCTGCCTGCAATCCGGGCCTTTGATTGTGCGAATTTGAAATTGTGGAAGCACGTCGATGTTGAGTCCATCTTCATTTTTCGCGAATCTTTCGAGTCCAACAGCGAATCGTTTGCGGATCGCTTGCAGTTGGAAAAACTGGCTGCCATGCAACAGTTGGCGTATGGGGCAAGTCATGAAATCAACAATCCACTGGCCAACATATCGACGCGAGCCCAAACGTTAATGGGAGATGAGCCTGATCCCGAAAGGCGATTCAAGCTTGCTGTCATTTACGAGCAGGCCCTGCGCGCCCATGAGATGATTTCCGATTTGATGCTGTTTGCCAATCCGCCCGAGGTCAAGTATGTTTCGACGGATATTCGATTGCTGATGTCGAAAATCCAAAAAGAAATTCTTCCCGAACTGTCAGGCGGCCATGATAGTTCGAATCAACCGGGAGACGGCATCCGACTTCAAGTGTTGATTGGACCGGAAGTTGGCAATATCATGGTCGACCCGGACCACGTTTGCGTGGCGCTTAAAGCGTTGTTGCGAAATTCGATCGAGTCGATCCGTTTCGGTCAGAACGAAGGCGAGATCAACGTGAGAATTTTCCAACAGTCAACGCGACGGATTGGATTTGAAATCGCTGACAATGGCATCGGCGTCTCGGCGGAAGCGAGGCGTCATCTTTTTGATCCGTATTTTTCGGGTCGAGAGGCGGGGCGCGGGCTTGGTTTTGGTCTGTCCAAAGCTCTTCGGATCGCGAGTATGCACGGCGGCGAACTTCGGTTTGTGGAGAAGTCAGGCCCGGGGGCGAAGTTTCTGATGGTCTTGCCAGAAAACAAAAAACTGATTTCCCAGCCAAAAAAGTTTGATGCCGCCTGATCGGTCGACTACGGCAGGCTTCCACGGTCAATTAGGATAGTCCTTTCTTCAACGACTGCCGATTCGATCTTGGCATCGGTTTCGGACGCGTCAACCATGCATGGAAAGTTGAAATTTTGATGAGTCAGACTTCAGTTTCCGATCTACTGGCCCCGAATGAAAAGCCAGCCCCGTTGGGTCTGGCGTTGCTGCCCATCGTGGTGCTGATTGCCCTGCTGATCGTCAATGTTCAGATCTATTCGGATGATGCTTCCTATGGTCCGAATCAAATTGCCTTGTTGATGGCGGCGGCCACTGCGGCGTTAGTCGGGAGATTATTGAACTTCCGGTTTACCAAAATGTTGGATGGCGTGAATCGCAGCATTGGTTCCGCGCTGACCGCGATGTTAATCCTGTTGATGATCGGTTCGTTGATCGGGACGTGGATGATAAGCGGGATCGTGCCAGCCATGATTTTTTATGGGCTGCAAATTATTAATGCCAAGGTCTTTTTGTTCGCCGCGGTAATTGTTTGTGCGATCGTATCGGTTGCCACGGGCAGTTCTTGGTCGACGGTTGGAACGGTCGGCGTTGCTCTGTTGGGAATTGGTCAAGCACTGGGTATCTCGGCGCCGATGACGGCAGGTGCCATCATTTCGGGGGCCTACTTCGGAGACAAAATTTCGCCTCTTTCTGATACGACCAATTTGGCCGCGGTGATGGCGGGAACGGATTTGTTCACGCATATCAAATACATGTTGTTTACGACCGTTCCCAGCATATTGATTTCTTTGGTCATCTTTCTGGTCATTGGTTTTTCGGGGGACACCACTGCGACTGCCGGGCAAACCGAGGCGTTGATGCAGTCGATTGATGACAAGTTCAATCTGACGCCGTGGCTGTTTCTCGCGCCAGTCGCCGTGCTGTCGATGGTGGTTGCGAAAGTCGATGCGGTCGTCGCATTGTTCACAGGTGCGGTTTTGGGAGGCGTATTGGCAATTGTTTTTCAGCCGCAAATTGTCACCACGATCGCCGCTTTGCCGGAGGTTCAGGATATTGCCAACGAGGGACAAACCCGTCAGCCAGCTTACGTCAAACGAGCCTATGTTGCTTTCGTCAATGCTATGACGTTTGAAACAAGCGTTGTGCCCGAGGAAAAAGTCAATGCAATGGAAGAGGAATTGGCCAATGCCCGCCTGGCAAGCGCTCGCCTTCAAACCGGCAATCCCAATTTGACGATCGGCCAGTTGAAGGAATCGGAAATCGAGTTGGACGAAACGTTCCCGAAACTGGAAGGGCAAATTGCTGCTGCCGGTTTGATGAAAGGCAAAGGGATGGTTGGCATGTTAAATACGATTTGGCTAATCATCTGTGCCATGTGCTTCGGGGGAGTAATGGAGTCCTGTGGTTTGTTGCAGCGCATCACGTCGAGCCTGATTTACTTTGTTCATTCGACGGGATCGCTGATTGCCACGACGGCGGGCAGTTGCATTTTCGTAAACCTGACTGCTTCTGATCAGTATCTCGCGATTGTTGTTCCCGGACGCATGTTTCGAGAAACCTACCAGGATCGTGGACTGGCGCCCGAGAACCTGAGCCGCACGCTTGAAGATTCCGGAACCGTCACCAGTGTCCTGGTGCCTTGGAATACCTGCGGTGCATTTCAAGCGGGAACGTTGGGGGTCGCAACGATGGCCTATGCCCCGTTCTGTTTCTTCAACATTATTAGTCCGATGATGACACTGTTTTATGGTTTTGCAGGCCTGATGATAGCGAAACTTGATATCAAGTCGAAGAAAGCCATGTCGAACGATTGACGCTGGGACCTGCCAGGAGAATCGTTCTCCTTCGGATGAGTTTTTGGCTCAGTCGTTCACTTGGCGAATAGGCGGCAACCGCCAAAAAGCCGAGGTTAGATCGAAATTACCAGGCGCACTTCTGCTCAGTTCCCTCGTTGGTTGAACCGAAAAATCTCACGATTACGATCTCTCGGTTCGCCGCTGCTGCTCTGCTCGTGCCAAACGGTTCTCAATACCTTCGCTAGCCATTCGGTTCACTCTTGTTGATTTGACTGCAATTTGCTAATCACACGAATCAATTTTCGAATTGCCAGAACCCATTGGCCGGAACTGCGTACTGTGTTCGAACGTTTTAATAAGAGTGTTTCCAGCTGGTAAGAATCCAGCTCCGAGAAAGCGGAATGGAGAGGAAGTCATGCGAAAAATTAATCCATCAATGGTTACCGGTTTGATTGCGGGATTGGGATTCGCGATTTTCGCCTCACATGCGGCGGCACAGACTCGTTCGGTTTCTGCCCAGGAATACATACAATCAACGTCACCCATTGCCGGAGGTGGAAGTGTCACCAGCATTTCCAAGCCGGGACAGGGTGTGCAAACCATAACCTCCATCGCTTCTTTACCTGCCGTCAGCCCGCAGCAGCCGGCGGTGGCAACTGGATTTACGCCTCGCAGCAACGCACCCTTCGGGACTGGCGTCATCCAACAGCAACCTGCCGGCAATACCATGGCAACTGGGACAAACACCCGATACGCCTACCCCGCAAGTTCCGCCCCAACCGCTTACGCTCCGACCGCAGGCTCGATACCTGCCGCAACAGCCGGTGCCCCCAACTACAACAACAACTCCCGCTTTTCAGCTCAAGACTATCAGAACCAGGCCTTTGGGGCGACGATGAGCACTCGCCAGGTTGCGGATACCGCTTACCGACAAAACGCTCCGATCCTTGCCACACCTACCGGTCAATTCAACTATCCCTATGGGGTTGCCCCGGCCACGACCAACCAGACAGCGGCGGCGAATGCGGCTACTCCCAACCTGAATATTCAAATGCCCGGCCAGCCAGCTCCCGCCTTCCAGGCGCCTCCGCAAGGAACACCGCCGGGAATGGTTCCGCCGATGTCCGGGACGCAGGCCGTAAATTACCAGAATATGCCTCCAGGTGCTTACGCCGGCAGAAACATCTCGGGGAAAACGAAAAGCTACGTCGATGGACAGCCATTACGAAACTTGTTTCGCTACATCTTCCCCTGATTCGCATCACCCCGACAATCCTCACATGGATTGCGACCGATGCGCAATTCCTTCAACTTACAAAACGGACATTGTTCCGGATCGTCTCCCACGTCGGGGCTTTCATCTTCATCGGAGCGGTAAGCGATTGTTTCTCGCCAGCCACAGTCCAGACAGCGCAGCTCCCAAGCGTCAATTGTCAGTTCTTCTGATTCAAAATGGTTGTATTTGCAAACCAATGGACAGGCGTCGCGGCTAATTGCTTGGGGGCATTTGCCACCAGGTGGTTTCGGCGGTCTCAAGCGGATTCCTCGATTCTGAGTTTCCAATATCTTCGATGATACGAATGCCGGTCTGACTGAGGAGTCAGAATACCGATGATGGTCGTTCATCATCAAGACGTGCAGGTTAATTGATTACCGTAACTTCCTTTGATTCCCCCAATCGTAGTTTCCGTCGATTCGATCGTTTTAAACTGTATCGGACTGATCATCAAAAAAACGAGTTCCTTGAATTGCCTCGGTTTCCGGCTAACCGGTACGTTTCGCGTCGGTATAGCAAACGATTGAAGTCAAGCCAGGTGACACGCGCAAGCCGTCCAGATCTGGCACTTCAGCACAAGTTTCAGCCGTCCTCTACCAGGTGACTGTTTGATCAACGCAAAACAGCGCACAAATCGGCACCGCAAAATTTTTTGCAGCCACGTCGTCGCGCCAGCGGGTAAGGTCTAAAATATTGGATCCGCAAACATTGTCGCACAACTGGAACCAAAGATGGCCCGGAAGAAAAAGAAAGAAAAAGGAAAACAGGACGCCAATCCGATTAAGCAGAAAACCAGTTTGGCGGACGCGGCAGACAAATTCAAGTGTTACCAGCAATCAGTCCAGTCGCCGGAGCACGAAGTCGAGTTTTTCGAGCAAGCCTACAAGGAGTGCTACCGAAGAAAACCCTACTCGCTTCGCGAGGATTTTTGTGGCACATTCTCAATCTGTTGCCACTGGGTCGCATCCCATCCCAAGCGAACTGCCGTAGGAGTGGATTTGTGCCGTGAAACGCTCCAGTGGGGACGTGAGCACAACCTGGCGAATCTGACCGAACCGCAGCAAGCAAGGATTCGGCTACTGGAGCAGGATGTTCGAAAACGAAATCGACCGGCAGTTGATGTGCTCGCGGCGCAAAATTTTTCCTTTTGGATTTTTAAAACTCGCGCGGAGGTCATTGACTATTTCCGCGCAGCGCGGGCCAACCTGAAATCCCAGGGCATCATGGTGATGGATATGATGGGTGGCGGCGACTGTTACCTTGAAGGCCACGTCGACAAACGTACGATCAAGAAGGGAAAAAAGGGTTTTAGATACCACTGGAAACAAGCCAGTTTTAACCCCGTGAATCACGACGCGAGTTTCTATATTTCTTTCAAATTCAAAGACGGCAGCAAGCTCGATCGCGCTTTCGAATATCACTGGCGGTTTTGGACCATTCCAGAGGTTCGCGAGATGTTGCAGGATGCAGGCTTTTCGGAAAGCCACGTTTATTTCGAGCAGGAAGACGAGAATGGAGAAGATACGGGCGAATGGGCGCGCGCCGAAGTTTCCGAAAGTTCTGCGGTTTGGCTGGCTTATATCATTGCTGTGAAGTAGTCCTTCAGAACGCAGTTGACTGGCTGGCCGCCTCCGATGATTCTCCCTCGCCCTGCCTGCAAAAAACCGAATCGGCGACTCCCAGTCGAAGGGGAGGTGAAGCGGTTCAATTTTCAAATGAGGTCGGTTTCGCACGTTTGAAACGTGAACCGTGTGATGTCCGTTCAAAATCTCACGCTTCGGCATGGTTAATCGTTTTGAGATGATTCATTCGTTTTTTTTAATTCATTCGTCGAGTTGAGAAATTCGTTCTCGAATTCCCTGGATTGGGCCGCCATCTGCGGCGGGATCAAGGAAAAGGCTCCGATTTTACGGCTTCGATATCGATAATGGCTTGGTAAGAATCATCCAATTAGCGATAATCGCTGGTTAATCGGGACGGAAAACGATGGCGATGGATCCAGACCCAACTTCGATAGCTCTTTGTATACTAGTGATATGCTTTCCAAATTACCGAATCCACGACCGTTAGTCGTGCGACAGTTTGTCTTCCTGATCACTCTGCTGATCGGCGGCTTGCCTTTATCTGCTGAAGAATCTGAATCTTCCTTGGAGATGGGGAAGAAGATCTATCAACAACATTGTTTGAGATGTCATGGTTCCAACGGAGCTGGGACCGAAGAGTATTCGGAGCCGCTGTCTGGTGATTTACCTGTCG
Source organism: Pirellulaceae bacterium (assembly GCA_942492215.1). Lineage (GTDB taxonomy): Bacteria > Planctomycetota > Planctomycetia > Pirellulales > Pirellulaceae > Mariniblastus. Next base: position 269,414 of record CALODY010000009.1, read on the forward strand.
CTGATCTGGCATCGTACATTTCGGAAACAATGCCTGAGGATGATCCCGAGCTTTGCGAAGGCGAAGATGCCCAGCGAGTGGCCCAGTACATTCACGACCAGTTTTACTCGGTCGCTGCTCAAAAACGGTTGAACTCCGCGAGAATCGAATTGTCCCGATTAACGGTCCGTCAGTACCAGGAGTCCGTGGCCGATTTGGTGAATGCTTTTCGAGACCCGCCTTGGCACCCTGAGGAAAGAGGGCTGAGCGCGAACTATTTTGCCTCCCGCCACTGGACGGAGAAACGTCGCTTGGCAGAGCAAACCGACGCAACGATTGACTTTGCCGACGCTGTTCCACATTTTGATCCGACGGGCGAGTATCAAACGCTGAAGAAAGAGAAGAAGCAAGACAACAAAATGAATCAGGGGTTTTCCGTCTATTGGAGCGGTTCGCTGGTGGCCCCGGAGACCGGTCGCTATGAGGTCATCGTTGAATCCAAGAACGGCTTTCAACTCTGGCTTAACAACGACGACGATCCGTTGATTGATCGAATGGTGAGGTCTGATGAGAAGATTGATCATAAGGCGACGATTTTTATGCTTGGGGGCCGAGCGTATCCGATTCGCCTGCAGTTGTTTTCCTATCCCGATCCGCCGGCACAAATCCGGTTACTATGGAAGCCACCGGAAAGTATCCGATCCGTGATTCCGCAATCGGCGTTGTTGCCACATAAAGTGCCAGATTCGATCGCAGTTTCAAGTGCATTTCCAGCTGACGACGCAAGTGCTGGTTACGAGCGGGGAGTCTCGGTATCCAAGCAATGGGATGACTCAACTACATCCGCCGCAATTGAAGTTGCCAATTGGATATCCGGGAACATCTGGAAACTGGCGAAGACGAAAGACGACGCTGGTGATCGAAAGGAAAAAGTTATTTCGTATTGTCGACGTTTTGTCGAACGTGCATTTGTTAGGCCAATTTCGGAGGAAGAGTTTCAGTTTTTCGTGGGACAACATTTTGAACAAGATTTGCCACTAAGAGACCAGGTGAAACGGGTAGTGATTCTAACTTTGAAATCACCGCGCTTTTTGTTTCCGGAGGTTGATTCACGGGATGAAAACTACTTGGTCGCTCGTCGTCTGGCGTTGATCGTTTGGGATTCGATTCCCGACAAAAATCTTTTCGAACTGGCCCAGGCAGGCAAACTTGCGGACCCTGCGGTTGTGGAGAGCGAACTGTACCGAATGATCGAGGATCCTCGAGCCAAAGCCAAACTTAATGCATTTTTCCGATACTGGTTGAAAACCGACAAGGCGGCCGAAGCAACCAAAGACAAAAAACTCTATCCCGCATTTGACGATCAGCTGTTGGCCGATTTGAGGCAAAGTTTGCAGCTCTATTTGGATGATGTCGTTTGGAGTGAGTCATCGGATTTCCGCCAGTTGTTTCTTGCGGACTATCTTTTTGTCAATCAGCGGCTGTCTGAATTTTACGATATTGGTTCGACGTCAGCACCGTTTGCCAAGGTCCAAGTCGACCCGGAGAAACGGGCGGGAATCCTGACGCATCCCTATCTAATGGCGGGACTCGCCTACCACAAAAACAGTTCGCCCATTCATCGAGGGGTCTTTGTGGCTCGCAACCTGCTTGGCCGCCGGCTCAAACAGCCACCGGATGCCGTGAGCCCCTTGACCGAGGAGTTTGATCCCGCAATGACGACGCGCCAACGGGTCGAACATCAAACGAAGGAAGTGGCCTGCATGAATTGTCATAGCGTGATCAATCCGCTTGGTTTCAGCCTGGAGAATTTTGACGCGGTCGGCCGATTCCGAACAGTTGAGAAAGAAAAACCGGTCGATGTTTCATCCGTTTATAGGACGCCGACTGGCGAGGCGATCCCGATTTCCGGAGCTCGTGAACTGGCAGACTTTCTGGCCCACAACGAGATGGCCCAACGAAGTTTTATCCGCCAGTTGTTTCACCATTTTGTAAAACAACCCATCGATGCATACGGAGAAAATCGGTTTGACGAGTTGTATTCACAATTCGTACAGCGAGACTACAACATTCGACAATTGCTGATCGAGATCACGAAAGTCGGATCCGTCGGAACGACCGGCGCGGCAACCGAAGAAACCAAAGCTGACCTTTTGAAATAAGAGTTTGGAAAGTCTGATGTACAACAAGCCCATTTTGCGTAGAGATTTTCTCGTCAATTCAGCGGGCGCATTGCTCGCCATTCCGGGCCTGCGAGGTCTGCCTTGGTCAATGCCGACCGACATCGGTTCGCACGCGGTCAAGAAACGACTGGTCATCATGTTCAGTCCTAACGGAATGGTGGCCGAGGGCTTTTGGCCAAACACCGAAGGTCCCGAATTCGAAATGGACCAGGTGCTCAAACCGTTGGAGCCATTTCGAGAAAAGACTCTGGTCGTTAAAGGGATTTGTAACAAGATTCGCGGCGATGGTGACAACCATATGCGTGGCATGAGTTGCTTGTTAACCGGTAATGAGTTGTTTCCTGGCAATGTCCAAGGGGGCAGCGATACGCCAGCGGGATGGGCCAAGGGGATCTCGATCGATCAGGAGATCAAAAACTACTTACAGTCCACCGACCAAACCAAGACCCGTTTTGGCACGCTTGAATTCGGTGTCCTGGTTCCCAACGACGCAAATCCCTGGACGCGGATGGTTTACGGAGGCCCGAATCAACCGATTGCGCCGATCAGTGATCCCTACCGCATGTTTGACAAGATGTACGGAACCGTCAAAGACCGGGAAAATCTGTTGAGCGTCCTGGATCTCGTGAACCGGGATATTGGCAATGTCGGACAACGGGTTGATTCGCGCGATCAACATCTGCTCCAGGCGCAAAGTCAATACGTTACAGAAATGAAGTCCGACTTGCGCGTCGACAGCAACTCATCGAAAATCGCGGTTCCCATCGATCTTCCCGCTGATGTGCCAAATGACAATGACGAGATGCCGACACTTTCAAAAATGCAGATTGACTTGCTGGTCAATGGATTCGCCAATGACCTTAATCGCATTTCCACATTGCAGTTCACGCGTTCCGTTGGCGGAGCCCGCATGCGTTGGCTGGACGTAAATGAAGGGCATCACTCACTCTCCCATGAACCCGACAAAAACGAGGACGCCCAGGATAAACTGCGACGGATCAATACGTGGTACTGCGAACAGTTGGCGTACTTGGCCAAAAGATTGGACGAGACGAAAGAGCCGGGGACGAACCAATCCATGCTCGACAACACGCTGATTGTTTGGACGAATGAATTGGGGCACGGTAATTCGCACACACTCAACAATCTGCCGATGGTCATGGTCGGCGGGGGATTCGGATTTGAGATGGGTCGCTACACGAAAGTTGACAATGTTTCAACGACACGATTGTGGCTGGCCATTGCCCACGCGATGGGACACCAAATCGATACATTCGGCTTGGCAAAGCTTTGCAAAGACGGCCCCGTCGTGTTGTAACAAAAACCTTTCGTTGAATGGCGTTTAGGAAACATTCCGGACGCCACCCGTGCAGAATCCGGGCCTCCAACGATCCGGTGCGGCGAGCACTGACAAGTTGTGGACCAACGGATTTGAATTAAACTTCGCCGACGTACGACTGTTCTGCCCTATTTGAGTTTCACGGGATCGCAAAGCAACGCTTTCTTATTGGCGACACGACCACATGATTTGCAGATAAATTTGGGGTCGCGAACAAGTTTGGCGTATTCACCCAGATCCTTCTTGAGTAGCTGTTTGATTTCACAAAGTTTCTTGCTCATGTTCGATGTTTGAATCTTGCGAAAAAAGTTCGATGTTTTGAAGTTGTGACCATTCAGGAGGGCTGATGTTCCGATTCATGGATGCTTCGCCGAATTCAATTGTCAGCAGTCCGTCGCACCAATTGAGAAATTTTCAGGAATGGACATCGCCGGCGCGAATTCTCAGCTCAAGGTCAACGCCCAGACTAAAGGCTGATCAGAGCGTTGTAAACTCCCGGCCTGCCCGGATGGGTTGGTCCAACAGATTGCTGAGTTTTTGCGTGAATATTGGCCAAGCTGTGGAACGTTGAGGATCAGGAAATCAGCTGTTTTGAGGGAACGCAGGAAAACGAAGCATGTATTTCACTAAACTGGAAAGAATCGGTTTCCGGTTCCGTGTTCTCGGCGACTTGCTCTGCGAATGAAGAAATTTCGCGAAACTGTACCTGAAGGGCTTCGAAAGCAGCGACGACCCGGGGGTCAAAATGCGAGCCTGAACTCTCCATGATAATCTGACATGCCTTGTCATGTTGCATTTCAGATTTGTAGGGTCGCTTCGAACGCAAAGCGTCGTAAACATCAGCCACGGCGACGATGCGGGCCGCCAATGGAATTTTGTTGTCTGGTAGACCGAAGGGATATCCGGATCCATCCCATTTCTCGTGATGGAAGTAGGCAATCTCCTGCGCAAGTGAGAGAAAATCATCCTCGCCCAGCCGTTTCATGATTGCCGACAAACACTCGCCACCGATTTGCGGATGAGTTTCAATGATGGTGCGCTCTTCCGCGTCCAATTTGCCCGGTTTCAGTAAGACATGGTCCGGTATGCCAACCTTTCCAATGTCGTGCAACGCCGAAGCCAGTCCAATATTTTTGACAAAATCTTCATCGATCGAAGGATCGCGTTCGCGGAGTTTGGCTGCCAGCATGGTGGAGTAGTGCCTGATTCGGTCCAGGTGGTCACCTGTATCGGTGTCGCGTGATTCCGCGAGTTTGGCCAAACCAAAAATCACTGCGTTCCGCGTCTTCACGAGGGATCGCGACTTCTGCTCGACCATGTCTTCCAATTGCACGACGTTTTCTCGCAGCCGACTCTCGTAAGAATTGGAGATCGAAAAACAGGCGATACCGGTCAATGCGACGACGAAGCAGCCGACAACCAGGCCGACGGGTACGAGGGTCGCGGTTTGCGACAGTGCATGGCCTTTGATCGCCGAATGAAGTTGATGCACCATCACGTTCGCATTCAGCTCGGGAAGCCGGCGGGCCGCCACCAGGTGCACTCCATCGGGAAGTAACGCAGAACCGCCAACGCTGCCGTTCGATTCCACCGAAGCGACAATCGAACGGGAGGCATCTTTCGACTCGATTTTTGCCATTCCCGGTTTCAAATTGAGGATGTCAGGATTCATCGATACTTTGGGGTGACAAATAAGCTTGCCAGAACCCGCTTCAGTCAAGCAGATGAATCCGTCATTGGGTAACCGAATTTGTTCGATAACGGTTTGCAGCCGTTTCCATTGGGGTGAATTGATACTCAGATCATCCAGCTGCATTTCATTGATCAAACGAGCCATTTGTTCTGCGAACAACTGATTGTCATCAATGATCTGTTTGACGCGTTGATTGGTAATTTCCTTTTTCGCCCACGACCCGAACCAGATGACACCAAGAACCACGCACGTGATCTGGCTGATTAATAGCGCAACAATAAGAACCGATCGCTTTTGAATCGACATTTCCGCCACCCGTTAGGGTTGTGTGCCAGTTTTCCGGGGCGGGATCCACTGGCTTTTGATTAGATGAGAAAAGAAAAGTGCCCACTGTATCTAGGTCGCAAAAGCGGGATGTCAAATGAAAATTCCGTGAAATATCACTGTTATTGCAGGATTGCGTTTTCCTGCAACGGATTGGCGTTTCAAGACCAACAACGTTGAAATCAACGAGACCGTTTAAAATCATATTGCCGAAACGACGGCATCACCCATTTCGGTTGTCGAAATTGGCTTGCCCCCAGGGTCGGCGATATCGCCTGTTCTCAAACCATCTTTTAATACCTTCCGCACCGCGGCCTCCACGATATCACCCAATTCAGGCTGGTTAAACGAGGATCGCAGCATCATGGCAACCGAGAGGATGGACGCCAACGGGTTGGCAAGGTTCTGGCCTGCAATGTCCGGCGCCGACCCGTGGACCGGTTCATACATACCTTTGCCGTATTCATCGAGCGATGCGGATGGCAGCATGCCAATCGAGCCGGTTAGCATCGAAGCTGCATCGGACAAAATGTCGCCGAACAGATTTGACGTGACGATAACATCAAATTGCTTTGGGGCTTTGACCAACTGCATGGCCGCGTTGTCGATGTACATGTGCGAAAGCTCGACCTCGGGATATTCGGAGCCCACGGTCGTCACGAGTTCTCTCCACAGCTCGGACACTTCCAGCACATTCGCTTTGTCGACCGAGCAGAGGCGCTTGTTTCTGTGGAGAGCTACCTTAAAAGCCGAATGGGCGATCCGTCGTATTTCGGACTCCGTGTAAACCAGTGTGTTAAACCCGCGGCGTTCTCCGTCGGCGTTCGTTTCGATTCCGCGGGGCTGGCCAAAATAGATTCCACCGGTCAGCTCACGCACAATCATCAGATCCAATCCCGACACGAATTGCGGTTTGAGCGTCGACGCGGAGGCGAGTTCGGGAAACAGAATCGCGGGCCGAAGATTCGAAAACAGGCCCAGTGCACTGCGAAGACCCAGCAAAGCTCTTTCCGGTCGCAGGCTCCGTTCCAATGTTTCCCATTTTGGGCCACCGACCGCGCCGAGCAGAATCGCATCGGATTTTTTTGCCAAACTCAGCGTGACGTCCGGTAATGGATGTCCGTGTTGGTCATATGCGGTGCCACCAACCGGCGCATTCTCAAATGCCAAACCCGCATCGTATTTGGAATTCAATTTTTCGATGACGCGCACCGATTGCGTGGTAACTTCGGCTCCGATTCCGTCACCGGGAAGTATGGCGATCAGTCCTCTAACAGGCATCTTGATTCTGTTGGTTATGGTTAGGTGATTGTCGAATTGATTTTTTAAGAGCCTGTCCGCTGGTATTGCAAACAGACAATGCAACAGGCAAGACCTTCTTCCGCGTGTGGAACGACTGGCCATCGGCTTTTGAGTTAAGGGCGAATGCGATGAAGCATTCGAGAAGCGGTTGTTTTTGGGATTTCCTCGCCAGCGGACGATTGGTGAAGCGGAAACAAACCCTTAATTTTCCAGAAAGTAAGGCATGACCTCCCATCCGTTGGGTTTTTTCAGTTTGCTCCGTTCAGCGTTGGCTTCATGGTAGTGTTCAAAGCCATCTGCAACGATTCCCGAACCGCAAATTGTAAACGGAACATTGCCATGCGTGTGCGTTTTTGTGCTCAGGTAGGTCGGGTGGTCGGGGGAGATCAACATTCGCCAGTCCTGGCCTGAGTCATCCAGATACGCTAACAAGGGTCCAACAATGTGAGTGTCAATTTCTTCCAATGACTTTATCTTTTTTTGCAGATCGCCCTCATGAGATGATTCATCGGGGGCTTCAATGTGGACGCAAACGATATCGTATTTCTGTAACGCCTCAATGGCGGCACGACCTTTGGCCGCATAATCCGTATCGGTGTATCCGGTTGCTCCGTCGACTTCAATGCGATCCCAGCCGATCAAAACGGCAAGTCCGCGCAAAAGATCAACAGCGGTGATCATGGCCCCCGAGAGGTGGTGCAACGATACAAACGAATCGAGTTGCGGTTTTCGACCCAGTCCCCACAGCCAAATGTTGGTGGCTGGCAGCTTGCCCGCCAATTTTCTCATCTCATTGACCGGGTGATGGACGAACCAATCCACGCTTTGGTTCATCAACCGTGACAACAGGTCACTTCCCGGTCCTCGCGGGAAGTCGTCACCGACAGGTTTGTCCGTCAGATCGTGCGGCGGAGTAGCCCTTGTTTCGTTGGAAAACGGAGCCGGGTGATTTTCGGTCGCTTTCAGCATCAGCAAATTTCGGTAACTCACGCCCGGATAGAAATGCAGACGGGCGTCGTTAATGTGTTCCTGGGCCGATGCCAATAATTTTTGGGCCTCGTCCGTACTGATATGATCCGCAGTAAAGCTTTTCATTTGCTGGTCTTCGATCGTGACCAGGTTGCAGCGAATGCACCAATCATGATCGCCCAGCTTGATTCCCTGCGCCGCGGCCTCCAAGGGGGCGCGACCGGTGTAGTTTTCGATCGGGTTGTATCCCAGCAGGCTCATGTTTGCGACGGCGCTACCGGCCTCAAACTGCGCAGGCGTATGGTTGGCTGAACCGACCACCCCGCGCCTGGCAACCTCGTCCATTGCGGGAGTCCTGGCGGCAGCCAGCGGAGTCTGCCCCTCCAATTGTGTTTGGGCTTCATCCGCGCATCCGTCGGGAATCACAATGACATATTTCATGTTCAACACTTCTAGCGTAGTTCTGGAAAATCCGTTGGAGATTTTGAATGGCATTTCCGATCAGCTTCCGTGGCGATAGGGGACCCAGAACCCAACCCGCACGAAAGGAAATCCCAATTTCTATTGCAGGATTCTAAATCGCTCAGGAGTATTGGCAACGGTGGGCATGTTGGCAATTTGTTTCATTGCAGCCCGTGCGGCGGATTCCTTCGCTTCATGCGTCATGATCACGATCGGCACGGTTTGATGTCGGTCCGAGGGCGATTCGTGCTGATAAACCGAAGCGATGGAAATTCCGTGTTGGCCGATTCGTCCCGTGATTTGGCCCAGGACTCCAGGCTGATCCACGACGTCAAATCGCATGTAAAACCGGCCCTCGAGGTCGCCCGGGCTGGCAAAATCGACTCGCTGGTGGCCGTCGGACCACAGCTCCAACGTTTTAAACGTGATGGCGGTTCTGCCGACGGCTGTATCAATCATGTCGGCGACCACGGCGGAGGCGGTTGGCATCTGCCCTGCCCCTTGGCCGTGAAAAAAAACCGGGCCCACTGCATCTCCAACCACTCGGATAGCGTTATAGTTGGCACGCACCTCGGCCAAAGGCTCACCGATCCTAACCAGCATCGGTGCGACCATCAGCTGGACGCCAGAGTCAGCCAGTTTGGCCAACGCGATTAGTTTGACTCGATAGCCAAGGTGTTTTGCATATTCCATATCGCTACTGTCAATCGAATCAATTCCTCGTCGTGGAATTTCCGACCAATGGACCCGTGCACCAAAACCGAGATGCGCGAGAATTGCCAGCTTTTTGAGCCGCATCGGTTCCGTCGACGTCCATTGTGGGGTCGGATTCCGCGAGCCCTAACTGTTGGGCTGTCTCCAACGCTACATGGTAATCGGCGCCTTCGCTGTCCATTTTTGAAATAATGTAGTTACTGGTTCCGTTTAAAATTGCCTGCATCGACTGGACCTGATTGGCGGACAGGCATTGGCTGATGTTGCTCACGATCGGCACACCACCAGCCACAGAGGCTTCGAAGGCGACGGACCGGCCTAGTTGCCTGGCACGGTCAAAAATCTCGGGTCCGTGTTCCGCCAACAGTGCTTTGTTGGCAGTGACCACATCTTTACCACTTTCCAGAATCTGGAGCATGATCGTCCGGGCAGGCTCGATGCCGCCAATCAGCTGCGCGACGACTTTCACCGTGGGGTCGTTAATCAGTCGGGACAAATCGTCTGTCAGAACGCCAGCCGGCAAATCGGCATGCCGATGTTTACCCATATTGCGAACCACGACATGGGTCAACCAGAGCGTGCGACCCGCGTGACGGGCGGTTCGGTCGCCATGGTCGAGCAGCAGTCGGGCGACGCCCGTTCCTACGGTTCCCAGACCGACAATTCCAACCCCCGTTTTTTCCATGTTCCTTGGTTCCGATTTGTAAAATTGATATGCCTGCCCAATCGTAAAGTCGATTTGCCGTTTCCTCAACCAGCAGTGATTCAGCCGGATTGCGTTAGCCTCGACCGCGGCCATTTAGCTGAGCGTCATATTGCCGATACTGCTGACGAACAAAGCGCGAGGAATGTTCTCGGAGAAGGTTTGCAAATTTCTGAAAAACGTTGCCTCTTGCCCCATCTCTGGCAACTGAAATCCAAAAATCGCAATCGCTGAGTTTTGCGACTGTTCGGAAATCACTCGACTTGGGTCACTAGAAACAAAAACGTTGGCTTTAACTTCGATGCGGGAGTCCTTGGCCAACTGCTCAAGATGCTTCAACACGTCTTCGCGGGCGGCTTCGTCGGAAACGACGCGCATCAATCGAATGGAGCGATTGCGCCACTCAGGGTTTTGTTTCAACAGGTGGGCTAGCAACAACATCAGTTCGCCGTTTTCACGGCCTCTCCACCAGACGTCGATGGAACCGGGGGGAACATAACGAGGTTGCTCGTTTTCGTGCAATTTCAGAATGATGATATTTCGTCTGAGGGCGTTAATGACTCGTAGCGTCGCAACCATCGCTTCGGCCTTGCCTTCTTCGCTGGGCCAACCCAGCAGTAACGTGTTGGGGCCGTAATGCTCCCATCCCACTGCACTGGATCAAGTACTCAATCCCCACGGTTACTGTTGGGGCAGCCACAATATTCGGGAACGCATCCAGTTCCTCTTCGATGATGAACCGCTCGAGAATCTCCTCCTGGTTGATAATCCGATCGACCCGATCTTCCACATCACCCTGGATGACTTGTCCGATGTTCAAGATGCCGGCGCCGTTAGTAAGCCAATGACCGAAGATCGCGAGGTAAGGTCGATTCCAACCGCCACCACTCATCGCCAGAATGATTGGCCGCCAGTTTTTTGGGTGGTAAAGCATCCGTTCCAACTTGATCAGGTTTTTTCGCGTCCGTTCAAAAAGCAGACCGCTGTTCAGATCGCCCCAGCGGGATTCGACCTGTTTTCTAAAAATGACAAAGTAGATGGCTGCCATCAGTGCAGTCGAGAGCAATGCCCACTGGACGTTGATCAGCAGCATAACCGCAGCGCATCCAATCGCGCCCAGTAACGAAGTGATCCAGTTGCTGTAGTGAAACGTCGGACGATAGCTCGGGTTTTTTGTAATGATCTCATAGAACGTCGCCAAGTTGATCGTGCCGTAGGTAATCATAAACGCCATCGTGATCAACGGGGCGATCGAGTCGAGGTCCGCCGTCAAAATACAAATCGAAGAAATCACGAAGGTCAACACGAAATGGCGGGTCGCGGGCTCTGAATTCGGTCCGCTGCCCACACCAAACATTTTGAGCGACGGAAAAATCGTGTCGCGGCCAGCGCCTGCAGGATTCTGGGTGCCGCCCATCATGCTGCCCAAGGCCGACGAGAGCGTCGCTGCAAAGATTCCCGCTGAAATCAATACCGGCCACCGGGCGATATCCGAGACGATCAGTTTATTGGCCACCAACTGATCCGCCGATCGTGTGCCAGCCAAAACGACCGCCATCAAAGCATAAACGGCAGCCGTTACGGCAATCGCCCACAAGGTCCCGGCCGGGATACTCTTCGCCGGATTCTTCAAGTCACCGGACATGTTGGCGCCAGCCATGATGCCGGTCACTGCTGGAAAGAAAAGAGCAAACATCGTGAACAGGTTCTCGCTCGGCACAAAGTGAGTACCCAAGTTGTCCGTGACCTGCTCCCAACGAAATACTTCGGCACCGCCCAAGAAGAACGAAACTAATGAAGCGGCCAACGTTGCAAGGATGAAGTACTGAACCTTGATCGTCCAACCGGCACCGATGTAAACACAAATGAAGACAACCACGTTGGTCAGCGATGGCGCCCTGAAATGGAATCACGTCGCCGGTCAACTGCGACCAATGCTTCCGTGAATCCAATGACATACATCGCGACCGAAATCGCCTGTGCCAGAAAAAAGACCACTCCAATCGAGCCGCCAAATTCGACGCCCAGGCTGCGGCTGATCAGAAAGTAGGCCCCCTCCCCCCTTGACTCTGGTATTGGTCGCGATGGCCGACAGCGACAAGCGTCGTCAGGACGGTGATGGCTTTGGCCGTCAGCAGGATCCCCAGCGACCAAAGCAACCCGGCATTTGCCCACGACATAACCGAATCGCAGGAACATGATCACGCCGAGAATCGTCAACGTGCAAGGAGTGAATACGCCCCCAAAAGTTCCAAAGCCGCCGCTCGGATTTTTTTCGCGTTTGTCGCGACTCGATTTTAGAATCGGGATCGACGTGGAGTCGGCAGCAGTGCTGGAATTCATAGGGCGCTGGAACGAATTACCGATAAATAGATCTGTTCAGACTGTGTTGCGTCGAAGTCGTCGATTCGGTCGATTAAGCGATGGCTGCGATCGGGACCCGACGTTGCAAGCAGTCGAACCCGCCCGGAGGGCAGTATTGAGGTCCAAATTGGCATCCGAATTTCGCTCTCAACTGGCCAATTTCGAAACATTTGGTGACAAGATCCTGCGAATAGACAAAACCCTGGGGATGGATGGAAGACCAAGGTGACCACAAATCGTCCCACTTGCGGAAAATCTGTCAATCGCATTTTGTCGGGCTGCACCCAGATAGCCATTAAATCAGGACAAGATTTGCCTTGATTGAGTCCGATAGAATCCAATTGGTTCACTTGATTCAGCCACAACCGTTGTCACGCGAAAGGCTGCGGCTAAATGCACAGCGTTTTTTTCAGCCATCGAGATGGGCGACTATTTTGCAGGCGGGAAAGACCTGTGAGCATGAAAAACCTTCCATTCCTTGTCTTTCAAAATAAGCACGACCGATTGTGCAAATCGCGTTTCGATCGTTCTACCGTCGACTGTTGTCGCGGAGGAGACACCTTCTCCGGTTACTATCGCAACGGTTGGCGATAGAAGCGAAATGTGTTGCTGGTCAAATCGATAAGTGACCTTTTCCAGTCCCTCAAATCCCTGCTTTGTTGACTGCAGTGCCGCCTCGCGCGTAAGAAACAAATTGCCATTTTGAACCAACGCCCCTTTATCGTTTTCAAGGACGAAACCAAAGAGCTTTTCCGGATCCAGCGATTCAGCCGCGTCCTGGATTTCTGCCAGGCGAGCCATCACTGCCTTTTCAACGTCGGCCGGCAGAGAGTCATCGGTCGTTTGTATTTGTGCGGCGGCTTGCACTTGTACGACGGTTGTCGCCAACGCAAACAAAAGAGCTGCGGCACCCGCGCTTACCAAGTTCTTAGGGGTCATCCTGGCAATTCCTGACAAAGGGTGTGATTGTGGAAAACTAAAGAGCAACATAACTGCGTCGAAATCAGTTCTGCTTCAAAGATCACCGGATCTCAATCTAGCCGAAGTTGCAACACGCTGCAAAACTGCAGGAGGCTTGTTGGGGTGGTCCAGTTAGACGGACTCTCGAACCTCCAGGATTGTGGGCTTGGAAGCCAAGGCTGATGGGGCCACGATGGCCAAAAAAAGGCATTGCCGGACTTGGCAAACGAACGGTGGCTTTTTCCGAAACTGAATTTTATTTGAAAACTCGCGCGAAAATCGAACGAGTCATTCGTTAGTACGTAGTGGACCCGCTTCCCCCCCGCCGGTAGATCTCGTCGCGATGCGATGCTCTTGGAGCTTAATTCCGAGTTGCGTGCTTTTCATCGAACTCGTCAACGTTACCACGTCGCAGCGAGTACGATGGCCGCGTCTGGTTTAAGGGACCGGTTTTGAAAATCAATTTTGGCCGACCGGACACTTCAAAAACGTCGCGTTTTCCCGACTTTCTCTGCTGGCAAATCATGCCAAATCCGCCCAAATAGTTGTCGCCGACAACTCCTTTTTTGGGGTGCCATCCCGACGGCACACCACTCGATTTACCGGTACCCTGACTGCTTCATCTGTATCAGAAAACACTACGATGCATCGCGCTTGGTGTACTCGGTTCCACTCATTTGAGAGCCTGTTCAATAGTCGCAACGAAAAACACATCGGCGTTCTACGCGAATGCATACACCGAAAACACGCCGGCCAGTTTTGTAGATGCAATTTACAGAGTTGATGTACGGCGGAGATCGAACCCGAGTTGCAAAATCTGCAATCAAGAATCCCCGGGGCAGAAGCCGTCGCGGTCAAAGATGGGAAGTTCATTAAGGTTGGCTCTGCCGATGACGTGAGACCGTCAAGATTTGGACGGACGGTACACAGGTGGAAAAGGGGGCTTGGCTCATGAAAAAATACCCAGGCACGGAATCGACTGGGACAGCCTACGACACGCCTGAACAACTTGCCGAGTTGCATAACAAATACGAGAAAATGGGAAAAAGCGTATAGAGTCATCATGACCATGGACACGCCAATCGCGATTGCTTGACTTCGATCAGGTTTAATTTGGATGTGCCTTCGTGTCATTTTGCTGGCGAGTCTTCAATTTGTCGGCTGCAAAGCTGTGTGTCGGCACAGTGGAAACGGTCGCATCATCATAATAGATGGTCGCTGTGCCGGGATTGATTCCCTGAGTCACGTGATCCGTATAGTTACCGATGCCCCACATCACTTTTTCGACAAGTATCGTTTTGACGTTATTGGCGGACAGGATCAGAACGCCATCCTGCCAGACCGTAATGCGTCCGTTTGTTTCGTTTTTCCCGGATTGCTTGTAGAAGACTTCCAGGTGAAACCAGCGTCCCACGGGCAAGGCGACGGGATTTTGCTGAGAAACCGATCGAGTCCGGTTCACGTCCGAGTAGAGATAAAATTGCATTTCGCCGGTTTTCCGGCTGTTTCCAATATTCAAAACCCAAACAGGCTGGCTGTTGCCCTGTTTATCGTTTGACTTGAACTGGAACACGTTCCACCAACCGCCACTGGAGCTGGCGGGGTTAGCGGTTGAGTATTCGTGATCCAGTCGCATCCAGACTCCATAGTAAGCTGATTTGGGAAAGTACTTGCCATTCTCGCTCCAGGGTTTATCCGTCCAGCGCATCAGACGGACCGCCTTGGCCCCGTTTTGGGAACGAATCGCGTTTTGAATCGTGGTTTTTGCGCAAAACCGCCCCGTAAAGGCCATCGACGGGTCTGCTTCCGCTTTGGCTTCGCCGGACTTGCCCGTGTTGAAAATTCCTCCGCCGGCGTTGTCGGGATCGCGGTCAAATTCCCAGTCAATCAGCGTTCCCTCCTCGTGGTCTGCGCACCAGAGAACTCCATTCCTTGCGCGCAAAGGCAGGGTTTCTTGCCAAGTTCTCTCAACGTGATGTTGGTTATCTTCAGATTGGATCGGAAATGGTGTGAGGACCAACGTGAGCAAAATCGTGGCGATGGTAGTTTGGGTAGATGGCATAAAAAAATGTAATTTCCTCTGGTTTAATAACGTCCCTATTTTGCCCAGCTGGGTTTATTTTGTTAAGCTACGCAAGTTATAAACTACAATCCCGGACGAACCGAACGGATTCATGATTTTGGATCATGGCAGATAGCCGTGTTCTTTGTTCGGACCACCAAGATTAGCAGCAATGACGCCTCAACCACCTTCCAATTTGCCGCCGGGCGATATAGTGCGCGCACTGTTTCGCCATTCCAGGCAGGCCTTTGTCGTATTTTTCCTGCTCGTATTAGCCACGATTTGTTGGATCTATTTCGGCCCCCGTGAATACGAGTCCTTTGCAAAAGTCTACGTGCGGGTCGGGCACGAAGCCACTACGCTGGATCCGTCTGCCACGACGGGCCAGACGATCAATATTGCCCAAACGCTGGAATCGGAAATCAACTCGATGCTCCAGATATTGGAGAGTCGGGACACTGCCCAGCGCGTGGTCGACGAAATCGGCGTCGACACCATTATTGCCAATAACATCACGGGGGCCGGCCAGCCCAAATCCAAGCCGCCCTCGATGACCAGCAAGGTCAAGCAGTGGCTGGCTGGAATTAAAGAAGTCGTTTTGCCGAAGCCGTTTAAAGAAAGTCGCGAAGAACGCGCACTTCGACTGTTCCAGCAGCAAGCATCCTTTTGGGCACCGAAAAACTCACACGTCCTTGAGATTTCTTACAAGGCAAAACACCCTCAGCTGGCCCAGCAGGTGACCAGTTGCCTGACCGACGCCTTCATTGATGAACACCTGAGGATTTCCCAAACCGAAGGTTCACTCCATTTTTTCACTCATCAATCCGAAGAGCTTAAGCAACGACTGGCGACTGCCGAGGAAAACCTTGAAGAAGGCAAGTCGGTGGCTGGTTTGGTTTCGATTGAAGGGCAACGTTTGATCCTGGAGCAACAGGCAACATCTCTTCGAGCCCGGGAGCTGGCCAACAAGGCGTTGTTGGCTTCGGCTGAAGCAAAAGTACAAGAGCTGAATTCGATTCTGGAAACGTTACCGCCGCGAGTTGAAGCCGACCAGACGACGGCGCAATCAGGCGACGGCTGGTATAGTTTGCGTGAAAAACTTTTTGAACTACAGATCCGGGAACATGAACTGGCTTCCAAGTACTCCGAACAACGACCCGAGGTAATTGCGGTCAAGCAACAGCGCGAAGCAATCGAGAAAATTCTGGCCTTGCAAAGTCAATCCGCCACCGAATCGGTCAGCGCCCCCAATCCGACCTATCAGCTGATGCAGCAATCGCTGCTGAACGAACGAGCGCAAGTTGTTGCTCTGACAGCGGAAAAGGAATCTCTGGAAAAGCAGCGACAGGCATACCTGGTTGAATCAGCCAGACTCAATGAGAACGTCGTCGAGATAAGTGAGTTGGAACGCGAGAAGGCCATCCTGGAAGAATCCTATCTCGCCAGCATGGCGCGAATGGAACAGGCCAGAATCTTGAGTGGCTTGAAGCGAGACAGTATCTCCAGTGTCAACAAGCTGCAAAGCGCGACATTCAGCTCAACCCCAGCCGGGTGGGGTCGTTTAAAAACCTTGTTGTTTGGTATTTTGCTGGGAATCTTCTGCGGCATCGGCTGGGCGGCCTTGGCCGAGTATTTTGACCGCTCATTCGTGACTGCCACGCAAGTTGAAAATGCATTGGACCTGCCGGTCCTGGTTTCCATTCCTCGGGGCCGCCATCAGCAGTACGAGGTGAGCAGAAATGGCTAACACGACGGTTCGGAATCGCCGCAAGGAAGTCGCAAGTTCGACCCGTGCAGCAAAACGCCGGATGATAAAATTGGTCAATGGTCAGTACGGTGTGCTGTTGTCGCGCTTGCAGTCGCAAGGATTGGGATCCAGTAGTGAATTTCGCACTTTGGGATTCATCAGCACCAACCGTCGCGAAGGCGTGACCACGGTGGCCGCCAGTTTTGCCCTGCTGGCCGCGACGTGTCAAGACTGGCGGGTGCTTCTGGTCGATACGAATCTGGCGACTCCGGGGCTGCACCGAGTTTTTATGCTGGAAGATGCACCGGGGCTTGCGGAATTGCTTGGCGGACAGGCAACTGAGTCCGAGTGCATTCAGGACCTGACAACGCGTCCCGTCAAATCATGGCTGCCCCGCAGATTCCTCTGGCGATTCAATGGTCTCTCCAGGATTCTGGATGTGTCGAAAGATTCGGATTCGGTGCCACAGTTGTCGCTACTGACCGCCGGGACAGCTCGCAGAGTGTCACGGGAAGTTTGCCGAATTCCCGATGATGAATTCATCTACCATGTGGCGTCGCAATTCGACTTGGTGGTTTTTGATTTGCCAGCCATCAATTCTGCTGCAAGTGGCTTGCTTCCTCTGGACAGCTTGGACGGAATCGTTGTGGTCCTGGAAGCCGAAGTCACTTCGGAAACTGCCGCTCGCAAGGGGCTGGCCCGTATTCGGGAACAAGGTGCCAGTGTCGTGGGAGCGGTTCTCAACAAAAGTCGTACACATTTACCGAAATGGATTGACAGGCGCCTCGGCGACTAATGGCATCGACCAAATAGTCATTGATACCAGGATGGCGAATTTTAGGTTCGCCAGTCAGGCAGAGAGACACGGATGGTCACCCAGAGGGACGGAGTGCGCGCCGACGAACGGGGATTAAATTTGCGGAATGCTGCATTCGTCTCAATAAGAGTTGGAGAGAAGAATATCGGATTGAAAACTGCCCAGTTACCTGTCGATGCGGAAGACCGGACGCTGGATCAGCGTACGACCGTGGATCCTCTTCCGAGGTGGAAGAGAGGAGTTGATCTTGTGGGCGCTTCGCTGGGCTTGTTGCTGCTATCACCCGTCCTACTGTGCATTGCTGTGGTAATCAAACTGGTCTCCCGCGGCCCCGTTTTGTTCCGGCACAAGCGTTATGGATACCGGGGCGGACCACTCTACGTGTGGAAGTTCCGGTCGATGCATGTCAACACCGATCCGGACGAACATCAGCAATACGTTATCGATGCGGTTCAGAAGGGAGCCAAACTGGTCAAACTGGACAATGACGCAAGAATCATTCCGTTTGGCAAATGGCTGCGAAGTACGGCCATCGATGAGATTCCGCAATTGCTCAATGTCCTCAGCGGCGAGATGAGTCTGGTGGGGCCCCGCCCGGACGTGGTTCCCGTGGAAGAATACGAAGCGTCGCAGAGGGTTCGTTTCGAAGTCATACCCGGTCTGACAGGGCTCTGGCAAGTCAGCGGAAAAAACCATACGACGTTTGAGGAAGAGAATCAGTTGGATGCAACCTACGTGGCAAACAGATCCTTTTGGTTCGACTTGAAGATCATGCTGCTCACGATCCCGGCCATTTGTCGTCAAGTCGCGGAAGAGCGGTTGTTCAAACACCGCACGAACTGAGACAGACCTCACTTTGACAAAGATTTGCACGCCTCTTTCCCGCCGAACAGGTTACCGAAAGCCGAGAGTGACGACCCTCGGTGCCGGTTGTCGGAAAGGGTAAGCAGTTGCCAATTAATCCAATTCACTTTTACCCCACAACAACATGATTCACCAATCTGATTCAAAAAAAATTCGTGTCGGGATTATCGGCCTGGGTTATTGGGGGCCGAACCTGGTTCGCGTCCTGGATGGGCTCCCGAATTGTACGCTGACGGCTCTCTGTGATTTGAACATCGAACGCTTGAAAGAATATTGCGACAAGTTTCCGACGGCATTTGGAACGACAGACGTCGGCAAAGTGTTGACCAGGGATGCGGTGGATGCTGTCATTATTGCGACGCCTACCAAAACGCATTTTCAACTGGCTGCCGAGGCGCTATCACAAGGCATTCATACGTTTGTAGAAAAACCGTTGGCAACGTCCTCCGCAGAATGCCAAACGCTCATCGAACTCGCTGACGCCCAGCAGCTAAAGCTGTTTGTGGGGCATATTTTTCTGCATTCGGCACCCGTCGCCAAACTGAAAGAAATGGTGCTGAACGATGATTTCGGCGAGATCTACTACATGAGCTCGTCGCGACTCAATCTCGGGCCTGTTAGGCATGATGTGAGCGCCTTGTGGGACCTCGCCCCGCATGATGTATCGATCATGCTGGATCTGATGGGTTCGGTTCCTGTCTCGGTGAACTGTTCCGGGCTGGCCCATTTAAATAAACAGATTCACGACGTGTGCACCTTGAACATGCATTTCGAAAACAACCGGATGGGAATCATTCACGTCAGCTGGTTGGATCCTCACAAGAAACGCGAGATGACGGTTGTGGGAAGCAAAAAGATGGCGATCTACAACGATCTCGAGCCCCTGGAAAAGATCAAGATCTACGATAACGGAGTCGAGTATCAAAACGGCAAAGGGGTTTCTCCGGAGGATACTTTTAGCGATTTCCAGGTCAGCTACCGTTATGGCGACATGTATTGCCCGCGGATTGTGGAAGTCGAACCGCTGAAATCGGAACTCAAGAATTTCGTGGACTGCATTGTCGACAACCAACGTCCCAAAACCGATGGCCGAAACGGACTGGATGTCGTGCGAGTGATTGAAGCGGCAGACTTCTCATTGCGAGAAAACCTGGGCGACGTGGAACTTCTTCCGGCGCGCGATCCGTCGCTGGCAACCGAAACGAAATGATCGTAGGCAAAAACAACTGCACGTGATGGCGGCGGAATTCATACACGAAGCGGCACTCGTCGAAAGCGAAACCATTGGGGCCGGAACGCGGATCTGGGCCTTCGCACACGTTTTGCCTGATGTTCAAATTGGTTGCAACTGTAACATTGGGGACCACGCTTTTCTCGAGTCCGGAGCTTGCGTCGGTAACAACGTGACGATCAAGAACCACGTCTGCATTTGGGAAGGCGTTTCCATCGAGGACGACTGTTTCATTGGTCCCCACGTCGTCTTCACCAATGACCTGTTCCCGCGATCTCCGCGAATGGACGAAGCAGCTCATCGATACGACTCTGCCAAGAGCTGGCTGAAACGGACCGTGGTTCAGTGTGGTTGTTCCATTGGAGCCAATGCGACGATTCTGCCCGGTATTCGTTTGGGACGTTACTCGATGATCGCCGCCGGTGCCACCGTTACCGGTGACGTACCTCCGCATGCGTTGATGGTGGGCTCACCAGCTCGACAGGTCGGTATGGTCTGTCGTTGCGGTGAGCGAATTGAGACTCCTTCTGAATTAACATGCCAATCCTGTGGACTTTCGTATCTAAATTCGTCACTTGACCGTGACGACCATTGCAACCTGAGTTAACACCCATGAAAACGATTAAAGAACAAATTCCGTTCGTGGATCTAGCCCAACAAACCAATGAACTTGCCGACGAGGTGATGCCGGCCGTGGAGGACGTCGTCCGCCGGGCACAGTTCATCCTTGGTGACGAGGTTCACGAATTTGAAGAAAAGTTTGCCGACTACTGTGACTCCGATTTTTGCGTTGGTGTCGCCAGCGGTACCGAGGCACTCCATCTCGCCCTGCGGGCCGTTGGAGTAGGCCCGGGCGATGAAGTCATTACGGCGGGAAACTCGTTTGTGGCAACGACCTACGCCATCTCCCACACGGGGGCCACTCCCGTTTTGGTGGACATTGACGAAACCGATCACAACATTGACATCAACTTGATCGAGCGGGCGATCACGACGCGCACCAAAGCGATCGTGCCCGTTCATTTATATGGGCAACCGGCGGAGATGGATACGATTCGGCAAATAGCCGATGAAAATGGTTTGAAAATTGTCGAGGATGCATGCCAGGCGCACGGCGCCGACTACAAAGGTCAACGCACCGGGTCTTTCGGGGACGCCGGTTGCTTCAGCTTCTATCCCGGCAAAAACCTGGGGGCCTTCGGAGACGGTGGCGCCGTGGTCACCAACGATGCAGAGGTCGCCGACAATCTACGACTGCTTCGCAACTACGGTCAGCGGCAGAAAAACGTGCACAGTATGCTGGCGTTCAACAGTCGGCTGGATACGATTCAAGCGGCCGTGTTGCTGGTAAAACTGCCGTACCTGGACCACTGGAATAATCAGCGGCGAAAGGCGGCCGATTTGTATCGGCAATACCTGCGGGATTCCGAGTTGGAGTTGATGTCCGAAAACGAGGACGTCCGACATGTTTACCACCTGTTTGTTGCCAAACACGACCGGCGGGATCAGCTGCTCGACTATTTGCGCGAAGAACAGATCTATTGCGGCATCCACTACCCCCTGCCCCTTCATCATGCCGAACCCTATGCGTCGGTAAGATCCATACCCCGTGATCTACCGGTTTGCTCCAGCCTGGCTTCCAGGATCTTTTCCCTTCCGATGTTTCCGGGCATTACCGAAGCACAAATTGCGCGGGTCAGCGAAGCTGTGAATTCATTCAGCACGACCAATCACCAATGAGCGACGATTCCATTTCCTGGCAATCTCTGGCGTCATCCCAGTCCTCATCGGATGAACGCCAGGGCATCATGCAGGCTGGCGATTCGCAGGTTGGACGCAGAGTCGCAATCTGGCGCCGGCTGTTATTGGGCGTGGTCGTTCTGGAAATTCCGCTCCAATTGGATACTTATCTGTTTCATGATCTGGATGACGCGCAATTCGGAGCGATTAGCGGATTCAACATTTCGATCACGACATTTTGTTTGGCCCTGCTGTACCTTCAATGGCTGCCGCGAACGATTGTCGAATCAGCCCCGGTTTACTTGAACAAGTGGCTCACGGCATTGCTCGCACTCACGGCACTTTCAGTATTGTGGGCGGCCGACAGCGAGCGAACCCTGTTTGAATTGTTCTTGTTGCTCCAGGCGTTCCTGATTTTTGCGTACATTGCCAACAACGTCTCGACTCGATCAGACATCATGTTCGTGTTGAAGTTATCATTGATCGGATTGGCCTTTCAAGGCGCGTTGATGGTTGCCACACGAGTTATCGCCGACGATATCCGGGTAGGCCCTGTCGAGTTTCGGTTCTATAGCGGCAGCAAACGGGTAACTGGATCGTTTGGCTCGCCCAATGTGGCGTCCAGCTTCATTGCCCTGCTCTTCGCCCCGGCGTTGAGTCTGCTGGTGATGCCGGTTTCCAGAAAAGTCAAACTGCTATCTCTCGCAGCCATGGCGCGCTGGGAGGACTGGGGCTGGTGCTGACCATGTCTCGCGGTGGCTGGTTGGCGGCGGCCGTTTCGGTAGCCATTTTCGGGTTGTTCGCAATTCGCAACGGCTGGATGTCAAAGTGGATGATCGTTTTGATGTTGATTCTCACTGTTGCTTTAATCCAGCCATTTTCCCAAATCCTGTCGCACCGATTGTTCGGCGATGATGGGGGATCGGCGCTGGCCAGGCTGCCACTGGTCGAGCTTTCCAGATTGATGGTCGCGGATCACCCGTTGGGAGTCGGCGCAAACAATTGGGATGTCGTTGCCGGAAGTTACGCGCAGTCCGCCCGGTATCGCGAAGCCTGGTTCTACCTGGTTCATAACAAATATCTGCTTGTGTTGGCAGAACTCGGATGGTTGGGACTCATTGCGTTTGCGGGTTTCCTGGTTTCGATTCTGACGTTGGGGTGGCGGGCCTATCGACAGACTCAACAGTTCGACAAGTCCATCGATTGCCGTTTCTGGTCGCCGTTGGCAATTGGATTAACTGCGGCGTTCCTGGGCCAGACCATCCACATGTCATTCGATATTTTTAACAGCCGAGCTCAAATTCAGATGATCTGTCTGGTGGCGGCTTTGATCTGTTCGGTCTTTGTTGCGGTTGGAAAATCGGCCAACGAGAACCCGCAAGACGAGCAAGCTTCCATCCAGGAGGCGACGGCGGCAACTTCGCAGTGAACAAGAAAACCAGACATCATCCGATTTCCCGCCGATTTGCCGCCAATCTGGCAGCCATCTTGACGAGCGACATTCTGAATAAAGGAACGACGTTTTTGATCTATGTATTGGTCGCCCGCCAGTTAGGCACCTATGCATTTGGACAGATGTCACTGGCACTGACGTTGTTCTATTCGTTCCAGGTGGTCGCGACCTTTGGCATGCAGACTCTGATCACTCGGGAAGTTGCCAAGGATGCTCAACACTCCGGAAAATATTTCGCCAGCAGCCTGTTGGTCGGGTTGATTACGGCAGTTGGTTCCATGCTGCTGTTGGCGGGAGCGGTGGTTCTACTGAACTATCCGGCCGATACGCGTGACGTGATCCTGATTACTTCGCTGGGATTGTTGCCGTTTGCAATCTCCACGATTTGCGAGGCGGTCATTCGTGGCTGGGAAAAAATGCACCTCATCGCTTTTGTGCAAGTGCCGGTAAACCTCTTGAAGGTGGCCGCCACGTTGTATGTACTGTGGACCGGCGGAAGCATTTACCAAATCGTGGCCGTCATCGTGGTCTCGCGAGTGCTGATTGCCGCTGCATTATTTATTCTGACGTGGATCCACTTAGGCGCCTGGAAAGCGAGTTACTGGGATTTCGGGTTTGTCCAAAAGATTGCCCGGCGTTCCACAACGTTTGTCGCAATCGACACCGTCACCGCATGGTGGACCAGCCTGAATATCGTGTTGTTGTCGAAGATGACCAGCGAGACGGACGTGGGTCTTTATAACGCGGCAGCACAGTTAATGGTTCCGTTGGGAATTTTCTACCAAAGCGTCATGGTCGCTGCGTTTCCCATCATGTGCCGAAAATTTTCCAACACAAAAGAAGGCCTCGACCGTGTTTCTAATCGCTTGATTGAACTGTTGATGGTATTGGCGATCCCGGGGACGGTTGGGCTGATGATGGTCGCCGGACCGGCCCTGGAGTTTGTTTACAAAGGCGAAGGATTCGGTGAGGCTGCCGGCGTGGTGCGAATCACGGCGTTTATCCTCATTTTGAAAGCGCTGACGTTTGCATTTGGACACATTTTGTTGGCTGGCAGCCGGGAAGGAACCACACTTCGAATTGTCAGCGTCAACCTGTTTGTCAATCTTGTCATTGGCTGGTTGTTAATCAGTTCAATGGGTTTGATCGGTGCAGCGGTGGCAGCATTGATCACTCGAATTGTCGATGTGATTCAGCACTACAAACCAGTCAAGGAACTGGTGGCACATGTCGAATTCGGCCGGTTGATCTGGAAACCGTTGCTGGCCAGCGTCGTAATGGTCGCCTATCTTTCCTTTTTTCGAGATCAGTATTTGCCGGTGCTGATTGCGACCGCAGCGCTCCTGTATTTTGTCGTCTGGATGGCGTTTGAATCGTGGACCGTGGGTGGAATTCGAAATCTCGGGACGCGCTAAAAAAATGCGAATTGCCTTCGTCTCATACGATTTTGGCGAATATTGCATTCAGCACGCCAACGGCTTGAAGGCCTACGGTGAGGTAATGTTGATCATGCCGACCGAGCTTTTTGAGCCGCACAAGCAGGCGTTGGAAGACGGGATCGAAGTTAGAGACTTTGCCAAGCCCCGACTGCGTCAACCCCTGCGGCAGTTGCAAACCATTCGCTGGATCGTCCGGCAGATTGATAGCTTCCAACCTGATGTCGTTCATTTTCAGCTTGGCCACATGTGGTTCAATTTTGTGCTTCCGATTCTGCGACGCCGGTATCCAATCGTATTTACCGTGCATGACCCACGGCGGCATACAGGCGATCGCGGCGCGCAGAAGACTCCGCAGTGGATTATGGATTTTGGATATCGACGGGCGGACAAAGTCATTGTGCATGGTTCGCAGCTCAAACAAGTCGTGGTGGATGAAATTGGCATTCCCCTCCGGGATGTTCATGTGATTCCCCACATTGCGATCGGTGACAACGGTGACCGGTCAACTGAGTCGTGTGAACCGATCATCCTCTTTTTTGGGCGAATCTGGCCCTACAAGGGTTTGGATTACCTGATTCGTGCACAACCGCTAATCAATCAGGAGATACCCGACGCCCAGTTCTTGATTTGTGGTAAAGGCGAGAACATGGATCACTATCGAGCCAGCATGCAAGATCCAACTCGATTTGTGGTTCATAATCGTTGGATCTCGGATGAAGAACGAGCAGAGTTGTTTGATCGGGCCAGCGTAGTCGTATTGCCTTATATCGAGGCCACACAGAGCGGTGTTGTGCCCGTCGCATACGCTCACGCCAAGCCGGTTGTGGCAACGCGAACCGGAGGATTGCCAGACGTTGTCGACGACTGGCAAACGGGTTTTCTCGTTGAACCCCGCGATGAAGCTGCATTGGCCAAAGCGATTATTGAGATACTGAAGGATCAGGAACTCGGCAAAAAGATGGGCAATGCCGGCAGGCAAAAACTGCTGACGGAGATGTCGCCTGAGGTCGTCTGTCAAAAAACGGAAATGGTCTATCGGGCGGCGATCGATCAATGGAATGCCACGAAGAACGGCCGAAACGTCTCAAGTTCGACGTAATATCTGGTGTGAATGCAATTATTCAAGGTGAATAGTATTAACGACTTGGAATCAAATCCTGAAAACCGCCGACGACCAGCGATGATATCGCGGTTGACAGGCGTGCATGGTGATTGCAATCGCTATTGTCGCGCGGCTGCCAAATTGCATGGCTACCTGATCCAGGCACATTGGAATGGCGATGCGTTAGTTGGGCCGGATCCAGGTATTCGATTCAACACCCGGGTGGGCCGGTTCATCAAAAGTTATTTCAGTTTGCTGCCGTGGACGGACAACTTGATTTACATGCAAGCCGCAAGGGTACTGGATCTTCAGCAACTGGCAGTTATTTGAAGGTTCAGGCGATCCAAATTTCAAGACCATTGCGCTGGCTGGGTCGGACAATATCGTTAACATGCAACAGCCCGAGGGGTATTGGGAATATCCCAATCCGGAATGGAAGGATCGCGTGGCAACCGTTGAAGGTTGCTTTGCAGCCCTGGGCCTGCTGGAAAGTTATTCCCGTGTCACGGATGAAAAATATCTACACGCGGCAGTACGCTGGTTCGACTACCTGATGCGGGACATCGGGTTTCGTCAGCAAAAACAGCAAAACATGTGGGCGGTGAATTACTTTGCCCACCGATCTGGCGACGGAGGTGGCGTTCCCAACAACTCGACGTTACTGCTCTGGTTCTTGGCCCGCCTCTATGAAATGACCGGTCAAGATAATTATCTCCGGCCCCTGGAAAAAACAGTGACGTGGTTGGAGCACGTCCAATTGCCGTCAGGCGAGCTGCCGTATGCATTGGGACGGACTCCCGAGAAGGACAAAACTCATTTTCTCTGTTTTCAATATAACGCGTTTGAATTCATGGACCTGGCTCACTACTACCGAATCACCGGCGACGCAAAAGTTTGGCCGATGATGGAGCGTCTGGCCAACTATCTCGCCACCGGGCTGACACCTGACGGGCGGGCACGGTTCGACTGTCAACACGAAACACCTGATGTGCCGTATTACACGGTAGCCATTGCCAGGGCGCTGAGTTTAGCCACAGAAATGAACCTGGGAGCCTTTCAACAGCTTGCTGACAGCGCGTTTGACCAGGTACTGCGGAACCAGCGAGATGATGGTGGATGGAAATACCACTCGCGAATGAACTATGGGTGTTTGTCGGATCGTCGGTCCTATCCTCGATACCTGTCCATGATCTTGCACCACTTGCTGCAGGAATCACAGTTAAGAAGTCCAGAGAAAGCGGAACTACCTGACCTCGCAATCAATGCAGAACCTTAAAGTCGCCTATATTCTGCATCGGTTTCCTTACCTGACGGAAACCTTCATCATGCGGGAAATCGATTGTCTGCGCCGGCTGGATGTTGATGTCGAAATCTTTTCGTTGTTGCGTCCCAGGCATTCCGTGATCCATGACCAGGCCCATGAGTTGCTTTCACTAACACACTACAGCCCGTTTGTCTCATGGTCCATCGTGAAGGCGCAACTCTTCTACCTGGTAAGATCGCCCTGGCGGTACCTCAATGCGCTCCGGAATGTAGTCCGACAGTCGGCCCGCGAGCCTGGCGTGTTCCTCCGGTCGATGGTCTTGTTCCCCAAAAGCGTGTCGTTTGCCAGATCCATCAAGGCTCAACAGTTTGATCACATTCATTCGCATTTTGTCTGGATCGACGCCATTGCCGCCGGTGTCGTTTCCGACCTGACCGGAATCACTTTTTCGATCCACCCACACGCTTTCGGGCTGTTCGGGCGAAACCAGAAATCAGTCAAAAACGAACTGGAACATGCCGCCGAGGTCGTGACGATTTCCGAGTATCACCGGAACTATATTCAACGGCTATGCCCCGATATGGACCCGGACCGAATTCATGTTGTTTACTGTGCATTGGACACGGAGTTGTTAAAGCCGGAAAAACGACGAAGCGATGCCTCAACGCCCATGCGCATTCTTTCGGTCGGTCGGATGGTCGAAAAGAAGGGATTTGAGTACCTCGTCGCCGCTTGCCATAACTTGGCCGAACGGGGCACTGAATTTGAATGCCACATCGTGGGGAGCGGTTCCGGCAAAGAACAGCTCCAGAAACAGATCCATGAACTTGGTTTGCAGGACCATGTTCATCTGGTTGGCTCGCTGTCGCAGGAACAGATTCTGGACTATTACCGCGAAAGCGACATTTTTGCTCTCCCGTGTGTGATTGCCAGAGATGGTGATCGAGATGGAATCCCGGTGGTTTTGATGGAGGCGATGGCTTGTGAAGTCCCGGTTGTCACGACGCCGGTCACGGGAATTCCGGATCTGGTCACCGACAGAGAGGCCGGATTGCTGGTCGAGGAACGAATTGTTGAGGAGCTGACCGGGGCCTTGACGGAGTTGATCTCGGATGGTGATCTGCGACGGCGACTCGGTGCTCGAGGCCGTCAAATCATTGTCGAGAAGTTCGAGATTCGAAAAAACATTGAAAAACTTGCCGCGATCTTCCGACATGCCAGCGGCAAGCCGATGGATGGCTCTGGGTCGGATGCATGCATTCAAAACAACACCGAATTTGACACCTTGGAAAAAGACGTCGAGAGATTGACATCTTAGATTAACAGAAAATGAAAATTTCCGTATTTGGACTTGGGTATGTGGGAACCGTATCTGCCGCATGCCTTGCCCGCGACGGGCACGACGTAATTGGCGTCGACATCAATCCGTCAAAAGTGGCGTCTATCAATCAAGGACTGGCAACCGTCGGTGAACCGGGACTTGACGAGCTGGTTGAACAAGTCCATCGATCAGGCCGTTTTCGGGCGGTGGTCGAAAGTGAGGTGGCCGTTCAAGACAGCCAGATTAGCCTGGTCTGTGTCGGTACGCCGAGTCACGGAAACGGCAGTCTGAATTTAACCTTCATTGAGAACGTCTGCCGGGAGATAGGCCAAGCCATCGCGGCAAAAAACGCTTACCACGTCGTGGTGATACGCAGCACGGTGATTCCGAATACGGTCGCCGACAAAGTGGTTCCTGTGCTGGAAGGGGAATCTGGCAAAAAGGCGGGCTCAGACTTTGGGGTTTGCATGAATCCCGAATTTCTACGTGAAGGCTGCGCGATTGCCGACTACGATCAACCCAGTCTGATTGTGATCGGGGAATTCGATTCACGCAGCGGCGATGTGGTCGAGGCCATGTATGAGAAAGTCGATGCCCCGACCGTACGCACATCGATTGAAACAGCGGAGATGGTGAAGTACGCGAATAATGCGTTTCATGCATTAAAAATCGTGTTTGCCAACGAAATCGGAAATATCTGCAAAGCCCACGGCGTCGACGGGCAGCAAGTCATGGAGATTTTTTGTCGGGACAAAAGATTGAACATCTCCGACGCCTATCTCACCCCCGGTTTTGCTTTTGGAGGCTCGTGTTTACCGAAAGACTTGCGAGCATTGATGTATGACGCCAAAACCAATGACATTGAATGCCCGGTCCTGGGAGAGGTGCTAAACAGTAACCAAAAACAGATCCAGGCCGGCATCCAGCTGATTGAAAAAACGGGCTGCAAGAGTATCGGCGTATTGGGATTAAGTTTCAAAGCCCAAACCGATGACGTACGAGAAAGCCCCGTCGTGCCGATTATCGAAACGCTACTGGGGCGCGGATTTTCAATTACCGTATTCGACGAAAACGTCGTTCCGAACCAGTTGATCGGATCGAATCGGGCGTTTCTCGACCGTGAGCTGCCCCACATCGCCTCTTTGATGCGGCATTCGATTCACGAAGTCATCGACGACTCCGAGGTATTGGTGGTTACCAACGGCAGTCCGGCATTTCGAGAGCTTGCAACCACGGCTCGTCAGGACCAAATCATTATCGATCTGGTCGGAAGCAGCAAGGAAGCGGGCTGGAAAAAGAATGGAAACTATGAAGGCATTTGCTGGTGAGCTGGCCAGCCCCATTTTGAACCATTTACCTTTACCCCGTTGAATGAAACCTGAAAAAGACTGTCGCGTGTTGATGTTGTTGGAAAACAACCCGTACCCGAATGATCTGCGGGTGCGCCGGGAAGCGAATTCGCTGATCGATGCCGGCTTCCAGGTCAGCGTGATTGCACCGGGAAAGAAGTCATTGCCGCGGTACGAGAATGTCAATGGCGTTCATGTTTACCGCTTCCTGGCTCCACCGGCAGGTGACAGTTTTATGGGTTACCTGTGGGAATACGGGTGGTCCCTGTTTTCTTGTTTCTACCTGACGCTGTGGGTGTTTTTCCGCCGAGGGTTTGACGTGATCCACACCCACAATCCTCCCGATCTGTTTGTACTGATTGCCATCTGTTATCGGGTATTTGGCAGGAAATTCGTTTTTGACCATCACGACCTATCACCAGAAATGTACAACTCGCGCTTTCGTACGGGCGGAAAACGCGTGGTGTTTAACGCTCTGGTGTTCTTTGAAAAGCTCTCCTGTCGTTTTGCGGATCAAATTATTTCCACGAACGAATCATATAAAAAAACAGTAATCGAAAGGGCCCATGTTCCGGCCAACAAGATTACCGTCGTCCGAAACGGGCCGGACTTGAACCGGGTCAAGCCCATGCCTCCCGATCCCAAGTTGCGGGCGAAAGCGTCCACGATTCTGGGTTTCGTCGGTGTCATGGGCCAGCAAGATGGAGTTGACTATTTTCTAAAAGCGTTGAATCACCTGGTCAATCAGCTCGGTCGGTCGGATGTGTTTGCCGTCGTGATGGGCAAAGGAAGCGCGGTTCCAGGCCTAAAAAAAATGACCCAAGAATTGGGCCTGAACGACCACGTCTGGTTTACCGGTCGCGTTCCGGATGAAGAAATGCTGCGTTATCTTTCGACGGCTGATATTTGTGTCGATCCGGATCCTTTTGATCCGTTCAACGATCGTTCAACCATGATCAAGATGATGGAATACATGGCCGTGGGCAAACCGATTGTTGCCTTTGACCTTACGGAGCACCGCGCTTCGGCGGAAGATGCGGCGCTTTATTCCCGGCACAATGACGAAACTGATTTTGCCAACAACATCGCGGTTTTGATGGACGACCCGCATCTCCGACAGAAAATGGGAGACTGCGGGCGACGCAGAATCGAGGAGCAGTTGGCGTGGCAACACCAGGAGAGATACCTGTTACAGGTCTACGCCAATCTCGGTTTCCCATCAACTGAAAAACCCGCTTCGAGACCGCGGCCTGTCGAACAACCGACTGCGACGACGGTCAATTAATTCATGACGGTAGCACCAGCAAAGGCACAAATCAAAACCCGCAAACACGATCGCCAGGGGTCTCCGAAGGAAACGCCATTGCCGGTGGCAGTTTTGATTGGGTTCGACAGCATGCAAGGATTGCCAGCGGCACGAACTCTTGCTGCGCACGGCGTCCCCGTGATCGGGGTTGCTTCGGATCCGGGGCATTCGCAGTGCAAAACCAATGTCTGCCAGGAAATCGTCTATGCTCCCACTGCGGACACGGATTTGATTCCCCATTTGGTCAAACTTGGTTCCCGACTGGGACAAAAGGGCGTGCTATTTCCTTGCGAAGACACCAATGTGTTATTGGTGTCGCGGCATCGCCGACAGCTTGAAGAATATTTTCACGTCCTGTTGCCAGATTCCGATGTCGTGGAAATGTTGATGGACAAGGTCAGCTTTTATTCGTTTGCGAACCAGAACGACTTGCCGATTCCCAAGACGATCTTTATTGAAAGTCAACAGGATGTGGAACGCGCCGCCGGCGAATTGACGTATCCGTGTGTGCTTAAACCTCGTGACAGCGCAGCCAGAAAATGGGAAGACGAAACGATCTTCAAGGCATTCAAAATCGACAGCGCGGATGAATTGATTGCCACTCACAATCACTACTGCCGCTGGACCGACTGCTTCATCGTGCAGGAATGGATTGAAGGTGAGGATTCCGATTTATATTCGTGTAACTGTTACTTCGACAGGAATTCTCAACCGCTGGCCGCGTTTGTCGCTCGCAAGCTGCGACAATGGCCGCCGGAAACCGGTGTCAGCTGCCTGGGAGAGGAAGTCCGCAACGATACCGTGCTTGAACAAACGTTGCGGCTGTTTCGGCACGTCAACTATCGCGGGCTCGGATACATGGAGATGAAACGGGACCAACGCACCGGCGAGTTCTTCATCGTTGAGCCCAATATTGGTCGGCCAACCGGACGCTCGGCTATTGCCGAGGCTGGCGGAGTTGAATTGGTATTTACTGCCTATTGTGATGCGGTAGGACGCCCCTTACCGGAAAATCGTCAGCAGACCTACCGGGGCGTCAAATGGATTCACCTGCGAAAAGATTTACAGTCGGCGATTCAATACTGGCGGCGTGGCGATTTGACGATCGGCCAGTGGTGGCAGTCGTTGAAAGGAAAGAAAGCTTATGCGGTGTTTTCCTGGAAGGACCCGTGGCCCTTTATTTATGACTGGGCGGGAGCCGTTCGGTCTTTGCTTTCTCCAAAGAAAAGGAAGAAACGAATGGTCGTCGACCCCAATGCGACGTCGGTGAGTAACCGCGACAACTGAACATTGATCAAACTACTATTCAATTCAGCCCGTAAGTCGACCAACAGAGCCTGGATGGAACCGGCCCTGGCGTGTCGAGCGCTCCTGTTCGCGGGCAACCGGCACGTTTGCCCGTGTTGCGGGTGGAGATTGCGCGCCTTTACGCATGGTGGAACATCCATCAAGGTCCGGCCCAACGGATACTGCCCGCGTTGCAATTCAAAAGCACGGCACCGCAGGGATTGGCTGTACCTGCAGGAAAAGACCAATCTGTTTTCCGAACCCATTCGGTTGTTGCACGTCTCGCCAAAATATGCCCTGTCGCGACGATTGACCAGGATGCCCCACATCGAGTTCGTGGGCGTGGATCTGGATGGCCGACCGCATGCCCCGCATTGTGTCGATATTACGGACATTCCATTTGAGTCGGAATCGTTTGACGCCATCATTTGTATCCATGTACTGGAACATATAGAGCATGACCGACAGGCGATCTGCGAACTGTATCGAGTGCTGAAGCCTGACGGATGGGCGCTAATTTCCGTGCCCATTGATTTCGACCGGGAAACGTATGAAGACGCCAGCATCGTCGCTCCTGGAGAACGCAAAAAGCATTTCGGCGAAGAGCAGCATGTTCGCGTCTATGGGCATGATTTTGGGATGCGTTTGACGGAAGCAGGATTCGAGGTCGAGCTGGACCGGGGATCGAAAATACACGAGGAAACCAAAGACAAATACGGTTTGTTGGACGACGAGAATGTCTTCTATTGCCGAAAAAACTGAGAAGCCAAAAGTCGAACCCAGCGCCTCCAACCGCTGGCCGAAACAGAATCGTTGTAAGACGGTCGCGCTTATCGGTCCGGACGGTTCGGGAAAAACAGCTGTTGCCAAAGCTGTCCTGGAAACCTGTCCGTTGCCTTTGAAATACCTGTACATGGGAACCAGTGTTGAGTCGAGTAATGTCGCGCTGCCGACATCCAGGTTAGTCCACCGCTGGAAAGTGAATCGTCACAAGAAAACGCTGAAAAGAGCCGGTCAACAGGTACCAGAGGATTTGAAACTGCATGGTCTTGAGCATCGCGTTGATAAGCGGGGAAAAATCGGTGCGTTGGGCCGATTGGTCCGGCGGGTTTCCGAAGAGTCGTACCGGCAGGTGTATTCGTGGATGTATCAACTGCGTGGCAACGTTGTGCTGTATGACCGGCATTTTCTGTTTGATGCGTGTCCGGTACCCGACGATCCGGGAGGGCACCGTTTAACCGACCGATTACATCATTGGTTCTTGAGAGCTATCTACCCGAGGCCCGAGCTTGCCATATTTTTGGACGCGCCGTCGGAGGTTTTGTACTCCCGCAAGCAGGAGGTACCGGCTGAATACCTCGAGCGGGAACGAAATATTCTCAAGCAAAAAAAATGCTATGCAAAAACGTTCGTAACTGTCGATTCGACATTGCCGTTTCCGGAGGTCGTGGAAATCGTCAATGACTTGATTCAACGTCACTGTGCCTCGCAACCGGACTGAATTGTGTTAGACACTAGCCCGCATCAATGAAGAAAACCACTGCCAAGCCAAACAGCCAGCTAGCCAAGTTGCTTCCACTGTTGTTATTCCTGTATGTGCCGATCCTGCTGGGGATCGCGATTGTGGTACTGATTTATTTGAGAACAGATTTACCACCACGTATATTCTTTATTGATCCTGTGGCGGAATTCAACGCCCCGATGTACGTCGGCCTGATCTCGAATTTCGGGGTCTTGTTGTGGTGTGCTGCCGCCTCAATTTGCCTGCTCTGCGGATGGATCGTTTTTCAATCTGGCGACAACCGGGAGCTTGCCTGGTTTCTCATCTGCGCCGGATTGGTTTCTGCGCTGCTGATGTTCGACGATTTATACCTGTTGCACGAAGAAGTCTTGCCTGACCACTTGCACATTCCGCAGAAGATTGTTTTTCTGGCCTACGGTGCGCTGGTCCTCGGGTTCCTGGTTCGATTCCGACAAATGATTCTGAACACAGAATTCATGCTGCTGGGGTTGGCGTTTGGTTTTTTCGCCGTTTCGGCCGTGGTCGATTTATTTGTCACGCCGGAAGAGTTTGTCGTTTTTGGAAGCATTCCAGGGCGACACGTGATCGAAGACGGCTGCAAACTATTGGGGATCGCCACCTGGTCAGCCTATTTCATCCGAACCTGCCTGCAGAAAATCACGCCATTGCTCCATTTTTCTGAGACGGGTCAATGACGACTCGAACATTGCACGTGATTGAAACTCACGAGCAGGCGTTAAGTATTTGGCGTGACAACAATGTCCGCGCGGCCAGGGTTTTGCATTTGGATTTTCACTGTGACCTGCGGGGCCTGCTGGTCAATCGCAAAACACAGCGGGCTTACGATATCTGGGACCGTTTTCCGGATGTCGACGAAGGCAACTTTCTGAAACATGCGCTGCTGGAAGGAATCCTCAAAGGCATTCGCTGGGTCCACGACGATCCGGGCGGCCGCGAATACGATGTTACGTCGGTGTTGTATGAAACTGATTTGTCCGCAAGGCTTCACGGTGTCAGTTTGGCGTTGCGTGGTCGCACCGGCGTTCCCATCCAATATGAAGAATTATCGACCGGGCAATGGACCGATATTGAAGAGGACGAGATCCTCGACGTTGACTGGGACTATTTCGCTTGCCTCGAGATTCCTCGAGAGTCGATCGGCGATCGCGTCGCGGAATTCCTGTCACGAGATTTCAGCCACATTCCAAAACAGACGATTGTTTGCTATTCACCCGGCTATTCTCATCCAACGAGATCGGAGTTTCGCCAATTCATTGTCGAGTTGGCCTCCCGTTTCGGTGCGGAAATTGTTGAATCACTCACGCCTGCTATGACCAAACCGACACCGCTTCTCAAATCCATCCTTAAACCTGTCTACAATCCGGCTCGGAAAATCTATCACTCTGCCCGCCTGGCGGCCCGCAGACGGGGAATCTTTTGACGTCTAAACCCACGAAGATCCTGATCGCAAGTTCCATTTGTGCAGAGGCACTTGAGGAGCTCCGATCCGCTTACGATGTGGTATGCGCCATCAACGGAACGGAAGCGGAACTCTGTGCCGCCATCAGCGACCGGGAAATTCTATGGTTCCGCAGCGGGGTGGATATCAATGAAAACGTGCTTGCCGCTGCCCCGCATCTCAAGCTGTTGATCCGTGCAGGCTCTGGGTTGGACAACCTGGACTGGGAATATGCCCGGGGACGCGGCATGGAATTATTCCGGATTCCAGAGCCAGGTGCCCAAGCGGTGGCCGAACTGGCATTTGGCATGATGATTGGTCTGGCTCGGCAAATCCGATTTAACGACGCTCAACTTCGACAAGGCCATTGGACCAAACAGAAAACAACGGGATATGTGTTGAGAGGCAAGGTACTGGGCATCGTGGGGGCGGGCAACATTGGTTCGCGGGTCGGCCAAATGGGACATGCCTGGGGCATGCCGTCGGTTGTATCGAGAACCCGAGTTCGGAGGACGCCGAGATGCTATCGCAAAAAGGAATTGAGTTGACGTCCTTTCGCGACGTGGTCCGCCAAGCTGATTTCTTGTCCGTCCATGTTCCCAAGATGCAATCGACGCTTGGTTTGATCGATGTCGAAGTTCTTTCGTGGATGAAACCCACCTCTTTTCTAGTCAATCTGGCACGCGGAGGAATCGTCGATGAACTTGCTTTGCTCAATGCATTGAACTCGAACAAGGGACCTTCGGGCGCAGCACTGGATGTTCATCTGTCAGAAGGCGAGGGAAGAATTTCTCCGTTGGCAGAATTGCCGAATGTCATACTGACGCCCCATATTGGCGCAACGACGGTCGATACGATGAGGGAAATTGGTCAAATCGCCATTGAAAAATTGAATCGTATGTGAAGGCAAACTCAATCGCGAACGATCCGTCGGCTGTTACCGGGTAGCACGCCGCAACGATTCATCATTGATTACCACTTCTTTTGACATTGCAACCAGGACATAAACAATGAGTCACAAGGCTACCGAGTTGAGAAAACTGCTATTTTCCGAGCAGCTCGAGTTTCTGATGGAAGCCCATAACGGGTTGAGCGCCAAAATCGTGCAAGAGGCCGGTTTTTCGGGTATCTGGGGCAGTGGATTGGCAATTTCCGCTGCGTATGGCGTCCGCGACAATAATGAGGCCAGTTGGACTCAGGTGTTGGATTCCGTCGAGTTCATGAGCGACGCCACCGACATACCCATTCTCCTGGATGCGGACACGGGGTTCGGCAATTTCAACAACGTTCGACGCCTGGTGCGCAAGTTGGAAAATATAGACGTGGGAGGCATGTGCATTGAGGACAAGCTTTACCCGAAGACCAATTCCTTTATCAATGGCGAACAACAACCGCTGGCCGATCCGTACGAGTTTGCTGGGAAAATCAAGGCGGCCAAAGATGCCCGGCGGGATGATGACTTTTGTGTGGTTGCTCGCGTCGAAGCTTTCATCGCTGGCTGGGGGTTGAATGAGGCCCTGGAGCGCGCGGCGATTTACCATGAGGCTGGCGCTGACGCCATCCTGATGCACAGCAAGATCTCGACGGCCGAACAGGTGGTCAACTTCAAAAACGAATGGGAAGATCGTTGCCCGGTGGTCATCGTTCCCACCATGTACCATTCAACCCCTACCTCCGTGTTTCGCGAGGCCGGATTCAGTGTCGCCATTTGGGGAAACCACCTCGTTCGGGCTGCCATTACTTCGATGCAACGTGCAGCTGCCAAAATTCATGCTGAACAATCTTTGGCGGGTATCGAGCAGGAAATTGTCCCCATAAACGAAATCTTCCGCCTACAAGACGCCGCCGAGTTACAGGACGCGGAAGAGAAATACTTGCCACCAAAAAACGGGAAGTCTGTCGTCGATGTCATTTCACAGCCAGCAGAGTGGCATGTGGCCCGAGACTCGCGACTGGAAGATGTCTCGTAACATGACCGGTACAATCAGCACTGCAGAAACCACCGTGTCCAGAGACCGTACGGGCTTTTCCACAGTGACGGAAAAGATTCAGCCACAACAGTGGGACGCGTTTTTGACCCAATCAAAACTGGGGCAGCATGTGCAATCTGCGGCCTGGTCCCAAGTCAAATCTGCGAATGGATGGTCGGCACGTCAGATTACGGTCTCCCACAAAGGAAAGATCGAGGGCGGAGCCCAAATGCTGACCAAGTCTGTCCGCTATCTGGGAAAAATTGGCTACATTCCCAAAGGGCCCCTGTTGGACGGCGACGATAAACAACAGGCCGGCGAACTGGTTGCGCGGATCCTGCAGGCGATGGGCGAGGAACGCGTAAGTTTATTGTTGACACAACCTCCATCGGAAGGAGTCATTGTCGATCAATTGCGGACGCATGGTTTTCGTCCCAGTCCAATTGAAATCGCTCCCTCGGCCACGGTCCAAGTCGATCTGTCGGCCGATCTGGACGAGATTCTTGGGAGAATGAGCAAGAGCATGCGCAACGCCGTGCGCAGGAGCCAAAAAAGGGGAGTCAAGGTTCGCGAAGGTTCGAGGCACGAACTGGAGACATTTCATCGCTTGCTTCTGGTAACCAGTCGTCGTCGTGGCTTTCCTCCATTTGAGCTCAAATATTTTCAACAAATGTGGGATGTTCTCGAACCGGCAGGGCATTTCAAACTGTTTCTTAGTGAGTTCAAAGGTGAAGCCGTTTCGTCGCAAGTCTGCATTCCTTTTGGCGATACGGTTTTTACCAAACAGATTGGCTGGTCGGGAAAGCATGGACAGGTGCGACCCAACGAGGCACTGGACTGGTTTACGATCAAATGGGCAAAAGCCAACGGCTATCGTTTTTATGACCTGGACGGAATTGAACGAGACGTCGCGCAAGCCAGCCTGGGTGGTCGCCCGCTACCAGCTTCGGTTGCAGAGACTCCGACTGGCTATAAACTGCGCCTCGGCGGTGAGGTCAAGCTTTACCCCAGTGCCTACTGCTTTTTCGCGAACCGCCTGGTTCGCACACTCTACAAACACGTTGGGTTTCGTGTTGCCCGCTTGCCGATGGTCCAGAACACGGCCATGCGTTTTCGAACCGGTTAGATGCAGACGCAATCGCCATGTTAAAAACGCGACGTGAATTGAGCTGGCTGACGATGGAGCAATGGCAGTCTTACGTCGCCCAGCACCGTCGCAGCTCCATTTTTCACCACCGGAATTGGCTGGAACTGCTTTCCGAACAATATGGATTCCAATTGCGAATTCCGGCATTACTCGCCGGTGGCAGCATCGAGGCTGCGCTACCATTTCTGCAGACACGAAGTCTGCGAGGATCCAGGAAACTGATTTCACTTCCGTTCACCGATTATATGCAACTGTTGCCAGATGACTCTTCGCTGGAAGAACTGGCTCACCTGATCAAACACGAGTTTGCAGGAAAGGTTGACACGGTCGTGATTCGGGGTGAGCGACCGGTACATGGTTTTCCCGTTGCCAGCCATGAAGTCTTCCATGAACTGGCGACGAGGAGGCCACTGAATGAAATCGAAAAATCATTCGCTTCCTCGATTAAAAGGAACTTGCATAAAGCGAAAAGGCAAAATTTGCAGTTTCAAAAACGGCAAGATTGCGACGGCATCGATATCTTTTACCGCTTGCAGGTTTTAACCCGTCGAAAACTGGGCGTGCCAGTCCAGGCGAAAAGCTATTTTCGGCGACTTTACCGTCAGTTGATTAAGCCCGGTTTGGGATTCGTCGGAGTGGTCAACAAGGGAAGCGAGCCGATCGCAGCAGCGGTTTTGTTGGGTTTTAACGGTCGCCTGGTGTACAAGTATGCAGCTTCCAATCCTTACGCTTTGCATTACCGTCCCAATGACCTGCTCGTCTACAATTCGATCCGCATCGCCAGCGAAGAACGCTGCGACTTTTTTGATTTTGGCATTTCCGACAAGAATCAATCCGGGCTTAGGCGATTCAAAAGCAAATGGGGAGCGGTCGAAAACGACGTTTCATATTGTTACGTGCTGGGTGAGCCCGATGTCACGGGTAAACAATCCACTGCCGTGCGGATGGCGGGCGAGGTCATCAAACGCACTCCAACGGTCGTCTGCCGCGGGTTGGGAAAGGTCTTTTACAAATACAGTCAATGACGCCCTTGAAACTCAAATTTCTGTTTGAAGATCCGCAAATCAGTGAACTCGCCCGAACGTTGGTGGAAAAAGACGCCTGCGTGTTTCATTTAAGCTGGAAGTTCCAGATCTATTACCGTTTCCTTCGCCCTTTCATGCCGATCCGGATACGGCAGATGCTGCAGCGATCGCGGAGAGTCGAGACGTCCGAACGCTGGTATGAACCGACCGAGTTTATGCACCTGACGTCGAAATATCTGCATGACAGTGAACACGGCGAGGTCACGATTCATCCCTGGCCAGATGGATATGAATCAGCATTTGTGCTGACACACGATGTCGAAACTTCGGAAGGCATGCGTCATATCGCCAGAATCGCCGACTTTGAAGAAAGCCAGGGCTTTCGCTCAAGTTGGAACCTCGTGCCCCACAAATACGACATTGACCGGGGACTTGTACGGGATCTGAAGTCGAGGGGGTTCGAAATCGGAATTCACGGTTTCAACCATGATGGTCAACTGTATTCTTCCAGACGGGTCTTCAATCGACGAGCGGACCGTATCAACCGCGCGATCAAGGAATTTGGTGCTGTTGGATTCCGGTCACCAATGGTTCATCGAAATCTGAATTGGCTCCAAGCTTTGGAAATTGACTACGACAGTTCCTGTTTCGATGTCGATCCGTTTCAGGCTGCGCCGGGCGGGGTTGGCAGTATCTGGCCGTTTATTGCCGGGCGGTTTGTTGAGTTGCCTTATACGATGCCACAAGACCATACCTTATTCGTTGCCAATTCAGAGCGGGACGAGCGAATCTGGATAGAGAAATTGGCTTACATCGTCCGACGACAGGGAATGGCACTGATGCTGACTCACCCTGACTACCTGGTCAGTCCCCGGGGATCCAAAATATATTTCAATTTTCTGAAGTACGCAAAAAGTCAGCCAGCACTTTGGCACGCATTGCCAAGCGAAGTTGCCAAGTGGTGGCGGGAACGCGAACAGCTACTCGATATTGCGTTGGCCGGTACTAACAACATGGCGGCTTCTACTCTATCAAGCGGCCCTCCCAGAAAAGCAGAGCTTAAATTGATGAACGATGGTTTCCGATTCATCGAGACTTAGGAATAGGGGTAAAGTAACTTCGGTGTTTTAAACTACGCCTTTTTCTGGAGATGAGGGGAAACAATCTTTTGCATCAAATAAATTGGAACGATACATAGGAGGGAGGCACCTTCTTGGTTTTTTCCAAGGGATAGCCAAACCCCACGATTCATTACTTTTTCGGATACTCAAATTTTCTGCCAAGCGCGTCACCGGCTTGCTTAAAGATCAGCTCGAGTACTTTGCTCATGTCGAGCCATCCGCCTTCGATCTCCGTTGAATAGCCGACTCGGTCATCCGGCGAAACAGGCTTGGCCGGGTAGGCCAAGGGTGGGTTCCAGGTATTTTCATCGCTGATCGCCGTTCGCGCCCGCGTTCCATCTTTGGTTACGTTCCATCGCATGTAATCTTCGGCCGGGTTGAGTGACCCGTCGTAGGTCGATCGAATTCTTTCCAGAACGGGGCCTGTTGTATCCGTATCTTTGAAAAAGTGATGAGCCACCGCATGCTTCGGTTTGACCAGGCTCATGACTTTCCAAAGGCCTCTGGAGCCGTATGGATTTGCGTGCCTACTTGCAGAGCGGCTTCGCGCGTGAGCCGAAATTTTGCAATCAGATCGGGAACCGCGATAAAGCGCTCGCGAATCACGAGATCGGCTCCGTTTGAATTTTCGATAAACCACTTGTTGGGGAATGTGTCGTTACCGAAGATTACTTTCAGGCCACTCCACTCAAGGGAATAGCTGACGGATACGTCGATGGCGTGAATGGCCGGAAACGAGTGAATCGTTACGCCGTTTTCTTGGTAAACGACTTGCTCTTTTTGTAATCGAACCCATGAATTTCAGTCGCGAAGCCACGGACGCCTGTCTGGCCCAAAAGACCGGCTTTGTCCCAGGCATACATTTTCCCCAGCGACTCGATCGCGGCCTTGGCCCCAAGCTCCGGGGTGGCACCGCTTGGTCCCCAGACCCGCAGTGGTTTGAATCGTCCCGGCAATACCACCTGCAACGTAAAAAGCACCGATGTCTCGAAAGTGGCGTCGTGCAGGTGTCCGATGAAGACCTTGTCCAAGAATGCATTGGGATCTGGAGCGGCAACAGGCGCTCTGCCGATCCTGACCCAATGTCGAAGAGAAACTTGTCACCATTGCCGAGCTCCATCACGAAGCAGGCCACTGCCTGGGCTGGTCGCGGCGTCGGCATTCCGGTGACGCACGCAATGATTCGTATCTCATTGGGGTCGAGGTCTTCGCTGTTGGGCGAGTAGAAATCTCTTGCCCGGGCCTTTGTTGCCGAAATCATCGGCTCATCTTGAACAGCAATTGGACGCGTTGGTGATTCAGAAGTCGATTCGGCGTTGGTCGATTCCCCTATTTTCCCATCGTTGGCCACAGCAGATGGCAAAGGAAATTCGTTTTGTGCCAAGAATAATCCACCTGCGAACCCTCACAGCAAGCCGGCCCCAGACCAATCGGAATCTTGCCAATTTTCATTTTTTGATGCCAATTCATAAACTGAATGATCTTCGCCACACAACACAGCCTCTATTCGACTAATCGAGAGGTTTATGAATGGACCCAAATTCGCGGGTTAATAGTCGTGACGACAACGGCGTTCGGAAATAGAGTGCTCGATCAACTACCTTTCGTCACCTTATCATTATGAATCCAAGGTGGCGGGTTTGTGCACCCGCCGCAATTCTTCTACCTCCTTGATTTTTGTCCACCGACTGACGGGGAGTGAACTACGGACTGTATTTTTCATTTTATGGCAGTTAGCTGCTATAGTTGGCATCGGCGGATACTTCGATCCAGCGAAGTATTTCATTCAAACCGCTTCGGCTTCATCGTTCGAACCGTACCCTAAATCTACTATCTTTTTGTTTGTTTCCAGCACATTTCAGATTCCCTGACGACGGATGACCGGGCTAAGGTACCGGTCGCCTTAACCGGTGAACACCTTGCAAAACACTCGGGAAATGTTTAATTTTTTTTGTTTTGCGAAAACCATTTCGACAACTGGTCCAAATTTCTCAAAGTTAGGATTTGACACGATAAAAACCGAGGACGGATGGCTGAGTCTGGTTTTAAAGAACTGGTTTTGAAAACCGGCGTACGTTTAGCAACGCGACCGGAGGTTCGAATCCCTCTCCGTCCGCTCAAACTCGCCAGTCCCCGCAAATCATTGGTTTAGCGGGGTTTTCCAATTCCGGGGGCTTGATAATTGATCTGATAGTGGTCTGATAGTGGTCTGATAAGACATTCCGCTCGCTGAGGATCAGGCCATGAGAATCAATTATGTTCCGATCAGAAACACCGCTGAATGACTGCTAGAGGCTGAGAAATCTCAGGAGTCCTCAAGCCAAGTTCTATTTGGGCTTTGATCTCGCCAAGGCCGGTCGAAAGTGAGCGGTGGATTGAAGCTATCTGGTTGAGAACTGTATCCTTTGCCAAACACATAAATGGCTTGATAGTTTTCTCTCAATCGCAAGACAGATGAGAAGCATGGATCAGCAGTTTTTGATTTTAAGTACATTGAAGAACTGCCTTCTAGCAGCTGTTAATGATGCTACTTGGCTATGCAAGGCTGAGAGAACAAGGTGTGCCAATACAGATCAGGGGTGAGCATGTGGCCAGAGTTACCCTGCCTGAAGTGGTAACATCAAACAGCAAACCAGCCACCATCAAGCTTCATGATGCAATTGAATATACAAAGAAGACAGACTGGCAAAGCTACTCAGGCACTACCAAGGTAAAGAAACACGCAAGGAACAGATTAGGAAGTTCCCTGTTGATCTTGATGATTGCTGGCTCCATGAGTTTGACTTCCCTGAAGGTGAAGAATTATGTCAGCTCTAAAGAAAAAGACCTAAGACGGCAAGAGGCAAAGGTGTAGCAAGACTTGGGCAGAAAACCAAATTGCTGAGTTCATCTCAATGCTAAAGTGGTTTTGATTGTGTTTATCCTGATGAATGCACATTTGACTTGAACAAAATCTTTTCATAGATAGGAGGGTCGAGAGGCTTGCATCGGAACAGAAATGGGAACACGATCAGGAAGCTTGGCTTCTCCAAGTCAGAACTGAAGAACAGCTATGCCAAGGCCACACAAACGCTCACGAGGTTGATGACTGCTCTGGGGCTCAACTCTTGCGCTGGCCCTTGCTGAGCTTGGCAGGATGAAGATCCACAGAATTCTATTTTGACTTAGAGCACCCTCATAAAGACCTGATTGGTTTTCTGGGAAAACGCAACTGGCTTATAGGCAGCAGAAGAAAGACTTGGGCTCATCATGAAGCCTTGCTTTGGCCATGGGTGGCTGAACTCGTTTATGAGCAGGTTCGAATCTGTAAAGAATGGATGGTTCTGTTTACTGATGACAAAGGTGAGCCTCTGTACCGCTGCAATGAAGTGTATGAGGAGGCCAGGCCGGGCTCCCAATAGCACAAGCCAGAAGCAAGGGTTTGTCTCCAAGGTTTAGGAAAGCCACCTATGCCACCAAAGGTAAATCTGTCTCTGAGCAGAGTTAAGAAAAAACTTCTTCAGAGTGGCTGAGGCAACAAGCATGGTGAACTGGCCACACTTGCACTGGCTCATCGAATGGATCAGGATAAGCTCTTGCACCATTTCTTCAACCAACCCTATAGCCGATTGTTTGGAGGCCACGCTGGATGCGGAGGAATATTGGAAATTGGTTTGATTATAAACACCGCCATTGTTTCCAATCAACTAGTTCAAGATAAGGGTTGATATCATCAAATTGTGACCGGTTGGAATGTGCAATTCCTTCTAGGTGATCCCCCTACCTCAATTTTTTGGCGGCGGATTTTTTTCGACTTTGGATTCTTTTTTTCTTTAAAGAATGTCCGGAGACAAATAGAAGAGATCAAAGTAAAAAAAAATGCCAACATGAGATCAAAATTTCGGCCACAGTTTTTTCGACTTTGGATCGGGGTTTGCGCAAGCGTGGGGATCAAAACTCGGGAGTTGATAAAAAGGAGCCATCCCGTAGTGGGCCAGAGGGGCGGGATGAGGGACTTGAAAAATTAATTTGATCAAGAGTTTTTCAGTCACAAAAAAGTGCAACAAGAAGTTGTAGAACCGAGAAGATAATTGAGTTGTCAAGTCATGAGTCGGGGTCGCTTCTAACTCAACAAACTTTGCAATGCCTTAATCAAATCCGGAACCTCATCTCCTTCGACGAAGAAAACTCATCGGGTTCGTGATCAATATTGGACCAAGTTTGCAACTGTCGGATG
The DNA here is from genome assembly GCA_942492215.1 of Pirellulaceae bacterium. Taxonomy (GTDB): domain Bacteria; phylum Planctomycetota; class Planctomycetia; order Pirellulales; family Pirellulaceae; genus Mariniblastus. The sequence continues at coordinate 313,848 of CALODY010000009.1, forward strand.
AATACGCCGTCCTTATCTTCGGGGTGGTAGCTCAAAGGAGAAACTCGTCAGTTTCTTAGCTACTTCTTCTGGATACTGAACGTCTCTCTCACAAAAACCCTCGTCCACAACAGCTTATACGGGCCGAATAAATCATCAAAAAGTGGCATGATCTCCTTTTAAAAATGGGTGATTAATTCAAGGGGGTGTTTAGTACGGAAGTCTTTGATACAACTTACCTGAATTTCAGTCAAAAAATAACTTGCTCGATTGATGACACGCCTTAGGCAATTCCGGTTCACTGAACAACAACCCCAAAAGAAAAAGCCCCACGAAATTGCCGTGAGGGCGTTCGTTTTTCGAATCGCTAATAAGCGTTGGTTACGTAAATTTATACTCGCCAATCATGTTCGTTCATCACCTTCCAACAATGCGTTCAGCGCTTGCCACAAGTGAATCGTAAATTGCAGGTTGGTAGCTCACAATCTGTGATCCAATCCCTGCCTTGTCCATTGCCATCAGGAGCGCTTTCACGTAATGCACAACCATCAACTCTTGGGAAATTGCCCTTTTCCAGATCAGCGATTGCCTGAGAGTCTTTTCTTTTTCGATGTTCTTGGTTGCCGTGGTCAAGGAAGTGGTAAACGCTTCGCCGTTTCCAGATGAGTGTGATTTGGGTCTCGTCAAGCGTATCAGCAACGTCCGACGTATTTACAATCCCCACCACCTCAACGAACTCATCTGGGCTTGGGGAAGTTGTACTTGTTCGTGGTCACATCCGGACACACCGGATCAACAAAATCGCTTAACGAGTAGGTTGCGGCCTTCGTAACCTCCGGCAGCATCTGACGTAAATATCGCTACTTATCGTTATTTTCGACTTCTTCAAGTGTGGCCGTAGTGCTTGTCTACTGGAGATGGCTGTGATAATTGCCCATTCGAAAGTCAGTAAATTTCATATTCAGGATCAAAACTTCCTAAATCCCATCCAATATCAGACGTTTGTCTTGTTGACGATTGCCATGCTGAATTGGGTTGTGGCGGCTTCTGTCCTCGGTGCGTGGTTGTCGCTGCTGATTCTCCCCACTGTGTCTGGATCGCTTACCTCCTCCTCACTCATCGACGTAATTAACTCCGCCGTATAAGTTCCGAAGATCCTTCAGCCTCGAAGTTGGGGTTGCACCAGTTAACATCTGCGTACTGCTGTCCGGTGCTGTTAAATTCCAGTTGTACAGCAGAAAGGCGGCGTCAGTGTTGTCATCATAGGAACCAGTTCCATCTAAATAGACGGTATCGCCCACTCGGATTGCTTGGTCATCGCCTGCGACTGCGGTTGGTGGTTCGTTGGGAAGAATGACCCGCACCTCATCGATTCGGCCGCCGAAATCTTGACCAGACGAAAAGATGTCAACTGGTAGGTACCGGATACCATCTTGGGTCCAAATTCCAGTCCTCGAGAACAAACTGAGTCGGTAGAGTGAGACCTGAGAGTGCTGTTCCAGATCTGTCAATCATTTGAATGTGTAGGGCGCAGTTCGAACCGAATCCGAAGATATCGATCCTGTCGCGGATTATATGGCGGCACCCTGTCATTCTATACCGAAACATTAAACTGATCTATGGTCGTGAAAGTGTATCCGGCCACTGTTACTGAAAGTTCGTTTGGTTCACCGTCTGGGTGAAGGTACTAGTAGCCTTGTCCACTAATTCTCAGTGCGGTGTCCAAGTCATAGGTGACGGTTGCTACGTAAGGATCGCCGGGCTGAATGCCCAAATCGTAGATGAACCCGTTTTCTACAGTCCCCCGAAATTCAAAGGTGATCAGATTCTCTGCTCTTGAATTGCTCGCCACTGTCATTACAGCCAGACAAGCACAGGCCGCAGCAAATAGAAATTTTTTTCATTGTTAAACCCTCCAGTTTTTGTGTTTAAAGAAAAGACGTTTAAGAAGTTGAGGGTTCTGCTTTTGGTATTCCTCCTTTCGTGGTTTGAATTGATTGTCGTTATAATTTTCTCCCAGAACCTAATGCGAGAAACAGAGGCAAGTTCGTCCCATCGAAATTCAAGTTTTGGATTCATTTCTTCAAAAATAATTTTGTGCGAACCGAATGCCCTTTGGTTCCTTGAGAGAATCGTCTTGTTTGACGATGGGAAACCTACTTTGTTGTATCAAAGGAGCACACTTCGCTGTGCAATTGCACTAGGAGCCAAACAACCAAAGCGGCGTTGTTGAACAGGAATGTTCCCGAAAAAGAGTTGTCTCTATGCTTGACAGAGCAGCTAATGGACCCGAACTAGATAAGAAAACATTGCCGAGTTTCCGGAATTGTGTTCGTTTATTATCCAGTAAACGGTCGTGACACGAGAAATGAGATAATCTCCTTTGCAGGAAATGAGTGGCTATATTCAAAGAGGTGCTTAATCCTCTTGGGATCCAGTCGCACCCAATAATTTCAAGTTCCAGAGAACCGCCAACAGCCAACATTTCATCCAGTGCGCCTGGTTACATCCTCGTTATTGAGTTCACCATCTAAGTCTCGTTCAATGACAATTGAACGTGATCGCCGCATCAACTCTTTGATGAAGGCGGGGCTGACACCTTCGGTTCGTCGGACAATTTCTTCGACTACTGGATCGATCAGCGTTACACCTTCAGCATAAAGCTGGACTATCTTGCTGCGTCCAACTTCATCAGGGAGCGGATATTCAATGGCTTGATCCACCCTTCCCAGTCGTGACGCCAATGCTGTCTCAAGCGTTTCAGGTCGGTTCGTGGTCAAGATAAAAAAGAATGTCCGACTCCTCTTTCAATCCATCCATCTCATTCAGAAGTTTGTTCAACATCCACTTCTTCGCACGGGCTGTTCATGTCGGCTCGATCTCTGGCGATCAAATCAACGTCTTCCATTACGACGATGCTCGGCTGAAGCAGTCTTGCCAGAGTCATGTATTCGCTGAGCAGGCCAACTTGTTCGGCGGAGATCAGCAGTGTCGTATGGTCGGGCAGTGCCTTGGAAAGATAGTGGATGGTGTGCGTTTTCCCCGTCCCCGGTCACTTACAACAGAATTCCCCTTCCGTGTAGATTGTTTGAAACCGGCAAGCTGTTCTCGCTGCTTCACAAATTGAATTACGTTTCGCTCAAGCAGCTTGAGCGTAGTCTCGAGCAAAAAATTACCTGATCTCTTTCGACTGTTCGGAGCTTGTGAACCGTAATGCCTGACGATTCACGGTGTAAGATGCTCTTCCTGTTCCAAGAAAGAACTTTGCCTCGGTAAGACTCCGCTTTTCAGTACAGCGTCTTCCAAGTGTATGAAGAACTTCTGAACAATCTGTGTACCTTCCGGCGTGTTGGGAGTTCCAACCTGAAACTTCATCCCTGTTACATGCCCATAATGACCGGCTGGTGTTAACAAAACTGCGAGCATCGAATGTTGTTCTGTTCCAGTAACCAAAGCCCAACTTTCAGAACTCGAACAGGATGATCATCTCCCACGTCGATTTCTTCTCGTATTCAGGTGGCACCGAAAGCGTCGGATAATGAGAGCTTTGGATTAGGCAGTCGGTAAGTGAAACACCTCGTGAGAAAATTCTTTGCGAACACCACAAAATGCGGCACCTTGGTTTCGTCGGTAAATAACCGGTCAATCGCCCGCTGAAGGTCTGCCCGGACACGGGAGGAAATTTTCGTTCCGAGATAGTGACATTTTCGACGGGGACTGGATTGAAATGCGAAGTAAGGAGTGGCTCGACTGATTCTGTCGCTTCCGTATTGGAGGTTATTTTTAAATCGAGAAAAGAAGTGAGCAAATACTCCCGCCAGCTAATAGGCCCGCAAAGAGCCATCCAAGGTAAGCCATGTTTTTTTCTGTTAGTTTCTTTTGGTTCGGGAAATCTATAGTCAGAATTTTACTCGATGACACGACTGTGGCATTTCCGGTTCACGGCAAATCAATAATTCTCCGGCAATAAGCAAACAAGTCGAGCTTCTGTCGGCTTCAGTAATTGCCCAGACAACGTCTGATTCATTCAATTTGTAAACGCTGAAAGATCCTGCTTCCATTGGTAAGCGGCCTCATTATTCAGTTCGGTATCTTCGAGGCAGGTGGCACCCCAGTCACCTGAGACATGGCAACGAAGTAAATCACTCGCTGCCACACCGCATCGTTCAAGGGTTTGCAGCCATCAGGCGTGGCAACGATTTTGCCCAGTTTGAATTTTGCTTCAGTCATTTGGCTTCCCTTGGTTGAACTTGTTTGTTTCAAAACCAAGGGGGTGTTATCACGAAAAGAAGAGCATTTTGATTGTCCAAACGATATCAACGCACAATTCGCCAAGTACCGTTTCGTTTCATTTACTCTTCCGTTGAATTCGATGCTCTTGAGCAAGATTCGTAAGTGCCTGTTTCTTCTCCTGCTTGAAGCGATTTCTAAGTCGGGTTGCCATTTCATAGACGAACTTTGGAAATGAGCGAGCTTGTCATTTTCCCCTTCCCGTCCACGTTCTGAGTAAATTAATTCAATCATTTTGGCGTCGTCGAGTTCGGCAATGGCCGTCTCGCTTTTCAAGCTGGGTTTCAATGCGATTTCGATCAAACTCGTCGAGCCGCCGTGCTGCACCGATGTTGACCAAACAACATCCTGTAACGAATAGCTCCTTGCTTCCACGTCAAGTTGGATCGTCTTTTTCAATCTGTCAACAAGCGACTTGTAGTGCGTGTTCTCAATGAACTCTCGTTCATTGGAATACAGTTGGTCGAGATCCTCAGATGCGATTTTCAACCACTCGTCTTTGAATTCTTTTGTACCCGCTTTTAGGCCGGAGAATTCATCGGTGTAATACTTGTCAACGAACTTTCTGGCGGTGCCCATTTTTGAACTGAGTTGGAACGCACCATAGGATACGCCACCAGCATCTCCCGCTCCATCCGAAACAGTTGAAGAACCACGTCCTCCCGTCTCGTAGCGCTCTGACAATTCTCCCAAAACTGGTTTGGCATAGATGTGACCTACGGTCCATCTACGCTCCTCAACCCAAGCACTAATCAAAGGATCGCCATCGTGCATTAGACCGCCTTTGGAGTGATCCTTCGTGAATTCATCGAGACGTTTTTGTGCTCGTAGGATGGTATCGAACCGGTTCGAAACGAGAGTCGGCTCAGGATCAAGTCTCGTCATTCCAATCACGACGAAATACGATTTTGCTTCTCCAAGTTTGCTTTCTTGAGCAACCGATATTATTGAACATAGATTCGAAACGATAAAAAATGACTATGAGTTCCATTTAATACTCCCTTCGAAACCAGTCCAACACATCGTCATTTTCTCAGATTCGCTGTCTAGATCAACGAACCATAGATTCAATACACATGAAGCCAAGAACATCAAAATCCGTCGTCAGTTCTTCCGTGCTTCTTATTGAGATCACGCAGATTGGCCAAGGCGGAATGGGAGTCGGTATAATCGAAGGAGTCGACTTTGTAGATTTTTTCACCACCTTCAATTCGCAATAAACGCTGAATTCTGTCAAGTCAAATTCAGCCAAGGGATCATCGCCTCGATGAATGACAAGATAACGATCACGTTTGTACTTCTGGAAATCACTTGTTTGATCGGGTTAGTTATTGGCGTGCTTTTCGTCGTTTCGCCGTTTTACTTAGAGGCTGGAATAGTTGGATGGATGGATGGATATGACAATAAGCGAGACGTGTTGTTAATTGGCTGGCTGACCTCTACTTTGGGTAGTATCTTCATCGGTGTGATAATGATCGTCGCATCGGGGTTTTTCGCCGTGACAATTGGGATTGGAGCAGGGCTAACGGGAATGACCGTTGCTTCGACCACAAAGCCACCACCTATGGAAAGCGAAGTAGAATCGACGCCAATTAACGTCACCGACTCTGAATCGTTTGAGTCGCCGCAGGTGCCAAGCCAAAAGTCATGAAAATCATAAAATAGAATCGATCCTTCTACTTCACCAAAAGTAGGCGTTTGAATAGCGATATACCGGCCATGCAAAGACCACCTTTGCTTATTCCGGCACCCCGCTAATCTCCCACCCTAAAGTATCGGCAGAATTCGAAGAATCATAACGATATCGAATTGCAATACAGACGCCAGCAACCAATCCTCCATCGCAACAACCACACTTCAATGACAGCGAAGTAGTACACTACAATTTGTTCCTGCCACTTATCAACAGATTCCCATTGTTTAGCGGTTGCAGCAAGATGGAATTGCAAAGATCCATCGTCGCCGGTTTCGATTAAGCCTGCGGACTTTGCTGGTCATGGTAACGGTTTTGTCCATTCCTCTCGGCTGGGTTGGCTGGGAATTGGATCAACGACGACGAGAGAAATCGGCAATTGCTTGGGTCGAGAAAATGGGCGGGCACATTCTTTTTCCGAATCAGCTACGCCGCAATGACGAAAAAGCTGGTGGAAAAAAACGAAAGACAAATGGTTCGGAGAAAGGGTGTGGTATGTAAGGCTTCCCGACACAGAAGTGAGTGATCTTTCGCCATTGGCAGAGTTGAAGAATCTCGAATACCTTGAACTCCACGATACGCTGGTGAGTGACCTGTCGCCACTTGCGAATTTAAAGTACCTCGAAGTGCTTGCCCTCAACGAAACACAGGTGAGCGACTTATCGCCCCTAGCGGGGCTGAAGAACCTCGACAGACTTTACCTCGAAGGCACTCATGTGGAGAACCTGTCGCCACTTGCGGAACTGAAGAACCTCAGATCGCTTGACCTCAACGGCACACAGGCGAGCGATGAACAGGTGGAGAAGCTAAGACTGGCACTACCGAATTGCGAGATTGATTTTTAATCGACTGATTGATGACCAACGAAACCAACAACACTAACCCGGTCATAACCAAGCCTCGTCGCTGGTTTCGTTTCCGCCTGCGTACGTTGATGGTCATAGTAACGCTCTTGTGCGTTCCTCTCGGCTGGGTTGGCTGGGAACTGGATCAAAGACGAAGAGAGAAGCGGCGGTACGGCGAGGAAAGGGCGGGGTTTACTACAATGATACAATTATCGTGACGAAAGAAGCTGGTGGAAAAAAAAGAAGGACAAGTTGTTCGGCAGAAGCGTGGTGTTAGTTGCGTTTGGTGGCAAAGAAACGAGCGATCTATCGCCGCTGGCTGAGTTGATGAACCTCGAACGGCTTTACATCCGCAACACCCAATTGAGCGACCTCTCGCCACTGGCGGAATTGCAAAACCTCGAATTGCTTGACCTCAACGGCACGCTGGTAAGCGACCTCTCGCCGCTGGCAGAACTGAAGAACCTCGGATCGCTTGACTGCAACACAAAGGTGAGCGAAGAACAGGTTGAAGAGCTAAGACTGGCACTACCAAATTGCGACATTCGATATTAGATCGACTGATTGACGATTGGGGGAAACACACAAAACTAACCCGGTCGAAACAACCAAGCCTCGTCGCTGGTTTTCGGTTTCCGCCTGCGGACGTTGCTGATCATGGTCACGGCACTGTCCGTTCCTCTCGGCTGGGTTGGTTGGGAACTGGATCAAAGACGAAGAGAGAAAGTGGTTGTTGCGTGGATCGAGGAATGGGCGGGCTGGTCGAATTTCATTCTGAAACGGGCAACAGTCGCTTTGCTGGACTTTTCCCTGACCGTCGAAGCTGGTGGCAAAAAAGGACGGATAGTTGGTTTGGAGAGAGAGTGCAGATTGTATCGCTCACCTATAGAGACGTGCGTAACTTGTCAGAATGGGCGGAGTTGAAGAACCCCCAGAAACCCTTGCAAACACAGAAGTGAGCGATCTATTGCCATTGGCGAAGTTGAAGAAGGTCCATTTTCTTTCCCTTTGCGACATGAAGAGGTGTGTGTGATCTTTCGCCCTTGTCGAAATTGAAAAACCTTAATGCGGTTTTTATTGACAACACAAAGGTGTGCGATCTATCGCCTCTGGCGGAGTTGAAAAACCTTTCGTTGCTGGTGCTGGCCGACACGGGTGAGTGATGAACAGGCAGAAGAGCTAAGACTAGCACTACCGAATTGCGAGATCCAATTAAACAATTGGTCTCACGGCTTCCTTCGAGGGGGCGTTAATTTGACGACGGATGTTTTCCAGTTGGATCAGACCCTCTTGATTGATGATGATGTAACACCGTTCAAGTGGGTGTCAATAATACGAGGGCAGATAAAGCTTGATGGTCTTTCCATCAGGGGTCGTCGCATGTATCGCCGGTTGCGGAGCAGGCACACCGTCGATTGCTTGGCTTCGTTGATGTATCCCTGCTCGGTTTCTGCCCACTTTTGGCCTTGAACTGGCTTGGCGGTCACAGAGCGATCCATGGTGGCTCCTGTGAGTTTGGTTTGACAAACTCAATCGAGGTGCCTCTTGCCAACAAAAAGCCTCAAAGATGCTTTGGGCAACAGATCGACTTTGGTTACGATAGTTGCAGGTCGTAGCCCTTAAAATCTATTCCATGCTCGAACTTTCTATCGCTAATGGACGCTCACAAGATACTTGGTGTTGATAAAGACGCCTCTCCCGATGAGATCCGCCGTGCGTATCGTAAAAAGGCATCTCAGTACCATCCCGACAAAGGTGGTGATGTCTGGATCTTTCAGCAAATCCAAGATGCCTACGATGAGTTAACGGGCAAGAAGAAAAAGAAGAGGAAGAAACCAAAGTCGCAAGCGTCAAGTAAACAGCCGGAAACCCCTAATAGGCAGTACCAAAACGCTGATCCATTTGGCTTTGATATTCCTGATCCACAACCGACCTTATCAGCACAGTCAATGGCAAAACAAACACAAAAAGAAAAAGGCAAATGTGCCGTGGCTGCCGGTTGCCGGAGTTGCGGTTGCAGCGTTGTTGCTTCTAGCGGTTTTTGTTTATGCCAGCATAATTATGTTTGGAGGCAGATCGAAGGAGCAGCTTGCAAACGTTGAAGTTGGTGTCGTCGATAATCTAGCGAGTGCAGAAGACGTTGGCCCTGTGAACAAGGCAGACGAACTTTCAGCCAACAAAGAAAACCTCCGTAACAAAACTGAAGATCAACTCTCAAAACAAAACAATAAAGACTCCACTTCAAGAACAAGCGACAGTCTTGCAATGTCGAATTCTGTGATTGAGACCCGTGAGATTCAAGTAGGTCCAATAGCAGCAACTCGTCGCCCGCAGTAGTTCAACCAGACCGAGAATTGGAAGTTGATGAGAAAACGGACGAATCGTCATTAGCGACTAGCAACAGTGAATTTTCAGATTTTGTACCACTGTTCAACGAACACGATCTCAACAATTGGTTTTTTGCGTCAAATCCTGTTGGACCTGTCAAAAAGACGTTTTCGATAAGCCCAATGGAGTTCTATCCGCAAGCGGCACTGGTTTTGCATCGCTATGGACCGAGAAGCTTTACTCGGATTTCGTTCTCGAACTTGAATGGCGATTATTGAAAGGCCGACAAAAGACGCCGGGAGGAAGCGGCATCTACATACGAAGCTGATGGGCAGGAAGGATCTGTTCTGCCAGAACTTACATTGAGGTTCAGATAAGTGAAAAAGAATCTGGAGATTTGTATGTTAGCCCATTAAACGTCCTGAAAACCAAAGCGGGATATCAAGATAAGTCACAACCGAGAATACACAGGCGTTTTCGAGATGCTGCTGCACCGACTGGAGATTGGAATCAATACAGAATTGTGTGCGAAGGAAACAAGTTAGAGGTGAGCCTGAACGGCGTGCTCGTCAACTCCGCCACGGATGTTCAAGTCGAGAGCGGAAGAATTGGGCTCTTCTTTCAAGGAAACGATGTTGATTTTCGCAAGATCAAGTTGTCCAACGTTGATTCAAATCGCAGGATGGCCAGCCGTGGTAGCGAAGATCAAATTGTTGATGCGGATCGACAGAACAACCACGAGCAGGTGCCTACACGCCAAGAATCAGCAACGCCCAGAAGTCGTGACTCTATTTGATGGCAATGATCTCAATAGTTGGTTGCCTCAAGAAAATGACGATCGAGTCTAGCAAATTTTCGATTAGCTCTTCGAGGGTAATAACGACGGGTGGCAAGGGTTACTTAGCACTTTGGACAAAGGAGATTTTCGGATTACATACTGGAACTTGATTGGAGGCTTCTCGGAGTTAAGACAGATCGAGGCAGCGGCGTTTGCATGTAAGAACCGATGGCCAAAATACAGGTAATGGAATTCCGAAGTCTTATATTGAAATCCAGATATCTGAGAATGAGTCGGGGGACTTTTACGTTCCCAATTGATGTCTTGAAATCCGACCTCAGCCATACCCAAGTAAGTGACCACATCTGGCGGAAGTTGAAAAAACTCATTGAACTTGACCTCGTCAGAACCAAGGTGAGCGATCTTTCTGCGTTGGCGGACTTAAAGGGCCTCACCTTCCTTGGCTCGGCAATACACCGGTAAGCGATGCTGTCGCCTTTGGTGGAGATGAAGGACCTCAGCAAGCTTTTACTCACCAACACACCAATAACCAAACAACAGGTAGAAGAGCTAAGACTGGCACTACCGTATTGCCGGATCGGCTTTGGACAAGAAGTGGGTGAACCAAGCCATTTAACTCGCCTCGGCAAAAGGTGAACGAACTACTCCAAGTCATATTCCAACAAAGGCGTCCGTATTTCCGAACCAAGCTGCTGCTTTACGTTGCTGGTCAACTCGATGCAAATACCGGCCGATCAGATGGAAAGAATGGTGGTGGGTTGAATTTCAAAAAATCGGCAACGATTTCTTGGTCACGATTTATCAGGGAAAAAACCATAACTATTAAAGCTGATCCGGCAGTTTGGCAATGCTTCTCTGCAAATTCGATTTCTCTTCCTTGCTAATCGACGATACAAAGAAAATTCAATTCTTTAGATTGTGCAGTCCCACCAATGATTCCAACCTTGGTGGCTCGCTTTTGTTGTTGAGACCCAATGATTTCAAGATTTTTGAGTCTTGATATGACTTTGAAGTCTTTGGCCTCTTATGGGGCCAAGGAGAAGGATATTTGAGACTCGGAAGTTCAGCCAGCGAGGTGAGATCATGGACTGGAATGTTTCCGACAACTAATCGCTCCAAGTTTTGATAATCGTATTAGTGGTGATGAGTCACTGACCTCAGTGTTGCAGAGTGCCAAACATCGAAGATCCTTCAATTGAGTCAATGAGGGGCCACATCAACATCCTTACTCGATCCCCTATAAATTCGACTTTTCTACGCTTAAGAAATGGTGAATATCGAAGATTCTCAACAGCCATTTTGGGATAGGTGGCTGGCCATTGTTGACATAAATGCCGTTCTGGACATAGCCCATGTAATATTCAACTGTTTTCCCCATTCTTTAAAACCCTCGCAACCGCTTTTCGTTGTTGATCAACTCTCGAATAGCCATACAAGCCAATCGAGACAGCCTAGAATGGTGACTAGGAATACGAGGAACGTACGTAGGTTGAATCGAAACAGTTTGGTAATTTTCATGTTTCGATTTTACGAAACAGGCAAAATTCTCAATAGCCGAGTTGCAACACGTGAGATCATAGGTCAACTCCTTTCATCGCTGATTGATATTTATCCTCCAGTTCACTGTCGAGAGCTATATGCTGGTAGATCGCCAACGTTTCACGCTTCGCATGCCCTGTGATTAATTGAAGTTCGGCATCAGCCATCCCGGAAGAGTCTTTGCTCAAGAGCCGAGATCGCCTGATGGCGAAAAGTATGCGGAGTTGCCTTGACCCCTGCTTTATCAGCGTATTTTTTGACAATTTGTTGGACCCGGCGAGTTGAGAACTTGTTGTTTCTGGATGATTGAAACAACCAACGATTGCGAGGATTGGCTGCTATATGAGTTCTCAATGCCGTTGCAAATGGTTGCCGAATAGCACGTAGCGATCCTTGCCACCCTTGCCGTCATTGATCCGGATCTTGCAGGCTTCGAGATCCACATCGCTAATTTGTATGTTGCAAAGTTCGCTGACACGCACTCCGGTATAGAACAGCAGCCGCAGCATCAGGGCATGTTGCACATCATCAGCTTGATCGACGATCTTGTAGAAGCGGCGAAATTCATCGCTAGTTAAAACCTTGGGCAACTTTCGCTTTTTCTTGGCAGGCTTGAGGTCACATTTCTTCCGCACCCGTTTTGCTACGTATCTCCAGCCCTCATAGTCCAGACCGGCGGCCGCACGTGCGGACGATCTTGGCAATCGTGTCAGTTTTTTCGCTTTTCCGTTTTTGGGTGGCGCGCCGGGCTGGTTTTTGGTCATATTTCAATTCCTCACTGATCTAAAAGATCAAATTAATTCGTGGACGGAGCATTATGCAAAAATCTTGCAAGGCAATAGAAATCGTTGTGCACTTCAAATGGACAAAAACTGCACGAATGATTTCAGGCTGATCAAGGCCGTTGGTTCCTGCTGGGAAACAGTTTTTCATCGCAGCGTCAACTTGGTCAGCGGTAACGCTGGGCAGGCCCAGATCCCGGAGGGCTCGATCAAGTCGGCGTGTTTCTTCTGGTTATTTGGTTTTGGCCTTGGGTTTAACTGGTCGGCGAAAGGCGAATAAAACATGATTGTTTTGCCATTAATCCCGCAATTCGTGCGCCGGACCTCGTGGCAAATCTTTTGAAGGCTCCACGTCATAGTAGGGTCGTTTGGTTTCTTCACAGTAGCGAGGCTTTGGGAGAAGCTGCTTTTTCATTAGCTGATAAAATCTGGCCCGAGAGAGGCCAAGATCTTTTTGCCATTTGGGTCACACTGATTGCATTTTTCGTTTCATGACTTCAACAACAGTTAAACAACAATTTGTCATCAACTACTCCTCAAAGAAGTGTTAACTTTGCCGAATGTAGACAGAGTGTTAGTCAGCAAATTGACAAGAATTCGTCACGTGTTGGCGTCCAATTGCTGTCAAGATTCGCTTTCCGTCTTCTTTGGTAACTTGTCCTGTACGGATAAGGAAAGGTTCGATCACATCCGAGACTGTTTTGCTGGGAAGGCCAATCGCTGATGCGATCACATTCAAGCGATCTGCTCCGTTCAAGGGAGAACATTTAGATATTTTCGTTCTGTGGGACCGAGGCCGAGTTCATCTGGCTATTTCGAGTTTGCAGGCTCGATAGAAAATGTTGGATCGTGATTGTGTCTGCTCCTTCGGCACGTGAGCAACGACGGCAACTTTAGAGTAAACGTAATACTAATCTGGGAGTTCGAGATCGTTTTTGCAATTTCGGGGAACAAGCTTTCATGAACGTCCCGACCGAGTGCTTTGGAGCGACGGACAACAATCAAGGCAAGCTCTTCTTCGTTATAAGAATCAAAACGAAGTAGGAGGCGGCAACGAGAACGCAAGGGCGCAGGAGACCGTATTCGTCAGTCGTGCTCATTAACAAAGTGAAATCGTGGAGCGGAATTTTTTGTGGGCTGGTGCCTTTGCCATCAATGACAATACATCTTTTGTCTAACGCCCAAATAGAAGGCAATTTGCATTTGTTTGAGGTTTCATGGCATTCGTCTAAATGAATCACGTCCTTGTTCTTGGCCTTGAAAGCAAGAGCCAGAGATCTGATTTACCGAATGCTCTGACCGAAGACCTCGTGAAATCCAGATGAAGCCATCTCCAAGCTAATAGTGAAGAATACATTTGACTCTTCCCACAACCACTGGGGCCAACTAGTAAACTTGTGGGAAACGATAAATTATCTTGGTGGGAAGCATCGAGCGCCACCTTAACTTGGTCTACCACCTTTGCTGTCCCACAAGGTGAGAGATCGAAGTTGCGGAAACATCGCCGACTTCATCTGAGGGAAAGAGGTTCATGAAAATCTCAAGACTTTTGCAATCAAGGGGGTGTTGAAATGGCAGGCCTCCTTGCCCACCTTTTTAAGCCGCCGCCAATTCATCAACTGCCGACATCGGCATGACTGTTACTTCCAATTCACGGTATCAAGCTCGTCCTGACCGATGCATCTTGGGAAGCTGGTCGATTAGATCTTTCTTTACTGCCGTGATCGCCAAATTCACATTGTCGATACAGGCTTTAATGTGGGCATCTTCCTTGACACCTT
>CALODY010000010.1:0-595894 GCA_942492215.1 Pirellulaceae bacterium
AATCTGGTTCGGTGCAGTCGGCGACAGAACGAATTGCAATCACCCGGCCGCGACGAGAAATTGTCGATTGTCATAACGCCCGACTTCGCGGCTCGGGTGCATTGCCTGGTTCGGTCATCGCCCTGACAGAGATCTCATTTATCCTGCAACAGCTCTGCCGCGCTCTTGACGGATTCTTCCTTCTTGACGTCAAAATGCTCGTCAATTGTAAAGGGAAGCCTGATGTCGTTGTCTTTGGTAAAATACCCTTCCATCTGCAGCCGAAATGGTTGCGCGCGCGTGACAAGGTTCGGGATCTCGCCAGAAATGATCCAGTTCTTGCTTTTCACGATTCGACCTCCAGTGACGCTGTTCACCGATTCGTATTCCCTTGCGGCAATACTGAACGGGAGTTTGACCGCTTCTGCGGAAGGGTCGACCGTGCCTCTCGTCGTAGGTGATCGTGACTGGAAGTGAATACAGCAGACTTGAATGAGAAAGTATTATCCGTGCAGTCTATCTTCACCGCACATGGCAGGCTGCTCGTCATTGTTCCTCCGGATAACCTGCTCAATTTCGTATTCGTGTCGATCCAAAATGTTTGGGTTTGGCTCGGCAGCGTTCTGGGGCGGTTTGGAATGCACGAATTCGAAAGTATCAACCGTGTAGGTGCCGCTTGGCGGTCCCACAGGCAAAATGATGGGATCCCGCCAAATACGAACAGCAGGGCGAGAATGACCAGCACTGTTTTCTATTGTGTACATTTGCAATCTCGTGTCTTAGGCCGAACGACCAGAACAACCGCGTGTCGATTAGCGATTATCCATTTCCAAAACCGCATCCAATCGACACTGCAGTTCATTCGCTTGTTATCCCGCTCATTCGGAGTCATTGATGGCTTCGCGCTCAAGAATGCGATCCGGATGGTTGAATTTTAGAATATTGCTGGTTGCTTCGCCAATTGGCGTTTGGGTCAGTATTTGAAAGTTCTGAAATTGAAAATGATCGGACCATTGGTCGGTTCTAGGATTGAAAAAGCGAGTGAATTGGCCAGTTGATTTTGCGATTGAGCCAATATCGGTAACGCCTTAAAACGATTGCAGTAAGTACAAGTAAATGCAAGGTTGGATTCAACCGTTTCACCATCGTGCTTTTCGGCAATTATGTGGTCGATTTGACAGCCGTAGAATGTATCCGAATCTTTGATGCGACAATATTCACAGCGTCCAGCTGCACGTTCCGCTACCAGGCGACGAAGTTCAGCCGGAATGTAAGAAGTCATTTCGTCAATTTCCCGCGCCTTGGCTTTCGCCAGTCGCATGATGTGCTCAATCTCGACATAGTGATCGAGCTCTGTAGCGTTCTTCAGAAGAGAGTTCGGCCGATTTTTCACGAGCAATTAGTTCAGCTACGCGATTTTTCGATTCTTTCGGACGCGCAGAAATTGGCAACATCTTCCGGCGTAGTGCCGGAAGCGATGAAGTCTACGATTTCGTTGTATGCTCGAATCAAACGTCCAAAAGATAGATTGTCCGTTGTGCTGAGCCGACTTCGCGTGGAGTGCGTTTGCAGATTCAATCACGCGTAGAATTGTCTGAGAGAGAGATTACCACTGGACCGAAACGATTTCAACTTATGTCGGGTGCTCGATTCGAGATCGGTTTTGTCGACTGTGACGATGCCGATGGGTGTGATTGGCTGCGGTTGGCTGGGGTGCGCAGCAGGGCACGATTGGGCATCATCAAGTCGGAAGTTCGGGGCTGGGAGAATGTTCATCAGAACCGTTGATACCAGGGCGGACGGTGAATGCTGTTCATGGTGACCGACCAACTGGGAGCAGTGCTCGGTGGCGACAATACAGTGCATGGCCTGCTGGCAATGAGGACAGGCCAGCCAAGGTCGCTCGAGTTCAACGAGCAATGATTCCTGTTCGGTTTCGCTCGGCAGCTCTGCTTCGGCTTCCCCTGCCGGCTGGATGTCCAGCAGCTGACAACATCGCTGAAGATAAGCGGCTCGGTGTTGGTTGCTGAAGCCGCCGTAACTGCGTGCTTTCACAAATCCCTTGGGCAGGATGTGCAGCGCCCAGCGACGCGTGAATTCAACGGCCGGAAGTTTTTCGGCAACTTGCTCCGGACGCTCTCCTGCCGGGGGCTTCTCCCGACTGCGAGCCCAGAAGCGAACGGTTATTCCGTCATGCCAGATCAACCGTCGATCGGAGATCGGACCGCCACTCAGATAACCCGCCAGATACTTCAGCACATTCTCTGGCTTTGCGTCTTCGGTCGGTGGGCGTTCAATGAACACGTTCCAGCCAGCCGGAGCAACCGTCTCCAGCCAGGATTCCAGCGCCGCGGTCTCTTTCAATTGAGACCACTGGCCGTCGAGTTTCAGTTCGCCGGTGCGGTGCAGTCGCATCAGGCCTTGGATGAACACTTTACGAAACCGTTTGCCCAACTCGATGTGGTCAGTCAAGTACGGCTCTTTGCGGCGGCGATGTTTTTTGTGTCGAGTTTTATTCCAGCGGCTTCCATCGAGTGAAAGGCCGCCGCCAGGGACCAGGGCGTGAACGCGAGGGCGGTGATCCAGCCGCTGGTTCCAGGTATGCAAGACCAGCGTGGCGGCTGAGCGGATGCCTTGCTGCTCCCGGAGAATTTGATCGAGCCGCTTGCCAGGCACTACGCATCAACAAGCCGTAAACTTGGCGGCGGTTGCCCAGCACCAACCCGGATAGCTTGTCCGGTAACGTGAAGACGACTTGGAAGTAGTTGATGCCCGGCAAGATCAAGGCGGCGGTGCTGGCCAGCCAATCGCGCGCGCCGAGCTCCACTACACTGCGGACAATGTCGATCACCACAGGAGTTGTAGACGTTGACGCGGGTGGTCGCAACCACCGCAGCGATAGAGATGTCCACCCAAGGCCCGCGTGCGGCACAGCGACAGTGTGGCAAGACGTTTTGAACTTGAGGTGCCGCTTGGCCAGCGTGAAGACCAAGGATTTACGGCGCCGCATGACGGCGCAGAATTGCCGCTACGCTTGGCCGGGGCCGGGTGGCTGCGAGTTGGGTTGAGAATCCGCTGGGGGCCAGCCGGTCCAGGTTGGACATTGCCGCACCGGCAGCCAGTCGATCGGGCTGGGCGCGCGGTCGAAGCGTTGACGCCGCACGTGCAGATAAATCATCGTGGTGACGAAACTGGAGTGCCCCAGCAGCTTGCTGATCGTCAGCAGATCGACTCCCGCTTCGAGCATGCTCGTGGCGTAAGAATGCCTCAGCGTGTGCGGCGTGACGATGGTCTTGATCCGGGCCAGCGCCGCCGACAGACGGCATGCTTTCTGAATCGTGGCCGACGAGAGCGGCACGTCCGCTGTCCGCCCAGGGAAAAGATAGTTGTTGGGGCGGCGGATCTTCCAGTATTCTCGCAGGGCGTCGAGCAATCTTGGCGAGGCGGGCACGCGCCTTTCTTTGCTCCCTTTTCCGGAAGTAATGCGGATCTGAGCCCGCTGACCGTCGATGTCGGCGACTTTCAGATGCGTCGCTTCGGCGAGCCGCAGCCCCGCCGCGTAACACGTCAACAGAACGGCCCGATGTTTGGGATTCTCGGTGCATTCGATCAACCGCGAGGCTTCCTGATCGGACAACACGACGGGCAGTTTCTTGGGTCGTTTGCCGAAGGGGATGTGCTGGATGGCCCACGGCTTGCCGAGGGTCACTTCATACAGAAAGCGTAGGCCACAAACCGCTTGGTTGAAGCTGCTCCACGACGATCGCTTCTCGTTCACGAGATAAATCTGGTACTGGCGGATTTCCTCCAGGCCAAGTTCGTCGGGCATTTTGCCGAAGTGTTGGCAGAACTTGTCGACGTGCCAGGTGTAGGAGTCGATGGTGCTGGCCGCGAAGTTGCGGATCTGCATGTCCTGGGCCATCCGCCGAGTCAGCGGCGTGAAGGCGTTTACGAAACGGAGTCATGGGGAGGGTCCTGCCGGAAAGTTGGAAGTCACCAACAGCAAAACGTTGGTACTAAGTTCCAGCATGCTTGCACATCTCAAATGCGCGGGTGTCCCTATAACCAAAACAATCGTCATCAACGGATCAGCCAACAACGAGCCAAACAAGAGGAACCAACCACTCGCGAAGCGGCTTATTCAACGGTCAAGATCACCGAGCCCGAACGGTCAATCTATCCATCAATTAGCACGCTTGCTATGTCCGGCCTTCGCGTGCATCGTTTTGTTATCTGCCGAATCCGACGGTTCGAGATAAGGATGGCCACAAGGTTAATGCCAAACCAATCATCAGAATACCAGATTCCATCCAAGGTTGTTCGACAATTGCAGAACGGATTTCTGCGTCTGAAAGTTGGATTTGAAGGTTTTCAATTTGCGAGCGACAGGTAGTCCAGCCCAACCTTTTGCGCGTCAAACATGTCACCGGGAACGACAGACAACCACGGACCAATTTCATTCGTCTCGTTTTCCAAGTAAAGCGATTTACCACGATAAAACGCATCACGGCATTCTTTCCAAGTTCGCGTAAAGTGTTTTACATAGTGCTGTTTTCCATCCACCTGCCATAGAAATTCCGCCCTTTCCGCCAACCGTTAGTTCCCCGATCATATTCGTCGGGCACTTCGGGGGCAGCCATAGCAAGCACGTCCTCGTTGTATGTTGGCCAGCTACGAATGACTAGCAGCCCACTTAGCCGACACAGAAGAGCAGAATGCAGAATACCCGATCAGTCGAATTGCTAGACGTGCATTTTGCAACGAAGCCTCCTCGAAGGCGGATAACGACGAAGATGACCGAGCGGGCCAGTCATCGTAAATTACTAGTAGTTTTCCAAGCCCAACGCGACGGCCCAACCCGCTTCGGTCCATCGCATTGTTGGTGGCAAAGCTGCGTCAACCTGATGCCCGAAGGATCAACGTCCCAATTGTAACCAACCCCAAATTGAACACAATGAAAAGTACGCCAAACCAGTGCAACCAATCACGTGCCACGCCCTGTCGGACATCTTGCCAAAGGCTACCCATCGTAGCCATCAGCAATACGAACTGAGTAAAAACTAAATCAAATCCCACGACCAGTGAAGCAACGCTTGCCAAATGAAACGTCGTGAACAATCCGAAAGTCAACCACCATATTTTCCCAAATCGTTTTGCGACAAACACGGTTACTGTGATCCAAGCAGCCGCAATAAGTATTTGAATGATTACCGGAGTCCAAAAGTAGAACTGTTGATATTGAAACGAAAACCCATCAAAATATGCGAGGGTCATGTAGAGGCAACGTTCAATTAGATAAAAAATGGCAGAAATGGCAGATAGCGCTAACAACCAATGCCCCGGATGTTGCAAAGTCCGCTTGTGGCAAACGTAATTGAATGAAAGAAATAGGCCTCCCGCAAAGGCCCAACCTTCGAAGAGAGCCGCGCAAGTAATCAGTATGCTTTGTTCAAAGTCCAAACCTACCGCATCCGCCCCATGTGATTTAGCCCCCACCTGGTATAGCTGTATTTCCCATCCCCGAATTCCGGCGAACAACGCGAAGACTGCCGTGATAAAAAACAGGTGGGTTAGCTTAAAACTAGAAGGGTTTTGATTGGTCACGATTTCAGACTTTGCATCATTGTTCAAATCGGACAAGTCAAAACTGGTTAAGCGGGATAGTAGAGTAGAAATCAGATTCAATCAGTTTAGAGCACTGCCTATCTGTTTTCCATCGCTTTCGCGGATGGTGCCTCACTAGCTTGCCCATGTCAATTTCCTCAAATCCCCCTCGTCGAACCGGACGTCGGGTTTTCCCCGGTACGGCTCTCCGACAGTCTTGCCCCCACACCGTGAAAATTTCGCCGGTGGGTTTGATGCAGGTATCAGATGAAAGAAACATTGCCCCTCGCCAATCGGAACAGACCCAGTCGGTCAAAAAGTTCACATGAGACACGCCGCATGCCTCGACAAGGATCATGATGCTTCCGCTTCACGAAGATTCTTAACCGGTTCATCACAAACCGATCAAGGCGATAGAAATGCCGTTCGCTGTGAGCCACCTTAAAGTAGTTGAACCAACCGCGAATGATCGGATTGATCTCGCGAATCAACTCTTGCAAACTCAAGTAATAACGACGCCCTATCTTGGTTCGGATTTTCTCCCGAAGTGACTCCACCGCCTTGCGACGTGGCCAACGATAACAGTTGAACTTCAACCGCTTCGCTGCCGCACTCGTTTTGCCAAAACGGAAGCTCAGCCCCAGAAAGTCAAAGCCCTGACTGACGTGGACCACGTGGGTCTTCTCTCGGTTGAGCGTTAAACCCAAGCGATCAAGAAACTCGGCAGCCAGTCTTAAAGCAGCCTGACCACCGCGGCGGCAAAGAATCACAAAGTCATCCGCAAAGCGAACCAGCTTCGTCCCTTTGACGCCCCACAGTTGCCACATCTTGTCAAAAGCATGCAGGTACACGTTACTGAGCAAGGGTGAAATGCATCCCCCTTGCGGAGTTCCCGTACTCGAATGCGTCAGCTTTCCTTCTTCCATCACGCCACAACGCAGCCACGCCTTGATCAAGTTCATCACGCGGCGGTCGTTAATTCGCCGACCGACCAACTCCAACCACCGATCTTGACGGATCGTGTCGAAGTAAGCTATCAAATCGGCGTCAACCACTTCGCGATAGCCTTCAAACGTGATACTACGCTGGATCACGTCGATCGCGTCGTGTGGTTTTCTGCCCGGACGAAAGCCGTACGAGCAGTTCAGGAAGTTCGTTTCAAAGATCGGTTCGATCACCAGCCGCACTGCGGTTTGCGCACACGGTCTTTGACGATGGGAATGCCCAGCGGTCGCTTGACCACCGAACCAGGCTTCTCAATCCAAACTCGTTGGACGGGTTGAGCACGGTAAGTTTCCGATTTCAACTCGTCGCGTAGGTCACGCAGAAACGCAGACACACCGATTTCATTCTCGATGAACTCCAACGTTTCGTCGTCAATGCCGGGGCCGCCACCATTGCGGCGGACCTGAAACCACGCTTGCCAGAGCACGTCGGCGCGGTAAACCTTGTCGAACAATGCTCCGAACCTTCGATCCAGCGACTGTTTCGCCGCATGGGAAAGTGTTTCTTGCAAGACCTGAACGGTTGCTAACACGTTAATAGCCATCTCAGGTACCACCTCCTCAAAAGCACTCATGTCATTCTTCCTTGTCAAGCAACACACAACTGAAGTCAGGCCTTACGCTCAAGATGAGTTGTGTTGTCTCATCCGTCATCACTTCAGGGCCTGTCCGAATCCCGCTCCGATCGTCAATGACACACTTATGCGTAAGCGCTTTCGCGTGCCAGTTATTCGCTGCGGATGTTGAGCGACTCAAACGATATTGAGATTTCGGGGATTAGCCGAAATGCATTGCTGCTCGATCAACCACGAAGACCGGGCGGGTCTCAGGTTCCACGTTTGTTTCTGTCACCGCATGCCGCCGTCCTTACTCCGGGTTCCCAATCGCTGCAAATTCCCATTGCTTGAAACTTTCGTTTCTTCACGATCGGCGGTGGCCTTCGCCCAAAACGTAGGGGCTCGGCGTGTAGCCTGCTCGGTGTGAAACACGTCCAGACGGAGTCTTCCACGGGCAGGTTTATCCCTGTGCACCCGACTCTCCCAGTAATACGTGTCGGGGGTCATCTCTCACGGAGCTGCAACGTTCATTTGATATTACGGCCTGCGGTTTCGGTCGGCGTCACTGACTGGGTCTCACCTCAAGAGATCTCCGCCACAGATACTGGCGACGATGAGTCTCAAAGCAATTCAGGACTGCCGTGTCGGGGCAAGTTCCAGTAAGTCGTTACCAACCTGCTGCGCCCTCTACCTATTCAGCCAAATGGGATCTTGCTGAACCAGACTCCTTTCATTCTGGAAGAAACAAACTTCAAACCTCGTACACGTCTGAGATAACCGAGCCGAACGGAAAACTATGTAGTTCGATTGATTCAAGGACCCAAGCGCTATCGCGTTACCGGCTTCGGTCCAACGAATTGTTATTCGGCAGAATTCTCCATGAGCGTTCTATCCCAAACAGGTTTTGTGATGCCAACGTTTGCGAAATTCTCTGAACCAAACTGATCAATCGGATCATTCGCGATCCCCAGGCAAGCAAGAGATGGCAAACCAGACACGTAAGACACGATTACATTCCATCCGCCACCAATATCGTACAGTTTCGTCAAATCAAATCCAGTCAATTGATCAGGCGCGATGCTCTCAAGATACTCAAGTTTTCGTGAAAAAAGTTCTTGTGAGTTAAATCCATGTGTTTCACGAAACTCGGATTCTGTCATTTGTGAGTTAGCCAATGCGAGTTGATCTTCTGATGCGGTTTTCAATGCAATATTGCTATCCAAACGCGATAAGCCATCCGCTGTGATGGAATAAGGCTGTGGAGCGAATGAGACGCCATTACTCCAGTGTTCCTCCAGTTCTAAATGGTTCTTGTTCAGAAATTCGCAGACACCATATTCAACACTCTGGCGTTCGCATTCCAGCTGCTCAAGCTCGTCCAGCCGCGCTTCCATCCAAGATTCCTGCACGATCTTGAAGCGGATTAGCCAGCGACGAAAGCCCGAGTATGGCTTTGATGGAGGTAGAGGAGGGGTGATTAGAATGTCGGCATTCATCTCTTCAAAAGCCGAATAACTTATGTATGTATCGGACCAGAACGTCCCTGTAATACATGTGGTGAGTTTTATTGGTAACTGGTTTGAATTTTATCGGTATCTCGCTCAAACGGCAAACTGAAAGTTGTTGCCTCTATTTTAGTCTGATTCAGCCGGCATTGCCGGGACGGGTAATTCGAGGAAGTGTCCCATTAATTGTTGAAAGTTGAAAAGTGGTCTCCCGAAAGGCGACAAAATCGCCTTCCGAAATTCAATTTTTAAAACGTCGGCCGCGTCCAAGCCATTCACGTCGACCCAATCCATATTCGTCACTGCGATCAGGAAAAAATTTCAAATGCGTTCGAAATGCTTCTACGGAACAGATCGTAACCCAGTCTTTGCCGTACTTCTTTAAGTCTGGCATTTCAATATCATCAATGCTTGCACCCAAATCGGAAAACAGATTTTTGCCGTTGTTCGATTCTCAGTGGCAGTGGTTTCATTGCAGTCCAACGTGTTGCAGAATTTCGCAGAGCGTGCATACGTAATCCGCTGAACCGCACGACCGCCCCAGGTAACCGGTCTTAATGCCCGGCTCCGAACATCGCAGCGTTGATAAACAGTCGTTGCAGTGAAGGATACATCGCGCGGAAATTTGGATCGTCCGTAAACCCGATAACGTGTCCCTGCCCGACTGAGCGATAAACGACGTAGGGCGTCTCCGCCAACAACTCCTGGCTGGTCGGCCAACAAAATCCGCTGGTCAGCAAGCTGTCTTTCGCTGCAAAAGTGACCAATGATCGACCCTGCGTTTCGGTTGGCGGCGAAAGGATCGTGCGCCCAGTATAGAACACATCGAGTGAAGCAGAGTAATTGAACGTTACCCAATGTTTTTGAAAAACGTTGGCTCTGAAAAATGCGCCGGGTACGTTGTCGGGGTTCACTTCCTCTGGCTTTTCTTCGGATTTGTTGTTGGCGGATCCCTCGTCAGTTGATTTCCCAACTGGTGAAACCTTTCGTTTGACAATCTTGTTTTTGATCAATCCGATCTTCTCGCCGGTCGCCCAACTGGTTCCGCCGCGCAACGTAATTAGCGTGCCTCCGGATCGCACCCAATCGTTCAATTTCTTGCCACGTGCCTCGTCAAAGCCAGATTGATCTCCATATTGGCCGTCCGGCAAAACGATGGTGTTAAACTTGCTGAGATCCACCCTCCCGAAATCGGATCCTTTAACCCGTGTCGTGGGATAATTGAGAACCTGGTCAAACAGGTGCCAGGTATGCCCGGACGAATAATTGGTAGGCCGATGAACTACCAGCAGGACTGTCGGCGGTTTTACCCAACGGGTTTTTGGCCCGCCCATGTGAGCGCCCTTGTCCACATAAGCAGTGTCCGTCGGAATAGCTTCGATACCAAATTCCACACAAGCCGATTGCACCTGATGGTGAAGATCCGAATTGTTTTCGGCAACTTTGACGACGAGCGTTCCACGTGCATAGTCGCGGCCGCCGATGGAGAATGTTTCATCGCAAACATGGACGCGAACGTCATTTTGAATCAACTGAGAAAGCGCTTGCACGGCACCGTCGGTTCCCGGAATCAGGTAGGCGATCCGGGCTTTCGCCAAATCCAGTTGAGGTTGAAGCTCCGAGTCCCAGCTTTCGCTTGCGATATCCAGGCTTTCGCCGGTTGCCAAACATTGCACGTCAAACGCCAACGGCATGCTCCAGGCGGTCACGTCGTAGATCTCGTCCGGCAATCTCAACTCGTTCCGTTCCAATTGTCTTCGCAGGAATTTCTCGTCCATTTCGACTTTGCGATCCAACAACGCTTTCAACAGTCGACCGCCAGGTTGAGCCACGGGCACATGAAAACTGCCAGCGGGAATGGTTCTCGATTCATCACCGTTGTCTTTGACATCAAAACACTCGGCCGTGACCGGTTGGGTAAGCACATTGATTTCAATGCCGTTTCGTTGCAACATCTCCATCAAGCGAGCCGTTCGCTGCGGACGAGCCGCCGGCGGAAAGAAGTAATGTTTGACATCGCCCTCCAGCCCCATGCGAATCGCACTTTTCTTTGACTCGTAAAAACTCTCCAGCAGCTGTTTTCGATTCGCTGCGGCAAATTCGAGTGTTGCCACGCCGCTGATGTAATGGTTACGGACACCGTCATGGTAGGTCAATTGTGTTTCGTCGTTGCGGTCGACCACCATTCCCCGAGCACTGGCCTGTTCCCAAAGAATCCCCAGTCCGCCTTGCAGCGTGGGCCATTCACTTCCATAACCCGGATAGAACGCATCAAAAACCTCGCGGGTCATGTAACCAAATCCGAATTCGTCGAACCAGCCGGCTTGATGCTTACCCAGCTTCTGGAACCATTCTTCCTGAGTCGCCAACAAATATGGATTCTTGGGATCGGTCGGTGGCGGAAAATAAAACGTACTGTTGCTTCCCATTTCATGGGCGTCGACATAAATTTGCGGTTGCCAATCAAGATAGCCCGCGACCTTCGCTTTGACTTCTTGCTGGCTATGTCGAAACCAGTCACGATTCATATCGAACCAGTAGTGATTGGATCTCCCTCGAGGCCATCGTTCTGTGTGTTCATTGGCACTCGGATTGCTCTGATAAAAACGACCGCGCGATTCGCGAAACACATTCACGAATCGATCCCGGCCATCGGGGTTCTGCAGCGGATCGATAATTACAACCAGGTTTTCCAGCATCGACTTCGTCTCCGGGCGTTGGTCAGCCAACAAGTGGTATGCCGTCAACAGCGCAGCGTCACTGGGTGAAATTTCATTCCCATGAACACAATACGCCAACCAGACAATCGCCGGTGAGTTTTCGATCAAAGTCACAGCAACGGTATCTTTGGTCGATCGTGGATCCGCCAGTTTAAGATTGTGTTCCCGGATTTCCTCCAAACGGGCCATGTTTTCGGGAGACGAGATAACGAGGTAATTCAGCGAGCGACCTTCGTAGGAGGAACCATACTGAACCAACTTTGTTCGATTCGGTGCTGCTTCTGCCAATCGCTTGAGGTAAGTTTCGATCTGATAGTGGCTGGAAATATCGTCGGCCCACTTGTAGCGCAGTACCTGTTCGCAATCCGGAATACTTTCATCTGCCTCAAATCCCGTCACTGGCAACAGCCATTGCGGGTCCGCTCGGTCGGTTTGAGCCAAGGCCTGACTGGGTAACACATAAATTGCGAAAATCGCTATCGGAACCAAATAGTGATGCATCATTGGACTCGGATTCGTTGAAATTTCAAATACGGACCCTCATCATAATCGAGAATGGGATGCTTCCCTATAATTTCAGAAACTTGGCGACTCTTTATCGGCGTTTGAGCCAACATCGAGACGCAATCAACAAGAAAACGAAGCAATTCCAGAGTTACCAAGCGACCCACCGAATGACTCGATGAATTGAACCGGAGCGATTGGAGGCATAAAATGTCCGCCAGTTCACGTCACCGGCATTAGTTGCGTGGACCCGATGATTCTCCCTTACCAGCTCACAACCAATTTACAGGCTCATCATGTTTGTTCCGTCCAAATTTTTGACCACGCTGTGGTGTTCCGTCTGCTGCTTTTGTTGCATCGCTCAGACTTCGTTTGCTCAGACTCGAACCGTCGGAGGCCCGGAACTAAGCGTGGAGGGAAAGGTCCAGAAAATCCTGAAAGTCGGATTGAATAAAGAATCGGTCGCCCAGATCCTGGTTCAAAAATCGGCTGCCCTAGGCCCCGTTAGCACTACGGGCATGCGTTACCCGGCTCCAGGTGAATTGGTTTACGTTCATATTCTTGAAGGCGGCTCTGGTGGAATCGGCAGGAATGGCGATTCGATAGCTATCCCAAAAACGTCGACCTATATTCGCGCTGAATTGACACTTGACAACCAGCGGCAGTGGACCGCGGGATCTCAGAAATGGTTCACCGCGATGCGCGAACCGGACAACCAGGTCGTTGGTGATTTTTCGGAAAGTATCGCCAACGAATCCGCACGCCCGTTTGGTCTATCGACAAAAACAGTCGCTTTGGGCCGGGACCGGGCTCTTCAAGTAACCGCCGTTGCAGAGGGCAGCCCGGCTGCGATCACTGGAATCGAAGTCGGCGATGTTTTGACCAGAATCGATGGCGCCCAACTTTCAAGCCAAAAACAATTGAGTGTCGCCGAATCGAGTCGCCAGAATGAATTCAGGTTGACGGTTCAGGACGTCCGCACTGGTCGGGAAGTAGACGTCGTCGTTGAACGGTCAGCCATGCGGCAGAAACCGCGTCCCACGAACAAATCACTGGGTGTTGAATGTGAACTGGCCTTCTTTGAGGGTGAGGCGGCAGTCAAAGTAAAGAGTGTGCAGCCCAACAGTCCGGCCGACCGAGCCGGAATTGTCGCTGGATTGCTGATCCTTAAAGCCGACGGTCGCAAGATGCTGCAACCGGACAAACTGGTTGAGGCCGAGCAGGCTTCCGACGGAACCATGGTCCTGGAAGTGATCGAACCGCGAACTCGCAAGACCCAAACCGTCCGAGTCGACCTGCGTTAGCCCTCAATAGATACTTGGTGCACCCATACGTTGATGGATTTGTTCGCGGACATCTGCGGGAATTCGCAGACCTTGCGCGAGGTCCATGAAGTATTTGGCTTCTCGACTGGTATCCAAATCAACCGCGATCAAAGAGACCGTGTAGACCTGCTCTTCCATTCCCACGGGCACGGACCAAACGAACTCCTTAAGGTTGAGCGGCTTGGCGAATTCGGATCGCAAAAATTCGATATTGGCACGCGTTGGATTTCCCAACCGTTCAATGATTTTTTGTTGCTCGGTCTCATCGATCTGACCATCTGATTTGGCCGCGTTGATCATTGCCCGAACGAGTACAATCGCCTGTTCCTGGTCCGGCGAAACCGATTGGCTTGGCGACGCGTGAGTGGGTGCGGAGCTTTCTGATTCGCGATTGCCGGACCAACGGTCACCGCGCGATGATTGGGGGGGCGCCATTGGCTGCCGCGAACGAGTTTCGGTGTTTCTGTTTTTGGCGACATTCAGCATGTCTTCCAGTTCTCGGGCTTGGCTTTCGAGATCCCGTTTGGATGGCGGTTTTGATTGGCGTGAGCTTCGCGACTCGGGCTGCCGCCTGGAGGACTTGGTAAAAATGTCCTTCAAGATATCTGTGCCCTTCCCGGCTCGGCTTGTCTTTTGTCCGAGAATACTTCCCAAAATGTCAATTGCATCCATCGTTCAACCTAACTCGGCACAAACATGCCGTAATTTGTTCGTTTTGAGGCTGTTGCTCATTACTATTCGTAGGTGGTGTCATTCTTCCGTTAACGCTGACGGAAAAACGCGAACACCAAGTGTGAAAACGCTCTCGCGATTTATCTGAGCTACAACTGGGAATAGTCGATCTCAAAAAGTTCTTTGCTGTTGCCAAGGTTACCCGATGCCAAACCGGCCTTGAACCAGCGCACTCGTTGTTCGGAAGTGCCGTGGGTAAATCGTTCCGGAACGACAAACCCCTGCGCCATTTTCTGAAGGGTGTCGTCACCGATCTGGTTGGCGGCAGTCATCGCCTCGGCAATATCTCCCTCTTCCAGGATGTTGTAGTTCTTTTGGGCATGGTGAGCCCAGACTCCCGCGAGGTAGTCGGCCTGCAACTCATACCGTACCGAAGCTCGGTTGATGGCACCTTTGTCGCCCGTCCGTCTGACTTTCGCCATGTATTGGCTGAACCCCAGCTGTTCCTGTACGTGGTGGGCAACTTCATGAGCGATGACGTAGGCCTGAGCGAAATCGCCGGGAGCCTTGTGCCGACGAGCCAGTTCGTCGAAGAAAGTTGGGTCGATATAAACGAATTGGTCCGCAGGACAGTAGAACGGCCCCATTTGAGCATTTGCCCGACCGCAACCCGTGTTCACTGTGCCTGAAAAAATCCTCAGTTTCGGCGGTTGGTAGTCGCCACCTCGAACCTGTTCGGCAAACAGTTCGTGCCATACTTTCTCCGTGTCCCGCAGAACGACTTCGATAAACTCTCGAGTCTTGTCATTCGGATCGGCGGCCTGAGTCGTGGCGGCTTGTTGCCCAACCTTGCTTTGAGCCTGTCCTACCGCATCCAACAGCGGCTTGGGGTCCTTGCCCATGATAATGGCGATGATGACGACCACAATCGCAATCAAACCGCCGCCTGCCAACGGGCCTCCCGAGATTCGACGCCCGGAACTCTGCCCCCGAATGTCTTCGACATTCTTGCTTCTTTCGCGACCTTGCCAACGCATTTCAATCTCCTTCCAACAAGGCAACGTAGATTCTTGAAGTGACTTGGTCTTCGCTGCAAATGGTTCTTGGAAAAAAGCCCGAAGTTTAACGAAGGCGTTCCATCGGTCGTTGCAATCTTGCGGGTACTGACTTTATCGACAGTGTACCGCAATTTGAATCGAATTTGCAAAGGGCAGTCTCCGACTTTTCACGAATCCGAGGGTCACCATCAACATTTTCGTTGAAGGTCGTGAATGATCGCTGGAAAACAGCATGCAGGCGGAAAACCAGCTAGCCAATCCACGCATGTTGAATTTGGCGGACGAAAATATTTTTGGTCCGCAAGGCAGCCGACATTCAATGAGGGGAGGATTGATGCAGGGGAGTCGAGCGCAGCGCGATGCAACCCTGGGCCACAGCTGGTTTTCCGGGTGGACCGACACTGGCGATTGGACAGAGGATATCGCCCGCCAGTCCATTCCATTTTTGCTCCAGCGTATGAGGCACGGAACCAGAACTGATATTCCCGACATCGCCGGTCATCCCGTTGACCACTTCGGCCGTAAATCCGGCTTGCCGTAGCTTCATCTCAGCGAGCCGAACGATACCCAAGCCGGCCTGGTGCGGAACAATAAACCGGATGTCCTGCGGTTGCCAACCAACACGGTTCAACATCGAAGTGGCTGACTCCGCCATCGCACGTGGAGCAGTATCGGCGATTCCCATCCCATCCATCGAGAACACGATTCGTTGATTCTCGAGACGAGTTCCGCCGTCACTGGTTGGTGCCGGTATTTGATGACCTAGCAAGAAATCGAAGAAAGGTCGCGGCGTGGCGCGTTTCCCCACCACCACATCCATTAATTCAAAATGCACCGGATACTCGACGCTATCGGTCCGTGAGACCAAAGTGGCAGTGGCCAAATCACCAAAAAGCGCAGCGGTTTGCCGGCAGGAATAATCAGTGATCCGACTGATGCGGCTGGACGTCAAAACCAGAATGAATTCATCGCTCTGCAAATGAATGGTTGGCAAAAAAATATTCTTGATGATCGCTAACGACGTCGCGTAACCAGCGCAGAATGTGTTGACCGCCAACACTCTTCGCGGCCAGATTTCGAGGGAATCGACGATCTTGTTGACGGCAAACGATAACTGCTCTTTCGTTGCGGCTTCTTCACTTAGATAACGGCGCGCAACCGATGGTGGCACAAACGACGGTGAAGTGAATACCAATCCCGCGCATTGGCCGAGGTCGCATCCCGTGTTCTCAACCAGGTTTTCGATCGCGTGGAGCGCCAACGCGATCTCACTTTCCTGGGCAACCGAACGCTGTTTGATGCCCGTATGTTTGACGAATTTTCGGGGAATCGAGTCAAACCAATCGTTCGGCAACAGCCATTCCGGTTGAAATGAGCTGATGGCGGAGATGCCAATGGAAGGTATGGAGGAGTGGGTGGATGGATTGTTGCGAATCATGATGCAAACTCAAGTCGGCGTTGCCAGCCTGGCCTCGAAAGGACCCGGTAGCTGAGAATCGCCCAAAATCACGTCCTTACTCTATTTTAGTACGTGAAAGCGAAAACGTTTAGTGTCTGAACGTTTTTTTTGAATGCCCTAGACAATTGGCGAACTTCCGCCAGCCAATTTCTTGCGCTGCATTAAGACCAGTTTCCGGCTAAATCACTGACTTTGTTCCTGCCAACGGCCGGCTGAAAAGCGAAGAAGGCGGGAATCGAAATCAGAATTCGTTCATAATCCGCCCAGCCCGTTGGACAATCGTTTTTTAACTATTTTTTCGATTCGAGCTGATTAAGGCGTTGCATCAAATTTGCGGGCAATACCTGCGCCGCGTTTGGCAATTCCTTGGCCATTAGCCCGATGAATTTGAGAATGCTGTCGGCCAACTCCTGCTCTTCCTGATTCAACGTGGGAGAAAGCAAATCATCGCTCAATTGGATGACCCATTTCGGATCATCAGGTAACCCATATTTAGGATCTGCGGCGGGACCGAACAGGGAAATGACGATCGGTATTTGCGAAACCCTGTTTGCCAGTTCACTGTTCCCCAAAATCTCAACGGGTAGCTGCACCGAAACGAGCAGGTCCAACTGGTCATCGATCGAAACGGTCCCCTCCGTTCGGATGGCAAAATTCTCACCGATTTCCGGCAGCAGCCTCGCCAAACTTTCATGAGCAACTTTTCCATGGTTGACGTGAAATTTTACCTCCGCAAGATCCGACAATCGCCATCGTTCCGGTGGCTGATCAAGCGACAGCATTTCCGCAAACATGGCGACCAGACGCTGCGTACGAGAATCAATAATCCCTGCGGATACTTGGTGGAATTGCAACCTGCCAGCGACCTGGACCAACTCTGCAAATTGATTCTCGTCGGAACAGAGAGGAAGTTGAATCTCATGAAGGCGTAATGAAAATTGCCCTTCGATACTTAATTCATTGACTAGCTCCGGGACAAGCAACTGCAGGCCTTTGTTTGCCACTTCTGCCGTCAATTCCTCGTGATCGAAAATTTCGAGTTGGTCGATCACCAAAAAACTAACCGGGGTTTCCCGCCTCAAATGCATCGTCAAATCGACATCTTCCACGTCGATGACCGGTTGGACACGATCGTCCTGCCACACCCTTAACGAACCGTTTCGAACCACTGCGGTCAAATTGGGTACGGGGCTATTCTCGGACTCTCGATCAACATCAGGATCTTGCTTCGGCAACTTGACGACAACGACTGGATTCTCGACCTTGACCGTTCCGAGGTCGGGACTGGATAACCAAAGCTGTAGAGGGGATTTTTCGAATACCAAGCTGGCGACCTTCACCGAACTTGCTCGGTCCGGATCGGTAATCGTCAGCTCCTGGATTGATAAAGGCGTCAACCAGCCGAAACTTGCGCCACGGGTAGAAATCTGGTAGCCGGGTGCAGCGGCGATCAGCGTCAAAACTTCATCCCGCAGCGAGGTGCGAGCGATCACGACGGGCAAGAATATAAGAACCAGCAACATTGTTGTTGCTAGGGCCGCGAGAATCCTGCGCCATCTTCGTTTCGGCTTGACCGATTCACTGCTGTTCATGCAATCATTAAATCGTGTTTCCTCCGTTACCGCAATTTCATGGGCCAGGAATAGCCAGGCGCCGAACTCCAGCAAGTCTTTCCGCCCGCGAAACGACGCCATCGGCCGGGGAAAATTTTTAGCGCAAGTCATTTAGAACCGAACAAAATCCTGCCCATGCCATTCGAACTGGATGCGAACGAACGGGATCTTGGGTCGAGGCCGAATGACAATATCAAACGCGTTGAACGTGACGGAATCGGAGAATCATTCACTGGCTTCGGGGTTGTCTGGATCCGATTCCTTTGCGACTCCAATGCGGATGACCGTCCAACCATCGATCGTTTCGACCGAAAGATCCTCGGCGATCTTTTTGGCTTCGTCCTCCGGAAGCACTTTGCGAAGCAAGTCGTGTGCGCCGTTCCATTCGACCAGCGATTTGATAAACAACGCTTCGAGCGGCCGAGTCTTCAACCACAATTCGATAGGTGATTTGGCCGGTGGGAGGTCTCGAAAACTTGATTGCGGCGGGCCCAAACCGACCAGCATGGAATCGGAACGCGTGGAGAGCAGCAAAACATCAGATTTTGATTCCGGGAAGTACTTTTCAACCATCAATTCCAGTTGAGTTGGCGTCAGGTTGTTCAGCTTCTCAACCAATTTTGTTCCATTTTCGTCGAATGTTTCATTCACAAACTCTTCAGCGACGTCGTTGACCGATTGGTTGATCTCACAAATGTTTTTTCTGACAATGCACCACCCGATTCTTTTGACGATTCGTCCGATAGGCCCCTTTCGCTTGGGGCAAATCTGCTTAACGCAGGTCTTCGAGGTTACGGAAGATTCGACTGGACCTTGTGTGAACCGTTTTCCATCAAAATAGAAGGATTTGCGTGCCAGAAATTTCGTCGTACTGGTAGTTCCTGCCACCGCGGGACCGGCGTCTGCATGGAAGTTGGCATAGGCTGTACCCGATACCCGGATTTCAAACTCAGCATGATTGTCGGCATTCTGAAATACAATTTGAGGAACACCCTCCGCGTAAACGGAACCGGAGGACTTGATGCCCTGCACCTCCTTGTCGACGGGAAACGTCATTTCGATTTTGTCACGCGTCAGCGCGTCGATTAGGTCTTTGGACAATCGAAGGATGATCTCGATCTCGCCATTGACCTCTTGCTGCCCTTCCGTTGTCGCTTCCTGGATAGCTGCCACACTGTTTGAGCCGACGAACATCATTGTGAGAGTAATGATCCAGAACACTTTCGTCGAAATTCGGTCAAGGTAAATAACAATCGGCATGAGACGGAACTTTCATCAAAAAACGTTTCCCGATACCAAGCCGATAAAGTCACCCACGATGACTCAGCATATAGGCAATCGACTTGACCTACTTTCACTATGGACCCGGCCTCGCCAGCCGCAAAGCATTCGCGGATCGCAATCGCAGAAAAAGGTCTGCTTTACCGTCAGAATCTGTCGAATCCACAAAATCGGATTTACTTCGCTTTATTCTCAAACCGCGTCTGACGCCCATCGAGAGATCTGCCAACAGAACAACCGGCACGATGCCCTCGGCCGTTGCACGTGGATGCTGCTGGCCCAGACGAGCTGGATGAAGACACGACGGCCGCGCAACTGCTCGCGACATCTTCATCCGCAGGTAAATGATCTACGACTTGGCGCGAATGCTGGAGGCCGGACCGGTCCCGTGGCTTAACTGACCCCAGGAATCCGCCCGCAACGAAACCGAAACCGGCCAATGGACCCGCCGGCTGACCCTCGCAAGTGGGCAAGTCATGGATAACAATAGTCTTCGTCTCTCATTCTGCCCCACATCATTCTGCCATACGATGACACAACGCATGCGAAAACGCGTGGAAGAACGATCCGATGGTCAATTTCTTTGGCAAGAACGGTCTAACCGTCGGGCCATTCCACACGGTTTCTTTCGGCCTCGTAGATCCTTAGTGATTGAGGAATAGCAAAGTGATCATAGACTTCATCCGAATCGTTTCCGCGACACTGAGTCTCAGCGCGTTTGTAATGTTGTCTACAATTGGCAGCGCATGCGCGGTCGACTACCCTCTGAAGCCAGTGCCCTTCAACAAGGTCGAAATGACCAGCGACTTCTGGCGGCCTCGACTGGAGACGCAGCGGAAGACGCTCGTCCCGTTTGCGTTCGAACGCACCCAGCCGGGCGTCGAACATCTGAAGGCTGCCCGCGATTTTCTTGCCGGGAAGAGAGTCGAAGGGCATCGGGCGCATCGGTTTATTGATTCCGATCTGTACAAGGTCATGGAGGGCGCCGCGTACTTGCTGCAACTGCGAAGTGATCCGGAACTGGAAAAGCAGCTTGACGATCTGGCCGATGTAATTGCCGGGGCTCAACACGAGAATGGTTATCTATATCCGTCGCACACGACCGGTGTCGGTTCCTCCAGGCACATGACGGGCGACGCGCCTTACACTTTCGTTGTCCACAGCCACGAGCTCTACAACGTCGGGCATCTTTACGAGGCGGCGATTGCTTACTACCGCGCGACCGGCAAGGTTAAGCTGTTGAAGGTCGCCGAGAAGAACGCCCAGCATATCAACAAGGTCTTTTTCGAGGGCGATCCGGACTACAACGGGGGCAAACCGATCCGCCAGGCTCCCGGGCATCAGGAACTGGAGTTGGCGCTAGTCAAGTTGTATCGCGTCACCGGTAATCAGCTTTACCTCGACATGGCACGGAAGTTCCTCGAAATTCGCGGCGTGACATACGTTCCCGATGGCGAAGGCGTGATGTCGCCCACGTACGCTCAACAGCACGCTCCAGTGACCGAGCAGAAAGAAGCCGTCGGTCACGCTGTCCGGGCGACGTACCTTTACTCAGCGATGGCCGACGTCGGCACGCTGACCGGGCAGCCGGCTTATGGGAAAGCGCTCGATCGCATCTGGGGAAACATTACCAACACGCGCATGCACATCACGGGTGGTCTTGGTGCAGTACACGGCATCGAAGGCTTTGGGCCGCCGTACGAACTACCCAACGCGAACGCTTTTAACGAAACGTGCGCCGCGGTTGGCAACGTGCTGCTGAACTACCGCATGTTCCTGTTGCACAAAGATGCAAAGTATCTGGACGTTGCCGAAGTCGCGCTGCTGAACAACGTGCTCGCCGCGGTTAATTTGGAAGGCAATCGCTTCTTCTACGTCAACCCGCTCGAAGCCGACGGAAAACACCCGTTCAATCACGGCACGGCGGGTCGAGCTCCCTGGTTCGGGACGGCTTGCTGCCCGTCGAACCTGGCTCGACTCCTACCGCAGGTGCCGGGCATGACCTACGCCCATGATGACAACGATCTCTACATCACGTTCTTCGCCGAAAGCCGAACCGAGGTCGAGCTGAACGGCGCGCGAGTCAAAGTTGAGCAGAAGACCGCTTACCCGAACGATGGCGAGATTAGTGTGGTCATCCATCCGGAACAACCGACGACGTTTCGCCTGTACCTTCGCATTCCGACCTGGGCGCGCGATCGCTTTGTCCCCGGCGAGCTGTATCGCTATGCCGATTCGATCGTCGCGCCGACAGAAATTCTAGTCAACGGAGATCGCATCACCGCTCCCATCGAGAGAGGCTTCGCGTCGATTGAGCGCGAGTGGCAAGCGGGCGACCGAATTGTTTTGAATTTGCCGATGCCTGTCCGAATCACCGAATGTCATCCGGCCGTCAAAGCGAACACGAATCGCATTGCCTTCACGCGAGGTCCCTTCGTGTTGTGTGCGGAAGGAGTGGACAACGGCGGCGCGATTCAGCGGTTCTTCTTCGACGGGTTGCCCGACACATCGGAAGTCAAGAAAAAGACGACCCGCATTGAATCCGGCTCGTTCATCCAGGCTGATCTGCCCGCTCAGGCAGTCACTAAAAGCGGCGAAACCGAAAACACGAAACTTGTACTTACGCCTTACTACGCTTGGAACAATCGTGGCACGAGTTCGATGACCGTGTGGTTTCCGCGGGACAAGTCGCTGGCCGTGTTCGATCCACATGTTCTACCGAAGGAAAGCACCGGTTTAGAACAATGAAAACGACCTCTGTAATCCAATTTTGTAACTGCCTGACAAAAAGCGAACGATGAAAGAGCACGAAACGGAAATCCGCGTACGCTACGAAGATGCCGATCCCATGGGTTTCCTGCATCACGCGAAGTATTTCACGTTTTTTGAGATTGGCCGGACCGAGATGTTTCGAGCCGGGGGCGGCGATTACCGAGAGCTGGAGCGAAGTGGCACCTTTGCCGTTGTTGTGGAAGCCAAATGCACGTATCGAAAACCGGCCCGCTACGATGACTTGCTTTTGATCAAAACGAAACTGGCCAAATTGACGATGGTGAAGTTTCAATATGATTATGAAATGTTGCGTGGAACGGAAAATCTTGCCAGCGCCCAAGTCACATTGGCGTTGATCGATCGCTCAGGTGAAGTGCAGAAAATTCCACAGTGGATGAGAGACTTGCTTTGATCTGTGGGAAATGACCCGGTAGCCGATTGGCGGAAAGATTGACAACAGCAAATCGGATCGAAGTTGGTTGTGTCGGACAGCGTCTCGGCGTCGGATCGGTCGGCAACCAGTTTGCGAACGGCATTCCAGTCAACATCCTGGATCTTTTTCAAATTGTCTTCCGGATTCGCATCCGTTAAGGTGACCGCATGATTGACCCCAAAATAATTAAGATCATTCTAATACTCGTCGGCAGCGGCACCGTCGGTTCACTCTTGGCCATTCTCCCTGTCCTGTTTGGAAAGAACAAACAGAATGTTGGTTACGGAACGACTGCCGGCGTGGGATTCCTGATTGGCGCATCGCTGGGTGGCTTGTTCGGGATTTTCGCCGTCCTTCTGGGTCAGGTCTGAACGGACTGCAGCTTGACCGACGGAAATTTTGCCTCCTATTAACTGCAACAAAAATCGGTTGCCGCCAACGAAAACACATTCATGACCGTATCCGAGGAAAACCAACCAAAGAGAATCAGCTTCACTTCCTGGATTGTCATCGGCATCCTTGCCGGCGGGTTGTGCGGGCTTTTTTTCGGAGAATCTACCAAGAGCATCCAATGGGTCGGCGATGCGTTTGTGGGTCTGCTTCAAATGGCCGTCTTACCCTTCGTGGCCGTCTCGCTCGTCACCAACGTGGGTCGACTATCGCTGGTGGACGGTGTCAGGCTGATGCGCGTGAGCGTTGTCATGATGGCGCTGTTATGGGCGATCGGCATTGTCACCTTGATCATCGTGTCTCAGGCTTTCCCGCACTGGGAGACGGGTTCGTTTTTTAGCAGCCGATTTACGGAAGAACCCCCTGCCCCAAACTGGTTGGACCTGTTTATCCCGTCCAATCCCTTTCGGTCTTTGTCGGATAACTCCATTCCGGCGGTGGTCGTGTTTTGTATCGGACTTGGCATCGCGATGATGAACTTGCCAGGCAAAGAGAAATTCCTGGACCCCCTGGACGTTCTGGCGTCCGGATTGGCGACCTTGAACAAGTTGGTGGTCAAGCTAACCCCGATCGGCATGTTTGCCATCGTTGCGTACACCGCGGGAACGATTGATCTGAATCAATTTCAACTGATCCAGGGCTACCTGATCGCTTACGGATTCGCGGCGATTATCTTGTCGTTTGTCGTTCTACCAGCGGTCATTGCGGCCGTCACGCCATTGTCGTTCACGCAGGTGTATCTCGCTTCCCGCGGTCCATTGCTGGCTGCATTTGTGATTGGAAACAGCTTTGTCGTATTGCCCATCATTATCGAATCCATCGATCGCCTGCAGCAGGAGCGCAGACTGGCAAGGAAAACGGACAATTACCAGGCAGACTACCTGGTCCCGCTGGCCTATCCATTCCCTGATATTGGCAGGATCGTAGGATTGGTGTTCATTCCGTTTGCAGCTTGGTTTTACGGGAACGTTATCGATTTGGAAACTTATCCGACACTGTTGGGCGTCGGATTGCTGGGCTCTTTTGGCAAACCAGTCACGACGATCCCGTTACTGCTGGATATCGCCGAACTTCCAAGTGACATCTTTAATCTGTTTCTTGCCTCTGGCGTGGTGGCGGCACGGTTTGGTGACCTGATGAAAACCATGCACCTGATGGCGTTTTCAATATTGACCATTTGCTGTCTCAACGGGAATCTTCGGATCCATGTCAAGCGGTTGACCGTGGGAATTGCCGGATCGCTGTTAGCGTTGGTGCTGGCCACGGTCCTGGTGCGGGCCTATCTGAACGCAGAATTCAAAGATCACTATTCAAAAGAAAACCTCATCACGCAACGGGAAATGCTGTTCCCGGAAAATACCTCGGTAGCCGAATTGAAAACAATTGTGCTGTCCCAATCGAGCCCGAACCCGCTACCGATTCGCAATGGCCAGTCACGTGTTGAACGGATCAAGGAATATGGCAACATCCGAATCGGCTTCCTGGCGGAGATCATGCCATTTTCCTATTACCGGGCCGACACCGATCAACTGATCGGTTTCGACATTCAAATGGCATACTATTTGGCAGCCGACATGGGCGTTGGAATCGAATTCGTTCCCATCCACGTGGAAAACCTGCAAGCCCAGCTCCAGAACGATCACTTTGACGTCGCGATGTCGGCCTTGGAAGGGACCATTGAACGTGCTGCCCTGATCCCTTCGGTCGATTCATACATGGAGGTCACGCTGGCGGTCGTCGTGCCCGATAGCCACAAACGAGATTTTCGAGACATGGACCAGGTTGAGGCGATCCCGGATTTGAAGTTGGCAGCTATCAAGGATAGCTATTTTGCCGAGCGGGCCCGAACCGTATTGAAGGATCAAATTGAGGTCGTCGAACTGGATTCGCCAGTCGAATATTTTGACGGCGTTTTCCAGCAGGTGCATGGGTTGGTAACCAGTGCCGAAAAAGGATCGGCTTGGACATTGAGGCATCCGGAATTTACGGTCGCCAATCCGCTCAAAGGCCGAGTTCACATTCCGCTCTACTACTTGACCGGCGATGATATTGAGTTTGAGAATTTCTTGCAGAACTGGTTAGCGCTGAAACGTTCTACCGGCGTCTACCAGGATCTCTACGACTACTGGATTCTCGGCTTGGACAAAAAATCTCGGTCCACT
The DNA here is from genome assembly GCA_942492215.1 of Pirellulaceae bacterium. GTDB lineage: Bacteria > Planctomycetota > Planctomycetia > Pirellulales > Pirellulaceae > Mariniblastus. The sequence goes on from CALODY010000010.1 coordinate 25,099, forward strand.
CGCTGGTGCATACTTCGCAACGTTTTGGGTTGGGTCGACTGATTGGGAAGCTCTGGTTCGTTGTTGCCCGGTACGACTTTCACGAATCAAGGAGATCGAGTGAGTAAATCCGTGTTCAACCGTGCTCTCGATGGTTCAACGTAACGTTGAAGTGCTGGGCAACACTAAACAATATCTCGATCGAAAATTCGATGCGTTTTTTCCCTGGCGCCACCGCCGTTTTCAAGCGTCAAACGAGATAGCTTATTGCTTTCCGCGACCCAGGAAAACTCGACGTGTTCCAAGCCATTTCTTTGGGCGATAGGAATCAAGTATTCCAGCATCACCGCGGCCAGCCCCCACATTTGAAATTCCGGAACCACGTTAGTCGAGATGACGCGAGCCCGATTGATGCCATGCCGATTCCACAGCAGCCGGGCGAATCCAAATGGGAACAAGCGACCATCAATCTTCCGAATCCTCGGATTGTAGTCGGGCAATGCAAAAAGAACACCAATCGTCTTGCCATCGACCTCCGCATACACCGTGTAATCGGGCAGGATGAGGTGTTTCATTTCTGCGCTGATTTGGATCATTTCGGCCTCGCTCATCGGAACAAATCCCCAGTGACTTTGGAACGACTGATTGTAGATCCGCAGAAACAGTTCGATCTCTTCCGTAAAACGGCGCTTGTCGATCGCGCGTAACTTGATATCAAAACGTTGCTTTGCTTGGGCCACAACAAAATTGATTGTTTCCAACAGTTTCGGAACTTCCGATAGGTGACCGTAGAACGTGTATAAATCCTGGGCTTTTTCGAAACCACCATACCGGTCCAGCAATTCTGGATAGTAGGCAGGGTTGTAGGGAATCATAAAGGAAGGAGGATACTGAAAACCGTCGATCAACATTCCAATTTCATAATGAAACGCCGGGCTCATCGGGCCGCGAATGGACTCCATCCCGCGCTCCCGCAGCCATTGAAATGCCGTATCAAACAATCGCCCCGCGACTTCTTCATCGTTAACCGATTCAAAGAAACCAAAAAATGCTCGCTGTTCGTCGTAACGTTTAATGTGATCATGGTGAATGATGGTGGCAATTCTCCCGCATACCTCACCACCACGCTCTGCAACAAAGGTCTGCACGTCGGCGACATCATGAAACGGATGCGGCTTGTAGCCCAGCAATTCCAGTTGGTTCTTCCGCAACGGCGGCACCCACAATGGATCGTCGCGATAGAGCTGCCACGGCAATTGGAAAAACTGCTTTTGCTGGCGCCTGGTTTGTACCGGTTCAACTTGTATCTTTGACATCATCTAAAAAGTCATCTTAAAAATGGCTGGACAATGATTTCTCCTCAGACTAACGGTTTGAGTGTCACTGGGTTTTTGAATTTAAGAGCTTGACCATCCAGATAAGGATTGGGCGCCGTTGGAGATTAAAGGATTGGACAACATTTTGGTTGTTTCTCCTGGATTGTCCAGATTGCTGAATAACAACTTTGCAAAAACAACGAATGTCTGCGCGAATGTTTGACGGTTGCCCGTGTCATGACTCAGCGTGCATTTCGTTTGCCCAAAAAATCGGGATTCCTGACAATTCGCGAATCTTCATCGCCTTCAACGCGGTGAGGCGAAAGGAAAGCGCTTCCGGCCGTTTTCGTTTCATTCGGACGAATGCCGCAGGGTCATCTTTCGGGAAAAGCCTTCACTTTGTTGTAACAATCAAAATTCTATTGGTAGAATATGCGTGGTCTTGTGAGCGATCATGGGGTCGTTCATGAGGAGAACTGGGGAACGCCGACGGACAGACAAAGCATGAATAGCGATTCCGACGTATGACGTTGCACTGGAAGAGTTAGTCGTGGCTCAATCACGTTCCAGTTTGTAAATCAAAGTCGATTTCCCAATCGAACAGGACCTCTGTCGCAAATTAAGGTTTGACGGTTTATGTCGAGCGGCAACTCAGTCGGTCCGATCCGAAAACACCGTGAATTCGCGTCAACGCAATGGAGCGTGGTTCGGGCGGCTGGATCGGAAGACGCCGAGATCTCGCGGTCGGCTCTACAGGAGCTTTGTCAGCTTTACTGGTATCCACTGTACTCTTTTGTTCGAAGGCAAGGAAACGATTCCGCGAGCGCCGCTGATCTGACCCAGGCTTTCTTCGCGGATTTACTTCAGCGGCAGGATTTGAAGAAAGTGGATCCAGAGCTTGGGAAATTCCGGTCGTTCTTGTTGGCTGCCATCAAGAATTTTATTCTGAACCAGTGGGAAAAGGAGCGTGCCTTGAAACGTGGCGGTGGTCAACCGCTGCTATCCATGGATTTTTCCGATGCGAATCGGCGTTACCTCCAGATCCCGAAAGACAGACTCACCCCCGAATTGCATTTTGAACGGCAATGGGCGGTGACATTGTTAGACCGCGTTCAGAAACGGCAAAGGAAGGAGTTTGAGCAACGAGGTAGGGCACACGTATTTGATAAGCTGACCGGATTTTTGGCGGGAAAAAACGATGAAATGACGCTCGCCGACGCCGCGGCCCAGCTTTCGATGACGGAGGTCGCTGCAAAGGTCGCGGTACACCGCATGCGGACCCGGTTTGCAGAGCTGTTGCGAACAGAGATCAGGTCCACCGTTGGTACGGATGCAGAAGTTGACGCGGAGATCCAGCACCTATTTTCCGTTCTGAGGAATTGACCCCTGCAAGTTAAAAACAATTCGGGGAATTTCTGTAACTTTTTCAGGTTTTTCCTTCTTTGTGGGTAGATCCTCAATCCTACGTTGGAAAAAACATGTCACCGATTTTTGCTAAAACCCGAATTTGTTCCGAGTGCGGAGCAAATTTGTCAGATAGTTCTCCGGCAGCCCCCTGCTCCGCCTGCCTGATGCAGCTTGGATTGAGCGCATGGAACGACCGAGCCAATCCGGATCCCAATAGATTACGCACCATGCCCCATAGTGCGCAGTTTGATGCCCGACAGAGCGTTGGTTCGGGCAGCGAAAACGTCGAATGGAGTGAGTTGCGCGGATTGGAACAGCAGTTTCCCCATCTGGAAATTTTACACAAGGTCGGCCAAGGAGGTATGGGGACCGTTTACTGTGCGCGGCAGAAATCTCTCGACCGCCTGGTCGCGTTGAAAGTCATCAAACCTGACGCGCAAAGCAAAACTGATTTCGCTGACAGGTTTGTTCGCGAGGCAAAAGCTTTGGCGCAATTAAATCATCCTAACATCGTCACGGTCCACGATTTTGGCGAGCAGGATGACAACTACTACTTCATCATGGAATATGTCGACGGCATCAATATTCGACAAATGCTGCAGGGGCAAAAACTGACACCCCGACAGGCGCTCGAGATCGTACCAGCCGTTTGCGATGCACTTCAGTACGCGCACGACAAAGGCATTGTCCACCGGGACATCAAGCCGGAGAACATCCTGGTGGATACCGAGGGCAATGTGAAAATTGCAGATTTCGGTTTGGCAAAATTGCTGGATAGAGAATCATCCTTGCGTCCTTTGACCCAGTCCCACCAAGTAATGGGAACGATGCACTACATGGCTCCTGAGCAGATCGAGAAACCGCTCACGGTGGATCATCGAGCGGACATTTATTCATTGGGTGTGGTAATCTACGAGTTATTGACAGGCGAGCTGCCGCTCGGCAGATTCGCCCCGCCTTCAAAGAAAGTCTCGGTTGATATTCGCCTCGACGAAATCGTACTGCACTCCTTGGAAAAGGAGCCTTCACTCCGATACCAGCGCGTCAGCGATGTAAAAAGCGATGTGCAAAATTTGGCCAGCGAAACAAACCTGATGGGCCAAACGCCACCGGCGATTTCGCCTCAACTCGGGCGAATCCCGTTGCCGCCAATTAAGTCTCACCCGGGAATTGTTTCGCCTGGACCGATCCCGAACACTGGTTTCTGGGGAGTGCTCACTTCTGGCCAATCGTACCGAAACTTACTTTACCTGCTGATGTCTCTGCCACTAGGCATCATGTATTTCACGGTACTCATTTCTCTTCTCGCGACGGGCATTGGCACGCTCGTCGTCTGGGTTGGCATACCAGTGTTACTGGGGACGTTTTTGTTGAGTCGCGCGTTTACGCGCCTGGAGCGAAAACTCGCCGCAAACCTGTTGAACACGAATCTTAAAATTGTCCGTCCCTTTTATGCGTCGCAATCGCAAACCATGCTCGAGCGAGCCTTAGGTGTTTTCAAGGATCGCGCGACATGGCGCGGAATGCTATATTTGGCAGTGAAATTCCCCATGGGTATCGCATCGTTCGTACTGCTTGTTACCTTAATCTGCGTACCTCTTTCGCTAATGTTGGCGCCCATCGCGATTCACCTACCCGGGAACGCCTTCACCCTGAATGGGTACTTTATCAACTCGATTCCGGCAGCGAGCCTATGCGCTGTCATCGGACTGCTGTTGTTTGTAGTTTCGCTTCACACTCTGAATGGAGTCGCTTGGCTGCATGCGAAATGGGCAAACTATTGTCTTACTCGACTTCAATGAACCGGAAGCGAGCCTGCCACAATCGCCCAGGCGTTGCTGCGTCTGTGAACTTGGAGTTGAGGACGAACGCACTTGGCGACAACTTTCGACCAATCAAGACGATGCTTCAATCCAGCCTTTCGATCGCTCGAGCGCACGTCGCCAACTTTGTTTCAGCTGTTTGACTTCTTCCGCGGGACGGCCTGGAAGGAATTTTCTGTCGATTTGCCATTGTTCGACAATGTCTCCTGGCGTCTGCCAGAATCCTACCGCCAGTCCGGCCAGGTAGGCCGCTCCCAGTGCGGTTGTTTCGAGATTTTTTGGGCGGACGACGGGTACGCCAATAATGTCGGCTTGGAACTGCATCAGGATGTCGTTGGCTGCAGCGCCACCGTCAACGCGGATTTCCGTCAACTTCGATCCGAAATCCGACTCCATGGCCTCCAACACGTCGGCAACTTGAAACGCAATTCCCTCCAGCGCCGCTCTGGCAACATGCGCCTTCGTTGTCCCCCTCGTTAATCCAATGATCAAACCCCGCGCGTACGGATCCCAATGTGGCGCGCCCAACCCAGCCAACGCCGGTACAAAATAGACGCCGCCATTGTCAGGGACGGTTGCCGCTAGCTCCGAGATTTCTCTTGAGGATTCGAACAGGCCCAATCCATCGCGAAGCCATTGGACGACGGCGCCTCCGACAAAGACACTACCCTCCAATACAAACGTCGTGGTTGCCGAGCGGTTCCAGGCGACGGTTGAAAGAAGTCGGTTTGTTGAAGGGATCGGACGTTTCCCAACATTCATGAGCATGAAGCAGCCCGTGCCATAAGTTGTTTTCACCATGCCCGTTTCGGTACACAGTTGACCAAACAGAGCCGCTTGTTGATCACCGGCGATGCCGGCAATCGGTACGTTGGCGGCCGGCAACCGTTGATCCACATGGCCGCAGATACCGCTGGATGCAGTCAGTTCCGGGAGCATCGACCGCGGGATTTCAAACAATTTGAGTAGCTCGTCGTCCCAATCTTCGGTGTGAATATTGAACAGCAAAGTCCGCGATGCATTCGATGGATCGGTCACATGAAGCTTTCCAGCAGTTAATTTCCAAATCAGCCAACTGTCGATCGTGCCAAACGCGAGTTCGCCCCGCTCCGCCAATTCACGAGCGCCATCGACATGCTCCAAGATCCACTGAATCTTCGTCCCCGCGAAATAGGCATCAAGAATCAATCCCGTTTTCTGACGAATCGTCTCGGCTTCCGCGCTGACAGCTAACTGGTCACATCGACTTGCCGTTCGGCGATCCTGCCAGACGAGGGCGTTGTATACAGGCACTCCAGTGGTTCGATTCCAAACGACCGTTGTTTCTCGTTGATTCGTGACACCAATCCCGACAATCTTGCCCGCATCGCTCCCAATTTGAGCGATCACATCTGCCATGACCTCCCGTTGCGTTTGCCAAATCTCTTCCGGATCGTGTTCGACCCAACCTGGCTTGGGAAAAAATTGCTCGAATTCCTGCTGCGCAACTCCAAGCGTGCGGGCTTGCCTGTCGAACGCGATCGCTCGACAACTGGTTGTGCCTTGATCCAAGGCCAAAATATAGGACATCGTCGAGTCTTTCGATCTGAAGGGTGTAACAGACGCTTTCGCCCGAGATAAAACATTATCCGGTAACGGTAAGCAAATATCGTCCGCCGCAGCCAATTCTAGGATCGTTTGTTAGAATTCCAAACAACCTGAAGGAATCCAGCCGCAAGACCCACTATCGATGGATTTTCATCGGCGCGGACAGGATTGGCTCCATTAAGTTCAATCCCGATGGTAGCGTTGCCAAGCCGGAAAATGCCCGTTATTGGACCTGTCCGGATCGAAACCTGGACTGCATCTGCCGGTTTAATTCACAACGATTTGAAAACCGGACGATGTTTGTCGGTTCGTGAACGAAATTCAGATCATATCAACTAAATCCATGGGAAAATCAATGATCAAGGTCGTCCTATTCTCAATTTTTTCGGCGTTCTTCGCCGGTTCTTACGCAGCGGCAGACAATTGGACGCATTGGCGCGGCCCCACCGGAAATGGAACTGCCGGCGATGCCGTGCCCCCGACCGAGTGGAGTGATTCCAAGAACATTAAATGGAAAGTTGCGATTCCGGGTCGCGGGTCGGGTTCCCCGGTGATTTGGGAAGATCAAGTATTCGTTGTGACCGCGGTGCCGACCGGCGCCAGCCAACCGTCCACGCCAGCGCAACCGGAGGCAGGTCAGCGTCCGCGTGGACAGCGTCCTAATGGCGGTCGACGTCGAGGTGGCGGTGGTCGCGGGGCGGGTGGAGGTGGCGGGCCACTTCCCACGCTTCAGTTCCAACTACTTTGCTTTGATCGTGAATCTGGGGCGAAGAAATGGGAGCAGACCTGTGTTGAGGCCACACCGCACCAGGGTACGCATTCGACGAACGGATATGCTTCCGCATCGCCCTGTACCGATGGCCAACATGTCTACGCTCATTTTGGATCTCGTGGGCTGTATTGCTTCACGATGGATGGGACGTTGATTTGGAAGCGTGATGATCTTGGAAAAATGCAAATCCGGGCTGGTTTCGGAGAAGGAAGTTCGCCGACACTCGTGGACGACCTGATCATCGTTCCATGGGACCACGAAGGTCAGTCGTACGTGGCGGCCCTAAACAAGACCACCGGGGAAACCGTTTGGAAGACGGAACGTGATGAGCCAACAAACTGGTCCACACCACTGATTGTCGAGCACGACGGCAAAAAACAGGTGGTCATTAACGGGCAAAACAAAGTCCGCAGTTATGATCTTGAAACCGGAAATGAAATCTGGAGCTGTGGTGGCCAAACCCAACGACCTTGTGCTTCGGCGGCTGCTGGAGATGGTCTCGTTTTTGTTGGCAGTGGTTTTCGAGGCTCGTTCCTCGGAGCATTTCGCCTGGACGGCAACGGTGATATTGAGGGAACGGACAAAGTGGTTTGGTCGGTCAATCGCGATACACCCGACATCGCTTCGCCACTACTTTCTGAGGGCAGGTTGTATTTCTACAAAGGCAAAGCCGGAATCCTCACGTGCGTGGACGCTGCCACTGGCGAACCGCATTACACCGCCAGTCGTATTCCAGGCCTGGGTGGGATTTACGCTTCTCCGATTGCTGCCGGCGGACATGTCTACTTGACCGACCGAGAGGGAACAACCGTCGTCATTAAAGACGCCGATCAACTGGAAGTCGTAGCCAGCAATTCTGTTGGCGAGACCGTGGATGCGACTCCTGCACCTGTCGACAACGAGCTTTTTATTCGCGGCGAGAAGCACCTGTTTTGCATCTCGAAATAGTTGAGGCCACGGGATCTCGATGACTCGCCATCAATGGGTTTTCGTTCCGCAGAATCTTGCGGAGCGAAAAGCCGGGCGGACTCAACTTGGGCTAACGTAACAGATTTCCCGGTTTGCCTACGGTGGACCGTGTGGCCTGACGGATCGTGTTGATGTAAGCCTTGGGGTTGGCTTGGAACGCAGCCCTTGTTTTCGCGGAACTGAAGAGAATCACTCTCATACTTGGGGACTTCCCCATAAAGACGCCGTGCTCCTCAATCCCATCGACCAGTTTGCCCTGCTGGTGGAAGATCACCGGATCAAAACCCGCCAGCAATGGACTATAAGCATCCGGGTTCGATTGGAATTCCCGGAGATTGGCTTGACTGGAAAAAAGGTATGTTTTGTTTCGGTGCACACAACCCCATTGGGGGTCGCCGTCAATCCATTGACCCGTCTTCAACAAATTCACGGGGCACTTGCCTTTGAGCGCGAATTGCTCGGCGGGCTGACTTGCGGCCAACTCGTGGCCGGGTGAAACCGCTTGACTCCCCGGCTTGGTCTTACCGCTGGGAATGGCTCCCTGGCGATCTTGGGCGGCGGTTTGCTTGCTTAAGCTATCCTCAAAAAATCGACGGTCGTCAACGATGGTCTTTGAAGGCAGCAGGAGTTTGGCCTCTGCCTTGATTTCCACCGGCCCTTTCCCCGGCGTTGCCGTTTCCGCAATCACCTGATCGACCGATTTGGTCGGCTTTAGCGGGGACGTCTGTGTTGATAGTTGCTTTTGTGCCATCAGCTTGTCGGCGGGGCCGCCAAAGCTAACTTCTGCCAAGGTCGCCGAGTTGTTCGTTTGAGCCAACGGCGACTGCAAATCTGTTTCGCCTGCGACCAGGGCAGCATCTAGGTCTGGCAATTTCTCGGATTGGGCCGGCTTTGCTGAGTCACTGGTCATCTGGGGGGCTGACGCACTGTTGATCTGCGGCATCAGTTTTTTGGTGACGTCGTTCAGAGAGGATTTGAATGGATACAGGCTTTCTTCGGCGCTAGCTGAAACTTTGGATTCGATGCCCGTAACTTTTTCGGGCGGAAACGTTGACGCTGCGAAGTCCTGGGAATGGTTCGATGCTGCCACGGAGGAAAGCCTGGCGACAGAGGGGGCGTTCTCGGTAGTTGTAGTTTTGGCGATAGTATCGCCACGATCTGACACGGGTTTGGCAACAAAGAACTGATTTTTGATTTCCTTGTTTGCGAGATTCTCGGTTATCGACGCCCGGGCGGTGGAAGACATTTTTTCCGGGAATTGCCCGGGGTCGATTGGCGCAACTTGCTTGGCCAGTTTTCCGCTGGTGCCGTTGGCTGTCCCGGAAATCCGTTTGCTGGCAGAAGTCGCACCAACAAATTGATTCTGCATCGTTTCGGGTGAAGGCTTTTTTTCTGGATGCGACTCGGCAGCCAGTGCATAGGGATTGGCGACTCGCGATTTGCGTTGAAGTTCGAACGAATTGTTGGAGGCTAGCGGCGCGGTGTGTGATGGCTTGGCAGGGACAAGCGACCTATTCTTGATGACTTTGTGACTTGCCGTTTCTGCAGCTCCGAATTGATTTAGCTGTTCCATGATCGCAGGTTTTTCTGCCTGCAAGCAATTAATCACTCGGTTGAACCCATTGATCATCGCGCTATAGCTCGACGCATCCCGGGGGCTACTTCGTTTTGATACGACGCGACCCTGCGGCGTGATTGCAATATCGAAGGGAACTCCGGAGACCCCGTATTCCTTGACAAGGTTTGGCTCACGATCCACATCAATTTTGACCGCCACAACATTTTGACGCATGGCAGTCTGGACCTCTGGACTGCTAAACACAAATGTCTCGAGCGATTTACAGGGTCGGCACCATTCTGCACCAAAATGCAAAAGTACCAGCTTGTTTTCGTCGGCGGCAATTTGTGATGCGGATTCCAGGTCTTCATGCCAACGGATCTGTTGCGAAGCAACGGGATTGATGGCAGCGGGCCAGATAATTAGAACGAAGGCGATAAATAAGGAGGATTTCATTTGTTGAGCCATAGATTGAAATGAACGGTCCGCCCTTAAAATCGGCAAATTCGGCATGAATAAGTGAACGAAACTTTAGCGATTAATCGGGTTTTTCCATTTCGTGTTGATGATGGATTCCAAGTCAACCGATACCACTTAAGTCGGGAAATTTGGGTAATTTTCCTATTTATCCTTGACAGCGATTAGCGTTTCGTTAACACTTTCAACAGATCAAGCTTTCGCCTGATGCTTACAGGCTTTGGACTTGCAGGGTTATAGTCACCCTCGGATTGTCTGAAGGAAACAGACGCATCTTTTAGAACGTCACAACGTTTGCCAGCAGTAGAATTTCCTGCTGTAATCCTGTTTGATACCACGTTCTGGGTGTTTGTAGCCCTTGGTTTCGATTTCATTCCACCAACACTCATTGGTTAGAATGAAACACTGTTGCCTGCTTCGGCCAGCATTGCTTTCGATCTATGTATACACTTTGTTGTGGATTTACTCGTTCTTTTTTGAGTTTACCGCTTCTTTTTAGTTGTGTTTTGAGCTTGCATAGGAAGTGCTCCCGCGTATCTAGTTGACGTTTTCCGGTTGTTGAAACCATCATTCGTCTCCTGACAAAATTACAAAGGTCGTTCGATCGAGTCGTCGCTCGAGTCAACACATCTTCCTCGCATGCTGTTTCTGTTTGGTACAGAATCTCAAACTAACGCTACTGTTTGTACCCATTTTTCAGGTGCTTTAATGGCAAAGAAACCAAGCCGCACTGGCGACGCCAACCCTGCCGATGATGCTGCTACCGAAGTCGTCATGGATTCGTCTTCAGAGGAAGGTGGCGAATCCAAGGGATCGAGCAAAAACCGTGGATCACGGAATCGACCATCCGCCAAAAACAGCGGTGGTGGCCGTGCCAGCGGAAGCAGCGGACGATCCGGTGGTCGGCGACGACGTTCCAACAATGGCGGTGGCGGTGGCGGGGCAAGCAATAACACTGGCGGTGGGCGAGGCGGAGGCCAAAAGAATGCAAATTACCGCGGCGGAAAGTCTCGCCGATCTGGAAAAGGGAGAAACCCTGAACCCGTCGAATACGATGACGCGGAATTGACCGAAGGCATCGGCCTGTTGGAGCTACATCCCAATGGATACGGCTTTCTCCGCGACTCATCCAATAACTATTCCCGCGAACGAACCGATCCGTTTGTTCCCGGCACGATGATCGAGAAATTCGGCCTGCGACCAGGCGTAATGATCAAAGGAAAGGTTCAGCCAGCTCGCCGTCAACAAGGGCCTCGACTGCGAGAAATCCTGGAAATCGATGGTCTGACGCCCGACGAATACTCTGAAGTCAGAAGTTTCGATCAGTTGACCGCGATCAACCCGGTCTACTGGTACAAAATGGAAACAGGTCCGGAGCCTTTGACCACACGCGTGATGGATTTGTTGACGCCACTGGGCAAAGGCCAAAGGGCATTGATCGTGGCACCACCGCGCAGCGGCAAGACGATCATGCTGCAGCATATCGCGAACGGGATTGCCGAGAATCACCCCAACTCGAAACTAATGGTTTTGCTGGTTGACGAACGGCCTGAAGAAGTGACGGACATGAAACGTAACGTCAATGGCGAGGTCATTGCCAGCAGCCTGGACGAAGATATCGAGAGTCACGTACGACTGTCACAACTGGTGATTGAACGCTGCAAACGGTTGGCGGAAATGGGACAGGATGTGTTCCTGCTCATGGACTCGATCACCCGTTTGGCAAGGGCTTTCAATAAATGGGTGGGTAACACCGGACGCACCATGTCAGGTGGCGTTGATATCAAAGCCATGGACATTCCCAAAAAACTGTTCTCATCCGCCAGAGCGTTTGAAGAAGGCGGCTCCCTGACCATCGTGGGTACTGCCCTGATTGATACCGGAAGTCGAATGGATGAGTTGATTTTCCAGGAATTCAAAGGCACCGGGAATATGGAACTCGTGCTCGATCGCAAGCTTGCCGATCGCCGAGTCTGGCCCGCGATCGATATCACGCAGTCCGGAACTCGCCGCGAGGAGTTGCTGCTGGCCCCCGATACGCTCAACGCCGTAACCATGTTGCGCCGAACATTGACGTCCATGCATCATGTCGAGGCAATGGAACAGCTGGTCAAACAACTCGGTCGTTTCAAGACCAACGACGAGTTCATCAAGTTGATCAGTGGGAAAATGGATGCGATGTAAGCGTCGCACATGAGCACGTCAGAATTGGAAACTTGCCTGCCTAATCCCGGTTTGCTAAGCCCCGGTTTCGATTTCCGGTTCCAAATGGGACTTGATTTTCCATAGTTTGGCCGAAACGCCAAACGCAAGCAGGGATCCGGCGAACCCCCAGATCATGCCGCCAGCCGTTCCGACAACGGCGATATCGGAAAGTGCATCGGTCGCTCCGTAGAGCAACGAAAACCCGACAGCGATTGCTCCGAACAGCAGGCTGATTAACGAGAACACCGCGAACGCAAAAATAAAGGTGACGAGCTCGATCCCGAGCGATTCCAGGAAACAGACAATTCGCGTCGACCACCCAAATCGCTTTCCAGCCTGACGATGAAGATCAGAAGCAATACTGGTTCGGATGATTGCTGGAGCCCCAACTACGGTACCGACGATCGCCAGCAGCGGAGAGATTTGCAGGCAGGCAAAAAACACACAGCAAGCGGTCAAGATCTGAAACATCCAAGCCAGGGAAATTGCCCCGCTATTTAATCGAGCCGTTGGCTGCAAGTTGGTTTCCATTGGTGCTCCCTGCGTTCAGATCCTGACATTCTGCTTGGGGATAGTTACCCGACATCCGTAATCTTAGTCGACAATCGGCGATTTTCCTACATTCTACTGAATGAGTCAGCCACCGATCGGTTTTTTCCGCGTCATATTTTTGTACCATTCATTTCGAAATGACGCTGAATACCGTTAATGGGAGCTATTGAGGAACGAAGAGTCATTGCTGTCTCAATTCGATTACAAGTGGCGAAATTGTTTCACGTTCATTGTCCCAAGTGTGGCCGAATTGTCCCACGTGTGGCGGAACGATCCCCAGTTTTCGTCATCTGGGTAATCATCGGCAATCCCGATTGAGCATCCCCACACGCGGTGATCGAATTGTACGACGTTGACGCAGTTGTCGGGTTTGGGGATCGACGTTGGGCGGGATTTGTGATTTCGCTGGACTGTCGCCATTGATGCCGATTGTGATCACACCAAGGGAACTTGTTTTGAAAATGAGTTCTTTGACGGGCCAAAGGACAACACGGGAGCGCGGAAATCGCTCCCTCCATCAGCGTTGGAGACCCAAATAGCAGGCCTTCGCGCTCGGCAAAGGTCATTTCTTCCCAAGCGTTATTTTGCCAATTGCGACCAAAGCACACCGGCCGCGATAGCGGACCCGATAACTCCCGCAACGTTGGGTGCCATCGCATGCATCAGCAAAAAATTGGTCGGGTCTTCCTTCTGTCCCACCTGTTGTACGACCCGTGCTGAAGCGGGGACAGCCGAGACACCAGCTGCCCCGATCAATGGGTTAATCTTCTCTTTGAGAAACAGGTTCATGAATTTGGCGAACAACACACCGCAACCCGTAGCAACCGCGAACGAAGCAGCACCAAGGACGAAAATCAAGATTGACTGTGCCTTCAAAAAGTATTCAGCGTTGGTGCTCACCCCGACGCAAAAACCAAGCAGTATGGTCACAATGTCGATCATCGGCGTCGGGCGGTTACCGCCATCGGTCACGGTGCATTCTTTCATCAGATTGCCAAAGAACAACATGCCGATCAGCACGATCGCTCCCGGGTGCCAGCGTGGTGCAGATCAGGAACGCGGCGATGGGAAAGATGATTTTTTCCGTTCGTGATACCTTACGAGACGGCTTCATGCGGATCAATCGCTCTCGTTTCGTCGTCAGCAGCTTCATGATCGGCGGCTGAATGACGGGTACCAGGGCCATGTAGGAATACGCGGCGATCGCGATCGCTCCCAGTAGCTCCGGAGCCAACTGCGACGCGAGGAAGATCGCCGTCGGTCCATCCGCACCGCCGATGATTCCAATCGCACCCGGCTTCCTGCGGCGTGAAGGCCAGGCACAGCGCTCCGAGGTAGGTCAGGAACACGCCGACCTGAGCCGCCGCACCCAGCAGGACGAGTTTGGGGTTGGAGAGCATCGTCGAAAAATCGGTCATCGCGCCGATGCCCAGAAAGATCAGCGGCGGATAGACCCCTTTCTCGACACCGAAATACAGGTATCTCAGCACCGTGCCTTCGTCGTAAACGCTCAGCGACATCCCGGCACGGACGGGAATGTTGCCAACGATGATTCCGAATCCGATCGGAACCAGCAGCAACGGCTCGTAGTGCTTGGCGATCGCCAGATAGATGAAGCACAGCGCCGATCACGATCATGATCACGTTGCCCGGCTCGAAACCGGCGAACGCGGTCGTCTGGTAAAGCTCGAACCGGCTTTGCTGCTCAAATATTCGTAAACGCTCATCGGCGGGCTCGATGTTGAATCCTGTGCGACTGATGGTGCTGCATGCGTCCTTCGAGTGACCATCCAAGATCGGCGGGCGTCAACCCGCGGATTTGCACGATGCGATGCGGTCGGTCCAACGACTTCGGCGACGGCCGCGGCGATGACCACCAGCGTCTCTTCGGGCAATTCGTCTTCCATCGACCGGCCGGAATCGTTCGGCTGTTCCGGCGGATCTTCCGCGAAATCGGAGCCAGCACACGTGGCAGAAGCACGGAAATGAAAGACCACGACCAGCACCAATGCCAAGAACACGACCAAGATGCCCATCACGGCCAGCGGGATCCCGTGGTCCTCCAACAGGGGGCCCAGCGTGAATTCGATCAGCGGTCGGGTTGTCCTGTTGAGCCAACAACATCGCTTACTCCAATACCAGCAGGACGTGTCCTTCGGTGACTGAATCACCGGTCGCCACATTGATGCTCTTGACAGTCCCGGCGACCGGCGCGGTGATCTGGTTCTCCATCTTCATCGCTTCCAGAATGACCAGCGGCTGGCCCTGTTTGACGGTGTCGCCCTGTTTCACCAGGACCGACTTGATCGACGCCGGCCATCGGACTGGTCACCGCCCCGGCATCGACCGGCAAGTTGAGGCTTGGCGCCGCCGCCGCGGCTGCTTGCGCGGCGGCTGGGAGGCGGCTGGCCGCTCGACGGCGCGCGGGTTGGTTCGGCTGGGGAGCCGGATAACGCGTCTGCTTCCGGTGAGATCCTCGACGGTGACATCGTAGGATTTGTTCCCGACTGTAATTCGTAGTTTTTTCATAGAGGAATCAGTCCGTGCTTCTTGGGTGGACGGGTCTCGCTCTTGTTCAACGTATTTCGCAACGCCAGCGAAACGACCGCTCGAGTCTGCGCCGGTGAAATGACGTCGGTGATCATACCATGGGAGGCCGCCATGTAGGGCGACGCAAAGCGATCACGGTATTCGTCGATGTACTTCTGTCGCGTTTCGCCTGCTTGTCTTCCGCCTCGTCCAGTTCCTTGCGGTACAGCACATTGACCGCGCCTTCGGCGCCCATCACGGCGATCTCGGCGGTCGGCCAGGCAAAGACCATGTCGGCTTTCAAATCGCGGCTGCACATCGCTAAATAGGAACCACCGTAGGCCTTGCGTGTAATGACCGTGATCTTGGGCACTGTGGCTGCGGAATAGGCAAACAGCATTTTGGCACCGTGACGGATAATGCCGCCCTGCTCCTGGGCGACGCCGGGCAGGAAGCCGGGCACGTCGACCAACGTCAGAATGGGAATGTTAAACGCATTGCAGAAGCGAATGAAGCGGGCGCCCTTGTCGGAAGCATCAATGTCCAGGGTACCAGCTTTCACATTCGGCTGGTTGGCGATGATGCCGACAACGACGCCATCCACTCGGCCGAAACCGACGATGATGTTCGGCGCGAAAGTCACGGTGGACTTCAAGAAAGCGATCCTTGTCGACAATCCGGTTGATCACGTCGTACATGTTCATCGGGTCCTTGATGTTCTCCGGAACCACATCATTCATCGACTCGTCCGGATCGAGGCACAATTCCGTCGGTCGGTTGTGCGGCGGATTCTCGACGTTGTTGGGCGGCAGATACGACAGCAGTTCTGCGACGATTTGCATGGCGTGCTGATCGTCGTCGGCGACGAAATGAACATTGCCGCTGATGCCGGCGTTGGCCGCCGCGCTGCCGATTTCCTCCATCGTGCAGTCGACGCCGGTTGCCGCTTTGATCACCTGCGGACCGCAAATGAACATATTCGCGTTCTCGCGGGTCATGATCAGAAAATCCATCAACGCCGGTGAGTAGGCCGCTCCACCGGCACAATTCCCGGCGATCACTCCGATCTGCGGAACGCATCCGGAAAGCAACACGTTGCGGTGAAAGACCTGGCCGTATCCCGACAGCGACTCGACCGCTTCCTGAATACGTGCTCCGCCCGAATCGTTGACGGCGACGAAACGGCATGCCGCCTTCCAGCGCGTAGTCCATGATGTCGCAGATTTTCTTGGCGTGCCGCTGCCCCAACGCCCCACCGCCAACCGTGGCGTCTTGGCTGAACGCCGCTACGGGACGGCCATTGACCCGGCCCACACCGGTAACGACGCCGTCGCAGGGCATCGATTTTTTTTCCATGCCAAAGTCATGACAGGAATGTTCGACGTGCATCCCCCATTCCTGGAACGTGTGGCCGTCAAAAAAGAGATCCAGCCGCTCGCGCGCCGAAAGCATCCCTCATTCGCGACGATTTGCGTGACGACTTACGCCACCGCCGGGACGGAGGGTCGCGCGCCGTTTTTCAAGATCGTCCAATAAGTCTTTTCGAATGCTCATGGCGTCGCAGAGTTTCTTTCCGTCAAACGGAGTCGCAGGCACCGCGAGATCAGGCAGCGCCGATATAAAATTTGCTCATACTGTCAGATTCAGCGATCGTGCGCAGACCGAACGCTTCAAGTATTCTGCGGGCTGCGGCTTCCGGAGGAATTTTTCCGACCAGGACCTCCGCCTCCAGGTCGTCACGGATCGCGCGAACGCCTGGGTGCTGGCGTACGGCCTGGCGAAGCCGATCTTCGATGATCGACCACAGCCAGCGGACGCGCTGTCGGCGATGCCGTTCGGCCAAGTTCCCCGCTCGCCTTCATTTCGCCGTATCGCTGCTCGATCGCATCCCAGACCTCGTCGACCCGCTGGTTGTGCAAGGCGCTGCAGGTCAGCACGCGGGCGGATGCTGCTGTGTGCCGAGCAGCGACTGAATCGCCATCTCGTATTGGCGGGCGGCCACTTCGGCGGCCGTCAAGTCGTCGCATCGTCGGCCTTGTTGACGGCGATCACGTCGACCAGTTCCAACAGCCCGCGTTTGATGCCCTGCAGATCATCACCGGCACCAGGAAGCATCAGTGCCAGGAAACAATCGGTCATGTCGGCGACCATCGTCTCGGACTGGCCGACGCCAACGGTTTCTACCAGCACCGCGTCGTAGCCGGCCGCTTCGCAGACCAGCATGCTTTCGCGCGTCTTGCTGGCCACTCCGCCCAGCGTGCCCGCCGACGGCGAAGGGCGAATGTAGGCGTTGGGCTCGGCCGACAGTCGCGACATCCTGGTTTTGTCGCCCAGAATGCTGCCGCCGCTGATGCCGCTGGATGGATCGACCGCCAGCACGGCGATTCGCCGGCCGCTGCCGGTCAGGTGCAATCCGAGCGATTCAATGAACGTGCTCTTGCCGACGCCCGGGGCGCCGGTGATGCCAACCCGAATCGCCTTGCCGGTGTAAGCGGCAGCAATCGGGTCAACAACTCCTCGGCCTGCAACTGGTGCTCGGGGTTGTTCGACTCGATCAGCGTCAGCGCACGCGGCAAAATCGTGATGTCGCAGCTTCGCACGCCGGCGAAGTACTCGTCCGTCGTCAGCTGACGGCGGCGGGGAATGTCAAGCGTCATGCTGCACACCGATCAGCCTTCTCCGGCCTGGACGGCTTCCTCCAACGAGAAACCGAGTCGATCTGCGAGGTCTCGAATCAGCTTGATGGCCGCTTCGCCGATCACCGTTCCCGGCCCAAACACGGCAGCGGCACCGGCCTCGTACAGGGCCTCGACGATCCTCGGGAGGAATCACTCCGCCGGCGACGATCATCATGTCTTCGCGTCCCAGGTCCGGCGAGTTCTTCGCGAAGCTCGGGCACGAGCGTCAGGTGCCCGGCGGCCAGCGAACTGACGCCGACGATGTGGACGTCGTTTTCGACCGCTTGCCGGGCCGTTTCGGCCGGCGTTCGGAACAGCGGGCCGATGTCGACGTCGAATCCAAGATCGGCGAACGCGCTGGCAATCACTTTCTGTCCGCGGTCGTGGCCGTCCTGTCCCATCTTGGCGACCAGATCCGCGGCCGTCGGCCCTCGGCCTGCTCGAAGCGTTCGACCAGTTGCCGCACTTCGTTCGTCACGGTGTCGTTCTCCAGTGCCGATGCGTAGACGCCGCGGACCGACTGGACCGGGGCTTCGTAGCGGTCGAAGACCTTTTCCAAGGCGTCGCTGATTTCGCCGACGGTCGCTTTGGCCCGAGCCGCGTCGACGGCCAGTTCCAGCAGGTTTCCATTTTCGCTGCTCGGCGGCTTCGGTCAAGTGCGCTTCAGGGTCGCGTCGACCTTCGCCTGATCGCGCTCGGCGCGGAGTTGCTTCAAGCCGGCGATCTGAGACTTCGCGCACGGCGGTGTTGTCGACGTGCAGCACCTTCATGTTCTCTTCTTCGGTCGGGCGGTATTTGTTGACGCCGATCACCGTCTGCTGTCCGGAGTCGATGCGGGCCTGCGTGCGGGCGGAGGCTTCTTCGATTCGCATCTTGGGAATGCCGGCCTGAATCGCCTTGGTCATGCCACCCAGTTCTTCCACTTCCAGGATGTGACTCCACGCTCGCTGAGCCAGATCGTGCGTCAAACGCTCGACATAGTAACTTCCGCCCCATGGATCAACAACGTCGCAGCTATCGGTTTCCTGTTGAATGAAAAGCTGCGTGTTGCGGGCGATGCGAGCCGAGAAATCGGTCGGCAGGGCGAGCGCCTCGTCGAGCGCGTTGGTATGCAGCGACTGCGTGTGGCCGTGGGTGGCGGCCAGCGCCTCGATGCAGGTCCGCACGACATTGTTGTAGACGTCCTGGGCGGTCAGGCTCCAGCCGCTGGTCTGGCTGTGCGTTCGCAGCGACAGGCTCTTGGGGTTCTTGGGATCGAATTGCTTGATCAGCTTGGCCCACAGCATGCGGGCCGCCCGCAGCTTGGCGACTTCCATGAAGTAGTTCATGCCGATCGCCCAGAAGAACGACAGCCGCGGCGCAAAAGGCGTCGACGTCGAGGCCGGCCGGCGACGCCGGCGCGCACGTATTCGACGCCGTCGGCCAGCGTGTAGGCCAGTTCCAGGTCGGCGGTCGCACCGGCTTCCTGCATGTGGTAGCCGCTGATGCTGATGCTGTTGAACTTCGGCATCCGCTGGCTGGTGTACTCGAAGATGTCGGCGATGATTCGCATGCTCGGCGCGGGCGGATAGATGTAGGTGTTGCGAACCATGAACTCCTTGAGGATGTCGTTCTGGATCGTGCCGGCAAGCTGTTCCGGCTTCACGCCCTGTTCTTCCGCCGCGACGATGTACAGCGCCATGATCGGCAACACGGCCCCGTTCATCGTCATCGAAACGCTCATCCGGTCCAGCGGAATGCCGTCGAACAGCGTTTGCATGTCCTGGATGCTGTCGATCGCCACGCCGGCCATGCCGACGTCGCCGGTGACGCGCGGGTGATCCGAGTCGTAGCCGCGGTGCGTCGCCAGGTCGAAGGCGATGCTCAGGCCCATCTGCCCGGCGGCCAGATTGCGGCGATAGAAGGCGTTGGAGTCCTTGGCCGTCGAAAAACCGGCGTACTGCCGCACGGTCCACGGACGCTGCACGTACATCGTGGCGTAGGGGCCGCGCAGAAACGGAGGCAACCCGGCATCGTGTCCAGGTGATCGAGCCCGTCGCGATCGGCCGAGGTGTACAGCGGTCGAACCGGGATCTGCTCGGGCGTCTGCCAGACGAGTTTCGTCGGCTTCCGATTCACCCGCAGCGCTCGCCAGTCGTCCAGCGTCGCCGTCGTTGACTGTCGGAGCCTTCAGCGGCACGTCGGCAAAGTTCGGAATCGCATTACTCATTGGGTTGGCTCTCCTTCTTCAGCATCACGCCCTGCTCGCGCAGCAATTCGCGGAGCGTCTCCAGCACATCGCACTTCATAAAGATAAAGCGGTCGACGCCGGCCGCTCGCCACGCCTGTTCGTTGTCGCCGGGATGTCCGGCCAGCACGATCGAGCGTGCGCCCCCGCCGCCTTCAGTTTGGCGGCAGCTGGCGGCACGATGTCGGGATAGAGTTTGTCCGACGAGCAGATCACGGCGATCTCGCTCCGCTTTCGGCAAACGCCGCGGCGGCCGCATCGGCATCTTCGAATCCGTTGTTGCCGATCACCTCGAAGCCGCCCGCCTCGAAGAAATTCTTCGACCAGGTCGCCCGTCCGGTGTGATGGGCAACGGGGCCCAAGTTCGCCAGGAACACTCGCGGTCGATGGCCGTGCGTTGCCTGCCAGGCGTCGCAGGCGTCGCGCAACTGCTCGAACGGTTCGGCGAAGTTGCGAGGTTCGATGGCCGTGATCGATTCGGTGGTTCCGCTGTGGAAACCGATCGCGTTTGGCGATCTGGCCGATCGTCGCACCGTCGGCGGCTGCCGCCGTGACCGCGGTCGCAGTCCGGTCTTCTGAAGCCAATTGATCGTCGAGATCGTCCGCTTGCCTGGCGAGCTGCTGCGGCGATCCTTGCCGCGGCTTCCTCGCAAGCGCCGGCACGTCCGGGCGGAGTCACGGAACGACTGGTTCTTCGGCGACGTTCGGGAAACTCGCTGACGCCGGTGATGCCCTGTTTGCGGACGCGATGTCTTTGGCTCGAGGCAGGTAGGCGGCGTCGATTTGTTCTGCGACCCAACCGCTCTTGAAAGTGCCGACAGCATGCCGCCTTGACGCTCGGTTTCCTGAAAGATCTCCCAAGCCTTGTCCGGCCGAGCTCCTCGGTCAGTTGATCGAGGAACCAACTGCCGCCCGCCGGATCGATCACGCGATGCAGGTGAGACTCGTCTTGGAGCACGAGTGCTGTATTGCGTGCGATACGGCGACTGAAACCGTTCGGCAAACCGATCATGACGTCGAACGGCACCGATGTGATCGCATCGGCCCCGCCGACTCCGGCCGCGAAGACGGCCACCGAGTTCCGCAAGCAGATTCACGTACGGATCGCGCTGGTCAGCACGCGGTTGCCGGTTCGGGCGTGGATCCGCATCGCCACGAGCCTCGTCCGATCCGCCGCACGCCTCGACCACGCGAGACCAGACCTGTCGGGCGGCCCGCAGTTTGGCGATCGCCAGGAAATGATGCGTGCCAAGACCGATGCGGAACAGGATTTGCTCGGCGGCCGCGTCGATATCCATCCCGGCATCGGTCATCGCTCGCAGGTACTCGACCGCGGTCGCCACGCGAAAGGCGATGTCCTGAGCCGCGGTCGCACCGGCGTCGTGGTAGGGCGACGTATCGACACCGACGGCCGTCACGTGCGGATAATTCTTCGCCGTCCACTTCGCCAAGTCGGCCATCATGAGCCAAGGCGTGCTCGCGCAGTCGATGTCGGCAAGCTGCCCCTCGCGGGCCAGCGCGGCCAAGCGGATCGGCGTTGAATGCCCCGGGGCATCTTCGGCTGAGATACCGCGTCGCTGCCACAATGCCACCAGCATCGCCGCGGCAGGAAGAAACGCCGCGCCGGCATCGATCGCGACCTGAATCAATTCCAATGGACGTCGGCCAACACTTGCGTCGAGATCATCGACACTGTAGGCCATCATGCCATCGCGGCCAGCCAGTTCGGCAGCCGCGGCTTCATCCGGATCCAGGCCGCGGCGGGCGGCCATGGTCCAACCGCAAAAGCACCGATGTCACGCCGCCCGTCGAGGTCGTCCAGGATGGCCTTGATTGGTGACGGTCAGGACGTGGGTCGGCGAACTCTTGCCGCAAGTCCCAGCCGGTCTTGCACGCGCTCCCAGCGGACGCGATCCGCGGACGAACGGAGCGAAACCCGGGAAATCCAAGCGGATCGTCGCCGCCAACTTCATCCCGGCGACTGTAGATCGGCTGGATGTCGATCCCTTCGTAGGTCTGCGAGACCAGCTTTCGCTCAAACGGGGCTCCGGCCAAGAGCTTGTCGACCACGGCTCGCCATTGGTCGTAGTCGACAGGCGGAAAATCATCTTGAATCGTGAATTCGTTCGGAAGCGTTTTGTCATCGTGCTTTCATTTGGATTTTCGAATTTCTTTCCGGATCTTGTTCCTTTGCATTCCTATTGACCGTCAGCTGTGAAACAACGATCAAGATTTTTGACGACGCCTATTTCAGTGTTGCCGGCGGTTCACAAAGTTCCGTCACACACGCCAAAAGAGCTTTTCGGATGAACGAATGCAATCTGCATATGGTGGGCACCTGGCCTTGGCGTTTCGTCGATCATCCGTAATCCAGAATCCCGAAGTTCTGCGATTCGAGCCTGGATATCGTCGACGGTATACGCGACGTGGTGCAAACCTTCGCCACGTTTCTCGATAAATTTTGCCACCGGACTGTCGTCGGAGGTCGGTTCCAGCAGTTCAATTCGCATGTCGCCGGCACGAAAAAATGCGACACGAACTTTCTGACTGGGAACGTCTTCCACGTTTTCGAATTCCAAACCCAACGTGTCACTTCGTAAAACGCTTTCTGGTCGTCGATCGACTGGACGGCGATGCCGATATGGTTTAAAGACTTGACGGACATGACTCACTCCCATGCGAATGATTACAGATTGCTATTGACGTCCACCACCGACTCACGCAAGGTCAGACCGTTTGGTCCCTTGCCGGTTGGTTGCGCAAGCTTCAAGTATATCGAATGCATGCCCGGTCAAAAAGCTAGTTACCGTGGTGGGATAGCTGAGCAACGTTTCCGTAATATCGAAGTTCGAGAGCCGTGTCGAAAACTCTCTTGAGTCGGGCATTCTCAACCAGCGTTGTGGAAATTCCATGTCAAAGTTACGTAGAAACGCAACGATTAGCGTGGTATCGATCTGTCCACTCGATTCACCGACTTCGGCAACGACGCCTTCCAGCGTCAACAGCGACTTACGAAACAGCACCAGGTCGGTGGAAACACGGAGCCGGGCCACCTGCACGGCTTCATCCAGCATGCCCATCAGCCAACTCAATCCGGGAATCTGGCCGCAGCGCACACGCTTTACCCAGTTTTCGGAGACTGCCTGAAGAGCCGATTCGTCCAGCCGTTGGCGATCGGCTAATTGCGCCAGCTGACACGCCAGGCGTTTGGAGTCCAGCGTTATCGCGGCCAGGATGATCTGCACGATTGCTGTACGTTCCGCCACCCCGAGGCGACCGGCGAGGCTCCAATCCAGAATCCCCAGCCGGCCGTCGTCGGTGAGAAACAGGTTTCCGGCATGCGGGTCCCCATGAAACAACGCTTGATCGGACATGGAAAAACGGGTTTGGCGATCAGCGCTTCGGCGATCAGCCGGGCAAGTTGACGTTTCGCGCGGTGATCGCAGCAATCATGGTCGGTAACCTTGCCGCCCGAGAGACGCTCCATCGCCGTGACGCGCGACGTGCAATGCTCGAGCAGTTCAGGGAATCTGGATTCGCGCTCGATCGGCAAAAAACTCTTTGGCCTGCACGAGATGACGCTGTTCGTTTTCAAGCTGGACTTCATCACAGCAAGCTTGTTTTGGGCCTGCTGAAACGACTCCTCGATAGTCGAGCTGCGGGATTTGCAATTCTTCGCAGCGGTTATCGAGGTGCTCGCCAACACGCTGCAGCAGGTTCAAGCTCGTGCTCCAATTGTTGCTCGATGCCCGGCTTGAGTACCTTGAAGACACCCGGCGGTGCCAACTGGTTACCGGCCCCCTTTCCTTTCAAAAAAGGGACCACGATTGCCACACTCGCCTCGGCAATCGCCGGTTGCAACGTGATACCAAGCGCTTCAAGGTCGCCGAGTTCCTGAGTCAACGTCTGGCGGACGATTTCCAGTGGGACCGTCGGAGCGAGCGATTCCAGCTCACGCAGGTGCTGTCGCAATTCGAGCGGAAGCCGTTGATCTCGAGCGAGAATCTGGCCCGACTTTCTGCAACACCGGCGAACTCTGGGCAAGCACGCCGAGCCGCTGAGAAAACGAATCGCCGGCCGGCAACTTGGCCTGCGCCGCATAAGAATCGCCGCCTGTTGCGACTCGGGCAGGCCGCCGAGAAAAGGCTCAGCCCGTCCCGAATGGGGCGGGCGAACCTCGAATACTCGGGCGGCAAGACTGACGCAAGCGAGGCTTCGTCAATCAGAAAATCCCAACTGGGTGTCATGACACTAGACCGATCGTGCGGCCAGCCACGATTCGATATGTGGCCAAGTATTTTTCTCGGCACCGCGGCCGGCCATGATGCCGATATGTCCACCCCGAACACGCATCAACTCTTTGTCCTCGCTGCCGACCAAGTCCATGATCCCGTCCGACTGACAGGGCGGCGTGATGTGGTCGGCTTCCGCAATGACGTTCAGGAGGTTGGCCCGCAGTTTCTTCAAGTCCACCGTCTCGCCGCGCACTTCATCGTGCCTTCCATCAAGCGGTTTTCTTTGTACATTTCGTTAATCAGCTGTTTATAAGCCCCGCCCGCCATGGGAATAATGTCGCGAACCCAGGTGTTCATGGCATGCCAAGCCTCAACCGTGCCGGGTTTTTCAATGTTATCCCACAACATCGTGTAGCTGCCGAAGTAGTTCTCAATCGGTTTGAGCATCTTGGCACCACTGTCGATCATCTCGCCGGGCACATTGCCCAGCTTCTCGACGATCGTGTCCGCATTGAACGCCGGGTTTTTCGACCAGCGGGAGAAACCACCGACGGTTTCGTCACTGAAATCAAGCGGAGCCGTCAACAGGATCAGATTTTTCAATCCGTCGTCGGGGCGCAACGCCGAATACATGGTGCTGATCAGTGCCCCCAGGCACCAGCCCAGCATGCTGAACTCTTCGGCTCCGGCAATCCTCTTGAATTTGCGAATGGCGCGCGGCAGATACTCCAACGTGTAATCATCGAAGCAAAGATCCTTGTCTTCAGGTCCGGGCGCGCCCCAGTCCAACAGGTACAGGTCGTAACCATGTCGCAACATGTACTCCGCAAAACTATGTCCCGGTCGCAGGTCGAGGACATGGGGCCGGTTCATAATCGCAAACACCATCAGAAAGGGGATCCGCTTGCGTTCTTCCGGTGGAACTACGGGTACGTAACGATATAATTTGGCCTTATTCAGCGTCCATACCAGCTCTTTCGGTGTTTGCGCGATTTTCGCCTCGGTTGTCAACATCCGGTTAAACCGATCAATGTTGGCGGCCGCTTTATGCCAGCCCTCGCAGACATCGACGAAGGAAGGAATGGAGTTGCCCGCTTGGGGGGTCGATTCTGTTGTTGCCACTTTTTCATCCTCTCAAATTATCGATTTATCCGAGTTTCTATCGCTCCCCGAACAAGGGAGCCTGATCGTCAGAGCCGGGCGTCCAAATCGTCCAGTCTCATTTCAATGTTCGTCAGCCGTTCGGCGAGCCGGGTAATGTCGTCGCGCGTGGGCAAATTCAGTTCAGCCATCGTTTGGGCCATGCTGGTTTCCATCACCTTGCGGAATGGGCCCGAACTGGTCAGCCAGGCATCCAGCATAGCGCCCGTTGATTCGGCGTAAGCCTCGGTGTTGACGAATTCAGTCATCATTTTCGCCCAAGAACCCATGTTGGCATCTCGCATGTCCTTGAACACGCCGGCCGGATCAAACGGGTTGAATTCGTTGTTTGTGTCTGTACTTGTCATGTTGTTCTCTTTCGAAAAAGCGTTTCTTGGGAACGCATCGCGCCTCTTCCGTTACGGCGTCGATGTTTTCCCCCTGGTTAACGTCAATAACCCCATTCTTCGGCCGGGCCGAAACCCCAAGGTGTGATCGTGACGCAGTTATTGACACGTCTCACACCCGATGCGGCCCACGCAATGCGAGTGACTTCCATCAGTTCATCATGAGAGTGTACGTCACCGGTAATCGTCACGTCGGAATCTTCCACTTCCACCGTCAACCTTTTTGAGTTAAGGATGGAACTTCGCCGAAACGCGGCCTCGATGGCGGCTTTTATTTCACTAACTGGCTGTTTCGGGATGATCTGAAGATCGTTCGTCAGCCCGCGTGCCCCCTTCAAATCGCGAAGAACACGAGTCACCGCCGTTTTTTGAAACCGCCGCTCCACCGTGCCTACGACTTTGATGTGGCCATCCTCAACCGAGACCGTGATTTCGGTGTCGGGTACTTTCGCATCCCACTGAAGCGCATGAACCGCTGCGGCGGCGATCTGCTCGTCATCCCACACCTGCGCGTCGGCAGGTCTGACCTCGATTTCGTTGGCGACGGCCCGCACTCCATGCACGCGTTTGGCCACTTCTTCCGCCGTGTGTTTGGCCGAATAGACGGGAAGATGACCCGTCAAAGTAACCACGCCTTCCTTCGCGATCACGCCGATTTGAGCGGCATCGATACTGGGATCCCATTCCATTTCATCCAGCACATCACGTTGTAAGTTAGCGTCAGTCTTCATGATACCCTCGACTTCCTGAAGCATCAGTGCCAGCCGCCTTGCCGACTCTAACCGGTCATGGCGGCTGACAGTTGCCTTGCTCTACATGAATGCACCTCCGTTGACATTGACCTGCTGGCCGGTGATGTAATCACCGTCGGCGACCAGGAACGTCACTGCCTTGGCAATTTCTTCGGGATGAGCAAAACGTCCCATCGGAATGCCACCCTTGATCTTTGTCTGAAGCGCCGGCGGAACCGCGTCGAACATATCCGTTTCGGTGTATCCCGGTGCAATCGTGTTGACCGTGATTCCGGAATGCACCAACTCGGCGGCGGCAGTCCTCGTGAAAGCGATTATGCCTCCCTTGCTGGCGCTGTAGTTGGCCTGCCCGACTGCCGGAATCTGACCATTCATCGAACTGATGTTAACGATCCGTCCATAACTTTGGTTGGTCATGATCGGGATCACCGCGGACGTGCAGAAGAAGCAGCCGTTCAGATTCGTGCTGATAACTTCCACCCATTGCTCGTCGGTCATCCTGGGAAGCAACGCATCCCGAGTGATACCGGCGTTATTCACCAGCACGTCCAAGTGCGTGAACTCTTTGGCAACATAATTCACCATGGCCCGGACATCGTCGGCGTCACCAATATTCGCCTTGTAAATGATACAGGTGCCTCCGGCGCCGTTGATTTCGTCGGCGACTTCCTGCGCCTTCGCTTCGTTGCTTGCGAAATTGATTGCGACTCTCGCTCCTTCGCGAGCCAACTCCAAGGCGATGGCTCGGCCGATTCCGCGCGAACCGCCCGTGATTAGCGCCGTTCTTCCCTCAACTCGTCCCATTTTTTGTACTCCCTAGTTTTTCTTATGATGCCACGCAAATGCGCGGTTGATTGTCTACTTCAGATCCAGCACGCCGGAGGCATGCTACTCCCGAAAAAACGTTCAAATATGCTCAAAAATCGCGGCGATACCTTGCCCGCCACCGATACACATGGTTACTAACGCACGTTTTTTGCCGGTTCTATTGAGCTCATACAGAGCCTTGATTACCAGGATCGCGCCCGTGGCCCCGATCGGGTGGCCCAGAGAAATTCCACTGCCGTTGGGATTCGTGCGATCCATCGGCAGATTCAGTTCCCGACAAACGGCAATCGCCTGGGCAGCAAACGCTTCGTTGACCTCAAATACGTCGATGTCATCGAGACCAAAGCCGGTTTTTTCCAGCAGTCTCTGAACCGCTGGCACAGGTCCCATGCCCATGTATTTTGGGTCCACACCCGCATAGGTGTAATCGACCAGGCGACCCATTGCTTTCAGGCCTTTTTGTTCCGCGTATTCTCGGTCAGCCAATACCAAAGCCGCGGCTGCGTCGTTAATGCTGGATGCATTGCCGGGAGTTACCGAGCCTTCCTTGTCAAAGACCGTCGGCAGCCTGCCAAGCTTTTCAGGAGTAACACCGTACCGCACGGTTTCGTCCACTTCGAAAGGTACCTTGTCCCGCTTGACCTTGATTGTGATCGGGACAATTTGCGCTTTGAAGTATCCATGATCAATCGCGGCACCGGCACGGCGATGGCTTTCGGCTGCCAGTTCGTCCTGATCCTGACGAGAGATCTGGTATTTCTTGGCAACATTTTCGGCCGTTACACCCATATGGCAATCGTCGAACGGATCGCTGAGCGCTCCGACCATCATGTCGACCAGCGTCGTGTCATTCATGCGGGCCCCGAAACGCATCGCTGGCGAGCTGTAAGGACTACGGCTCATATTTTCTGCGCCACCGCCAACTGCCAAATTGGTTTCGCCGAGCATGATCGATTGCGATGCCGTGATGATCGCCTGCAGACCACTGCCACAAAGTCGATTCAGCGTCAATGCAGGAGTTTCATGCGGCAATCCGCCGTTGATACTGGCAACTCGAGCCAAGTAATGATCGTGGGCATCGGTATGAATGATGTTGCCGAAAACAACATGCCCCACATCATTTTTGTCAATGCCGGCTCGCTTGACCGCTTCGCGGACGCATGTCGCCGCCATGACAGTAGGAGGCGTGTCTTTCAAACTTCCGCCATATCCGCCAATCGGCGTTCTCACGCCACTTAACACAACCACTTCACGTGTCATCTTGTTCACTCTCCTTTGGAACCCATGGGAAACCTTCAGCACTTGCCTGCAATTATCTCAAAAACAGAGGCTGACTGATTGCCCAGTCAATTGCAACAGACTCTCGAAAATTTACGGAAACGCGAGAGTTATCATTTTTGTCGGATTCCGTTTAAGCAAACCCTATACCAACGATAAAACCATTGGTTGCCCTACCCCATTTTCCAATCGCCGCCGCGAAGCGTAGGTGATCGTATCGCGAAGCGTTAATTCAGTTCGCCCCAGTTTTATCCATCCTGACGACAACGCCGGCATTACGACCGCCGCAAAGAAGATCGCGATCGCCAACAGTATCAACCGGAACCAAGGACCTGCCAGGCGCGCAAGCGCGACTATTTTGCTCAGTTAGAGATTTCTCATTCGAGCGATATCGCGCCTTCGTGCCGAATCGCTCACAACGACTGCCCATTTCCAAAAAGAAGTACTAAATCGTCGGGAATTTCATTTTTTTGACCGGCCAACTTACCGACTGCCCACCAACCGCCGACCGAATTTTCGATGGTTTGGATTGCCGTTGCTGGGACTCGGCCTTTCGAGTCGGCTCCTTGAAAAAACTGCCGTCCGATCAAGAACAGCCGCAGGAATCGAGCAGCGCTCGTTTGCCGATCGGAATCCAACCTGGTTTCGATCCCAAAATCAGTTCCCAGCATCACTCCTTTCTCGCTGCATCCAAAACACTGAACTGCAAGCTCCGGTTTCTCGGGCCGGATTGGATTTCTGGAATCACCGCCAGCCGCCGAAGGCACGAATCTCAGCGCTACTTGCCCGAATTCAAGAATAATCCGACGGTTCGATTTTGTGTTTTTCAGCGGCCCCGTGAGACCGGCAACGGACCAACTTTGATGCAACGAACGCCGACTGAAAAAACGAGCGAAATCGCACGCAATTCCTCAATCGCACACCAATGATGCAACCGCGCTATGTTTTCCATTCCATTTTTCGATAAACCAAATAAGGCACGGTTATTGCAGTATTTTCGAGATGCTGCGATTGCAGCATTTTACAACTTTCGAGCGATGGACGTCATTGCCTGAAAGGGTACGCAAAATTTGATTGGAGGTACTACGGTGTTCACAAAAAACGGTAATCTAGTTGACAATGTGGTTCAGAGTTTCCGCCACGCGACGGAAGCCAACCTGAAGCTACAGCAAGATCTGTTGCAAGGCTGGACACGGTATTGGCCGGGATTTACCGGTCGACCAGTCGTTCAGACAAAACCTTTGGAAGATCGATTCCAAAACCCTTGGTTCGAAGGAATTGTCCGCTTTGCTGAAGTTCAGCGAGATTTCCTGAACCAACAGTACGACGCTTCGTTGTCTGCCATGGACGCAGTCGTAAACATGGGAATGAGTGAGCCAATTCCCGAGAAGGTTGCTGAACCACCGAAGGCAGCACCTGTGAAGGAACCGGTCAAAGCCGAAGTGAAGGAACCGGTCAAAGCCGAAGTTCCGATTAAGAAAATCGAGGTCCCCGTGGAAAAAGTGGAGGTACCGCCGGAGGGAAAAGAACTTCCGGTTTATTCGGCCAATGCGATGAAAAAAATTCGCAATAAAGTCGCGTTGGTGACCGGTGCGGCAAGCGGCATTGGCGAAGCCGTGGCTAAAGAACTGGCCGCTCGCGGGGCCAAAGCAGTTTTGCTGGTCGATCGAAGCGAGGCCGTTAACGATCTTGCCAAGACGATTAATGAACGAATAGGACGCACTGTCGCGATTCCGCAGATTGGTGATACGACAGACGAAGCATTCCGCAAACGTGTGTTCAACGAAGCCGAAGAACAATTCGGCCTGGTAACCATTTGCGTTCCAGCGGCCGGCATTACGCGCGACGCACTTTCGGTGGTCGTCAACAAGGAAACGGGCAAGGCGGAACTGTATCCAACCGAGACTTTCCGTCAAGTGACGGAAGTCAATCTTATCGCTCCGATTTACTGGGCGATCGAAATGGTTGGACGCATCGCCCAGGACCGGCGACAGCGTGGACTCAAGCGTTGGGAACCCGAAGAAAAGATTCAGGGCATCGTCGTGTTCCTCGGATCCGTTTCTTCACAAGGCAACAAGGGCCAAATCTCGTACGCGGTTGCCAAAGCTGGTTTGGAAGGCGCGGCTGCGACACTGACGAAGGAAGCGATCTTCCACGGTGTTCGTTGCGGCATCATTCACCCAGGATTCACCGATACTCCGATGGCACGAGCCTTGGGAGAGGATTTCCTGAACAAGTATGTCCTGCCTTACACCCAACTTCGTCGCCTGATTCGATCCGAAGAAATCGCCGACGCGATTTGCTTCATGATCAACAACTCGGCGGTTAGCGGTGAGTTGTGGTGTGACGCTGGCTGGCATGGTCCTGCCTAGTACCGGGTAACTCAATGGAGTTGATTAATGTTCTCCAGATTCCAATTGTTCGAGCCGCTCTTCAAGTTGTTTCAATCGCTGAGCCAACTGAGCGGACTCGGGCATTGGAGTCGATTCGACGTCGGTTGTCGGCATCGAGGAGATACTGTCCAGCCACGACTTGACCCAGTTCATCGGAAGAAGTGCCGTGGCGGCCGGGTTATTCCGCCGCAGCAAATCGAGATAGGTCAGGGAGTGGCGGAAGTATTCGCCAAGAAAGCCCGACATCGCGTCGTTGGATTGCAGGATGAGATGCAACAAGTCGCTCGGAAACAGCGACATCTTTTCTGGGTGCCGGTCCATGATGATCTGCGTCAGAACAGACTGAGTCATGTCTTCATCGGTTTGACTGTCACGGATCTCGACCGTTTGTCCGTTTTGAACCAATGCCTCGATTTCTTTCAACGACACGTACTTGCTGGTGTTCCGCGCATAATAACGGCGATTAGGATATCGCTTGATCAGGATGGGTTTCTCGGTCATCGGAACCGCTTACCTGCCGTACCACAAACAAATATTATCGAAAGCTGCATTTATGTTACCTTTGCGGCGACGTCTGGTCGAATCGAATGCGGGCAGATGCTAACTTGAACACGGCGCCATGGTCCGCTCGGATCTCTGGGTCAGTTGCGGACCTGACGCCTTCCTTGGGAGTTCGTGAAATGAATGGCAAAACAGAAACCAATATGTATGAGCAAGTTCTCGACAATATGAAAAAAGCGGCCGAGACCAATCTGAAATTGCAACAGGATGCCATTCAGCAGTGGACGGCCTTGTGGCCAGGTTTTCCGACGCCGCAGACGATGTGGATTGACAAGATCCGCGATTTTCAAAAGCAATGGAGCAACACCGTTTCGGACTTGGCTCACAAACACCGCAATACGTTGGACCGACAGTACCAGGCAGCCATCGAATCGCTCGAGGAAGCTTTGCGCGTGGGCGAGTCCAGTAATCCGGACGAATTCCGCAAACGCACCGAGCTGTTTTTCCGCAAATCGCTCGAGTGCATGCGAGAGGCTTCCGAAGCCCAGATGAAGGAGTACCAGGAAGCGATGAATAAAGTGAGTGAAGTGTTTACCAAAGTTGGGACGTAACTCAGCGGGCTGACAGGAAACCTGATGGATACTGTGTTCCGGAAGCGAGGCGGCAGCGAATTCACCGATGCGGACTTGGATCATATCCTCGCTTCGACGTTCGTCGAACGAATTGAATTTCATGACGAGATTGACTCGACTAACGACCGAGCGATGGAATTGGCTCGCGATTCAGATGTACCTTGCCCCCTGCTGGTATTGTCGGAATCGCAAACCAAAGGTCGCGGACGCGGTTCGAATCAGTGGTGGGCGGGCCCAGGCTCGCTCACCTTTACGTTGCTGCTGAGAACTGAATTACCACCGGCACGATTGCCGCAGATTTCCCTGACGGCTGGACTGGCAGTTTGTGAAGCGATCGAGCAAGTCCTCGATCAGCCAGGGGTTCAACTGAAATGGCCAAACGATGTTTACCTGCAGGAGCGTAAACTCTGCGGCATCCTGATCGAGTTGCCGCCGCGGCAGTTTCAGTTGATTGCCATTGGAATCGGAATCAACGTGAACAACTCCGCGCTTCACGCACCGCCTGATTTAAGATCTTTGGCAATCGCGTTGAGTGACGTTGCGAAACACGAATTGTCTCGCGCCGAAGTGCTTGTCCATACGCTCGGGCAAGTGGAAGAACGTTTGGACTGGATTGGGCGCCGGGACGCGGAACTTTGGACCAAATGGCGGGAACGATGTTTGTTGACGGGCCGCACGGTTGAATTGGAAATTGGCTCACGTCAACTTGAGGGGTTGTGTCGTGGAATCGACGAAGAAGGCGCTTTGATTGTTGACACGCCCAAGGGAACGGAACGGTGTTTTGCCGGCGCCGTGACAAAATTTTAAAATCAGAAAATGCGACGGGACCATGTCCGAGCAGATCGACAACCTGAACTCACCTGGTAAAACGTCTCCGGCGTTGGTGGATTGTTGGGTTGGTGCCGTCCAACAGGCCGCGAAAACCGTAACGTTGACGCACGGCGCGCCTGGCCCCGACGTCGATCCAAAAGTCTGGCGACGAAAATGGTTCGAATTGCTGGGACAGGCGGCGGATCATTATCTTCGCGGTCCTGATTTCCTGCGGATGCTGAAGGCCCACGTTGATTCGCTGATTGCTTTCAAACGCGCAAGTGATTCTCAACAAACCTCGGGAGGCACCGAAAGCCGACAGCTGGCCCAGGATGTCAACGTGATGCGCCGACGACTGGAACAGCTTCAACAACAAATGCAACGGATGCCCGAAACGTTGAATCCGGATTCCGCAACACCTAACCAACCCATCGACCTATCCGACCAACCACGGCGCACGGAAAAGAAAGCGTATAGTGCGACGCCGTCCGAGGTGGTCTATGAAGAAGGTAACCTGAAACTGCTGCGGTATACGAATGACTTGATCAAGTTTGCCGAACCGGTTTTGGTCTGTTTCGCCCTGGTCAATCGTCCCTACATCCTCGATTTACAGGAGAATCGAAGCGTCGTGCGCCGGTTGCTTGATCGAGGATTTGACGTCTATCTGATTGATTGGGGTGAACCCATCCAAACCGACCGCAAGTTGCAGCTCGAAGATTATATTTGCCGCCGATTAAAGAACGTTGTCGATGTTGTCTGTGAACAGGCGGGATCGACCGACATTAACCTGCTGGGGTATTGCATGGGTGGCACCATGTCGACCATGTTCACTGCCCTGCACCCGCAAGTCATCCGAAACCTGATTTTGATGGCGACACCCATCGGGTTTGGTGACGACGACGAGGGTCTGCTGAACCTCTGGGCCCGCCAGGAGTACTTCGATGTCGACGGTCTGATTGACGCGTTTGGCAATTGTCCTGGCGAATTCCTGCAGTTTGTTTTTCAGCTGATGAAACCAGTGCAGAACTTCGCCGAGAAGCAATTGACATATTGCGAGAACCAGGACGATCCGGAATTTTTGGAAAATTTTGACACGTTGGAGCGATGGGCCAACGACAGCATTCCCGTGGCAGGCGAGACGTTTCGTGAATATGTTAAAGCGCTCTACCAGGAGAACCGCCTGGTCAATGGGCAGATGTGTCTGGCAGGCGAGCAGGTACGACTGGAGTCGATCGTTTGCCCGCTATTGCTGCTAGTCGCTGAAAAGGACCACTTGGTGCCACCGAGTTCCACGTTGGCCTTGAAAAAATTTGTCAGCTCCCCGGACATTGCCTCGTTGTCCATCAATGCAGGGCACGTGGGTTTAGCCGTTAGTTCCAAATCGCATCACCAATTGTGGCCCGCGGCTGCAAATTGGATTGCCGATCATTCAACCGAGTTATGAACCTTTTAGGTTGCCAGGTGTGAAATCCTGCAGCCTTGAAACGAGAAACAATCATGCAGGAAATTGTCAGAAGGCTGGAAGAAAAACGTGCCGCTGCCGAGCTTGGCGGCGGGCAGCGGAGAATCGACGCTCAGCACAAGAAAGGCAAACTCTCGGCGCGAGAACGGGTCGAGTTGTTGCTGGATCCAGGTGTTTTCGAGGAATGGGATATGTTCGTCGAGCACCGGTGCAAAGACTTCGGAATGGATGCACAGAGCATCCCCGGAGATGGAGTGGTCACTGGATACGGAACGGTGAATGGGCGCGTCGTTTTTGTATTCAGTCAGGATTTCACCGTGTTTGGCGGATCGCTGTCCGAGGCTCACGCGGAAAAGATCTGCAAAGTCATGGACCATGCGATTAAGGTTGGAGCGCCCATCATTGGCATCAATGATTCAGGTGGCGCCCGGATCCAGGAGGGGGTGGCTTCACTGGGCGGTTACGCGGACGTGTTCCAGCGCAATGTGTTGGCCTCTGGCGTCGTGCCTCAGATCTCTTTGATCATGGGCCCCTGTGCAGGTGGTGCCGTTTATTCGCCTGCCATGACGGATTTCATTTTCATGGTCAAGGACAGCTCGTACATGTTCGTCACGGGACCCGATGTGGTAAAGACGGTGACGCATGAGGAAGTTACCCATGAAGAGCTTGGTGGCGCCGTCACCCATTCGACAATTTCGGGAGTTGCCGACCGGGCGTTTGAAAACGATGTCGAGGCGCTCGCGATGCTACGTCGGTTTATTAACTACTTGCCTGCCAACAACCGGGTCCCACCACCTCGGCGACCAACCCCAGACCCTGCCGACCGGATCGAACCCTCACTGGATACGCTCGTCCCCGATTCGCCGATCAAGCCCTACGACATGAAGGAACTGATTCTAAAGATAGTCGACGATACCGATTTCTTTGAGCTGCAACCGGAGCATGCGAAAAACATCGTGACCGGACTGGCCCGCATGGAAGGTTACCCGATTGGCATTGTCGCCAACCAGCCGCTGGTGTTGGCGGGTTGCCTGGACATTAAATCGTCGATCAAAGCGGCCCGCTTCGTTCGATTTTGCGACGCCTTTAATATCCCGCTGCTGACGCTCGTTGACGTCCCGGGCTTTATGCCGGGAACAGCGCAGGAATACGGTGGAATTATCAAGCACGGTGCGAAACTGCTATACGCGTACGCCGAAGCGACGGTCCCCAAAGTGACGCTGATCACACGAAAAGCTTACGGTGGGGCCTATGACGTGATGGCGTCCAAGCATTTGCGAGGAGACGTCAATATTGCGTGGCCCAGTGCCGAGATTGCCGTCATGGGGCCCAAGGGCGCAGTTGAAATCATCTTCCGCAAAGAACTGGATAACCCAGAGAGGATTGCCGAGTTGACCGAAGAGTATCGGGTCAAGTTTGCCAATCCTTTTATCGCGGGTCGCCGCGGGTTCATTGATGATGTCATCATGCCGCGAATGTCCCGCAAACGAATTTGCCGGTCTTTGGCCATGTTACGAACCAAGAAACTTGAAAACCCGTGGCGAAAGCACGGGAATATTCCGCTTTAGTTGATCTGAAAACACCAAACTATGGATACTCAATTTCGCGAAAACTCCGTTTCGCGAATGGGTGCCAGCTCGGAGACTTGTTGTGACGGTTTTACGCCCCATGCAAGGAACCAAAAAATGCGTTGGCCAAGCCAGCGAAATTCAATTTCATTTCCAGGAAGAGGCACCGGCTGGTTCACATCGTGGATCAAAACCCGGCGCCCACAGTCGGATCGTTAGAAAAATATCATGTTCAATAAAATCCTGATCGCCAACCGCGGCGAAATTGCTTGCCGCGTCATCAAAACGGCCCGCCGCATGGGGATTACCACGGTGGCGGTTTATTCCGATGCAGACCGCGATGCGCTGCACGTCTCCATGGCCGATGAGGCAGTCCATATTGGACCGCCGCCATCAGCAGAAAGCTATTTGGACATTAACAAGATTGTGCAGGCGTGTTTGGACACGGGTGCCCAGGCGGTTCATCCCGGCTATGGCTTCCTATCCGAGAACGCAGCCTTCGCCGAACGACTGGCAAGCGAGAACATCGCTTTTATCGGTCCGAACATCTATGCCATTCAAAGCATGGGAGACAAAATTACCTCGAAAAAATTGGCTCAAAAGGCGGGCGTCAGCACGGTCCCGGGATATGCCGACATCATCGAGTCCGCCGATTTGGCGGTCCCGATAGCGCAGGAGATTGGCTATCCGGTGATGCTCAAAGCGAGCGCTGGAGGCGGTGGAAAAGGGATGCGTATCGCGCGCAACGACGACGAATGCCGCGAGGGATTTGAGCGCGCCAGCGGTGAAGCCAGGTCGTCCTTCGGCGATGATCGAGTATTCATCGAAAAATTCATCGAAGAACCACGGCATATCGAAATTCAAGTCATGGCTGACAAACACGGCAACGTGATTTACCTTGGCGAACGGGAATGTTCGCTGCAACGACGTCATCAGAAAGTCATCGAAGAAGCTCCGTCCCCGTTTCTGGACGAGGAGACTCGATCAGCGATGGGAAACCAGGCGGTAGCACTGGCGCAGGCCGTCAACTATGAGTCGGCTGGCACCGTCGAGTTCATTGTCGATCGTGATCGGAATTTCTACTTTCTGGAGATGAATACTCGACTACAAGTCGAACATCCGGTGACCGAATTCGTGACCGGACTCGATCTGGTTGAGTTGATGATTCGCGTGGCTGCCGGGGAAGTGCTCCCCTTGGCCCAGTCGGACGTCGCGCTCAACGGGTGGGCCATTGAAGCACGCGTCTATGCGGAGGATCCGTTTCGCGGCTTTTTGCCATCGGTGGGACGACTTGTACGTTACCTGTCACCACCCCCTTCGGATGTGGTCCGCGTCGATACCGGTGTGTATGAAGGTGGCGAAGTCTCGATGCACTACGATCCGATGATCGCCAAGCTGGTCACCTACGGCATGTCCCGTGACAGTGCGATTGCGCACATGCGTGAAGCTTTGAATGAGTTTTATGTCCGCGGGGTCTCGCACAATATCAGTTTTCTTTCTGCCTTGATCGAGCATTCGCGATTCCGCGACGGCAACATCAACACGAACATGATCGCGGAAGTCTATCCAGATGGATTCCACCCCTCGGATCTGGTGCACGACGATCCTGCCTTACTGATCGTCGTGGCGGGGGCAATTCACCGTCGTTACATGGACCGTGCCGCCGGGATCAGCGGTCAAATGCCCGGCTACGAACGAACGGCTGACGATCACTGGGTCATCATGCTGGACGGCAAGCAATCCCCGGTCGAAATCCGCCCCGTCGACGGTGGTCATGAAGTGATCTACGGTACCGAATCGTATGTCGTTTTGAGCAACTGGCAATTCGGCCAGCCCTTGTTCCGAGGAACGGTCAATGGCCAGCCATTCTGTATCCAGGTCGAGCGGCGTAACATGCTCTACCGCCTGTTCCATTGGGGCTCGCAGGTGGACATCATGGTATTGACGTCTCGCGCGGCGGAGTTGTTAGCTTGCATGCCGGTCAAGGAACCGCCGGATATGTCCCGGTACCTGCTTTCTCCGATGCCAGGTTTGCTGACCCAATTAAAAGTGCAGCCAGGCAGTGACGTCCGATCCGGCCAGGATTTGGCCGTGGTGGAAGCCATGAAGATGGAGAATGTGCTGCTGGCCGAGCGGGATGGTCGAGTGGCGGAAGTCCTGGCAAACGTCGGAGACACGTTGGCAGTGGATCAACCCATCCTGGAATACGAGTCGGCAGTTTGATTGGACCCGAACAATACCGTCGCTGACGATTTTGAGGCATAATTACGAACCGTAATGGAGCAACAGGTTCCAGGCCATGACGTCGGGAGATAGCTTTTTTGTCATAAGAGTTGCGGCGAGGATGGAGACGATTGGTGTGACGAAAACAGAGGCTCTAAAGTGTTTAAGCTGAGTAATCTCGGAAAATTATTGTACGAACGTTGGTTGCGTCTTGGTCGAGTAAGATAAGTCCATCCTTCGAGAACCCTTCATAATAAATCGACTCAGAGGCTGACTTTGTCCTTGTAAAATTCGATTGTGATCGATAACATCGTGGTCAATCAGAGGCTTTTGAAAAACAAAGAATGCATGGTCATGCCCTCACGAAGAAAACAGAGAAACCCGATCCGGCGGAAAAGTTCCCGAAGTGGAAGGGGAGCCTCAAGGTGCATAACCCGCATCAGTCACAAGTTGGTCGACGGCAAAACAGCCACGACGATTGCCGGAACTATCCATGGTCTTCGATTTGGGCTGACTTCGCCCGCACGGTACGGCGATCAATCTTCAAAACGTTCGCGGCTTTTTCATAGCTGCCGTACTTCCGATAGGCCAAAGCGCAATATTCCGCCAACAATTGTTCTGCCGATAACGAAACGTCACGGAACAACTCAGGAAAACTATCGGAAGGACACGGCATCGAATTCATTGCCGGCGCGTATTCGTTGTGGATCATGACGTTTCGAACGCACTGTTCTATTTCCCGCATGTTTCCGGGCCAATGGTAATGCTTGAGGTCGGCCTTTTCATACCAGGCCATTACATCGTCTCTTAATTCATCCCGCGCAT
This sequence comes from Pirellulaceae bacterium, assembly GCA_942492215.1. Taxonomy (GTDB): domain Bacteria; phylum Planctomycetota; class Planctomycetia; order Pirellulales; family Pirellulaceae; genus Mariniblastus. Next base: position 64,232 of record CALODY010000010.1, read on the forward strand.
CCGGCGCAACGCGGTGACAAGCACATCCGACCAGGAATTCAAATTCATCGGGGCAGTCAGACAATTGTTCCACCAACGTCGGCGTCACGATCATGTCGGAACAGAGACGGTAATAGAAATCTTCGCGAAAAGTACCCTCATTGATCTCGTCCAGCAAATTACGATTGGTGGCAGCAATGAATTTGCCTTCAAATTGCCTGGTCTTGTCCTCGCCAATTCGTTGAAACTGCCGGTTTTGCAATACTCTCAACAACTTGACTTGTATCGCCAGATCCAAGTCACCGATCTCGTCGAGGAAGACGGTTCCGTAACGGCCTGCCGACTCCAGCCAGCCCGTTCGGCGATTCACTGCACCGGTAAACGAGCCTTTTTCGTGTCCGAACAACTCTGATTCAATCAGCGTCGGAGAAAAGGCCGACAGGTTGAGGGGCACAGAATCTGTGCTGGCCGGTGTCTGCGAATTGTTTCTTCTTGATGTCGAAAGGAACGTATTGCGAAAGTCCGACGGCCCTGGCGACGAGCTCTTTTCCTGTCCCGGTCCCCCCCACCACGAGCGTCGTGACTTCGTTCATCGAATTGTAAAGTGTTTGGCGGCAGCGCCGCATATTGTGCGTAAAAATGGATTGCCAAATCCGTGCGCGCAGTTTTGCGATGGGCCACGAGCGGCCGATCACGCAGTGGAAGATATTGCAGAACGCATGCTTGAATTGATGAAGATACGCGTACACGTGACCGAGCTGGTTGTAGCTGGGGGATATCCGACCGCCAAATTTCATCCAATGTTCAAACGATGCAGAGAATTCTTCAAATTCCTGAGTCTCGATCGATTCCGGATAGACCTCGTCGGCTCGACCCACGAAATGTTTGTAGTAGAGAACATAAAGTGCCAGGTCATCGTACAGCTCCATTTCGCTGGCCGTTGCCGATTCCCCCGCCACCAGTTTGTCGCGCAACTTGGTCGTCAGCTCGATCACGCGTTTGGTCAACGTCACAACATTGGGCCTGTCGACTTCATCGTCCAGTGTCCAACTCCAAAATGGCCTCGTCGCAGGATCAAATTGCTTTCCCAACGCAACCTTTTCCAATTCAACTCGCTGCGGCAAAAAGGGATTGCCAAACGAGATCCTGGAGACGGTCTCGGCAAACTTTCGCTCAGGCGTTGTAAACAACACGTTTCTTCTCCATCGGACATTTGACAGACGTTTGATTGTACATCCCATGTACAGCGCGAAGAATTGAGATGGGGCTTCTACCGCCTTCGAATCGCCGCAAACCCATACCTATCAATGCCTTACGGAATTCACGAATTGTTTGGCACCGCGATTGCCTAAGGGATGGATGTCGTTTGTCCATTGGAAGATGAAATCAACCCAGGAGAAGACCAATGTTTGTTCTACCTAAACAGCCACCCACCGTTCGAAACCAGTCTCGAACCCGTCCGACATCCGCATTCGGTTTACTGGGTGCCGCGGTTGTGATGTTCCTGATTGCGATCATCCCGTCTTCCAAAGTTGACGCCTCGGGGCTGTTGGTCGCGGATGGCGGATTCGGCGGCCAACTGGAAATCAAGGAACAGGATGTCCGCGTCACGATCAACAATGGGATCGCGGTGACGGAAGTCAACCAGGTTTTTCTGAACACGGAAAGCCGAATCGTTGAGGCGCTGTATACGTTTCCCGTTCCTGTTGGCGCAAGCGTGAGCAATTTCAGCATGATCATTAATGGAAAAGAAATGATCGGCGAGGTCGTGGAGAAACAACGTGCCCGAGAAATTTATCAAAGCTACAAACGAACCAAAAAGGATCCTGGCCTGCTGGAACAGGTCGACTTCAAGACATTTGAAATGCGTGTTTTTCCAATTCAACCGCACGCCGAACAGCACATCAAAATCACCTACTACCAGGCGCTCGATGTGGACCACGACTGGGCGACCTACGTCTATCCGCTGGCGACATCCACGAAAGGCGTCAACGAAAAAACCACCGGAAAGTTCGCGCTGACATTGGACATCAAAAGCGAGATTCCGGTCACGACCGTGACCAGCCATTCCCATCCCAACGAATTTGTGGTGGTCAATCACTCGGCCGATTATGCCCGGGCCAGCATGGAAGTTAACAAGGGTGACCTGAGTCGAGATGTCGTGATTGCATTTCAAACTCAGCGTGCCCGAACTGGCCTCGACATCATCACGTCGAAGCATCCTGGGGAGGATGGCTATTTTCTGATGTCTTTGACCGCAGGCAAGGAGCTTGAGAATTCCGCTGGCGGAATGGACTACGTCTTCATCGTCGACGTATCGGGAAGCATGCGGGATGATGGAAAACTGGTCCTTTCTCGAAACGCGGCCAAAGCCTTCATCGAATCGCTCGGCAGCGAAGATCGCTACGAGGTAATGGCATTTAACAACGCTCCCACGATGTTGTTCAATCAATTGACCACTGTCAACGACGAATCAAAGCAGAAAGCCGCCCGGTTTTTGGCAGACCAATTCGCCAAAGGGGGAACTGAATTACGACCGGCCGTCAACGCAGCCTATCGTTACAAACAGCAGGATCGAGAACTCAATGTTGTCATCTTGTCCGACGGCATGACCGGCGCTGGCGAACAAAGAGAACTGCTGGCTCTGATTGCCGAAGCACCTCCCAGTTCGAAGGTTTTCTGCGTCGGCATTGGCAACGAAGTCAATCGGCCCCTGTTAAAGCAACTGTCAAGGGACGCCGGTGGATTGGCAACTTTCATATCGCACAGTGACGATTTCGATCGCCAGGCCGATGCGTTCCGGCGCAAGCTGGTTCACCCCGTGGCGACCGATTTGGCAATTTCGATTGACGGCGGTGCGGTCTACGACGTTCTGCCAGGTGAACTCCCCAATCTTTATCACGGCAGCCCTCTTCGAATGATCGGTCGCTACAAAGACTCGGGCCAATCTGAAATCACGATCAAGGGAACCGTGATGGGCAAGCCGTTTGAACAGGTCGTCAGCCTTGAGTTTCCTGAATTGGACGAATCGAATCCACAGATTGATCGCATGTGGGCGTGGTACCAGGTTCAAAACTTGACCGGCCAAATGCGACGCAGTGGAAAGTCTGCCGAGCTGCAAAACAAGATCGTCACGCTGTGTGAGGGCTATTCGATCGTCAGCGAGTACGCGTCGTTTATCGTGCTGGAAAATGATGCCGAATACCGTCGCTGGAAAATCGAACGACGTAACGCCACGCGTATCCAGCGTGACCGCAACGCGAGAAATCAACTTGAGAAATCGCTGAAGGAATTGCGCGACAAATCGATGGCCAATCTTGGCCCAGTCGACAGAGCAGAAAGCTCACAAACGGCTCAACGGGATCGACGTTGCCACCACGACAGCAACCAGGGTCAGGCAACGATTCCAGCCGCGGTCGCGATCTTGATTTTGCCGCCCAACCCGTTTCGACACGAAGTTCTTCGGATAGCTCAAGCAGGTCTTCTCGACGATCGTCCGGTGGCGGCGGAGGCGCGATTGATCCCATCACCGGCATGATCGCTGCCGGATTGGCGGGTGCCGCTGCCTTGCGTCGGCGACGAATGCGAAGGTTGGAAAATGATCCGGGATTCAGCAACAGATGTTGATCCAACGTGATCAGCCGTGTGGTGAGGCAAGGTCGAAGAGAAGGGCTCTCTCCCTACAATAAGGATTGGGAGAGAGTCCGATTCGCCCGAGAGGCGCATGCGTCGCAGCAAAAAAACCCAAAACAAACGGCAGGCCGGTGGTCTGAGGAAGGCCCGTGACAAGGGCCAAAAATCGTAACCCGACGCGTGAGCAAGGGAAAGCGTGAATCCGTCGCTAACGCCTCGGGTTACCAAAAAAAGCAGGCTCGTTTTTTACCAAGCAAAACAACAAAGCTCACGGCACCGACCATGTTCAACTTCATCCGGGAAACACCGATCACGATTTCGATCACGGCCGTAGCGTTGATCGCGTTTTTGATTCCACCGGTCGCTGGTTTGCTTGAGCTTGATACGACAGCCAACTTGTTGTTGCAGATTCCCCAGGTCTTGGGCTGCCATGTTCTGCATTGGTCCTTTGAACATTTGAGTTGGGACCTGTTCATGTTCGTGCTGATTGGAACGTTGTGTGAACGACGGAGCCAGCTGGATTATGCGGTCGTGTTGTTGTTGTCGTCGATCTTGATTCCGTTTTTTGTTGCGGCCTACGTGCCGTCCGTCAGCACCTATCGCGGCCTCAGCGGAATTGATACGGCCCTGTTTAGCTTTGCGGCTTTGCTATTGGTGGACGAATCGTGGCGGGAAAAGAATTGGCAAGCCGTTTGGATCTATGGCATCCTGTTCGTCGGCATGCTCGGCAAGACGGGTTACGAATTGGCTTTCGGTGGCACACTGTTCGTCAACAGCGACGCGTTTTCACCGGTTCCCATCGCGCACATCGTCGGCGCAGCCATCGGCTCGCTGGTGGCGGGGATGAGAAAATTTCGCAAGCGGGAGCAGCCGCAGCAGCGCAAAATAATGTGTTTCGGGAACACCAACGAGACTGGCATCGTTCCGCGAGCGGGTCACCCTCAGCGATGCAAACTGGAATCCGCGCAAAAAAATAGCGTGGCTGCCTCGGATGGGTGACGCGCCACGCCAATGTGCCAAATTTTTCTCGTTGGACTAGGATTTGTGTTTGGCCGATACGGATCAAGGGAACGAACTCTTCGGCGCGAGTTTAGCAGTCATGGCGAAGGAAATCGCAATCGTTGTAATAGCTCCTTGGGGGGGCTTTTTCTGATGTCGATGCGCCGGCTGCCAATCCATCCACCGAAAGTGCGCCGACTTGTATGCCGGCGGCTCATAGCACATCGGCTTGGCTCGTGATCTCGGCCAACTCCTCGGCACAAGGCGCACACCAGCCGCGTTCGTCATCCAACTTGCCCAAAGCGGTCGAGACGATGTTGCCTTCTCCCTGACTGGATACGATCGGCACACGATAATGAGGATTTCGGAGCTCAATAGATGGCCTACGTTTCCCCCTACCGATGCTACACCCCGGTGTTGCCATCGACAGCGTGCGGTTCGAGGCCAAAGTAAGTGGCTAGATCTTCCTTTTGTAGGACTCTTTCATTCCCTATCTCCAAGCCGGTTTATCCCGGCACTTTCCCTGTCACTTTTTGTCGGCCTTTGACTCGGCTGGCCCCTTGATTCGGCTGTCCAATAAATAGGCGATTTGTTAGAGTCTAATCCTGCCCTAAAATGGGCGTATTGTAATGACTTTCAAACGATGCATCATGATTCGGACCAGCTAAACTGCAATGAGTACAAACGACGAAGCAAGCGTCAAGGCAACGAATGGCAAGAGGATTGCGATTATCGTTATGGTTACCTTTGCTGTCACGTACGTGGGGATCGACCTTTGGACGTCCTACAACGCTGAGCGGCAACAGATTCTCGAACAGGGCAGGAGCGATCAGGCTGTTCGCCAACTGGTTAGCTCAGAAGAACTTCTGCTGGAGTTGACCCCGCTGTTACGCCCACTGTCTCGCAGCGTACTGAATATGGAGCTGCCGGACACATCTGCCAGGAGTTTGTTTGCCGATCGAATCGAATTGTCTGGAGAACTCGCATTATCGAAGCAGCAGGCAGATTCGCCAACAGGAGCAGTAACGCGTCCCTGGGTTATCGAAAACAGAACTGAAGTTGTTGGCATAGACGACCTGCAAATTTGGGAATCCCTGTTTGCAGAAACAGCATATTTCAGAAATGCAAAATTTTATTTTGTTCGAGGCAACTTCCCAGAAGGAACCTTTGAACGTTTTAATGCGGTTGTCGGTTTCGATGGTCTGGCAATTTACCGCGACGGACGGAATGCAAGTTTGCACGCCGAATTAGACGTCATTTGGACTCGCCAAACTGACTCGGGAAACGGCGCCGCGTGGCGAATCACATCATGGAAGCTTGTCGATTTGAAATCGCTGGAAGCCAGCCGGCCGTTGTTTACCAACGTCCTCGAAAACGTTGTGGCTGACAAAGATCTTTTGTTGAGAGCGACAACTTCACAGCACACAAAAATTACGTCAGATCTAATTAAGGGAAAAGACTTTTATCTCCCCAAAGGCGAGACGTATCCGTTTTTTTTCCCCGATGCAACGCTGGAGCATCCCGGCGTGGCGGTGGTCGACATCGACGACAATGGTTTCGACGATCTCTATGTTGCCATGCGATATGGCCCCAATCTTCTGTTCCAAAACAATGGTGACGGAACGTTTGAAGAAGTCGCTGCGGAATACGGATTGGACATCGCCGACGATTCGACCAGTGCGATTTTTGCTGATTTCGACAATGATGGTGACCCCGATTTGTTCCTGGGGCGCGCCCGACGTCCGTCGCTGTATCTGGTTAATCGCAAGGGCCAGTTCGTCGATGAAACCAGCCAGCTGATTGATTGTGACTTACCCGCGTTGGTTTCGTCGATTTCTGCGGCGGATTACAACGGCGACGGATTGTTGGATGTTTATCTCTGCACATACAGTCCAATCGAATCCTACGAGTTTGTAAAACGAAAGAAACCGATGTGGGTCGACCGTTTCTTGTCGGCAGCGCAAAACGCTAAATACGGTGAAATGGCACAGGGATCACACACCTTTCTTTCCCAAACCGGTCCTCCCAACCTGCTTTTAAGGAACTCAGGCGGGGGGAAATTCGAGATCGCCAAGGAAAGTCCACAACTGGAATTATGGCGGATGACTTTCCAAGCTTCCTGGCACGATTTTGATAGCGACGGCGATCCAGATATCTATGTCACCAACGATTTCGCGCCGGACCATTTTTTCCGAAACGACGGAAACGCTGGTTTTACCGATATCACGCGCGAATCCGGATTGACCGGGATGGGCTTTGGAATGGGGGTTTCCTGGGGCGATTACGACAACGATCAGCAGGTTGACGCATACGTTTCCAACATGTACAGCAAGGCAGGTCAACGAATCACTAGCCAAGTTGAAGGGATCGATCCACGATTTCGACAAATTGCCAAAGGCAACTTTCTATATCGACGAGACGGCAACAAATTTAGTCAGGAGGCCGGATTCCAAGAATCTGAAATGAAAGTCTCCAAGGCTGGTTGGTCATGGGGAGGCCAGTTCCTCGATTTCAATAATGACGGCTTTCGCGATATCTATGTCGCCAGCGGATATTACACCGCACCCGCTGACGTCGCCGTTGACATCGACTTGTGAAGTAACTATTGGCGCACGGTCGTGCAATCAGATCGAGAATTGGATAAAGCAGTACTGGATTCTAAAGCATGGACTTTTGATCCAGTGACCGGCCAAGGTGGGGCGGACGTTAAGCGGTTTGAAATGCCCAGCTTGCAACGAGCAAACATGTCGTTTAGTGGAAACGAACGAAATCACCTGTTTCTCAACCAAAGCGGCCGGCAATTCGTCGACGTTTCCGGTGTTTCCGGGCTTGATTCCCCCCAGGACAGTCGTTCGTTTGCGGTCTGCGACTATGACCGTGACGGCTGGCAGGACATTTTTCTCTTGAACACGAATACTCCGGTCCTTGGTCTTTTCCGCAACCAGCTGGGATCGGCAGGCGAAGATACGGCGAGGCCAAGAAAAATGTTGGCTCTGAAGTTCGTGGGCGGCAATGCCGTTTCAACGTCATCACAAAAATATGGCAGCCGCGATGGTTACGGTGCTAAAGCAACCGTCAAACTGCCAAACCAGACATTGATTCGAGAACACCGTTGCGGAGAAGGATTGGCTGCACAATATACTAATTACATGTTCTTTGGTATCGGCGAGCATGATGTGGTGGATTCGATTGCCGTTCACTGGCCCTCGGGAATATCTCAGCAAGTTGTCGAAGTTCAGGCAGGTGATTTGGTCACGGTTTACGAAAACGCTGCTGAATCAGCCGATGGTTCGGGATTTGAAATAAGCCGCTATATCGTCGAAGGTCGGATACCCAAAGTCTCTTTTGAGAATGCTGTCGGGGACAATCAGTTTTCGCCGCCAGCGAAACCCTCTGCACAGCTGGGAATGTACACGTCCGTGGCCACCTGGTGCCCTAATTGTCGCAAAGAGCTACCGCAACTACGTTACCTTCGAGAGCATTTTTCAACAGCACAACTGGGCATGGTGGGGGCGCCTGTTGATAAAAATGATTCAAACGAAAAACTGGCAGAATATGTCGCCAAGCACCGACCACCCTACGATCTCAAGGGACCATGGAGCGAAGCACATCGAGAAAACTTTAATGAACTGGTAAACGATCAATTCGGATCCGACCTGCTGCCATCAACAATCTTAACCAATCGAGAAGGGCAGGTTTTGACAATTTTGCCTGGCGTGCCAACAGTCTCGGACATCACCCGATTGCTTCTCTCGCTCCCATCAAGCGGCACAAGCCCCTTTAAAGAGTAATTGGCTTGTATGTAAGTAAGTGCCAAGCCCGCACGGCGTAACGATCCCCACGGGTTGTTGTTTTCCGTGAGATATCCCTGCGGCTCAGAAAACTTGACACGTTTCGTAAGGGAAAGCCATTATTCGCTCGTCCAAGTGGCACAAAAAAAGCTCGGCAAAACTGCCGAGCTTTCTGTTATCCATATAGTCAGAATACACTGACTAGCGACGTCGTCGACGAACTACCAAACCGAGGGCACCCATGCCGATAAGAGCCAGGCTGCCGGGTTCAGGAATTCCTACCCGCGCTTGATCCCAAGATATGCCACCATCTTGGGCGCCGCCAAACGATGCGGCTACGACAACGGCCTTGAGAGCATCGGCGCCGGCAGGAGCTAAGCCCGTGACTGTATACTGTTGATAAGTTTGGACCACTGGGGTGGTGGTAATATCGCCATTCACCCGGCCGACCTCCGTGAAACCCGCCGTTTCAATAAATTCAATTCGAAATTCGGGATCAACGCCGAGAGAACCGGGATTTCCGGCACTATCTGTGGAGGCCGCCCAAACACTGAAGGTGTATTCCAAGCCTGGAGTAACACCCAAAACGATTTGTTGCATACCGGTAAATGAATTCGCTTCGCCTGCAATGTTGGACTGACCGTTTTGTAAACCGAAAAGCGGATTCAGGGTACTAAGTCCTGAACCTACCGGTCCACCACCAACAAAAGTATACCAATTTTGGGGCATGCCATTCGGATCACTTCCGATGCCAATTTCGGATTCAAACCCACCATTTACGAGCAGGTTGTCAGCCTGCACCGATGGGGTGGCGACCAGCATCGCGAAGGCCGCCAAGCTGGACAAGATAAAGTAACTAATTTTTTTCATGGAGGTCCTCAGTGCAGCAAAAAACAAGAAATTTGGAAATTCGACACAGATTCTTAGAACTGATTCCAGAGAAACAGTTCTCAGACATCCTAAGGGTGACTACGTTGAAAGGCACTGTCAAGCGCCCAGCCAGATTTTTTTGACTAAATCGCCCAGAACTCAGTATCGTCAAGGAATCGGGGCGGGTCAGGCGGGTCGTTAGCGTTTTCTTCACCTTCCGGACTTGCTAATCGTCGCTTGAAGTCCTAGTTTTTTGACCCTTTTGCTGACCCTTCGGGACAGCCACAAAGCTTTCCTCGAGCAAAGCATTGTATTAGCGCTAACAAGCTCTGATGCGGATTCTGCTTCGTTTGCGCATTGTAGTTGTACTAAGCAATAGTAGGGCCGGTTCCCACCGGCCGCAATTTGGATTGACTGGGCCGGTGGGAAGCGGCCCTACTTTTATTCCCCATTTCCACGCTCATTCAGTCGGGTACAGCTTGATCATTGCTCGCTTGGCGACGGGATGTTCGCTCCAGAGGCGCCAAGCAGTACCGCGCCTGTGGTTTTGGATGTTCAGACACATACTTCCCAAGTCAATGCCGATCAAGTCTTCGCCGATCCAATTCTCTTCGACGTTGAACGGAGCCAACCCAAACGGTCCGTTGACGTAGGGCCAGACGGGACTGACTTGCCATTGGGCCAGATCAGCATCCAGTTCATTTGGCACCCAGGGATAGGCGGCCAACGCGGGAATCGGCCAAACCGTTCCACCAGCACTTCCTTTGATGGTACCAGGTGCAATGTAAATTTGTTTTTCTCCCTGGCGGCGGGAGGGCGCATCGCCGGCGGATAAACCCCACCAATGGCCGAGCGCTTCTGAGTAGGTGATGTCTTTTTCGGACCAGCAGAAATCCCGATTTGCCAGTGCCGACATCCTCGCATTTTCCCAAAGATCAATTCCATCCTTGTCAGTGCGCCCTTTCAAATTGCACCAGCCAAGACCATAGTATGAAGTGAAAAGACCATGTGTTGGTGCGTTTAAGATTTCTCGTCCAGCTACCGTACCGCTTACCACTTTCGTATTCCACCAAAGTTGCGGGTCGATCGGATTCTTTTCGGCCCCAACGGCCAACAAATAAGGCATCATGAATTCGGACGACCGGACGTCCATTGGACCGAGCAACCCGGCATTTGGCTTCCAGCCCATCGCAAGCAACTCTGGATTGTCCACGGTCGCCTTGCGAATAAAGGCGGGCCAATTGGCACGGTTCACCAAACGGTCGGCAATCTCGGCGATTTCACCACCGAACCGTACGCTTACAATCATGCAAGAGTTAAAAAATACTGCTGTCCAAAGCGGAAATTTCCACCTCGCTCGAGGCCGCTTTACCGGTCTCCATGTCCATGAAGTGATAAAGCAGGCCGTTGTGGTGTTCCGCGTTCGCCTCGATGAATCGGAGCACCGTGAGCACGCGATCCTCGGCTTCTTCTTGGGTAAGCCGCCCGGTATCGACGGCATCCGGAATCAAGCTGAGGCAGTACCCGACTGATGCAATCGAGCATGTCAAATCGCTCTGTTTCGTGATCCCCAAAGTCAGGCGGTTTGGGGCCCGGTCGGGAACAAGTCCGGATGTTTCGTTACGATAGTGCTCGAACCAATCGAAACCACGTTGGGCCAGTGCGTCGATTTGTTCCGACGGCTCGATCGTTGCACCTGGAGGCTCCGTGACGCGTATAGAGTGAAGCAATAGATTTCCGGCGGTCCCATTCCCAGCAACTGTCTTGGCCCGGCTACTCTCCCAAACAAAGACGAGTTCCGTACAGTCAGCGAGGCGATCGGCGTCGTTCAGAGGCAGAAGTATGTCGCCGAAACCAAGCTGCTTAAAACTGGCAATCTCTTCATTGTTCAGATCAACGATCCAGACCGCCGCCATGCCGTCGTTTCGCTTCAGTTCGACTTTGAAACGCCGAAACATCTGGTCAGAGTACTTGCAGCGGAGTGCCAAACAATTGTGTCGATACCGTTCCAAATCTAGATTCCCCAGCTTGAAGAATGCTCCAACCCATTCGGATCCCGGATCAGCCTCAAAACGAATCAATCCCTCATCCCAACGATCCGTCACTGGTGTGCGGTCGAACAAGGCGGGATCAAACGCCAAGCCCCAAGGTTTCGAGCCGGGACCGTCCCATTCTCGCGGGAATATCGCCAGGAGTGGATCACTTAACGGGGTGATTTCGATATCGTTGCCAAACGTAAGAGGATCCATCGGGGATGAAGGCGAGTGGACTTGGGTTGGCCGCGCGTTATGGGTTGTTTCTGCCTGTTGTGCTGAAGCCGCGGACGTAATGGAGCTACTGCAGGCCGCTAGAAAAACCAAGATCAGTGAAGTCACAGCGATCGGGCAGCCTTTTGCCAGGCGAGCAATTGCGTCCAACATTATTCCCTGCAATGCAAATAGCGGTCATTAATTGACAACGAAATCGTGCGATCCCGAACGGATTTGCCGTTAATCAGAGCGGATTCTTCTGAGTAGAATCGCTGAGCGGTTTATCTGGAATGGTGTAATCGGTAAAAAACTCGTCGAATGCACTAATTGGTCGACTGACTTTGCAAATTTTGACTTTGCTGGTGCCAAATAATTTATAGACATTCCTGGCATGTCTTGACAAGTAATCCGCAGCAAACAAGTTGGCTGCTCTGGCGTCCATTCATTCTTCTTTTGGAGTGACTGTCAAATTTATGAGAGTTGTTCCAGTGTCTGCGTTGATGATGAGTGATCCGCCGCGTTATGCGAATTTGGAATCGGGAACAACACGTCGGGTATTTTTGATAATTCAAATGCGCTGAATTCTTAGCAGTTTTTCACGACGCTAGGGGCGTGTTCCTGCAGAAGCTGAATATGTTCGAACCAAAGTTGTTATCCAGAACAACATGAATTCAAGTGGAGCTGCCTGATTTGACAACGCGAAATCGTCGGTAATTCCTGAACCAACTTCGGCCAGCATTCTAGCTTGGTGTTCGTGCATTGAGATTGTTTGGACGCCGTCTTCGAAAGTAACCTTTCGTCGGCAAGAAGACATCGTTCACTTTTGACTTTAAATAACGGGAAAAGTTGGTCTTGCTCCCCGGCTTTTTTATTTGAGGCAACGAACCCGCGAATTCAGGGAAGCGTCAAACCAAATGAATAGGTTGAATACGGCCTTTTTCGGCTTTTTTTGCGCCGGACGATGCCTATCAAGAACTTTTTTAACAAAGCTTCAAAACTAGGGTTTCGAATTTTTGGCCCAGCATCAATCATGGAGGTTTTCCGGTATTTCCTTCCAACCATCTTCACCTGCCCAAGATCAAAAATGACGAAACTCCCTTACGCTGCCCTGTTTGCCTGCATCTTCCTCCCAAACGTCTTGGTTGCCCAGCCGCCGACCCGCAGCGGCTACGAGATTGCTTGGTCCGATGAATTTTCTTCCACATCACTGAATACCTCGTTGTGGTGGGCGCAGGATAACCCGTTTCCGACTAACGACTCATTGCATGATTATCAGCCTGGGCAAGTTTCGGTATCGGGTGGCAACTTGGTGATCAAGTCCGAAAACCTCCCGGGCCGAAATGGTCCTGGGACTTACTTAAGTGGCGCGGTGACCAGTACGGCTTTACAAAAATATGGCCGCTGGGATGTCCGCGCGAAACTTCCCACATCGGCGGGAATGTGGCCGGCGATCTGGTTGTTATCCGACGCGCCTTGGCCCAGTCAGGGCGAAATCGACATCATGGAAAATCGTGGCACGCAGCCAACGCTAACCAGCAGTGCCTTTCATTATGGAGACGATAATCCGTTTGAACACAAATTCACTTACACCGAACAAACCTCCGTGCACGATGGAGCAAATGTCAATTACCACAACAGCTTCCACACATACTCGGTCGAATGGGATCCCAAGCAAATTCGATTTTACGTCGACGATGTACACCACTGGACGGTAAGGGACTCCCAAGTCAATGGATTCTTGACCGGAACCGGGGCATACGCCGGCGGTGGCGTCGGGCCGATGCGCTTGAACATCAACACCGCAATCGGAGGTACTTTCTTACCGCCCCCCGATAGTTCAACCATCTGGCCCCAGGAATTTCAAATCGACTATGTGCACGCCTACACCAAATCGGCTACGCCAACCATCTTGACGTTTGAGAACGGTGGCTTTGAAGATCAGGGTGGTTCTTTGGCGCATTGGAGAAACCGCAATAAAAGCTTCTACTGAGGCGCGAATCTGGTCACCCTCCTTCACGGAGATGCCTTGTTCGACCCCCGAGAAATTCGTGCCTCCATCGAACTGCCCGTAAAGTTTCAAAGCTTCGGCACCCGATTCAATCCGCTCGTTGCCGGTGCTAACGTTGAAACCCACGTCGCCAAACTCTGGCCGATGATTCGCTGGTCGGAACGGCAAACCAGCTGGAATTCAAGATCGATTATTACAACGAGCTGTATGGGAGTTTTGGTTCGAGCGAGTACATCAGTTCTGATTTGATCATCTTGGCAAATTTTGCATCGCTGACCGAGGAATGGTTCAGCGGTCAAATCCTGTCGACCGCGCCAGCGGGAGCCGTCGAGGCCCGCCTGGCAATCGTGTTCAAGCAGGAAGGGAACGCCCGCGGAGCCGTCTTTCTCGACAACGTTCAATTCTCGAGGGTCCCGGAACCATCCGGCCTGGCAATTGTTGCGCTGGGCGGAATCCTCGCTGCCGGACGCCGCCGACGGTTGAAAAAATAACCGCCTGGCCGATCCACGGTCTACACCAGAGTCGTTTCCGGTTTAACAGTTTCGTGCTGGCGGAATCGAGCGTACCGCCAACCTTGTGGTTGTCATTTGCGTGTTAATTTTCTGTCCCACGTCACGTGCGGTTCCACACGCTTGCTCAATCAATTACCAACCAGCAGTTATCTGGCACACCGTTTCGTTCCGATCCTTCTTTAGGTTGAACAGGATCTAATCCTCCTGCGACGACTTGACCGATGGTTTGTTCAACGATGATCCGGCCGTTATTGGCGGTCCGACTGTGCGTGTCTATTTCAACGACGTTTGGCGATCACGTTTCGGCCGATACTGGGAGCGAGTAACCGATAATGCGCCATGGGCTTCGCGGGCCGGAGCCGTTTTGGTCGTCAAAGGCGGTTACATGTACTTGATCGGTGGAGAGGACGGATTTTTGTGCCAGGAAAACAATCCCGGCTGACCTCCGTATTTCAATGATGTTGGGCGGTCCCGTGATGGCCGGCATTGGGATTGGGTCACGCCGGCAGCTTGAGCCTGTTAAGATATCACAATCGTTTCGTGAGAATTTCGAGTGACAGTTGTTGGGGCCCAACTATGAATGCCAATTTTGCATGTGGGCTCGTGTTGATTGCTGTTGTCATCACAGGTTCAAACTTGAGTGCTCAAGATCGTCAGCCGCTCGAAGAAATCGTGCGTACGGAAAAGGCCTTTGCTGAGGCGGCGGTTCTTAAGGGCGTCCGCCAAGCGTTCTTAGAATTCCTCGACGACGACGGCATCCTGTTTCAGCCCACGGCGGTCAACGGCAAGCAGGCTTGGAACGCGCGAGCCGAATCGCCGGCTTTGCTTGCCTGGAATCCAGTTTGGGCGGATGTTGCGGTGGATGGTTCCATTGGCTACACGACCGGCGACTGGGATTTTCGGCCGGCCGGAAAAGAAGACTCCCCCATTGCATTTGGCCAGTATCTTACGATTTGGAAGAAATCCGGGACGGGACAGTTCAAGGCCGTTCTTGATATCGGAGTTGTGCATCCCCAACCTGAGCGCCTGACAACCGAATGGGATTCGCCCAAATTCACCGTCGATCCAGGGAAAGTCAATGAGAGCGTTGGGCAGCCAGAGCTGAAGTCGCTCAATCTTGCGGAGTACGAGCAGCAATTGGCTGACGAGGTTCGGCTGTACCGTGACCAGAAAATGCCAATGCTTGGCAAGCAAGCGGCATTGGAACAGATTCAAACGGAACAGGCAGGTATTGAAGCGGTTCGAATTCTGAACCCGAAGTGTTTTCGAACCGCCGACTTCGCCTATGGTTATGCCACCTTGGAGCTCACCAAGCGCGACGGGGCAACAACCCGGGAAAACTTGCTCCGCATCTGGAAACTTCGAAATGGAAAATGGGAGATCACCGTTGACCTCACGTCACCGATTCCCCCGATGCCAAAATAGCTTGGCAGGCCAAGGGATTTTTCTTCCCTTGATAAGAAATCGGAACATCTCGATTTCGTTTGTGACCCGTTTCCGATCGCTGATAGACCTTCGCCTTTCATTTGGGTTTGATAGGGGTTGGTGGTTAGTCAACGTCCAGTTTTGGGATCGGCCATTTTTCGCGGTAGAGAATCGATCAAAACCTTTCCCTTTCCTTAACGACTCCGGAGGAGTTTCAGCCATTAGCCGTTTGGTTGAGTGAAGCGACACCACTCAGGCATCAATTTAACGGATTATCCGGGATTGAATTTGTAGCCCCTATCGGGGTTAACCAAGAACAGACTGACGTCCTTCCACCCGTTAGCGCGACGACGAGACTGGCTACAATGTGCGAATCAGGAAACTCGATTCTGAGACATTCAAGGAAGGGACTCACAATGAAAAAGATTTTACTCAGTCTGCTGTTTTGTATCTTCGCGATCCCGGCACTGGCTCAACAGGTCTGTCCAAATTGCGGACAAGTCCACCAGCAACCAGCTGTCAACAGCTACCAGCAGCAGGCCCAGGCGGAAGCCAACTATATGGCGGCCCGCGGGATCAAGGGACATGTTGGTGGTACCATTGGCCACTTCGAAGGCTGTGGGTGGGCCAGCCACGGAATGCCGTCAACTTGCGTCCCGCCGAGTGGGAGTTACCAACTGGTGGCAGACGCCGTGGCCCATGGCAACGGAGGCAGCTACCGAGTTCGGGCTTGGGTCCGACGGTAAGAAATATCGGCCGCCGAAGTTCGACCGATGTGCCGGTCCCAATTGCTTTCGTGCAAATGGATGAATGGCCACCTCAGCGTTTACGCCTTTTGTTTACTTGTCCTTTGTAAGGGCGAGCTGAAAGGGCAAATATGAAAACCGTTCTAATCACGGGTGCGGATCAGGGTATGGGGCTGGGCTATGTCCGGCATTATCTGAAAGTCGATTGTGTCGTCGTCGGCACCTTCCGGGCGCCTGATGAAACGAAGTTTTCCATTCTCTGGGACGAGAGTTCGGAGAATCTGAGACAACACACATGTCATTGACGACGCATTTTTGCGTGCTCGATAATGGTCGGCCGCTGATTTAAATTATTGGGCTCAATGCCTGGTTTCGTCACAAAGAAAGTCAATTATGAAAATTGCATTCGGCATTATTACAATTTTGGTCGCCGGCTGGGTGGGAGGCTACGGCGTTATCTCCGGCTACGAAGCCCAACAGGCCGTGACCAATCAGACCGAACAGATTCCGGCAAAGCCCATCTTGAAATGGCAAGAGTTGGAGAGCAATACGAGCGCAACCTCCGAAAAGACGTTTCGGGCAAAGATTCCCGGTGGATGGCTCGTTGCCATCAGCGTTACCAGGATCAGCGGCAATGCTCGCGGCAATGGCAACGCCGTCACATTCGTGCCCGACCCCAACCACGAATGGACGGGCGGTTCAATCGAATAACAATCGCTGCTGGTGGTACGTGAAAATCATCGCGAACACGTGAGGAAGTGAATCAGGGGTCCTGGGTGGAATGCGCTGAAGGTCCACTTTATCACTTCCCTTCCTGCGATGAAGGAGCCATCTTTTCTGGATCCCAGCCGACCATGCGTTTGTCAAGGAAACTGGTGTTGGCCAGAAGAGCAGGTGCAGCGGCTCGCAACCCAAATACTGCATCTTCGTGGACGGGAGTTTGGGTGCGAACACTCTGAAAGAAATTCACGAAATGATCGTACCGCGAATCGTAACCCGACGGCACTTTGTAGGTCTCAACCGGTAGATCTTTGGCGGGCTTCGCTGGTGCACGGAATTGTTCCGCAAACGCGGTTTGTTGTGCCTCCGAAAACGTCCGCACCGAATTGTAGCCGTTCAGCACGGCGTCACGGGAAGCCGTTTCGATCCCCCGCCGAGTCAGCGTCAGCTCGGACCAGCCCACGTTGATGGCACCTTCGGAACCAACAAACCGGAACATGGCCTCGCCACCGCCGCCGTCAACGAAATTGGACTGCAGTGCCACCGTCATGGCAGGATGCTGTTCCGTCTGCGGATAGTCAAACAGGCTCATAATGACATCGTAGACTTCCCGGCCGTCTTTCCAATAACGGAGCCCGCCCATCGAGGCGATGTTCGTCGGCCCCATGGATCCCGTTACATGATGAATCCCCGTAAATAGATGGACGTAAAGATCGCCGGCAACCGCAGTTCCATAGTCCCAATAATTTCGCCAACGGAAAAAGCGAGTCGCATCGAACGGGCGTCTGGGGGCGGTGCCGAGGAAACGATCCCAATCCACCGTCTCTGGACTGGCATCGAGCGGAATCGAATACTGCCACGCTCCAGTGTCGCTGTTTCGGTTGTAACGTGCTTCGATGGAATTCAGCTCTCCAATTTTGCCACTGGCAATCAGGTCGCGAACTTTGTCGTAGAGAATCGAACTGGCGTATTGACTTCCAACCTGAAACACGGCTGTGGTTTCCTGTTGTGCTTCGACAACTTGCGGACCTTCCGCCACGGTTCGCACCATTGGTTTTTCACAATAAACGGCCTTCCCCGCTCGCATCGCATCGATGGCCATCACCGAGTGCCAATGGTCGGGTACGCAGATCAAGACGGCATCAACGTCGTCTCTTGCGAGAATATCCCGATAGTCGCGATAGACTTTCACGTCTTTGCCAAACACTTCTTGGGTCCGGACCCGACGGCCCTCGTAGGCGTCGGCAGCGGCTACCAATTCGACTCCAGGAACCTGCAAGGCAGACTCGGTATCGATGAATCCGATGATCCCCATGCCGAATGTGGCGATGCGAATCCGATCATTTGGCTCGATCTTTCCTTGCGGCGCCGGACGACGCGCAAGTTCGTAGACGTTATCTCCCAAATCCTGTTCGTAGATCAGACCCAACGCCGGTGTGGCCGCCAAAGCCCCCAGGAAAGATCTGCGAGATCGCTTTTTGCCATTCATTGAAAACCTTTCAGGAAACAAACCAAGCAAACCGTGATTCAAATTGTGGCGGATTGACTCAACAATGCCAACAGAATTTCCGAGTCAACTTCGTCGGGCGATTGAAAGTTGACGTGGCGCCGATATTTGCCGGCCCCCAACAGCACTCCAGCAGGGTCCTTCAACTTCGTTCCATTGCCAAACGAAAGTTGCACGTGATTTTTGTAAACGAAGATGCCACAAAACTGGCCTTCACTTTCTGCCGGCTTCGTCGTGTACAGGACTCCGCCATATTTTGGTAACGATTTAGCCGTCGGGGCAGCGAGTCGTATAAGCTCATCAAGCATGCGCTCGATGACCTGTTTTTCCGTCTCGTTCATGGGGCAAATCCGTCAGAGAATAAGCGTCGGGCATTGCGGTATTCTATTCGGAGACTGGAAAAGGCTTCAACTTGTCGGCAGCCTTGTTATCTGAGCGGTAGGCACCGGATTCATTGGATTTCGATGAAGGGGGTGAACGTTCGGACAGCTTCTGCCTCTATTACGAGAATGGGACGCCAGTTCGGCCACAGATTGAACATCGGGACGATCGCCGGCCTTGGGCATTCCGAACGTTGATGTGGCATAGTAAACTTGATGTCGCCAAGTAAAATCATGTAATCCGGATAGCGACTAACTTCGGGAATCGCTAAACTTGGACGAGACCTCGAGATGATGCTCGGCAGAATCTGGGTTCCGGACGCCTAAAAATGACGGGTTCCGGAGGGTAAGCGAATGGCTAGCGGCTTCATTGGAAATGAGAATTAGCAGTCGATCAGTTGAACAAATACAAGCGGCGTTCTCGAAGAATATCTGAGAGCGGCGTTTTTTCATGCGCAGCCAAAATCGTCAAAACGGGTCGATTGCGCACACTTTGTGCACACCTAATCAAGTCATGTTGACGCTCCCCAAATCGGGAATGGGGAGCGGCTGAACAAACGGCACGGAATGAACCGCACCGCCTGGGTCGATCATTTGGCCGGATCTCGGTGGCTAACGCCGTGTCGGCGGACCAGCAACGTGCAGGCAATGGCCGGAGAAGTAGGCGGTTCGGGGACCGCGATATTGTACGTGATGGAGTCTTGCCCCCAGTCAAGGTCAAACTGGAACCTGCAGTTAGTCCCAAAATGGTCAATGTCGTGGGTGAAGTGAGCGTGAATTCGAACGGATCGATCTGGTTGGAACCAATGAACCCTTGGTTAAAATTATTCTGGGCATCAGGTCCTGCAAACCACGGTCTCTTCGTTAGCCAAAAAGAGCCGGGTGTCTGTACAGATGATCCCATGGTGAAATTGGCGGAGCTTAAGCGAGTTATTGTCGAGGTTCCGGAAACAAAAATCGGATGACTGCCAGCGTTATTCGCAAAAATGCCTGATCAACAAAGGTTGGAGTTAGAAAAGAAATCACCCTCCCCGTTAGCCCCGGCCAAACTCGTAATTGAGAGACCGTTGGTATCAACGATTCCACCCGATGAACTGACAACAACATCTCAAAAATGTAGCAGCAAGACTTCAAATCGGAACCACGAAGCAGGAAAGGATGATTGCGAAAAGGATGCCGAGTTTTCATAGTGTTGCCTTTAGTGTCCGTGGACGAGCAGAATAGTTAGGTTCGAAAAGTCAGCGTAGTCACCCATCCGCCGCAAGATGGAAACGGCTATTCCGCACGAGTTCACTGCTTTCCTCAGCGTTGACACGAAATCGGCAAGGCTCCGGTGAACTGGTTTCATGTCGATGCTACCCAAAAAAAGAGGGGGGGCGGGTTGGGGAAATGAAATGTTGATGAGTCGGCTGCTTGGCGTTGCGGTATTGGCGGCGAGAAATCCGGCGGTTCGATGTTCGGTGGATTTCATGGATGGGCGGCTGCGGGCATGCAACCCGAGTGCCGATGTCACGGTCCGGCCGCGCCGCTTTTTCTTTTTGGGTAGTGACATGTCAGTGACGAGTAGTGACCATGAGGATTCCCACGCACCTGCAATCGCTTGAGCAGGTCAAAGATTTGTTGATGGGGCTCTTTAACGAATGCCAGTTGAAAACCGCCGACGTGGCAAGTGCCAGCTAACAGCAACTATCTCGCGGCGAATCCAGACGCTACAAGTCCGTAGCCCATCGATGGACGTCAGCCATCGCTGAATGCCTTCTACGAGATGCGGCCGGTTGAACGCTGGCAGTTTGTCATGCCACCAGATATTGCCGTGGTCGATGAGCTGCCATTCTGATTGCCGACCAAATGCCGATTTGATGGCCTAACTACAGTCGAGCGAACCCTGTCGCGAGATCAAGGAGTTACGTAAGGAATTGCCTGTTGAAGATCAAAAAGAGATTCGCAATGCTCCAACCGGGGATGACCAACTCAGAACGGTATAAACGAAAATTTTTCCAATGGGAATACCTGACTCGGGACCTTGTTGTCTGGCCTAGTTCACGAAAACCAACCACTAATCCATGGTGAATCAGCAAGTTTGCGAGGGAAATTGTAAATGGTGACAAGGAAGACGGGGAATTGTTGAGAAACAGCCTGACCTCTATCAATCGGACGGCAGGATTGCGAAATTTGAAGCGCA
The DNA here is from genome assembly GCA_942492215.1 of Pirellulaceae bacterium. Lineage (GTDB taxonomy): Bacteria > Planctomycetota > Planctomycetia > Pirellulales > Pirellulaceae > Mariniblastus. The sequence continues at coordinate 85,233 of CALODY010000010.1, forward strand.
AAAAGAATAGGATCGGTAGACGGTTACGAGACGATTGGTAGAACGTAACTGCCGCCGCGAGTGTTGAAACTCTAAAAAAGACTCCGTTGAATTACTGCAAATTGCATTTAGTTCAGCCGGAGTCTTTTTGTTCACGATGGCCAACACAAGCATTCAAAAGCCCTTCGCTATTTCGGCGGCAAGAGCAACATCGCCGACCAGATAATCGGGCTCTTTCCACCGCGCGATTCATCACGATCGGTATGCGAGACTCACGCGGGCGGCATTTCTGTTTTGCTCCATCATGACCCAGTCGGCAAAGCGGAAGTCATAACGACATCTACTCTCGCCTGACCAATTTCTACGAGGTCCTGCGATGCCCCGATCGATTCGGAGAACTGCAGCGGCTGGTTTCGCTGACTCCGTTCTCGGATGTAGAGTTTGCCAAAGGCCAAAGACGCCGGCACCGATGTTGAACGTGCCCCGCATTTCTTCACCCAGTACCGCATGAGTCGCCAGGGCATGGGCGATTGTTTCGCGACTCCGACTCGCCGAATCAGGACGGCCAAAGCTGAAAACGTATCGGCCTATCTGAATGCCGTTGATGGGCTCGAGGATTGCCACCGTCGCCTGCGCGCCGTGGAAGTTCGCAACCTGGATGCCGTCAAGTTTATCCAGCAATACGACTTCGACCGCTGCCTGTTCTACGTTGATCCGCCCTACTTGCTTTCCACTCGCCAGGGCGCCGCCTATACGCACGAGATGACCGACGACCAGCACGCTGAATTACTGGAGTGCCTGGCCAACATCGAGGGCAAGTTCATTCTGTCGGGCTATCCCAGCGAGCTCTACGACGACTACGCAAATCGATTTGATTGGCGCCGCCACGACATCCCGGTGGCCAACAGCGCAAGCAGCAAATCGATCAAAGAGATCAAAACCGAATCAGTCTGGATGAACTACGACCCGGAGAATCAACCGCTGCTGTTTTAGCGGCACGTCGACGCGGTCCTGGTGGCAGCAACGTCGACGCTTTTATTTCGAAGCCACCAAACAACGAGCGGGCCGAAGCACCGACCAAAGTACCGACCCGCCGAAGGAATGTTGTTCTATGAGAAGTGTACCCCAGAAAACGGAGTTGATCAAACGATTCTGGAAGCCGTGCTCGATGACCGCCAATCCCTGGCAAGCGAGGTCGACGGAAGCCGTTTTGCTGGACCTCATGGAAGATGCAGTCGGTGAACCGGACCATGCAGATCCCGGACAACTCGAGCCGGGCACGCGATTCGCATCGCCAAGGAGCAAGACCGCGTTCGCAATGCAGGAGGCGAACGGATCCGAATTGCGATAGCTTCGCAAAAAGCGGCCTGCTGAACAAGATCGACAGTCTCGAAAAAGGCTCTCGCAGGGTAGTTGAAACCGTCAATCGTTCTCAGGCCGACGTTGCTGACAGATGCTTAGACACGATGACCAACTTGTTGACCGAAAGATGGGCCGGTTGCAATGGCTTCGATAGCCGTCCAACTTGGTCAACCAGGATTCAGTGACGACCCTGGCCAAGCAATGCGACCAAAGTACCGCGACCCGTGCCGACGGAAGATTCAATGTAAGTGTACCTGACCTGGCGAACGTGCAAAGCCGTTTGATGATCCGTCGACTGGCAAGGAAGTCGAATCAGAGTCGCGACCTGATGGCCGACGCTACGCCCCAACTGAGCTCGCAAATCCTCGAAAGAAGCCGGCAACCTGTTTACGGACTGCGCGTTCTCAGTTGGGGCTGTCAGTGAACAGTCGACAAACATCGAACGCTCGAAACCTCGAAATCATCTCTTCCAGCCAACCCCCTAATTCAAACTTGGGTAGCGACGATGACGACATCGAACAGAAAAGCGCGGCGATTTATCGTCGTTATGTAAATCGGATGCATCGCGGCGACGCGCAGAGCAACTGGAAAAGATTTGAGAATGAGTATCGATCACAAGCGGGAGTCGACGAGAGCTACGAGGCCGCTTTCGAGAGACTCAACGGATACCGGAATTGTTGCAAGGCCTTACTTATTTTTGAACGAGAGGAAAGTGCAGATGAAGATCCCAGTGCAAACCCGTTTTGATTGCCGTGGCGGTCCATGCGACGGGCTGCAGGTTGTGTTTTCGGAAGTGCTAATACCGGAAGTCATGGTGTTGGAAATTGACGCGAATCGCATCACCTACCGGAAAACCGATGTCGAAGGGCTGGTCCCTCTTTACGGCCAGAACATCGCCACCAGCGAACTGGAAGTCGTCGGCGAGGAAGTCGACATCATCGATTGTTTTTACAAGTTTGAAAAATTGAAAGGAAGTGCTCATGAGTACTAACTCAAAATTTTGGTCAGCATTCCAGCAGGCTGCAGTATCGGCGCCGCCGTTGATCAAAAAGCGGATTCGAGAACTGGGTTACGACGTTGTGCTGTTCGCTGACATCATGGCTATCGCGCGTGACCAGTTTGGTCAGCATGGCATCGGTATCGTCATCAAAGACGTTGAGATCGCGCGACACGAATCATTCGAGAACGTGAAGAAGAAGCGAATCGATGTTGTCGACGTGATCGTCACTATCTTGGCGTATCACCAATCTGGCGAAACCGAGTCTTTCCGAGTTGCTGGCCAGGCCGCTGATCATTCGGACAAAGCAGTTGCCAAAGCGACGACGATGGCTTTGAAGACATGGTTACGTTCCGCTTTGATGCTCGAAGAAGAATCCGACCCGGATGTGCGGCGCCCTGAAATGAGGCGAGCCAAACCGGAATCGGGTGAATCGGATCAGCCAGCTAAGGCGACAACGAAACCGGGCAAGTCAACGACGAAACCGGAATCAAAACCGGCCAAGTCCAACGGCACGCCGGAATCGATTTCCGAATCGGAATTGGCGGAACTCAAAGCGTTGTTGTTGCGCATCCCTGATCCCGATCGCGCCGAAAAGGCAATCATCGAAAAGCGCAATCTCTTTAAGTTGTCGGACCTACCCAAGAGTGAATGGGCGGAGTTGGTGAAAAAGATTTCTTCGATGGTTCGAGCATCCGATGATGCCGCCACTGGGCCCAAGGACAACGCCGCCGAATTGGTCGAGGCCCCCTTGGGAAACTGATCAATCGGGCGATTGCCAAGCACGGTACCGCCCACATCGATCAACAGCTCGGCTATCCCGTTTCATGGGTAACGAGCAAAGCTGAAGTTTTACGTTTTTTCAATTTCTAGTTTTTTGATTTTGAGGATTTTTTGATGAGTGACATTTTTGATTTTGACTTTTCCGATTTGGGCGACCGCGAGTTTGAGGGCAACTTGCCACCGTGCGAGCCAGGTTCTTACGTCGTCCGCAACAAGACTATCGATGCCAGTTGTGAAAAGGTTGACGGCATCGTGGGCTTCGCGGAGGTCATCAGGGCGATACCAGGTTCCCCCGAGGGGCAGGAGGGCCGCACGGTTCGTTACATGCTGAGCAACTCCGAGAAGGCGCGCAGCCGGATGGCTATCTACCTGGTGGCGATGGGCTACACGAAAGAGCAGTTGCAGTCCGGCGAGGTCTCAATCGATTTCAACGACTTCGTCGGCAAAGAGTTCGAGATCGATGTGGTTCAAGGTGACTACACCGACGACGCCGGTGTCGAGCATAAAACGCCGAGATCCCATTGCGCGGATTCCGCCCGTTGAGTGATGGAGTCGCCGAGTCGACTGCAAATGACGTTTACGGCGACCTGTAATCGTAATAGCGAGAGGGCCCGCACTTTGGTTGGCGACTGGTCGGGCCCCCTCTTTTTTCACCCCATTCAAATCTTTCAATCCAAATGAGGATTCAATATGAATAATTCTAATCTACCAACGACGCTCGCACCATTTCACATCGAACGGTTCCTACAGTCCGACCCATGCAACCTGACCGAACGTCGGGCCAAACTCGTCGTCGAGAATTGCCGGTCGATTGATCAGTTCTTCGACAGTTTTATCGGTGACGTGGACGACTATTTCCGCACGACCAAAGTGCCAAAAGCCCAGCTATCGCGATGCGCGGACTACATCGCCGGGCTAAAGCACCCAGAGGTTAACGCCTGGCTGACCGGACATTTCTGGAAACTCGGATTCCCCAAAGATACCGTCAGCCGGATTGTCAATGATTACTTCAGCATGACGGCCGCCATAACGGTTTTTGACCAGCCCTACGAAACGCTGATCGATTATCGCGGTTGCTCGCTTGAGCGTATCGATCGGTTATTCCTCGAGCGGTTCAAGCAGGGCCGATACGATGACCGCCGGATTGCTGCGCACGTCAACAATCTATTCGCCAAGTCTGAAAACACCTGGCATACGATTGACGACGTTGTCGAGATGGTCAGCAATCTATGCGACAAGCCGGTCGACGCCGAAGCCATCGTTTCAAAACTCTGGGCCCAGAAGCGGCTGATTGAACGAAGCGTCGACGGGCAAGTGCTGGTGACATCGCCGGTCTACGATCATTACGAAAATGAGATCGCGCGACACATCCACCGGCTGCAGCATTTCCCGTCGTCCTGGCCAGTGGACAAGATAGCGGGACATCCCTGCTTCGAGCGGCTATCCAAAGAGCAACAAGAGGCAGTCGCCAAAATTGCATCGTCGAACGTGTCGGTTCTTGATGGTTGCGCGGGAACTGGAAAGTCGACAATCACGGCAGCCGTTATCGGATTCCTGGCGTCGCTCGGTCATCGCGTCACGGTCATGACATCAACCGGCGCCGCGAGAAATCGAATCTCCGAATTGCTCAGCAACATCAATGGCGTTTCGGCTCGCACCCTCCATTCCTGCCTTGGGTGTTTTCAATCTGAACCGCGATTCGATGTCGACAATCCGCTGCGAACTGATTTCGTGTTTTTGGACGAGTCGAGCATGACCGCCATTCGCGAGGGCAGTTATCTATTCGCTGCGATCCCTGACGGCGCTGCTGTCATCCTAATCGGCGATGCATATCAATTGCCATCGATCGACACGGGCAGCCTCCTGCGTGATCTCATTCGTTCTAAGCGGGTCACAACGGCCACTCTTGCGAAAGTCCATCGAACTGCTGGCGAGGCGCTGCAACTGGCTGGAAAGATTCGCAACCGCGAAGAGATCCCATTGCGGCCCAGGTACAGCGGGTCAGGATCGATCGTGAAAGCGGTTGAACGGATGGGCAATTACCTGACGCTGCCGGTCGCCGGTGATGAAAAAACGGATCAAGTGCTTGCAACTATCTACGGGCAACTGATCGACGATGGATACCAGGTTAACGAAATCATGGCCATCAGCGGCACGAACGTCATCCGGCATTCCCTCAATCGAAAGATCCAGAACATCGTCAATTCGACCGGCGAGCCGATTGTTCATCCAAGCTCGAGGGGAATTTTTCGCGTCGGCGATCGCGCGGTTTATCGGGGCAGCAACAAAAACCTCGATGGCTTCTACCTGGCAAAGAATTCAATCAGGCTACGATCGATAGTAAAGACGACCAGAAAGAGCGGGTCATGATTGTCGTCGACGGATATCGCGTTTCGGTGGATTACGGAAGTTTGAAATCCTGGAATCTTGGCTATGCCGTGACAACTCACTGTATGCAGGGTTCCGAAGCAAAAGTCATCATCGTCAACGCCAGCGCGAATGACCGGATGTTTGATTTCCAGTGGGCCTACGTCGCAGCGACACGGGCAAAAGAGATCCTGATGATTGTCGGGAACCTGAAAGAGTTTCAACGCTGTGCGACGCGCGTACGACATCAGGACGCCGTTACGTTGTTGCAGCAAAAGATTGATGGAGAAATGGAGGTGGCGGCATGAGCAATGACAACCCCATGAAATGCCCGTTCGTTGTGGCGATTGATTCGCGCGAGCAGCAAAGTTATTCGTTCGATGGATTCTTTGCCGACTCGAAGCACAAGTGCCGACCGCTCGAAATTGAAACGCAAGTTTTGAAAATCGATTCGGGTGATTACAGCATCATCTCGCCGGTCGATCTTCGTGAGCGGGTATCGGTCGAAAGAAAATCGCCAGAGGATTTCGTCAACACGATTATTCGGAATCGATCCCGGTTCACTCGGGAAATGGCGCGACTCCAATTGATGGACAGTGCGCACATCGTCGTTGAATCGGAATGGAGCATTATCAAGCGGCGCCTGCCGTCAATCAGTGCAGCTCATTTCAAGTCGGTCTATCGATCGGTCATCGCCTATCAAATCGATTTTCCAAAAGTCCACTGGCATTTCATCGCGAATCGTCAATGGGCCGAGGCGACGACTTTTCGAATCCTGCAAAAGTTCTGGGAACGATACCAGGCAAACAACAATTAGAACCCACGTAAGGAGGACAGCTATGCAATTTACTGATGCTCGAAAAATACGACGTGATCGATCAGGTGAATCAGGTCAACGGCAAGATTGTCGAACTGGCTGAACACACTGAATCGATACACACCCTGATCGTCGAGATGGACGAAACCTATGTCGAGAAACTCAATGACTTCGTCAAGGTAATCAATGTCCAGAACAATGCGATTCTTAATTTGATTAAGCGATTGGAAGAAGGAATAACCATCAAGCCAGCAGCAATTGACCAGCCGGCCAAGAAGTCGAAGCCGACAAAAAAGAAGCCAGCCAAGAAACGGAGGTCGACGAAAAAGAAAAGTTGAGCTTCAGAATTTAACTATCGGGCCTCGCGCGTCGGGGCCTTTTTTCATTCAACATCAACTGAGTTTTTACCGTGCATCATGCATCAAGCAAACAATTCTTGGAACTGTCGCCGGAACACATCAAAGGGCTGGAAGCATCGGCCATCACGCGCGACGTTATGCGATTGGCCGGATTCCGATCGATCAGATTCGATGAAGCATCCGAGTATCTCAAGTGGTCGCCGCGCGTCAAATATCCGAGGGCTGGCAATTATCTATTGATCCCGTGCCCAGGCCCGCATGACCTAACGGTTAAGACGGTAACCAACTATCGCGTCAAATTGCCGGACGGGTGCTCGCCCAAGTACGTCGCTGAAAAAGGCAGTTCGTCATTCGCGTGCTTCACTTTCGGCGCCCTCGACTCTGACATCATCGTGTTTTGCGAGGGGGAGAAAAAAGCCTGGTCGTTGTTTTGCGCTGGTATTGCCGCAATCGCCGTGACTGGAATCTACAACGGCATGCGGAAAGTTGCCCCGGGCAAATTCGAATTGATCGATCAGTTGGCATCGATAGTCACCGGCAAAACAATTGTGATCCTGTTCGACTCCGACCCAAGAATAAACACGTCAGTCATTCATGCAGCGAATCAATTTCAGATTGCATCAAAGACCGCCGGCGCCAGTAGAGTCGTCATTCACTGGCTACCGCACTTCAAATCCAAGATGGGGCCCGACGATTTTCATGCCCGATTCGGCGCCGATGCATTGCGGGCCCAGATCGATCAGGCGCTGCAAGTTCCGACTGCGATGACTGGCCGACAGATCCAACGAGCGATTCGCAAGCGTCGACAGGAAATTGAGTGCCCGGGATTATTTGTTGATCGATCGCCGGAAATGCAGATACAGACCGCCGCCAACGTGGAACTCGCGGTTGCGCGCACCGATGAAAAATTTCTGTTCGTCGCGCGTACCCAAGAAGAAGTGGGGGGTTTGGTTGAAAGAGAATTTCCTGATGGTTCGGTGGTTCGAGCATATCCCGCCCTGATCCCTCCGAATAAGCCTGGGGCCAATTGCGAGAACTACGAAAAGGCGAGTCTGTCGCGCAGCTTTGGATTGTCGCACTCTCAAACCGTTTGCCCGACATGCGAGTTTGAGAAGTCCTGCTTGTATCGGGCCCAGGTTGCCGAAGCGGAATCCGCGCGGATCACAGTCGCCACCCACATGCGGGCCCGCCATACCCTGCACCCACTGATGAGGCACCGCGACTGGCTGATCGTCAACGGAGCGGCCGCCGAGTTCACAACCAACCTGATGAAAGTTCAGGGCCCGTTTGACTCCATTCATGACCTCGCCCAGGACATCGTTAGCCAGGTGCGATCGCGCGAAACGCAAATGTTCTTTAGCCGGATGGCCGAGATTGCCGGAGAGCTGCAGGACTTCATCGACGATGAGCGCACCGGCACCTATCACGCTCCAACCGATATTCCCGAGTTCCATGGCGCCTACCGTCGACGCAGCCCCCTGATGACGCTCTGGAATCATCTTTCGAAGTACGACGAATACCGCGACCGGATCAAAAGCCATGCCCTGACGCTGATCATCGCAATCATGAAGGGCGATATCGATTCGATTCAGGTCACTAGCAGCAAGTCGAAGAAAACGGGCAAGACGCAAACCTACTTCACATCGATCCAACAGCCGGAATTGCCCGCCGACAAGAAGATCATTTTTTCCGACCCTACTATTGAGGAATTCGAAATGGCCAGCATCTACCAACAACCAGTCAATCCGTTGAATCCAAAGCCGACCAACCCATTGAACGAGCACGGATATCGCGAATTCAACAATCTGGTCCTACAATCAGAACTCGACGTTAAACGCTCAACTCCGCCCGCTGCCGTCGCTAACGTGCTTCGAACGATGATTATGCTTATCAATTGTCGCCTTGACGTTTCGGCCCCCAGAATCGCCGTCATCAGCCACAAGAACCAAATCGAATACCGTTGGCCGCAAGTGCTCAAGTCACTCGAGCCAGAATTGGCCGCCCAGGTCGCCATGACCGATTACTTCTGTGGGCCCCAACAATGGAGCATGAAGTACGAAAAGCCTGGCGATAAGATTGAGCCGAAAGCCAAGAATCTTGTCCGTAATGCCGACGCGGTGCTGATCCTCGGGACGTTTCGACCGGGAGTTGATGAATTACGCCGAACTCTACTCTGTTCCGGCCTGAAAGATGCCTCCGAAATCAACCCCACCTGGACCGGCGCGCTCAAGCAAATCCACCGATAATTCAGCGGCAATGACCTGGAATGGAACAACCGAAAACGGCGAACTAGAGGATAGTCAAATCCGCCGGATACCTCGAACCTCAATGGCAAGCAGCGTATTCGGGAACCGTTGTCTATGAAATGGTGGATTGCATCGGCCGGTCCAACCCGTTCGACCCAATGAACTCAATCCCGTGCTTCATCGCCAGCAACCATCAAATCCCAATGGCCAGGCTGACCCTGCAACAACTACTAACAATTCAGCCCGCCGACCTGGTCGCATGGAAGTGGAAACAGGCAGGAATGACCCAAGAAGAAATCGCCGAAACGATGAAAACGAGCCAGCAAATGGTCAGCAAACGGATTCGCCGAATTGTTAATCTTAGAAAGTAAAGTTGCCACCGAACTGCAAATACAACAACCTGTTGGTCTGAATACAACAACTTACTGTTTGATAGTACTACTAAATACTATGTAGTTGTATTTCAGACAAAGAACTGTTGTATTCGACATTTTCCTATACCCAAACTTTACCAAGATTAACAACCAAACGCATCGAACCGCCGAGCCGCCAAATTTCTTTCACCAACTGCCCCCATCTCTTCTTGGGTATCCATCGATGAGTTCATGATTGATGAGTGGCGATCGTCGAAGTTAGCAATGGCGCATCGAAACTGGCCCCCCCAGTTGAGTGAGGGACGTAAGGCCACCGATGGACAAGTGGACATCTGGTGCGTATTCGGCATAATGTCGTGTGAGGGAGCGTCACAGGAGCTTAGGTTGGACATCAGCATCGATCGTTCATTGAATCGCAGACCGACCACCGTTGATGTTAAGACGGGAACTTTAGGTAATATGGGGGGTATCGGCAACTGGGCAGCTCAACCCTCCATGACCGTGCGAAATGCGTGTGTTTCCATGGACCAAGAATGAGGTTGTAAATGCCAGGAACAAGCAAATCAGGCCGCAAAAGGCTCGCTACAGCGGTCAAAATCAGGAACGGATCATTTGTCGGCAAACCCGGACGGTTCAATTCCAAAGAGCCGCAGGTTTCAACGGAACGGCCCAAGTTGCCGACAAGTTTGCACAAAGATCCAATTGCCAAACGTACCTGGCACCGGATTCTGGACTATCTGACAGATATGAAAGTGATCGCCATCACTGATAGCGAATTAGTTGAAACTTACGCGTCCAATCAATCGCTATTGCTGAGATCTCGGGATGGGATGAATACCGATAACGACAAGCTGCAACGGGAGGCAACAGCGAACTTCCACAAATGCCTGGATAGGAGTCCCAAGTTGCTAACTGAGTTCGGTCTGACATCAGCCTCTAGATCGAAACTGGTAGCGCGAACTGATGATGTGGAATCGGATCTGCTGGCGAGTTTCATGGCCGCAGGTGGAAAAAAGGGCAGCAAGAATTGAGGATTCGACTACTTCGAGTTGTTAACGGCCGCAAGCCTGGGGCAGAGATTAGCGTCCCGCGCGTGAGTGCCCGGCAGATGCTAACCGCCGGATCGGCCAAGATTGTCGATGCACGTTCCAAGGAGGTTGCTGATGTCAGAAAGCGTCAAACGTCGAACTGATAGAACAATGCCGCAGGTCATCCCAGGCCGAATGCAGGGACCCGCGAAGATCCGAGTGTTGGCAAGTTCACGTCAGAGCTTCCGCCGGAAGAAAAGCGACTCATCCCCGCGCTTAGTTGTTTGGCTGAGGCCCGCGATCGGATCGACCAGTTGGGTCTCGGGCTAAATGACCTACCGCCTCCTATCGGCGAGCATCTTAGGCGACAGTGCCGGGAAATTTTGTCGGAGTTAGGCGGGTGACTTCGATGCACATTCTTGATCGTCCCGAGAACCTGATCACGATCGAGTCGCGTTGCAAAGTTTGCCAATCAACTATCGGAGCGGGATCTTTGGAGAGAAGTTGAGTCCGGCCGTATGAGGTTGTTCGGCCGAGACAAGATTTCAAGATTGGACTTCCAAGAAGTTTCTTGATCGTCGCCACCGTTTGACAAAGGCCGTACAATGACAGCAACCAAGCCGGCAAACATAACGGAAGACATCGCATGCGACGAATTAAGATTGAAGGCGCGATCGAAACTAGCACACCACGAAGTGTAGCCGCTCAACTGAACCGATTTGGTAAAGGCGAAATTGTTGTTGAGATCCGCTCACCTGGCGGAATTGCTCAAGCTGGTTTTCAACTCTACGACTTGTTTCGGAGCCGACCGGACGTCGTCACTTTCGCCGCCGGTGAGTGCTGTTCCGCAGCTGTAGTGGCATTCCTTGGCGGATCGACTCGAGTTGTCTCACCAGACGCAAAGCTCATGATTCATGGCTCTTCGATTGACACCCGTGGAAAGAGCATGGAAAAACGACGGCTGGCAAAAACCGTAACCGCGAGGATTGATTCGAAAATAGTCGATGCTTGTTCTCGGCGTTGAATCAAACCAAGATCCCAGTCATCCGAAGCTGGATCGAGCGAGGCAGTGACACTTGGCTAACGCCTGAGCAATGCAGGCAGTTCGATCTAGCGCACTCGATCAGCTATCGAGTCCACGCTGTGAACCGGCAGTTTTCGAGCGGGTATCAAATCAATAATGGCGGTCGCAAGCTTTATCCAGTTGACGTTGATCGTTTAGAGGAAGCGCTGGATGAAACCGAAGGAATCCAATTTCGTAAGCGGATCAGTGCGATGATGGATCGATCAGATCGACTCCGGGAATTCGAGCGCAAGATTGAACGTGACCGGCGAAAAGATCAAGCCCAGATCGTGCAAAAATGGAAATCCAGATTAGCGGCTATCAAATCAACAACCACCCAAGGACGAACTTATGACGTTTGAAAAGTGCGACATCAAATTATTTCAAACCGCAATTTCCCGCGACGGCAAAGTTTTGATTCACACGCGGCGCGGCCCAAGTACAGCCAGCGAGCTTGCGGTGATCAAATCAATCCTGGCCTTGTTCGGCGAATCAATCGAGGACATTACCGGCGAGCAGCGGACCAACGCACCAATGGTGATCAGGACAAGCTTGAGATCGTTGGCGTTGAACGAACTTGCCGCGCCGCTGCCGCTCTACGACGAAGCCGAGAAAGGCGAGGAAAGATGCCGAGCAGGCCAAGCGAAAACGAATCGAAGAATCCCGTAAACAAGCCGAAGAAAAACGCGCGGCCGAATTGAAGAAGATGGTTCTGGGACACCGCCAACATATCCGCGGCTGATTTCCCGACCAATAATCGAATCCCTTGCCAGCCAGTTCCGCCGTGGGAATTCCGCAAGCGTTGATGGCACTATGGCGACGGGCCGAACCATCAAAACATCTTTCCAACAGCCCCTCCATTCTTGTCTTGGGTATTGCTGGCCGCCTTCAAACAAGCTGGCAACTGAGGCGCAAAAAAACGGACACCGAATAGTGCCCGTCTGTTATTCACATTCGTTGGATTCAATTACATAATCCGCCGACGTTTTCTGCCGCAGGCAAACAGGCAGATCGTGCCGAAGATGGCGAGTGAGGCTGGTTCGGGGACGGCTCCAAATGCAATCTCAGCACCCCAAGGAATTACCTCTGATCGACGGTGCTCAAATTACCCAGGAACGTACCGTCTGTTGCGAATTGACGAAGTGCGAGCGTTCCGTATTGGGAACAAACCACAAAGAATCACTCGTCCAATCGTAGGCGAGTCCACCTCGGCCTGAGTTGTGATTGAAGGTTGAAAGCAGCGTGCCCGTGCAAGCTGTACTCATAGGCGGTAGTTGAGTTGGCAAGCCAAATGGAGTTCCCATTCGAATCGTAAGTAATCCCTGTTAGGTCATTAAAGGGCGATGTGAAGATCGGTGTTGCGGACATCCCGCTCCAGTCCAAGTTCGCTCGCATCACCTGTCCGGTGTTCCAATTGATGGCATAATTAGCAGTACCATCAGTCGTGCCGTCGAGAAGTTGACTGGCGTTAAATGACGAAAGGTTGGCCGAGTTCCCGGTAGCGTCGCCATTGGTATCATATTCGCGAGCTATGTTGCTCCGGTCTCTTCGATGCCCTAGCCAAATCCCGAATCGCGTTAACCGCGATTGGATATTACCAAGGGTGCGTTTATTCAATAGTTGTGCACCAGTGGAAAGATCGTATGCATGCATCCTCGCGCTGTCGCCGTCGGCTACATAGATAACTCCACCCCATGCATTCGAACCGCACGTGCCAAATAGTATTGCCGCAACCAAAAAGGCCGGCACCATCAAAAATCTAGTTTTCATTTCAAATTCCAATAGTTATCTAGTCAAAAGTTAAAATCGTCATCAAGAAACGACACAAACAATGGGTACTCTTGGAATTTTGAAAACGGGTGAGTCAGGAACAAATTGCCATTCATCAAAACCATAGGATGATTCCAATGGCGGCACAGGTTTGAAAAACAAAACGGGCCAGCTACGAATTACGTTTGGACTGGACGAAATCGTCGTCACAGAATTGGAAGCAATCCCTGACATGGTCTGGCGAGTGTTCCAACGATCGGGATTGTCTGGGGCAGCGGGCTCATCAGCATCCGGCGATGCAGACATCGAAGCTTGTGTCTTAACGTCGAATTCACCGACAATCACGCCGGCCATTCCGAGACTCGGAATGACGAAAGTCAGCAAGGCGATGGTGAGAGTTAAGCGATGCACGGTGTTATTCTTGTTTGAATTGCATAACCGCGAAATTACCAAAAATTATGATTCAGCCAGCCAGCGATCACAACTAAGACAATATGTCGCACCTAGGGTTGCCCCACGCATCGCAGCCAGCGACCCCGGTGATTAACTGGCACCAATTGCTACAATAAACGCCCGGGGAGCTAGGCTTAGCGGCCGAACCGCGAAACATACTCATTCGCTTGCCCCCCCATTTCAAACTTGGGTATCTCCAACATCGAAAGAGTAACGATGTCAATCGCAGAAATCAGCGTATCGATTTTCAAAATTCCGGGTCGGAAATATTACTACATGCGGTACCGCGACCCTGTCACCGGCAAAGCCGACCGGCGATCCCCAAACAAACGGTCGAGCGGAATGCAATCATGCAAGCTGAGCGAGTCGCACCCGAATGGCAAGCAGAATTAGACAGCGGGACGTATCGCAAGCGACGCAGTCAATGAACTGGTCATCAGTTCGTCGAATACTACCGCGACCAGCAGCCAGTTGGACAACAAGACAATGCGAACCGTTCGCGAATGCGGTGTTCGGTCACATCGAAAGTCGATCTATCGCCAAAGTCAGTCGACGCGATTGCGAGTCCGCGCATCATGACAGAACTTCGAACCAAGTTGCGGGCGGGCATGAGGTTACGCGGAATCGAGCAAACCATTGGCGTCAACGGCTGCATGAACCACTTACGAACAGTGCCTGCGATCGGCCCATCGAACAGTCGCGAAATATCAAAGCTGCCGAAGTTGGCAGTACGGAAACGCACAAGATGCGACCGCCCATCACCGCCAGGAGTTCGGCCGACTGATTCACGCACGTCGCCGAGGTCCGAACGAATCTCACGGATGGTAAGTCTGGGAAGTATTTTCTACGCGGACTCTGGTGGTCGGGGCTGCGACTCAGCGAAGCCCCTATCGAACTATCCTGGGATTCCGACGCCGACATCCACATGACGTTTCCGCCGAATTTCCGGCGATTCAGCTTCATGGCTCGATTCCCAAAAGAACAAGAAAGACTCAGCTCGTTCCGATGGCCCATGAATTCTGGCAATTGGTCAGCCAGGAGCCGAAAAGCAGTGACGGGATTCGTGCTACCTCTTCCTAGTCAGAGGGCCATCAGACTACCGGAAAAGCGGGCCAGCCAAGATCATCAAAGCGATCGCCAACAAGGCCGGAAGGTGATCACCAAGACCATCCGATAATGCCGATGAGATTCGACTTGCCAGTGCCCATGATCTACGCCGCACGTTCGGGAGTCGATGGGCCAAAGCGTGTCAAACCGGCGATCCTGCAAATTATGATGCGACATAACGACATCAGAACTACAATGGAGCGTTACTACGCGGAACTGGACTCTGAGGATGCATCGACCGCATTGATCTGGGGAATCACGCCACGGAAACAGGAAAGGCGCACACTGTCGCGCACACTCAACTTTCCAAAGAGGGAAACCTTGCTAAACTCCTGCAAACGGAGGGTAAGCGAATGGCTAGCGGCTTCATTGGAAATGAAGTGCCCCGCAAGGGGTTGCGAGTTCGAATCTCGTGCCCTCCGCTCTTATTTTGTCGACAAATTGATGCCCGTCGAGCGAGCCAGACAAAAATCAATTGTCGCAATCGGTAAGACTAAGCAACGCCATGGCGGTTCCGTAGACGCGGCCAAGTTCGTGCGAATCGACGAAACAGCCGTCGATTTCCGGCAGGGACAAAATCAATTCGCGTTGCTGCTGTTGAAATTTTGACTTGATCTCAGATTCTGGCAGGTTGGCAATCGCTTCGCTTCGACCGCGCACGTCGTACCAGAAAAAGAAACCTCCGTAGGCCAACCGGGAAGTGTGATCGTCGTACTTCAAGGCCGCTGTCAAGTTTTCATTTAAATCGAGCGATTGCTGAATCGCTCGAATCAAAGCGTCATCAGTGGAACGATCCCACACCCTCAGGCTTAGCTCACACAGTGGCATGCGTCCCGCGGACGCTGCGATTTGCGTTGGCCCCCCCGGATTGTCGCTGTTGCCCCGCCTGCCACTGGAGTACGGAAATGCCCCGTTGCCAAACCGATCGCGACTTAAAGTAGTCGTTCCCTTTTCCACGACACCTTGGGAAACCACGGCCCCGGCGGTCTGTGCTTCCTTTAACGCCGTCAAGGCCGTCGCGGTCACGAACGGGTTGCTGTACTCGTGAAACCAGCTGCCGCGCGGGGACTGAACGGCTTCCAGTGACTGTACCATGGGATCAAGGACTTTGATCAATGTTGGGTCGTCCTTTGTTCGCCGCGCCAAAAACCGAACTCGATACGCCAAGGCCCAAATCAGTTCGTCTCGATCCGAAAAATTGAGATTGCGATCATCGGAAACATAACGCGTCGCTTTTTCGATGGCTGACTCGATCTTCGGTCGCCGAGAATCATCGGCGGCGATCCTCAATGAGGCCGCCATCAAAGCCATTCCGGAAATTGACGTCACGGCGACATGCACGTTGGGAAGACTGTCGGTTCCGCCGAAATCATAATCGCTGTCGGTGAATCCGCCATTCTCATTCTGCATTGCCAACAGGAAATCGATACACCGATTCCAGACTTCGACCTCTGAGTAGCAATTTGCGGGTGCCGCGCTGCCCGTCGACTCGATGCCGGCCTGCATCGCATTGGTTGGAAGATCGCGATGAATTTCGAAGCCACGCACGAATGGTCCGAATCCCTCCGCCTCGGCTGCGGCTTTCCAGGCCAAGGGGTGGTCGGGCTGTATGAGACTGGCCTGTCGCCATTTCTCTGCTGCTGATTCATGATTTCCGGTGCGGAATTCAATCATCCCTGCAAGCAGCAACTGCTCCGCCGCGGTGTCCGCATTCGGCCGGGGCGTTTCCAGCTGAATCTGTTCGTAGCCACCATTCCGAAACTGGAGCCATGCATTCTCCAAGTCTTGAGGTTTGCCGCTGGGTTCGATCGCCTGCGGAATCGAGCGAGTCAACAACTGTCGAAACCAGCCCGGGTGCTGCGTCGTCAATCGATCCAGCTTGAGTTGAACCTCGCGCTGAGAATTCAGAATCAGAAATCCGGGCTCGACAAAAACATAAGGCACCAGATCAAATTGCTTTTGCTGTTGCCGATTTGGTTTGGCTTTGAGAGGAACGAAATGCTCGTTCAAAACGGCAATGATATCCGGCCAGGAAAACGGACCGCCCATCATGTAGCGGTCAATCTCGGTGGTCCGATCCATAAAGCTGCCGCGCAACGTCGGGATGTACCAGAATACCGGTTTACCTGACGTTTGCGATTCGCGCAACGCCGATTCAAAATCCGGTTGCCAGTTGACTGCCGAGCCGATCCGAGACGACTGCGAGCCAGGTTTGACTCGGTTTTTGTCCAGCGAATTATTTTTGAATTCAAGTTGGCCGTGAGCTGTACCGGCAAGCAGCATAACCAAGTAACCAAACAGGACGGTGGGCAGCAAGCATGCGGCCCTCCGGCGAGAACATCGCTTCAACAACATGGAGTCGCTCGATTCGAAATGCGAAAACAGTTTCAGGAAACAATCGCAACCAGAATCTTTAATGATATCCTGCAGATCGGCAATTCCGAATACCGAAGAACTCAGGATTCGCTTCTTCTGAGATGTTGTTTGATCGAATGACCGGTGGACCAGATTCCGTGTTTCAGCTGCGAACTGAAGTTTCGCGGAATAAACCGTCTGGATATTAGCGGAACCCGTGTCGTCGACCAGCGTGCTTTGTAGGGTTCGTCTCCTCGCAGGAAATCGAAACGTCGCCTGCCCCGGTGAATGGACTCCTGAATTGCCGCGACCACGATCTGATATCCTGGTTCCCGAGACACCCATTCCGGCTCCATGCCAGACTGATAAAGAAATGAAGTGATTCCGTCATTGAGCATGACCGCGCAAGCCAACGGAATTCCTTGATAGTTGATCTGCAAAACATCCGCCCGATCCTGGGGGACAAGCTGTTCCAGCGAGTTTTTTAAAAACGCCTCGAATCCTGTTTCGGCAAAACAGCCCGCTTGTCCCAGCATCATTCGTCGTTTTTGATGCAGGTCGACAAAAGTGGGCCACAGACTGCTAAGGGACGCCTGCTTGGTCGAAAGGATTTCCGTATCGGGATCGGCCAGACGTTGCACGGCTTTTTTGGTTTTTCGCCGCATGGATTTGCTGAAACTCGCATTCAGTTCCGGCCAACTTTCGGGCAGGTCAGTTACCCAGCACGCTTCCAGCGGTTTGGTGTGTGATTTGAATCCAGCTGCATCCAGCAAATCGCAAAAGTATTGAGTCGATTCATCCTGCGGATCGATGCCTTCGAATTCAATAACATCAATCGTGCCCAGCGGACCGCCCCGGCGCAAATTCTTATCTAACCAGTCCGTGGTACATTCTGCAAACGAGCGTTCGAACTCCGGTTTTGCGAAAAGTCTCAGGTAGTCGCTACAGGTTGGCCCGCTGCCGAGGAACCGAAGCCGACGCACGAAACGGGAAGCCTTCGCGTCGACACAAAATGGTGCCACGCCCAGCCACTGATCATTCGATCCGCAACCGACCAGGACTGCCGGTGTGACGTCTTCAACCTGGGTCGTGAGCCAGGTGACCAACCAATCGAATCGAAAGAAAGGCATGGCCCCGGCAACCTCATCCCACTCTTTCTGAGATCGCCTGACTTCTTCGATGTCGGTGATTAATTTGATTTTCATGAGTACGGCAGGAGGCAATCAAGATGCATTATGCGTTCGTGCTCGAGACCGCGCGAATCGGCATGGGGTTCTCTTGCAAGCGAAAACGTGTTTTGAATGCGGTCCACTCGCGTCGCAAGAATGCGGTGATGGGTTGTTCAAACCAGAAAGTCACTGCCGAACCAACGCCGATGGCGAACGCAGAGCCTAAAACAAAGGCCAACAAGGGGCTGCAGCCAAGATACTCAAGGTAATTCATGAACGCGCAACCGAGGTTGTTGTGGAACAGGTACAGCGAATAGGAAATGGTGCTGATAAAGATCAACGGCTTGATTCGCAAGAATGGAAGTTTTCCAAAAGCACTCAAAAC
This sequence comes from Pirellulaceae bacterium, assembly GCA_942492215.1. Taxonomy (GTDB): domain Bacteria; phylum Planctomycetota; class Planctomycetia; order Pirellulales; family Pirellulaceae; genus Mariniblastus. Next base: position 103,847 of record CALODY010000010.1, read on the forward strand.
GAGCGTCCCGAACAAAAGAATCGTGGCCGCCGGGTTATGATCTCTTAAATCAATCATGTGAAAGACAACCGCGCTGGCCAATATCCCGGCACACAGCAACCAACGATTGCCACGCTGGCAACGAACTTCATTGAGCAGGATTCCCATGGAAAACAATGGCAGGTTACGCATGAAGAAGAGGTCTTCCACAACCTGCAGACGACCGTTCCATGCTGAGGCAGGGTACATCTCGTGAAACCAACTGAAACCCGTACAACAGACCAGGCAAACCGCAATGGCCGCCATCATGACCGGCAATGGACGATCCAGCAGGCCCAACGCCAGCAGTATCATGAGGAATGCGTAAAACAACATCTCGATCTGCAACGTCCAGGTCACCGGCTCCATGTTAATAAAACCGAATAGCTGAGGCATGGTCGTCAAATTGGCAGCAACCAGGTCCCCTGGCGTCGATGTGGAATGAAACATTGGCAGCAGGGCAAACAGCCAAATATTGAGCATGATGACCAGCCAGTACGACGGCAGGATCCTGATGCATCGCGCCACAAAAAACTCTGCCGGTTTTCGCTTGCTCAGCAGCGTCATCGCATTCACGAGGCCGCTGAGCATGAAGAACAATTGAACGCCGTATTTTCCGTAAGGAAAACTGAAACCCAAGGGCGAAGCGAATCCGTATTTGTTCTGGTACACATACGTGAAGTGAAACAGGAGCAGATTCAGGCACGACAGAGCCCGCAACGCATCCAGTTCCAGAATGCGTTTTGATTTCGGCTTGGTTGGTAATAGCTCAGCCACTAGATACTCCCGCGATAAAGCGACACGACAACGCCAGGAACGCTCAAAATCGCAATCTGAACCTTCGCCTGAACTCTTGAGACCATTGGCCCAAGAATATTTTTCTTGATAAACGTATTTCAGGTTTTTGAAGCGAGCAGGCACCACCCGCGAAAACAATCAGAAACATCGTCATCTGTTTCCGATTGCAACGGTTGTCAATACTAAAACGATTGCCGGGGAAACCCTTTGCCAAAAATTATCGGCCGATGATCCGTCGCATTTGATAGCAATCCGTTGCCCTGGGAGCCGCGCTGCCTACGTTAAAAAAATTGCGAAAAACACTTGCCGAAATTCAATCTTGGCCAAATAAACGTTGTTTGAAATCTGCCAGGAAATCAATCGCCTGAAATGTTTTGAAAATGTCTCTTGACGCAAAAATTGAGTTCCCATAATCTCCCTCCATCAATGGTTGGTTGGTTCAAAACCAACAGTGATTGATCACAAAACACGTTGTTTTGTGGCGGTGGAATTGCACAGGGAACCTGGCTAATGTTGGTCGAGTTTCTGCAAACATCAGGACTTGATGTTGGACATGGATGTCCAAAGGATTTGACTGTCACTGCCACAAGACAAGGAGCCGATCAAGGCAAGGAAGCCGAGATCGTTTCCGTCCAATCGCTCTCGGATCAACGGCGGAGTTCTAAGCCCCCCTGGAACCCAAAGTTGCCGAGGGTGTTTTTTTTTGCGCGATCCCAGGCTTTTGTCCAAGTGCCGGGTGAAATTGTTTGCTTTGTTGCCCAGCAGTTCGTTGGCGGTTCACTTTGCTTCTTGCGAGAGATTGCCCTCGGGGATTGCGTGGAGTCCGGAGATGACAAGAAGCAGATGTCGCAATAGTTCACAATCTCTGACTTGCTCAAAACTTCCGAATCGTCGCCAATCGGGCTACCGTGGAATCAGCCGGCAGTTGACCGGCAGTTGAGGATAGCGACGCTCCGCTCGCTTTTCTGAGGCCCCCGCAAGAACCGTTTCCGTCGCTATTTCGTATTTATTAGCGGCTGCTCCGGTTTCCAAGATCCGGTTTTGGGCGACAATGGATTGGGGCGGCAGGCAACCGTCAAACTCGACTGGAATTCTGCTCCCTTCGGTCAACTCCGGCAACACGCCTGTCCTTTTGTCGCCAGGAACTCTGTGTCTGGCAACGAATTGCCGAATTGGTTTATTCACTGTGGCGCCCTTTTCAGGCTCAAAGCCGTTATTCACCGATCGCTCGGAACTTCAACAACAATCAAGACAAGATGAATCACAAATCTATTCGTTTCGGCAGTCGCTTTTTGGGCATCGACAGTCGTTTTCTGATTGCCATATTGTGTTTCATTATCGTTGGTTGCCAGCCGGGCTCAGAGGTTGAAGAAGTGTCGGACGAACTCGTTTTGAGAACGCCCGATCCACTTGCCATGCTGTTGGTCGGGGGTGATACGGGCCTGGCGGACACGATCTCCCGGCAATGGTCAGCCCAACGCGACGGCGAGTTGACAACCCGCACCCAAAGCCTGCAAGCGTTCATGGATTCTGATTACGAAATTGACGCCGGCGTGGATGTAATGCTTTACCCACCTGGGCTGTTGGGCGATTTGGAATCCCGCGGCCAGCTTCAACTGATTCCCAAATGGTTGTGGAATTCGGAAGAGTTGAACAAAAACGAATTTCTGCGACACCATCGCAAGACGCTCGTCCGCCACGGTAACCAAACATGGGCCGTTCCGCTTGGCTCACCTCAGTTCATGCTGATTTACAACATCGACTCGTTCTCTCAATTGGGCCTTGAGCCTCCCAAGAGTTGGAAAGAGTTTGTCGAACTGGCTGAAGAAATTCGCGACCACGGTGATTTGCAGGATGACGATGGCGAACCGTTGCCAACCGAAATCGAATTTCCACTGGGCGGCGGTTGGGCCGGCCAGATTTTTTTGGCTCGGGTAGGACCATCGATTCGTAATCGCGGCAAATTATCAACCGTTTTTGACCGCAAAACGATGAAGCCGTTGATCGAAGCTCCGCCGTTCGTCGAGGCACTTGCCGAGTTGAAGTCTCTTGTCGGCGAGAGTGAACTTCAGCTCGCACTTGGCCCCTCGCAGGTTTACGAGCGCTTGCTGAGAGGTGAATCAGCTGTAGGGGTGAGTTGGCCAAGCAAGAAGTTTTCGGAAACAATGGACGCAGATGAAGTTTCCGCGAATATTGCAATCGCACCCGTTCCCGGGTCCGATCAGTGGTTCGATTTTCAAAGTGGCAAGTGGACGGTTCGCGCGGCGGATGATTCAAACAACATTGAGCTGATTGGTTTTTCGGGATTGATCGCGTCCGTGCCCCAATCCAGCCGCAACACGCAGGCTGCGTTTGAGTTCCTGCAATGGCTGGGCAGCAAGTCGGTTAACTTGATGACGGTTGCTGAGTGCTCCGACTCCGGTCCATTTCGAGCCAGCCACCTTGGAGATCCAGCGCGTTGGACGGGTACGCAGATTTCCGATCAAGCGTCGCAGCAATTTGCGGACGCGATTCGGCAATCCGATGATCAGGATGTCGTATTCATGTTCCCTCGCATTCCGGGTCGCGAACAATACCTTCGGGCGCTTGACCAGTCCGTTCGGGAATGTTTGCAGGGAAAACTTGATCCCGAAGAGGCACTCCAGCGTGTGGCCACCGAATGGGAATCCATCACGGAGCAGCAAGGACGAAGCCAACAACTATCCGAATTGCGAAAAGACGCGGCTTTGTAACGCCAGCGAATACGCCGATCGTCTTGATTGAGACAGGAACCCCAGCTCAGAAAAGCTGAATTGTTAAAAACCCGTTAACCTGCGAACATCAACCTCGCAACGTTTAGCTTGCGGTCGAGACCTCGATCGACCTGTCGTTTGGCCTCCAATCCTTTGGCAGACTTGCCGCCAATCCGAATGGTCGCCAATCCGGCTATGCGCGTGATAAAAAGTCGCCGGATCTCGTATCGACTTTGATCGTCTCGCCTTCTTTCAAATATTCGGGTACTTGAAGTTCAAAACCGGTTTCCAGGATCGCGGGCTTGGTTCGACTGGTGGCCGAATTCCCTTTGACTCCCGGATCGCACCGATCGACCTTAAGTTCAACCGTATCCGGAATTCTCAGACCGACGCATTGACCGTTGTAAATTAACGCCAACATGCCATCGAGTTGATCCGTGACAAATCTCATCTGCCCAGCCACATCGTCATTCCCAAGCGAATATTGTTGGAAATCAGTTTGGTCCAACAAATGAACATGGGTCGCATCGGTGTACATCAGTTTTACGGGTCGCTGTTCAAAATCGGCATCACCGATGGATTCCGTTCCCTTCAGTGTAATGTCGACCTTTTGTCGGGTCACGATATTGCGGGCTTTGAACTTGTAAAGTGTCGCGGCTCCGCGGGCGGAGGGCGAATGAACCTTAATCCCCTCAATGATCACCGGAGCACCATTGAACTCGACGATGGAACCGTTCCTGATTTCTTTCGCGAGCGGCATGCGTTCAAAGCAATGTTTGTGACTGAGGGTCGAGGCTGACACCCTGGCAGAGTTTGGCCAGGCTTTCCATGACCAGCAGCAAACCTCCAGGATCCAGAATTTCATCTTCATCTTGACCATCCGCAACCTGCTCAAAATGAAAAACATCCAGACGTGCATTACAGGATTCAAAGACAACCAGTTTTTGTCGATCTTCACCGGTGAGCGTCATGAGCTTGAACTCGCTCATGAGTTCCTTGATCTGCTCAAGCACTTCCTCGCCCTGAATGAATGTGATATCCATGGCAGAGTAGTCTTGCGGCGAACAAACCGTGATCGATTCGAATTTGCCGTCTGTCTCCCGCGCGTTGCCGATTTCGTATTTATCTCCCAGCTCGGAAAGCACCGATTCGACTTGACTCAAATCAGGTCGGTTTTTGTCCTGCAAATAGACAAAGAACGTGTCGCGGTAGACAAAGCGGCTGTCTTCAAATAGAGACACAACCCAGCTCCCGTTTGGAATGATAGTTGAGGGCAAGGAAACCTTCGTTTGCCCGCGGGACATTCTAGCGTTCTCAAATCAGCCAAAATAGCCCACCAAGGAATCGGCAAGGTTTCGATGGATTCTTATGCTGGAGGGTAATGGCATTTCCATTACATCTTCTGCAATTCGCGGGATCGTTCGGTTGCCGCTTGAACTGCAGACATGACGGAATTGCGAAATCCGTTTTCCTCCAAAGCCTTTAACCCGTAGACCGTTGTCCCTCCAGGACTGGCAACACGATCACGGAGCACCGATGTGTGTTGGCCTGTTTGTTGGACCATGGCCGCCGATCCGATCACCGTTTGAATGGCCAATTCCTCGGCAAGGCCTCGCGGCATGCCTGTCAAAACCGCACCATCAACCAGCGACTCAATAAAGTTGAACACGAAAGCCGGACCGGAACCGGACAACCCCGTTACGGAATCAAGCATCGACTCCGGAACCAAAACCACCTTCCCAACCGATTCCAGGAGGGACCTGGCAATCGATTCGTCGTTGTCGGAGACCGCCGCGTGAATTGCAATCGCGCTAACACCCTGCCTGATCAGGCAGGGTGTGTTGGGCATGACGCGGATCACTCGCAAGTTACCTGTCAATTTAGAGATCTGCTCAGACGAGATTCCCGCGACAATAGAAATTAACAACGGAGAAGGGGCAGCAACGGATTCGACTTCCGCCAACGCTTCGGTGAGATGCTGGGGTTTGACCGCCAGAAACACCGTGCTGCATTGCTCCAACACGTCTCGGTTGGAAGTTGCCACAAAGGTTTTCTCATTACCCAAAAGCGCCGTGAATGCCGCCTCGGCGTCGATATTCGGGTCCGATATCAAAAAACTGATATCACTTGACGACTCCGCAATCCCCGAAGCAAGTGCTTGCGCCATCCGCCCCGCGCCAATAAATCCGATCTGATTCACTCAACATACCCCCAATTACAGGATTCCGAAAATTCGATTCTGGGAAAAGCGAAGCTGGCATTTAACCGCCAGCAGGCTAACGTTTGGCATCCATTTTCACGCCAACAGCTCTGGACGGATTCCCGAAGTTTTGAAACACTCCCGCCGAAATTTTAGTCACTTCCGACTGGAACGGAACCAAGTTTTCGGATCAATCTTTCCGGTGGAACGGAAAAACCGATCGCCAGTCGATTCTATTTTGTTGAATGGTTGGGACGATGATAAAACTTGCCGCAATTTCGCTCGTATGTCTGTTTTCTGTCTTACTGATCTGCAGCTCGGCAGCGGGTCAAAGCTCACTATTCGGAGGGCAAGGATTAAAAGGAAACTCTCCGGGAATTCGTTCCACGGCGAAAACCGGAGATAGTTGGGCGAATGTGATTGACTATTCCAATGACAGCTCCGCCGAGGAAGATACTCGCATGAGCTTCTTCCGAAAGCCGAGTCTGAATTTTCTCAAGTCGAACCCGTTCAAGCGCCCGGAATCGGAACAAGGATCCATGTTAGGTGGCATGCCGACACTGTTTCCAAAGCGTGATCCAAACGCGCCGGGTGTCTTCCAGCAGTTGGGAGAAAAATCAAAAAACTTCGTCGGTCGAACAACCGGATGGGCTCACAGGCAAAACCAGACACTCCGTTCACGGACACAAAACACATGGAGTTCGCTGACCGGCGACCTGCAGCAACGTCAGCATCAGATGGGCGAATTGTTCACCGAGAAAAGCGAGCTGGGCACCCAGCCGCCGGTTCGCTCTGCGGACAACCCTGAAAAGAAACCCAGGATTCGTTTCTAAACCCGGGACCCGATTCAAACCGTGCCCCTATTCGACGACGATGCCATGGTAATCTGATTCGGGATCGGGGTACTTAGGATCCATCTTTTTCAGCGTCTGGGTAACCAATTCACTGACGACCAGATTTCTCACCCATTTTCGATCTGACGGGATCACGTACCATGGCGCGTGCTTCGTAGTGCATTTATTCAGCACATCTTCGTAGGCCTCCTGGTATTCATTCCACAGCTTGCGTTCGGCCAGATCACCCAGATTGAATTTCCAGTGTTTTTGTGGGTCGTCCAAACGGGCCTGAAGCCTTTCTCTCTGGGTTTCCTTACTGATGTGCAAAAAACACTTCAAGATTGTCGTTTCGCAGGTATGCAGCATCTCTTCAAAACTGTTGATCAGGTGATATCGCTCTTTCCATTCGGGTGCCGGTACGAGCGAATGCACACGAACTACCAGGACGTCTTCGTAGTGAGAGCGGTTAAAGATGCCGATATTTCCCCGCCGCGGAACAACGTTGTGAACGCGCCAGAGAAAATCGTGATCGAGCTCTTCTTCGGTTGGCTTTTTGAACGAAGAAACTTGACAGCTGCGTGGGTTCACTCCACGCATGACCGTTCTGATCGTTCCGTCTTTTCCGGCCGTATCCATTCCCTGCAGGACCAAGAGAATCGAACGGCGATTCTCTGCATATAACCGTCGGGCATGGTCCGCCATGACTTTTGCATTGTCCGCGATCTTTTCATAGGCCGACTGTTTGTTGTAGTCCAAACCTTCGATGTCACTCGCGATATCTTTGAGATGAACCTGGCGACCAGGCTTTACAACAAAAGGCTTCGGTTCATTATTTTTTGACATTGTCTTGATCGTGCGTAACGGGGAATGGCTAAATGTTTCGGCAGCTTTATTCGCGGTGGCCGGTGAAACAGCAACGAACTTCTTTGCCGCAACACAGGTACCCTACGATGGTTTGCGACACGATTCAAACAAAAAACAGAATTGAATCGGTTTGCTTAAGTGAAAAAGTCAGGCGGGAGTAATACCATCAAACTGTTGAGCATATTGATGTACTGCTGAACGGCGAAAACAGCAATGATCAGAACCATTAGCCCGACGAAGAGCAACATGCCGACGAAACCGATGGTCCCGATGAGTTTCAGGTTCAAATCGGCTTTTTGTTGATACTCTTTGGAGGCACGGTCCATGGTCTCGGCCAGTTCTCCAGCGGTTTCCCCATTGTCGACATAGATCAGAAAATCCCTTGGAAAGGCGCCCGTCTCCTTGAGTGTCGTATAAAAGCGGTTGCCTTGTTGAAGTGATCGACAGACCTGATCCTCAAACTGTTTGTAGTGATAGTTCTCGGTGGCGCGCAACGACAATTGGGCAATTTCAACAGGATTCATCCCCGCGTTTTCGGCAACGGACATCGTCCACGCGAACCTTGACAATCCCATACATTCGATCGTGCTGCCGATCAAAGGAATCTTTCGCGCAATTTTCATCGGGGTCGCGCCAAACCATCCTCTCGCCGTGCCGATCACCGCAACGACGGCCCCCGTCAAGAGTAACGCGACCAACACAAAATAGGCGGTCACGTTGCCGGCCGTGCTGCCCATCAACAACCAATTGATTTTCTCCATTTCCATACCATCGAAGATCCAATCACAGATGGCCATCATGCCGCCCACCAGGACAATGGCGGCAAACATTTCGAACGCGGGCCAGGCTAGCGCCGCCAGGAAATTATTTCGAAATCGGATCAGGTCGCTGTAATGAACCGCCAATCGCTGGAATGATTCTTCCAGCCGTCCACCACGTTCACCAGCATGGACGACCGAGATCGCGAGTTCCGGAAAGTAGCCCTCGGTATCGCGCATTGCTTCGGCCATCGTGCGTCCTTGCGAAACGCCATCGTCCACCTGTTTCAGCTTGAGTCGGTAAACCGTGCTGCCAGTTTCCGATTCGCGCTGCAGAATCGTCCGTACGTCGATGCCAGCCGCGTAACTGGTCGCCAGACGATGAAACATCTTGGCGAGTTGATTCTGGGTGATTTTCGACATTCAATGACCGTTCAGGTAACGCGGTTCAGCGCTCAAATCAAAAAATTGCGACCGCCACCTTTTTCATCGTTTCTGAAAAGGTGTCGCGGATGTGTGGCCGACTTTAAAGAAAACGCATCCCTCCGTGCAGGTTGACTGGCTCCAGGCCTTATTGCGTATCTTGACCGCCCGCGCCCTGTCCGGCGTTTACCACGAAAAGTTGACCACAAATCAGGCTAAACTTAAACTATACACTACGGCGATGTTATTCTGTCGGAGTTAACGTTCGTTCTATTACGGAACGGCTTCCCGATGACCGTGGCGAACTCGACCCTGAAACTCAAACTCTGATTCTCGTAAAATGGGATGCGCGGCGAGATTCATTCTTACTTAATCTGGATAATCGCATGATTCGAATCGGCCTGGGCATTCTCGTTATGGCAGTAACTTTCAGCGAACCCGTCGCGGGTGACGATCCCGGCAACCCGCCAGTCACAAAAAATCAATTGCCCGACACGATTTTCTTGAAATCGGGCGGTGAGTTGAAGGGCAAGATCGTAAGCGAGCTGAAAGGTGAAACGAATGGTCGCGCGTACATGGTTTTCCGAACGGAATCAGGCGGACTGCTCAAGCTGGATCAAGCTCGGTTGATCAAACGCCAGCAAAAGGCCAATGAAGAAGATGCCGAGTATCTGCGTCGACTAAAAATAGCAGGAGACGATCCAAACCTGCTGTGGAAAGTCTATGAATGGTGTCAGAGTCAAGATGCGGGTGCAGCGCGGTATAAAGGCGAGCTAAAGTTCCTGCTCCAACGGATCACGGAATTGGACAAAAATGATGATCGGGCGCGGCGGTTGCTTGGCTTTGACCTCGTGGATGGTCGCTGGGTTCGGGAAGAACAGTTGTACGGAAACCACGGGTACCAGAAGCGCGGAACCAGTTGGGCCCCGGAACTGATGAACGATGTCGAAGCCCAGACTGATTTGCTGAAGCAAAAAAAAAGCAAGAAGGGCTGCGAAAGCGCGAACTGGATAAATGGCTGAGGGCCGCAGGCAAGCGGGGCGCCAATCCGAATGAACTTGCTCAAGCTCTGTTTTCGATTTGTGACGAGATCGCCGTACCAATCATTATGGATAAAGCAGCGCGCGATGAGACTGACCGGGCAATGAAACTGCTTTATATCGAAGCCTTTGGTCGCGTGCCATCGTTTGGAGCAAACCAGGCGCTTTGCCATTTTGCGATTGTTGATCCCGATAAAGACGTTCGGGAAAGGGCTTTGACGTTGTTGCTGCAGGACCACTATGATCACGCAGTCTCCGTCCGACTCATTGCCCCGGCCCTGGCTGCCAAAAGCAATGAATACGTCAGGCGGGCTGCTTTCGCATTGGGCGAACTTGGCTCTCCCGCGGCGATTTTGCCGTTGATTGGTGCCCTGGAAACAAAACACAAGATGGCGATTCAGGGTAACGAACCGGGACGCATGAGCATGTCGTTCGGCCCCAACGGAACCGGTATGAAAACCGGTGGAGGACCGCAGTCAAGAACCGTAGTGGTTGAGAACGAAGAATCGCTGACCGCGTTGAAGCGGATTACGGAACAAAACCTCGGCTTTGACGAATCGTCCTGGAAGAAATGGTATCTCGAAAATTACACGCTGTACAATGTCAACGTGCGAGCCGATGAGTGATGTTGTCAACCAGCCTGCACCGACATGACTGGTGGAATTGACCGTTTCACGCAATCAGGCTGCGCAACGTCCGGATATTGATCGCATCCAGATCTTCTCCGTCTCGCTCTCCCTTTTCGGTTTCCAGGTACATCGGAATCTTGGCGAATCGTTTGTCGTTCAGCAACAGCCGAAAAGGAGCCAGTCCATCTCGCCTTCTCCAATGTGTTCGTGCCTGTCTTTCCGGGAGCCAAACGGTTTTTTGCTGTCGTTGAGATGGAAGGCTTTAATCTTGTTGAGTCCAAAAGTCTTCTTCATTTCGCCAATGGTTGAGTCGAAGTCCGCCTTGGTGCCCAAAGGGTAACCGGCCGCAAACGTATGACATGTATCAATGCAGACTCCAATTCGTTCGGGATGCATCACGCCATTGATGATGTCCTGGAGATGCTCAAACCTCCAGCCAAGGTTGCTGCCCTGCCCGGCTGTGTTTTCCAGCAATGGAATGGTCTTTAGATCGATTGTCTTTTTCTGGATTGCATCGAGAGATTCAATAATCGTCACGACCCCCTGTTCTTCACTACTGGTCGTAAAAGAACCAGGATGAAAGACGACATATGGGATGCCCAACTGGTCAGCGCGTTGAAGTTCAACAACCATCGCTTCGATGCTTTTCTCACCGCAATTCCGGCTTTGGACTGGCCAGGTTGATCAAGTAGGACGCATGCGAGAGCGGATGGGAAATAACATTTTCCTGTAACGCAGCTTTAAATTTCTCGGCATCCTCGTCGGTTATCGTTTTGGCTCGCCATTGGTTGTTGTTTTTTGTAAATATCTGCACGCAGTCGCACCCCGCGTTTCTTGCTGCCGGCGCAGCCTTCCAATACCCGCCAGCGATCGACATATGGGCCCCCAAAATCGGCATTTCACTTGCCTCCAATTAATCAATAGCCACCGGCAGAGCCGGTGGTATGAGGAAGGCCCCTGAAAGGGGCCGAAAATCGTAACCCGACGCGTGAGCAAGGGAACGCAGTTATCATCCCTCGCTAACGCCTCGGGCTACGACAAAAAACGGCAGAGCCTTATTGGTACGCACCAGCAGAGCTGGTGGTTTACGAAAGTGAATGAGTCTCAATCGCGGTCAAGAAAGGCATCCTCTGACTTCTCCATAGGTTCGATTCTAGAACCAGCCACGATCTACGTCACTTGGGCGATTCCAATTCGTGTCGGCAAATCAAACCCGGATCGTGTCGGGGGCATCAATGAATTTGGGTCTGGATATCGCGGACTGCATCGTGAAAGCTCGTTGGCCGTGTTAGGATCAGACAAACACCATGATCGAATTGCCCAAAACTCCAGGTTCTCGTGAATACCGAATTTCCAACGCGGTTCACGCCAATGGAATTCGGTTTGGGCTCCTTTATTTGAAACACGGATATGAAAGTCGCAATCGTAGGGACAGGAATTGCCGGTGCAACTGCGGGTTGGTTGCTTAACCGTGCAGGCCACGAGGTGATCCTGCTGGACAAGCTTCCCCGCCTTGGCATGGATGCCCATTCCGTTGATCTCAAAACGAACGAAACAACCTTGCGAGCGGATTTGCCGCCCAGAATGTTCAATCGGTCGCTTTGGCCAAACCTGTTCCGGCTATACGAGTCGATCGGGGCCGAAATTGAACCCGTTGATCTTTCCAGCTCATTCGGCGAAGGGTCTCGAAAATCAACGCTGACCTTTGCCAATCCCTACGCTCCCCGTTTGCAGTTGAACGCCTTGTTCCGACCGGATGCTTGGCGAGTTGCGAGAGATATCTGGAGAATGAAATCGCAAGCACCAGCGGACATTGCCAACGGTGCCGTGAAAAATACAGATTTTGGCACTTACCTTGAGCACAACTCTTATTCCAGTACGTTTGTCGACAAGTTCCTATTTCCATCCCTGGCGTCAACCGTTTGCACCTGTTCCTATGCCAGTCTTCGCAGTTATCCGGCGGACATCATTTTGAAAGCAATGTTGGCACTGATTGAACGTGGCGGGCTGTTTCGGGCTCGGCATGGCGCGGGTGATGTTGCCCGACGATTGACCGCCAACATTCCGAATGTCTTGCTTGGCAGGACCGTTGAATACGTCACTCGTGCTGCTGACAGTGTGCGGCTGAAACTTGATACGGGCGATACGATTTTTGTCGATCATTTGATTGTCGCGACGCAGGCCAATTCGGCCGTCAAACTCCTATCGGATATCAACACAGCCGAGCGGGAAATGTTGCATTCATTTACGTACGAAGACATTGAGGTCCTGGTCCACGAGGACGTGGCACTGATGCCTTCGCGACGGCGAGACTGGAGCCAATTCAATTTCGTCACCAACCAACAATTCGACGCAGCAATGTGCACGGTTTGGATGAATCGTTTTCGTCCAGACTGGAAACTGGCCAAACCGGTATTTCAAACGATTTGCCCCATCTCGGAACCGGCTCCGGAAAGACTGATCTGTCGGCGGCACCTGCAACGCCCCGTCGTCAACGAGAAATCAATTGCTGGATACGAGCGTCTTCGAGAGCTGCACCAGGAACCCGGTCGGCGGGTCTGGTTCTGCGGCTCTTACGCAAGTCCTGGAGTACCGCTGCTGGAAAGCGGCGTGGTATCAAGCATCTCGGTAGCCAGACTGCTGAACGTAGGCTTGCCCACGTCGATGTCCGGCGCGGGTAGCTATTAGTAGGCAGGATCTCCAAGGCAGTTGGAATCGAACCTGTTGTGCTGCGGCCCAGATAGTCAGGCGTTAACGAACGCCCATTTCTTTCAGCAAATGGGTTGCCCCGAATACATTACCGGTAATCCAAAGTGCGTAGCGGATGTCGACACCGATGGAACGACTGTAATTGGTATTCCACGCGAAGTCGTTGATGGTGGCCTCGAATGCCCGATCAAAGTTCACTCCAACCAGTTCCCCGCTCGCGTTCAGTATCGGGCTTCCCGAATTACCGCCGGTGGTGTCGGTATCGTAAAGGATCGCGACGGGCACATCTTTCAGCTCGGGATGAACAAACTCGCCGAATTCGCGTCGCGCGTGCATCTCCAGAATTTTTCTTGGTGTGACAAACGGCTCCACGCCTGTCGTCTTCGCGACGACTCCACCGAGTGTGGTAATGGGAGCCATATAGACCGCGTCTTCCGGTGAATAGCCCCGGACCGTACCAAAAGTCAATCTCAAAGTGCCGTTGGCGTCAGGAATAAAATTCGTCTCCATGAACTGCTGTTTCACAGTGAGCAAATCGCCGTACAGCTTGTTTAACTCACCTTCACGCGATTTAGACAAATCCCGCAAGCGAACATAATCGGGGTATAAGGCAATGACCAGGTTCAGAAATGAATCGTCCAATTCCGCGAGTTCCTCTGGCGTATTGTTTAAGCACGATTCGACAAAGCCATCATCCATCAGATGGGTACCAGCATAAACGTCCGAGATGTCGAGCTTCCCCGTAATCTGGGAGTCAAGTTTCACTTTGCTGAGCATCAGTTCGAGAAGCAGTTTGTCCGTCTCGACGTCGAGGTTTTGCCGGGCCAGCATCAATCGTTTCACGGTCTGGTCAAAGTTTCGATCCATGTAGGCCGTTTCGCGATCCAGATCGTCTTTCTGCCGTTCGACTGCGGCGTCATAAATCGTAAATGCAAGCGACAACATCTGGCAGCCGCGCCGCAGGCCTCCAAAATTCAGCTCGTATTCTGCTTCCGCCGACATGGTCTCGTAAACCCCGGCAATGTCGGCAAGCAGGTTCCCGTACTTCTGTTTTCCGATCTGGATCTTGCTCAATGAATGATTGGAGTTGACGTTCTTTTGTAGCTCGAGTGGCGACGATTCCCGCCCGCCGGAGTCCCTTCAACTGCCCTCGTGATCGTTTCTCCGTATTGGCGAGGCTTTTGATACGCGACAGATTTTTGAGCGCGACCGAACGATCTTCCTTCCCCGCCTCCTCGAGGATTTTGATTTGTTCCCCATACGAATCCACAACATGGGGCAAACGCGTATCCTGTTCGTAGGCGAGGAAGCTTGAGGTTTTGTGACGCGCTGTCCGACCGGGGTACCCCAAAAGCATGACAAAATCGCCTTCCCCCACGCCTGCGGCGGCAACCTGGATAAAACGTTTTGGCTGATACGGCACGTTGTCAGGAGAGAAGTCGGCGGACGAACCATTGGGGGCAACATAAGCCCTCATGAAGGAAAAATCACCTGTGTGCCGCGGCCATTCCCAGTTGTCGATGTCGCCACCGAAACTCCCTATGGATTCCGGAGGCGCAAAGACCAGCCGGACATCCTTGAGGTACGTATAAAGAAATAGCACGTACGTTTTACCGGTGAACATTTCGGCCACCTCAGCCCTCATGCCGGGGTTTTCTTCTTCGGCCGTCTTTTCAAGTTCTTTGCGGCGCCGGTCGATGGCTTTCGTCCTTTTCATGGAATCGGTTTCCTCGGTGACCGCAGCAAGCACTTCTTCGGAAACATCTTCGAACGACTCGGTTACGCGAACGACATAACCCGTCGCCGGAATCTCATCCTGTCTCGTCGCGGCCTGGAAGCCGTTTGCCAAGTAGTCCTTATCAGCGGAACTGGCATTCTGAATCGCGCGATAAGCACAATGGTGATTGGTGATGATCAATCCCTGATTGGAAACGAATGAACCCGTACAGCCGTTGACCCGGCAGATTCCATCAACCACACAATCCACATCTTCATTGAAAATCGACGTCACATCGATTTTCAGTCCCTTTTCCTCAAGGCCAATCCCTGCAATCCGGCTGATCGGGTGCATTCCCTCATCGGCCGACACAGTTGATTGGCAGGAGAAAACCAAAATCGTCAGGCAACAGCCGAACCGACGTAATTTTCGTACCAGGGAGCGATTCGACTTGGAACGCCGAAGGTTTATAAATTTGGAATGCATTTCAGTTTCTGTTGGTGTTATTTTGAATAGGTTGCTGCGAAATCGGGCTGACGGTCGAGCCCTTTGAAATCGAAAATCATTTTACCATTCTAAAAACTCTTCCAATTGTTATCCCCACCCTACCGATGTTTTGAGCGGAAATGTCGGTCAAACAAGCGATATCCGGCAACCGGCTTAAGTTGGTGACGATCGAGATTCAAAGCAGGTATATTGTCGTGGGAGAAAGCAGGCTGCATTACTCAGATCTATTCTTATCTGGCCGAATATTGGATTGATGAATTTTACTGGAAAGTGAGTTGTGATGCGCGAATTCAATTTACTAACTCAACTGGGAATGGGTGGTTTTATATTTTTGCAAGTAACAATGACCATCTGTTTCTTCATTGTAATTCTCTTTAGAAATGAACAAATTCGGTTTCCACGACTGTTTCGGGTTGCGTGCTTTTGCTTGATTTTGTCAGTCGTGGTCCCACCAATCACCATGCCATTGCTCGCTCCGCTCGTGGGAACTGTGCGTCCCGGATTTCAGGATGGCGGTTGGCTGTTCTGGATTGGACTTTCCTCCGCTCCCCTATTGATTGGTCTGAGCATGATTTTGGCATTTACGTCACTGGCGATCGGGCCAGAACCGAAAAAAAAGCCGCGCTCCCCTGCGGCGGTTAAGAAACACGCTTTGGACGACTGAGGACGAAGCGCATTGCCAGGATGACGTGAGAGACGGTCGAGATACGCAATCGAATCAAACTCAGAAAACGCAACGATGCCCAAATCGCAATCACCCCGAACCTGGCGAGCAATTTGATTAATCGGCCGGAATGGATGCCAAGGCTTGAATCAGAAACCGCTGGCAGAGCCGGTGGTGTGAGGAGAACCCTTAAAGGTGCCGAAAATCGTAACCCGACGCATGAGCAAGGGAACGCAGCAATAATCCCTCGCTAACGCCTCGGGTTACTACAAAAACGGCAGAGCCTTTCAGGTACGCACCAGCAGAGCTGGTGGTTTACGAGGGCGCACTAAATCAAAGTCTTGACCGGCGACGGTTTTCCGATGGCATGGGCCTCGAAGCCGATCTTGCCGAGTAGCTGTCGATCGAGCAGGTTTCGGCCGTCAAACAGGAAAGCCGGTTTATACATGGACTCGTAGATCGCCTCAAAATCCAACGACTTGAACTCGTCCCATTCGGTCATGACGGCGATCGCGTGCGTCGAATCTGCCGCAGCATTTGGGGAGTCAACGATTTCGACGTTATTCTCGATCAGGTTGCGGTCTTCGTCACTGATAACTCCGCCCGCGCCCATGAGGTAATAGAGATCGTGTTTGATTTTTTCAGGCTCGACGCGCGGATCGTAGATTTTCAGCCGCGCTCGTTCCCGTAACAAATCGCGACAAACGTAGATCGCTGCCGATTCACGAGTATCATTCGTATCTTTCTTAAACGCAAAACCCCAGATGGCAATCTGTTTGTCCGAAACCGTATTGAACATGGTCCTGACGATTTTTTCAGAAAAGCGTCGTTTCTGATAGTCGTTAATCTTGATGACCTGCTCCCAGTATTCAGCGACCTCGGGCAACCCAAAGTGCTCGCAAAGGTAAACGAGATTAAGGATGTCTTTCTGAAAACAGGACCCACCAAAACCGACCGAAGATGCAAGGAATTTTGGACCGATCCGGGAATCGGTGCCGATCGCATTGGCAACCTCATCCACATCCGCTCCCGTCACTTCGCACAATGCCGACATGGCGTTGATGGAAGAAACCCGCTGAGCCAGAAATGCGTTGGCGGTCAATTTTGAGAGTTCACTGCTCCACAGGTTTGTCGTGATGATCCTGTCGCGAGGAATCCAGGCTTCGTAAACACTCGAGAGGGTCTCAATGGCTTCCTTGGATTCTCCGCCAATCAGGACTCGGTCCGGATTGATCAGATCATCGACCGCGGTCCCCTCAGCCAGGAACTCCGGGTTACTAAGAATGTCAAACGTGGCATTTTCATTGCCGGATGACCGAAGGATTCTTTCCACGGCTTCCGCGGTACGAACCGGCAGCGTCGATTTCTCGACCACAATTTTGTGTCCCTGGGAATGTTCGGCGATTTGCCGCGCACATTTTTCAACGAACTCCAGGTTCGCGGCGCGACCAGAGCCAATTCCAAACGTCTTGGTCGGCGTATTGACAGAAATAAAGACGATTTCCGACTCACGGATGGCTTGCGCAATGTTGGTCGAAAAACGAAGATTTCGGTCAATCGATTCCTGAACGATTTCGTAAAGGCCAGGCTCATACACCGGAAGCGAATCGGAATTCCAAGCCTTGATCCGGTCTTCGTTAATATCGACCACGTGAACGTCAATATCCGGGCAGCGGTTGGCAATCATGGCCATCGTGGGCCCGCCGACGTAGCCAGCGCCGATACAGCAAATGGAACGTTTTGCACTTTTGAGCATGACGGTTATTACCTGGTGTATTAAAGGAAGACTGTGCGGAATCGATCCAGGACGGATTGAGCTTCTCTCCGAATCAATTTCAGACTCTGGCTCTCGGTTTGAAGCCTATTCACCGAAGCAAGCAGCATCTTTTTGGGACCGCTAAGCCAATTGTTCAAACTTGTCGCGGAAGTGGAATCGGAAGCGGGACTAATTGAATGATTCCAATCAGACATTCTGCTATCTAAAAGGGTAATAAATTCTCGGATCAGGCGAATCCCCAAAATCACTCTTCTGAGCCCGAAATTCTAGCTCAAGGAATGAGTGCTGCATCCGCAAAAAACATAAAGGTCAAGCGAATTTGTAAAGGCCGCGTCTTATCCTCCTAACAGTCGGTTAAATCCGGATGAAATATGACCTGAACCATTCCATGAACCCTGATTTTTCCGGAAGACAATGGGGGATTACCTCTAATTCGCCACCTGGCAACGCGAAATCGGAGAGGATTTACCGGTTGATTTCATCGGAACTGGACGTTTGCGAATCGTCCCCAAAACTGGGTCGAGGCGCTTCAATATCGGGACTTGGGGGCGATTCTTGCGGCTTGGGAGTGTTACGATCACGCGACCGACGGACGTCGAGGTCTTCGAGATTAAAGGAATCGTCGGAATTATTCTTCGACTCGGAGTAACGATCCGCAACTCCCTCTGGGCGTAAATCACTGGGATAGCTTTCGCAGGTGCGGCGAATGCCGAACAATCCATGGGGACCAAGGGAGCAGAACCGCTCCTCCAGAAAACGAACTCCATGCGTTTCCAAAATTGTCCCGGTCTCCCGCTCCAAATTCGCCAACTCCGTGTTGTATTGCGTGATCGATCTGGCTTCCTGGGAAACGGCATTCCCCCAATCCGTAATCGCCTGCAATACATTCAGGAACTCTCGGGCTCCCGTCGCAAATTCCCCCGCCTGATTTTCATAATTCAAACGCGCCGCCTTGCGGACTTCCTGGAACGCGACATACTGCTCAAAAAACTGATCGAGATTTCGGTAGTTGATGGTCAGCTGTTGAACCATTTGATAGATGCCTTGATCGAGGTTAACACGATCACGAGCGATTACCAGTTCCTGACGACGGAGTGCTGCCCGACTTTGCCGCAACCCCAACGGAACCGAGAAATTTACCCCGACGTTGAACCCCGCGAATCGCCCCGGCTCATAGGGTAGGATCAAACCGTTTTGAAGCTCGCCGCTGATGCCATCCCAACGATAACTCGCCACGCCGTCCAGCTGTGGCCTCGCAAAGTTTTTGGCACGCATGACCTGTTGACCATCGGCCTCCAGAATTAGCTTTAATTCGATGATGTCGGGACGGTACCGTTCTGCCATCCCAACGATTTGATTCCAGTCCAACTCGATTCGCTCCAGCAAGGGCGCCGAGGTTGGCATCAATACCGTTGTATCTGAGGGCTCAAGTCCCATGATATTTCGCAACGCCGTTTCAAAGAGAATCAGATTCGCTCGCGCCGTAATCAAAGCCGCTTTGAAATTGGCGAGCGCTGATCTTGCCTGTGCGACATCCGCAGCGCGAGCCAATCCCTCATCTCTCCTGGCGGTGGCCCGTTCAAACGCAAACTGCGCCTGTTTGATCTGTTGTTGCCGGGCCCACACGTCGACCCGTGCCGAAACGACGTTCCAGTACGCCGCGATGACACCGCGCACCAGTTCCTGCACGGAATCTTTGAACTGAAAATAGGATCGTTCCGTATCTATTCTCGCGATTACGATGGGGGCCTGATTGACGTCTTTTCCATAACCCCGCATCAGCGGCTGTCGCAGCGTCACCTGGACGGTCGATTCCAACTGAGAATCCAGGTTGGGGTCCGCGTCGAAGTAAGAATTGAACGAGAGTATATCCAGGCTGGCGTCAGCACCGTTGAGCGTCTTTTTGGCCAATGAAATCGAAGAATTCAGTATTTCTCGGCCTGGCGCCCCAACAAACATCGTATCCACAAACCCAACCGGCCGGTCCGGTTTTTCATACGTCAAATCCAGCCGAAACCGCGGATCGAACTCAGCACTCGCTTCGTCAACGCTGGTATTGATCACCGGAACATCGTAAATCGTGCGACCGCTGGAAGTCGCAGAGATCCCCGTCAGAACGCGAATCACATCTGCGTTTACAAGGGCAATATGGATGGCTTCGTCCAGAGAGATCGGTTGCTCTTGCCGTGTTTCTTTCGGCGAAGCAACCGTGAACGGAGTCGAAACGTCTGATAATGGCACCGGGCAAAAACTCTCCGGCGCGCGAACCTGAATCGATCGCTGTTCTGGGAAGATCTGCAGCACCGGCACCTGCCCCTGTGATTTCTGGGGACGGAGCCCAAGCGAGGACAAGCAGACGACGATTAAAACGAAAACGCGTACCATGGTACCGATTGAATCGGAAACCCGGCTTGGATTCATTCAATCGACAATGCTGCTGGCATGGAATTTAATTGACCGGGTCAAACTCTTCGTAGGAATGTAACGATTTTAAGGCTTCATCAAAATCATTCGTGTCGCAGATGACGCTTCCGTCACGTAGCACGAGCGTTCGTTTTGCGTACCGTGCAACTTCCTGGTCGTGCGTAACCAGAATTACCGTCAGGCTTTGTTCACTGTTGAGTTTCGCGAACAAATCGATCACTTCCCGGCTGGTTTTTGTATCCAAATTGCCGGTCGGCTCATCGCCCATCAAAATCGCGGGTTCGTTGACCAGGGCGCGGGCAATGGCGACCCGTTGTTGTTGGCCGCCTGAAAGCTGAGCCGGGTGATGGTCGAGGCGGTCTTCCAAGCCGACCAAGGCCAACATCTCCCGCGCGCGTTTGTGTCTTTCGCGCGGCGTTACCTGGCGGGAGTACATCAGCGGCAATTCAACATTTTCCTGCGCGGACGTTCTCGAAAGCAGATTGAAATTTTGGAACACAAACCCGATCTTTTTGTTGCGGATTCTGGCTCGGGCATCTCGATTCATATCGACGACTTCCACCCCATCAAGCAGATAGCTTCCTTCGGTGGGTCGATCAAGACAGCCGAGCGTGTTCATCAATGTCGATTTCCCCGAACCAGAAGGCCCAATTAACGCGACATACTCTCCTTGGGCAATCGTTAGTGTTGTGCTGCGGAGCGCATGAACTTGTACCTCACCCAGGTCGTAAGTCTTCGAGACGTCGGTAAGTTCAATTAATTTCAATCCGGGTTCCTTCAAGTCCGCCCATCGAGTCGACCTTTTTCAATGGTACATGCAATGAACCGTACTTGAAGCCTGCCAGTCGGGTTTCAGCCAATGAGGTTGAATTTGCAGCTCGCGGCGCCTCAAGACGCAAGCGCGTCAATCTTGGCTGGTCTCGTTGGAGCTACAAATCGCGAATGACCCGGAGTGCGTCGCAGCAGCAAAACTACACCGCACGCATTGGCTTTCGAAACACGAAAGCAACCGACGTGGTTCGCGTCAGGTCCGGAATCTGAAACAACAAAGTTTTCTGACTTTGCATTCAGGTTCCCGATGACCCGTCGGTTTTCTATTTCAAGAATGTCAATCGGTTCGGCTGGTGACTTCCAATAGATGGTATCCAAATTGGGTCTTTACTGGTCCGAGGACTTCATTGACCTCGCCACTAAACACGACTTGATCAAATTCTGACACCATTTGTCCCGGGCCAAACTCTCCGAGTTCACCTCCCTTGAGACCCGAGGGACAGTTGGAATGCTCCTTCGCCGTTTCCCCGAAATCGGCGCCTCCTTCGATTTGAGTCTTCAGTTCTTCGCACTGCTCCAGCGTATCGACAAGTATGTGTCGTGCGGTTGCTTTGGCCATATTCAATTCTCTCCAATTGGAATCTGTTGGTCAGTCCGCATTTCTCATTAGCGAAACAATTCATTGGTGTTGCTTTCGAAACGGCTCACGCGAGCCATTTCATTCTTGATCTGTCGTGATCTTAACCGAAGCAAAACGGCTGAGGTTCTGGCAGCTTGCATAGGTCCGCGACTGCCGAAAGCCAGTGAGAATTACGGGGTGAAAACTAAAAGTGTACCCGATTCTGGTGTATCGACTACGGGACCGGCGTCTTGATCACCTTACCAGCAATTGCCGCAATCCTCGCAGCCTGCAACCGAGCGCTGGTAAAAATAGGCTTCAACATCCATGTTGCTAACATTGTTCTGCAGCCGGATAGGGCGGCGTATGTAATAGCCCTCGTCGACTCCTTCGACGTCGTCCAGCAATCGAAGGCATGCTTCGTCCACCTGCCAGACCTCGCCGACGATTGCCTGACCGCTACCTTGGCCGACTTCGATGAGGCCGGGGTAATCTCTGACCCGAAACATGCGGTAGTCTGGCTCCGTCTGCGACAAGAACCTGAAGGTCTGCCCTTTGAGAGTTGACGAGCGACATTCGCCTCTTTTCAAAGTGCCGTAAACAAAAAGCTGCTTCATTTGATGCGTTGATTCCTAAATCAATAGCCACCGGCAGAGCCGGTGGTATGAGGAAGGCCCCTGAAAGGGGCCGAAAATCGTAACCCGACGCGTGAGCAAGGGAACGCAGTTATCATCCCTCGCTAACGCCTCGGGTTACGACAAAAAACGGCAGAGCCTTATTGGTACGCACCAGCAGAGCTGGTGGTTTACGAAAGTGAATTAGCCATGAAAATGACTCTGGCGATTATCGCCTGGGCCAAAATTTGTTTCCAACCGTCAAACCGGGGCCAAATAAGCGGAGCCAAGTCAGCCGGTTTGGCTGACAAGAAGTCTGCCACGAAGGCCCAATTGCTGAAGGGACCTACGCCACACATTTGCGGAATGAGCCAACAGACGTCTTCATGATTGCCAAAATTTCTGGTACTTTCTGGGTTGTTTTCGATGGGAAGTATTCGTTTTGGGGCCACGTGAGACGGGGTCAAACAGGGATTTTCGTGAAATTTGCTGCGGTTGGACCGATCTCCGTGTACTTTCCGGAACAGGTCGAAACAAACGAAGATTTGCAGGCGGCCAATCCCAAATGGGATATGGACTTGATTGCCTCAAAAACCGGAATCTACAAAAGATACATTGCCGGGCCAGATGAATGTTCGTCCGATCTGGGAGTCGCCGCTGGCAAAATGCTCCTCGAAGAAAACGATGTAGATCCAGCGTCCATCGACTTCTTGCTGTTCTGTACCCAGTCACCGGACTATCCGCTGCCTACCACGGCTTGTTTGGTGCAAGACCGCTTGGACCTGCCAACACACTGCGGGGCTTTGGATTTTAACCTTGGCTGCAGCGGTTTCGTTTATGGACTTTCGCTGGCCGATGGACTGATCCGATCAGGTGCCGCGAAACGCATTTTGTTTATCACGGCGGAAACCTACAGCAAGATGATCGATCTGAACGATCGGAGTTTGAGGACGATTTTCAGCGATGCGGCGGCTGCCACGTTGATTGAGTCCCACGACGTTCCGTCCATGTGGGGTTTCTGTTTTGGGACGGACGGTACCGGCGCTGACACGCTGATCGCAACCGAGAAAGGATTTCGCTGCCCCGAAAACGCAATCCAACCCCGTCATCGGAAACGATGGAAGAGTGACCTTTATATGGATGGGCCCGCGTTGATTAATTTCACGATGGAAAAAGTCCCAATGTTGCTGGACCAAATCATGCGCCAGACAGGCCTCTCCAGAAGCGACGTTGGCTATTACCTGCTCCATCAGGCCACCTACAAAATGCTCAACGAACTGCAAATGCAAATGGGGATCGAGGAAGAAAAACTGCCCATTCTTCTGGAGGACGTGGGTAATACCGTCTCGTCAACAATTCCGATCCTGATTCAGCAAATGCGGGACACAAAGTCAATGACGCCGGAGATGAAGAATATACTGGTCGGATTTGGCGTCGGATGGTCATGGGCAGGCTGCGTCTGGCAGGACATCATGCATCCGCGTAGCGCTTGAAAACTCAAGCTTCAGAGTTAGTCAATTATTTTCAGGCCTGCGTGGCGAAAAATATGACATCCCGTCAATGACTCTCTTAATTCCAACAAATCAACCGACACACTGCTTTCGCATGTCGCAGTTTCGATTGGCCTGATTTTGTGATGGTTGCCGAGCAACATTGCCAGATCGGAATCGAAGATGGCTCAGGATTGGAGCGCAACTCCTTTGACCACGCCTTCGGCCACCAGGTTCTCGCCGACAAATACCTGAAACTCAGTGAGGAACATGGCATTCTTGCGTACTCGACCACGACGTAGCATCAGGATCATTTTATCTCCTGGAACCACAGGACCCCGAAATCGAATCGATTCCATTCCCCCAAGTCCAACGACTCCAGAATCCAACAGTTTCTTGGTCGACGCAAAATAGGCCGAAAGCTGGGCGGCCGTTTCACAGATCAAGACCCCCGGCATCAAAGGGCGGCCGGGAAAATGTCCTCGAACCCAAAACTCATCTTCTCTGACGTCTTTAAATCCCACTGCGGAATCGTCATCGACATACAAAACACCATCCAGCAAAGCCATTTCGAAACGGTGTGGGTTCACATCCAGAATACCGTCGCGATCGACAAGTACCTTGTTCAAATCAAACTTTGAGAAATCTACTATCGGTTTTTTCAATCTATTATCCAAAACTTGGGTTGTTAACACGGTTGCCAAAGCGTTGTAAGACATTCTCGTCCATTTCCGCTGGCGGAAGTCGCTGTCGTCGACAACCGACAATTTATACGGTTTAACGCGGTTGTGACAGTTACTCAATGCAGGTAGGTGTTTCCGGCAGCTGTCATCACAGATGGGGAAAGGTCTGCTTTAGCAATTAAAAACGAAATGGATTTTGGATACAATAAAGATTGCTGCCAGGGACCACAACTTCTTAACAACTTTGAGCTACGCTGTGGGGTCCCCAAGTTAGGATCATTGCCGAAAGTCTCCATGGAAGGAACTCGTTTGCAATCCCATTTCCGTCCAGGAGAGTCCGTTGCCGGTTACCTATCTGTCGCCGAAATTGGTCACAACTCGATCGGAAGCCCCTAACCAACAAAAGTCGGCTCCAAACTTGACGCTCGACGCCCCCACGAATCGCTTCGTTCGAAATCGTTGCCAGGCAATATCTCGAATGCCGGCGTTCGGTCAGCTCCAAAACAACCTTCCCCGTGCCTGGGCGTT
Organism: Pirellulaceae bacterium; assembly: GCA_942492215.1. Classification (GTDB taxonomy): domain Bacteria; phylum Planctomycetota; class Planctomycetia; order Pirellulales; family Pirellulaceae; genus Mariniblastus. The sequence goes on from CALODY010000010.1 coordinate 128,648, forward strand.
CCGGCTCACGGAATGCCGTATAGCCCGTAACCAAGCTTGGGCCAAGCATTGCATAAAATGATCCGGCAAACCGTATCAGTAACCCTTCCAACCAGTCACTTACCGACACAAACTGCCTAGTATCTGAGTCGAAAACAAATGTCACCTACGAATCAAACGACCGAACAAGTTGATATTGAAAGCCAAAATGGGCGGACAGAAGATTTGTCCGTGCAGGTACCTGTCGAGTCGAAGTCAGAATCCATCGTCGACAGTTTGGGTTTCGATCCAATTTACCTGCTTGCGCTTATACCGATCCTGTTGCTGGCCATGCTGTTTGCGTGGTTTGTCGGGCGACGCAAAAAGAATCGAATCACGCCGGACAATGAATCTTGGCGAGGTAGATTCAAGAAATCGGATCGTTTCCAAGAAAGCAAAACCGATTCCCTTCCGAATCCACATGGCGGCATTGCGCAAGCTCCCTCACACCCGGAAACCGGCGCGGCGATTGAGCCTGAGTTCGATTTTTCAGCCGACGAAAACGGAACGGTTCGGGCAGACGCGACGATTGCAACCGAATTGGATTTTGACAATCCGATGGCTGAGACGACGGCCGCCTTTCAGCGGGCAAAGGCCGACAGCGTTTCCTCCGCCAGGCTTGATTCCGAGCTTGAATTGCTTTTTGCTGAGAACAAAGAATCAGATTTTGATCGGGCATCGGTCGAAGATTCATCGGTGTTGCCGAATGCGGCAAGTTCCGAGTCGGTCGCGGCCGGAAACGAGGTCAACGCCCAGGTCCCGCCGGTAACTTCCAACACCAAGGTTCCGAAGGAATTCAGTGGTTGGAGGAAGAAGAAATTTCCCGCGCGAGCTGCATCTGCGTCGACCAAGTCTGCTGCTTCGACCACGACAGCCGGTCCAACCAATTTTGTTTTGCCGGCAGACCAGGAGATTCGGAATGAAGACCGCTCCGCTGACGAATTGTTCCCGAAAGAAGAATCAAAAACCGTTTATGCGGAATTCACCGTTGCCGAACCAGACAGCTTTGAATTCGATGACGACCGTTTGCAAAACCGCAGCGCCACTGACCCGAATCCAACGCCAAGACAAAATGACGACCCGGCTCGGCCAGATGAACCGGACGAACAAACAATGGTCTTCGACGACGATCACGATCTGTTTATCGAGGCGGAACATTCGGATTTCAACGCTGCCAGCGCCGACACCGCCGTCGATCCTGGCTCTTTCCCGACGGCAACGCCGGATCGAGGCAAACGAACCCTCGCCGCCAAGAGCGAGCTGACCGTCGATCAATACAACGCGGAATCGACTGCGATTCCAAGTCAAGATAGCTTTCAACCTCCGAGCGCCGAGGAGTTTCAAACCGTCCGCGAACCCGGCTTTGAAACCGATCTCGAGATGGATCCTCCCGCCGTCGCTGAACATTCGGTTCGAGAGGTCGAGTTGATTGAAACGGTCGAAAAACTGACGACCGAAAAGAAAGCCCTGGCGACTCGGATTGCCACTCTCGAAACGAGCCTGTTCGACTCAATTGAACAAACAAAACTTGCATCTGCACTGCAGAAGCAACAACTTGAGCTGCAACAGCAGCTTTCCAGCCTATTGCGGAAACTGAATGCCGCTGAAGAGGAAAATCAAAATCTGCGCCGCAAGCTGGAAGAGTCCGAATCTTCGATCGGCGAGACCACTGAGCTTCGTGCGGAGAATGAGTCCCTTCAAGCACAACATTTGGAAACCATCAGCCAGCTCGCGGATCTCCAAAACCGGCTGGATTTAACTGAACAAGAGAACGAACTCCTGAAACAGCGGGCTGACGACTTTTTGCCTGCTCAGCGTGATTTAGAAAGCTCGAACTCCCAAATTGTTCAACTGCAATCCCGATTGGCAGAAATGACCAACGAACAGGATGAACTTCGAAATCAGATACGCGAGTACGAGACAACTGTGGATCAGTTGCAGTCGGAGAATGGTGAGTTGGAACTTTTGTCCAGTCAGCTCAAGTTGGAGGCCGACCAAGGCCAGAACCTGCAGACGCAGATTGAAACGATTGAGGCGGAAAAAGAAGACCTGAAGAAACAGGGAATTGCCAAATTGGTTGCGATCGAGCACCAGCTTAAGACAGCCAACGAGAAGATTGACGATTTCGCGGCGAAACTCAAAGACGCCGAAGTCGACAAGACCGATTTGAAAAACCAATTGGATCTGGCCAAAAACGCAATCAAAGACCGCGATTGCGAAAACACCCAGTTGCAGAAACTGCAATCGGAACTTGCGGCTGCTAAAGAGAAGCAACAAGAATTGCGTGAACAAGTCAAATCGGTGGAATCGGATTCAAAACAGGAGGTCGAGAAGGTTTCTGAGCTTGCACGACAACTCAAAGATGCCAATTTGAGGAACGCGGAACTGAATGACGAAGTGCTCAGGCTTGGCGAAGCAACAAAACGGTCTGCGGCAATCGAAGAGGAGGTAGCGGACCTTCGCGACAAACTGAATTTGGCAAACGAAGAAAATAGTCTACTGCAGGATCACCTGAACGAATCGTTGAGTAAATTTGAGCAGTTGGAAGTGCGGTCGTTGCAATATGCCGGGATGCCGGAAAAAATCGAGGCTCTTGATCAGGAGAAACTCGATCTGAGTCAGCAACTTGAAGAACTACTTCCGCAACTTGAATCCAAAGAGCAAGAAATAGAAGCGTTGCGCGAAAAAGTAGCCGAGTCGCAATTCGAAGTGACGGCCACCAACGAGGACCCGGCACCCAGGAAGTCACAAAACGAATTGATCGCCGAGAAAACGAAAAGGAAATTCACTCGACTCTACCGGGCCTACGAACGGGAACGAAGCATCCGAAAAGGACTCGAGACAAATCTGGTTCAGGCAGAAGAACAAAGAGACCAGATCGCTTGCGAGATGAAAATGTTGAAGCAGAAGGCCGATGAACCTCACGTCTAACGCAGATTCATCGCCGGTAATCCGTTGGGATTCACCGACTGGCATTGACGCGCTGCTCCGGCTGCGCCACCGAGTCAATCGTGCTACATCTGGCTGCTTCCCACTTCGGAATCTGGAAATTTCGGAGCGGGACTTGCGCGCCATCCAATCGAAATCCTGTCTCTTGCGAGGCCGAAGCTGGCAAAATTTTCGGCAACACGCCAAAAACCGCATGAATTGAACTTTGGTGTTTCTCCGGATTTCTCTATTATTCGCCCGCGGTTCTCGCCGTTTTCCCGGCTGAACCGTGCTGAATTTTCCATGGAAGTGAAATTGGGCAAGGATCATGAAAACAACGTCTATCCGGAATCATGGCATTGCGACTCCTTTAGTTGCCGGCGTGATTCTTCTGACGTCGCTGGGGTGTACAAACTCATCGTTGAAGCCACTCTTTCGTCCGGATGCTCCCGAACTTGCCGAGTCAGCACCACTCACGCCCTGGCATGATTCGTTTGAAGCGGCACTGCAGGAATCCGAAGCCACTGGCAAACCCATCATCGCGGATTTCACAGGCAGCGACTGGTGCAGTTGGTGCGTCAAACTCCGAAATGACGTTTTCGAAACTCAAGTTTTCAATGAATGGGCGCGCGACAACGTGGTCCTCCTGGAACTTGACTATCCCAAACGAGCCATGCAAAAACCGGAAATCAAACGTCAAAACGCAGAACTGGCCGACCAATACAACGTCAATTCCTATCCGACCGTGTTGCTGTTGGATTCCACAGGCCAAGTCCTTGGGAAAATGGGATACATGAACAATCCAACGGAATGGATCCAGACGGCGGATGCCCATTTGGGGTTTGTTGCCGAAACCGCAGACCGGTGAACCGCCCCCTGTTGGGTCGTGATTCATCACCAGCGTAACGAACGGGACAGAACGCCAATTGGGATCTTCCAAGCGAAGGCAGATCCTGACAAATCCAGTCCGATTTCAAATCACGGTTGAAATCCTGTCCGCTTGAGGGTGCAAACGAAAAACAGATGGGAAAACGCATTCGACTATCCGGGAATCGACGGCTTGTGGACGACCTTATGCGAGTGTCGATGCGATATCCAACCGCTGGATTGATCGGCGAACTTGACACGGGAAAAGTAGCACAGTTCCGCCGCAAGACGCGTCCCAAGATCTCCTGGAACGTGTTGTACATGAAAGCCTACGCGCTCGTGGCGCAACAGAATCCGGAGCTGCGTCAGATCTATGTTCCTTCTCCGCGTCCGCACATTTATCAACACCACGATAACGTATGCATGTTGACGATGAGTCGTGAATACCAGGGCGAAGAGCGACTCTTTTTTGCCAGGTTTAATAATCCTCAAGAAGAGTCTTTGACGGACCTCCAAAAACGATATGACCACCTACGCCGCGCCCCGATCGAAGAGATCAAACAATTTCGACATCAGGTAAAATTCTCCCAAACGCCTCGGTTTTTGCGGAGTTTGGGCTGGTGGGTCATGCTGGACCTGTGGCCCTCCAAACGTGCCAGCCACATGGGAACGTTTGGAATGAGTGTCTCCTCGTACAAAGGCGTTTATGGGACCAAACACTTGGGACCCATGACGACGGTACTAGGTGTTGACCAAACTCCCCGAAAGGGTGTCAGCAAACTGGTCCTGACTTTCGATCATCGTGTTCTCGACGGGGTGCCGGCGTCCACAACTTTGCCCAAACTGCAACGCGTCTTGACGACGACGATCCAAACGGAACTTGCCGAAATCATTGGTGTCGACCCAGAAACGGGAACTCCGATTAGCGAATCGGAACAACCACCGTTTTTATGGATTCAACCACCATTGGCCGCCTGATCTCCGGGGCTTTTGCCGGGTTCTTGCGAATGACGGGTTCATGCAGTGAGGTACATCTTTCTGATATGGTCAGCCGTTTTCCAACGGATGGGTGATGCGGCCGTTCGACCGCTGGCAACACGCCAATGTCGCATCGAATTCAGATCGTTTGCCGGGCTTGCTTCCAAGCGCCGTGATGCCGAATGCAGCTTCAAACGCCTTACCGATGAAAGCAGATCTCGTAAATATTCTCCGATGATGACGATTTTGCGGGACGAACCAATGGGGAAGGTCCAGCGAATCGACGACTGCCTCCCGGCCGGGGTGCGGTTGGCCGATACTGGCAAACATGATTGTTTTTCCTGAAAATCGCGCGCACGCCGACAAACGTGCCGGCTTCCGCTGCGCGGCCCCGCGTGTCGGATTGGCTTTTCTGTTAGGCGTTGTTTTTCTTCATGCGACCAGTTTCAGTTCGCGCAAGGCTATCGCACAATCACCGCCTTTGCCGGAGGCAACGCAGTCGGACGCAATGTCCGATGCCTCCATCGCGGACGTACTGAATGACGACGTGCTGGAAGACGACCCAGAGGCCAACCCGTTTGGATTCAGGTTTTTTGGCTATCTACAGCAGGGCGTCACGCTGAATCCCGATTCGCCGAACGATCGCACCAACGGTCCGGTGTTGAATAACTATCGTTCAAATGCGTATCAGATGAATGGCCTCTACCTGGTCGCCGAACGACAAGTTAATCCGGATCAACGCCGCGTCCAACTTGGTGGGCGTATCGACACGCTTTACGGAACGGACGCTGCGTTTGCCCAGACAAATGGCTTGGATGCGAGGATCGTCTCCGACAGTGCAAGTCGTTTTTACAAACTTGCCTTTCCACAGATTTATGCCGATCTGTTCTTGCCGATTGGCCCGGGCGTCCATTGCAAGGTTGGCAATTTCTTCTCACCAATTGGCAGCGAATGGATCTCTACCACGGAGAACTTCTTCTACTCCCACTATTTAAGTTGGAACTTTCAACCGGGCACACATACCGGGTTGCTTGCCGGAACAAAATTGCTGGACTCGATTGACGTCGAGTTCGGGCCAAACTTTGGTTGGAATACAGCGTAAAACTCAAACGGCAGCATTAGTTGGCTCGGATCATTCGATTGGAAGTCACAGGACGAGCGGAGTGAAATCTATTTCGCAATCCAGACTGGACGGCAGCGCGAAGTGGTCACGCTTGCAGATTCCGATGTGACCATTTACTCGCTGATCTTGACTCAGAATTTTCGTGAGAGTTGGCAATACCAATTCGAGCACGATTTGCTGGTCAGCAATTCGAGAACCGACACCGAAAGTGACAATTTTGAAAGCTATTCCATCGCCAACTATCTCTTCTACAATTTCAACGACCATTGGCGCGGAGGCCTGAGAGTCGAATGGCTCCGTGACGATGACGGAACATTCGCCGGTTTCGATTCGACTTCGCCGGCCGCACCCGGCAGCTTCTACAACCTCACATTCGGGCTGAACTGGCTTCCACGTGAGAACCTACGGATTCGTCCAGAGATTCGCCACGATTGGCAGGTTCGGGACTCGAACGCCATTCCACCTGCCTTCGATGATGGCACATCCACGAACCAATGGCTGTTTGCCTGCGATCTGATATTGGAGTTTTGAGCGTCGCGTGTTGGGCCCTGGCCCTCGATCGAGCGAGAAGGCGCCTTGGCAAGTTCGCATCCGCCGCACTTTCTACCCAGATCGAGTAGCGTTTCTTTGCGAGTCGTTTTTCGACATCTGCCTCCTGCTGCGTTTTTGGGCGATCCCAATATTCAAATTTTCCAAAGCCGCTCAATCCTAATTTCTGACCAACGGCTGGACGATTGACGATGAATTTTGGCTAGCGTCCCCGATCGCGTCGGCAACAAATTGAATTCGACTTGGAATTCGTGCACAATGAGAAGCGATAGTTTCCAGATACAACGAAGTGCGATTCAACGGGAAACCCGAAATCGGCCGCGACCATGCGTATCACGGCTTGCTCAATTTTAACGACGGTCGAATCAATGAACGAAAAGCGCGAACTAGAAACCGAAACTCAATTCGATACACGCGGCAACTTCAAACACAATTTCTTCGCGGACGACCAGGGGGAATTTGAAATTGAATTAGTGGCGGCCACTCACACCGGGAAGAAGCGGACGCGGAACGAGGATCACTTTGCTGTTTTCCGCCGCAACAGAAGCTGCGAAATGTTGCTTTCCAATCTTCCATCGGATGACGCTGCGTTGGTCGACGATCACGCCTATGGGCTGGTCGTTGCCGATGGGATTGGTGGCGCCGAGTTCGGTGATTTTGCTTCTCAGTTAGCTATCGAGACCTTACTCCAATCCGCTGGCGTGGCCACGAGTTGGGTCATGAAGTTCAAAGGCATGGACGCACAGCTGATTCGCGAACGCGCGGCGGCGTATATTAATCGCATCCAAGATGCCTTTAGGATGTACAGCTCGGACATTCCAAAAAATCGACAAATGGGCACCACGCTGTCCGTCGCTTATCTATTGCCACCGCATGTGCTCATCGGTCACATTGGGGATTCTCGAGTCTACGTCCTTCGAAATGGTCAGCTAACACAGTTAACTCGGGATCAAACGTTGGCCCAGTCATTGATGGACGCCGGTGTGGATGAAAGGGATGTCAGGAACCTGGGCAACGTGTTGTTGAACAGCCTGGGCAGCGGTCGCGAATCGGTGGACGCCGAGGTGTTTCATTTTGAAATCGAATCAGGAGACCGACTCCTGCTTTGCACCGATGGTCTGAGTGACATGCTTGACGCGGAGACGATTAAAGATGCGATGGGTGAAGAAAACCTGCAAATGGCCTGTGATAACTTGGTTGACCTTGCGCTGGAAGCAGGCGGAAAAGACAATATCACGGTCATTCTGTGTGGGCTGAAGGAAAAGTAGACTTGCAGGGTCTGGCTCTGACGTCTCCAAATTTCATTAGCCATGTAGCTGAGGATTGATTCCGCAGTTTGTACGTGGGACCGTCAGAGTCAAAAAGGAAGCGTTTTCCATCCGGAATCCGGCTGCCAGTCCTCAAGTTGCTTCCGGATCGACGGACTCTGATTCAAGCTCATGAACGCGTTCAACAAGCTCTCGAGTTTTGTCAGCAAACGTCGAGAGCACCAACGCCACGGGGTGTTTCACTCCACCCGCCGAATCCATCAACTCGCTGAGATCCATGCCGTAAATTGATGTTCGGCTGACCGCCGTCGCCGTCGAGTATTGCGGTGTTCCCTGGATGGCACCCAACAAGCCAATTACATCGCCTGGACCCAGGGTGGTCAGATCTTTGGATTTTCCGTTGAACTGTTTCGTCAATTTCACCGAGCCGCTTTCGATCACGAACAAACGTGATGTTTGGGCTCCTTCACTCAGAATCGTCTCGCCGACGGAATAGTTTCGCAGTCGGCGGCGAACCTCAATGGCCGCGATTTCCTTTTTAAGAAAAGCGTAGATCCCGCGCGCAATCAAACCAGCAAAAGTTCCAACGCCGACTCCTATTGTATTCGCGAAGAAGTCCTCGATATCGCGTGAACGACCGTTAAGCGGCTGTACGACTTCGATCAGGTAGCCCAACCCGATAAGCGTTAGCAAAGCCGGCACATAATACTTGGGGCTAAGCCCCAGCACGAGTATGAATGCCAATACGAAATACCCGGAAAAGTGCAACACCTTGTCGACTTCGATCGTGGCAGGCCGATTGCCCTGCAAACTGGCGACGATCACGATTATGATGCCGCATAACCCCGCGATCGACAACAGTCGACGTGTTCGCGGCGGTATGTCAAAGACGCCTTTGGTAATGGCGGCCAGTTGAATGCTGTGAAGCGAACTCTGTTGGGTGCTTTGGACAGGCAACTGCTCTACGGACATGGTTTTCGCCGACGGCTGCAATGATTGGGCTGCAGAAAAAGGAGGTCTTGCTGATTCAAAAAACGAGTTGAAATGATACTTTACGGCAACACACTTTTCCACGACGAACTGCGAAACCGCGACGATCAAGACCAAAATGCCAAGCTGGAGCCTTTCCAGTCCGATCGCCCTAACAGTCCCACGGTCAAAAGCAGGCCATCCTGCGTTCTGCTCCTAATTTGGCCCTGAACAACGCCAGCGGCTGAAGTAGCTTGACAAAGCGAGTCGAAAGGCATTAGGCGGCCTAGGGTTGGAACTCGAAGGCGACCAGTTCTTTGAGGTTTCGCACGAAAATCTGGTTGCCTCGGACCGCCAGGTGAGCCCAACTGTCATCTCCCACCTTCCTGGTGCTAATCAATTCAAATGCCTCGGGGTTAGCGCGGATCATCATTAGCTGACCTGTTTGGTCGAGGGCCAGGATTTTGTCGCCAGCAGCAACAAGGCTCGCATACTTTCCAAAAGGTTTCGTTCTCCACTTCTCAACACCGTTGGTCAAGTCATAGCAGGCAAATCGCTGATTGCGGAGGTGGGTATAAGCGTAACCATCAATCACAACCGGTGTCGTCATATAGCCCTGCGCTGGCAGATTCCATTTTTGTTTCAGCTCGAATTTATCTCCCGAGCTTTGGACGCTGATCAGTTGCGTCGTTCCGCCGTAGGAACTGTTGAACAGGCTATCCCCGTAAACTGTTGGGGTGATTATATTCATGCCGCGAAATGTCGGAATCTCCTGAGACCAAAGTGTTTCGCCCGTTTCCAAGTCGACGCCGCAGAGGCTGGGGCGAGTTTGTACGATGGCTTGTCGTTTTCCGGCAATCGTTTCGATGATCGGAGAAGAAAAAGCGCTGCCGTTCATTCCGCCGCCGTCGTCCAACCCGCGCCAGATGAGTTTGCCAGAGTTCTTGTCCAGCTTACAAAAGGCTCCCCCGGCTTGAACATATAATGCGTCCCCGTCAATCAGCGGCGAGCAAACAAATCCGAAAGACGGCACCGCGGTACCGAGTTCCGCAGGGAAATCGACTTTCCACAACTGGGCTCCCGTTTCCGCATCGATACATACCAACACATCACGCATCCCGGCAACATACAGTCGGCCTTCGCTGTAAACCGGTGTCGCTCGAATCCAGTCCCCGTTGCTTCTCGCAAAGAATGGGACTGACATCGAGCCTTCCCAGTCAGTGGACCACAACTTCGTTCCAGAAGTCCGATCGAACGCGGTTACGACCTCATACTTTTTGTCACGGGTCTCGGTTGTAAAAACACGATCGCCTACCACAACCGGGCCACTATAACTGGGCCCCAGATTGACGGACCAGCTCCGCTTCAGACTCGTTTCATCAATCGACTCGGGCCAATTGACTCCCGAAATTTTTCCATCGCGATTCGGACCACGCCATTGGTCCCAGTCTTGCACGCCGCTCATTGGAATGGCCGAGTTGGCAGTTGCGGTCTGGCCGGCCACCTCCTGAAAGCCACACGCCGGATCCGCAGTCGTCAAAACCAGCGTGACGATCAGCCAACCGAGAACAAAAAACGAATTCAAATTCCGGAACATCGATCCCTCACTTGGAACAAATTGGATTTATCAAAGTAAAAAATTGGTTGCAGCGTTTTTGTCAGAAGCTTCGCAACATGGATTAGTCTTCGGACAATGGATTGAGGCTACTGGCGATCGCCAACAGTTGCGACATGTTGTCACAGCAGATCACCGACTTCAGGCCATTTCGCAAGGTGGATGTTATCGCGCTTCCGCCAATTACGAGCGTCACCGAAGGTGGCAGATTAGCCGCGAAATGATTCAGGCTTGACATCAATTCGGATTCGCTGTCGATGTGAGAAATGCTCATACAAGCCAGTGCAGGTTTCTCGAGTCTGGCGGCCTGGAGAAACGATTCGAGCGGCAAATCACTTCCCAGCGAAGCCGCGTTCCAACCGTCCGCGACCAGAGTCAATTCAACCGCCATGCCTGGCAGGCTGTAGTGATCCCCAGCGATACTTGCACAGATAGCCTTCGGTGCGTTGGCTGGCGGGTCCGGCAGGAAGAGACGGATCTCGTGAAGCGCCGCGAGGCAGATTTGACAAGCTCTCCGCTGCCGATACGTATCGAGCTGTTTTTGCTCCCAAAGATACCCAATTTGGCGGAAGACTGGCGCGATCACATCGTCGACAATTCTCTCGAGAGGCCACTGATTGACAAAAAGATGGACCAACAAGTCGCGGCACTCGCTCTCGCTATCGTTCGTCAGTGTTTCTAGCAAGCGATGCTGAGCCTTGGCTGTATTGGCGACAAGTTGTGAATCGAACATCGGTAAGCCAACGGCCTCCGGGTTCTGGAGGGATATATTTTGTTTGCGAAGAAACGAGATGATGTCCGAATGTGCGAGACGCCGGTGCCCCCCGGCAGTCTTCATTGCCGATATTTTTCCGGAGTCACACCAGCGCTTGAGCGAAGATTCGCTTACACCGATCGCCCTGGCCACCTCTTTCGGTGAAAATAAATCGTTTGACTTAACCACTGCAACACCTATTCGAACGAATTGAACGAATCTGAAACGAGTCCATGCGGATGAGGACCCCGAAAAAGGTCAGCATTTAACAGAAAAAATAAAAAAACGATGGTGCTTGTTGCCTGCCACAACATTCATCGGTCATCCCGGTGGCACGTTTTGGACGTTTTTGTTCAACTGTCTTGATTAAAAAGGGAACGGCCGGATCCTGAAAATGTTCGGCCAATTAGTCCCAGAACGGAACCGAAATGGACCTTGGAAACGATCATTTTGAAGTCTTTTACGACGGTCAATGTCCCCTCTGTAAGCGGGAGATTGATATGATTCGGAAGAAAGATCGATCAAACAAGTTGATCCTGACCGATATCGCCGCGGCGGGATTTTCTCCGGAGGGGATCCCTCTGGACACCCTGATGCGGGAAATTCATGGAAGAATTCCTAACGGTGAGTACGTCACGGGGGTGGAGGTTTTCAGACAGATTTACCAACGAATTGGGTTTGCTGCATTTGTCCGCCCCACCCGTCTTCCGGTGATTCGCCATTTTCTCGACATTGCCTATAAATGTTTCGCGTATTTGCGATTCAAACACGCGATGCATCGCATTAACAAACGCCAGTGCGACGAAACGGGAGGTGATGGACACAATGCCTGTCGGATCGCGACGGAATCTGTAGACGCTGAGACAGACGCGCGAAGTGCCGCGAGTTTGACTCAAAGCGATTCAATCGAAAGTCCAAGCCAACACCGGGTGACGACATGAGAATCGCAATTATCGGCGGCGGCATATCCGGATTGGTCGCGGGCTATCGCCTGCAGGAAGACCATGACGTGACTCTGTATGAAGCCAATGACTACATCGGCGGCCACACCAACACCGTCGACGTCGATCTCGGTGGTCGTTCGATCCCCGTGGACACAGGCTTCATCGTTTTCAATGACCGCACCTACCCGAACTTCATCGCCCTGATGTCCGAGTTGAGCGTGGCCTCTCAACCGACTCGCATGAGTTTCAGTGTCAGCTGTGAGGCTACGGGGCTAGAGTATCGGGGCGCCGATTTCGATGGGTTGTTCGCGCAGCGACGAAACCTGTTCAATCCTCGCTTCCATCGTTTGCTTTTCGATTTCATGAAATTTAACCGCCTCGGCCAACAACTGCTCGAGTCCGATGACGAACACGAATCCGTGGCGGGCTTTCTCCAGAGAAACAAGTTTTCCGAATCATTTATCCATCAATATTTTCTGCCAATGGGTTCCGCCATCTGGTCGGCACCGTTTGAATCCTTTCAAGAATTTCCAATTCGTTTCATCGCCGAGTTCTACCGAAACCATGGGCTGTTGGGAGTGACGAATCGTCCTCAATGGCGAGTCGTTCAAGGTGGTTCCAAATCTTACGTTGCTCCTTTGACCGATCGTTGGCGGGAAAAAATCCACATCAATTCTCCGGTGACTTCGATTGCTCGAGAGAATGGGACCGTCTGGTTGACCGTTAAAAACCGTCAGGCCGAGGAGTTCGATCATGTTGTTTTCGCCTGTCACAGCGATCAGGCACTGAGAATTCTTGGCAATGCCGCTTCACCACTTGAGCAAGAAATTCTTTCGGCATTCCCATACGAATCAAACACGGCAACGCTGCACACTCAAGCAACGCTGCTACCCCGAAATCGTCGCGCATGGGCTTGCTGGAATTATTTTAAACCGGCCGAACCGACGGCAAAAGCTACCGTCACCTACAACATGAACATGCTGCAGTCGCTCCAATCCGACGCCGTCTTCTGCGTCACATTGAATGATAACGGACGCATTCACCCCGAAAATGTGATCAAGTCATTCCGTTATTCGCACCCGATTTTCGGAATGAACCGAAAACGGATGCAGCAGCGACACGGCGAATTGATTGACTGCAATCAAACGTCGTTTTGTGGTGCTTACTGGGGGAACGGTTTCCATGAGGATGGTGTGAAAAGTGGGATGGCCGTTGCGAATGTACTAGCGCGGTCACGCCAGGAGGCCGGTGTTTCATGAACAGTTGCCTTTACGAAGGCCATGTCCGCCACCGCCGACGTTCTCCGAAGAAGCACATGTTCAACTTCAAGATGTACATGCTGTGGTTGGATCTCGACGAGTTGCAGGAGGTGTTTAAGCGGCGCTGGCTCTGGTCCACCGAGCGGCCCGCTTTCTCCAGATTTCGAGAATCGGACCATCTGACGGTCGTGGACCAATCATTAACGTTGCGTGAACGTGTCAATCTGGTTTTACGAAAACACAATATATGCCAACGCATTGGCCCTGTTCGGCTGCTGACGCAACTTCGATACCTGGGGTTTGCCATGAATCCCGTCAGCTTTTTCTACTGTTTCGATGAACAGGGCGAGTCGGTAGTGGCCATCATTGCGGAAGTCAACAACACTCCCTGGGGTGAACAACACTTGTATGTGATCGAGGCGGGGGGTCACAAAAGCACCGTCGTGGCGGATCGAATTGACAAAGATTTTCACGTGTCTCCATTTATGTCGCTCGACATGCAGTATCGAATGATGTTCACCGATCCCGAATCGAAGTTGGGTGTCAAAATTGAAAATTATGAAAATGCGGAGCGGATTTTTGACGTTTCCATGTTGTTGGAGAAAAAAACCATCACATCATGGAATCTGAATCGCGTCCTGATTGCGTACCCGCTCATGAGTGTTCAGGTGTTCGTTGGGATTTACTGGCAGGCGTTGAGGTTGTACCTGAAAGGCATCCCATTTTATTCGCACCCGCGTCGCAGCGACTCGGATTCGAGGGGCAACGCTGTTGCGACAAGAAAAACAAAAACCAAATCGTTTGTAGCAAGATAGATGAACTACTTCTCTGGCAATTCACAGCAATCGAATCACTCCATTCCACAAACCGAGCTGCCACTGGATCTTCGCGGATGCGGAGATGGTGAAGAAGGCCCCGACAAGCCGTCCAGCTGGTTTCGATCCACGCTGCTGAAGCAGATGAAGCAGTTGGAAGGTGGTTCGGTCACCATCTTGGAACCCGGGCTGGAAGCGGAGATGCTGGGTAATCCTGACTCAGCGGATGACCTTCACGTGCAACTGGTCGTCAGCGACTCCCGTTTTTACGGGAAGATTTTGTTTGGCGGGACGATCGGTTCTGCGGAATCCTACATGGCTGGAGATTGGGCATCGGACAACTTGACCGATCTGATTCGTGTCATGATTCGCAATCTTCGGAAAATGACGGTGCTTGAGAAGAGCTGTGCGTGGCTGAAGAATCGTTGGTATTGGCTACAACACGTGCTGCGCCGAAATTCCATCAAGGGAAGCCGGCGAAACATTCACGACCACTACGACTTGGGCAACGATTTTTACAAACTGTTTCTTGATCCAACGATGAATTATTCCTCTGGCACGTTTGCGTCAATTGGCGACGACCGTGTTGGTGACATGCACGAGGCGTCCGTTCGGAAGATGAGGCTGATCAGCGAAAAACTTCAGCTCAATGCGAGCGACCATGTCCTGGAAATCGGCACCGGCTGGGGCGGACTGGCCATCTTCATGGCGAAGCACTACGGTTGTCGCGTGACCACGACGACCATTTCTAAAGAACAATTTCGTTATGCCGTGGACGCCGTCGCGGACGCGGGCTTACAGGATCGCGTGCAGGTGTTGCTTAAAGATTACCGGCAGCTGGAGGGAAAATTTGACAAAATCGTCTCGGTCGAGATGATCGAGGCCGTCGGGCACCAATATTATGATGAGTTCTTCGCGAAGTGTTCCAGCTTGCTTAAAGATTCTGGAGTCATCCTGTTGCAGGCGATCACGATCGGCGAACAGAACTACGATTATCACATACGACACGTTGACTTCATTCGACGTTATGTTTTCCCGGGTGGATGTTTGCCGTCCATTGGGGCCCTGAATCGTGCCGCAATTAAAACGACGGACATGCGTGTATTGCACGCCGAGGATCTCACCGTTCATTATGTGCACACCTTACGCAACTGGCGACAGTCATTCATGGAGTCGCTGGACGAAGTTTCCCGACTCGGTTACAGCGATTCTTTCATTCGCCTCTGGCATTTTTATCTCTGCTATTGCGAGGCCGCCTTCGCTGAGCGACGAGTTCATTTAACGCATCTGGTTTATTGTAAGCCGGCCTGCAGGATTGATCCCACGATCGATTACCGAGCCGATCTCGTCGGGAACAATCCGCGAACGAAAGTGCGGAGTGATCGTGAGCATGCGTTC
Source organism: Pirellulaceae bacterium (assembly GCA_942492215.1). Lineage (GTDB taxonomy): Bacteria > Planctomycetota > Planctomycetia > Pirellulales > Pirellulaceae > Mariniblastus. The sequence goes on from CALODY010000010.1 coordinate 144,133, forward strand.
GTCAGCCATTCAAACTGTCTGCCTGATCAACTGATGGCACAAAAGCACGACTGCTGAAAACTGCCAAAAAAGTTCGACGCATCCGATTGGCTGGCGATGCAACTTTCGCCTGGACGCGGAAACTCCGTTTAAATCTGCCTACGAAATTTTGGTGACGAATGAACATCTTGAAATTCGATTTGACGGAGAAGCTGATCAACTGGATGGAACTGGGGCGTGTTCCGGACCCCGTGACTCGCATCGGGATTCGCAGGCTGCTGCGGCAGCGGATCGCATCCGTTGATCAGGGTGACTGTGAAGCCAATCAACAACGATTGGAGCGGCTGATAGAAGAGTTTTCACTGGGCCCAATCGCGCTGCTCCCGGAGAAAGCTAACGAACAACACTACGAAGTGCCGGCCGAGCTGTTCGAGCTGACATTGGGAAAACGAAACAAATACTCTTGCTGCTTTTGGCCGGAAGGAACCAATTCTCTTGAACAGGCGGAAAATCGGGCTCTGGCGGAAACCTGTACTCGAGCCGAAATCAGAGACGGTCAACGCATTCTGGAGCTGGGATGCGGGTGGGGCTCGTTAACACTGTGGTTGGCCGAACAATATCCCAACTCTCAGATCACCGCGGTTTCCAATTCGACCTCGCAACGAGAATACATCGAACGAAAGGCAAGTGAGCTGGGGATTGCCGGCAACCTTCAGATCCTCACCTGTGACATGAACGATTTCGACACGAACACCCAATTTGACCGGGTTGTGTCTGTTGAAATGTTTGAACACATGAGAAACTACCGCATGTTGCTGAATCGTATTTCGAGTTGGTTGCTCCCCACAGGCAAACTTTTCGTGCACATCTTCTGCCATCGCGAATTGGCTTACGAGTTCCAGGATAAGGAAGCCAGTGACTGGATGAGCCGGTATTTTTTTTCTGGCGGAATCATGCCGAGTGACAATTTGTTGTCGAGATTCCAGGATGATATGACGCTGGCGCGTCGTTGGCGTTGGAACGGGTGTCACTATCAGAAAACCTGTGATGCGTGGTTGAGAAATATGGACAAAAACCGCCAAGCCATAATGGGGGTGTTCGAGTCAACGTACGGTCAAGTCGATTCGATTCGCTGGTTCAATCGCTGGAGAATGTTCTACATGGCTTGCAGCGAACTTTTTGGTTTTCGTGGCGGCAATGAGTGGTGGGTGGCACACTATCTGTTTGAGAACGGAACCCGCCCTAATTCGGACACCGGACGCTTGAGCGACGCGTCGAATTGGTCGACAATGGACTCTTGAAATCGAAGGGTTCTATGCCCCGTCGCTGCTGTATACGACCATGCAATTCTACAAGTTTTGGGTACGCTCAGATCCCATCGCGGCCGATTCTTCGGGACCGCCGGTGACTTCCTTTGGATACTCCAATGAAAGCGCAGAAGACGCGTTGCGGGTCGCCAATCGGAGGGCCGAGAAAACGGCCGCGGCGATTCGCAATCAGTCAATTTTCGAGTACGAATACGCCGCCGGTCCTCTACGCGAACCGATCGTCGAGGAGTTGACTCAGGACGGGCAAACGATTGCAGTTTTGACCCGGGTGCGGTACGGGGCGTTGGTGATCAATTCGGCGAACGTCTTTTTTGCGGATATCGATTTGCCACCCCCTTCTCCACTGGGCGGCATTCTTTCCTTTTTCGGCCGCCAAAAGAAACCACAGGGTGCGGAGGTCGTTGAACGATTGACCAGGATCTGCTCAGAGACCCCGGGGCTCGGCATCCGCCTCTATCGGACTTCGGCAGGTTTTCGATGCCTGGTAACATCTCGGACCATCGAAGCGCAAGACGATCTGGCGATTGATTTGTTGCGCCGACTGGAAAGTGACGCGCTTTATACAAAGCTGTGCCAGCGACAGCAGTGCTTTCGTGCGCGATTGACGCCCAAGCCGTGGCGGATCGGAATGCCCAACCCACCGTTTCAGTTTCCCTACCGGACCCCCGAGCACGAGAAAGCTGTCATGGATTGGCAAACCCTGTACGACCAAAAATCAAAAGGTTTCGCGACCTGCGCCTTGGTCGGTCAATTTGGCTCAACGTTGGTTGTCCCCGATGTGGAGCTCGTGCAGCGGGTTCATGACCATTTTACTGTAAATGATGCCAAACCACTGGCCTGACCGGAACCAGTCCGACCCCACATCGCGTGAGGCGGGACCGACAGATCCAGGTACGTCAATTTGCACCTGGCTCAACTCTCGGCGTCGTATTCCCGATTGCCGCTGCGACTGCCTTCCCGGGCTGGCTTTCTTTGGGGAGCAGGCGATTTGCCCTTCGCTTTTTTTAATTCCTCCAACTGAATGTATTCCTTTTCTGGGGATTCGTATTTCCAGTTCCGCCAAAAAGCGGAGCCGGCATTTTGGGCAGGTTCTGCGTTAGATGGTCGTTTCGCGGGTCTGGCATCCGGATCAATTCGCAGCTCGATTTGATAAACTCCCTGGCCTGTTTTTTTGCGATACCGTCTCGTGTCAGGAGGCAACTGCTGGTATTCCTTTTTTGATTTTAGTTCCCGCACTTCTTTTTGCAGCGCCTGGATCTGTTGAGTCAACTCAGCAATTACCTGCTTCATTTCATCATCGTCCTGCGAATAAACTCGATCCACATCGATTTGCTTTTCATGATCCTGTTCTTCGGCGAACCAAAAGGCTCGCTTCTTGGTCGCCTTTGGTTTTTCTGGGCGCCATTGAAAACTATATCTGGATTTATCCGACTCCGCATTCCCTTCGTGATATTCCACCTGAAAGTCAACGATCACTCCTTCGCCCTTTGCATTTTTGGGCACCCATACGGCTCGATCGCGATCCATGCGACGTTCGTCGATTTCTTGGTTGTTGCCCTTTTGTTTCCAAAGATCCCCTCTTCTTTTGATTGCCGTTTCCGGCTGCGCGGTACCCACGACGCGTCGTTTCAAATTCAATATCCAGATCCATCTCAACTTCGTCGATCTCTTTGTCGCTTTCCTTTATCTTCCAAAGCTCCTTGTTTTCTTGATGCCCGTTTTCCTCGTCAATCAATTCCAATTGCAGGTACCTCTCGATCGGCGGTCGTACAACGATTCGACGTCCGGCCTGACCAGCGTGTCCTTCCTTTTGTTTCCGCAAAAAGAAGATTGTTTTTTCACCCGTTGGCTTGATCCTGCGAAGACTCTCCGCCAGCTGCCCCGGTGACAAATGCAATTCGACGGTCTCAACGTTTTGCGGATGGTCATGACTTTCATGAGGATGCCCATCAACCTCAACCGCGTGATGGGACTCGTGTTCGAACGCCTCGTCGTGGCCGTGCTCTGGTTCGTCCCCGGCTGGGCTCACAATGATTTCCTTCTTACCTTGATCTGATTCGATGATCTGGAATAAATACCGGGCCTTTGAATTGGCGACATGGTCGTCCTTTCGCTGAATCAGGATGTGCCCGTGATCTTGGGAGACATCAGCTTTTGCCTCCACGATGATCTTCAGTCGTTTAGAGTCATGATCGTCCTGCACCGCCGCGGGAAAACCGGCCGTTACAGAAAATGCAAGTGAGGCAAATGCCATGGATCCAGCGACGCACATTAAAACCACGAACGAACGAACCAGGGAAGGCCCTTCCGCTGCGGTGGGTTCCAGTACGAATCGAACGCGGCGCAGTAAATTCATCTTTTTGTCTCCTTGAAATGCGTGCCCAAACAGTAAACGAGATCGAGTTAGCTCTTTTGTTTCCGCCACCCATGCCAATGTCTCCGCGTAGGCCAGCCGGTTGCCGGTACAGGAAATTGCCAATTCATCGCAACAGATTTCCCGCTCGCGATCGATGCTTTTGGAGAGCATCCAAACCAGCGGATGAAAAAAGAAGACGGTTTCCGCGATGCGCTGCAGGAAGTTGATTCCCAGGTCGAATCGTCGCACGTGCGATAACTCGTGAGCAATGATTGCTTCCAGGGACTGCGGAGGCAATTGTGTCAACCAGGCCGCAGGAATTAGCACCATCGGTCGCAATACGCCGGTCGCGATAGCTTGCGTGACATCCTCGGAAGCCCGCACGATCACCCCGGCGGACAAACTCAATTTTCGCTTGATTGCATCGGAAAGTTGCTCCATCTTGGCTGGAATCGGATGCGATGAATTTCGCAACTTCAGACAAGACTCCAAACTGATAAGCAGACGTACGCCCAATAACAGAAATCCAAGCAGCCAGACCGACAGCCAAACTTGGCGGAGTTGATCGAACCAAAGATAGACCTGGTGCAAGCTCGAAACTGACAATTGAATCAAATCGCCGCTACGGGACGGGACGATCGCTGAATTTGAAACCAATTGTGGATCGACGGACGAGTAAGCCGGCGCCGTGAATTCAACGTCGACCAATTCCGGACTGGCCACATAAATGGCCGCAGTGATCATCGGGAGCGTCAGCAACAAAATCAAACCAGCAACTGAGGAAACGTACCGCGTTGAATGGATGCGAGCAAACGAAATACGCACGACGGTCACACAAAGAAAAACCAGCGTTGCTTGCCAGACAAAATGAAGCAGGACCGCGAGTAGAATCCGGCTAACCAGCAGGTAATCAAAACCAACAGAACTCATTTTACGCCCCCTTTTGCTGGTGTTTTTCAATCAGTTTGCGAATTTCTTCCAGCTCTTTGGTTGATGGGGAGGACTCGTCAAGTAAATGTGCCACCAACGCGGTTTTGGAACCCTCAAACGCTCGCTTGACCAGATCATTCACCAACGCGCCCAGCGTGTTCTCCCGTGATTCGGCCACTTTGTATTTGTACGCACGGCCAAACGCGGTTCGCGTAAGAAACTTCTTCTCCACCATCACGTTTAATAGGCTCATGACGGAGGTATAAGCTCTGGGTTTGGTCTCGTTGAGAGCTTGCATGACTTCACGAACCGTTAATGGATCGGAGTCCCACAGAATCTTGAGAACTTCCAATTCGGCGGGCGTCGGTTGTTGGTTTTTTGGTCTCGCCATCATCTCCCCTTGAGTTGCCGCCCCAGTCTACTGGTTAAACCGTAGATGTCAACTGCAAAACCCGTAGAAGCAATCTTGTTTTTGGCTGGGTATTCGAGATCCGTCAAAAAAAGTGACTCACCGACATTGTCGCTTGCAGGTCTTTTGTCCGAATTGGAAGGAAGCCGCGGAGCGCATCGTGCATCGTCAAGCTTAAGTTTTGGGGCCGCCGGATTCGCCAGAATTCGGATAGCTCGGCGATTCATTGACACCTGGCGACTCCAGCGACTTCACCAACCCAATTCTCAGCGTTGACCATGCACGAGTTGGAAAACCGTTCACGAATTCGCGGAAACGGACTGGGTGCCGTTGATTCAATTAATCAGCCGTTCGAAATCGTCCTCGGAAAGCACTTTGACACCCAGCGACTCCGCCTTTTTTAGCTTGCTTCCGGCTTTCTCACCCGCGACAAGGTAATCCGTTTTGCTGGAGACGCTGGAACTGGATTTGCCTCCGTGCTTTTTGATGAGTCCCTGGATGCCTTCTCGCGTGTATTTCTCCAGTTTTCCGGTGACAACAAAACTCTTTCCCGCCAAGCTATCACCCAGCGTTTCTTCCGCCGCTGAATCGGATTCCATTTTAAGACCCAACGATTGCAGGTCCGCCAGAATGTCCTTTCCGTGAGTGCTACTGGTGAAGTCCACGACACTTTGAGCGATCGTTCCGCCGACTTCATTGACATCACTCAACTGTTCAACGGTTGCCGCGCACAATTGGCCCATCGATCCAAATTGCCGCGCAAGGACTTGAGCCACCGTGATTCCCACATGCCGTATCGAAAGGGCATTGAGCAACCTTGCCAGTCCTCGATCCTTGCTGGCGGCGATGCCATCAATCAACTTTTGTGCGGATCGACTTCCCATCCGATCCAGCTGAACGAGCTGATCGTTCGTCAGACGATAGAGATCGCCGTAACGTTTGACAAGTTGTTTGCTGACCAGCTGATCAACGATTTTGTCGCCCAAACCTTCAATGTCCATCGCATCCCGGGAGGCGAAATAGCGAATTCGTTCTTTCAGTTGGGCGGGACATTCCGCATTGGGACAACGAATATAGACACCCCCTTCGTCTTTGATGAGCTTATTCTCACATTCCGGGCAGTGCGTTGGAAAAGAATACGGCACGGGAGGTGGATTGCCACGCTCGTGTTTCTCAACGCGGACAATATGGGGGATGATCTTTCCGGCTTTTTCAACCACTACGAGATCCCCGACGCGAATATCCTTTCGCTCGATTTCTTCGGCATTATGCAGACTGGCTCGACTAACCGTGGTGCCGGCAAGTTCGACTGGTTCCAGGTTAGCGACCGGCGTAACCGCGCCCGTTTTGCCAACTTGCACTTCAATCGAATTCACGCGCGTGACGGCTTCGTATTTCTCCCATTTGTACGCGATCAGCCAGCGGGGACTTTTGGACCGCGTTCCCAGCCGTTCCCGCAAATCAAAGCGGTTCAGCTTGACGACCAGACCATCCACTTCAAAATCCAGTTCGTACAGAGTCTCGATCAGCTCTTCGCAATGATCTGCGGTTTCCTGGATCGAGGGAAAAACGGCCACACGGGGAGTTGGCGGCAATCCATATGCCCCGATCTCGTTCAGGAATTCGATGTGGTTATCACTCCGCAGTCCTTCGCAGTAACCCGCTCCATGACAGAACATTCTCAGGTTCCGTTCCGCACAGATCTTGGGATCCAATAGTCGCACGGTCCCTGCCGCCACGTTGCGGGTATTTTTGTACTCGGGTTCTCCGGCGGCGATTTGCCGTTCATTGAGCCGCACCAACTCCGAATTGGTCATGTAAACTTCGCCACGAACCTCGAGGACGTGCGGAGGCTGGTCGGTCGTCAGCTTCAACGGAACATCCGAAATCGTCCGGATATTGTGCGTGATATCATCGCCCACCCTACCATTGCCGCGAGTCAGCCCCCGAACCAGGACACCGTTCTCGTAAACCAGTGAAGCGGCGACACCATCAATTTTCAATTCCACGACCCATTCGCACGGTCGGTCAAACTCCGCTTCTGTTTTGCGACCAAAACTCAACAGCTCCTCGATAGAGAACGAATTCTCGATCGACAACATCGGAACTCGGTGTTCCAGCTGTTCGAGATACGGGACCGGCTGATCGCCAATCCTCTGAGTCGGGCTGTCCGGTGTCACCAGCTGTGGGTTCTTCGCCTCCAGCTCCTTCAGCTGATTCATCAACTGATCGTATTCCCGATCGCTTATTTCTGGTTGCGCTTCGACATAGTACTTTTGATCATGAAAACGAATTCTTTTCCGCAGTTCTTCGATCTGCTGTTGGTCGGAGGCCGGCATGAAGGACCCAAGCTATTGGATGCAAGATTTGGAAATCAAAGAGAAAGTCGAAATCAATCGATTTTGGCAAACGGCCACTCAGATCCTGATTCGTGTCTGACCTGTCGGCACGTTGACAGGCCCAATCAACCACACCCGCGAAACAAAACTGGGCACGTATCGCGCAAGACTGCCAACCTTATTTGACGGAAGGCTCGACGCCACATTCGGGTGCCTGCGTAATCGGTTTGTCCATGGCCGAGTTTGGAATCAAGCAAAGAAAACGAAGTGGCGTGTCACCCGTATTTTTGAACTGGTGGACTTCATCAGGACAAACGTAGATCACGTCGCCCGATTTTATTTGGTGAACCTTTTCACCTTCCAGTACGGTACCCTGGCCATCCAGAACAAACACCTCATGTTCGTAGGGATGACTGTGTTTCGGAGTATAGCCGTCCACGGCCACGTCGAACTGACGCATGGAAAAATTCTCGGCGCCGTCAGATTTTCCGACCAGCCAGCGAACTTGGCAACCCTGCGCGCCAGGCATCTCGACCGCCTGCTGTTCGATCTCCTCAAAGTGATTCAATTTCATGGTCCCAACCTTATCCGGATTTGACTCAGGCTCTCAAAAATTTTCCAAACCTGTTATCCTGACCATTATAGAAACCTTTGACCGTTGTAGTAGAGACGTCTTTCCCATGGAGCGGTTGGCCAAGGGCGCAGGTCACCAGGGTCCAGGCAGAAAAGGCGAATTCGACGGTGTGGCAAGCCACAGTCGTTAAAACTCAAATGCCGGGGCAGGGGTCGGTGGCTGTCGCACTTGAGGTCCGACCGCCTAAACGCTGCCTACCTTTTCAGTCCTGAGCGGATTCACAACATGAAAATATTGAATGGGGTTGTCGGGCCATTTGCTTGCGCATGTTTGATGTTTTTCGCATCCGTGTGCCCGGCCCAGGTTCGAAACTCCCTTGAACCGGTTTCGGATCGCTCCGTATTTGTGCCGGCGCCGCGGGAATTGTTGCGCCCCTTGACACGAGCGGCCCGAGCGATTGAAGAGGGTCATTCCGATCAAGCGGTAGCTCTGCTGGGGCAGATCCTCAGCAATCCTTCCCCGCAAGATTATCTGGTTCCGGCCGCAGACATCCCGGGCGCCGAGGGCGTCAACATCAGCTTGTGCGTGCGGGCTTCGCAGATGCTGGGTGGGCTGTCCACGCAGGATCGCGAATCGTATCGTTTACGATACGGGACGCAGGCAAAACTGATGCTTGGTCAGGCGGTGGAGAATAACGATTTCAAAACCATGTCTCGCTTGATGCAGCGGTATTTCTTTACCGAAGCGGGCTACCTTGCCACGATGCTGCTCGGTCATCATTACCTTGACCAAGGCCGTCCTGCAGCGGCAGCAAATTGTTTTCAGAGAATCGTGGATTTCGAGGAATCAAGACGGCTGTATGAGCCGGAAGCTTCGGTTCTATTGGCAACCAGCCGTGCCCTTAGCAATTCTCCCGAGCGAGCACGGCAGGCTTTGATTGATCTGAAACGTCGGCAACCAACTGGCCGTATCAAGTTCAATGGCGACGAGGTCGAGCTCTTTGTTGACGATGTCGACGCCTTTAGCTGGCTACAAAACCTGATCGGCGATTCGCCACTTCGCAACATCTATCAGGTCGATCAGTGGATGATGTTGGGAGGCAACCCGGAACGAAATGCACGCAGTGGTTCGGGATTTCCGTTGCTCCATCCACGTTGGGAAGTTCCGACAGAGAATGATCCGGATATTGAAACTCAGATTCTGGATCGGCAACGCGAACTGTTATTTCTCGATGCGGCTCCGATTCCTGCTGTACAACCGCTGGCCATCGGTAACACAATCCTGATGCGCGGATTTGACCGACTGGTCGGTGTCGATTTTACAACCGGCAAACGGACCTGGGTGTTTCCTCCCTGGGATCTGAAAACGGGAAGCGATACCGAGTTGACTGGGCCGCGCGAAACCGTGTCGCTTCCCAGCGAACAACTGACGGAACGTTTTTGGCAGGATTCGATTTATGGCCAATCCAGCAGCGATGGGACTTTGGTATTTGTCGTCCCCCGTCCCGGTTTCGCGTCGCTGGAATCAAGCCGTATCGATGAAGAATTGTTGACGATCGCTGATCCCATCGTGAAACGCGAGTTCAACGAGTTGAAAGCCATTCAGGTTGACCGGCAAGGTGCGTTCAAATGGGAAATTGGCGGTTCCACCGGTCTGGATGAACCTCAACTCGCACGCGCGTTTTTCCTGGGGGCCGCGTTGCCGCTGGACGGTTCCCTGTATGCCCTGTGTCAACAGGATGGTTACATCAAACTGGTGGCATTGGATTCACAAACCGGCAAACTCCAATGGTCACAATTGTTGGTCAGCGTGGAGGCCAGTGCCAATGTCATTGACGACCGATTCCGCAGACTGGCGGGTGCGACACCTTCTTATTCCGATGGAGTGTTGGTTTGTGCAACGGGTGCCGGTGCGTTAGTTGCCGTCGATTTAGCGACGCGGTCCTTGCGATGGGGATTCCAATTCCACAATCCGACTGGCAAAGATGTATCCCGAATTTCTCCCAGTCAACGGTTCGCGGAAATGGTGCTGGGTGGTTTGTGGCGGGAATCAACCATTACCATTTCAGATGGTTTTGTTTTGCATACACCCGTCGACACCCAACATCTTATTTGCGTCGATCTGCAGACCGGGTTTCCAAAGTGGAAGCATGATAACAAATTCGTTAGCCAACTTCCTCGCGGGGATTCGCTATACGTTGCCTGTATCGAGCTGGGGAATGCAATCCTGGTTGGTCGCTCATCGATCCGTGCAATTCGGTTGAGAGACGGCTTTCCCCTGTGGGAGCGAAACACGGAGGACTTCGGCCGGCCTAGCGGTCGCGGTTATGCCAACCACGGCAAATATTACCTGCCGATGTCCTCAGCGTGCGTCCTGCAAATCGACTTGCTCGACGGTGCAATCACCAATTCTGCCAAAACCGATGGTGTGCTGGGCAATCTGGTTTGTCACCAGGGCGACGTGATTTCTCATGGCGCAGCCCGCTTGGCATGCTTTCCGCAGGATCAGCCCCAGCGCGAATTGATCCATGCGGCAGAAGCAAAAGGCGAACTATCGGCGGAGTTGTTGGCCATCAAATCCCAACTGCAGTTTCAAGACGCAAAACTGAGCGATTCCATCGGCTCGTTGGCCGCGGCATACGAAAAAACCGGTAGCACTCAATATGCCAACAGGTTGAGGGATCTGATTGTCGAGTTGATCCAAACGGATTATCGCTCCGGTATCGGCGTCGCCCAGCAGTATCGTTCGGAATTACAGCTGGACCGGCATTTCACGTTCGCCGCTGCGCAAATTGATGGCTTGATTGGGGAAAACGAGTTGATGGCAGCGTCCGAGCAGTTGTTGTCGTTGCTCAAAACAAGAAATACCTTTGGTTTCAAGGACAACGATTTTATCGACTTCTCATCGGAACAATTTGATGGCATCGTTCTGACTAGTGCGACCGAGAAAGAAAAGCCACAGGTGGTCCGAAATTCAACAATCAACATTCGAACCGATCGCTGGATCGCGTCTCGACTTCAGATCGTAGCCGACCGGATTCGTGAACCGGGCCGCGCTGGATTTCTGGCGAGAGTGCAACAGTTTTTCTCCGATTTGGAATCAAGCGATCCAGTTGCGATGTACGAGTTGGCCGAACTTCTTCCAGCCGAAATGCTTGCTCCCCAGCAGTGCACTGAATTGGCCACTCGTTTATTCCTGGACGACGAGTACCTGCGAGCCAGCACGATTCTTCAACCACCTGCGAAATCCGAAAATGATGCCGTTGCGTTTCGTGCACTGGCCGAACTGGCCCAAATGTATGTGACCTGCAATTCAACGGGACAGGCGTTGAAGGTCCTGAGCAAGATCAGGCAGCTGAAGGGAGCGACGAACATTGGCGGGCCGGAAGTACCCCTGGATTTCGCAACTCGCTTTACTGAAAAATACCGGCTCGATAAGGACCAATCCGCGCAGGTTCGGAATCCAAGGTACACGCACGCGAAAGCAGATTATTCGGAAACCGATCGGCAACTGGAATTTCAAATGATTCCCAATGAAATTGCGTTGTCGGAATGCGACGATCTCACGATTGAGCAGTATCGATTTCACTTCTTTAGCCAGACCGGTGAAATTGCAGTTACCGATCAAAACGGTAAATTGTTACGCCGGTTTCTGGCCAGAAAAAACCTCAATTCGGAAATACCACCGATCAACAATTACGTTACGGGAGATTTGAAAGTCAATGAAAATCTCGGCTTACTGACCATTGGCTTCGAACTGTTCGCAATCGATTGGTTGAAATTCAATAGCGGCGACGACCCCGTCCTCTGGAACCTCGTGATACAGAAGGGCGAGAAAGACCAATCATCGACTTTGCCAGCCAAAATTTGGGGTGAGACGCGGATGAGCTCTCGCCGACTCAACTACGAAAACAAGATTATTGCCGCTGCGCCCTCCAGCAAAGGTGTTTGTTACCTGGACGGGACAAACCTGTTTTGCGTTGATGCCGTTGACGGTACACGCCGATGGCGACGTACCAATGTCCCTGCCAGGTCGATGCTCTACGGTGATCAAGAAAAAGTCGTTGTCTGGAACCCCAACAAACGAGACGTGGTCATCATCGACATTTTGAGTGGCCGTCAGCTGAAACAATTTACGCTCCGTCCGGAACTGGGAGCCTTGTGGACGAATCTTGGCACACAGTTTCTGTTGACGAGTATTGCCAAATCCCAACCGTCCAATTTGAAGAAGCCCGTTGCATCTCAATCAATATTGCCCCGAGATGACCTGCGCCGAGAAAACCAAGCGGAAAATCACTCTGATCCGTCGGTCGAGCCAGCGATCGTTCAAACATTGGGAGTCTTCGACCTGATGGAAGAACGGTTTGTTTGGAAGCGACAATTTCCTGAAAAATCAGTTGGCTGTTTGATTCGAGACGAGAAGTTGGTCGTGTTGCCATCCGCCGCAGGCGAAGTCGAATTTATAAGGCTGGATTCAGGTCGTACCGAAATGACGACACGGCTCGTCCTGGGCCCGACGGAGAGGGCCAGTATCGATGGCATTGGAATCTCGATTGCCAAAGGTACCTACGTGTTACATTTCAGGCGAGGCGCAACTTCGGCTCGAGTCGACTTGCTTTCCCGCAACATTCGCATTCGAAACCTTCACTATTACGATACGTTCTGGACCGGATATCTACTGGCGACGGACTCTGCCACCGGGCAACCGAAATGGGAAAAACCAGTCCGTTTCGACAATTTCCAAGTCGGCAAAAGAACGCCATACAACCTGCCATTCCATGTGCTGGTCAGACGCTACGAACGGAAAACAGGTCGAAAGTCTATTTCGCTGCAATTCGTTATCCTCGACCTGGAGTCCGGCCGGTCGTTGGCCAACATTTCTGTACCTTACGAATTTCGCAATCAATATTGGCCAACGTGGGATCCGCCAAGGAACCAGTTGCAGTTCAATTTTGCAACGGACCAATTGTCGGTGAATTTCCAAACTGCATCCGATTATCCACCGCGGCCCTTGGCCAGCCTATCGAACGCCAGTTCGATTCCCTTTCTCAAGCCCGCCCTCAATACGAATTTGGTGGATGCGGACCAGGAATCCCGGGAGTTAGAGACCATCCGCTGGGAAGTCCTACAGGCGGAAAAGAATTTTAAGCAGGTGCAAGCCGAAGAAGCCCGTTTGCTGGAGCGGGAAAAATAAATCAGGTTGAGATCACGCCACAACCTGCAAAGTCTTCGTTTCGATTTTGCCAGCTATTCAGCGGGGAATCCAGGCAAGCCCTTCCTGATTGTTTGACTGAAGGCTTCCTTGCTGGCCGAATTCGCCCGTGCGTTGATCCAGCTTGTCTTTTTCAACTCCTCGAAGGGAAGCTGTTGATCCAAGTGGTTCCGCTCGTACATCATTCCGTCCAGATTGCCGTTAAACAGGATCCGCCAATCCCACGCCATTCGACTTCGGCCTTGACGATAGATCGAAGTGGTGCAGTTTGCAGTGACCGCGTTGTACCATCGAGGCTGCCGAAAAATGTGATTCGTCTGCTCGATGTATTCAAGCAGCACTTCGTTAGTTGCCTGTTTGTCGATTTGAAATCGGTAGAGATAACAGTCCTGTCCACTCGCAAACTTGGTCCTCCGCAAAATTGCGTCACGCTCGTCGCTGACAACGTACATCAATTCGTCCTGTCGGTAGAGGCTGCTGAGCACATCATACGTTTCACCATCGCGATATCGGACTTCGATTGAAATGCAAAGGTGACGCCCGCCTCCAAAATCAAAAATTGCCATGGGGTGCGACATCAGCGTCGATCCCCAGTACAGGATCAACACGTCAACCGCTTTCAATTCGGAAAACCGAAACTCGCGCGTTTCATATTTTAGGTCGTAATCCTGCAGCGATCGGTATTCCGTATTTCTTACGTTGCGAACGGTGATTATGTCGCCCTGCACGACAAACTCTGGCAACTGAGAGAAATTTGGATCCCAATTCCTGTCGTGGGTCGGTTTAAGTGAAAGCCACCAGCACAACACGCAAAAAACCACTCCTGTGATCACGATCGAAGCCAACCAGAAAGGCTTGACGTAGATCAATAAGGCCAGGCACAGCAACGTCCAAACCAGCACGAATCCGCAACCCCAGAATCCACGATTCCCCGCGTCATAATAGAGGGCACCGGCCGTCCACAGAAAAAGGATCAGACAATACGCTGCCAACAGGATATTGATCAGATAAGCCAACCTCGCGTCCCTTTAATCAAAACTGGTTTTGCCCGTGAACTAGCTTGAGCAGCATCCCTTCAACTTCACGTTCGCCAAAAACCACGTTCGCCCCGGCATCGGACCAGAGCATTTCCAGGATTGATTTGCAGAGAGTCGATGTTCCCTTCGCGTACCAATCACACTGATCGCGGAGCGACCAGCGACTATCAGTGAACACCAATTTTTAATCTGCGCTAGCCTCGGATTAAGCTCAACCACTTGCGTTGCAGGCTTGCGAACCTTGTTTTAGACATATTTCCAGCATCTTAAATATATCGGCGCCGAGTACCAGCATGACAACAGGGCGGGACAAGGTTTGACTGGAAACCATCATAAAGTCTTTCGATTCCAACGATCATGCGACCGTGTTGGGTGAAAATCGTTCGTCGTTTGGGGCTACGACCTGTTGTTGATCAGGCCAACAGCTTAAAATTCCATGGGTTGTTTCGAAAGCTTCACCACAAATTGATAAACCGTGAGTACTGAACCAATGAACACAACGACCGAACCAATTGATTCAATCCCGGGTGGATTTACTCCCAAGTTTCACTGGCGAGTTTTGGGTACCCCTGCTCCTGTGTTTCCAGGTTTTGAAATCGATATCTGCGATCCGGTTCCCGAGGAACATGAACCCGATGCCGTTTGGCACCGCAATCGGGCGAGATCCATCCTCAAAGCACACCCCGAGGTCAAACGACTTTTCGGTCGAGCACCATCAACCGCCATCTTCTGCATCGTGTTGCCAGTTGTTCAGATTGCGATCGCCATCTCATTGGTTGGCCAGCCCTGGTGGGTCATTCTGTTGGCCGCATACTTGGTGGGTGCCGTTCTTAACGTAGCGTTGTTTAATTTAGCGCATGAATGCAACCATGCGCTTGTTTTCAAAAGCAAAATGGCCAATCGTTTGCTGTTTACTTTTTCTTCATTGCCAAAGTTGTTTGCTGGACACCACACCTGGTGGATTGAGCATCATGTGCACCACAATCATCTCGGCTCGGAGAAAGATTTTGTCAAGCGGCGTCGGTCGGTTCTGCTGGTTTTCAAAGACCGAATATTTGGTTATTTGCCGGGGCCAGGGGTCCGTCGCATGACCACCTGGATTACCACCCCGCTGTTTTGGCCGATATCGGCATTCATGATCGTTACCCAAATGATTCGCGCGGCTGTAGGTTTGGTGGTTTATGCCGTCACGGCGGTTTTCAATCGCCAGCTGAAACCCAACGATTTCACGCTTGCAATCCTGGCCGACGAGCATCTTGTTTCCGGGTACAAGAAATACAAGCTTGAATCCTGGGCGGTGACTTATCCGCTGGCATCGTTTGCGATGATGTTTGCCATTTACTACTTTTTCGGATGGGTGCCGTTGATCTACTTGTTCCTCAGTGCGTTGTTCCTGACCGGATTCCTGCACCCGCTGACGTTTGGTTTGATGCTCAGCAATTCACATTTCCATGGCCACCAGTGTTACCAGCCCAGCGCGTCGAATTACGGCCCGGTAAATTGGGTGACATTCAATTTTGGTATGCACACCGAACACCACGATTTCCATTACATTCCATGGTTTCGTTTGGGGGAACTGAGAAAACTTGCGCCGGAATTCTACGAACCGCTAAAACAAACGAAATCATTCTGCAAATTGGCATTCCAGTTCGCGTTTGGGACCCGGGACGCGTTTAACAACGAAGAATATCGCAACCTGGAGATGCTGAACTCGCCCGAGACCACGAGCGAACAGCGACCGCAGCTGGCCGATGACCGGTTAAGAGAGCAGGTCGAAAAACGCTGCGAAGAGGATCAGGCTGCCATTGCCCGCTGACGCTGCGTCGCTCGCAACAGAATACAGCCCTGGGAAACTTCGCTTTTCCCAGGTGCGCCAACGGCCGCAACTGGACACAGGATATTTCCCTCCAGGCGTTCCCAAATCTGCCGCAGAGTGTAGGGCACCGAACCGGAACTGACGTTACCGACTTGTGCCGTCATACCGTTAATGAGCTCGCTATCGAACCCTGCGGCCTGAAGTTTCATTCCCGCCAGCCGCACGATGCCTGTGCCTGCCTGATGAGGAACAATAAAATCCACATCCTGCGGTTGCAGCCGGTTAGTTTCGGCCAGCCTTTTTGCCGCTTCTGCCATAGCGCGGGGCGCCACGTCGGCGATGCCCATCCCATCCAAGGAGAAAACGACACGCTTCGAATCAAAAATGCGGCCACCATCCTGGGTCGGTGCTAAAACGTCCTGTTTTAAAGCAAAGTCAAAAAACGGACGACTCGTTGGTTTCTTTTGAAATTGGGCGTCGATCAATTCCAAATGCACTGGATATCGAGCACTGTCGCATCGCGATATTAGCGTTGCGGTAGCCAGATCTCCAAACAGCGCTCCAGTTTGGCCGCACGCGTAATCCGTGATTCGGCTAATCCGCGTGGAGGTGATCACCAAAATAAACTCGGACGGCGTTAGCTCGATCGTTGGTCGAACTTTGTCGAGCACGATCGTCATTGCTTTCGCGTAACCACTGCAGAACGAATTTGTCGCGAAAACACTTCGCGGCGTGATGTCGAGGTCTGCGGTCAAACGACGAGCAGCACGAGCGAGTTGTTCCTGTTTAGCGCGGTGAGGCTCCATCAGTCGTCTGGCCACCGACATGGGAACAAAAGACGGCGAGGCAAACACGATCGCTGCGCAATGGTCGAGGTTGCAGCGGGTTTGCCGCCTTAGATTTTCCACGACGCGAATCGCCAAACCGACCTCGTCCTCGTCCGATACTGGCCGAGTCAAGATCCCGGTATGCTTGACGAATTTTCGAGAAATCGTCGATTGGTACCATTCATTAGGAAGCACCCAATCGGGCTGGTACGTAGAGATGGCGGAAATGCCGAGCGCCGGCAATGCCGCAGGCGCGTCGGAGTAGAGTCTTACCATAACAGAGATGTTCAAACGGTGGCTAACTGATGTCCGTCAGCTCTTGCGGCAAATGGGTCAAACCCAATCCACAAAACCTGAAGCCTCGTGGCTTGTGTTTGGTTCGGAAGAATGCCATCTGCATCGCCAGCATGGCCCGTAAACCGGCAGTTCCATCGAACAAGAAGCGTTTTTCCGTTAGCAAGACAATTCGGGCTATGACGCCTGTGAGTGGCCGCTAAACAAGAGGCTTGACTAAATTCTGTTCTTGTTTGTGGAATCTGATTCGCGTCGGGGGCAAATGGTGGATTTCTTCACACGGCATGAGGAGGCGATGGAGAGGCTGGCTAACCGCTAGCAAATTGAACCGGCCTGGCCCGCCACACCAACCAGGCCCATGGTTGAATCAGCTAGCTTTGTTTTTAAGTTGCGGCATTGTCTTCGATATTGCCTGCCTGCAACTGAGCGGCTATTTTCCGCCGCCGGCCATCGCCGCGAGAGGATGCATTGAAATTCTCAACGTCAGAGCCCGTTTCCCAATACCGGATGGAATGCGACTCATACCCCGAATCGACGAACTACTCTTATGGCCAGTGATCGCAGGCCTGACCATCTTTGTTGCCTGTGCAAACACGGCGTTATTTGCCCAACCGTCGACCATCTCAAACGGGAACGAACACCGTAACTGGCTGCCGCGCGTGGCAACCAACAGCCTTCTGCCAGCGATTGGCAGCCAGTCAACCGATGCGGTCGTCACGGAACCGCCAATTGACGAAATTGAGGTGATTGGAAACGAGAATGGATTTTTCCATACTCCGACAGACCGTCGCGTATTCCGACTCCGTCATCACCGAATTCAACCCGAGCAGTTTTTTGGGACCTCGCACCCAGAATACGGAGTAACCCGAACGTGGTTTTTTGAAAGCAAACACGATCATTGGGTGCAAACCGAACACCAGCAGCGAGAGCTGGCACCCTATTTTTACCGTCCTGCCTGGCGAGTCAGTGGTGATCTGCTTTCGGATGCCGAGTATTTCTACTCCCGAGAGTTGGCAAAACTGAGTGGTCCACTAGTCATTGCGGCGGTGCTTGCCAACACATCGATGGACGAGAACTTTTACGATTACCTGATTCAACAAAAAGCGACAGAACCTTATATCGACTGCTGGTACGACAGTTTTGGCAACGGCCAATATCTTCTAGCCGCTTCTTTATCCGCCTGGGGCGCAGGACATTTGTGGAACAAGTACCACGACGGCGGTGGACCGATTGCCAACTCGGTCGAACAATGGGGCAATGTCACGTTCAGATCATTTGTTGTCGGGGCTCCGACGTTGGTTTTGATTCAGAATGCCACGGGAGGTTCACGGCCGGGCGAGTCGAGCCACGGATCTGAGTGGCGTTTTTTCCAGGACGACAATGGTGCCAGCGGACACGCTTACGTGGGTGCTATTCCCTTTTTGGTGGCCGCGAAAATGTCCAAACGCCCGTTGGTCAAAGCCGCATTTTTCGCGGGCTCGGGCTTGGCGGGGTATGCACGTTTGTGCAATGACAGTCACTACCTTTCGCAGGTCATCCTGGGATGGTCGATTGCCCATTTGGCGGTCAATGCGACTTGGAAATCCGAAACCAGCTGTTCGCGGTATCGCCTGGTCCCCCTGGATCTTCACGGCTCGTACGGGCTAGGCATCGAAATCCGTCGATAGTGAAGCGGCACCCATCCGTTTTCAGCGGAGAACGGTATCAACCTGGTCTGACGCAAATGTGTTAATGGAGCAAGCTTAGGCAACAAATCGCACAAGAAAGCTGTCCAATGATTGGTCTTGATTTCTGTCGCAACCTTTTTGTTGGTCGATGCGGGCAACACGCTCGAGTGTGAGCGGCAAGGCGCCGCCGGTATCGTACGCAAAGATTTTGGCCAAGGAAAACCAACTCATGAACAACGTGTGGCACGTTTTTGGTTGCTTAACTTTCGCAGACGGTATCAACCTGCGTTCGCAGATACGCCTGGCCGTGAAACGGTGAAGAGGAATCTCGTATCGAAAATACTCGACTGCAAGCCGGATGTTTTGGGGTCAATTGACTCGGTTCAAAAACCATGGCAACGAAACCACCATTATCGGACGGATACGCTTCGTTTGTATACTGGAGATTTCTTGTAGCCAAAATGGCTAAGTTCCGGAACCTGATTGGGATCGAAATTGGGATCGTCGCTATAAATGACGAAGTCACTATCACTGGACCAGCGGTGATTCCAGAGGTTGGGCCCCAGTTCGACCTCACCTGAGTACGGATTTACATATTCCTCCTGGCCAGTCAGATTGAGATACATGTCGTTTTGAATAATCGCGTTGGTTTGCTGCCGATGGCTGGCGATTTCCTGCCCGATGCGATTGATTTCAGCAAGCGTTTTATTCATGATTCCCGCTCGGTACAGTTGAGCCCGCACTTCACCGATCAGCCATTGCATGTTGATGTTGGTCGAGTAGGCGATCGAGGCAAAGATCGGTTCGTATTCTTTCAATTCTCCCTTCAATGCCCGGACTGAGAAAGTGTACCGGTTTTTCCACATGCCGGCTCCCAACTGTCCAAGATTCATAATGACCGAAACAACCTTCTCTTCGTAGACCTGTCCTCCGTCCGTATACTCAAGCTTCGCCAGCGCCGCTGTATAAGTGAAGCCCGCGTTCACGATCAGTCCGTCTTCCTGTTGCACGGCTTGCGCAAGTTTCGGCAGGTTTTCCTGTTTGACAATCTTCAGATTCGTCGCGCCGGGATGTGCGTAGGGAACGACCACCTGCCGAATAAACTCAACTGGAGAAAGCAACGGCATGACTGTCATCCCGTTGTAGTTGCTTCCGGCTGGGAACAGGCCCATTTGGCCGGCAGGCGAATGTCTCATGTCAAAATAGTACATGTCTGGATACCAACGCATCATGGCGGTACCCTGCTCGTCCTTGGTCATGATGAAATCGAGTTTGGCCTCGACTGCATTGGCAGCGCCTCCCCCGGCGGTCGGATCAATTCGAAAAATGCCGCCGTCGACTTTCCAGTCAACCGGCATCAAAACCTTGAAAGCATTTTCTCTCGGTTCCCATTGCCATTTGAAGACGTGATAGTTCGCCTGGTTGGTTGGGCCCGGCTTCACGCTGGATTTCACGGTGGCACCCTCCTCTTCGGGAATCCCGCTCGATGGCGCGCAAGCGCCTGAAACGATGAATAGAAGCGACAGGATACTCGAATACAAAAAACTGGCGTCAGTTGCGAACATTGGTCATTCCTCCTCTGCAAAACAAGGAGCAATGACGGCGAATCCTATGCCATTTTATTTCGCAAAATCGAAATCAACAAGTTTCCCGAGAGATGCATGGGAGTGGAAGCCAGGCTTGGGGCATTTCATGCCGATTGGCGCGCGTTCGGTTTCTTTTCGCACACCGAATGCGTCTACTTTGATGCATAAGCTTTATCGATGAAAACAAATGGTCGGCCGCGAGACAAAACACCAAGGTCCGTCAGTTTGAACAGACACTTGCATCCAGAGCGGGATTCGCTACCTCTGCAAAGTGGAGCCAGAGCCAACGTCTCGAGCAACCATTTCGCGTTCAGAGGCACGCAGAAACTCATTTGCCAACTTTCCGGTAAACTCTTTCGCCCCCACCTGATTCAAGTGTGTGATGTCGTAGAACCCGTCCTCGCCGACCCAGTCTCTGGAGACGATCGTCGCGAAACCGAATTCTTGATCCAGTTTGGAAAGAAAAGAACAGATCGCGTCCACACTTTCGGGGTAATAGATGGAGCGAAACGCTGCTGGCTCAGGCAGCCAGACCAACCGGCACTCGATGCCGTTCTCACGGCAAAGCTTCAGAGTGTCTCGCAACGCCTGGCACGAGGAACCACCTGGATGGTAATCAAGTTGTTTCTTCGCTGGTTCGGAGGATTCGTTGTTGTTCTGGTGCTGGTCAATGTGCCGATCGACCGCGACCCAACCGTGTTCATCAGCGTTCTGGGCCCAGTTTTCGCGCAATGCCATGGGCAGCAATTTGGGTGAAATGCAATTCAAGACGTCAAATCGGTAGGTGTGCCAAGAGGCCAGCCATTCCCGGTACCATGGCCGGGCAACCGGTTGAATGCCGTATCGCTCTGTGTTTTCGAAGTTCTTGGATCGCAACTCGTTTGCCCGAAACCACTCTTTTTCTGCATTCGGCACAAGCAGTCCCGGATAGACCTCCACAAACACCACATCGGGTGTTATCCCGTGGTGGAGGATCTTCTCCAATGACAAAAACGCATAGATGTTTCCACATCCCGAAACACCAAAATTGTACGCAATCGTAGGACGCCCTGATTTGTCACTCAACCGATCCGCCAAATATCCAGCATCCAAACCGTTCATGACCCGTGAACTTCCAAATGCCAAGGCCACGAATGAATCGTCGGAAGCCGCATCAAGTTGGTGCTGAAAACGGTCAAATTTGCTCGCAAACGTCGTCGAGTCCTCCATCCGAACCATTTTGGCTCTGATCGCCAATGAAAAACCGATCTGCAAAATCAAGAACATCGCGATCGCCCACTGAACGTCGGCGCGCTTTTGTCGGATTCGTCGTTTCCGAATCGTTGACGGGCTGCCCAAATTCTCTTGTTTGAAATTCATATTCAAAATTGAAAGTAGATAAAGGCCTGATCAATATCAGGCGCCAATACCATCGCGGCAGTGAAGGCGGCTGCGTATCCAAATCCCCGAACCGGAGCCGGAACATATTCCGCGACTCTTTCGAAAAATCTGTGATGATGCCCCACGATGTGGGCCACGATCAGAATCGTCAGTGCCAGCCAAAACCCGCGTTCGTTCAGGGGGATGCCGTTTCCGGAAGATGGCACAAACATCCGCCCCAGCATTTGAAAACCTTCGGGAACGGAGTTTGCCCGAAAAATCACCAGCGTCGTACAAAAACAAAACAGGGTTAATGCATTTCCAAGCGCTGCTCCAAACCGACCCGCCAGCCATGCTTCGAGCCGGGGGCGGGAGCTGTAAAATCTGCGCAGCTGAATGTACAGCGAGATCAGCACTCCTTGCAGGAATCCGAACAGAATAAAACGCCAAGCCGCGCCATGCCAGAATCCAACCAACGTCATTGCGACGACCAGATTGCGAACGGTGTTCCAATTTCCACGACGACTTCCTCCCAAGGGAAAGTAGACATAGTCCCGCACCCAGCTGGACAATGAGATATGCCATCGTCGCCAAAAATCGGAAATGTTCGACGACGCAAACGGCATGTCGAAGTTTTTGGTCAAACGAAAACCCAACAGATTGGCCGTACCAATCGCCATGTCTGAGTATCCCGAAAAATCACAATACACCTGAATCATAAAACCGATGGCCGCGAACCACAGGGTGCCGGTTTCGTATAGTCCCACGTCGGCAAAAACCGGGTCCACGTAACTGGCCATTCGGTCCGCGATCGCCAACTTCTTGAATAACCCAATGACAATCAGCCGCATTCCAAAATGGGTGCGAGTCCAACTCCACGTGCGGATACGATCGAGCTGGGGAAGGAAACATCGAGCCCGAACAATTGGGCCAGCCACCAGTTGCGGAAAGAAACAGACGAAGAGCGCAAAATCGACAAGGTTCCGAGTTGGATTGAGTTGCCGTCGGTAGACGTCAATGGTGTAGCTGAGAGTTTGAAATGTATAAAAACTGATCCCGACTGGCAGAATGATATTCAGCGTTTCCGTCTTGAACGGGAGGCCCAGCAGGCTAAACAGCTCTTGCGAGGATTCGACAAAAAAACCGCAGTACTTGAAGAAAGCCAGCAATCCGAGATTGGCAACCAGGCTTACCGCCAGCAGCCATCGCCGCTTGGATTGGTTATCCGTCTGAGTGAGCAGTATTCCGATGCAATAATCAACGGCGGTTGAAAACAGAATCAGGGAGAGGAATCGCCAATCCCAAGCCGCATAGAACGCGTAGCTGCACGCTAACAGCCAAGATTTTCGATACAGATTTCGGCGCAACAACCAGTAGATCGAGAATACGACCAAAAAGAAAACAAAGAACCGAAACTCGCTAAACGCCACTGTCGCCTTCCCTGGCCGAACAAGATTGCTGATTTCGAAGTCGGTCTTCGTAATTGAATTATTGATTTACGTAAATAACAAATGGCAAACCAATCCGTCTCACCCGTTAAAAAACATCGCCAAATCGCCTGTTCCCCCCAGACTTCCGGTTCCAGGCCGAATCAACTGTTGGTTAAAAACTGTCCTTCGACCGCAGCGATTGGTTCTTTCACTGCTTCCGGATGTCGACTTTTCGAAGTCCTTGCCGCTGCGGCGCCTTACAGATGAACTCGTAAGAACTCAGACAGCTCAAGCACGAGTAATTCCGAGGTCTTTCGGCATCGGTTACGGAATCGTCCAACCTCGCGCTGGTTTCACGATGGACAACTCCCCGGTCGCATCAGGTGGTCGCTGGCCCAATCTCTCCGGAACGCCGAGCGATGACAGACTCGGGTTGCAGGGACTCCTGTTCGGAAAGGTAGTCGAGCGACGGTTTCGAAATCTTTCCGTCATCGTCATCTTCGTCGTAAAGTGGAATCCCAAATTTACTCAACATCGTGCCGTAGATATGGTAGAAGACCGGTACCAAAATCAGAATTAACAGCGTTCCGGTCAACAAGCCAAAAATCAGGCTGACGGCCATCGGAATCAATACCTGGGCCTGCAAAGACTTCTCCAGCAATATTGGGAAGAGACCGGCGATGGTTGTCATCGAGGTCAGCAGAATGGGGCGGAATCTTCGTTTTCCGGCCGTCATTAGAGCGTCAAACAACGGCACACCGTCGCGCACGCGGTGATTGATGAAATCGACCAGCACGATCGAATCATTCACCACGACCCCCGTCAGCGCGATAAGACCAAAAAAGCTGAACAGCGTCAGGTCCAGACCCATCACCGCGTGTCCCAAAATGGCTCCCAGCCAGCCGAAAGGGATGATGCACATAATGATCAAGGGCTGGACGTAGGAGCGAAATTGAAGTGTTAGCAACACAAACATGCAGAGCAGCGCGATTGCAAACCCGATGAACATGCTGTACATCGACTCGACCGTTTGTGCCTGCTGACCTTCCCAGTCGACCGCCAACGTCACGCCATATTCGTTTTTGTATTTTTCCAATAATTGAGGTACGAAAGTTCTTTGCATCTCGGCGACCAAAAACGCAGCGTTTGCTTCTTCGCTATCGACATCGGCGGTGACAGTAATGGATCGTCTCTGGTTCAGCCGATTGATCTCAGCCAGTTGTCGGCTGTACTCCATCGTGGCGACTTCGTTAAGTGGACGTTCTCTTCCCTGGTCGTCTCGAATGCGTATGTTCCCGAAACTTTCCATATTCCGGCGATCGTCACGCGGATATCGGACCATCAATTTGACCTCATGCCGTCCGCGCTGGATTCGCATCACTTCATCACCGAAGTAGATCGCTCGAATCGTCTCCGCAAGATTGGCCTCATCAAGCCCGAGCGCCTGCCCCTGCTCGTTCAGTCGCAGCTTCATTTCCCATTTGCCGGGTCGAGAATCGTCTTCGATATCAAACACCCCCAATTGCGACGCGAGGTAGGTTTTGCACTCTTCGGTTGCTTTCTCCAGGTAATTCTCGAATCCAGCGCCATCCACGCCTTCCTCGTCGTCCATTTTTTCCAAGCTTTCGTCGGAAGCCAGAATCTTGAATTCGACTGCGGCTCCGCCAGGCCCCATGGAGGGCGACCCAAATTTGAGCACTTCGGTTCCCGAGACTTTGGGAACCGCTAGACGCCATCGCCGGATCAGCTCCCGTGTGGTTACGGTGCGTTCGTCCGGAGGAGTCAGGAGCACGGAAATGGTCCCCACGTGACTGCCACTGGTGACACCGGTTGGACCGCGTAAGGAGTCTCCAACCTCCCCGATTTTCTCATACAGCGTATCGATCACACTGGGGGCACCTGTGTCCTGAATCTCCTGGTCGATTTGCAGGATTGCCTTGCGGAGTTCCGCCGTCGCGTCGGTTGCAAAATCGGCCGCCGTTCCATTGGGAAACGCGATCGTCGCATTGACTTCGCGGCCGTCGATCTTTGGAAAGAAAGCAAATGGTGCAATGCCGGAAGCGATCAAACCAGCAATCACCATCATGCCCGAAAACATTCCGGCCAGGACGATCGGCTTATGATGGAGCGACCAATAGAGAAGGGGTTGGTAGAAATTGTCGATGATCCACGCGAGCATTGCGCCCGCCTTGAGGTTGATCCAACGAAAGACAACCAGCAGAGGTTTGAAGACGTAAAAAACGAGCGACAACAATTTCATAAAGAGGTTGTTCTCGTGAGCCAGGTGAGCTGGCAGGATGAACGTGCTTTCGATCAACGAAATCACCAGCATGGCAATCACGGCAATGGGCATGATCTCAATAAACTTGCCCATCACCCCGGTCACGAACATCAGTGGAAGGAAAGCGATAATCGTGGTGGCGACGGAGGCGATCACGCTGGGCAGGACTTCCACGGTCCCTTCGATCGCAGCCGGCACAAATGACAATCCCTGTTCGCGTTTGAGATAAATGTTCTCGCCGATCACGATCGCGTCATCCACGACGATTCCCAGCGCCATCAAGAAAGCGAACATCGAAAGCATGTTCAGCGTCTGGCCGCAAATCAACAATACAAAACCGGCACCCAGAATCGAAACGGGGATTCCCATTGCCACCCAGAATGCGAGCCGCAGGTCCAGAAAAATGGCCAACACAATAAAGACCAGCAGCAAACCTTGCAGCCCGTTGCGAGTCAATAATTCGATCCTGTCCTCGACGTCCCGCGAAATATCACCCCAAGTTCGGAGCTCGTATCCCGGCGGGAGTTTTTTTTCCGCGATGTACTTTTTGACGGTCTCCACGACGGTGAACAGGTCTTCCTGATCCGTTTTGGAAACCTGGATGACCAGGCCGGGACGACCATCGATCAAATTAACGGAAACCGTTTCGGCAAATCCGTCGATTACCGTACCCAGATCTCCCACGGTGACGACGTCCCCGTTCGGCTTGGTCAAAACAGGAAGCTCGGCGATCCCTACGCCCGATTCACGTTTGTTGTTGCCCCTCAGTAACATCTCCTGTCCGGCGGTTTCCATTTTTCCGCCCGGCACATCGATGTTTTGCTGGCGGATAATCTGCGCCAGTCCTTTCAGGCTGATTCCATATTGCCGCAACGTGTCTTCGGAAACCTCGACGGCGATTTCATAAGGTCGTTCGGCGGAGATTTCCGCCGATGTAATGGCCGGACCTTTCGGATGGTACAGGAAATCCAATAGGCTGCGGGGAGACGACACCTTTTCGGCTGGCGTCGATTTGGCCGGACGCAATTCCAGCAGCTCGGCCCGCACCTCCTCGGCGATTTCACGTAGCTGCAGATCATTTTGAAGATCGTCGGAATCCTGTACGGCTGGCCCGAGGATTCCAACCTGAATCGCCGGTGCGCGAAAGATGATTTGGCGAACGTCCGGATCCTCTGCGCGAGGCGGCAAAAACGACGAAACCTGGTCAATTCGCGAGCGCACATCGTTGAGAACCTTCTGTACGTCGCCGACGTTGCTGTCAAGTTCGAGAATGATGTAACCAAAACTTTCTTTGGCGACAGAAGTCATTTTCTTGACGCCATCGGCGCCGCTGATCGCCGACTCCAGTTTCTGGCAAATCCCGTCTTCCACTTCGACCGCGGTCGCGCCAGGAAACGGCACTTGCACCAACAAGATCTCCAAAGCGAAGCTGGGGAAAACCTCCCGTTTCATGATCACCATGCTGATCGAACCAATCAGCAGCGACGCAATCAGCATCGTATTCATGGCTGGCGAATTTGCGATCGCCCATTTGATGACTGATCTCATTACGAACCCTGCTCACTCTTGTTGGGAAAAATACCGGGGCCGGGATAGGGACTCGGACAACTGAAACGCTGATTTACTGAAGTGACGACGTGTTGGATTCAGAGCTAACCTGGCTTTCGTCATCCGCGTCGACCGCCAGATCACTGGCCACCTTGGGAACGTCTGGCAACTCGGCATCAACCGCTTTTTCACCCCGAAGAATCACGGGGGCGCCGACGGTCGGCTGGGAAAGTGGGGACGTGACGACCCGGTCATCCACCTTCAACGAATCGTCTTGAGTTTTGACCACGACAATCTTGTACGGTTTTCCGTCTCGAATCGTTTCGGTCCAATCGACGACATCGACAATTACCGATTTGAGTTTCTGGTTGTCGTCGACGATCCAGATGTGGTCGTTGGGGTGTAATGCAACGGCTGGAAAGGAAAACAGTTTATGTCCTTTTTCGTCGGCGGTCGTCTGAACCTCAACCCGGCATTTAACATACATGCCCCGAACCAAAGCACGGGGACCGGATTCAGAATGCACGATGGGCGAGGCGACGGCAATTCGGCAGGGGATCGTTTTGGTGACTTCGTCCCGACCAATGCCATCGAATCGTTCCAAAGTACCTCGCCACGTCACCGATGGTTCATCCGGATCAAAAATGGTCACATCCGTTTTGGGTATGCGGTACACGGCCAGCGGATCGTTCTCGATCAAATCCAGTTCGTTTTTCGAGTGATCACGAATCCAGTTCAAATCCGTCGGTGTCAGGTTACAAAGAACTTCGGACTGCTTGGTATCTTCGAACATGACGATCTGCGTGCCTTTACTTACGAAATCGCCTTCTTGAGCAATCTCACGAACGATGATTCCGTCTTCCGGCGCACAAATGCAAGTCCGGCGCAGGTTGAGCTCGGCCATTTCGAGTCTTCGGTGGGTCAACTCCAAAGCGGCTTCCAAGCGGGCGGTGCCGGCCTTCAGCGTCGCAAGGTTGCTTTCTCGATTGGTCAATTGGGTTTGAGCCGAATTCAACGCGCGCTGGGCTTGATCGAGCTCGGTTTGAGACAGCACTCCGCGCAGTCTCTTATTGCGTTCGAGTTCACGAGCCTGCAGTTGGAGGTCCTGTCTGGCAAGCAAGATATTGCTTTCTTCACCGATAATCTGCTGCCGGTTCTCCTCAATCCTTTTTTCCGCTTGGAGGACTTCCGCCTCGAGGGTTTTGATTTCCAGCTCGTATTCTTCGGAGTCAATCTCTACCAGTTTCTCGCCCTTGGTGACATAGTTGCCCGCCTCGCAGGCTGCGTACTTCTTGGCGACCCTCCCCCCGACCTCGGTCGCAATCTTGATTTCGCGATGGGGAACGACGATGCCGGTTACGAGCATGTCCAGCAGTCCGGAATAGGGTTGGACCTCGTACGTATCGACCTGCTGAATCAGCGCGTCGGTCTGACGGGTCTCCGGGACTTTCGCCAAAGATTTGAGAAACAAGAAGGCTCCGATGCCGCCCGCAATGACGCAAAAAGACATCGTGTATTTGACCACTTCCCAACGAAAGTGATGTTTTGCGGGTGTCAAGTAATCTGGGTTTGAAGTCATACTGAAGTTTGAGATCTGGGTTAATGTTTGCTTTAGGGAGTTCTTGATTCAAAATCTGAGCCAAATAGTCAGGCCCTGTTTATTCGCCAACCGTCGTCGGGAAAGGTGCCATGTTCCGGATGGCGCTCGTCGAAAACTCCGTGATGTGATCAGCAAGTTGTTCAATCTGATATTTCGATTCGAACTCTGATTCTGGAATCATCATGGCAATCATTTCCGCCGAAAACCGGTAGTGCATGCATTGTCCAACGATGCTCAAACCGATTTGGTGCCGTCGGTAGTCTGGCAGCCTCGTTCCGGCCAGGTCATCGACTACCTCCAGCAGGGAGTCGAAAAAGGGACGGAAATAAGCCTCGATTAGTTTTCTGGAAGCCGCCGTCGGCTCCAGGACTTCTCGCATGATCAGTCGTACCTGCCAAGGCTCCGTCTGCAGGGCGACAACGCGGTTGAGTAATGTCGAAACAATGTGTCTCAACTTTTCCTCAGCCGGCTGATTTTCCTCCCATTGTTTACGCGGAAATTGTTGAGCCCTCATTTCTCGGGCACAAATGACCGTCTCGGTATACAATCCCTGTTTGTCGCCAAAATAGTAGTTGATACTGGCTAAATTGACATCAGCAGCATCGCAGATTTCACGAACCGTCGTTTTTCGGAAGCCTTTTCGCGCAAAAATCGGGCCGGCGGCCATTAAAATCCTGTTCTTGGTCGAGTCGTTGCTCATCTGTCCTCTAATTACCATCCAAACGCGAGCTAGTTTTCAAGAAATGTGAACCTTTTCAGGTGGTCTTCGCTCGAATACGATTGTGAAAGGGCGAAGGCCAACCAAGCGGCAACCCTTTACCCCTCAAACAACTGTATTAAACAAGCGTTTGAAAACAAGGTTGTTTTAATAAAACTGGTATTTGCCAGCTTTCTCTGGATATCGAGTTCATTCGTTAGCTGTCATACCTTACTTCGGTTTCGTTTCCTAATCGCTGAGTCCGTTTTGACTCCCCAGAATGAAAGTCAATAAACTGCGACGTCAAATCGCATTTGATGCGGCCCGACTGCTTTACGAGCGACAGGAGTCCGAGTATTTCCGAGCCAAAATCAAAGCGGCGTCTCGTTTGACACGGGGACGAGTCAAACCTCAAGATCTGCCGTCCAACTCCGAGATCCGCGACGAAGTCCAAAACCTCGCCCGCATGTTGGAAGGCGAAACGCGCTCAAGCCATCTTCAGGAAATGCGTGTGGCAGCGCTTCGAATGATGCGACTGCTATCCAATTACAAACCCCGGTTGATCGGCAGTGTGTTGACCGGGCACACTCGCCAAGGTTCCGATATCGACTTGCATGTCTTTGCCGACAACATCGAATCGGTGACCGCCGAATTGGAATACCACGGGATTCAATACGACACCCAGTACAAAAGGATCGTGAAACAGGGGAGCCGGGAATTGTACAAACACATCCACGTGCAGGATCGTTACCAGTTCGAACTAACCGTTTACCCGACTCGCAAATCAAGCTTTCCCTTTCGAAGTTCAATCACCGGCAAGCCAATTGAAAAGGCCAACATTGGCCAACTCGAGGAATTGCTGGCCAACGAATATCCGCAACTTGACATTGAAGCGGCAGTTAATCAATTCGCCGAATCAGTGGATCGATTCCAGCTGTATTACTCGCTGCTGTTGCCGCTGGAAAATGTCAAGCAAAATCCGACCTATCATCCGGAAGGAGATGCGTTGTACCACAGCCTGCAGGTATACGACCTGGCGTGTGATCAACTTCCGTATGATGAAGAGTTTCTGCTGGCTGCATTGTTGCACGATGTCGGCAAGGCAATCGATCCTTTTGATCACGTCAACGCTGCCCTGGAGGCACTCGAAGGTTTCATTACCGAGCGAACTTATTGGCTGATTGAGAATCACATGTTGGCCCACAAGGTCATCGATCAAACCATCGGGGCGCGCCAGCGCAGAAGACTGGCGACAAACGAAAGCTACCAGGAACTGTTATTGCTGGGTGAGTGCGACCGAGACGGCAGGCGAGCAGGGGTGATGACCACGGAACTGGACGAAGCGCTCGACTACCTTCGAGAAATCAGCTCAACCTACGGTTAGGAGCCACTCAAAAATAACTTTCGAAA
This sequence comes from Pirellulaceae bacterium, assembly GCA_942492215.1. Taxonomy (GTDB): domain Bacteria; phylum Planctomycetota; class Planctomycetia; order Pirellulales; family Pirellulaceae; genus Mariniblastus. The sequence continues at coordinate 174,811 of CALODY010000010.1, forward strand.
CTTCAAAGGAAAACAAGTTTGTTCGCACGGAGGCAACAGAGATAACTGAGTTTCTTTGTGTTTCTCTGTTTTCTTTGTGAGGGCATGACCATGCATTCTTTGTTTTCAAAAGCCTCTGGATTGACGCACGATGTTATCGGATCAGCAATCGAAGTTCACAAGGACAAAGGGCCAGGCCTGCTGGAGTCGATTTATGAACGGTGTCTGGCGAAGGAGCTCGGACGGCGCGGTTACTCGACCAAGAATCAGGACAACGTAACGGTTCGGTACAAGCAATTTTGCCGAGATGACCCGCTTCGTACGACCTGTTGGTAGAGGGTGGTCTGTTTGTCGAGGTCAAAGCAACCGAATCCGTGCATCCCATCCATCAAGCTCAACGGTTAAGTTACCTGCAGCTGCTCGACATTCCACTGGGGCTAGTCATCAATTTTAACGAACAAAAACTAACGGATGGTTTGTCACGGCTGATGTTGCCTGGTGCCAATCTCGAATGATTCGCTCAAAACAAGAAGACTGAGTGAACCGAGTCAATTCTCCGTTTGCTCAGTTATCTCCTGTTCAAAACAAACGACGAGGACCAGGAAGTTATCTTGGCTCAACCCTAAGCTCGGATATTTCGTTAATCGACAGTCGACCGAAACGATTCAAGGAAATTTCACTGCCACGCTTTGGGGTGCCTTCCCATTTGCCATGGCTCCTTTTCGCACCACTGCCGGGACCAATCATTTCTTTTTTTTATCTATCAGGATGGATCGCTCCGAATCTTGATCCGCAACTTCCTCAGTCTCCGATTCCTGAATCGTTTTTTCGGTTTCGGTTTCTTTTTCTGCTTCTGCCTCGGGCTCTCCTGCTGGTTGTGGCGGCAATTGTTTTTGTTTCTCAACCATCGCAGCCACATCGGCCAATAATTGTTTGGCGTCGTAAATGATGCCGTCTTTAATAGTCCACTGAACTCCTCCCACTCGTTCTGGCTCGCCTGTTTCGTCGTTGAGCTTGATTGCTCCATGAGCGAAAAGGACTTTGAGATTCTTCAGTGGGTTCTCTTCGACAAGGATCATGTCCGCCAACAAGCCGGGCCGAACGACCCCGAATTCGATCGGTTTCCTTTTTGGTTCGAAAATGGTTTTTGCGCCGTTCATGGTCGCGCACTGAATCACTTCCAACGGGTGAAAACCCGCCTCCTGCAACATTTCCAGCTCTTCGATATAGCCGAATCCGTAGGTATCGTAGATGAAGCCGGAATCGGCGCCGGTCGTGATACGGCCACCCATCTTTTTGTAATCGTTGATCAGTTGCATCCAGACGTGATAAAAATTTCGCCACGCCACTTCGTCTTCGGTGGTCCAGTAGAACCAGTAGGAGCCATGGTTTTTGCGACTGGGTTCGAAAAATCGCATCAGAGAAGGAAGTGTGTATTGCTCATGCCATTCGGCCGTCCGGGCGCGCATCAGGTCCCGACCGGCTGAATAGATCGTCATCGTCGGATCGAACACCGTTCCCAACTCAAGGTGCTCCTGCAAATAGGCTTTCCACTCGGGGGAACCGGGCGGATGGATTTTGTCCCACAGCCGAGCAACCTGCCCGAACCGATCCTGTTCATCGTTGTAGTTGTGGTCCGCCGGCCAAGGCTGAACGGTCGTGTCTTTCAGCAACGCTTCGAAGTGACCGTAGTAATGAGTGACGGTGCCCAACCCCAACCTCGCCGCGTCGAGGGCATTCATTTGAGCAACACCATTTTGCGAAAGGTGGGCAACGCTTCCCAATCTCAGCCTCTGTGCTTCACTCAACAGCGCTTTCATGATTTCCGGGCGATAGGAATTCAGCTTCAATCCTTCAATTCCCTGGCTCGGCGCCCCTTCAACCCATTTCCGTGCGTCTTCAGGGGTCAGAATGGTGCCCGGCGGACGTTGATAGTTGATGATCCTGGGCGCCACAATTTTATTTTCGGCACTCCGACGTTGCTCGGTCATGACCCAATCGTTATTGCCGGACAACGGCACACCTCGCACCGTCGTCACGCCGTGCGCCATCCAGAGCTTATAGACATATTCGATCTCCGGCGCTTTTTGGGGACTGCCCCCATGAGCGTGCATGTCGATGAAACCAGGCAACAAGTACATTCCCGTCGCATCCAGCACATGATCGACGTCGTCCGGGTTGTTGGTACTGGCAAGAATGGAACTGATTCGGTTCTTCTCGACCAGGATATTGACCGGTCCGCGGGGAGGACCACCGGTGCCGTCTATCAGGATGCAGCCTTTGATCAACAACCGCTCGAAAGGTCCGATGCCTTCGTCCGGTCGCCGATCGGGTGCAGGCACCAACCCCTGGGCGAAACACGGTAGGGGGATGGAAATCAGAAGTAAGACAGTAAAGTGGCGAATCACGGAAATTGAGAAACGACGACCGATCATTGAGGTGCATCCTGGTTTGGGAACGGGGAGGTTCCCTATGATAGATGCGAAAACCAGATTCAACAATTATTTAGCGTTGGGGCCGGATATTTCATCAAACAACCTTCGGCCGGCATTAAGGCCGCCTCCACTTGACCAGGATCCAGCCATTCCAGCCTTGGATCCGGAAAAGATTCCTGATGGGACCTACCAACAGCAAAGCTGAATGAAGCACACAGATTCAGTTGCGGCGCAAAGGTCCTCAAGACTCGATTGAATAACTCCAAACCTGGTTTGAATTGCGGAAACCATACATTCTGGAATCAACGGAGCGGGGCAGCGGGCAGTTCCGACATCTGCGGAGTTTCCAGCAACCAGTAAGTCGCATTTCTCAGTTGCCGAGAAATCAATCCTTCTCGCCGATGGGCAGGTAGACGATTGCGAACCAATGCGTGCAAATCTCGCAGCATCGATTCACTGCTTCCATAGTAGCTATGCCCCAGCAAACTGAGATCGATTCCGGAAACGTCAATCGTTTCGATGTCCGGCACGACCACAAGATTGGCACCACTTTCGCCCGCCCGGGGATAGCCACCATGAAGATGCTTGGAAGCCGCCAATGCCTGATCGTCGGAAGAGGCATAAAGCGTGACGTGACCGGCGGCCCGGGCCAGTCGAGGTGCCAGCTCTTTGCGAAAATAGTCCGCATCCACATCGGGCGCCGCCAATACGACTTGATCGAACATCGGCAATGACTGGGGCGAATACTCGGAACCGATTTGACTGATCGAAGAGGTCACCGCCCTGTTTCCCATGCTGTGGGCGATAATATTGATCGAGCGAGCGCCGCTTTGTTGGGCAAGTTCAACCAGAAATTCCCGCAGATGGGGCACAGTCCAGGTCACGTTGTTCTCGTCCACCGTGTAACCCACCATCGTTCCTTGACTTGGCCAACTATAGCAAACCGGCACTCCAGGAAATGACAAATCGGTTGCGATTTGCGCAGTACGCCGGACAGCAGCATCAAAATCGACGTTGAAACCATGGACGAACAGCAACAGGTCTCTTTCGCTTTTTGCTGTAAACTCTTCGGACATCCGGTAGTAGAAATTTTCGAAATCCAGTTCCATTGCATTCGCCAACACGATGTGCTTTTTCTTGTCCTCGGCAAACTCAAATCTCAGTATCGAAGGGCGTTCGACGATTCCTCGCTGGTGGGACTTGGGCACGGTAACCGTTGCGACGCCGCGAGTAAACTCGCCTCGTTCACCCCCGTAAGAGACGCCTTGCCGATTGGGAGAATCATTGTGCGTCATGATAACAGCGGCAAACAAAACGCCGGCCGCACCCGCGGCGGCAAGACTGGCTTTAAGTCGATTGAATACCAGGAAACAGACGGCCACGGCCAGTAGTAGCATCGTCGCGAACAAGCCAGGTTTGGCCGGGACCACCGACACCGGAGCCAAAGCCGACTTTCGATCCGTGCCATAAAACACGTTGACCGTCCGCAGCACACCATCGTCCCGCGCGGCCGCTTGTTGAGTAACCGTTTTGTCCCTCGCCGCTTCAAATCCAACATTGTCGGAGTCCGTTCGATTCGCAGAGGCTACAGGAGGCGAAAGCGTCGGTGGCGAAATGGTCGGTGGCCGCATTGTCGGTGGCGACATCGTCGGTGGCGACATCGTCGATTGCGGCATTGACGGTTGCGAATTTGACCAAGGAGCCATTCTGGAATTTGCGGCATTGGGTGGGCCAGCCGATGGTTCGGGAAAGGCAGTAATGCTCGGGGAAGGCGTCATTTTCAAGTGGGAATCTGCGGCGTTCTTCGGCACCGAAAAAGCCATCGCCCGGGCTTCCTCCTCGGAATCCAACTCTTCGGGCTGTTCCTCCCAAAGCAACGGCTCGTCTGCGGCGAAACTGTTGTCATTGTCAGCGGGCGCCTCAGGTTCGAAATCCGGAAATGGCTCCTCATCTGAATAAGCATCTGAATAAGCTTGAGCGTCCGAATCTTTCTGGGCCGCCGACTCGCGTTCCATGTTTGGGGACATGGATTTGCTATCCGCTTGTTCGGCGCCACAACCCAAGAGACTGCAAAAGATTGTCCCGGCACAAAGTGCTAGCAGGCAGCTAAAAAAACTCTTCATAAATGCATCCTTGCTTGAAAATGAGAGTCGCAGACTCCGACGAACCCAGCGATACCAAAATACTGAAAACGCAGCAACGGAGAAGCATTAAAATACGAGCACCGGTCGACGAGAGGCTGGAAATCGGACCGAGAAATCTCCGATTTTTCGAACCGACGGGATGCGCTGAGGGATCCGACCTCTCACACCCTGATCCGGACGCTTCTTCCAACCGATGACGGAGAGGGACATCTCAAATCCTCCGGGGAAGACGACAAAATAGAGACTGGTGCGGTGTCTTGTAGTGCATCATCAAGCTTAATTTTCGGGGTGGCAGGATTCGCCAGAATTCGGATAGCTCGGCGATACACTAAAGTCTGGCGACTCCAGCGACTTCACCAAACCCAATTTTCAGCGTCGACAATGCACTAGACCTGCGACCAGCAATTAACCTGTCACCAAAGGGTTGTTCTTGGTGATATTCTTTGCCTGTTTTTTGCGACTGGCCTATTTTCAGTTTTAAAAAAGACCTTCCTCTGTTTGATTGACAAGCTCTCAAACAAGTCATCAAAACAAAGGAAGATCAATGTCTGGCAAGGCTGCCAAAATATTGCTTACGGAAAAGCAACAACGCGAACTCGAAAATATTAAACGATCCTCAGTTTGCTCGCAACGTTTAGTTCAACGTGCGGCGATCATTCTGCTTGCATTTGAGGGGTTGTTGAATTTGGAAATCAGTCGGTTGGTGAAACTCGGCCGCCAGCAAGTTGGCTTGTGGCGTCGGCGCTGGCAGCAATCGCTCCGGGCCTTGTCCGAAATTGAACAAAGTGAAACGCGGGCTCAACTCCGCCGCACGATCGAAGACGTGTTGTCCGACGCGCCGCGAAGTGGCTCACCGGGAAAGTTCACTGCCGAACAAGTCACTCAGTTGGTCGCGGTGGCTTGTGAGGATCCGAAGAAATCAGATCGACCGATTGATAACTGGAGTCATCGCGAACTGAAAGACGAAGTGGTCGATCGAAAAATGGTGGATTCAATTTCAAAAAGCCACCTTGGAAACCTGCTCAAGCAAATGGACTTGCAACCTCATAAAAGCCGGTACTGGCTTAACACCAAAGAGAAAGATCCCGAAGTCTTTCAACAACAAGTCGAGCATGTTTGTCAAACCTATCTACGTGCCCCAGAACGCTTTTTCACCGAGAATATCCGCGCGATTTCAGTGTCTTTCCATGTACCTGCAGCACAAAAGCCGAATATTGTGCTGCTGTTTGCGGACGACGCTGGCTATGGAGATTTTGGTTTTCACGACAGCTACCATTTCAAGACGCCCAATTTGGATCAATTGGACAAGACGGGAGTCCGCTTATCTAGTTTCTACGTGACTGGCGCGACGTGCGGCCCATCGCGGGCGGGTTTACTGTCGGGTCGATATCAGCAGCGTTTCGGATATGAAGAGATCATCCGCCAGGAATATATACGGCTGATTTTTGTTGCGTCCGCGCAAGACTCGTGGTTGAGGTCGACGGAGAAAGCCATCGGTCTGATGAAGCGAAGCAATACGATGAGGGGAGCAAATGAGGTGACCACGCCGTACAAGTTTGGGACGTAATTTTTGACTCATCTCTAAGGTTGCTCGAAACGCGGATGGGAATGTGGCCGCCGAAAGTATGTTCGTCATTATCGATAGAGTCACACCAATCCGACGAATCGCTGCTGGCAAGTCAACTGTCTTTAACAAAACGACCATTATTTCCAAAATATCCCACTCAATTCGGACCGATCTCAAAATAGGTAGAATCGGACAAATGGAAAACGGAAAAACTCATAATTGGTGGTTTCAATGGCCAAGACAATTCCTCGACTTTTGCAGACGTGCTTTTTGCAAGCAGTTTGCTTTTTTTTCTGCCTCGGTAACGCCGCGTTCGGTCAAGCATACGGCGTCGAGCTTCACAACACAGTGATGCCGGCTTCGGGGGCAATGGGGGGGACCAGCGTGGCCCAGCCGCAAGATCTTCTGTCGGCAATCAACGGAAACCCAGCCACGTTGTCGCAATTTCATGGAACCCAGTTTTCGTTTGGCGGGGCCTTTGTGGGGCCGACCGTCAAGATGGATTACCAGGGCAATAGTATCTTGCCGGGACTGGGGCCCTACTCGGCAACTTCCGGGTTCCCAGGAAGTTCCTTGCCAAATATCGGGATCACGCAGGATTTCAACGCTCGGGGTCTCCCAGTTACCACCGGCGTGGCCCTGGTTTCGACCGCCGGATTGGGCATCGATTATGCGGCCGCGCCAGGCTCCAACCGGTCTAATGTGCTATTACAAGTCATAAATCTTAAAACCGGGATGAGCATTCAACTGACCGATCGTCTTTCAGCCGGATCGAATTTCAGCTTGGGGCTCGGACTTTTTGAAGGGTTGTTTATCGGATCCTCAAAAGCAACGCCCAGCTACGGCGTCCGAAGCGCCATCGGTTTTGACTATGATATCAATACCAATAACAAGGCCGGATTATATTTCCAGACGAAGCAGAATTTCGAGTTTGAAGACGCGGTTTCGCTGGAATTGCCGAACGGTAGTTTGGCCCCGCCAGTCGATATTGATTTATCCATGCCACCAAACCTGGCATTGGGTTTTTCCAATACTCGTTTTGCAGATGGTCGATTGCTGCTGGCAGCGGATTTTCTGTACAAGTTTTGGGAGAACACGGATCTGTTTAGTGCGATTTACAAGAATCAATTTGTGTTACAGATGGGTGCCCAGTACTCGTTCGATCGTGCAAAATTCCGATTGGGGTACGCTTGGGCGGAAAATGGAATGATTGAGACTCCCGGGGTCACGATTGGTGGCATCAGCCCACCTGGAGCAACAAGGGCGCTGCAATACATTCAAGGGCTGGCCCCCAACATCAACGGTAGCCGGTTTTCGGGGGGGATTGGAGTGCCTGATGTCCTGCCGGGCGTTGATTTCGATCTCTTCGCTGGTGGCATGTTCGAATCAACAGAGACCTTCGGCGATGCGACGGCCAGCGTGGTCAGCTACTATTTAGGTGGAGGTTTGACCTGGCGTTTCGGGCGGGGATCTGGCAGCAATTTGGCTCCAAACCAATGGTGCGATGCATCCGCGGATTGTGGCTCCGACTAAATTGGAACAGCTACTTCAAAATCAGGAACGGCTTTCGTTCACCGAAATTGCAACGCTTGCAGAATCCAGTTCTGCAAGCGTTTTTTTGCTGCCAGTTCGCTGCCAATGGCCTCTCGTGAGCGGTATCTCGACAGCTTCATTGAATGCTGTCACCCAAGTCATTCTTTTTTAAGCGGTTCAACTTTAGTCATTATTCAAGTTGTGACGATTAGGTAATCATTATGGATTCTTCCTGAACGTTCGCTGTGCGCTATGCGCTTTCCTAAACAAATAATCATCTTGCTCGCGATTGCAGTGGTCCTGTCGTCTATCGCCCGTAGTTGTGCGCAGGAAATAGCTGCTCGATCTGACAGCGAGTCTGCGGCGATTGCTGGTCCCGGAGAATCTTGGATTAATGCGGCCAACGATCAAACGGTTCTGGTTGAAGATGCCTCCGGGTTCCTGGCCACGAATTCCGCAGACCCGGAAGTCGACCGGCTGGCGGAAGTCAGAGTCGGTTACGACAGTGGATTCGTGATTTGCAGCGACCGCCAAAACGAGCTTCGATGCGGCGATTCTCCATTCAGCATGCGAATCAATGGATGGGGACAGTTACGCCATACAGATTTTGAATCGTTTGATGAAAATCCAGATGCCAACCAGTTTCAACTTAAACGCGCTCGCCTGATCTTCTCTGGAAGCGCGTTCACGTCCGATTTCAAATACTTCTTTCAGTTTGACGGCAGAAGCAGCAGCGGTGACGATTTGCGACTGCTGGATTACAGGCTCGAGTATGACGTCGGTCGTCACCGATGGGGGCTCAAGAAAGATACGTTTGGATTCCGGACTGGCAAATACAAAATGCCATTTACGATGGCCCGTTATTTGTCCGGTCGGGAATTTGAATTTGCGGATCGCTCCACGGCGAGCACTTTTTTTGACGTTAACCGGAGTTTGGCGTGGGGATTGTACGGTGGATTCGATCGGTACCGACCGTTTGATTGGGAATTAGCAGTTTTCAATGGTTTGGTTACCGGTGGTGCAGAAACCGGTAGTAGCGGAGACCTCGACAACAATTTCGCTTACTCGGGTCGGGTGTTCTGGTATCCGGTTGGAAATTGGGGTGTCGGTGAACTGGCAGATTTTGAGTACCATCTCCAACCCGCGATTCGAATGGGGGCCGCCTTCGCGAACACCTCAATCAATCGCGATGGTTCGACCGAGTTTAATACGCTGCGGGTCGTTGATTCCGGACAACAACTGTCCAGCCTTTTGCCATCGGACGTGTTTGAATATCGCGTCGACCTGTATTGTTTGAATGCCTCCTTCAAATATCGAGGCTGGTCTCAATCGACGGAGTATTATTTTCGGCAGGTCGCTGGATTTCAGGGGGGCAATGTCCCGGATCTTTTTGACCAAGGATTCTGGATTCAGTTCGGGAAGTTCGTGGTTCCCAACAAAGTCCAGTTGCTTGCGCGTTGGTCACGCGTCGCCGGAAATTCCGGTACGCTGGGTGTCACCGATCAAAGTTCGGATGAGGTGGCCGGTGGACTGGTCTGGTACCTTCGTGATCAGCATGCCAAAATCACACTGGATGCGACAAAACTCGACGGTGCTCCCATTAATTCATCGGCGCTGGATATCTCCCCGGGAGACGTTGGCTGGCTGCTTCGCACTCAGATTCAGTTTGCTTTTTGACGCAACTAAACTCTCGATTCGCTTCGTCGACGAGCACCCAAGTCCTGTAAAAAATTGGAGCGCCAACACGATTTAGTCTTCGACAAGGTTGACAGGTTGGTCTGGATCCCATCCTGTTGGCCAGGAAGTGCCAAATCAAAGGTGCTGCAGTTCGTTTTTGTTGAATACTGAATGGTGCACCGGCTAACGGCACCCGTGGGCCCAGAATTTTGAATCGCAGAAAAATAGGGGATATGGAGAAGCCCTTGTTTTTCTCTTTTTGCGATCTTCATGCAAGCTTTCAATTCAGCTCAAAGCAAACTTCCGGACGTTGTTTTTGAGGTAGACGATGCAGACGTAGACGATGGGGAGGAAGCAAGTTGGCAGCCTGACGGGCGGTTCCTCTGGCACCCCATCCCAGGAGCGTCAGCATCCGCTCCAATCACTGCCCCGAAACAAGCGTTGTCTAACTGAGTTGCTGAACCTTTACGATTGGCGAAAGCGACGCATTCGTTCATTTTATAGCGTCAGGATTCCTGAACTTGGCTCGATTTTTCGACAATTGGGGTGAAACTGAGTTGAACAGCATCTAAAATAGAATCTTCTAGTACTCAATCCGCGCGCCTGTTGATTCCATCGATCAGGAATTCGGGAGGGGTCACCGACCGACTTTGGAAGCCATATTTTCGAGGAAAAGATGATCTACAAGAAAAGACTTGGATGGGCAATGCTTGTCATTCCGGCGTGGCTGACAATGCTCAGTCAATCGTCAACTGCCCAGTTTGAAGACGCGGCCAAATGGGTTCCCGACAGCGCTAACTCCATCATCATGATCAACAGCGAAAAGATCTTGGATAGCGAGATTGCCAAGCTGGAAAAATGGAAGACCGAGCGTTCGAAAGCATTCCGATCCGGGGCTGCCTTCCTGCCACCCTCGACCAAGGTTGCCTTGCTGGCCACGCAGATCGACTATCAATTTTTGTCGCCGATTGTGAGTGTGGGCTATTTTAAAAAGGCCGGTGACAATATAGACATTCTTGAGGTGTCCAAACGTACCAACGGCAACCTCACGAAGGTTTTCGGCAAGGACGCGGTTGTACTACCGACCGATACCTACATGATTCAAGTCGAAGACAACGTGCTTGTTACGATGGCACCAGGCAATCGTCAAATGACGGAGCGCTGGGTTCGGTCCAGCATGTCCGGCAATGCCAACCGGCTTTCTCCCTATCTCAAACAGGCAATCGAATTTGCCGACAACAATGCTGACGTCATCGTGGCTTTTGATTTAATGGGCGCTATCAGTGAAGAAGAAGTGACCGAACGGCTGAAAGCGTCGGAAATCCTTTCCCTACAGAAAGACGAGATCCCCCAACTGGCGAAATCCATTGCTGGCCTCGAAGGTTTGACTTTGGGGATCACGATCAATGACAAGATTACCGGGTCGATCAAGATTGATTTTGCTGAGGAACCTGTCGGCATGTTTAAAGTCGGCAAGGATATCCTGATTGCTGTCCTCAAAAAGAACGGTCTGATGATCGACGACATTGCTTCCTGGTCAGTCGCGGCCGGACCGAAACAAATTCGCCTCAGTGGCCCGTTGTCCGAGTCCGGACTGCGCCAAGTCGGAATGCTGGTTCAACAGCCTTTGCAAGACCAGGTACATTACGAGGGCGGTGATTCATCCGTCAATGCTGCCACGCGATCCAAGCAATACTTCGGTGACGTGCAACATGTCATGAATGATTTGCGAAATAAAAACCTCAATGACCTGGCGACCTATGCCAAATGGTTCGATCGCTATGCCGTCCAAATCGACAAGCTGTCCGTATTGGGTGTAGATCCAGCCGTATTGGACTACGGAACCTATGTTTCCGACAGTTTTCGAGACATCTCCAACGGCTTAAGGGGTGACAACCTGCAACGCGCCACGGACGTGACCTCACAGCGTGGTTTCAGCATCTACAATCAGAACTACTGGGGTTACCGCAGCGGAAATGCGGCGGCGAGTTATTATTACAATCGCCGTAGCCGACGGATCGAAACCAACCTGGGCACCGCGCGAGGAAAAGACAACGCCAAACAGATCTTTGGTGAAATTGAATCGGAAACGGCCAAAGTTCGCCGCGACATGTCGGAAAAGTACGGCATCGATTTCTAGTCGCCGTCTGGCTTGTTTCGATTGTTGCCGACTCATTACGGTCGTAAATTGAGGCATCTCACCGTTAGCGTGAGATGCCTATTTCCTTAAATAATTAACGCAAGTTCGGCTCTGTACCGAATCAGAGGCAAGCAAAATGAAATTCCTTCCGTTGACCGTTTGTTTGGGCAGCTGCCTGGCTGTTTCGTTTTTTCACGGCGCTGCGAGAGCGGATTTTCCGGAACTCCTACGGCAAGTACCGTACTCCGCCAACAAAATCGCGATGATTAATGTCGAAGATTATCGTTCCAAATCTTCCGAAGCGGTCAAGCAAGAAGTCGCCCAGATGCTGGACGCTTCCGAGGCTTTGCCCCTGATCGCGCCCTGGAATCCGACGAAAATCGTGACGGCTGCGGAAGTGGATGTTGCGCACATGGCACCCAGCTGGGAAATGATCGCGGTTGAATTTGAACAAGCACCGGACATGGAAAAACTCGCCCGTAGCGCCAACGGTGTCGTCGAGACGTTGCTCGATCATCAAGTTGCCTGGCTGCAGAATGCCGGTGTGATGAAGACCGGCGAAAAACAATTGACGATCGTCTCGCCATTGAGTCGCCAATCTGCCGCCCGCTGGCTGCGACGAATCGACGGTCAACGTGGATCCGACCTGTCTCCGTACCTGCAATCCGCCATTGAGCCCGGCATGGGCGACGGTGAAATCGTTCAAATCATCGACCTGAGTAACGTCTTTGAGCCGAACAGCGTGCGAAGTGTCGTCGCGGCCAGTCCGTTGTTAAACAGGATCCAGCCGGACCCCACCAATTTGCTTTGCAGTGTCCGCGGCGTCACGATCGTTGTTAATGTCGAGGACAACACGACCAGTTCCATCACTGTCGATTTCGGCTCGCCTGTCCAACCGTTGGCCCCCGTGGCCAAGCAATTCATGATCGGCGCTTTGACCAAAGCCGGTGCGATGTTGGACGAGTTCGACAACTGGAATTTTTCGGCCGTTGAGAAGAGCATTTCAATGACCGGTCCGTTGACGCCCAACGGAATTTCACGAATTCTGAGTTTGAGTTCGTTGACGCTCGTTCAGGCTCATCATCACGTTGCGGATGTCGCCGACGATAACAAAGCCCCAGTCACTCCGCCGGTTCAGGATTCGGGCCAGCCGCCGGAATCGAAACAAATGTCCGACGAGAATTCGCAAATGTTTCGAGCAACTCGAAACTACTTTCGCCGGATCAAGAGTGCGCTGGCTGATGTTGGGCGTGGACAGGACCTGAATCGTCTCGACCGGTCTGCACTTTGGGTGAATAACAAAGTCAGAAGTATCGAAGGGATGACCACCCGCAACGTGGATCCTGAGATGATCGAGTATGGCCAAAAGGTGACTCAGGGACTGAGCGATATTGTCCACCAGTACCATTACTCTGAAATCCAGACACAGGAACGACTGGCTCCAATCGGTCAACTCGGCCCCACCACGGTCACTGCGATCCCGTGGCGAAGCACCAATTATGGCGGACGGCGGCGTTACGACTATGCACCGATGGTTTCACAGGATATCTATCTTGGGCGGCGGGCCGATGGAAAAAGATGCCATTCGAGCCAGTGAAGGATTTGACGCCGGTCAAAACGCGTTGAAGATCATGAAACAAATCGAGGACGAAACCGTCATGATCGAACAGCGAATGGTCGAAAAATACGGCAACTCGTTCAAATAGGCCGCCAGTATGACGGAAATTTCTGCTCGACGGCCAACAGAGAGCCATTCGAGTTTCGAACGCACGTTGTGGGGAGTTGGTCTGATTGCTTGGGGCTTAACGCTCTGTCTTGTTCCTGATCCACGACCGCTGGGGGCTCCTGATTGGGCCGTTCAATCCGTCCAGCGGTTGGCCGGGATATCCGAACCTGGTGCACGGGCAATTGCCACGATTTTCCTCCGTGCGGCGGGCCTGGCGCTGTTGGGAATTCTGGTCGCGTTGTTTTTTTCTTCCCATCGCTTCCGCTGGGCAGCACTGACGGCTTTGATTGCCGCTCCGATGCTTGCGGTACTCTGCCAATGGATCAATTATGGTTATTTCCCGATCTACGCCCAAATCCAACTGGGCGTCGCCAGCTCATTTTTGGGGGCCTTGGCTGGTTTGGCCCTGAGGCGAAATCGAATCGCGCTCGTCGCTTTCGTGGTCATCGGCGGCGGGATTTTCATCTGGGGAACCTCAACCGGCATTTCCAACGAACTGAATTTCGCGACCCGCGCAACGGGACAGCATGTACTGGAGAATACGAAGGGTATCCCGAACGGTGATGAAGGTTTCGCCGAACTGATTCGAGAAGCGTTCAAATTTGCCGCAGACAATTCGCATCGAAAGGACGCCATCTTACCCAACCAAGCCGCAATCCTTGCGCTGGGAGTCATCGTCGGTGAGGAAACGGTCGCCAAGGTCGCGAATCGACCAATTGACCTGGGACGCCTCGATGAATTCAAAGCATTGCGAAACCGAATCAAGTTGCGTGGCCGCAATGACCTTGCCAGGCAGTTTTGGGTTAGCGCGGCGCTAACGATACTCTCTGATGAAAGCCGTTCAATGACGGTTGGAATCGGCAAAGAACTGATGGATGCGACCCCAGGTGGATCGGGATTTTCGTTTGTGGACCTGACCGCAGACCGAGCCGGTACCCTGTTCGCAGAACTGGCGACCCGGGACGCAGAATCGGCTCGGGAAATGCAGAAACGGATTCGAAGCGGCCTGAGCAGCTTTGATCTTTGCCCGGACATTGAGGGTTTGCCAGAGGGCCTGTCGCGCGACCAGTTTCAAACAGAGTATGGCGGACTAGGTGGAGCCAAGACGGAAGAAATTGTCAAAGAGATTCAACAGCGCCTGGCAACCTGCCAAGGCCTTTCGCCAATCAAATGAATTCACCTGTTACATACGCTGGCGGCGGGATCGACCGACGCATATACAATCCCGTCAAAAGCAAGCAACTTCTTGGTAGCTGGTTCTGGTTGAGGTTGATTGGCGTCAATGGGCCGAATCCGTCAGTGTTGAGGGCTTCGGTGGCTAGATCGTCACCGGGCTAACGTACCGGACGAATTCTTCGGTGGCTGTCGTGATTCGCGACTCGTCTTTTCGTAGGAAATCAATCGCCTCAACGTGTTCGGCCAGATAGACCAGAACGCTGCTGATCGTATGAATCACCGTATCGCGTCCGCCGGCAAACGCCATGTTTGCATAGCCATGCTTCTCTTCCATCGTGAGCTTGCGCCCACGGAAGTCAATGCGGTTGAGGATGCTAAAGAAGTCGTCGCCGTCCGAGTCCTGCATCTGCTCATATTTATGGAAGATATACTTGTCAACTTCTGAACCCTTGGGGCCCAACTCTGCGTCTCGAAAGATGTGAATGCCCCAATTGATCCAGATCTCGGCCTCCGTTTGAGGCAGCCCCAGCAGGTGCGCCAGCCCCCTTGATTGAAGCGGCACGGCAAATTCCCGCACAACCTCGATCTCACCGCTCTCGACTGCACTTCCAACCATGCTCGCAACCAGCTCGCGCACGACACTCTGATATTCGGGCTGCTGCGGCTTGCGGTAGATCGGTTCGACAAGCGCCCGGTAATCGGTATGGTCTGGCGGATCGGTTTCGATCGGCAGTTGACGCACGTTGCGAACGTGAGCTTCTGAATGGAGGACGATCATCAGCGGGTTGTCATTGCTGAGGGTCTTGGTGTCTTTGCATGTCTTGCGAATATCCTGGAGACGTAACACCAACGGGACCTCTTGTCCCTCAGCTTGCACGGTTTTGACGCCACTCTTCTGGCGGTCTTCACGAAATGGATCGATATGCTCAGGCACGGTAGAAGCTTTCCGGTCGAATGTATTGCAAGGGCTCGGGCTTTTCAGGATCGAGATACGACTTTGAAAGTGGCGGACGATGATAGGGTGCGTGCCGTTTATCGCCGACCACGGTGATTTGCCCGGGCCAACCCGCTTGAGCAAGTGAGGCGCACAACTGCGCTGCCGAATGACCGGAACCGACGATGACGCAACGTTTTTGATTCGCGGTCATTGACCCACTACGCGAACGACCAGCCCATCAAGCTCTGGCGTCAATTTAACCTGGCAACCAAGCCGGCTGTATTCGGTAGCATTGTCCTCAAGCTCAAGCATCCCTTGCTCAATGTCCGTCGCCGGTCCAACCTTGTCGATCCATTGTGGATGAATATGGACGTGACAAGTTGCGCAGGATGCCACACCGCCACAGTCACCCAGGATACCCTCTACCTGGTTCGTAACCGCCGCCCGCATGAGGTTGGGCTCTTCGCTATTGACGACTATTTCGTCGCCTGATGGAGTAACGTAAGTGACTTTGGGCACGAGTCGTCCTTTCCGAATAAAAAACAACGTTTAGCAAATGATTGGTCGGGTCTTAGTATAACGGCCTTGGGCGAGGCTCTACGCCTGCAGTCACCTGAACGCATACTTTCTTCATGTCGTCATTGGGAAGCGGCTATCCAATCAGTCTGTGAAGAGTCTCTCGTGCGGATGGATAAGAGAGAAACGGGGTTTGCGTTAAGAAGCTTGGAGCAATCCCTGTTTCTGTGACTCGCTTCTCCGTTCGGTTTGGAATTCCTCCGCCCCATCGGTTGCTCTGATCCGCACGTACATGCCGAGGGACTCGTTTCCTCGTCCACTACAGCCGACCCAAGCTTAAGACTGCACGGAGCATTAGCCATAAAAAAAGCCACTTCCTGGGAAGTGGCTTGATCTGATTTGCCTTGTGTGCCGGTGTGGCTTAATAGTGGGTGCTGGCTTTGCCGAAGTCGACATTACCCACAATGTGAAAGTGATTGTGGTCCACGTAGATGACTTCGACCGAGTCTTCGTCAACCAGCGTATGCGGAATCGGCCAGCCGTTAATGATTCGTTTCGTATAGTAGATCGTGCATTTGTAATGGGCGTGGTGCAACTGAGCTGGTCCGATCAGGGGAATCACTCGCGGCGGATCAATGTAATCGGCAATCTTGTCTTTGACCATGGTCACATTGTTTCTTTGCACTTCGCGGAGGAATGGGAATCCACCCTGGACCGAATCGGCTCGCTCCAGTGCCCACCAAACCTCGTCGTCGCTGGGAGGATCGAGAGCTTTCACAGGTCCGCCAGACGTCAGCGGGCCAAGAATGGGAACTCTCGCGTATCGCTCATGGACGTAGAATGCGTCTTCCCTTTGTTTCTGCCAATAAGGGGAAACGGGAATCGGAATACTGAAAATACCGAGCGAAGCCCCGGTTGATGTAAAACACCCAGTCGTCATGACTGCCGTCGATGCGACGAGCAGTGCCAGGGCGAGAGTCAATTTCTTCGTAAACATCGCAAATCCCTTTGTGGTGTAAGCACTCTTATGCATAGATATCGTGATAAACTGTGCGGGACTTGCGGATTTTTCTGAGTATTCAAGAAAAAGGGGTGGGAACAATTGTGCGCATTAAACAATGTGCAAGTAGACCGTTGCTATCAAGTTGGGAGCGCCCTGGGTATTCCGGGTTCGGAAGATTTTCGGGCCGCCGTTCCCAAACCCATCAAAAAAACCCTTGCCGGAGACCAGCAAGGGTTTTGTATGCAGGATTATCTGCGACGATTTACCAATCGCATTTGTCGTGGAAGTCCAACATCCACCAGCCGTCATCCCATTCGAGGGAGACTTTACGCCATCCCAGCGGAACTTGTGGGTAAGGATAGAACGGGCCGATGTAAGGCCATGCGGAAGGCGAGTATTGCTTGGGATAGGTTACTGCCGCATAGTTCGGGTTGGCAGCGTATCCCGGCCATGCGTAGCCAGGCAGGTTCGGGCTTTCCATGGGCAAACCGGCTTGCGAACCGTAGGAAGCAGGCATTGCCATTGGCGTGCCAGCGTACTGGCCCGGTTGAGGTGGTTGCATCGCTGGACCCATCATCGGACCGGGACCCATCGGGCCGGGGCCACCGGGACCCATCGGGCCGGGAGCCGCACCTGGACCCATGTTGCTCGCAAACGGAAGCGGCTGCCCTCCGTTGACAAGACCTTCGGTCGCTCTGATTGGAGCCGACGACTGTTGGTAAGGATTCGGCATCGGTTGTGACATCATCCCCGAACCTGAAGGTTGTTGGTAACCTACATTCTGCAGAGGCTGAGGCGATGCCATCGTTGGCTGCTGTTGCATCCTCGGAAGTGCGACTGCCGCGGATGGTCCGCGATCTACGACGCTTTGGGCACCCGACTTGACGTCAATGTCGTCGACGACTTGAACGACACCCAAGTGCCCCGCCTGCTGAGCGGTTTTCAAGATCATCTGCTCTTGACTGGGTTGAGAAACGTGGCCTTTGAACCACACCGTTCCGCGGTCAACACGCATGTCTACGTTGAAACCGCGTAGATTTCCATTCTGCTGTTCAACTTGCAGTCGGTTTTTTATGTAATCAGCGATCTGCTGATCATCGGCCATACCAATCGTTGGCATGAGCGAGGTAACCGCGACTGCGATTCCAAGCACTAAACGTCGCATTAGATCCCCTCCTGGTTCAAAATCGTTGACCGCAGTCATTCAGGTTCGCGAAAAGTTCCGTCAGCTGACTAGCAACTAGCGGCTAGGTCATTAAACAAACCTGTTGGCCAAGCAACACACAATTTTTGGTTAAACGAAACAGGACTCTCCCGTTTCCGTCTCGGATTCGCCTGATATCGATTCAAGCCAATCGTAAAACCTGCGGAGGCGATTGCATGCGCACAGTCGATTTCGATTGTGTCCAGCGAGTTCCCCCCTCGCGGGCTCATTACGAAAGAACCCGGAATTGTTTTCGACCAACTCCAACCAGATCAGACACAATTTTTCGGATTTTGACGATCTTCTCAGAAATAACTGCCGTACCGATTGTGTCCCCGGCCCGCTCGCTAGCGATTCAGGATAACCTGTGACGACTACGGCAGCCCTGACACCTGGAAATGAAAGCACTTCGGAATTCTGGACCCGCGGATCCCGGCTTCGGTTGTTCCACGACCATGATCCCTTTTCGAATATTTTTTTAGAGTAGTTTTCCAAATCATGAACACGTACCCGATCTTTCAGGTTGATGCGTTCACGAGTCAACTGTTTGGTGGCAACCCAGCCGCTGTCTGCCTGCTCGATGACTGGATCGACGAACCAAAAATGCAATCCATTGCAGCAGAGAATAACCTCGCGGAAACTGCGTTCGTCGTTGCTGAACGGGGTGCGTTTGCGATTCGCTGGTTCACGCCGACAATGGAAGTCGACCTATGCGGGCATGCGACGCTCGCCGCCGCACATGTGATTTTTGAAGAAAAGCATACGCCGCAAAAACTGATCGGATTTCAGTCACGCAGCGGGATGCTCAAGGTCTCTCGGTTTGGTGAAACCCTCGTTTTGGATTTCCCGGTTGACGAACTGAGACCGGCAGAACTGCCCGTTTCCATTTCGGACGCAATCACCCAGCGACCGCTGGAGGTTTTCAAGGGCAAAACGGACTTTATGCTGGTTTTTGAGCGTCAAAGCGTCATTGAATCGATCAAACCCGATTTTGCCAAACTTGGAAACGCAGCTGCCCGCGGGGTTATCGTCACCGCGCCGGGTATCGATGTTGATTTCGTTTCCAGGTTCTTCGCCCCCATGTCGGGAATCGACGAGGACCCCGTAACAGGCTCCGCCCACACGACGCTGACACCCTATTGGTCGAGGCGATTGGGGCGATTGAAACTGACGGCGAAACAGCTATCGCGTCGTGGCGGATACCTCGAATGCGAGCTGCTGGGTGATCGAGTTGCCATCTCGGGTCAAGCAGTGACGTATCTGCGCGGTGAAATCGAAGTTTGAAAGGGACGACTCACGCGATGGAAAGCTAACTGAGCAAAATGGCATTGATGGTGGATGCTTTGATCCTCGGTTTTCGATCTTGAGTTGAGAAGGAAATGACTAATCCTGGTCCTGTTTTGTCTTGCCGTCAAAGTAGATCTTCAAGTAACCGAAAAAGCCTGGCTTGAGTTTTCCGTCCGGGTTAGGAAGTTCCACTTGCACCTGCATCATCCTGGATTCCTCATTCATCCCAGCCGAAAACCGCGTCACTTTGCCTTCGAACTCCTGTCCCTGGAGCGCATCGATCTTGGTCAGTACGGCTCGATCGCCGATGTCGAGGAATTCGATGCTAGCCGTCGACAACGCACAGGTCACACGCACCGAATCGACTTTCGCAATTTTCAATAAAGGCGTCGCTCCACTGTTCCCATCGGCACTCTGAACAAACGCGCCGGCATCGAAGTGGCGAGCAAGCACCAGCCCGTCCCACGGCGCCCGAATTGTCGCGTAAGCCAGCAATTGTTCCGCGTAAACGAGATTTGCCCTGGCAACTGCCACCCTGGATTCCGCCGCCACGACGTCGGCTTTTGCTTTGTCGATTGCCGCCCGGGCGCCAATCAAATTGGCTTCGGCCGTCCGCACGACGACGATCACGAAGTACGGATTCTTGATTGCCGTTTGAATCATGTGTGGTTACTTCCCCGGCAAACCGAGTTGGTAGAAGGCAGGATAAAAGACCAGAGTCAGTGAGTTCGATAGCGTATCCTAACATGAAATGCGACCGTTCCTGACCGAGCGTTTTCGATCCCTTCGTGGCAGGCTGGCATCCAGCAACTGCCGCTGATGGATTTGAACAAACGGCGCCGCTACTTTGTTTGCCCTCGAAATTTCGAAACACGCCCTCGACCGGGTAACGCAGAGGGAGGTAATATCGTTATCCTAATCGCTTTCGAGGTTAGAACGAATCGCGCAGCTGGATTCACCGAATTCCGTGGATGAGGTCCGTTTCCTGAGCGTTTTTCCGACGATTTTTGTAGATTTCGCAGCGTAATACCAATTGTGTTGCAGAAGCCAAAACAGGACTATAATCGAAGTAAAGCTCTTTGGTAGCGTGACTGCGGCATCCAATACGACGTTGAGGCGATGGCGACACTTTCATTTACGTGCCCGACATGTGGCAGAATTCACGATCGAATCAAACCAGAAATGGCAGGTTACAAGGTCCGTTGCCAATGTGGTTATGTGTTTCGATTGGGCCCCAAGTCATCCAAAGACAAACTGGCGTTTAAGCGAGAATCAAATCGAAACGGCGAAGGAAGGAGACATCACGAGAGAACCCGGACTACCGGGAAGCGGTCTCTTCGCGTCCCTTACACCCTGAACTGTCACCGCCGACTCCCTTCGATCCTTTCGGTGATGACATTCTGGATGTGATCCCGGAAGACCCAAGAAGAGGCGGGGGGCCAGCTGGAAACGGAGGTTGATCCCAAATAGGCCTCGCATTGATTCGGCGCGACGCCGGGCGTTTTTACTGGTAACTGGCCGGGTCGCTGCCTCACCGGCCTTAAGATTGGATCGCGGAATATGTTCTGATTTCGCGATGCAAAACAACAATTGCAGGATTTTCATATGGCACTTACCGAATCAAACATGTTGAAGTTGGGCTCCTTGTTACCGGAATTTTGCTTGCCCAACATCGACGGTAAAAACGTTTCCAGCGCCGATTTCGTCGGACGCCCCCTGTTGGTGATGTTTATCTGCAACCATTGTCCCTACGTAAAACATGTTGCACCCGAGTTGGCCAGACTGGGAAAAGACTATCAGGACAAAAGCATCGGTATCGTTGCGATTCAGAGCAACGACATTGAACACTACGCGGACGACGCGCCTGAAAAAATGGTAGAAGAGGTCCAGATGCGGGGCTATGCTTTTCCCTACCTTTTCGACGAAACCCAAAACGTCGCGGTCCGATTCACGGCTGCCTGCACTCCCGATTTCTTTCTGTTCAACTCCGATCATAAGCTGGTGTATCGTGGGCGGCTGGACGAAACACGCCCCGAACGGATTGAATCGGGTGTTTACGATTCGAGCCGCCACGAGGCGCACGGGAAGGACTTGCGGGACGCCATCGAGGCGGTCTTGGCAGGCGAAACACCCGATGAACATCAGTTACCCTCGATGGGCTGTAATATCAAATGGAAACCCGGTGGCGGACCGTCAACGTTTCGCATCTAAATGCGCGACGCTTGTTTTTAACGCACTTCTTGATTCGTGGCGCGAGTGGTTGACAACTCCTGGAGAACCAACCGGCTCACGTCGATGTCCAATACTTCACCGAGGGCTCGCCACGAAGGCGACGAATTTGTCTCCAACACCATCGGGCGTTCGGATTCTGAATCGTAGATCAAATCGATACCGGCGATTGTTGCGCCTACTGCCTGGGCAGCGGATAGGGCAAGCTGAGACTCATGGCTCGAAGGATGATGCGGGGAGCCAATGCCGCCTTGGGCAATATTGGTAATCCAGTGATGATGATTGGTTCGTTTCATCGCGAGTACCTGCCGACCGATGACCAACAGTCGAAGATCGGATCCGCCGTGATTTATGAAAGCCTGTTGGTAGATGACTTGTTGGTCGGAAATCAATTTCTCGAAAACCTCTTTTGCCGTCGTCATGTCCGTGACACGAACCAACCCGTTGCCCATGCTGCCAAACAACGGCTTCACGACTACATCACTGCCGAGCGACTGGAAATGGGAAAGCGCCTGGCGAACCGACTGGCTGACCGCGGTCAGCGGAATCGGAATTCCTGCTGCCGCCAACTTGGTCAATGCCAGGTATTTATCAACGGAAGCCTCAATGCATCTTGGCGGATTTACGATCCGCATGCCTCGACGCTCCAGCTCCAGCAAAACATCCATTCGAAAAACAACTTGTTGTAACGATCCGGCCGGCATGGCTCTCGCGTAAATGCAATCGTACGACTCCAGTTGCTCAGCAGTTTGACCTGATGGCATTTCCGATACGCCACAATCAACTCCCTGGAAACGATGGGAATCAACGGTGGCACTTAGATTCTCAAAACTGAAGCTGTCAACAACGTGATCATTTCCGGCAGCCCGTTTCAAATCCCGATAATGCCAGCCCGTGGGTGACGAAAGAACGCAAAGCTTCATCTATCTTCCGTAGGAATTTGTCTCGGCGACCGGGGATTCGAAATTCACTCAAGTCTGAAGGAGGCACGAAGGATATCGTCTCGCAGTTCGCCAAACAAAAAACTGTTCCCGGTAGCCAAATTGTTGATCAGCACCTGCGCCGGACTGAAAAGCATTTTGTCAATTTTGTAGAAGTCCCGATCGAAGCGATCGAATATGTCCAGGAAAGGCTCTCCGAAGTCCGGCGAACTGCAACTGGGAAGTCTTTCGCTCACCGACAGGATCTCCTCATCGTTGCACTCCACCCACAGGTTAACATCTCCGCCGTAAAGAATCGCATCGTTGGTCCAACCTAACGCCCTCAAGTCGTTTTCGCCGATGGGGGGTAGGGGAGCCGATCCGACTCCATTTTTCACGCATGACAGATCAAACCCAATTTCGTGCAATTTGTGCAACGTTGTTTCCACGCTGCGGGCCACAACTTGAATCGTCCCCGGAAAACTGGCGGTGCGTGCAACGCAAAGCATGACTTGGCCAGGTTCGACGCCACAGGCCGCGGCAAAATCAACAACTACCGCCTCCGGAGGCAATTCATTTGATTCAAAAACTGCAACCGCCTGGCTGGCCGAGACTCGCAAATCATATTCGGTCAGGATCTCTTCTTTACCGCGCAACATTCGCGCCGGACCACTGCACATCGCGAAATACTTGTCACCGGTCACCGCCCAACCCGCATATTGAGAACCGATACAGGTTTGGACGGGAAAATCAGCGATCACTTGAACGACCGGTAACGACAGGTGGCCGCCGGGCGACCGATTAAGCGTTACGTCCGCCAGGCCTGACATGCAGATTTCGCTCAAACGAATTCCGCCGGCAATCGTGCCAGTCCTGCCGACGGCAAAATCCAGAACGGTCGCCCCGGCGATCTGAGAAACTTCGATTCCCAAAGTTTCTGACTCAGCAACGGATTTTTGACACAGCTGAAATGCTCGTTCATTCAAATGCTGCAGGAATGGCCACGGTCGTTGGGTCATATCAATTTCCGTTGGTTACGATCGGGCGGGATCTACATCACGCGGAAAATACTCGTCGACGATGGCGTAAAACTCCTCTGCCGAGCTAACCTTGGCAACGTGGGTCCGAAAATGGCGGGCTCCATGTCGTCCCTGCGCGTAACAACAGGCATAACGACGCATCAGTTGGGCTCCCTTGCTTTCTCCGAAACGATTGACAATCAAATCGAAATGATGAAGAAGGCATTCTCGTTGCTCCGCAAGGGTCGGGTCGCTGGGAACGGGTTGTCCAAGTAATTTCGCGGTGGCTTGAGCAAACAGCCAAGGCCGTCCCAAACAGGCCCTGGCGATCATGACGCCATCAATGTCAAAGTTCTGGAAGACATTAAAGACTTTGTCGGCACTGTCGAGGTCACCGTTACCGATTAACGGAATGGACTTCAGGTACGGTTTAATTTCCGAGATTCGTTGCCAGTCGGCTTGTCCTTTGAACATGTCCTGGGCCGTCCGGCCATGAACCGTTAGGGCGGCTGCCCCGGCACCCTCCACGACTTGGGCGATATCCACCGCGTTGATTTTGTCTCGCGTGCAGCCCAGACGAATTTTGGCAGTGACCGGCGTCGGCGCACAGGCTTTGACGACCTGTTCAATAATCTGACCCATGCGGTCCGGTTCGCGCAACAGGTAACTGCCACTTTTGGCCTTTTCCGTTACCTGTTTGACGGGACAGCCAAAATTGATGTCCACCACGCTAACGCCATAGTCCTCGACCAATCGCCGCCCGACCTTGGCCATCGTCTCCGGCTGGTTATCCCAGATCTGTACAGCCAGCGGCCGAGCCTCCTCGCGCACGCCCCACAAACGATCGGGATGTTCCGCTTCATTCTCGTCCAGCCAAACGAAGCCTCGCGCGTTCACCATTTCCGTGGCCTGCAGGCCCGTTCCGCCGTATTCGCGAACAATTTGCCGAAACGCGAAATTGGTAAATCCGGCCATCGGTGCCTGTAGAATTGGCGGATCCACCGACACGTCGCCGATTTGAATCGGCCGAACGTTCGGCAAAATGTATTTCGAAGCTGTTTGAGCTGATGAAATCATACAATTATCTTGGGTTAGATTTTGATCAGCGCCAATAGCAGGGCCAATTTATGGATGGACTCATTGGTTGTCAGTTGAAAACAAAACATCGAAACAGTTTTTCCTTCCGACGTTATTGAAGAGGAACCGTCAACGCTCCATGGAACCGTTCGCAACCAATCAGCGATCGAGATTTGTCGTGCTGCATCACGAAATGCCGCCAACTTCGGATCGCGCGAGCCATTGGGATTTCATGTTGGAGTTTAATGGCCAGTTGGAGACGTGGTCGTTGGCCGAATGTCCGGTTGCTGGCAGGAAGATCGCGGCGATGCGTCTACCGCCTCATCGAATCGATTATTTATTCCTTGAAGGACCTGTTTCCGGAGATCGAGGTTCGGTTTCGCGAATCATGAGTGGAACATTTGCCGGCGATGTTGCGGACCTGGCCAGCCGAAAATCGGCAGTTTTTCAGCTTTATCTTCCATCGCCATGGATGGCCAGTTTCGAGATGACCGAGGACGGCAACTGGTCAGTCAGTTTTGAACTAATGATTTGCGATTGAAGAGCCAACCAGTTCGAGTTGTTGATCTCGACAGACAATAGATTCAATTCGAATCGCCTGATCTGCGAGCTGAAACTTGTCGTGAGGAATTCGAAGCAGCGCCACGGGGTCGTTCTCGATCTGTGTCCACGTCACATCAAATCCGGACTTTCGCAAATGGTCGGTCATGCGATCGGCAAGCTTGGCGATGGGAATAGGGATGATTCCGCTGCGCGCCTGTTTGATTCGTATAGCAATTTCGCCGGTATCATCGGCCACAAATATGTCGCCCGCAAACGTGACAATCACCGAGAATCGACTCGTGCGGTAACGAAACGCAAGCTTGATCTCCGAGTCCTGGATCTGCACTCTTGGTTGTGATAGTCGGGGAGGAATCAGCTCGGGAAACTTGGAAGGGCAATCGATTGCGAGCCAGCCGTTGATCTCTTTTTCCTTGAGCACGGATGACCAATCGAGATTCTGCTGGACCTGGTTCTGCATCTCGATGATGCGTGTTTCAAACTGATCGCCGGCAACTTCAAGCTCTGCGGGAGATTCCAACAGGATTGCTTGATAAAAAACTGGCTCGATCTGGGTGGTCCGGTAGATGTAGTAAATAAAAAACCCGGCAACGATCAGCATGGCGACAACGCCCCAAAATACTTTCGTAAGACACCGGATCAATACAACCTGATGGCGGCTGCCGTGCCGCGACCTCCATGTTGGAAGTTTCGGCCAAGTCCACCGATTCTGTTTCAGATGCAATGTTTTGCGACAAATTGCTTACCGCGTCGAAGTTTATAAACAGCCTTTCCGCCGACCGCCACGATCGGAATTGGCTTTGACGTCCCTGGCCGAACGCTCAGGTCCGATTTATTCTCCATTTTTCGGCATTCAACTGGAAGACACATTTTTGCTAACATCCCGGAAAGATCTGCTATCAAATCGCAGATCCTGTCGGAAAAGCAAGTGCCGGAGATGCAAGTGCCGTTACCAGAGAGAATTTTGCCGTGGACCGTCGGAATGGCGATGATCTCCGCAGTGCTCGCTGTCGCAGCCAACAACATGATTGTCGATCTCGATTTGTTCCACGAGATGGCGCTGTATCGTCAGTTTTTGACCGAAGGCACGATGCCGGTAACCGACGATTTCGCATACACGCCGACGATTGGCAAGGTTGTGCACCACGAATGGGCGACGGGGGCAGTGCTTTATTGGTTGACCGTCAGTTCTGGCTGGGGGGCCGCTGGTTTAGTGGGGCTGAAATATATCCTCAGTTTTGCCGTTTGCTTTGGTTGCTATTTTTACGCCCGTATGAAGGGCGCCAGCCTGGCCACATTTTCATTGCTGGTGCCGATCGCATTGAATCTGGGTGGATGGATGGCGTTTACCAACGTCCGCGCTCAATTGTTTACCCTGCTGTTTCTGACGGCACTCTTTTTCCTGCTCGAACTTGATCGCCGAGGAAAACGGTGGTGGGTTTGGCTGTGGCTGCCGTTGTTCGTCGTTTGGGCCAATATGCATGGGGGAGTCGTATCCGGAATGGGCATCCTGGCTGTTTATGGATTGGCCCAAACCATGGAATCCTATCTGTCAACCCAGTCGGTGCGGGCAACCTTTCAACGAATCTGGCATCTGCTGTTGGTGGGGCTCGTGACCGCGCTGTTGTTGAATGTGAATCCGTATGGCTGGGAGTACACGCCCTATCTGGTCCGAGCGGTGCGCATGGACAGGCCCTTAATCACCGAGTGGTCACCCTTATGGAAGGGAGCCTCATCCGCCGCGATTCTGACATTCTTGATTTCTGTTGCGATCGCCGTGTACGCGGTTCTAAAATCCGATCGTCGTGCGATTTTCGAATCCATTGCCTTGGCATTGACGGCGTATCTCGCGGCCAAGAATTTGAGGCACGGATCGCTGTACGCGGTCAGTTGGATTTGCCTCGTGCCCCCGCTGCTGGAGACGACTCCATTTGCACATTTTGTTGGACAGCTCTGGAAGAACCGGGCACCACAACTGGCGACGATCGCGATCGCAATCAGTTTGGTCGCGACGGGGTTTGCCATCCAGGCAAAATTCTGGCTGTTACGCGTTCCCGCGGAAGCCACCGCCGAACTTCGTGGAGCGCCGATTTACCCGGTCGGAGCCGTTGAATTTCTTAGCCAACAAAAATTTCAAGGGAATTTGTTCGTTCCTTTTTCGGCCGGCGCCTTCGTGTCATGGAAGCTTTATCCAAGCGTGCGCGTCAGCATCGATAGCCGCTACGAAGTTGCCTATCCGCCGGGGGCCGTGGAAGAGAATGTCGCGTTCTACCGCGCGCAAAACGATTGGAGAGCCGTTTTGAACAAATACGAAACGGACGCCATCCTGGTTCCAGGATTCAACTCGGTACTTAGGGAACTGCAGCACGTGATCCGCACCGAACCCGAATTTGGCTGGAAGTGCGTCTACAAGGACGACGCTTATTGGCTGTTTCTTCGCGAAATAGGCCAGGACCAAGTCACGATGGTCGATCAGACCGGGAAGCGGTTGATTGGAATTTTTCCGTAACGCAGCTGCCGTGGCGCAAAATGAATTGACAACCGGGCAAGTAGCGACGCGACATGAGTTGGGGTCACTCTGGCTTCGGCCGTGGCCCGTCTACTGGCATTCAATTCCGTTCAGGCTGGTTTCGGTGGCAATCGGTTCTCCAATCGCTCGCAGCAGCTGCAGCTGGGACCGGTTGTAATCAATGACTGAATCCAGGTATCCGTTTCTGGCACTGGCAACTTCTTCCAGTGACTGGATGGATTCCAGTGGCAGGCCTTCCAGGTCCCGGATCGCTTCAATGTTGATTCTCAATGAGTTGGCTGCTTGAAGGATACTATCCTGGAAAATCGCCATCGATTTCGAGTGCAAATCGACTTGATGGTAAGCGACGGCAACTTCGTTGGCGATCTGATCCTTCAACTGGCGTCCAACGTAGATCGACTGATTCAATTCACTTTGGCGCAAATCTCGCGCGACGCGATTACCGGCACCCAGGTTGCGTAATTCCCAAACCATTTGCACGTCAACGTCGCTGCGAGAGTCAAGCTTGGAAAGGTTGCCGCCCGTTCCGCCACCAAACGCGCCGCCTCCCAGTCCGAGTGTCAGGTTGGGGAATAGCGGCCGAAGTTTTTCGGCTTTTAACTGAGTCTGTGCGGACTGGGCGCGACATTCGGCTTCATTGACCTCTCGTCGCGATCGCACAGCTTGGCCAACCAGTTCGCTGAGTTCAATCTCGGGTTGTACAAGGACAATAGGAAGTACCTCCGCTTCCATCGCGAACAGCCCCTGCGTCGGGTCGAGTTTGCTGTTGTCCAGCTGCAGCACGTTGGCAAGTTGTGCGGATGCAATTCCAACCTGCGCTTTAGCTGCCACGACGTCGCGTCGGCGGCGATTGACAATCACTTGCAGGCGATTTTTGTCGGCAGCGGTTCCCTTGCCCGCCTCGACAAAACTCTCTGTCAGTTTCAAAACCAATTCGGCTTCGGCGAGGTTTTCCATTGCGATTGCCGTTTGGGATTGGGCTCGGGCAAGCTCAAAGTAACCCAACGATGCCGCCAGCATGGTGTCGTTAAAGACATGACTTTGTCGCGAACGCTCGGCGCTCAGTAGCTGTCGCGCGGCCAATGGTTGATAAATCGCATCGGCAATGGAGAAGTCGACGAACAGTCTTGCCGGCCCGCCGGCCCCGCCGGTAAGCGGATGGTTTTCGATCCTGGCTCCGCCGCCTACAAACAAGGAACCTCGGCTGACCGTGGAAACGGTACCATCGGTCGCCTGGATCTCCCCTTCATGATGGTTGTATCCGATCCCCAGATTGAGCGAGGGAAGCCATGAGACTCGCGCCTCATTGTATCTTGCGACCGCCTCACAAATCCGTTCCTGTGCGATCTTTACGTTCCAGTTGTCGGCTCCCGCCAAACGAAGAACGGCTGGAAAATCAACCGGCAGCCCCGAACCGACTGGCGAAATCACTTGGTCGGGCGCCAGCTCGGCCGGCGTTGCCTGGGACCGTTCGTCAACGGGCGCTTCAAAGGGAGCCTGTTCAAATTCGGGCTGACTGGATTCCGATTGAGAATAACCAACCTTTCGGTGCGAAGATTTTAAAGACTCAGTCGCGATCGTCGCTGGTTGAGTGTCAATCGTTTGACTTGGTTGCGTCCCTACTGAGACTTTGTTTTGAGCAATTCCGTTGATAGAGTTAGGCGATTGCCGCGAAGTTTTCGTATTTTGCGGAACCGATGTGCGGTGAATTTGATCGTGCTTGGCCCAATCGGGACGGTTCCCTCGCTGCATTTGACAGCCTGCCGGGACCATCAGGAGGAAGATGATAAAACAGGAATAGCAGGCTTTGTACAAACAACTCATCCCGGGTTTCCGATCATGGCTGGCGCCAGGTGGCGTCCTCGTCGAATGGAACTTTCAGATTTGCGCATTAACCGTCGGTTTTGCATCAACGGAAAACGGTGAGGAACCCGACACTTGGGATCCGAATACACGAAAGAATCGGTTCGACCGGAAGGCTCGCAATAACACCGATATTCCGAACCCGGCACTCGCTAACTAACGCAAACTCGGCCAGCTCTTCCCAATCGGAACAATCCGCAAGCCGGTCGCCAAGATGTCTCAATTTCGCCAGTCCACGCTTTGATTGGTTGAAGCCCCGACAGATCGGGCGATTGGAAACTCAAAAGATGGAAACCCGAGGATGAATGCGAGGTTTTCAGAATCCATAGGAAATGCGGCCATAGTTTATCCATAACCGAAGTTGCGGCGAGTTAACATCGGCGCCAATTCAGACGTGTTCAGATGTTGGAGTACATGCAGAATTGATTGCATAAACGACTGCACCACTTCGGTCGCCACAAACAAGGTTCCGGGGTGCATCGCATGCTTCAATTCATCGCATTGTAATCACGCGTTTTCGTCCCGGAGCCGGTCGTCAATTGTTTTTGGTTTCTGGCGGCAATCCAGAATTGCGTAAATGTCCACGCTCGCGTTGCGGTCATGAGGCGATTGGCCATCATCATCTGGCACATACGCAAGAAGCGAAAAACCTACACTACTGTTACAGGAACACGTTGTTATCCGACCAGGTCCGATGGTGATTCCCGGGTGAATTGGATGTCTTTCTGGTGACGTCAACAAAAATGAACCAGCAGCCAAATGCTATTTCAACAACTGCAATTGCAAATTGGACAATACCACCCGGTGGCATGGAAAACACAATCGAACCGACACCGATCGAACACATAATTGTACCAAGAACCCAGTATGACCAATCGCCATAAGCGGTGCGGAAGCCAAAGTAATGCGCTCCAACTGAAATGGCGGCAACCGAAAAGACAAACTCTGGACGATAGGGAAGTAATAGCCAAGCGGCGAACAGTCCGCCTATCATCGGGAATATAGTTTCGACAACAATCAGTCCGCCCGGATTTTGTTTGGATTCCGGATGCCGATGAAAGCACGTAAAAACGACAAATTTGGCAGCAGGAAAAATTAACATCCCACCGAAGAACAGAACTGCAAAACCGGTCGAAACATTTGAGAAAGCCTCCGTGGTTCCCGCGGCCAGCCAGACAACCTCGCACGCCAATAGTCAATCTAATGCGATTCTTGAATGTTGGCAGTATTGATTTGGTCGATCGCGATGCCGGGCATTCCCGAACACCACTCCACTTGAATCTCATTGTTCTCAAATGCTCGTTTCACTTCAGAAAAGACAATCATATTTGTACGACTCATTTGAAAGTAGGACTCGAATTTTTCGATGTCAGACAACGCCTGTTCCAGTTCGCCGGTTATCTGCCTGTTTTTCGCTTGCGTCTGCAGGAGTTTCGGGCGGTGAGAAGCACGGCCTGCAAAAAACGCCGCACAAAAACAGGGTCAATATCAGCAGCGTTTTGACAGAAAAGGTCGTGAGCTGCGGAACCATGCGTTTCTCGTTGTTCATGTTAACTCCTGAATGCGGCAGTCTAGGTTTGGTTGCTATTGTTATTGCTCAAGCGGGATCACGAAGGAGATAACCCAGCGGCGACGGAAATCGCATTAATAAAAAACCGCGTGCTGCTCCGCTTTGATTTAACGAAAGTTCGAGCTGTTTACCATGGGCGCCCGCGACTTCGCTCCGGTCTGCAGAAAGAAAAGCTCTAACCGCAACTTCACTCGGCCTCACTGGCAACTTCGAATTCGGCGCCAAGTACCCGCTTGTCTCCGTCGCGGCGAGTGAATCCGGTTCGGTCGAAGTACTCACACAAGGGAATGGCGTATTTGCGACTGGTTTCCAGAAGCTGCCGAATTTCGCTCATCGTCAATCCGTCTGATTTTTTGATTTCCTCAGCCAGTCGGTTGCGCGTGTTCGTAATCACGTCGGTGTGAAAAAAGAGATCGTCCGAGACTTTGACCAACTCGCCATTTTCCGCGGCAAGATCCAGCAACTCGATGACCGAATCCTTATTCTTCTTGGCCGCAGAATGTAAGTCATCAGCACTGGGGACCTTCAGTTCGCTCGTTTTTAGTTGCGCGACAAGCTGTTCCATCAATTGCTTCTGGCCTTTGGAAAGCTTTGGCCCGTAGCCTTGCAAGCCGATCGAATTGACGTTGGCAATTATCTTTTTCTGCTTCTTGAGTTCGTCGACTGCCAATTGCAGCAACTCGTTCTGGTTCAAGTAAGCGAATTGTACTTCGATCGCAGATCTCGCATGTGAAAAGCGCAACGGGTGTTCTCGATGCATTCGCTCCAACGATTTCAAGACGCGATCCATCAGTTCTTCAATTCGTTGTCGTTGCACGATGACGGAACGGGTTGTTGAGACCGGTATTTCAATCAGATCGCGGGTCGATTTCAACGCTTCGAACGTTTTGGCGATCTCAATGATTCCGGCCGTTCTGGAAAGTTCCGTTGGATTCCAGTCCTGGGTATTGGAAAAATACGCTGCCGATGAAGCCCGCTTAAGCGGATCGTCGGCTGCCAATCCGTGGACCATTTCGAGTTCGATCTGGGTTGGTTTCCGAACGCGAATCGGATTGGGGTGCAGAATCCTTCCCCCACCAATGGTTTCCACCGGCGATTGTCGCCGAATCACGAATGGCTGATTCCAAACTGCTACTGCCGGTTCATTCAGGAAGATCTGTGCAATGGCAGATTCTCCCGGGGGCAGTTCATTTTGCTCCAGTAATCGAACATTGCCGAACAGTTCGGCCGTGCCAATATGAAATCGAATTCGGGTGCGGTCCTTTAGCGGTTTATTGACGCGGTCCAGGAGGAACAAACGAACCAACACTGATTGCGACGGCACGAGGTGGTTGACGCTACAAAGTTCATGGCCGCGTTCGATTTCCTGTAGGCTGACGCCTGCCAGGTTGATCGCTGCACGTTGCCCTCGGTGGACAGAATCTGTTGAAGAGTCGTGGTTTTGCAGTCCTCGCACTCGCGCACTCGATCCGCCTGGCTGGATTTCAATGGTGTCGCCGACATTGACAACGCCGCTGGAAACACTTCCCGTCACGACCGTGCCGTGACCTTCGATGGTGAAAGCCCGGTCGATCGCCATACGGAAAGGTGCCTTGTCGCGATTCTCGCGATCGGTCTGGCCAACGCGTTGGCAGGCATCCGACAACGCCGCCTTCAATTCGTCGATACCCTGTCCGGTCTTGGAACTGGTTCGAATGATCGGCGCGTCTTTTAGAAATGTATCTGCGACCAACTGTCGGATTTCTTCCTCTACCAGGTCCAGCCATTCGGGGTCGGAAAGATCACATTTGGTCAGTGCGATGACTCCCGCCGGCAAATCGAGCATTCTCAAAATATCAAGGTGCTCTTTAGTCTGTTGTTTGATGGAGTCGTCACCGGCGACCACCAGCAGGGCAAGATCCATCCCGGTGGCACCGGCCAACATCTGCCGGACAAATTTTTCGTGACCGGGAACATCAACAATGCCCAGTCGGTAGGGTGGAATTTCGAGGTGCGCGTAACCGAGTTCGATCGTGATGCCACGCTTCTTTTCTTCCGGAAGCCGGTCCGTATTGGTGCCGGTCAAGACCTTGATCAAGGAAGTCTTCCCGTGATCGATGTGGCCCGCCGTGCCGAGAATCAAGTCTTGTAGCATGCTTTTATTCTAACACCGCCAGTATTTCGCAATATGCTCGAATCGAAAAACTCATTTCCGGGGGTGAGTCGAACAAAACGTGCAAAAACTTGGCGAGCCAATTGCCTTTAGCTTCATGAGATAATTTTTGCCACGCCCGTGCTCAGTCGACGCCGTACCGTTTTGCTTGTTCGTATTTATTCTCGACGCCAATCAACTGGTTGAACTCAGGGAAAGTCATCAAGTGTTTTTCATCCCCTAATGTGGTCTGATCCTCATGAAGTTTTTGATAGATGTTTCGTACGGACTGAGCCGCCGCATAGAGTCCTGAGAGCGGATAAAGAATCAAATGAAAACCCAACTTGGCCAGTTCGACTTTGCTCAGAACGGGTGTTTTCCCACCTTCGATCATGTTGGCCACGTTCGGTCCCGGTGATCGCTGTCCAACGGTTCGCAGCGCCTCCATGGAATCGGGAGCCTCGATGAAGCTGGCGTTGGCGCCTACTTGTCGAGCCGCTTCGACGCGGGCAACGGCTTCATCCATGCCAGCAACCGCCAGTGCATCGGTGCGTGCGACGATGAAGAAATCCGCATCAGCCCGCGCATCCACCGCAGCCTGGATTTTCTGGAGGTAATCGTCTCGCGCGATTACCTGTTTGCCCTGCATGTGGCCACAACGTTTTGGCCACAATTGATCTTCGAGGAAGCAACCGGCGGCACCCGCAGCAATCAATTGCTCAATCGTTCGATAAACGTTCAGTGGATTTCCGTACCCGGTGTCTGCATCAACAATGACAGGCATGTCGACGCTGTTGCAGATTTGTCTTGCTCGCTCAACAATTTCCGTCTGAGTCAACAATCCCATATCCGGCTCACCAATTGCCGTGGCGGCAACCGAATAGCCAGAAATGAACGCCATGGGAAAACCGACTTGCTGAGCGATTTTTGCCGAGAGCGTGTCGTAGATACCCGGAAACGCCACACTGCCGTGAGCCTGTAAGATCGTCTCAATTTTTGTCGTCACGAGTTGGTCTTTTCGTCGTTCAGTTGGAGTTCTGGCAGACGACGTTTTAAGCGATTTTGGGCAGTTTTCAAGATGTTAGAGCGTTTTCACAATTCGTGGTCGGGTTTTTCCGGCAGTTTTTGCATGAAAAACGGGTGACACTTACGAATAGGAAAAAGCAACATGCTCTAATCCGAAAAACGAGTCCACACCGGCTGCTTGGCAGACTGGCGCGTGATCGCGCGGAGGGCCGGATTGTTTTTCGCTTCGGGTCCGCGAGCGGGACACGCCTTCAACACTTCCAAGATGACCAACTCGTGAATCCAGGGTGAGGAATCGATATTGAAGTGGTTGATACTGCCGCCACGATCGCGAGACGGCAACTGGTCAATATCGACATTGAACAATTGCGTTTGACGGCTGTCGGCTTTCGTAGGGAGGCCGTGAGGCAAGCTGAAGGTGTTGTGTTGGAAAAAATTGACACAACGCTCGACATTGCCGGGAATCGTTGTCTTGTGGGTGCCATCCACCATCACAACCAATTTGACCGGGATTCGGTGCTGCAGCAGTTTTCGCGACTGTTTCGGTCCCAGTTCGGCGCCTCGACTGTGGCCGATGAAGACAATCGGGCCGAAATTGTCATTTTGCTGATACTCGGAAATGATTTTTGAGGTTGCATGACCGGCTGAAATATCGGCCACCACGTCGACGTCGAATCCATACTCTCGCAGTTTTTCGCCCAGGTCATTCATGCCCAGCGAAAACACCGTGAACGCACCGCGAATGATGATTACCTTTCCCCGGTGTGCATCAGCGTCGTTACCAGCCAGAGTTGTGGCGCAGCAGAACGTCGTCAAGAAGACCACGATGGTCGCTTTGAGGAGTCGGCGGGTACGACCTGATTCATATCGATTTCCTCTCTCATGCAAACGCATAAGCAGATTTCTCTTTATGCAGCCAATCTTCTCAATTGACGTGTATCGGTTTGGTTTCACTTTCGAGGCCGGCATACAGTTCGGCTCGCCGTTTCAACGCGGCACGATCGAGTTTCGTCGAAGCGTTTAGTGGCGCCTGATTCAAGACCTCGACGTACGATGGCGCCTTGTGCCGAGGCAATGAACGCCTGCAGACGCGACGCAATTCATCGGGCAAGTTCGGACGCCACTTTTTGGAGATTCCGAACAATGCCAAGCGAGTGTTGCCGCCAAGTTGGTACGGCACAACAATGACTCGCAGCTCAGGAAAGTGCTGACAGATGGCTGTTTCGATTTCCTTGGGGTGAATGCGGAAACCCTGCACCTTCACCAGGTCATTCTTGCGCGATTTAACATAAAGATATCCCGATTCATCACGGCTTACCAAATCACCGGTTCGCAACCAACCCTGCCTCAACACATTCTTGGTGCCGAACTCGTCTTGCCAGTAGCCCAGCATAACATTCGCGCCGCGCGCGCAGAGCTCGCCCGTCTCGTTTACAGCCGTTTCGCGACCGTCTGGGTCCAGGACCCGCAATTCCACACCCGGGATCGCCTGGCCAATCGATTCGGGATGTGTCTGGGCGAGATGGGGGGGCAGATAGGCCAGGCGAGGGGATGCCTCCGTCTGGCCGTACATGACATAGAACTCCGCCGGTGATAATAGTTGCGCCATCTCCACCACGGCACTTGGCTTGAGCGAGCCGCCGGCGACGCTCATGTAACGTAAATGCGGCAACGGCCGCGCGTGCAGGTCAGACATCGACAGCAACGAATAATAGCCTTCTGGAACCGCTGAAAAACTCGTTGCCCGGTGGCGCTCCAAGGCGTCGACGATCGTGTTGGGAAATGCCATATTCCCGTCGGCAATCAACGTGGCACCGGAAAGCAAGTGTGTCTGAAGCACCGAATGGCCAAAGGCATGATAGAACGGCAACAGGGCCAGCGCTCGATCGTTTTCTGTGATCGGCAAATATTGAAGGATCGACTCGGTATTGGCTAACAGGTTGCCGTCGCTCAGCATCACTCCCTTCGGATCACCGGTCGATCCCGACGTGAACAAAATCATCGCCAATGTCTGGTCAGCGATGCGAAGTGGTGAAACGGTCGGCAGGGTTCTCGGATGAACGGCAGTCAAATCGAAAGTTTCAAAACAGCTGCCGGTCAACTCGGTCCGTCTGCGGAGAAGTTTTCGACTGCTGAGTATTTTTTGAACGTCACAGATCCGAACGATCTCTTTCAGGCGATTTTGCTCGACGTTTGCTGGCAACGGCACGGACACGCCTCCTGCTGCCAGGATTCCAAAAAAGCCGGCGATGAATTCAGGACCATTTTCGAGCATGAGCGCCACGCGATCACCGCCACGATAGTCGGGATCGGAAAGCAAGTGATCCGCCACGCAAAGAGCCTGATGGGCTAGCTCGGCATAACTGTAGGTGCGTTTGCCAGTGATGAGCGCTGGTCGCGAAGCGAATTGGCGTGCGGCCGCAAAAAACGCATCGGCTAATCGAGGCACCTGCGTTAGCGGGCGGGCCTGCATCTCGCTGAACGCGGTCATCCAGGCAGCGGACTGCGCGACGGGCATTTCCTCGTCGGCATTCTCGATAATCGCAAATTTTAATGGACCCTGTTCGGCTGCCTCAGAGAAGCCGGCGGAATCCTGCGGAGCTATTCGCATGGGTTGTGTGCCGTTCTACCAACTCAAGTTTCGATCCATTCGATAGTTGAGGCCGGAGAAACGGCCACCGTCGACGAAAGCCGGCCAGTGGCACTTGCGTCGGATGTCCCCTGACCTGCCTGCTTCATAGATTCCATCGATCCTTAATCACCGTCACTTGAACGAATGGTGATCTAACCCTTACACCTTTCGCTAGCAACCATGCACCGTTGTCGCGAACTGCAAGCATTTACAAGCTACGACATCACTCGAAACACGATTGTCACGCCTGAGCTGATCCAGATTCCGACAAAATCGTCTTCGCATCACCATCGCTTTTTTGCACGGCTTGGATTGATTGGATGCCACCACTGCACCGCTGCGGGCCACTCGAAGTGATCTTGCCGCCGATTTTGCCCCCTGCTACAAGCGAAATCATTTGAGAGAGCGTGCAAAACAGTCTGCCGGCACTCATGGCGAGTCGGCGGCAGTGCTGCGTTGGGACGCCACGACAGATTAAAGTCACCAATGCCGTGAGGGAGAAGGTTCGGTACGGTCATGAAGCAACTTGATATCCAGCAGCAGCTAGTGGAGTTTTTGAGGCAGCATGCCGAAGTGTTCGACGAGTTTGATACAACCACTGACCTGATCGAAGAGGGGATTCTCGATTCGTTACTGGTTACCGATCTGGTCCTGTTCACTCAGCAGCGATTTGACATTGAACTAGCCGCGCGTGACATATCGCCGGAAAATTTGAGCAACATCGAGTGCTTGACCCGTCTAATTTGCGACAAGCAGCAGAAACGCAGGCGAGCAGCGTAACGCACCGCCCGCGGTCAACGGCAACCTTGTCACTTGATAGAACTTGATGATGATTGTGAAAGTCGACGCCCATGCAATGGCCACTCGCCCGCAAGCCAGTTCCTGCAAGTCAGATCCCATTCTACAACTTGCACTATCTCTACGGCTGCCGTTCACCGGCTGATCCCACCATCGTTTGGGGCACGGAAGCGCCGGCGGAACCGTTGAAACAGTATGTGCGCGAGCGTAATCGGAACAGCAAAACCTTGATCTCGCCGGCCCATGTCCTGGTGCAGGCGGTTGGCCGGGCTTTGAAAAAACACCCGGAATTGAACCGCCGGATCGTCGGTCGCCGTATTTATGACTTCCGGGACGTGAACGTGCGGATGATGACTTACAATCGTCCGCAGAAAGAAGTCGAGGTCCTGTTGATTCGTAATGTCGATACTTTGTCCCTCGAACGTGTCGCTCGTATTCTTTGGAAAAACCAACACCGCGCTGCCAGTAATGACACGATCGACCATGCTGACAAGGCCTGGTTGCGCCGCTGGTTTCCCGGCCCGCTCCTCGGCTGGATGGTGCGTACGTATTTCTATTTGGACAATAATTTCAGCCTGCCGAAACTCGATCGTATCGACCGCATGACCTGTTCACCTGTGTTGGTCAACTACCTGGCGTTCTCCGGAGCGCCTCCGATGCGTGCTTACAAGCCTTCCAATTATCCTCACGAAAGCTCCTCCCTGAGCGTCACGATGGGGCGTATTGAAAAAGCTCCGGTGGTGCGTGAGGGCCAATTGATCGTCGGCCAGGTCGCACCTCTGTTCGTGCGGGCAGACCATCGGATCGCCAGCGCGTATCAGTTGGCCCAGTTCACTGAGTCGATTCGGCGTTTGCTGATGGATCCACAACAGATGGAGACGCCCAAAACGGCAACCGGCGATGGAGGCTCTGAAGCCGTGGCCGCCTAAATCAACTAACGAACGCGTCACCGGACCTTTTGGTCGGCTGTGCGAACGACCGCGTTGCGAACGCCACGTCGACTTGATGACGCGTTGAAGAAAATAAATCATTTATCATTGAAAAAGCGAGGTTCACGACATGACGTTTATCGGTGATCTTCCTCAAACGGTTGTGACATTGGCCGTGTGGGCCTATTGGACCAGTGTTTGTGTGCTGGTGGTGCGCAGTCACCTTCGATTCCGTACATCCGCGGGCGGTTTGCCGCGCACCATGCGGGAGCGCTGGATGTGGGCACTGTGGGTACCGGCCATCGTGCTGTGGCAAGTCTTTCCCGCGATCGCCGGTTCTGCGAGCAACTCCCTGTTGGCAACTCCAGAGATTGCGCACAGCAATCCAATATTGTATTCGATGCGAGTCGTCGGAGCCGGGCTTGCCGTGTTGGCTTATTGCCTGACGATCCCCAACTGGCTGGGCATGGGCAAGAACTGGAGTATGGCCATTGTGCCGCGCAAGCGAAGCCGCTTGATCACCAACGGAATGTTTTCATACGTTCGGCATCCCATCTATTCGCTCAGCATCTTGTTGATGGCCGCCACGATGATCGTGACGCTAACGCCGGCGATGACGTTGATCGGCATGATCCACATCACCATGCTGCACACGAAGGCGATGAGTGAGGAACGATTCCTGACCACCGTCCATGGCCCGGACTACGCCGAGTACTGCAACCAGACGGGACGATTCGTTCCGCGCCTGTTCCGCACAAACAAATTTGTCGAGGATAAACCACGCAAAGCTGCCTAAGAAGTAAATGGGCACTGGCAACAAGTGACGTTAGGGATTCTACCGACTTTGCCAGGGCCGGCTTCGCGTTTTTGAACCGGCAGCACGCGAGAGCAGAACGGCAGAAAACGTTGCGGCCTGGACAACTCACTGAGAAAAGACCTTGAGCAATTCCTCCCCACAATGCGGCTCCAAAGCGATGCCTTGGGTACCACGACTCTGGCATGGCATGACCATGTCGGCTTGGTTTCGGCTGCTGCGAGAGAATCAGTTCGCTGTCACACCAACACGAATTCCGTTGGCACTGAGTGTCTCGGTCGCAACCGTCGCCAATTCGCTGCTGGCCGGCGCACAAACCGTGTTCTTTAATCGACGGATCAAGGTAACGCCGATTCCCGAAGATCCGATTTTTGTGATCGGACACTGGCGATCAGGCACCACGTTGCTGCACGAACTGCTCTCGCTCGATCCGCGGCATACCTACCCCGACACGTACGCTTGCATGGCACCCAGTCATTTTCTTGTCTCGCGGTACCTTGTACCCTGGTGGTTGGGGCTGTTGATGCCGAAACGCCGTCCGATGGACAACGTGAGTGTCAGTTGGAAGCATCCCCAAGAAGACGAATGGGCGTTCTGCCTACAGGGACTTCCATCCGTCTACCGAACGATCGCTTTTCCGCGCCATTTGCCTCAATGCCCCGAATCACTGTCAATTGATAGTTTGCCGATCGGTGTCGTAGAACTTTGGGATCAAGCCCTGGCGACATTCCTCAAAAGCGTCATGATCGGCCAGGAATCGTCGCGATTGGTGCTCAAATCTCCCACTCATACGGCTCGCATCGGGCATTTGTACCGCATGTTCCCCAAGGCCAGGTTCATCCACGTGGTGCGGGATCCTCTGAGTGTGTTCCCGTCGACGATGCGGCTCTGGACTCGGCTGGCCACGGATCACGGCTTGCAGGCACCCGACCAAGACCAACTGAGGGGCTACGTGATTGATACGTTCACACAGATGTACGATGCGTTTGAATCGCAACGCGCAGAGATACCGGCAGAGCGGATTGTTGATGTGCGCTACGAGCAATTGGTTGCCGATCCCGTTGGTCAGTTAGCACGCATCTACCGGGACCTGGATTTGGGACGGTTCGAATCGGTTCGAACGCACATCGAGCACCGCAAACAAATAATGTCCGGATATCAGACGAACCGTTACCAGTTATCCGACATGGATCGACAGTTGGTGGCGGATGGCTGGCGCGATTTCTGTGATCGCTACGGCTATGTCGTCACACCCCAGCGCCTTCAAGCCGCATAGCAACGCGGGAAAAATAACGTCGGCATTTGTGGTGCGGCCGTCCCGGCGAATCCGGCGACCCCAAAACTCAAGCATGACGATGCTCTAGTTTGGCACGAGCGGCCGGGATTCCAGAGAAATCGTGCGCAGTTGACGACTGGCAAATTCCTTGTCCAGTACGGGATCCGTTTCCTTGAAGAACTGCAACGTGAAGGGGCGCTCGTCGCAAACGTTTAACGCTGTCGCAAAGCTGATGTTGGTCCTTTGATCGATCGGAGCTTCCGCCAGGAACTGTTCCAGGAATTTTAGGGGCTCCTGATGTCCCACCATGATCACCTGGTGATGAATGCCGATTGCACGAACCAATTTTTCTGTGATTTCCGATTCCTGTGTGCTGGAAAATCCAGTCGCCTGGCAAAAGGGTGAGCTGGGAACGTCAAGAACTGGCAGCTCTTCAGGAACTGAGGTCTGTAGCAGCTGCAGTCCCATCGACTGTAGCACCCGATAGAAGGAGACAACGTTGTTTTGGTATCCGGCCAGTTGGCTTTCGTGAATTACTATGGCGTGGCTGACAATGCGTCTGCCGCCGACACGGTGATGTTCCTGACCACCGATGAAACTACGCACAATGGCAAATGTGTCTTCGTCGACCGGGAAAAAGTTGACGCTTTCGGACTGACGAAACTCAAGTTCGTTTCGACATGGGCTCCAGCGGCAAAGCGCCGAGGCAATGTCATCGCGGATGTTCCCTGATTTCGCAATCAGCTGGTTAAGTTTACCCGTGCGCGAGTAAACCGAGGAAATGATGGCTTGGTCGACTTTCATTTTGAGTGTTCCGATCCCGGGGTGTGGGAAACTCCATCCTGTTGATCCAACCAATTCCGTCGTTCGTCCTCAAGCTGCTTCCAGCCTTGGGCAAGACGCTCGCCGGCCTGTTCCAAACGGAGAATCTCAGCCTGCCGTTTTCGTTCCCAATTTTCCCGCTCCAGCTGTGCATCCGCAAGCAGTTTTTGGACGATGCGATCGTTGTCCGCCGCGCGACGACACTCCTCCAGGGCGCGGTCCAGCCGCGTCACCTGGCTTTGCAGGAAGCTCTCGATGCTGCTAACAATTTTGTCTAGCCGACGCCCCGAGCGAATTTCATTGAGCGTATTGTCAAGGAAATCGGTCGACTGGTTTGCCGACGACGGTAACGTTACTTCGCGGTCAGGCGACGCTGTTGGCAATGGATTAGCCGAATCGTCGATTGTGGATGAATTAGTCATGTCCGTAGCTATTCTGAATGATGTTTATTTTGAAGATGTGCCCAGCAGGCGTGAGATGCGACTTCCCAACGTGCGATTTTTTCGTTCTTCACATTCGCGTTCATGAACTTCCTTGAGATGTTCACGCATGGCTCGAATCCGGGAATTGGCGTCATCCGCATCCGCGTTGGAATCCAGCTTTTTCTCGAATTCCTCTTTCATGCGGGTCAGTTTTTCTTTTTCCCTCGCAAGTTCCGCCCGCTCGCGTGACGTCGACACTTGCAGCTCAATGAAATTCTGTTCCAGTGCCTGGTATTCCGCTGTGG
Source organism: Pirellulaceae bacterium (assembly GCA_942492215.1). GTDB lineage: Bacteria > Planctomycetota > Planctomycetia > Pirellulales > Pirellulaceae > Mariniblastus. Next base: position 217,059 of record CALODY010000010.1, read on the forward strand.
TGTGCCGGCCGTCCTGCGAGTCTTCTTTTTGCAGTCGTTCGTTGTCGACCGCAGCTTGGTCGAGTTGCTTCTGCAGGCTCTCTAGTTGATCGCGCAAGGCGCGGATCAACTCTTGATCGGAGGCGGAAGCCGTTTCACTCCGGGCTGACAAAGCCTGCTTAAGGTGCATTTGCGATTGTTGTAGTTGAGCCTGCAAATCCTGGAACCGTCGTTTGAATCGAGCCATTTCAGCTTCGGCTTCCGCTTCGCGTTGCGACACGCGCTGTTCGATCTCCGACACCCAGGATTCAAGTTGGCTTCGTTCCTCCTGTTCGGCACGTGTCGCTTCATCCGAAACTCGCAGCAATTCTTCCAGTCCTCGCGCACGTTTATCCGTCGACTGCAATTCCTCCAGCAAATCCTCTAGTCGGTTGACCAATCGGATCGTGTCTTCTTCGGCTTCCAGCTGTCGTTCGTCTTGATCGTTACAGAATGCTTGTCCCTCGCTCAACGATTGCAGCTGTGAATCTCGTTCCGCGATCTCGAAGCGAAGTTGTTCGACTTCCATTCGCAACAATTCCACTTCTTCGTCGTCATCGTCGGAATGCCCCCCAAAACTCAGGCAGGGTGCGTTTTCACCGGCAAAGCCAGATTCCATTTCTTCGAGGTTCAAGTCATAGCTGAACGCGTTTCCTTCCTGGGAGTCAATACTTTCCAGAACCTCGTCGCAGGAAACTTTCGATTCATTGGTTTCGGGATCAAAAGTTTCCATTTGCAGACCACAATCCGACGCTGGCTCGGGGGCTGATTCGATGGGAGCCTTGGCCACGAGCGGTTTCTTTTTCATCGCCATTTCAAATTCATCGTCACCCAGATCGCTGGCCGCAATCGGAATTATTTCATTGGTTCCGATCGTCAACTTGTCACCGATATTGAATTCCGTTTCGGAGGTGATGCACTGACCATTGAGCAACGTTTTTCCCGTATTCCAGTCCTGGACGCGGAGGGTAGATTCACTATCCAGCCACAAACGGCAATGAATGGAACTGACGTCAGCGCCGGAAAGGACGATTCGGCAGTTGGCACCCGAGCCGGCAAACAAGCTGGTGTTCTTTTCCATCGAAACCGTGGTCGTACCTTTGCCGGAATCGTTGACCAAAAGGTGTGCTGCATTGTTCATGTTTAATGTCTTCAATAGCGTAATCGCGTTGGTTGACGTTCTGGGAAAACTTAGATTGCCGGTGTCGCCGCCGGGGGTGTCGATGCTGCCATCACTCGGATCAATTGTTCGGAATGGCAGGTCAGCGGCATGATCTCCATGTCGGAATCGAAACCGAAATTCGAATCGTCAGCGGCGAATCCGACAACTCGTACGCCTGCCAGCAATTCATTTGGCTCATCTCGCAACTGTTGAAGCTGCTCTTTCGAGGATTCGGTCAGTTCAAGCAACAAAACATCCGGTTTTTGTCGACGAAGCAAAAGTCTCAAAGCCAGCCAATCCTTCACCAACTTGCCACTGAAATCGGCATGGTGTTGCAGCGTTGATTCGACCGTCTTGCCAAGTCCTTCATGCTGAATGACACCGAACACCCGGGTCGTCGCGGCAAACGGACACCGCTCTACGAGCTCGGCTAGTTCGAACCCATTCAATACCCGTTGCGCTTCTTCGAGAGGCCAGCCAAGCTGTTGGGCGATCTGATCCACGGAGGAGGGTTCGGAGACGCAATTCATCAACTTCATATGACGACTGGACAGGCCGGCGCGATCAAGGTTTTGACCACGAATTGCCCGGCGAACGAAACCACTCGTCGACTCCACGCTTGGCAGTTCGTCTGCCTCACAGATTAAGGCGCCTTCTACCAGCAATGCCAGCAAGCTGCATTCGAGGGGCAGTTTTTCGAACAGCGAGGATGCCGCCTGGTTGGCATCAAAGCGGAATGATCTCAACTCGTCCGTGAAACAGATGCGCAACAATACGGCTGCTTGCAGCCGCAACATTTTTTTCAACAGGCGCGCATCCAACACTTTGTTATTCAGTAGATCTACCAGGCCATCGACTTCGGAACCTCGTCGTCCGGCGACGGTGAATTTGACGACGGGTGCAAGTTCAGCAAGTCCCTCAGGCATGCGGCGGGACACTTCTGCAGGGTCGATCCCAGATGCGGTCACCGCCTGAATGCGGCCGCCATTCACATAAATTGAAGCGCGGCAACGGTCGGTTTCAACTTCCAGCACTCCGTGCTTGGAGCCATTGTTCAACAGATCAACGATCTCTCGCAGTCCAAAACATCCAAACGCGCCGGCCAAAGCCGATTCGCCCAAGGCATTGATGACTTCGGGGACAGCCGAACCATCGCACTGCGATTGGACCACCATCGCCGCCGTATTGATTGAGTTTTCAACCGTCGCAACCAACGCTTCGGGGGTGTACGGCTTGGGCAGCATATCGACAACGTTGTCGCACTCGAGATATTCGGCATACGCCTTTTTTCGAAGCGTCGAACTGGCGACGACGGGGATTTTGGCGGTCTCTTCAATTGATAACAACTGGCAACAGACTTCATAGCCGGTGGTGCCAGGCAGTTGGTGATCCAGAATGATCAAATCCGGATGTTGTTCACGTGCGGTTACTACACCGTCTTCCGCGTTGGCTGCCACCAGGACGTGGTAGCCGACTCCGCTCAGTTCACCGTCGACCAAGCGACGGATTGTGGCGCTATCATCAATGACGAGTACGGTTTTGCCCTTCATATTCTTATCCTTACGGGTTGGTGGCTATTAACTGCAATGATTCCAGCAGTTTGGAGATTGACTTTTCAGAAACGGGTTTGTTGACATATTCGGACGCGCCGAAATCCATGGCTTTGGATCGGAATGTTTCTTCATCCCGGCTGCTGACCACGACGACGGGCGCCTCGCAATACCGACCGGCTTGAATGTCCGCCAGGAGTTCCATGCCGCCGAAGCGAGGCATATCAAGGTCGGTAAACACGAGATCAAATCGTTCACGATGGAGTCGTTCGATCGCTTCGATTCCGTCGCTCACTTCCACCGTGGCATACTCGTGTTGGTGCAGAAGTTTGACCAACGCCTTTCGCGCGGTGAGAGAGTCGTCGACGATCAAGGCCCGTTTCTCGGTGGTCGTCTGTTCGGTTGGCTGGTTGCCTTCGTCCGGTAATTCGCTGGCCAATTGACAGAACTCAACGACCCGTTCGCTGTCCAGCAGCAAGACGGTTTCACCGGATCCGGCCAAAGTCAAACCACAAAAGAGTGGGTGATTCTTTAACAGGTTGGGCAAACCACGAACCACGACCTCCTCGGGACCAATCATCTCATCAACCGCCAACGCCAGTTGCCTTCTTTTTTGTGGCGATCGTGTGTTCTCCGTCCGACGACGACGATGGTCTTCCTGTCTCAAGATCAGCACGTCGTCGACACTGGCTTCGCTACTGACGGAGAAGGCGGATGACAATGTCAGTTTCGCGATGCTGCCGATGTTGGTATTGGATGATTTGGCCGCTGTTACTGATTGCATGGGCAGTGCGAAAAGTTGCCCGTCACATCGAAATACCATGACGTGCTCAATCCCGGTGCGCAACGGGATTAACAATCGCATGGTTGTGCCTTGTCCTGGCACGGTGTCGATTTCGACTCGACCATGTAATTGGCGTACGGTTTTGGCGACGATATCCATGCCAACGCCTCGCCCGGAAACTTCGCTTGCTTGAGTCCGAGTTGAAAAACCTGGGTGAAAAATCAGGTTGGCCAGTTCTTCATCGGACGGGTTTTGGTGTCGCCCGATCAGCCCTTTGTCAATCGCCTTTTGCCGCACGACGTCATAGTTCAGCCCATTTCCGTCGTCGCGAACTTCGATGATCAAGAGTTGGGGATTGGAGAATGCTTCCAGGGTGACTTTTCCAACGGGATCTTTACCGGTGTTCCTGCGGTTTTCGGGTGTATCGATACCGTGACTGACCGAGTTGCGAACGATATGCAGCAAGGACTCGTATAACCGCTCCTGGATTTCCTGTTCCAATCCTGAATCGTCCCCGATGATCTCGACTTTGACTTGTTTCTTTTCCGTTTTGGCGGCATCACGAGCCGCACGTTGTAAACGGTGAAACAATCCCGATACTGGGACTCGACGCAGTTGCATCAATTCCTGGCGAAAGTCGCGGATGAAACCGGAAATGGAGGCGTTATCCTGGCTTACCGGTTTTTGAAGTTCCCGCAGTCCCTGGGAGACTGCGGCGATGTCTTTGGCGACCTCCGAAAAGGTGCAGGAGCTATTGCGAGCGAACGGGCTAAATCCGTGGCTGGGTTCCAGGTAAGAATCAACTGTCAATTGCTCCTCGGCCAGACTCAAGCGCGAGGCACAACCGCTCAATTCCTCATTCAGCTGATTGAACTCGCCAACGCTGCTTTCGCGTCGATTTCGTAACACGACCAGTTCCGCCAACATATCCATCAAACGGTCAAGCTTTGCCGCACGGATCCGAATCGAAGAATCGTCGTTGTTAACGAAGTTTGCAAAATCTGGCTTGCTGATGATTTCGTCGCTTTGCTCGATCGAATCGGAGGCTGACTGCGGCGGTTCGGTGGGCTGCAGTTGCAACATTTCATTGCGAACGCGATCGACCGCCGCGAACAGAGGTTCGGCGTCCGAATTCGGGGAGTCGCCGGAGAACATTTGGTCTAACGACGATTCCAGCTGGTGAAGGTATCCCGCCAAATCCGACAGCCCAACGGTTGCCGACGCCCCTTTGAGTGTGTGGAGTTCTCGGCAAAACTGACGGACTGTTTCTGAATCCTCGGGGTTTGACTCGAAAGCCAATGCCGACTGCTCCATCGAGCTGAGGCAGCGCATGGCGTCGTCCAGGTAGGCTTCCAGGAGTTCGCGGTCATTCATCAACTCGTCTCTGGCGGCTTGGTCGTTGGTATCGCCAGGCGGAACCTTCGGTTTCGGAGCCCCCTGTTCGATGGGTTCCAGAGGAGGGGTTGATTCGGATTTGTCGGTCACGGCGGAGAGCAAAAGCTCGATTTGCGAGTTGGAAACGGCCACGGCGTCATCCGAAGAGTCAGCAGGCTCGTCGTTCTGGCAGTCACTCAATTCACTGGTGGGAAAATCCCAGTTTTCATTTTCCTGCCCGACATCAACCAATTCCAGATAGTCGCCCCATTGCTGATTGGCACGTTCGATAAAAGATGTGACCTCTTGGGCCTGACTCGCAGAATCATCGGATTCCATGACAAGTCGGGGTAGGTGATCGACCACAAAATTAACCCATTCCGTCGCCGTTTCCCGGTTGCCCGACTCGCCATAGGAACAATCGGCTAATTCCAACAGAGCAACGAGCAGGGTCGCCCCGTCCGCGAATGGACGGTCGGCTGCCTCAATCGCATGAGCCTTGAATTTCAAGAGTTCCGCGGATGCGTGTTGCAGATCACCACTGGTCCAGTCGCCAGCCAGTCTCTCACGGGCTGAATTCAAAGCAGAGTTGAGTTCGGGAGTATTTGACATGGATTCGTTATCTTTTCGCTACGAGTTTGGGTTTCCGGCTGGGCATCAAATCATTGCAGGCGTTTCAGTCTCCGCCTTCAAATCGACTGGCGGGACGAGGTTCTCGATCGCCGTTTCATGGTTGTCAGGTGGAAACGCACCTGCGAGGCGGAACAGTTCGAGAGCGTGTTCGAGCTGCTGGCCGACTTGGCCCAGAGTCTTCGATGTCCAATGAACCCCTTCGGCGCGACTTCGGTTTTTCTTGCACTCGGCAGCGCCTCTCTCCAGGTTGGATACGACATCCTGCGTGAGTCGCAATTGCTGGTTGGACGCGGTTGAGATGTCCGATAGTCGGTTTGCTGATTCCTCGGCGGCGTGGCTGATTTGCGAAAGCCCGTCGAAGGCGTCGCTGACGCATTTGATCACCTGGTGGATCTGGTCATGCTCGCCAGAGGCAACCGAGATGGACTGATGGGTTTCCACCTGGATCATCTCGATCCGCTTTGTGATATCGCGGACCGCCTCGGCGGATTGTTCTGCCAGCGCTCGTACCTCTTCCGCAACAACGGCGAACCCGCGTCCATGTTCTCCAGCGCGAACAGATTCGATCGACGCGTTCAACGCCAGCAAGTCGGTTCGGGATGAAAGCGTCCCGATGGTTTGCACAATCGACTCGATGTCTTTTGTGTTCTGGCCCAATGCCTGCAGTTTTCTTTCTCGGACAGCCGCGTGGTTGCGAACCTGTTTCAATTCGTCGATTAGTTGCTGGAATTGATCAAGTCGATTTTTGGCATGGTCGCGCGTTGTCTCCGACGCCGACATCGCTTCGTCGGCGTAATCGCAGATCGAGATGGTCCGCGCCGACAGCTGTTCCATGATCGTCGTGGTTTGGTTGACCGCATCGGACTGAACTTCGGAGCCGCTGACGATTTCTTCTGACGAGCGACGGATTTCGCGACCACAAGAAATGGCTTGGCGGATATTTGAATCCAGTTCGCCGCCGTACCCTTTGAGAATCGAACGCAGCTGAGTGGCTGCGGTGATTGGCTGACCATCCCGGTCAATCGCTTCGCTGCGCCGATCGATCGACGCCAGCAGGCTCTTGATCTCATTCAGTTCTGTCGATTCCGCGCTCACCGCCTGTTTTGCCAGTTCAATGGATTTTGCGAGTTGCTTGCCAACTTTATCCAGTTCCGCGATGCCGGTGTTTCGATAGAACGGATCATCCGATTCCAACTGGGATAACATCGAGTTCACACATTTTTTGAATCGCCAAATTCCCCATCCGATTGCCAGGCAGGCAAACAGGATTGCCGCGGAGGCAAGCGCGATGATGATTTGCGTGGAGCTTTGCCATGAAGCAATCGCAATCAGTAAGCCGGAGGCAAACGCGGTTAGTCCGATGCCGGTGAGAATCAAGTGAATACGCATGGTAGTTCTTAGGGGTTACAGGTAATTTCAAATTCGTTTTGTTCTGCCGTTTGCCAGTACATTTCCAACAGGTTTGACGCGTACTGGTACATCGCAGCCGGGTCAAGGATCTGAATCACCTGGTTTTGATAGGTGGCCGATCCAACGGTGATGCTTGACCATTTGTCGTGGCGTCCAGAAAAGGTGGAAATGGAGGTTTCCAATGCCGCCAAGGCGATTGCCTGGTCGATCAGGAGTCCCCATGGCCCTTGTGGCCCGGTGATGAGCAACAGTTGTTGTTCGCTTCCGGGGGAGGATTCGTACTGAACTTGGGTCAGCGATTGAAAACTGACGACCGGCACAAATTCGTTTCGAACGTGACTAATTCCCTGCAGAATGGGATCACTGTAGGGAGTGCGGCTGATCGCGGGACGAGGGACAATGCTGCGAATGCTCAGTGCAGGAATTCCAAACCAGCCGTCCCCACTTTGGAAAACGCAATGGCGGTCGGAATTGTCGAGGGCGAATTGGTTCATGTTTTCAGTATCCGGCCAGCGTTTTGGGAAAATGTGTTTTAGTTTGACTGGGAAATTCGGTTCGCGATCTTGGATTTCAAATTGGCCAGTCGCTCATCTCGGCGGCAATCCTGCGTCGACGAATCCGTCATGAAGGCAAGTGTCCGTTCCCAGTTGGCATCCCCGGATTGACCGAGCGTCGCGCCGGTCGCGCTGCTGGAACAACTGGCGGACAATTCGGCAATGATTGCCTCCAATGCTTGCCCGGTTGTGTCGGCAAACGTCTGGATGTCGCGTCGCCATTGTTCGACGTCGATCGCGAGAGGGATTACTTTTTCGTGAGTTTCGTTGTTCATTGGAGTGGGGCTTTGCGCATCGCCAGATTGGGAGTTGTGCCAAAAAAAACCTGCCCAACTATTGGTTGACCAGGGCCAGCTGTTCTTCCACGACAGACAAGAGCTGCTGCTCTTGTACGGGCTTGTGCAGGTAGGCACCAAATTCCTCGCCCAACATCTCAAGCGCTTTGGATTCCATGCTGGTTAGAAACACGACCGGCAACCGTTCGTAGCCCGAACCCTCCGCCCGCATTTTTTCGCAGACTCCAAATCCGTCCAAACCGGGCATATTGACGTCCAGGACAATCAAAGCCGGGTTTTCTTTGAGTCGATCGATCGCTTCAATGCCATCGGCTGCCGTTATTACCTCATATCCGGCGTTCGATAGAATTCTGCGGACGGCAAATCGAATCGACTGGCTGTCATCCACAACCAGGAGCTTGAATCGTGACATATGCGGGTCTCTCTATGTCGGCATCTTCATGTCATGGCGACTCCGTTTATCAAATCGCCACAAAAGGATATGTCAACCTTCTTCGCGGGGTCGGCATTTTTTGAAAAAGTCGGCCAGGATTTCAGCTGAATCGGGAATTCGGCGCATGTTGACAAAAAGCAACAACTCACCGGTGCGTCGTCAATTGCCGTCACAAAGGCCAGCTCGACCTCGGCGCAACATCCAAACGAATGCTCGTGGTGGTATCGTCAAATGTTCGCCTTGTGAGAGGCGCTGCCATTGGCAACGGCCCGGCCGTCGCGTGATTGCGTCGGTGGCGGCAAGAAACCGCAACCCAATTGTAAGCGTACCCAAGTCACGGTGACTCATGGATTGCGGAGCAGGAAGGCGACGAAAGATCGCCGCCTTTTAAAGATCGGGGACGGTCAGAGAACCATCGCCGTTGCTGGGTCGCGAGTATCCAAGTCGAAGAAAAATTTATTCTTTTGTGTGTGCCACGGCGTTGACGATGTCAAACGTCGACAACATTCCGACAATTTTTTCTTTGGAATCAACGACCGGTAAATGATGTACCCGATTACGAACCATTTCGCGACAAGCATCGGGCAGCGTTGTTTCATGGTTGATCACACTCACGTTGTCTGTCATGAGTTCGCTGACCTTTCGCAGGTCCGATGTCTCGAGGGATTGATTGAACCATTCGAGCGACAAACGATCGGTATCCAGAATCCGTGAGAGCTCACCGTCCTCTGCAAGGAACAATTCAGTCAAGTCTTTCCTGGCAATGACTCCAATGCATTTATCATGACTATTGACGACTGGAAGTGTGGAATATCCGTTTTCCATCATGATGCCTGCGACGTCCTGGATTGTGTCATCAGCCATTACCGTGACCAATTTACGCGTCATCAAGTCTTGGACTTTAATGCTTGCGAGTTGTCCCAAGGTTGCCATTTCTGCTCCTGATTTTCGGTTTTAAACGACCATGAAATTTGTTAGGTGAGTACAAAAACGATCACTCAATTTTGTTTTCCAAGTAGTCTGCGACTTCGGCAACGAACCGATGCACGGACGCGTCGGCAATTCGGTGTCCGACGACGGCGTTCACAGCTTTGCCAAGGATCCCCAAGGGAGGCTTATATTCTCCGTTAAAATCGAGTTGGGTTTCCGTACTGGTAATCGGATAAACGTGCAGTTGGGCGATCATCGTTGGAAACAGACTGGGAGTCGACGCCGCTTTCCATTCCAAAAAAACGGCCATCTGTTGCTCGCCGTTGCTCTCAATATCCACGTAGCTCTTGATATCGATCAGAATCTCTTTCCCGATTTCGACGCCGGCAACGTTGAGATGTAAACCCGCGGCCACCGATTCTGCCCGCGTTTCTGCTCTGCGGGTAGCTTGATGAAAAACATCATTGGCATTCATTGCCAGAGCTTCACAGACTTTCTCATAAGAATGGTTAACATAATCAAAACACCGAATTGGAGTTGCGGATGTCATGACTTGAACCGTGGGGCTTTCTGCCGGTCTGTGAACGAGATTTTGAGGCGTAAACGAAATTCGATGCAAGTATCGCGCCTTATTTAGTTTGACAGTTCGCGCGACGCTGTGAATCCGGAATCCGTGGAAATTTGCGCGATTTCGCCCGGTAGGGCAGGCCGTGTGCTGAAACGCACATCGCAGGTGAGCAATTTAACTTGATCTAGCGGGTTGGCTAACCCGACTCCGCCATTTTTTTCAACCTTGGTTAAACGCTAGAAGTATCCATCAATGCGGCACCTCCGCCGAGGACGATCGCCAAACCTGTTCCAATTCCCACTCCGGCACCCCAATTCCCGGTCCCGGTGCCGATTGCGACGCCGACAACCCATCCGATAACTACGCCCAATAGGGCTCGACCAACTTTTGCATTCATCGAAACCTCCTCATTGCGGTCCATCTGATTCGACGGATCGGCAATCAATATTGGACCTTTGCAATATATTGGTGACAATCGATACAATTAATGGTGAGCTCAAAATACCTTAACGCTGCGGCCTCGACGTTGCGTTCCTCGGCGGCTTGATTCAGCTTCCCCGCTGTTTGACGCATGTCTTCGCTAAAGGCCTGATATTCTGGCGTTTTCAGCACAAACCAGCTCTCGCCTTTTACGTAGGACGAGACTTCTTCGGCGCCTTGTTTCACCAAATCAAAGTCGTTGGTCGTCAGTCCCTGAACAATCTTTTTGTTGCTTTGCAGTTTTCCCTGCATGAATTCCTTGCGAGCCTGTTCCTTGATGTCTTCCGATTCATCCTGTTGCCAGGTCACGTTCGGGGCCGTCGAATTGGCAGTTGCGTCGGCGACGCTAACCGGTGTGACGACGATTTGATTGCCGATAAGATAGGCACTACCTACAGCGAACACGATTAAAATGGTCTTGGTCATGATTCAGCTCCAGTTCATGGACTCGACTGCCAGTTGCGTCCGGTTGATGGAAGAAATGCACGAAAGAGATTTAGCAAACCAGGTGCCAAACCTTCTTCATGAGCGAATCAATCCGAATGGTTTTTTAGGCCCGTCGTCTGGCCTCGCGGCGTTTGGGGGCAGGATTTCTGCTAAATCATTGTCCGCTGCTTTACGCGATAGGATGGCAAGGTTATTTTTGGCATGTTGACCGCCCAATCGGGGCGGTCGTTGATTTGGTTGTCTCAATTGAAAGTAAAAATGGAGCTTGGATTTGTTAGTGCAATTCTCGGTGATCTGACCTTGGAGCACGTGTTTTCGACCGCGCGGGAATTCAATTATGATTGCGTCGAGTTGATGTGTTGGCCGGTGGGGGCAGCAGACCGAAGGTACGCCGGGGTCACCCACGTCGATGTTTCCAATTTTAATGAAGCAAAAGCTGCGGAAGTCAATCGGCTGGCCGAGGACCAACAAACAAAAATCAGTGGACTGGGCTACTATCCCAATCCGCTGGCACCCGACGTTGAGGAATCCCAATTGGCGATCAGCCACATTCGTCGTGTCATCGAGGCCTGCGCGATGCTTGGTTTACCGCAAATGAATACGTTTATTGGTCGGGATTGGACGCGGAGTGTCGACGAGAACTGGCCCAGGTTCATGGAGACCTGGCCTCCGCTGATTGAGTTTGCTGAGCAACACCAGGTCCGAATCGGGATCGAGAATTGCCCGATGTTTTTTACGGACGATGAATGGCCGGGTGGAAAAAACCTTGCCATCTCTCCGTCGATCTGGCGCCGAATGTTTGCTGCGATTCCCAGCGAGAATTTTGGTCTGAATTATGATCCGTCGCATTTGGTTTGGCAGCACATTGATTATGTGGCACCGTTGCGGGAATTCGCTGATCGGATTTTCCACGTGCATGCCAAAGACGCTCGGATCGATCGAGAAGCGATTAACGACTTGGGAACTCTGGCGACACCCAACCAGATTCATGTACCCAAGCTTCCTGGTTTGGGTGAAGTCGACTGGGGACACTTTGTTTCGGAACTGAACGAGATTGGCTACGAAGGACCCGTGTGCGTCGAAGTTGAAGATCGCGCTTACGAGGGTTCTCTCGAAAAACGTCGTGCGGCACTCCGGCAAAGCAGTTATTACCTGCGAAACTTCATTACTAACTCATCGGATTAGCGTTGAGTAGCAGATTTCGCGATACGCCAGCAACGCAACTTGCTGCGGCAGCCGGTGTCAACAATTTCCCCGAAAGAAAAGGCTTTTGTATGAACTACACGTACGAAGATTTGTCGAAGATGATCGACCATTCACTCCTTAATCCGACCCTCACGGTTGACGATCTCAAAGACGGCATCAAACTGGCCATGCGCTACGACGTCGCCAGTGTCTGTATCTTGCCTTATTGCCTCAAAACGTGTTCCCAGATGCTGGAAGGTAGTTCTGTTAAGCCGTCAACGACCATCGGTTTCCCTCACGGTGCCAATACGACCGCTATCAAGAAGGCGGAAGCCGAACAGGCGATCGCCGATGGAGGACAGGAATTGGACATGGTGGTCAACATTTCAAAAGTCCTCAGTGGTGATTGGGATTATGTGCGAGACGATATCAAAGCAGTTATCGACGTGACCCATGCGGCAGGCCAAAAGGTCAAAGTCATTTTTGAGAATTGCTATCTCAATAACGAACAGAAAATTCAACTTTGCAAAATTTGCAGCGAGCTGAAGGCCGATTGGGTCAAAACATCGACCGGCTATGGCACAGGTGGCGCAACCCATGAAGACTTAAAACTGATGAGGCAACACGCCGCTTCCGAGGTGCAGGTCAAAGCGGCCGGAGGTGTTCGTGACCTTGACGCGCTGATCGCCGTTCGCGAGTTGGGAGTGACCCGCTCGGGAGCGACCCGCACCAAAGACATGATGGACGAATGCCGAAAACGGCTTGGTATGACTTCGATTCAGTTTTGAGCCGTATTGGCGATTACGCGTGCCGGCACCTCGGAGTAAACTGGCGCCGCGTCAGACTTTGATTTTGGGGGTAGCCCATGCATTTCGTACGTAAATTTTCAGGTTGAACTGAATGGCCAAACCCGATTTTTCAGCTAGTGCTCTGGTACACGTAAAGATTCGAGTTGAAGTCTTCGGTGGCTGTGGCTTCCAGCCGCAGATTACTGGGGCAGGATGCGCAGGATGCCCCAGCCACGTTTTTGCGAACCGGAAAGTTAAGCTGGAACGCGGCACTAGACCCGCCACCATTAAATGTCACGCCACCAGAGCGAAAGTTTGCGCATTCTTTTTATATCGCCAGAGTTGTCTCCATGTTTTTGGCTTTTCAACCGCCTTTGTGTTGGTGGGTCTGCCGGTGTAAGTCCAATTAAACGGTTTTGCGAAAGTCTGATTGAAGTATTCAACAAAGTTCTGCAACCGTTGCTTGAGTGCGTCGACCGAAGCAAAGTCCCCTCGCTTGATAGCCCTTCGGTTGATGATCCCGAAAATTGTTTCGATTTGATTCAGCCATGAAGAGTGCTTGGGCAGATAAACGAAACTGACGCGGTGGCTTGCGTCGGCCAGGAACGCTTGTCGTGTTGCGACTGACTTGAGAATGCCACGCCTGCCCTTTTTGCCAAGCGTGTCTTTGGAGATTCCTTCGATGCACGCCACCAGGCGGACCAGCGACTCACTGCAATGAGTGTTCAAATTGTCGAGAACGAAAATCCACTTGGCATCGGGATCGACTGCGATCGTGTCATGGATATGCCAAGCGAAATCAAATTCGGTTCGCGTGGGACGGATCGTCGGTGCAATCATCTGCCCCTGAACAACATCCCAGTTTCCGATCAAGCACAGAGTCCCATGTCGCTTGTACTCGAACTCAATTCGCTCAGGCTGACCGGGACGCATGGGAAGCGAAGGAGCGATCCGTTCCAGAGCCTGAATGCCACACATCTCGTCGACCGAAATCGTGCGGATATTCTCGGTGAAAAAGCGTTCTGGGGCACGTAGATAGGTTTGACAAACATGCTCGACTTGTTGTTGAAAGACTTCGGGATCTTTCTCTTTGGTGTTAAGCCAGTACCGGCTTTTATGAGGTTGCAAGTCCATTTGCTTGAGCAGGTTTCCAAGGTGGCTTTTTGAAATTGAATCCACCATTTTTCGATCGACCACTTCGTCTTTCAGTTCGCGATGACTCCAGTTATCAATCGGTCGATCTGATTTCTTCGGATCCTCACAAGCCACCGCGACCAACTGAGTGACTTGTTCGGCAGTGAACTTTCCCGGTGAGCCACTTCGCGGCGCGTCGGACAACACGTCTTCGATCGTGCGGCGGAGTTGAGCCCGCGTTTCACTTTGTTCAATTTCGGACAAGGCCCGGAGCGATTGCTGCCAGCGCCGACGCCACAAGCCAACTTGCTGGCGGCCGAGTTTCACCAACCGACTGATTTCCAAATTCAACAACCCCTCAAATGCAAGCAGAATGATCGTCGCACGTTGAACTAAACGTTGCGAGCAAACTGAGGATCGTTTAATATTTTCGAGTTCGCGTTGTTGCTTTTCCGTAAGCAATATTTTGGCAGCCTTGCCAGACATTGATCTTCCTTTGTCTTGATGACTTGTTTGAGAGCTTGTCAATCAAACAGAGGAAGGTCTTTTTTAAAACTGAAAATAGGCCAGTCGCACAAAACAGGCAAAGAATGTCACCAAGAACAACCCTTTGGTGACAGGTTAATTGCTGGTCGCAGGTCTAGCTCGTTGCTTCACGTCGCGTTTTGGCTTCACCAATCTCCGAAGGCTGGCCACCTCGAGCAAGTTTAACGAGGCCGAATCGGGTTCACGCTTGCGCATTACGGCTGACACCTTTGCATCAGGAGGCTTCGACGTCAGAATTACTTCTGCCGCCGCTCCTTCAGCTACATGGCGAACGAGCACTTACCATGGTTAATTCCTTTCAATTAACAAGAACAGCCAGACTTCGCTGGCGCACGGAGGCAACGGAGCAAACGGAGAATTGACTCGGTTCACTCAGTCTCCTTGTTTTGAGCGAATCATTCGAGATTGGCACCAGGCAATATCAGCCGTGACAAACCATCCGTTAGTTTTTGTTCGTTAAAATTGATGACCAGCCCCAGTGGAATGTCGAGCAGCTGCAGGTAACTTAACCGTTGCGCTTGATGGACTGGATGCACTGGTTCGGTTGCTCTGACCTCGACAAACAGACAGCCCTCTACCAACAGGTCGTATCGAAGCGGGCAATCTCGGCAAAATTGCTTGTACCGAACCGTTACGTTGTCCTGGTTCTTGGTCGAGTAACCGCGCAGTCCGAGCTCCGTCGTCAGACCCCTTCATAAATCGACTCCAGCAGGCCTGGCCCTTTGTCCTTGTGAACTTCGATTGCTGATCCGATAACATCGTGCGTCAATCCAGAGGCTTTTGAAAACAAAGAATGCATGGTCATGCCCTCACAAAGAAAACAGAGAAACTCCAGTTATCTCTGTTGCCTCCTGTTGAAACAAACTTTTTTTCCTTTGAAGTTTCGGAAGTTATTTTTGAGTGGCTCCTGGGGACAAAGCCTAGTACCGGTTGTGATCGACAATGTTACCATCGTTGCGTTGAATCAAATTGTTGAGCGTTTCCTGGTCAATCGACGCCTGCAAGAAATGCACCGATCCATCACAGAAAACCGCCAGGAATCCGCCCGGCCGTACTTCACCGACCTCCCTCACGTCACGTTCCGGACTGAAGGGTATGTCTTTCGGACGGGACCACTCCACCGCTTCATCCATGTTGGCTTCCACCGCCAGAATCGTATTGGAGGATCCATCCGGGATGTTGGCAAACGTGATCTTGTCCTTCCCGAAGATCGTGCCTTGCCCGTCAAATCCCAGATAGACCGTGCGGTCCGCCAGTGGCACATTGGGACTTTGAAATGACTGGGGCATCATCGGCAACAATTGAATGTTGTGCTCACTGTCCCAGGGTTCATCCAGATGGAACTGGTCATAAAGCTCATTTTCCTCGATGAAGGGGAGAATCGCCACGCGCCAGCTCAAGAGCGGATTTCCGTCTTTGTCCACAATGTTGGTCGGAAACTTTTGATAGGCGGATTCGTAATTCAAAGTTGCCAACGCGATTTGACGCAAATTATTCATGGATTGAGTGCGGCGAGCCGCTTCGCGGACTTGCTGAACCGCGGGCAGCAACATACCAACGAGGACACCGATCGTGGCGACATTTGACATTTGAGCATTCTGTTGACCGTCGGCGTCAAAAATAATACTGTTGCCTTCCAGTTTTGGTTGGAAGTTCGCTTCCAAATAATTCCCGATTCGATCGCTGTATTGTGCTACGGCGCGTTGCAGATCTGGATCCTGATCGCGCATTTCGTTGGCGATGTATCCCATCGCAAACTGTCGACCCATGGAGATGGCTTGCCGAAAAATCGCATCGATTTTCAGGACCGATTCCTCATCGACCGCCACGATTTCCAAATTGCTGCTTTGTTGTTCGGAATAGTCCATTTTTAGGACAATCGACTCGATCAAATTGGGCAGTTCCAAAAGATTTTGGAACGGAGGGGGCACCTGTTCTACCGGCGGCAGGTTTTCATTAATTAAACCCCGCACGGGTTCGATCGTCACAAACACCGACACGTGTTTGTCGTTTTTCTTATCGCTGATCAGATTGATTAGTTGGCTCTGGGCCCCCCGAGCGACCAGCATCTTGTTGATAAAGCTCTCCATGCCAAACACGATGGACTTTTCGTCAAACTGCATGATGACAGGATCATCCTCGCCCTTGCGATAAATGGCTTTGCCATTCAATTGACCTTTTTCAAAACCGCGGATCAGCTTTTCGCCTGGTTGTTGGGGAGTGTCAAATTTTAGAAGTAACGCGAAACCGGGTGGATTTTCCAGATCGGAAAACGACTCGACCAACGCCATCGCTTCGGTAATTTCACAGGGATCAAATCCAAGTTCTTTCTGCCCCATGACGGAGACAACTTCTCGGGGCATGAATTCCATCCCGGGAGCCTGCAGCATCGCCTTGGGTTTGGCGAAAATGGCTGCCATAGCAGAAGAAGGAATCCAGTTCTGTTGCGAATCGCTAACTTGGGCGAACGTCAAAGCTGGCATGAGCAAAGCGAGAGCAGCTGTGAAACTCAAAACGAAGCGTTTCATAAATCTTCCCGGGGTTGAATACGCAATTTGATTAATAGCCAAAGCACGACTGACTCCGATTCTCGGGCGTCGGCCGCTGGATTTCAAGCGCCGTGACAAAGAGATGTTGAAAGAATTTGGCACTGTCCGGCGGCCAAGGCAAAGATTTTCGCTGTCAACGACAGACTTATCGACCCATCATTTGCCACCACATAACCCTTCATTGGGACTGTGAACCAGTCGATTGGTTTTATTACGACTACCAGCGTTACCTCGCAACGAAACGGGAGTACCTCCGGCAGCATTGGTGGCGCTACCGGCAGGCGGCCCGTCTTATGGTGGCCTGGGGCCAACTCCCAAAGTTGATCGAGTTCGTCGACGATGGCGGCACTAGCATGCGTGCGTGATTCGATTCTCAATTTTCCGATATTCGATTGTTTTTCCCGTTTGATGAAATAGAGTTACAGCGATCACCTTCCACGATACAGACGATGCTGCAGAGTTTTCTCGTCCAAAGCGTTAACATGAACTCGATTGGCGTCCAACCGGCAGACATCGTCATCGAACCGGACGTTACCAGTGTCGACATTGGGGATTTTGCAAAAACGCGAGAACTTGCCAAAATCGGCGAACAAACCGCCCTGCTTTCCATCCCCAAAATCAAATCCATGCTGGCCCACTTGGACAGTAATCTGTTCGGACAAGAATGCTCACTTTGATAACCTCGTGTTATCGAGTGAGCCAGTTTCGTTCAATTCATTTCAACGACCAAATCAATCTCCTGCCAGTCTGCTTGGCGGTTTGCCTCGTTTTCGGAGTCGGCGTTCAGAAGGGAAACGAAACGAGATATTGTGAGAACACCTGCTAAAAACAAGACTTAGCCATTACGCCAACCGCGCAACTGACTTGCAAATGGGCGGAAGTTATTGAAATTGAAATTCAATTCGATTCCCCCCAGCTCAGAAAAGAAAGCGTCCAGCGCGTCCTCGCCGTGGAAGCAAAGTACGGGACGATCGGATTCGTCGGTCGAATCCTCTGGAAGCACGCCCGTCTCAACGAGTTCGCCGTTGTCGGTTTCGTCGATGTTCTCAACGGTTTCCAGATCATCGTCTTCACCCTCATCAACAGGGTCCAGATCGTCGACGAGCAAATCTTCCGGCACGACCACATCGTTGAATTCGAGCGGTTCCTCGTCGCCAACTTCAGAATTCTCATCTTCGGTCAACGCCAACTCACCCCCGACATCTTCAGCTTCTCCGGGAGCAGGCGTTTCGCAATCAACGAGTTCGCCCAGTTCCGGTTCAGCACCGATTTCACCCACGACGTCATCTTCGGTTCCGTTAATCGGTTCCGAAACATCGCCCTCGTCGCCGACGATATCCAGATCTGATCCTTCAGCGATGGGGGCTTCCATATCCGTTTCACCGGACGTTTCACCCGTTTCGTCGACAGCTTCGTCGTCTGGATTAATGTCGCCGTCACTATTGGAGTCAACAATGTTTTCTCCTGTCGTATCGACAACTTCGTCTCCAGAGTCAACTGCTCCTTCATCCAGCGGATCGGTCTCCGACAAATCGGTTGCCGTCAGTTCAGGTTCCGAATCGGCAATGACGGGATCCGTTTCCTCCGCAGTGGCATCAACGGTTTCATCCACTTCCGATTCGCCGGTCAATTCCTCGGTGATTTCCAAATTCACCGGATCGTCGCACTCAGCGATTTCGACCACGGCGTCGCCAGAATCATCGCCGGCAACGAGTTCTTCAAAAACGCCCTCGTCATCCAGCACTTCGTTCACAAGAACGTCGTCGGCGAGCGTTTCCTCGGTTGTCGTCTCCTCGGCAATCACTTCTGCCGGAGCGCCCTCATCGGAAATCGGGTCTTCGGAGATCAACTCCCCGGAAATCAAATCCTCTGAGATCGGTACGTCCGACACCAGTTCCTCCGATGTGATATCCTCAGCGACTTCTCCTGCGATTTCGTCCGTTGTTTCGGCCGTGGCGTCGGCAACGGTTTCATCTGCAGGTTCGGCAGTCGTCTCGGACTCTTCCAAGTTGGAATCTTCCGTTTCCGCCACCTCGTCCGTCAGATCGGTCACTTCCGAATCAACTTCCCCCGTCGATTCGGCGTCATCCAACAAGTCGACTTCTTCCGTCAAGTCGGTGTCTTCCGTCGAGGGAATCTGGACAGAAACAACTTCATATTCCGTCAACTCCACTGACAGCTGGTATTCACCGGTCTGTCCGTTGGCCGACGTCAATGAAACGAAGTACTCTTCGGCAACGGATGCGTCAAACGAAAGTCGGACCATCTCGTTGGTTGCCCCTTGAGCAATCAGGTTCTGGTTGGAATCGGTAACCTCGACGGTCAACGCAACCCGGTCGTTTTCTACCATTTCATCCAGCTGCAAACTGATTTCGCCGCTGGAATCGGCAGTAAAACGAAACGTGTCAACGTCACCCGCCGACTCAAGGCGTCCTGCCAATTGAACGGGTTCATCCCCCAGTTCCAGATCAGTCGATTCCGCTCCTACGGCATCAGCATGCTGATCGACGTGTTCCTGGAACCCAGCTGTCAATTGAAAACTGCCGCTACAATCTGCGACAGCAGCTGCGATCGTCAATTGATAGACATCTCCCTCCTGGACCTCGAACGAATGCAGGGCGAAACCGCCATCCATTTCCGCGGCCGATTCCACAACATTTCCGGTACTGTCGGTAATCGCAACCGTCAGATGGCCATCTTCAAACGTTGAAGCCATCGCGATCTCAACCATCCCGTCACCGGGTGCCGCAAACATCAGCGTCTCTTCTGAAGTTGTTGCATCCAGCGTTCCGAAAAAGCCATCCATTCCATCGGACAGGTCGAGCTGACGCGGGTCGGCCGCAGCCATCTCTTCTACTTCATCGGCAGCGGGTACCAAGCCCGTTTCGGCGATCCCGGTCTCGTAGGGAATTTCCGAGATTGCCTCAAAACAGATTTCGACCGGATAGTCGGCGGATGCAACTTGAATTTGTTCAAGCTCCATACCTTCGATGTCCGGTAGACCTGCGACCGCCAAATCGGCTGCCAATAACCTTCGCCCCTCCAAGGTCTCGAAACCAAGAGTGGAGCCACATCGTTTTCCTCGTCTCTTCATCTTCTCATCGGCCGTTAGGCCGCTCCTAAAAACAGGAACCCACAAAAAACGATTGGGGCCGGCTTCGCACATGGTGTGCCCAACCGAAAGATTGAAGATCCGCGCTGATTTGTTTCCCAAAGCGCGACATCGGTCTCGCCATCGCGTAAAAAAGCACCTGTTGCTTTCGGGAATAAGTACAAACTCGATTGGCGGTGGTAGCGAATTGCACGCATAGCAGTTTCCAAGCTGCTAGTGAATTTCAGAATCCGCTTTGACGACCAAAGCCCTTCCCACTTCGATAGGAATGCTCGACCGGCTCACAGCGGATCGGTCGAGCGAACTCCGTTCATTCACATCGGGAAAGAAAAGGCAAGTTGCGTTGCGACCGCGCACGCTTCGATTCCGAGAATCGAAATCGGCTGGCGAAATCGGCAGGTCATGGCCTCTCCGTACCGGGATTCATCAAATTGGCGTTGTCTTTTCGCGACTGGCCAACGTAACTTATCAACTTGCTGGAAAATCTGGTGCGAAAATGTTTTACTGTTATTGGCCAGGAAGTTGACAGTCGGGAATGAAACGATGATGAACAAGTTGCCAATCATGTTGCTGTTGGGAGTATTGCTCCCGTTTGGCATTCGAGCTGACCAACCCAACATCATCATCATCATGTCGGATGATATGGGCTATTCGGATATCGGATGTTACGGAAGCGAAATCAACACGCCCGCTCTGGACCGGCTCGCCGCAAACGGATTGCGTTTCACGCAGTTTTACAACACCGCCCGTTGTTGTCCCACTCGAGCGTCGCTATTGACGGGGTTATACCCCCATCAAGCGGGAATTGGGCACATGATGGAAGATCGAGGAGTCGACGGCTACCGCGGAGATTTGAACCGTTCGTGCATGACAATTGCCGAAGCCTTGAGACCCGCAGGCTATGCAACTTACTGCGTCGGCAAGTGGCACGTCACCAAGGCAACATTTCCCAAGTCAAAATCTGAGAAGCATAACTGGCCGTTGCAGCGAGGGTTCGATCGGTACTATGGAATCATCAATGGTGCCTCCAGTTTGTGGGATCCGAATTCTCTGACACGGGGTAACGACCCGATCACGATCAAGAACGATGCCGAATATCAGCCCGACGAACCCTACCACTTCACCGACGCCGTCAGTGACAACGCCGTCGCGTTCATCAACGAACACGAATCGGAACAGCCATTCTTCATGTACGTTGCCTATACAGCCGCACACTGGCCGATGCATGCCCGGCCCCGCGACATCGCGAGGTACGATGGCATGTACGACGACGGCTATGCAATCATTCGAAGGCGCAGGTTGGAACGCATGAAGGAAATGGGGGTGATCCCCTCGGACACTGAGCTATCGCCGTTGGTCGGTGACTGGAACCAAGTGGAAGACAAACAATGGGAATCGGCCTGCATGGAGGTCTACGCCGCGATGGTGGATCAAATGGATCAGGGCATCGGGCGAATCGTCGATGCGCTGCAATCGAGGGGCGACCTTGAGAATACCCTCATTATGTTTCTACAGGACAACGGCGGATGTGCCGAACCCTGCGGACGCAAGGAAAAAGGTCCGCGTACCGTTCGCGCCGAGGCGCCGACGTTGCCTCCCATTGATGATGACGTTCAGCATTACCAGGGATCGTGGCCGAAACAGACACGCGATGGTTATCCGGTGCGTCGTGGACACGTGATGCCCGGCCCCGCAGACACTTATATTGGGTACGGTCGAAACTGGGCGAACGTCTCCAACACGCCTTTTCGCGAGTACAAGCATTACGTTCACGAGGGCGGAATCGCGACTCCGTTGGTAGTTCACTGGCCGAAAGGATTTACCGCAAAAAACGAGCTTCGTAATGAACCTTCCCACTTGATTGATTTGATGGCGACCTGCATGGATGTCGCTGACGCCAATTATCCGGAAATCCACAACGGCCAACCGATCACTCCGCTGGAAGGCAAAAGCCTGATGCCGGTGTTTCAAGGTGAAGGAATCGAACGAGAATTGATTTTTTTTGAACACGAAGGCAATCGGGCAATTCGGATCGGCGACTGGAAGATTGTCACGAAAGGTTCAGCCGGCCAGGACGACGTCCAATGGGAATTATTCAACATTCGAAACGATCGTAGCGAATTGCATGATCTTGCTCAGGGCGAGCCAGAGCGGCTTCAGCAAATGGTGTCCGTCTGGAACCGCGAGGCCCGGCGGGTGAAGGCCATCCCGTGGCCGCGATCTGTGAAACAACTCCACAAACCAACGGCAGCACAAAGACCTGGCAAATCAAAAAAGTAAAACGCGACGGTGGACCGAGCAAATCAGTCGATGCTTCACCTGCTTTTCGTCGCCATCACTTTTTTGAATCGATGCTCCCGGACCTTTTGATCGCCCACAGCAACCGGAACCCCATGGCGAAGGCACAGATACATCCGAACGCGCCGACGACGGAAACTCCCCAAGCCGTCGGCGGTACGTTAGAGCTGAGAATCATCGCCGAACCGACAAACATGGCGGCAGTGAGAACCCCCATCACCAGCCGGTTAATCACGGGATCCAGTTTGCGATGCTCAAGGTGAACATCGAACTTACCTCGCTTCATCTGGGTCAATATGTCCGCCAGTTCACGAGGGGCCATTTCGGCCAATCTCGTCCAATCGGCAATGTTGCGACGAGTTTTCGCCAGCAGCCGCTTGGGCGACATGCGTCTTTGCAGAATCTTCGACTGATAGGGTTGCAGGACTTCCGCGAGGTTGAATGTTGGACTGAGTTCCCGCGAGGTTCCCTCCAGCATGACCAGGACTTTGATCAACAGGGAGACCCGTGAAGGCAAAATGATATTGAAACGGCGAATGATTTCCATCATCCGATTCAACGCGCCGCCCAAATCGAGTTCATCCAGACTTTGGGTGCCAAACTCGGAAAGGAACTCGCCCAACTCGCTGCGCAATTCATCGGTATCAAGTTCTCGAGGCACCGAACCGAGGTAACAAATTGCATCACAAAGCCCAAGGGTATCCTTTTCGACGGCCGCCATCAGCAAATCTTCAAACTGCTCGCGCAGCTGATCATCAATTCGACCGACCATGCCGCAATCCAGCAGGCCGATGGCGGAATCGGGCATGGCAAAGATATTGCCCGGGTGCGGATCGGCGTGATAGAAACCGTCTCGGAATATCATTTCCAGGAAAATATCGGCGCCACGTCGGGCCAACAACTCCAGGTCGTAACCCTTTGCGATGAGCTCTGCGGCGTTCGCCAAACTGACGCCATTCAGCCGGTCCATCGTCAGAACTCGACGTGACGAATACTCGGAATAGGGTTTGGGGATAACGACGTCGTCTTCCGCTGCAAAATTTTTGGCAAACCGTTCAAGGTTGTTTTTTTCCCGCGAGTAATCCAGCTCCGCAAGCAACGTCCGGGAGAACTCGCCCATCGTATCGACCGGGCGGAACTGTCTGGCCTCTTCGGAGTAGCGTTCGGCGAGTTCCGCAAGTCCTTTCATGATTTCCAGGTCACTGCGAATCTTGGATTCGATGCCCGCATGTTGCACCTTTACCACCACTTCCGTCCCATCTTTCAATCTGGCGAAATGGATCTGGCCGATGGACGCGCTGGCGGCCGCCTGATCATTGAATTCAAGAAACAACTCCTCGGGTGCAGCGCCCAACTCGACCTCAATTAGCTCACGCACGACGTCGGGTGGATCCTCCGGCGTTCCTGACTGAAGTTTGGCCAGCTCCGTGGTGATTTCCGGCCCGACCAAATCCGGTCGCGTACTGAGGATCTGCCCCAATTTGACAAATGTTGTCCCCAGTTCCGTCAGCGCCAACCGAACCTGTTCGCCCTGTGTTAAATCCGATATTTGCTGTCCGTCGGATGACTGAAAATGCTTTTGCAGCCAAGGGAGATTGACTCCCGACAACCAGGGGGACAATCCATATTTGGCAAACGTCGAGACGATTTCATGAAACCTCTGGCTGTCGCGAATCAATTGTGGAATTGCATCGATTCTCATAAGTTCCTGTCAAAATTTGCAATGGATTGATCTTTTCACAGCCATCTATCTATCAGCGCTTGACGACGCCGATCGGCCTGCCGAGGGTTGAGTATAAGGTTCTTGATTGGCCTCAACCAGCGAACGATCGTCTCATTCGTCGAGTTAGATAAACCCGAACAAAAAAAGGCCGCCGTGAATGGCGACCTTTTGCTTTTTCCGATTTGATTCAGTTGGTAATCAATAGCGAACTCGAACTTTACCAAAGCACGTAATGACGACCGTTGCCCGATGACCACAACAGTCCCAACACAGAGTCGCGATTTGACGGCCCAAAATCCCTTTCCGCCAACTGATACGAGGTTGCTCGTCGGCGCAACAGGCTGGCACACGAATACAGGCTTGATGACTGCAACCGCATGTATCGACCAGGCAAAAAACGGTCGGTGTGGGCGGTGGTGGTGGGCAGCAACATGTCGGTTGGCAACAGGTTGTGCAGCAGTCAGCAATAGGAGGTAACAACGTCGGAGCAACCATTGCTGGTGGGTACTGCACCAATGCGGGATCCATTTGCACCGATTGGTCAACTACGGACTGCGTTTCGATGGCGGCTTGATCTGAAGGGGAAATCTGCGCGTCGGCAGAGTCGTCTGCCGGCATGGGTGGAGCAATCTGAGTGTCGATAAGTCCGTCTTCCGGCGTCGGTGGAGCAATTTCGTCCTGAGCCAGGTCGCCCGTTTGCAGCGGCTGGACCACCGATACGGGAATTTTGTTGGTATCCGTTTCGGCCACTTGGACAACCGCGCTGCCGGAGCATGCGATGGCGGCGACCAAACACAATGTAGTTTTCATCTCATTCACCTGGAAATCTGGGCTAACAAAATTTTCTCTGGGGCACGAGCCTTGCCCTATCTAGTAGTGTACTTGCAAACCATCCCGGGTAAACAGCTGGCACGGTCAAATTGCGATCCGGATGGTTTTACAGGCAATTGATTCCCGTTAATTTCGTTTTAGTGGCGAGAACCTGAACGACTTCGTTTGTTCGCAAGGACGAAAAATGAAAGCCATGATCTTGAATGAAGTTGCGCCTTTGAAGCGCGACTCCACGCCCCTAAAACGGGTCGAGATTCCCAATCCGGTACCCAACTCCCGACAGGTATTGATCCAAGTCTCCGTTTGCGGAGTATGTCATACGGAACTCGACGAAATCGAAGGCCGGACACCGCCAGCCAAACTTCCGGTCGTACTGGGACACCAGGTCGTGGGCACCGTGGTGGAATTGGGGCCGGATGTGACCCGTCACAAAATCGGCGATCGCGTCGGAGTCGGGTGGATCTTTTGCTCCGACGGCACGTCTGCGGAGAATCTCAGCCCTGATTTTCAGGCCACCGGGCGAGACGCAGATGGTGGTTATGCCGAATTGATGAAAATCGGTGAGCAATATGCTTACGCGATTCCGCCGCAATTTTCGGATGAACAAGCGGCCCCGCTGCTTTGTGCGGGAAGCATCGGTTTTCGGTCGCTCCGGCTGGCCAACTTGGTCAACGGCCAACGACTGGGTTTAACCGGTTTTGGGGGTTCGGCGCACCTGGTCATTCAGTTAGCACAACATCTTTACCCAGATTCGGAAATTTACGTTTTTGCACGGGACTCGGAAGCGCGCGATTTCGCCCAAAAACTTGGCGCCTGCTGGACTGGAAACACGAACGACCGTTCGCCACAATCACTTCATGCCATCATCGATACGACTCCCGTTTGGACACCGATCGTAGAGGCGATGAAAAACCTGTTGCCGGGTGGTCGGTTGGTGATCAATGCGATTCGGAAACAGGACGAAGACAAATCCGTTTTGATGGATCTCAGCTACCACGAGCACTTGTGGATGGAACGCGAGATCAAGTCGGTAGCGAACATTACCGCCGACGATATCTCTCGATTCCTGAAACTCGCCGCCGAAATACCAATCGAGCCGAAGACGGAAGGTTATCCACTGGAAGACGCCAATCAGGCTTTGTTGGATCTGAAGTTTGGACCTGTTCGGGGCTCCAAAGTGCTACACGTTGAATGATGGCGAGTGCGAAGTCGCACATTCCGTTTCAGGCTGGGAACAACTCTCTTCGCCCCTTGTGCCGACGTCGGAAGTCAGTCTCGCGGATTGCCCGAGGAAACCATTGGTTTTTCAGAGAAAAGCATGAATCGCGTCGTCTCGTCCGAGGGTGCGGAGGACAACTCGACGGTCTCCATGATTCAAGCGACGCTTTAGGCGTCGGTATGCAATTTGCGGCAGTTATACGAGTCAAAGGTTTGACGCAGGCGACCATGGCCATTCGGTCTGGCAACGGATCGAGATTTTGGGAATCGGTCGCATTCCTAACGTGAGTGAAATAATGACCGAATTAATGACCGAAGCGTTTAGCGCCCGTTCCGACTTGCTCCGGACTTTATGGCATTTTCAGAATCAGCACGGCTACGTCCGGGACGAGGACATCCGATCCTGTAGCGAAGCCCTGAACATTTCTCAGATCGAAGTCGAAGGAGTCGTCTCTTTCTACCATTTCTTTCATCGACGACCCTGCGGTCAGTTCGCGATCTATTTGAATAACGGCATCATCGGGCAGTTTCAGGGCTTTGAACGAATCAGAGAAGCATTTGAAAAAGAAACAGGTGCAAAGATTAACGGAGTGGATTCAACCGGACAGTTCGGTTTGTACGAGACACCCTGTATTGGATAGAGCGATCAAGAACCTTCTGCCCTGATCAATTTCTCCCCGTTCACGAATCTGCACAGTCTCAAAGTCAGACGTATCATCGCCAAATTAAAGCAGGGCGCACTACCCGCAGACATTTGCGATGACGTTCCAGATCACATTCGCAGCGTTCCAAGGGGAGACAAGGCTCTCTTTCTTCGGGATTATTCTCCTGGTGTCGCGATTTCACGTTTGAAAGACTTGCAGCCCGAGGGCGTGATCCAGGCAATGAGGCAGTCCAACCTCACGGGTCTTGGCGGCGCCTGTTTTCCGGTGGCTGTGAAATGGGAGTCCTGCCGCAACCAGTCTTCCCCGACCCGGTTCATTGTTTGCAATGCCGATGAAGGCGAGCCTGGCA
The DNA here is from genome assembly GCA_942492215.1 of Pirellulaceae bacterium. Lineage (GTDB taxonomy): Bacteria > Planctomycetota > Planctomycetia > Pirellulales > Pirellulaceae > Mariniblastus. The sequence goes on from CALODY010000010.1 coordinate 244,096, forward strand.
CCTTCAAGGATCGCGTGTTGATGAACGCATTGCCGGGCCTGATGATTGAAGGCATGATCGTCGCAGCGTATGCCGTCGGTGCCCAAGAGGGCATCATCTATTTGCGGGCGGAATACACGTGGCTGGCAGAAAAGCTGAAGGATACAATCCGCCAATTCCAAAAAATGAACCTGCTCGGCCAAAACATTGGGGCGATAGATGGTTTTGATTTCCAGATTCGGCTGGAACTCGGCGCCGGCTCCTACGTCTGCGGCCAGGAAACCGCGCTTTTAAATTCGCTCGAAGGAAAACGGGGCGAACCGCGGAACCGCCAGTACTATCCAACGGAGCGAGGTTTTCTGGGTCAGCCCACCGTTGTTAACAACGTGGAAACTCTTTGTGCCGCGTCTCGAATCATCGAACTGGGAGTGGAAGCCTACCTGGCAACCGGGACCCCCACATCTCCAGGCACAAAACTGCTGAGCATTTCTGGCGACTGCCGGTTACCCGGCATCTATGAGATCGAATGGGGCACGCGCATCCGGGACATTCTTGACCAATGCGAAGCTGACGAACCCTACTACATTCAACTGAGCGGACCCTCCGGGGTCTGCATTTCGATGCAAGAAGCCGACCGAACCATCGCGATTGATGACCTGCGTTGTGGCGGGTCCTTCATGATTTTTAATGAGTCGCGCGACGTGCTGAAAATCCTTCAGAATTTCACCGAGTTTTTCAAACACGAATCCTGTGGTCTCTGTACACCGTGTCGCGCCGGCAACTTCATCATCGAACGGAAACTGAAAAAGATCGCTTTGAAACTCGCTCGAAAATCTGATTTTGAATCCATTCGGTCTTGGGGAAAGATCATGAACATGACCAGCCGTTGTGGTTTGGGCCGGACAGCAACCCGCACGTTGGTCAACGCCATCGACAAATTCCCGCAAGAATTTGAAAGCCAACTGGATCGGAACAGTGATCGATTAAGCAAAGGATTTGATCTGAGTGCGGCGGTCAGCGAGTACGACCGATTCAGCAGTTAGCTCTTATGATACTTGGACAACAAAATCCCAACTCCCAGGCATTCTGATGTCGGACGAAATCACGATTACGATTGACGGAAAACAGGTCAAAACTACCGCCGGGCGAAACCTCGTCAATGTTGCCCGAGAGAATGGAGTATTCATTCCTTCGCTTTGCTACTACGAGCATATCGATCCGCCGCTGGGAACCTGCCGGGTTTGCACCTGCAAAGTCGACGGGACTCCCAGTCCTGCCTGCATGCATCAGACAAGAGACGGAATGAATGTCGAGATCAACAATGAAGAGTTGAATGACACGCGGAAGGCGATTGTGGAGATGATGTTCTCCGAGGGCAACCATTTCTGTCCCGGCTGCGAGAAAAGCGGCAATTGTGACTTGCAACATATGGGATATGAAATGGGATTATCCCATATCCGTTTTCCACACCTGTTTAAAGATCGTTTGATCGACTTCAATCCACAGCGGATGATCATCGAACACAACCGCTGCGTCAAATGCCTTCGCTGTGTCGAGGAAGTTCTGTCGGACGATAACAAACGCGTGTTTTCGTTCTGCAACCGGGGTAACGAAACCGTCGTCGGCATCGACTACGAAGAGGAAGCAAAACTGAGCGACGAACAAGCCGCCGAAGCCATGCACCTGTGTCCCACCGGAGCGATCATCGTGCGAGGAATGACCGACGCCAAACCCTTTGGCGATCGACGGTTTGACAATGAGTCCATGATGCCTCGTGAAAAGGCCGTTCGCATTCCTGCCACCACGCCGATTAAGAAGAAGACGGTGGCAACGATTTCATTGGCCGGGTGCTTTGGCTGCCATATGTCGATGCTGGACATCGATCTCAAGATCCTGGACCTGATCAATCTGATCGAGTTCAACAAGTCTCCGCTCAATGATATCAAAAAGTTTACAAAACAATGCGACATTGGCCTGATTGAGGGAGGCTGCTGCAACTCGGAAAACGTCGTGGCATTGAGAAGGTTCCGCGAGAAATGTGACATGCTGATTTGTGTTGGAGAGTGCGCAATTTGGGGCGGACTGCCGGCAATGCGAAACACCATCCCGTTGGGCGAATGCCTCGAAGAATCGTACCTGAACGCCATCTCAAGCGAGGATGGAGAGCATGTCATTCCGTTTGGCGAGGAACTCCCAAAAATCCTGGATAAAGTCTATCCCTGTAACGAAATCGTGGAGATTGACCACTTCATTCCCGGCTGCCCTCCCGACGCGAATCATATCTGGAAGACGGTTGCGAACCTTGCCTGGGGCGAACAGTTTTCCGTTCTTTATTCAGAATTCAAATACGACTAAATCATGATCAAATCAACGAAGAAAATCACGATTGATCCGGTCACTCGCGTGGAAGGCCACGGCCGTGTCACGATCCACATGGACGATGACGGCAAAGTCGATTCCGCCTACCTGCATATTGTCGAATTTCGTGGATTCGAAAGGTTCGTTCAGGGCCGGCCGTATTGGGAAGCCCCACTACTGGTTCAGCGGTTGTGCGGCATTTGCCCGGTCAGCCATCACTTGGCGGCGGCCAAAGCCATCGATCAGATTATCGGATTGGACCCGGACGACCTTTCTCCTGCCGCCACGAAACTGCGTCGACTGCTGCACTACGCACAGGTTTTTCAATCGCACGCACTTCACTTCTTTTACCTGGCGTCTCCCGATCTGCTGTTCGGCATTGAGGCCCCTGTGGAAAAACGAAACGTCATGGCGGTGGCCGTCGAGAATGAGGATCTGGCGCGCAAGGGAATCCTGATGCGAAAATTTGGCCAGGAAGTCATTAAGGCGATTGCCGGAAAAAAAATTCACGGAATTGCTGCCGTTCCCGGTGGCGTTCATAAAACGCTGTACCCGGAAGAACGCGACTATTTTTTGAAAGAAAACGATACGCCTTCGATCGCGACGATGGTTCAGTGGTCCTCCGAGATCGTCGATTTTATCAAATCCTATCACGATAAAAATTTCGAGTGGATGGATTCCTTCGCCAGCTATCCTTCCGGGCACCTCGGAATGGTGGACAGGCATGGAGCCCTGGAGCTATACGATGGAAAACTGCGGGCCGTCGACAGTCGTGGCGAGATCACGCTGAACGACGTACCCAGTGATGACTACCTGAAGTATTTCGTGGAGGGCGTCGAAAAGTGGTCCTACATGAAGTTTCCCTATTTGCGGCATCTCGGCAGGCAGAACGGGTGGAACCGGGTTGGCCCGATGGCACGCTTGAATATCTGTGAATCAATCACGACTCCGCTCGCCAACCAGGAATTGAAGGAGTTTAAGGCGTATACCAACGGGAGACCGAACAACCATTCGATGCACACGCACTGGGCACGCTTGATCGAGATTCTGCACTGTGCGGAGGTCATGCAAGAACTACTCCACGATGATTTGATTCTAGATGACGACTTGCGTCGCGAGGGCGAACGTCGACCAGAAGGCATCGGCATCATCGAAGCGCCCCGCGGCACGCTTACGCATCACTACAAGGTGGACGAAAAGGGCATGATTACCAAATGTAACCTCATCGTTTCCACGACGCACAACAATGAAGCCATGAATCAGGCTGTGCGCTGGGTGGCGCAAAATGTTCTCAACGAAAAACAGGAGATCACGGAAGGCATGCTGAACCAGGTGGAGGTCGCCATTCGCGCCTACGACCCTTGTTTGAGCTGCGCGACACACGCGATGGGACAGATGCCTTTGAAGATCTCCCTGTTTGACTCGCAAGGCACCCTCATTTCGGAAGCGACCAAGGGACTACGATGAACGCGAGTTGGAATGATCCGGCAACCCTGTTAATCGGGATTGGAAACTCTGGCCGCCAGGACGACGGGCTGGGCTGGGCGTTGTTGGACGCAATTGGCAGCCAACCTGATCTCCAGGCACATTGTGAATATCGGTACCAGCTCCAAATCGAGGACGCCGAATTGGTCAGCCACTTTCGCCGTTGCATCTTTATCGACGCGAGTCAGAGCGTTTTGTGCCACGGTTTTGAATACATCGACTGCCAGCCGGCTTTGGAATTTGAATTTTCGACCCACAAGCTTTCGCCAGAATCGGTTTTGTATCTTTGTCAAAAACTCTATCACCGGTCGCCGACTGCCAAACTGTTATTGATTCAGGGAGTGTCGTGGGACCTCGAAATTGGGTTGACACAGTTCGCCCAATCCAACCTCGAAAATGCGTTGAGTTTTTTTGGCATCGGCAGATGCTTGAAATCGAGCTGCTAGATCTTCGCCAGGCTGGCGTTGGACTGCCTGAGTTCCAGCAAATCAAGCTGACTTGCTGTTGCAGAAAGCCACAACCAGGCGTGAATGCACTGCGACGCTGCGGTGCTTCCGACTTGGAATGTGGCGAAATATCGTAGATGATGCAGCTGTAGAGGATTCGTCGTTCCCATGGCCTGCAAAGATCACAGCTGCGTTCGCTGGTGCAAACCCACAGAGAAAACCAACGTGCCCACTATTCCGCCGCAATCAACGAGCCTGACTCAGTTTCGAGTTAAGCATTTGCTGTTCATGATATTTTCGTTCGCGTTGGCGTTGGGAATGTACGAGCTTGAACCTCGGATTGGGGGCACACTGTTGATCTTGAACATTGGATTTTGGTCGGGATACGGACTGACTGCGATTTCAGACTTCGTCGACCCGGGTGAGATTGACGAAAGAAACTGCGCATCTCAAATTTTCAATGCGATCGGGATATTTCTGATCGGCATCTGCGGCAGCGTGGGCATGCTGATCTACGCCATGCTTGTGCTGGGCGTCGTGTTGTCCATTTTTTTCTGATTTATGGTGAAACTGACTGAAGATCATGGCAGCGCCGGATAACCACCAATGGCGGCAACATCGGGTTGCTTTTCACCAAAATCTGCTCAGGACAGCAGTTCGTCAAGGTGAACGTCCACGCAATCGGTCAGAGCGCCGGGGTCATAGCCTCCCTCCAAAACGCTCACCAGACGTCCATCCGCGTGTTCGGCAGCGATTTGCAGAACGATTCGAGTCAAAACACGAAAGTCGTCCGTCTCCAATCCCAACGAGCCAACGGGATCGTCAACATGAGCATCAAAGCCAGCTGAGACCAGGATCAACTGTGGCTGGATCTGTTGGGCGAACGATGTCAGTTCCTGCTCAAACCTCTGCAGGATTTCCTGCCGCGGAGTCCCCCATTCGATGGGTAAGTTCAGTGTCGTCCCTTTACCTCGTCCTGCGCCTGTTTCATCGGCGTCCCCTGTACCGGGATAAAATGGAAAGCGGTGGATCGAGAGAAAACCGACTCGCTCATCTTCCCAAAACGCGGCTTGCGTCCCGTTGCCATGATGCACATCCCAATCGACGATCAGCACTCTGTCGAGTTCCAATTCCTCAGTCGCCACCCGCGCCGCCAGGGCGATGTTGTTGAACAGGCAGAAACCCATGACTTCACGAGGCAAGGCGTGGTGACCGGGAGGACGCACGAGACACAATGCCCGGGTGTCCTGGCCGTCGACGACTCGATCGACCGCATCGCAGGCCGCACCCGCGGCCAGCAAAGCGACTTCGTATGACCGCGAACTAACATACGTGTCCCTTTCGATCCAGCCTCCCCGCTGTTCGACAAAATACTTGATACTCTCGGCGTGCTCGAGCGGATGAACGAGGGACAATCGTTGGCTGGAAATCGGTTTCCAGCTGGGTTGTGTGCAAAGTGCGTCGAGCCCAACCCATCGTAAATGCCTCGTCACGGCTTCCAGCCGTTTGGGATGTTCGGGATGATTCCCCGTTCGGTGTTCCTGAAAAACCGGATCAGAATATAACAGTGTCATCGAGTCCTCAGGTTGGCAAAATTCGCGGGAGTGCGGAGCCGGCCGAGACGGTTTTCAGGGCCTTGACGACATCGGCCCCCGCAGGGCTATGTAGCTCGAAGCCTGCTTTTTTGAACGTCGCTTGCATCCCACGATTGAACCGGTCGGTTTCCCCGTATACCTCGCGCAACCCCCAATCCGCCGCGATTTCGAGGCAGGCTTCGGTGAGCAGAGAGCCAACCCCCTGCCGTTGCCATTGGTCGGGAACCAGAACGGCGAATTCCGCCCGCGTATGGTCAACATCGCCATACAGATGCCCTGCCCCGATCATTTGTTGTTTTCCTTCCACAAATTTCTCGGCGATCATGGCCAGTTCGCGGTCGTAGTCCATAAAGCAGAATCGTGTCGCGCGCTCGTGACTCATTTGCCTGAACATGGACCGGAAACGAAAACGAATCGATTCAACCGAGCACTTGCCCAGCATTTCGTGCCAGAGCGGTTCGTCCTCTGGCCGAATGGGACGCAAGATGACTGGCGTTCCATCCAGCAGCTTGGCTTCGCGGGAGAGGTTTTCAGGATAGGGGCGAATCGCCAGGTGTGAGAAGGGCCGGGTTCCCGTGGGATAACCAAGATCAACACGTACTCGAGCGTCCAGCGCAATCACGTCACGAGGGGTGACCAAAAGCGGATTGACATCCATTTCGGCCACGCGCGGGCAGTCAGCCACGAGATACGAAAAACGAATCAGCGTTTCCAGCAGCAGGTCGATGTCAACGGAAGGTCGATGGCGCTGTCCGGAGAGAATCGGCCAACTCCTCAGCGATTCGAGCATCCGCCGAGCCAAGCGTTCGTTCAATGGTGGCAGGCCAAGGGCGAAATCCTCCAGCACTTCGGCCGCGACGCCTCCCAAGCCGATCAAGATAACCGGGCCAAACACCGCGTCTGTGCGGCTGCCCATGATCAACTCAATTCCGTCAGGCGCAGTAATCATGGGCTGCACCCCAACGCCAAGAATTTCGGCGTCCGGCCTTTGTTGCAAAACTGATTTTATGTTTCGATCAAAAACGTCCTTAACTTCCTGGTCGCTGCTAACGTTGAGTGCGACGCCGCCGACTTCGTTCCGATGCGAGATTTGCGGCGAGTCGATTTTGAGTGCGACCGGATAGCCGATTAGATGCGCCAGTTCGATAGCCTGTTCCGCACTATGGGCCAGCTGTGGTTCTGTCGTCCGGATTCCGTAGGCACTTAAAATCTGCTTGGAAAGATGTTCCGACAGCATTTCTTCCTCACCCTCCATGGCGGCGTCAATGATGGCACTTTTTTGTTCATGCCGATGGACCGGATATTCAACGAGCACATCGCGAGGAATCTCGTTCAACGTCTCGCGGTTGCGGGCGTAGGAAGTCAAATGCATAAACGCGTGGACCGCATTTTTGGGCGTGTTGTAGGTGGGGATTCCCGCCTGTTTGAGGATTTCGATGCCTTCCCGTACCATGCCTCCGCCCATCCAGGCAGCCAGAATCGGTTTGCGGGTTTTCCCGGCAAGCTCTGCGACCAGACGCGCAGTTTTCGACGGTTCGGTCATCGCCTGGGGTGTCAGAATCACAAGCAGCGCGTCAACTCCCGCGTCCTCAAGCACAACCTGAATGGTTCGTCCGAACAAGTGCGGTACGGCGTCTCCCTGGATGTCAATCGGATTGGCGTGCGACCAATAAATCGGCAAAAACTCGTCCAGCTTGGCGATCGTTTTGTCCGAGAGCCGAGCCAGCTCGCCTTGTCGGCCGATCAGCGAATCGGTCGCGACGACTCCGGGACCACCGGCATTGGTGATGATCGCCAGTCGAGGGCCGGCAGGAGTACGATTGCGAGCTAACAATTGGGCGCAGTCAAACATGTCGTCAATTTCGAAGACGCGGACGATACCCGCCCGCTCAAACGCGGCAGCGTAAACCTCGTCGACGCCGCATATCGAACCGGTGTGGCAAGCCGCAGCCTGCGCCGATTCGAAAAACCGGCCTGCTTTGTAGACGACAATCGGTTTATCCTTGGTAATGGCGCGCGCTGCCGACATGAATTGCCGCGCTTCGTTGATCGATTCAACGTACAAAATGATCGAATCGGTGTAGGGATCGTCAGCGAAATAGTCGATCAGATCCGCCATTCCGATTTCCAACATGTTGCCGACCGACACGAAGTGAGAAAATCCGATATCTTCCTGGATGGCCCAGTCCAATGCGGAAGTACAGAGCGTGCCCGATTGAGATACAAACGCGATACGCCCCGGTTTGGGATTTGCGGCGGCAAACGTCGCGTTCAGTTTCAGATGCGGCACGATAATGCCCAATGAGTTGGGGCCCAGGATACGGAGCTCGGGGAACTTGGCGGAAGTTACCTGCAGTCGTTGCTGCAGCTCGTTGCCAAAGCCCCCGATCTCACGGAATCCTGCGCTGGTGATCACCATGCCGCCGACTCCAGCTTCGCCTCCCTGCAACAAGATCTCCGGTACCGTCTCGGCACGGGTGCAGACAATCGCCAAATCAACCGGTTCGGGAAGATCCGCCAGCGAAGGAAAAGCCGGCAATCCCTGGACCTCAGTGTCGTAAGGGTGCACCGGGTAGATGGCGCCTGGAAACCCAGCGGCAAGCAAGTTTTTCAAAACCGCATAGCTCAACCGTTCCGGTTTGTTGCTGGCCCCAACGACCGCAATGCGTTCCGGTCGAAGAATCTTTTGCAGATTGCGAATTGCCATAGCGCCCTCACTCAATGTCGAGTCCGGCGGTATCTTGCTTGGTCAGTTACCGACATCGCCCAAGAATTTGCCTTACCTTACCGGTGGCGGATGAGTTCAAAATTCAAATTGCTGATACCATGTTGCGTGATCCAAGTTGCGGATATTCAAGATGCCCACGAGTGCAGGTAGTGGGCGAAGCATTTTCCCTTACGCTGTCGACGGCTACCGTATTCTATCTCTTTTTGAAACGGAGTACATCTTTTGTAAGTCCAGCGTGCGCTCGGAAGCGATGCCAGGAAGCAATGTCTCGATTGCCAGCGCGCTAATTCGCACAGTCTTTGATCCTGAGACACCGCGAGCGACCCAATTTAGAAATGACGACAATCTCACGAGCTAGTGGATTGTCAACGTTGAAAATTCGGGTTAGCTGTAGTGGGCGAGGCAACGAGCCCCTTTTTGGATTGCGACTTTGAAGGACTCGTAGCCTCGTCCACTACCCTAAAATTCAATCCTGACAATCCACTAGATAAATTTTCAGAATCAATGTTCAGCGTCTGGGGTTTCTTGCGTTTCTTGCCCCAGTACTGGGGCTGGAAGCGCTGGAAGCCACCGCCACAATCATGCATACCAATTCTCAAAGTGCTTAAGTCACGCGGGACGGCACAAACGTTTCTTCCGCAACTCCAACTTTTTGGGAAGGAAAACGTCAGGTCCGGTGGAGACGAAAATTAACTGATTCCGTCTAACGCTGTCCGGGCAGTGGCAGATGCGATTGTGAGACGAAAGCCTGAGAAATCACGACCGACCCGAATCTGCCATGCGACACGAGCCTTCGTATGGCCAGCAATTCGAAGCGGTCTGGACGCGGACAAGAACCTAAACGGTTCGACCGGCGGGATGGTTTTCGGCCAGATACAATAGGCACCCGCAGCCTTTGCAGAAGATCGCGTTTCGCATCATCAAATCGGAAACCGTCTGCGTTGTAAGTCGTTGGTTACAATTTCCGCAGGTTTCTGTGTCCGTCTCGCCGAGTGCATCCTCACCTTTTCCAGCGACAAGCCGCCGATACTCGGCAACCAGTTCGATTGGCAGTTTCTTTTCAGCTTCGGCAAGTTCCTGAGTTACGCGTGCCAGCTCGGATTTAAGCTTACGAAGGTCATTTTCGACCTGTTCTGTCAGTTTTTTGGCGTCTTCCTGAGATTTGGCATAGTGCTCTTTTGCGGCCGTCGACTCTTCCACCAGGGTATCCAGGCGTTCCAGTTGTTCAAGGATTTCGTCCTGCAGGACACTATTGGCTTGCAGGTCGGCAGCAATTCGATCTTTGAGGAGTTGAAACTCCCGATTGGAGTCGCAACTGTTCAGCTTGCCTTCCAGTTCCTCGATTTTCATTTCTCGTTCGGAAAGCTGCATTTGCTTGGCGTCGGCAGCCATCCGGGTCTTCGTGACCAGTTCTTTGGCCTGCTCCATGGCTGTCAGGAAGCTTGCCTCGTTCCCTTGCACAATCTTGATTTTTCGCGGTCCTCGATCCATTCTCCCGCGAATGTCCGTCAACTGTTTCAGCATGCGATGCAATCGACGCAGCAATGAATAGTCTAAACTCACGATTCAGCTCCCCGATTCTAGGTTCCGATTTGCATTCACGACCTCGCCCACCGAAGCGAACGGCTGTGTCTGCCGGAAAGTGAGGTTTTCGCAACTCTCGATAAGTGATGCGTTCTCTCAAAGTGATATCCTATCAATAAAAAAACCGCTGACTATCACCGGTCAGCGGTTGTCGAAATCTTTTGGACTCGATTTGATAATCTGTTTGCCGAGGGGCGGTTCAAGGCGACCGAGACACTCAGCCAAGGTTTGAAATCGCCTCGCTGACGATCTTTGATTGCCTACGCTGCTTCGGCCTCCATCCAATTGGCGCCTTCGTCCGGAAGTGGAAGGCTGACAAGATCCGTGTCCGGTACAAAACCCTCCAAATGTTGACTGCGTACTGGGTTTTGCAGTTTCCTGACAGCTTTCGCCTCGATTTGGCGGACTCTTTCCCGGGTAACTTTGAAGATTCTGCCGACCTCTTCCAAGGTGTAGGTATAGCCGTCACCCAATCCGTAACGCAGGCGAATGATTTCTCGCTCACGATAAGTCAACGTCTTGAGCAGCAATTCAATTTTGTCCCGCAGGATGCAATTGGTCGCGGTTCTGACCGGGCTTTCGCTGGCCGAGTCTTCAATGAACTCGCCAAAGCTACAATCATCGCCCTCTCCGACGGGTCGGTCGAGGCTGACCGGGTGTCGACCGATGTCCATGACGCGTCGAACTTCGTCGATATCCATTTGAGCACGGTTAGCGATTTCTTCCATGGAGGGTGGTCGCCGAGTCTCCTGCAACAGTGCTTTTTGAATATTGCGCAAACGAGACAGCACGTCGATCATGTGGACCGGAATCCGAATCGTACGGGCCTGGTCAGCGATGGCACGCGTGATGGCTTGGCGAATCCACCAGGTCGCGTAGGTCGAAAATTTGAAACCGCGGCGGTATTCGTATTTATCCACGGCCCTCATCAACCCCGTGTTGCCTTCCTGGATCAAATCCAAAAAGCTCATTCCTCGGTTTCGATACTTCTTGGCGATCGAAACGACTAACCGCAAATTGCAGCTAGATAGCTGACGTTTGGCATCCTCGAATTCCTTGTAAAAGCGTTCACAATCGGAAACTCGACGGTCCAATCCGGCCGGACTCTCACGGCACAACAGCACGAGCCGGCAGAGTTCGCTGCGAAGCCGTTTCTGATCGGCAAGAGACAGGTCACACTGACTTGGATCAGCTAACTGTTCTCGAATCAGTCGCATCCGGTCGGCAAATTTCCTGAGCTGTTTGATCAACGGGCTGATCCGTCGTGATCGCAGACTGAGCTCTTCGATCAAATCCACCAGCTTCGCCCGACGGAGAAGGAAGCGCCGCCGGGCCTCGACCTTTTGCTCAGCCGAGACGCTCTTGCTGACCAGCAATCGAAAATCCTTCTCGTTCTCGCGCTGCAAATGATCCATGGTTCGGAAGTTGTGGGGCATCCGCGCCTGGATCTGTTCCTTGGTCAGATTCTCAGTCAACGAAACCTTGACCGTGCGGTCGAACGGCAACTCACCCGCGTACACACGCTTGAGAGTATCCATCGTTGCGGTCAACGCGTAGTTGCACGACAGGACAGCACGTCGATATCGTTTGCGGGCGATTTCGATTCTTTTTGCGAGGGACACTTCTTCATCGCGACTGAGCAATGGGATAATGGCCATCTGGCTTAAATACATCCGAATCGGATCATCACTGGGTCGGGGCAGTTTGCCAATCACTGCCGGTAGCGGTTCCTGCTCGGCTTCGAATTTCAGAATCTGCTCTGGCGTAGGTTCTTCTGTATCACTGCCGGGCGGCGTATCACAAAGTTCAATTCCAGAACCCTCCAACGCCGCGATCAGGTTGTCCAGTTTTTCGGCGCAATTGGCTTCGTCAGGAAGGTAGTTCGTGACCTCCGCGTAAGTCAGATACCCTTGCGATTTTCCTTTTTTGATAAGTTCGTTCAGATCGTATTCAAGAATCTCCATCGTCAATCCTCCTGCGAGTTCCATCTCGCGTTTGACGCTACTTTCGTTTGATTGCTACGTTCTGTTGAAACCAGGGGGATTTCAATTCGAAACTCATTCCAACAACGCAATTGGCAATCCTGCTGGGGCAGGTAATCCGGTTTTGGCGTGTGGATGAGTGCGGGATCGGCAGGGCCAAGCCGCATTCGATTTCAGTTCGTGTCAACAATCAACTGGCAACGTTGCCACCCGTCCGTGGGTCGCTATAAACCTTGCCGTTGCCGGGTCTGCTTCAAAAGTTCTTCCAAAGCAGTTAACTCTTCCTCCTCATCGAATTCGCGTTCCTGCAACCGGGAAATCGCTTGCCGATTTCCACTCTCGGTGGCAAGATTTTGAAACGCCAGTATGATCGATTCCATTTGATTCTGTAACGCCGATTGGCTGTCGAGGTTTCCAGCCAGTTCACTGGTCCGCTGTTTTTCAAGAGCTTCATCGTAGAGCAGGTCCACGACGGTTTTGAGCACCGGATCTTCGAGCTCCAACATCAATTGCTGATAGCCCACTTCCGAACCCGTGTGAAATGATTCCTCGAGATGTCGATAGACTGTTTGCAATGGACCCGCGCGGAACTGGTCGGGCGATATCTTCTCCACGGCAAAATCAAGCAGCGAAGGTTCCTGCAGCAGAATTTGCAGCAGTTCTGTTTCCTTTCGGTCAAAACTCGACAGCGAAACAGCTTGCCCTTGCGGCGGGTCTTCGTTTCCATAACTCGCCACTGATCGAGTCGAAGCTCTCAGGTCCTGCAACCGTTGGCGGATCTTCTCACGATCAATCTGGAATTGTCGCGCCAGGCGCGTAACAAGCTGATCCTGTCGCAAGGACAACGAGGGTGAATCCACGAACCGCTTTGCCGGCACATTGGCGAGAGTTTTCAAAATGCTTTCCAGCGCTTGATTGGCACGATGCGTATCGTGGATTAAATCGACCCCGGCCGTTTCGGTCCGAATCTTGTGAGCCATGGCATCCGGTGCCAGTTCCACCAGCCGTTGAAAAGATTCGGCGTTGTTGTTCTGAAAATAATCGAACGGATCCTGCCCCTCTGGCAACGAGAGAATCCGCAAATCAATGTCTTGCGTAACAAATAGATCCAGCACACTGTTGGCTGTCTTTTGCCCGGCCTCGTCGCCATCCAGGACCAAGGTAACCCGATCGGCGAATCGTTTGATCAACCGGAGGTGTTTTTCATTAATCGCGGTTCCCAAGGCAGCCACCACATTTCGCAGGCCACCCTGCCAGGCTGCGACCACATCGGTGTACCCTTCCACGATTGTCAGCTTACGATCTTTTGCCACTCGATCTCGGGCGTAGATATTCAGTCCGAAAAGGTTGTTGCTTTTGGAAAAAAGCCTTGTCTCACTGGAATTGTAGTACTTCCCTGGCGGCTCTTTCTCGGTTCCGTAAATACCAGGCACCACCCGTCCACCGAATGCGATCGGGCGTTGTTGCGTGTCGCGAATGGGAAACAATACGCGGCCGCGGAACCGTTCATGCCAACTGCCGCGCTGATTTGGCAAAATCAGCCCGCAAGCCTCCAGGACGGCGGGAGAAAACTCGGTTTGGCGACTACGATCGACAAGCCACGACCAAGCCAAAGGCGCAAAACCGATTCGAAATGTCTCAATGCTCTCATTCGTAATTCCCCGTTTTGCGAGGTAATCTCGAACAGGGATCGCCGCTTCTGAGGTCATCAGGCAATCGTGATAGACTTGCTCGGCCCAAGCCATCGCCTTGTACAACGTCAGTTTGTCGTCGGCGCTTCCCTTGACGATTTTTTTCTGAACCGAAGTCATGGGAATACCGGCCCGTTCGGCCAGAATCACCAGGGCTTCGCGGAAATCGACGGACTCGCGACGCATGACAAAATCAAAAACGTCACCGCGGACGCTGCAGGGCCAACAAACCCAACTCTGTTTTGCCGGATTGACCTGAAAGCTCGGTCGAGAATCGTCATGCCATGGGCAATGCCCTACAAAGATCGAACCCTGACGTCGCAAAGGCAAATCGCTGCCAATCAGGTCAACGATATCCGTTGCCTGCTTGACGCGGTCCTTTACATCAAAATCGAGTCCGGATGACATTCCGCTAACCAATGCTGTGTTCGACTGGAGCTGGGCAGATTTCTACTTCCGTCTATCCAGGAGAGTGAACTGGCGAGTCACACTAACATGACAACCGCCATTGCGGCTCAAAAAGTCTTGCGAAAGACCCAATGATAACCGCGATCGACCTGCCGAATTGGAATCATCAGCTTCCCACTGACTTCGGTTTTCGAATTCGGTAAGCCGCGCTTGAAACGCACCCTCCGTGGCACAGCACAGTAACCTAAAATTTTTGAACTCGTCGGGTCAACTGCAATCCATGGCATTTCGGAAGAAGTTTCCAAATTCTATCAGGGTTGTGAAAGCATACGCAAGCATCAACCGCCGGACGATCTGGGTCGATAAAAAACAGGCAGTGCCGCCGAACGAAGCCCGTCTTTCGGGCTATTTTTTGAGATTCCCGATTGATAAGTTTCAAATCGATCGCGGTTTTGCGTTGTGTTTCAATTCCCGAGCTGGGACCAGCCTGGCCTCTGTCATCCCGTTACCAGACGGATTCAAACCCGGATTCGACGATTTCGCCGATTCGGTTGAAAATCTTCACCAACCGGTCTTCTCCTTCGCCGGCGCTGGCATTAAGCGTGTTGAGACAACTGAAAACAACGACCAAATCGTCGTCGCCGGAAGTTGGTCGAGGCACATTTCGGGTCCGCCGGTATTTGCGAATTGCTCCGAAATCTTCCGCTTATCGTGTCGGCTTCGATGGTACTTAAGATGGACCATTAATAAGCGGCGGTTATGACAATCGTTTTTTGTGCCGAACCGATAACTGGCCACGCTTCATTGCGTTTAGATCGGCTGGCAATTCGGCGGTCTTCGTGTCGCCAGTCTTTGAGAATTCATTGAAATGAACCCCGATCACATTTTTTTTGCCCGACAACGAGGTAGGAATTGCAGTACCTTGTTTGAATTGACCAATAACCGTCCCGCTTTTAAGGCGAACTAACGAAGGGCGCCGTTTTTTGAGCACCGAGGAGAAATTCATGTCGACCATCATCAAATCCTCGCTGGTGTTGTTTTCGTTGACGATTTGGATTCCGCCGACAGAGACATGGGCGCAGGATTCTGTGTCGCCCCCCAAACGGCAGGTGGAAGAGTTCGTCGATCGTTACGAAAAAATGTTTGCCAACCGTGCTCCGGTCGTTGGCCAAGCGATTCCGGATGCGGCAGGTTTTGATGAGAGCGGCGACGCATTTGAATTGAGCCAGACACGGGGGAAGTTTACGGTCATCATTTTCGGCTGCCTGACGTGACCGCCGTTTCTGCGTAACGTTTCCAGTATGGAAACCGTATTCCGAGATTACCGGGACAAAGGTGTTCAGTTCTATTACGTTTACAAATCAGTCCAGCACCCGGAGATCAATAATTTTGTTTCCGCTTTCTCGATCACGGAGAGGCTGAAGCACATTGCGGAAGCCAAGCGGCTGATGAAAACCGAAATCCCGTGGATCTGCGATTCCATGGACAATCAAATCAAATCCGCTTTCGGCGGCCCCCCTAACGGAGAATTCGTCATCGATCCGGACGGCGTCATTGTCCGCAAGCGATTCTGGAGCAATCCCAGAATCCTCCGCCAGGATCTGGAAAAACTTGTCGGGCCGGTCGAACGGATCACAACGGTCTCGGACTTACCAACGAAGATGGTGGTGGAACCTCGAAAAATAGCCAGTGGCGTCGTCGCTCGCATCGAACTGCCGGCCGGATTGACGCCGCTGAAAACAACTCCCCGGCCCGATGAAAAGCATCCGTTTTTTGCAAAACTGAGAGCCGAGGCAACCCGATCTTTGCTGTCGAAAGGCAAAGGAAAACTTTATTTGGGAATTTACCTCGATCCACTCTATCGCGTCCATTGGAATAATCGGGCAGGGGGAGTTTCTGTGGGCATCGAAGCCCGGTCCGGAATCCAACTCTCCAAGACTGAAATGGGCAGTCCAAAAGTTGCCGAGGATTCCGATGTTGATCCTCGTCAGTTTTTGATCGATGTCGAACGCGGCGATTCGAAGGGACCATTGGAAATCGTGGTGCGTTATACCGTCTGCGATGACGACGATACGTTTTGCAAACAGGTGATCCAACACTATCAAGTCCGTTTTCAACCCGATCGAAACCTTGGATCCCGACCCGGTATTTTTATGCCCGAGATGTTTGCCAAGGTACGAGAGTTTGACGTCAACGGCGATGGAGATCTCACCAAAGACGAACTACCTCCTGGTCAAGTGACGCTGTACATAGGCCACATGGACTACAACGGCAACGAGATCATTGAGAAATCAGAAATCGAAACATTCCTGAGCATGTTCAACAACGGTCGGGGGTTTGATTCCGATTTGAATGACGGAGGCGAATAACGGTTTTCTTGGGCGACCGAGCGAGAACGGCGTTGAGGTCTCGCCGACGGCAAGACGTCGGCAAACCGCAACAATGAGCAGACTGTATTCTTGCGAATCCAACTACGCTGTCGTTCTGCCCTCGAACTCCTTTGACAACTACTGAGTCCGGCGGTCATAAACCGGCAATGGGAAATCTGGCTCGACGGTTCGTGAAGCTAAATACTTGGCCTCGAGCTGTTCAACCATCTCAGGATGCTGTTCAGCCAAATCATTCTGTTCACGAAAATCTTCGGCGAGATTGTACAGCTCCCAGCCTTGGACCTTCTGGGGCCGTTTAAGATTTGTTCGGATGGCTTTCCAATCGCCTTCGCGGACCGCCACAATGCCCCCGTATCCGTTAAAGTCCCAAATCATCGGCTCTTTACGTTCCGGCGTGCCGTCCCGCTGCAAGACTGCGTTCAGATCGACGCCGTCCAGCCGTTGATTCACAGGTAATTTGGCTTCACCAATCGTTGTTAACGTCGGAAACCAATCAGGAAAGTAGGATGGATAACTGGTTTCCGCCCCAGCGACCGTTTTGCCGGGCCAGCGGACGACACAGGGAACGCGAATTCCGCCTTCATAGCAACTCCCCTTAAACCCGCGAAGTCCTCCATTGGAATTAAAGAACGTGCAGGCCGCGCCCCCGATATGGAAACGTGGATCCCGACCACCGTGAGTGGGTCCGTTGTCAGATGTAAATATAACGATCGTTTTTTCGGTCAGGCCATATTTTTCAATTCTCTTCAAAATGGAACCAACATGTTCGTCCAAATCCGAGATCATCGAGGCATAGGCGGCTCTGGGGCGAGGATGAGGCAAGTACCCGTTTTGCCCGCGGTAAGCGCCGTGCTCTTCGTCCCAGGCTTGGGGGTAACGATCGAGCCAGACTTGCGGCGGTTGCATCGCCACGTGAGGCTCAACAAGTGGAAGGTACAAAAAGAAAGGTCGATTCTTGTTCGCGTCAATGAACTTTAAAGCCTCCGACAGAATCATGTCGGGCGCGTAGTTTTCTGCTCGATATCTATCAGCCAACACTTCTCCCTCAGGTTGGCGGTGGTGGCCGGGAATCGGAAAGCTGTTAACGCGGACTTCCTGTTCGTCACTGTCAAGGAACGCCGGATAGAAACTGTGAGCATTGCGCTGGCAGTTGTAGCCGTAGTAACGATCAAACCCTTGCTTGATCGGCGAGCCAGTTGTGTTGGATGGACCAAGCCCCCATTTGCCAAAAGCCCCGGTGCGATAACCCGCGTCCCGCAGCACTTCGGCGATCGTGACGATCTCGTCGGTAATCGGCCACTGACCAGGGAAAATTCGACCGTTACCGGAATCACGATTTCCGCGAATTTCCGCCTGCCCCAAATGCTGCCCAGTCATCAGGACGCAACGAGCTGGTGCACAAACCGGCGCGCCGGAGTAGTGCTGAAGGAATCGCATCCCCTGTTTGGCCAATTGATCGATGTTAGGTGTGCGGATCTTTTCCTGTCCATAGCAACCCACATCGCCGTAGCCCAGGTCGTCCGCCAGAATAAAAACGATGTTTGGTTGATCGGCTCCGGCATCCAACGCCGCAACATGGTTCAACCAGCACGCACAACAAGTAACAAAAACGATGCATAAATTGTTCTTCATGTGACCGCTCTTTGGAATTTGGTGATCTATCCAGACATCATATCTGAATTGAATGAAAGGTGGTTTGAGCCAGTGCACAATGCCTCTTTCTGCGCTCGCCAAAGCGCTCCATTTGTTTCGAAATGTTCAGATGCCGCATTGGCAAAAAATAGACGCCTCTTACCAACCGTTGAGAGCAAAATGCTTTGGCCGGCCAACAGCGGCCTATGTTTTGGAGGAATCGTTTTGCGGATACCGCGGGAACTTTGGCAACAACCGTCCTGTTTTTCCCATGTATTGACGATATTCGCCCCCGAATGTTTCAATCATCATCGCTTCTTCACGCGGGATTCGTCGCCAATAAAGTGGAATCACGCCGCTCCAGCAAACCCCGACAATCCAGTTGGAACTGACCAGGAACATGGCTGCCATGAACAAGAGCCCAGCGGTATAAATCGGATGTCGCATTCGCTTATAGGGCCCTGATTGAATCAACTCGTGCTGCTTTCTGACCCGCAACGTCGGACTGAAATTCTTGCCCAAGTTGTGATCCGACCAGGCGAGCAGCATCAACCCACCTGCCCCGATGATCGCTCCGAAGATGCGTAACCAATCCGGCAATTCCACGTGTGCCCACTGGATCCAATGTGGGGCGAAGCCGTAGACAACGGCCGCCAGCGATCCCAATGCCCCCAGGGAATAGAGAATAATCGTATCGAGACGATTTTCCTGAAAACCTTGCTGGTTGCCCGTCGGATCACCGGTTCGTTGTGTTCGTCCTCGAATCAGGTTCATGACGATCAGCAACGTGACAACGATTCCTCGAAAGACCAGTTCCATCGCTATTTTCCGCGTTCCATGGCCGAATCAAAAACCAGTCGCTCCTCGGTGATCACGCCTGCAGAAATCCAGACTGTGCCCAATTCGGGGTAGCCGACTTTTGGTTCGTTGACATCAATCACGTATTGTCCGGCCGGAAGACCGGTCGCCACGAAATTTCCCTTGTCGTCAGTCGTTACATATCGCAAATATTGCGAGTTGCTTGCTGACGGAGACATGATGCGTAGATCCAGTTCAACACAAGGTTGTTTGGACTGAGTATGCCCGACGTATCCCGAAAGGGTGCCGCCAGGCACGACGGTAAAATTGCGAACGTGGTTATGGCCTTGAATCGTCGGTACCGATTCGTCCCACCAGGATTTCCCGTCCGAACTACAATAGTCGGGGTGTTCCAACTGCATTCCGACCATGAGCGTGTTGAATTCAGAGCCTTCTGAGATGAGGGTGCCCCCGGATTTCAACGGTTTGAAAACGTAGTCGCCGCGCTGATCGGTGATGGTGGATTGCATTGGCCAGCGAGTCGCGAAACCGCCGTACAGTTGAATCTTGACACCTGCGACCGGCCGACCTTGGGAATCAGAAACGTTGCCAACCAGATTGGGGCTACCAGGTTTTGCCGGGCGTGGCCAATAGACAATCAGCACCGCCGAGATTGTCATCAGCAATAACAACGCCCGCAAGCTAAATCGAAATCTCCTTGGCATCGTTTAGGCTCATCATTCGGCAGCATTCACGGCAACGGTAAATTGTCATTGGTCGGATTCGGATGATCGCTTGCCTGAAATCGAGAGCTCCCAGTTCTTCGTTTGGTTCCGCCAATTCGGCTACGACTGCGACTCCTTCAATACCGACAAATCGTCGCCGATTAGCTGTCTGTTTTTTTGGCGGCCTTCTTTTTTGCCGGCTTCTTACTTGTCGTTTTCTTCTTGGCAGATTTCTTGATCGTGCGGGTCGTTACTTCGCCCTCATCAACTTCCGCATCTTTTTTCTTTTTGGCAGTTTTGCGGGGTGCGAATTCGAAACCGAGTTTTCCTTTTTCACGATCCAGCGTCAGATGCGCCGCAAAAGGCCTTCCTTTTTTCGACATGAAGCCCGGCATTAGATCGGTCTTGCCTTCGACGAACAGTTTGACAGCCTGGTCGGCGGGAATTTCTTTTTTCAGAATCGTCTTGCTGATGCGGACGCCACGATCATCGACCTTGTTTGCCATATCGGGCGCCAAATACGCACTTTCGACTTCGTAAATTTTGATCAGTTTCTCGGAATTATCGAGGATCGGAGCTTCGCAGATCACGTGGTCGTCGGTCAAGTTTTTGAGTTCTTCGTCGCGACGATCGTCACCTTCAAAAACAAAGTTGACTTTCCATGTCTTCTTTTCCTTGGCCAGAGCCAATTCAGCCTCGAACGGTTGACCGAAGCGATTTTTAAAATCGACGATGGGGCCGATTTGGCGGTGCTCCAACAGGGTAACCGCTTCATCCGGCGTGATCTCGTGACTGGCAATATGTTTCTTGAGCCGAAAATTGCATTCCGGGTTTTTGCAATCGTAAGTTCCGTCGGTCTGCAGAATTTCTTTGTTCCCGCATTCGGGACAAGGCGCATGAATGTCCGGAAAAACCCGATTCTTCTTTTCTTCGATGTACTGTCGCGTTTGGTCAACGATGTCTTCGGTCAACGATTTGATCTCGGACATGAATTTGTCCCGACTCAACCGACCCGCTTCCATTTCTTTAAGCTTGTGCTCCCACTCGCCGGTCATTTCGGGCGAGCCGAGCGTCGAAATACCAATATCGTGCAGCAGGTCAACGAGCGCCAGTCCTTTGTTGGAAACCACCAGGTCTCGTTTGTTAATCTCGTCTCGAAAAAGATACTTTTGACGAATCAGGTTCTCAATAATTGCCGCCCGAGTCGCAGGAGTTCCCAATCCGCGTTCACTCATCGCCTCCCGCAATTCTTCATCATCAACCCGTTTACCGGCAGTTTCCATCGCCGAAAGCAAAGTACTGTCGTTGTATCGCGCAGGCGGGCGAGTTTCCTTGGGCTGGATTTCGATATGATTGTTTTGCGCGGGTTCACCATCGGTCGCAGCTACCAATTCGTCTTTGTCTGCTGCGACGCCGGCCTTGCGACCATAGACCTCAAGATATCCCGGCACCACCAGCACGCGACCGTCCGTGCGAAAACTATCGGAGCCAATCCGGGTGATTCGCTGTGTCACCTCAAACTCCGCGGACGGATAGAAGATCGCCAGGAATCGCCGCAGCACCAGTTGGTACAGTTTGGCCGCAGCATCATCTAACTTCGTGGAAGGTGTTTTCTCGGTCGGAATAATCGCGAAGTGATCACTGACCTTGGCCGTATTGAAGACTCGTTTGGTCGGACCAACCCGATTGTTGTCGATGATCCATTTTGCGCACTTCTTCAATGGGTCGGGAAGCGAATCATGCGATTTGGCGCCAGACAAATTCTTGATTGTCGATTTTACTGTATCGAGGTAATCCTCTGGCAGGTACTTGGAATCCGTCCTCGGATAGGTCAGTAGTTTGTGGCGGTCGTAGAGAGCCTGAGCCAGCTGCAAGGTGCGTTTCGCGCTAAAACCGTGCTTGTTACCTGCTTCGCGCTGCAAACTCGTCAAATCAAATAGCAACGGGGGAGCTTGCTTGGACGGCTTTTTGTTTTCCTCAACAATTCCCACCTGGTCCTGACACCGATTTACTACCGCCTCGGCTTCTTCACGAGACCAGATACGCTCGGCCTTGAGATGGGGATCGTTTTCATCCTTTTCGAACACCTCCCGAAACCAGCGGGAATCGTACTCGCCCTTCTCCACTTTAAAACCAGCATGCACTTCGAAGTACGGACGGGGCACGAAGCTGCGGATCGCTTGCTCTCGTTCTGCCAGAATGCAAAGCGTCGGCGTCTGAACGCGCCCTGCCGAAGTAACGTTGAATCCACCGTTACGGGAATTGAAGGCGGTCAGCGCCCGCGTGCCGTTCAAACCCACCAGCCAGTCGCTTTCACTGCGGCAGATGGCGGCGTCCGCGAGCGTCAGCATGTCTTCATCGCGACGCATGTGTTTCCAGGCATCGAGAATGGCGTTGTCGGTCATCGATTGCATCCACATCCGCTTGATCTTGAAATCCTTGTTCAAGTTCGCCATTTGCATCAAATACCGGAATATCAACTCACCCTCGCGACCGGCGTCGCAGGCGTTAACGACCGTGTCGACTTCATTCTTCTTGAGTAACCGGACCAACAGTTTGAATCGAGGCAAACTGCGTTCGATGGGTTCCAGCTCGAATCTTTTTGGAATGTGCGGTAAATGCGTCATGCTCCAGGGAAGCTTCTTGCCGTCTTCCTTGGTGGGCATTTTCAATCCCACAAGATGTCCAATTGCCGATGCGATGAAAGCCTGATCATTCTCGAAATAGTCTTTCTTTTTTTGGAACTTTCCAAGCTCCGGCAATTTCCCAAGCACACGCGCAAGGTCCGTTGCCACACTTGGTTTCTCAGCGATGATTACCGTCTTCGACATGGGTTAATGATTCCAAACCTGTCCTGAATCAGGACAATGACTGACTTTTTTCGAAAAAAATCCTCGACACCCTCTCAGGATTGCCGTTGAACACCGGCGATCCGCAATGCCAACGGTCATCGTCAGTCTGTCCCGACGTTTTCCAGAAAGGCCTTTTGGCATTGAATTAAGGGGATAACAGCGATAAATTTCTCGTAAGCCGCGATTGATCCACCCCGTCCTACCTGAGGTCGAGCGACCTAAACGCATGAGAATTAATCGCTGGCTTGTAGGCTTGTCAAGCCCTTAAACACTCAAACTACAGCTCCATCCATTCATCGGACTAATAGACCCATGGCAAATCCGCTTCGCTGGTTTCGTCGCCACGCAAAAATTTTGATGGTCGTTCTTGGCTCGGGAGCCATGGCGATTTTCGGACTCGGGCCGGTGTTTGACGCCATGTCTCGACCGTCGCGAAACAGTGTTCGGGAGGCCGAAGTGATTGCCAAATGGAAAGGCGGAGACATCACCCGGATGGATTTGGATTCGCTTCAAGTCCGACACTACCAGACGCAGCGATTCCTGGCCGGATTGCAGCAACAAGCCGTTGCCAAAAAAGGCGACAATTTTCAGCCGCTGGTTCAACCCATTCCCCCGTTGAGAGAGGGCCAGCGATTCCAACAATCGCTCGTCGACGAGCAACTGATTGAACGATTCCTGATGGCACAAAAAGCTGAAGAAGAAGGAATCGTTGTTTCGGACGGCATCATCGATGACTACCTGGTGATGGCTTCAGGAGATGCAGGGTTTTCGAGAAATGATCTGGCTGAAATTAATCAGGAGGCAAATCAGGGTGGTTGCTCGCTGGACAGCATTAAACGTCATCTGCAGCTTGAATTGCTCGCTATGCAAATGCGACTCTACACGTCAGCCGGTTTGCAATTAACTCCCAATCCCTCGGAAGCCATCCAGTTATATCGTAAGGTATCGGAGCGAGTCGAATGCCAGACGCTTCCCGTTGCGGTGGATCAGTTTATCGGCAAGATCGATGAGACACCCTCGGAAGCCGACCTCAAGGAGCTTTACGAAGAAGGAAAATACAATTACACCGATCCAACGGGACGTAAACCGGGATTCAAGCTTCGTAATAAAGTAAAAGCTCAATACCTGGTTGCCGATTTCGAGACCTTCCTGCAGAACGAAATGAACAAGCTGACCGACGAGGAAGTTCAAAAGGAATACGAACGGCTGGTCGCAGAAGAGAATGACCTGGTCATGGAACCGATTCCCGATGAGCCCGCCGATTCGCTTCAGATCGACGACCCACCACCCGTATTGCCAGGCGAAACCGACAAAACGACCGATCCAGACGGGGTCGAACCGCCCCCCGGTGACTCGGACGGCGAACCGCAGGACAACTCGCAAGACAAGGGTCAGGCGGCCGAGGATTCGGGTTCACCAAATGAGGAATCCGATGCTTCCGACGAAGATTCAAAAATCGACCAATCGCTACAAATTCAATCAAATGATTATCAGTATGTAGCTTTGCTGAATCAGGACGAGAGCGAACAGGAAACAGAATCTGAAATAGTAGAATCCGAAGGAAAGACATCCGAAGAATCCGAATCGGCCGAGCAATCGACCGGCGAAGCCGCGGACTCAAAAACGGACGATCAGAATGAGGAATCCACGACCGATGCCGTATTGGATGATATGGCGCAGGATACCGACGAATCAGACGCGAATGCGTTGGCCAGCCAGTTGCTGGAACAAGAACAACAAATCAAGAAACGTGTCCGGCTCCTCAAGGACGTCGTCGAAGACGTCAAACGCAGCATGGTGATGGCTGCGGCGCGGACGGCGATGGACGAATCGATCAAGAAAGCCAACGTGATGATTGCGACCTACCATACGTTGCGGATGAAATGGGAGTACACACCTGAAAGCAAACGAGGTGACGCCCCGGCACCTCTCAATGTCGAGTCGATTGCCAACAACTACAATCTCACCGCCAGAGAAACCGGGTTGGTGGATGCCACCGATCTGGCGACCGATACGCTCGGTCGCATCGCCATTCCCGTCGTTGTCACATTGCCAAACGGTGCTCCGCAGCGTCAGGTTCGGATGGTTGCGGAACTGATTTTCGATCGTTTCGATGACATCAAGGTTTACGATCCTCAGACTGCCAACGACTTCCTCTCAGGTAATACGTATCTCTATTGGTTAGTCGAGAAAGTCGATGCCAAGATTCCAGAGTTTGATGCTTGCCGACCTGCCGTCGAAAAATTCTGGAAAAGCCGGAGAGCATTGGAATTGGCGGAAGTGGAGGCTCAAAAGATCGTCGACAATGTCAATAGCCAGGGAAAACTGCTGTCGGAGCTTTATGCCGAACAAACGACGGAAACCGGAGAGTTTTCATGGTTTACCAGTTTCGGCGGCGCTAACATTGGAAATCCTGTCGGCGTCCAAACTCCCGGCGACGAGTTCATGCAAACGGTTTTCTCTTTGCAAAAAGGAAAAGCGGCAGCTGCGCCCAACCTGACCAAAGACACGGTTTACGTGATTCAAATGTTGAGTGATCGTCAGACCGTCGACGAGATTGGTACTGACTATCTCCAGAACCAGTTTTTCAAGTTTAAGCAGATTCCGCGAGACATTCAGAACGTCTCTCGCTGGTACGGCCAGGAGTTGGCCTTCGATTGGAACCAGGAATTTACCGACTCCATGGGATTAAAATTTATGGGTCGATAGCCTGCGATTGCAGGAGCGAATTCCTGTTTCAATCACCTGCAAAACCAATTTTCGATCGGGAACCGTATGACCAGCAGCGGCACGTTTCGAATGTCACTAGGCACTGGGCGCCTTAGGTCGACTGTTTGCAATCGTTACGAGTTGCCGCTGTTAAGTGAGCGAGTTGAGCATTGAAGGATTCCCCGTCCTCCAGAAAACGCTCAATGGGGTTAATCGGCGCAACGTCGGTCGGCATCGGCGCAATTGTCGGTGGCGGTATCCTGGCGATGGCCGGTGCCGCATTTGCACAGACCGGCCCCAGTGCCATATTGGCTTTTGCCCTCAACGGCGGAATCGCCATGTTGACGGCACTCAGTTTTGCGGAAGTCGCGTCCAAGTTTCCCGAATCGGGTGGAACCTATACGTTCGCCAAAAAAGTTTTGTCCGTTGAATCGGCATTCACTGTGGGTTGGATTGTCTGGTTTGCCTCCATTGTCGCGGCCTCATTGTATGCATTGGGTTTTGCCCAGTTTGCAATCGCATCCGCCAGCCAGATCACCATGGGAATGGGCTGGGAATCGATTACCGGTTGGCTTCAGCTAAAATCCACCCCGGTCGTGTTGGCCGTTATCGCCACTGTCACCTACTCGATATCTTTGATGGTGAGATCGGGCGGTGGAGGAACGTGGGAGAACATTGGAAAACTCATTGTTTTCGGCCTGTTGATAATGCTCGGATTCTGGGCGCTTCGCAATCGCTCGGTAGCACAGGTGCAACAATCGATTTCGCCATTTTTCGCCAACGGAGCGACAGGGCTGTTCCAAGCCATGGGTTACACGTTCATCGCCGTACAGGGATTTGATTTAATTGCGGCCGTCGGCGGGGAAGTCAGAGAGCCTGAAAAGAACATACCCCGCGCCATGATGGGTTCGCTCGGAATTGCGCTGATCATCTATTTGCCGCTGCTGTTTGTAATTTCGACGGCCGGTGTCAACACCGGAGACTCGATTACGGAGATGAGTCGCCAGAATCCGGAAACGATCATTGCCGTCGCAGCCGAGAACTACCTGGGAGCGTTCGGATATTGGTTGGTGATGATTGCCGCGATCCTCTCGATGCTTTCCGCGATGCAAGCCAATCTGTTTGCCGCTTCCCGGGTTGCCATGTCCATGGCTCGCGATCGCACCTTGCCCGCGATCCTGGCGCGGGTCAGCAAGAAACACCGAATCCCGCAGTACGCCGTCCTGGTTACCGGTTTGCTTGTAATTTCGATCGCGATCTTGCTTCCCGATCTCGCTTCCGCTGGCGCAGCATCCAGTCTCATATTTCTGATCACATTTGCGCTTGCGCATTGGATCTGTATCCTGGTTCGCCAACGCAGCCTCCAGAGTCCCCCACCCTTTCGCACTCGTTGGTTTCCACTGGTACCGGCGGTGGGAGGCACGTGTTGCCTGGTCCTCGCGATCTTTCAGGGCATCGTGGTGCCATCGGCGGGCTCGATCACCGTGCTGTGGCTCGCCATCGGCGGCCTCCTGTTTCTCGTGCTGTTCGCCCATCGCGCGAGATTGTCCGATATCACCAGCGAAATTCGCAACCCGGAACTCCTTCGCCTGCGAGGTCGGTCGCCGTTGGCGTTGGTCCCGGTTGCCAATCCCCAAAATGCCGCCAGCCTCGTTGCACTGGCCGACGCGTTGACGCCACATGAGGTCGGAAGAGTTCTGTTGCTTTCGATCGCGGTGGCTCCTGAGGAATGGAACATTGAAGAAAATCCGGGCCCCATCGAAAATACTCAGAAAGTCCTAAAGAAAGCCCTCTCCTCTTCCGTTGCTGCCGGCCTCTATCCAGAAGCATTGACGACCATCGCAAGCGATCCATGGCGGGAGATCCTCCGCGTCGCCAAGCTCCACCGTTGCGAAAGCCTGTTGCTGGGACTGACCAGCCTCACCGACGAGCGGGTTGAGTTGCCGCTCGAGAGGCTTATCAAGAATGTCAATTGCGACGTCGTCGTTCTTCGCGCTCCAACCGGCTGGAATTTGAAACAGGCAAATCACATCCTGGTTCCAACCACCGGTCGCCGAATTGACGATCCCTTGCTGGCCCGACTACTTGCCAGCCTCTCAAAACATATCGAAAGAGAAATCACTTTTTTGAATGTGCTGCCCGCAGATGCCTCAGCAGTTGACATTCGGCATTCGCAAAAAGAACTGACGAAATGGGGCCACAATCTTTGCTCTTCAAATGGCCGAGCGCAGGTGGTTGCCAGCGATTCGCCGCAACAAACCATCCTCGCGCACGCCGTCGAATCCGACCTGATGATCATCAGCATCAGCAACGTGCGGGGCAATGAGGAACTGGTCAGCCCCTTCGCATGGGAAATCATCAATAATACGGATTGCCCGATTTTACTGGCTCGACATCGTGCCTGAACCGGATGTCAAACGCGGAAAACTGCGTCGCACCGAGCTCCGATCTAGCCGAATCGCCTGAAGCCCCGAAATCTCCATAGTTCTGCAAATTGTTTTATCGAGCGGCAACTCGTTGTCGGTTGGCGACTGGTCACGGTGAATACGTCCGCTATCACTGCCAAATTCGATGATTGATCCAGGATTCGGATTTCGCTACAGTGCGCTGCTTTTTTTGAGCCGGTAGGACGATCGCCTGATGACAGCGGCGGAACAAATTGAGATGTAGCGAGTCAAAAATCGATAAACTCGTCGTCGTGATCCACGGGGTTGGTGATCCGCAGCCTGGTGAGACGCTGGGGATATTCGCGCGATCCCTCGCCGAAGACCACAATCCCTTGGGTGAACGCCAAACGACTGTCTGGTTACCAGAGAAATCCGCCGACCCCAACTTCGTAAACACTTTTCCAACGCACGTTCGCAACCTGGAAAAGGAATCAGAGAAAGTTGAACTTGCAGAGCTTTTTTGGGGCGATCTGTCACGAGTCTGGTTTGGTTTACCGGGAACGATCGTCGGGATTTTCCAAATTCTGTTTGGGCTTCGGTATGTTGCCTACGTAGCAGCAGATCAGCCCGGTTCCAGCGCAGGCTGGCTGAAACGTCTCGGCTTGATCAGTTCCAAAATCGTTCACGGCCCCGTGCTCGCCGTGACTTTCTTTCTTGCGATTTTGGCGTTTGCGGTATCGGGAACGCAGTTGATGTGGACCGATTCTTACAAAAGTATCCTGTGGACTCAGGTTGTTATCGCGGGTTGTTGTTCCTTTGCAATCGCCAGCTCATCCGTCGGTTGGAGAATGACTCACAGTCGCGTGATGGAACGATTTTGGTTTTGGGTCAACGTGACTGCCATGTTCGTTGGCGGTTTGATGATGATCAAGACGATGTGGATCGACGTCGCGTTTCCCTCCACCCGGTTTGATGGTCCTTTGGACCAGGGATTAATCTGGTATTGTCGAGTATTGGTCTTATTGCTTGGTTTTCTTTGGTTTGCCGAAATCCTGGTACTTACAGCGATGGCCTGTTGTTGGTTTGGGCGCGATGTTTCACCCGAAAGCGCATCGGCCGTCCCTTCACGTGGGGTTTTTGTTGCCCGCTTTGTCGATTGGAATCTGGGGTCAATTGCTCCCCATGATCTGGTTGGCAGCCAAAGGCGGTATTAGAAACCTGCTGGACCTGGAGGCATTTGATCAACTTTTTCGGGAGGCCATTCCCTTGATGGGCGTTCAATTCCTGATGATGATCGCGATGGCCGTCGCGGCAACGTTTATCGGGTATCGTTACGTGCGATGGCGTTCCATGAGCGAGATCACCGATTTTGAAAATGGAGCTCGGCCGCCCCGCCTGATCGTGCACGGTTTCATCCAACTGGTTTTGGCGGGCTGCACGATTTGTGGAGTCGGCCTGATCTTCGCGGTCGGATTGTTGCAAATTCGCGGGTTGAATTACGAGTTATCTGGATTTGGCCGTTTTTTGGCCGAAAGCAACAAATACGCGATGGCGATTCTGGTCCCCTCAAGTTTCGCGATGATCTTTTTGATCCCGCGCCTGCGTCCCGTCTTTGACATCGTTCTCGACGTCGTAAACCACTTCTATTTTCGCAACACTCTCATTCAGGACGCGCTGGATGATGAGGATGAATTTGACATTAGCGAAACAACCTTTGAACAAGGCACATTGCTGTTTTCCCGACGCGACGCCATTCATGGTCGCATGAAGAGAATTCTGAGCTATTATCGAGAGACTTTGGATGGTCGGCCTGAGTTGATCGTCGTTTCTCACAGCCAGGGTACGATGATCGCCATCGAGGTCCTCAATGACCCGGAAATGGCATGGTTGTCGAACCGGTTTCAATCCGTTTCCCTGGTCACAATGGGATCACCGTTTTCGAATCTTTACCAACATTACTTTGCCCGCTTCTACCCGGCACTGGACCAACCATTCTGGTCACCGCTTCGAAAACGAATTGACCGTTGGATCAATATTTTCCGGATCGACGATCCGGTGGGAACGGAACTTCATTTTCCGACGCCGCACATCCAAAACCTGGAGTCTGAACGAGCGCAGGCAGATGGGTTTTGTGAGATCACCGAAGTCCAACCTACTCAAAACGTCTATTCGAATCATCCGGTTGGTTGTCGTGGCCATGTGAATTACTGGAACGACTGTGAAGTCCTCAACATTTTACGCGCCGAATTATTCGGTCATTGCCAACACAGCCATCAAAAAAATGCAGCTTGATCCGGTGGTGGATGCCTCCCTTTGATCGGCTTAACCAGTTGAGCAAACACGCTGCTCACACAGGAATCTTGCTTGCATGC
This sequence comes from Pirellulaceae bacterium, assembly GCA_942492215.1. Lineage (GTDB taxonomy): Bacteria > Planctomycetota > Planctomycetia > Pirellulales > Pirellulaceae > Mariniblastus. The sequence continues at coordinate 274,217 of CALODY010000010.1, forward strand.
AACGACCATAATGTCGGTCGTCCTTGACGGTTGAAAACTCTTCATTTCCTCGCAAACTCCGGCCAGGCATCCAACTTCGCGCGAAATATTCGATTTGTATCGAAACTCGCTCGTCTGGTTGAAGATTGCGAGCGTGACTTGTGGTCACCAGCAACCACGCTTCAGCAAAACTCCACTTGACCCCAAAATTTGCCGCTGATATTTACGTTCAAGTTAGCCGGTCAGCTGCGCACAACCTGTTTGTATCGACGAGTTGATATTCTGTTGTTTAACAAACCATCACAATTTGTTCGTCTTTTACTGCTGGCGGTAGCTGCTTGCATCTGCAATCAGGGCGAACCAGTGTTGGGCCAGCGCGCAAGATTCCCGGAAATGATTCAGGTGCAAAGCACGACCGCCCCCCCGATGGGCCAAACGATTATCACGTCTCCTGGAGCGCCAACGACAGGGCCGCCTTTATTCACACCGCCGCCAACGGTTTTGGCCCCGCCGTCGTCGCCGACTCAACCTTTCACGCAATCGGCCCCGACTTTCGGGAGCCCCACATTCACGCCGACACAACCACCCAGCCAGCCGTTCCCCGTCTTTCCACAAGCCGGTCCTCCCGCGGCACCGCCACCAGGGCAATTCGATCCGATAACGTATGCCGCACCTCCACCCAATCAATACCAGGGAACTGGAAGTACCTGGTTGCCCAATAGCGATTGGGATCAAAGCTGGAATTCATTTCGCAGTGATTTTCTGCCTCGCTTAATTGAACGGCCCCGGGCCAGGTACACATTCATTCCCGGGAGCGGTGCCAGTGAATTGGGGATCAATGACCTGGAAATCGCGACCACTGCGAACATTGGAAACTTTCTGGGCAGCCAGCAACCGCTTCGAATTTCGCCAGGTTTTATTTTCCACTGGTGGAGCGGTCCTGACACGACGCTGAATCCGGGTTTTGACCTCCCGGCACGTGCGTACAGCGCCTACCTGCAATTCGATCATTTGACGAATCCAGCCAACCCCGGCGGCCTGGAAACCAATTTTGCCATTGGTTACTACGGCGATTTCCAGAACACGTCCAGCTACGCGCTCCGACCCACAGGACGAGTGCTCGGCTGGTTTCGCATTAACCCATACACCATTGGAAAACTTGGCGTCGAGTATATCAATCGTGTCGACATTAAGTTATTGCCGGCATTTGGTGTCTACATGTCGCCCAATACCGACATCAAGTTTGACCTGTTTTTTCCGCGATCGAAATTGGCCCATCGCGCCTATAACTTTTCCAATAGCGAAGCTTGGGTCTACATCGGTGCAGAATACGGTGGCGGAAGTTGGGCCATTCAACGAATCGGCGGCATGAATGACCAGGCAGACATTAACGACGTGCGCGCCTTTATTGGCGTCGACTGGCTGGGTCCCCGTTTGGTTTCTGGCTTCTTCGAATTCGGTTACGTTTTCAATCGTCAAATCGTCTATCGCAGCACGACCGCTGATCCGCTCGACCTCAAGGACTCGATTATGCTGCGATGCGGACTTGCATTCTGAAATCATCCGACAAAAATCCCACTCCCGCTACTGATGCTTCGCGGTATTTGCGGACGTGAACCGCCACTCGATTCTGCGCAGGGGGATTGAAACCAGCCCTTCGAACAAGCGAGAATCTACATCAGCGTCTTGACGGCGTCCAGGTTCAAACTCGGCGTCGCAACGACCAACAAAGGCTGGGACCTGAGTTGGCCGCCGCGGGGAGCCCGCTTCAACAAGTCGATCTGAACTTTTGGCATTGAATGACGCGTTTGATGATTGTTTTCTGGAGAGAGATTGATGTCGTCAGATGATGCGGGCCAGCAAGCCATCGAATTATTGGCCCAATCTCGAAAACAGATTCTTGCAGAATTATCAAAAGTCATTGTGGGTCAGCAAGATGTAATTGAGCAAATCCTGATTTCCGTTTTCAGTCGCGGGCACTGCCTTTTGGAAGGAGTGCCGGGTTTGGCCAAGACATTGATCGTCAGTACGCTCGCCCAATCCATGGAGCTGTCGTTCACGCGAATTCAATTCACTCCCGACCTCATGCCGGCTGACATTACGGGAACCGAAATCATTGAAGAAAACAAAACGACCGGGGCGCGGGAACGTCGATTCATGGAAGGCCCGCTGTTCGCCAATGTGATTTTGGCCGATGAAATCAATCGCACGCCTCCCAAGACCCAGGCGGCGTTGCTGGAGGCCATGCAGGAGCGAACCGTCAGCGTCGGCAGGAAACGACATTCACTGGCGAACCCGTTTTTTGTTCTGGCAACGCAAAACCCCATTGAACAGGAAGGCACCTATCCCCTGCCCGAGGCGCAACAAGACCGTTTCATGTTCAAAGTGTTTGTGGATTATCCTTCATTTGATGACGAGTTTGAAATTGCCCGCCGAACGACTTCACGGGCCGAACCCATCGTGGAGCCCGTTTTGTCGGGACCCGACATCCTGAAGCTGCAAGACATCATTCGCGAAGTTCCGGTTTCCGAGCACGTGATTCGTTACGCCCTGACACTCGTCCGCCAGACTCGCGTCGGTGAGCCCGGGATCCCGGATTTTGTGACGGAGAGTGTTGCCTGGGGGGCGGGTCCTCGTGCCGTCCAATTCCTGATTCTGGGTGGAAAAACACGTGCCCTGATGCGAGGCCGCAGCCATGTTACCACCGGTGACATCGAGGCTCTGGCCAAACCCGTATTGCGACATCGACTGGCAATCAATTTTGCCGCCCAGAGCGACGGCATCAGCTCGGATTGCGTTGTTGACCAACTGATTGAATCCACGCCAACCCAGGAAAATGAATTACTCAACGATGCCCGATTCCAAAAGATTTTTGCATCCTGAAACGATCAAGCGAATTTCGCGGCTGGAATTGCGCGCCGAGCACATCGTGGAGGGTTTTCTGTCGGGGATGCATCGCAGTCCCTATTTTGGTCAGTCGGTTGAGTTTTTGCAGCATCGCGAATACACGCCGGGTGATGACTTGAGGCATGTCGACTGGCAGGTTTGGGCGCGGCAGGATCGAGTTTACGTTAAGCAATTCGAAGAAGACACCAATATGCGGGTGAACTTGCTTGTGGACGCTTCCAAGAGCATGGCCTACGGTCGCGGGGACTTGACCAAGTACGAATATGCCGCCACGCTGGCCGCCTCTCTGGCGTTCTTAATCTTGAAACAGCAGGACGCCGTCGGTTGCTTGACGTTCGATGCTCAGGTTCGCTCGAAACTTCCCACCCTCAGCAGGCGTGGTCACCTCAACGCCATTGTTGAGAGCCTCGACGCAAATCAACCAGCGGACAAAACCGAATTGAATTCTATACTGCTGGAGGCCGCCCAAACCTATCCTCGTCGAGGCATGATGGTACTGATATCTGATCTCTTCGGTAGCGTTGCCGACACGCTGCGTGGATTGCGTTTGCTGCGTCAGCGCGGTCATGATGTGTTGGTACTGCAAGTGATGGATGATGACGAATTGGATTTCCCGTTTACCGGCCCCACGCGTTTCGAGGACCTGGAATCCGACGTCCGACTTGGCTGTAGCCCGAAAGCCCTGCGCGATGGCTACCTGGAGGCCGTTGGCGAATTCCTCGACGAGGTCCGCCATGGGTGCGCAAAAGGCGGTATCGATTATGCGTTGGTACGCACGACTGAGCCGTTTGATGCCGCCTTAGCCAAATTCCTGAGTCGGCGGATGCAGCGGTAATTGCTGTTTAAGGATGCCATGTTCGACAATCTGTTTTCTTCGTCCCCGCTGACCTGGTCTGCATTGATCGCCGGCGCGATTTTGGTGCCGATTCTGATCCACCTGATCAATTTGCTACGGCATCAGAAGGTGGAGTGGGCCGCGATGGAGTTCCTGCTAAAAAGTTACCGGAAAAACCGGAACTGGGTCCGCCTGAAACAGCTTCTGCTATTGTTGTCGCGGATTGCCATCCTGTTGCTGGCCCTGCTCATGCTGGGGCAAGTCGGATGTGGTGACAACCGGCTGTCTCGCATCCTGGGAGGTGCGACGACCCACCATTACATCTTGCTGGATGACAGTTTTTCCATGTCCGATCAACGCGAAGGGGGTTCTGCGTTTGACCATGCGAAAGCGACCCTATCCCTGATTGCAGCGCGGGCCAAAAATCGGCAGAACCAGCTGGTTACGTTGCTGCGGTATTCGTGCGGGCGTGCGCCCAATCCGGCTGACTTGGAAGCAGATTTGCCCACCCCAATTGAATCGGCGGAGTTCCAGCGAACAGCCGATTTATCGGGAGAATTGGTAGACAGTCTTTTTGATCAGCAGATTGAAGATTTGAAATCCAGGCTGGAAGTTTCCAATCTGAATGTTAGTTTGACCGGCGTGCTGGACCCCGTCAGGAAATTGATAACGGAACGAAAGCAGGAAAATGCCATCGTCTACGTGTTGTCAGATTTTCGGCAAAAAGATTGGCTCAACTGCAAACCCGTCGCCGCCCAACTACGGCCTATTCATCAAGCAGGGGCGGCGATCGAATTAATTCGTTGCACGGCGACGGAGCATGCCAACCTCGCCGTTACGGCACTTCAACCTGTTGGCAACGTTCGGGTGGCCGGGACGCCGTTGATGATGGAAGTTACGGTAAAGAACTGCTCTTCAACAAGTGCGGAAAAAATTCAATTGAAAGTCAGAGCTTCGAACTTCGTGCAGTCGAGCACCGGTTCGACCAGAACTCCGATTCGCGAAATGGAGTTACCGACCGTTTTCATTCAAAAAATCGCTCCTGGGAAATCCGAGACCCGCAAGTTTCCCGTTTTTTTTGAAACCGTTGGACAACAAGTTGTGGATGTCGAATTGCCCACCGATGCGATCCGGATTGACAACCGACGTTGGTGTTGCATCGACGTCAAAGCGGCCGCAAAAGTCTTGATCCTGGACGACTCAACCTCTACCGATAGCCGATACATTTCCCTGGCTTTGAATCCGAACCGGATGACCGGCATTCAAGCGGACGTGAAAACAACAGCCTTTCTCAGAGACGCTAACGATTCGGAACTTGGGCCATACGATGTGATCTTCCTGTTGGCTGCAGACAGTCTCGACGAGGCTGCCGTCGACAACCTTGAGACTTTTGTTCGCGGCGGTGGCGGTCTGGCTGTCTTTTGTGGGCCCGAGGTTAATTCCAGTTTTTACAACGCGAGTTTGTTTCGAGACGGTACGGGCCTCTTGCCCATGCCATTGGGAACTGTCCAAATCATTCCAGAATTGATCGAGAATAGGATACCTGACGTTTCGCCCACCGCGCACCCGGTCTTCGCGCCAGTGCTGAATGTCAAAAACACACTGCTGGAACTGGTTCAAGTCAAAAAAATAATCGGACCCGCGGACGACTGGCAACAAACCGATTCCCAACCATCAATGGTCTTGGCGACCGTCCGAGGAAACGGCAAATGGCCGTTGCTGTTGGAAAAAAACTTTGGGCTGGGCCGCGTCGCCCTGTTTACGTCAACGGCAGGTCCCGCCTGGAACAACTGGTGCCGCAACGCCACTTTTCCACCGGTCCTTTTGCTGTTGGAGGATCACCTGGCGGCTGGAAAACATGAGACAAAATCGTTTTTGGCCGGCGAACCGATCAGAGTTTCGGTTCCGGCCCGTGACTATCGAACGGAAGCAAGTTTCCGGATGCAGTTGCAGGATTCGCAACCATCCGCTTCGACAGTGTTAAGTGCCGGCAACCTAACACTTACGCCGACGGAACGCGAACCGGATAGGGTTGTGGGATTGATCGGAGGAAGGCTCTCTGGGGCGGCAGACACAACCGGAGACAGCGACACGCCCGGAGTCCTTGACGTGTTACTGACAAAGATCGACGGACAACAGGAATCTCGACGATATGCAATTAATGTCGACACTGCCGAGAGTGATTTGAAGCTGGCAGATCAACAGCAAATATCATTGGAACTAGGACCATCCCGCCCCGCCATTGTGGACTGGGGTGAATTCAACCCAGAACCCGCTCAAACACCCGTCTCGACAATGCAGCGAGCGTTGCTGGCATTACTCGTCAGCCTGCTGGTTTTGGAACAGGTCGCAGGTTATTCCGCCAGCTACCACCGAGCGTAGCCGCTGTCGCTCAAGCCGTTCTTCCGCCGTCACCAGCCAACCAGGCGTGCGATCGCGTTCCGCCGCGGATTATAAGAAGGGATAAAACTCTTCCATCGCATCCTGGATTTTTGCCTTCTTTTCCTCATCCGAGACTTTGGGCAATATGTCATTCTTCAATTGTAAAATCATGTCTGCGGCGAGTTCCTTCTGCTCCTGGCGGATGTATTCCCGGATGATATCCATCGCGATTTGGTAGATTTCGACCCGTGAATCCGGCAGTTTTTCGAGCGACGATCGGAATTTAGCGATTTGTATTTCCGTAGTCGGATCCTCGCGCGCCATCCGTTCGACTAGCGTGTCCAACTCAAGGATGCCAAAGTTCAATTGCTCCTCAAAAATCAGGTAGGTTTCCTTTCCCTGTTCGGATGTGTCCGTCTTGAATCGTTCCATGGCGACATTGATCAATGGCTCTGTCCGGTCTTCCCATTCGGCGATTTTGCCGACCTGCACAATAACTTCCGCAAGTTTCCTGGCATTGACAGTTTTCGTCACGGTGGCATCGAAGTGTCGATCAAACGATTGTTCGAACGCTGTAAGGTTTTCGTCGGAAGGATCCATGACAAAGTCGTAGCCAGGGTAAACCGCCAACACAAGGTTGGCCAGACTCCGAACGTCTTCGTCTGGATCTTTGAGAAAGGCCTGCGCTTCTTCAATCATCTTGGGACGAATATTTTCATCATTGATCCGGCCCTGCACGTTAAGTGAATCCAGAACGCTCAGCGATTCGAGGTACGAGATTTTGGCAACTTCTCGTTGAAGTTGCGTCAATTCCATTTGCATTAAGTTCTCTGACAATCGCCTTTTTTGAGCGACCAGCATGTAGGCGACGGTAGTCGATTCCGATTGCCATCTTTCATCGATTGCCAAGATCTCGTCGACAATTTTTTCAGGAGTTGCCACAATTTTTTCAGGAGTTGCCTCATCGGAACGGTCCAGTCGACCTGATTTTTTCTCAACATCTCGTTTTGGATCTGGATCGGATCGTTTGACTCGCTTGATCGCCTGATCGTCTTCGTCCGGCGGTTCAGATTTTTGTTGATCGACCTGTTCTGTCGATTCCGTCGGCCCAGAAAACCGCTCGATCAGCTCTTTAGAGTGAGATAACCAATAAATTAAGGCCGCCAACAGCAACGCGCCATAAATTACTCTTCGATAAAAAAAGAGAAAACCGAATACGAGCTTGATAAAGTCCATTTTGTCTATTGATTAGGTGTAGGAACAAGATTCGCTTGGTCGGTAACATTCCGCCCGATACCCTCGCCGTCGGGCCCTTCTCCCACTTGACGAACTCTCATTAGAAAACAACCAGCATATTGATGTAAAGTCGGCGGGCAAATGAAAGGAAAGACCGACCGTTGAGAGCACTCCGAAGAATTGAAAGTATAACAAGCTTTCCTGATCCGATTGCCACCCAGCTCACTTTTGCATGGAAAACTTTCGATTCGCAAAACCTTCAGGCGTCGACAATCGAGACAATTATCGAAACAATGACAAACGCTGATGCGCACTTTTCTTTCCCCACGATTGGAGATTCCCGGTAATCAATAACCATGCATTTCGCTGGAAGCGTCCGTAGATTCTACGAACTCCAACCTATTTTACCGTCTCACTACATGTGGCAAGTGCTGTTGTGGTCGGTTTTGATCGTCGCCCTGGTGGTAGTTTCCGTATGGCTGTCCCTCCGGGATTCGAAACCTCTGCCATTTGTCTCTCGGGCTCTTCTATTGTTCCTTCGGATGACCGCGATTGCCGCGCTCGTGGTTTACGTATTGAACCTGGGGCAACGCAGCGAAACCAAGATCCTGAAACCGTCGCGGCTGATTATGCTGCTGGATAACAGCCTCAGCATGGGCTTGAGAGACGATCAATCCGTCCCGGAAGACAGGCGAGTTGACGAAGTCCTAAGGTGGCTCGAAGGTGACGAAAATCTTGAGCCATTTCGAGATCGTCATGAAATTCTGCTGTATCGGTTTGGAGAGTCGTCATTGCCGGAACTGGTTCAAATTTTGCCCAGGTTGCCCTCCGAGGCCGCTCCCTCTGCTGTTGAGTCAGCCGAAGCGCTAACTCCCCATTTGAATGCGAGACTTTCAGGGTCACGCGTTGTCGGTTTGGTAGCCATTTCGATCCTAACAATCGCTGCGATAAGTTTTCTGGCAGGCGGCATTTCTTACTTCATATTGCACAAAACGGCCTTTGCGCGCGGCCTGTTCGCCGCCGCGGTTTTCACGTCCGTTTGGTCTCTGATTGTTTTTGCTTGGGCCGATTTATTGTCGCCGAGCCAGAACTTGTTTGCATCTTTGGGTTGGCGGAAGCCGATAGGGTCGGAGCCAGCCGACGGGATTTCCGGTCCGGAAACTGAAAAACAAACGCTCGACGTAGTTCCGGTTGATTGGGAACTGGAATTGAATCCGCGTGGAACAGCCACCCAGTTGGGAGCCGCTTTGCAAGCGATCATTAATCAGGAACGAGGCGGTCCAATCGCCGGAGTGATTCTCGTGACCGATGGCTGCCATAACACCGGGATTCCGCCCACACGCGTGATCGCCGCAGCCCAGAATGTGGGTATACCGATTTTTCCAATCGGGCTCGGAACTACGAAAGTGCAAATGAATGTTGAGGTTGCCAACGTGCAAGCACCGTCCCGGGTCTTCCCGGGAGACAAATTCAAAATCAAAGCGGTGATCAAATCGTTTGGTTTTCAGAATTTGACAGTCCCTGTTCAACTTATCTCAGTGGATGAAAACCGCTCAGAAGCCGAAACCATCGAGGACGAACAAATTGTACGACTTGGTGAGGAGGGCGTGGCTGTTCCGATCGAATTTAACGTCAGTCAAACCGAGCTAGGTAAGCGAACGTACGTTGTTCGCACGACACGTCTTCCTGGTGAGTTGGACGCCAATGATAATGAGCAGAGCGATTGGGTGGAGGTCGTCAATCGCCAGACACAAGTTTTGGTAATTGCCGGCGGGCCCATGCGTGAGTTTCGATTTCTGCGCAACCAGCTTTACCGCGACAAAGATATTCTGTTGCATGTCTGGCTTCAGTCTTCAAAGGAGGGTGCCGACCAGGAATCCGATTTGCTGTTACTGGAATTCCCGCAATCGCGAGAGGAATTGTTTGAATATGACTGCATAATCGCCTTCGACCCCGACTGGCGCGAGTTGACGAAAGAGCAGGCCGATTTGTTGGAACGCTGGGTGGCGGAGCAAGCGGGGGGGTTGATCCTGATCGCTGGTCCCGTGAATACGCCGGAATGGACTCGACGCCCCAGGGGCGACGAAACGATGGACAAGATCCGAGCTTTGTACCCAGTTTCTTTTTACAGCCAAGGCTCGGCTCAACTAAAGCTGGGCCGGTTCGGCGGATCCGATCCGTTTCCGCTTGATTTTTCTCGGGAAGGTCGCGCCGCTGAGTTTCTCTGGATTGGTGACTCTGCCTTGGAAAGCCAATCGACATGGGAGCGTTTTGAAGGGGTCTTTGGATACTATGCGGTGAATGAACCCAAGGCGGGCGCCGACGTGTTGGCAAATTTTGCCGACCCCATGACGTCGGTTGATAAACGCCTGCCGATCTACCTCGCCAGTCAATTTTACGGTGCAGGACGAGTATTCTTTCAGGCCAGCGGAGAAATGTGGCGAGTCAGAAAATTGGAGGTGGGCTACTTTCAGGAGTACTACACGAAGCTAATTCGCTGGGCATCCCAAGGGCGTCTTCTGCGTGATTCCACGCGCGGTGTGCTGTTGACGGACCGGGACCGCTGTTGGGTGGGCGACCAAGTGGCCGTTCAAGCCATCCTTCGAAACGTTCTGGACGAGCCGTTGAGCAATTCGAGTGTAACGGCCGTCCTGAAGCGCCCCGATGGTTCGACGCAACCAATTGTTTTGAAAGCAGCCCCTAATGCGGTTCGCCCTGGCAGCTACAGCGGCCAGATAAACACGTCGATGCCAGGAAAATATGAAATCACCTTACCGGTTCCCGAAAGCAACCAACTGGAGGTGTTGACGACCGCTGTACAAGCAAGCATCCCCGATCGAGAGCGTGAGAATCCACAACGAAATGACGCGTTGTTGGCAGACATGGCGGAGAAAACGGGCGGGCACTATTATGTAGGCATGCAGTCGTTCAACGTGTCGGCGACCGATCCAAATTCGCCTCACAATTTGATTTTGCCACAGGATCAAGCAACCTTTCTTACCGGCACAAGGAATCTGGATTTTCAACGTCGACTTATGATCTGGTTGATGGCCACAATTGCAATGACGCTGGCACTGGAATGGACGATAAGGCGAATTCACCGATTGGCTTAAACCAACCATCCAACAAAATCATCTGAATTGAAACCAAAAATTGTTAACCAGTGACTCCGGAAAATCTGATTCCACACGCTCGCTGAAGAGCGTCTCTCCCTCCATAAACGCTGTGTTTTCTCGACTCCGGAATGGCATTCGGTGCTACGTTTTAATCGAAGGTCTGGCGGTCATTGTTATCTTTTTGACATTCGTACTGTGGGTTTTTCTGGCGATTGACCTGCTTCCAGTAAAATTTGGGCTTAGCGAATTGTCCAAACCGTCACGACTGATCTACCTGTCGATCGCGGGATTGGCGATGGCATGGATTGCCTACCGTTGGATCCTTCGGAAGATGTTTGTGCCGCTGGATGACGAAACACTCGCGATGGTCGTCGAGCGCAAGTTCCGGTTTTTTGATGGCAGCCTGATTACGACTGCTGAACGTCATTCATCTCAACTTTCGCCGCTGAATCAGTATCTACGCGATTCGACGCGGACTTCCGCCGAATCCTCGCTCGCCAAAGTAACGATCAGCGAGATCCTCAACTGGCCAAATCTGCGTCGATACCTTTTGTTGTCGGGTTTTCTGTTGTTGGTAACGATCGCGTTTGGCTTTGCAAGGCCAGATGTTGCCGCGCTGGCCGCACGTCGGATGATCTGGCTGGATGACACAACTTGGCCGCGAATCTGCAGGATCGAACTGGTGGGCATTTCGGTGGAGCGTGATGACCCAGTGGAGGGCATCCTGGAGAGCGGTCGGCTCGTCAGGCCGGTTGATGGCAAACTAACAGTTTCCCGGGGCTCTTCCTTTACGGTCCGGGTCCGCGCCGAAATGCCGTCGGCGGCCAACCCGACTCGCGAACTACCCGATAGCTGTCGTTTCCTGTATCGCACGGCGGATGGAATGCAAGGAACTGTGACGATGAATCGAATCGGGAGCCCGCATGAGGGCTTCCAGGATTATTCGCTCCGCGGCCCACCGCTGGAAGGAGTCCTTTCCAACATGGACTTTGAAGTTCGCGGAGGCGACCATCGAACGAAACGAATACAGGTTGTCGTCGTCGACGCACCGACCGTGGTTTCGGCGGAGGTCGCATGTGTGTTTCCTGGCTATATGGTGGATTCCGATTCCATGCGTTGGACGCCGCGAGACATCCCCTGGGTTGGCCCGATGAGTTTGCCGCGAGGCACATTGATTCGGTTTCGTTTGCGCACCAACAACCCGATAAAAAAAGTCTTCACGCTGTCAGGTGCAGATCGAGTACCCAACGAATTCGATGTCGACGGCCAGGAGTTTGAGCTTCCCGTGGGCTATTTGAATCACGAGGTCAATGCCGAGATTTACCTGTGCGACGAAGACAACTTGGTTTCGGAGCGGCCTTTTGTCATGGCGATGGAACCGATTGACGACCAACCACCGATCGTACAAACCCGCCTCATCGGTATTGGAACTGCCGTGACACCGAAAGTGCGGATCCCGATTCAAAGCCAGATTGAAGACGATTATGGCATCAAGCGCAGTTGGCTAGAGATCGAACTGCCCTTGGGGGAAAACCTGACCAGTCCCCTGGCCGATAACCCAACCGGCGATGTCGAGGCAACGATCGACTTTTTGCAATTGCGGCGGAATGACGGTCAAAACTACAAACTACCGACAGATGCAGGTACGACGATCTCATTGGTCGTTAAAGCAGAAGACCGGTTCGACCTGGCGGACGTGCCCAATACTGGCGTCGGTGATCAATACGTTTTGGACGTCGTCGATGAGAATCGCTTCCTCCGATTGCTGGAACGAATGGAGGTAGCGCAACGGCGGCGACTGGAGCAAATTTATGGCGAGGTTGCGGATTCGCGAAGTTTTCTCGAACGTACTTCGGCCAATTTTGTTTCGCGCTCAATGATCGTCGAGCCCGGCGACAACGCCCTACCGGATGGCCTGAAAGAAAATACGAGTCATGATGAGAACGAAATGGAATTGCGTCTGCTTTATGCGCAGCGGACACTGAATCAAATTGACAAATCCATCCAGGAGACGCTGGGCGTTGCGAACGCATTTGAAAACATTCGCTTACAGCTGATTAACAACCGGATCGACTCGGAAGATCGCAAGTTGCGCATCGAAAACCGCGTCGTGGCACCACTCACCGTTGTCGCCGAAAACTCGATGCAGGTCCAAAAACTGGCCGTGCTGAAGCTTCGAGAAAAAATTCGTGAACTCCAAAGGTCCGGCCTCACGTCGATCGTTGAAAAACAGTTGGACCAGCTTTCGGAAAACGCAATTCGAAAAACCGACGTCGTTTTAAACCAGCTAACCCTTGTGTTGGACGCGCTGCTTAAATTCGAAACACAAAACGAATTGCTGGAGATCGTACGAAAGATGATTCGGCAACAAGAAGACATCGTCGAACGGACCAAACAAGAACGACAGCGCCAGGATTTCGACCGCCTACTCAAATGATTCCGTGGAACGGGCAAGAATAGCCAGCAAGTGTTTAGAAAGCCGTCCACTACTGGGTTGCCCAGCGGGCCACGTCCGATCCGGGAATATTGGCTGGTCCGTATAGAGACGCTCTCGCTGGCGACCTGCAAACAGGTCAATGGCTAATTCGTCCAGGCGATTCCGAGTACTTAATTTGTTTCAGTTTCGCGTCGAAACGTCGAAACCTCGCTTTGAATATCCGACGAAACGGACCAAAATAGGTAGGTTCGAGGCACGGTACTTTCGAATGGCCGTCTCTTGATCCAAGCGGCCTGTTTTGCATTCGATCGTGTTTGGTCGATCAACCAATTAAGCAACGCCTCACTCTGTTCACGAGACAATCCTTTTGAAATTTGACGCTGTTGATTTCGCCTCCATCCGATTGCAACGCTCTTTACCTCGTGCGATTACGCTGTTCGTTGTGGTGATTGGACTTTCCGATTTTGCATCATCACGCACGTCAATCGCGTGCTGTCAAGAAAGCTCCAGTACGGAAAAATTGACCCAGGATCAGCAAAGCCGCTGGCCAAGCAGTATCAGTTGCTTGAGGACAAACTGTTCTCGTTGTACGAGTTTGAGCAGGAATCCAACCCCACCCGATCGCAGTTGCTGCGTCAAGCATATATTCAGTCCCAGGAAAAGATAACCGCTCGTCAAATGATGGCCATTGTCGACAAGCTAAAAAAGTCACAGTTAAAATCGGCTGTCATCGAGCAGGAAGAGGTCCTGTCAGAATTGCGCCAGTTGCTGGTACTGTTGCAAAGCGAGGACCGTGGCCAACGCGTCAGGGACGAGCTTCAACGACACCAGCAGTACCTTCGCGACGTCGAACGACTGCTACGGCTGCAGAAGGGAATTCGTGGCCAAACCGACGGCGGTATTGATGTCGAACGGTTGGCGCGTTCGGAGGAAAAGGCGGCCGATCGAGCAGCTCGACTCGCCGAGGAGATCCAGAACAACGAAGCATCGCCCATTTCGAACAGCGACGAGACGAAAGGTGCGGATCCGCAATCGGGAAATCCTTCGAACCAACAAGGCGAAGCGCCTGGCAGCGAAGGCAATCCCGGTTCATCGGAACCCCCGGGCAATCAAGCCGAACCGACAGGTCCGGCAAGCGAGCCCGCGACCCCTCCCCCGGTACAAAATCGAATTCGGACCGCGGAAGAAAAAATGAGACAGGCTCAGCAGCAGTTGGACCAGGCCAAACGCAATGACGCCGCCGAGGCCATGCGAGATGCTGAATTTGAGTTGGAAAAAGCGAAACAGGAACTGGAACAGATTCTCAGGCAGCTGCGTGAAGAGGAGGTTGAAAGAACATTGGCGAAACTTGAGAGCCGATTTCGCCAAATGCTCGAGAGGCAGGTTCGTGTTTACGAAGCCACTCAAAAACTTAACCAAGTCCCCTCCGACCAACGAAACCCCAGTTTCGGAATTCAAACCGGGAAACTTGCGACCGAGCAGTCTTCCATCGCCTCCGATGCCTCTCGAGCCCTTTTGCTGCTGCAGGAAGACGGTTCTTCGGTTGCCTTTCCTGCGACCGTCCAGGACGTGCATGCCGACATGTCGCAGGTCGCCTCAAGATTGGCAGCATCCCAAGTTGGGCAGATCACCATTGAGATCGAAGAGGACATTATCGACGCACTTGGTTACATTGTGAAGGCACTGGTCCAGTCTCAGCAGGATTTAGAACGAATGAAGATCGGTCAACCGTCCCCAAAAGGTCAACCAGGCGACCAACCACTGGTGGATCAACTGGCAGAAATCAAGATGTTGCGTGGTTTGCAGGAGAGAATCCACAAACGGCATCAGCGTTACTCGCAAATGATTCAAGACCCAGATGACCAGGTTGGGCAAACGAATCGCCCCGACATTCGAGCCGCTCTCGATCGACTTGCGGACCGTCAATCGAGATTAGTGGACCTTGTCCAAGACATTGTTGACGGAAAGAATCCATAATGGGCTGCATTCGATTAAGAATCTGGTTACCCTTTGTCACCTTCGTGTTGTTGCGGGCCGTGGGGTGTTTTGATTTGGCTCAAGCCGCCGAAGGCCGAATAACGTTTCGTGATAACGACGATTTGGCGAAATCAGCAACATGGCAAATGCCGACCGAAGCGTCACTCGCCCTCTCTTTTTCGGACTGGCTGGCAAATATCGAGGCCCCCCTAACTATCCGCGAGAGGACCATGGAAGCCCTTCGCACAGGGCTCGCGGAGGGTAGAGAAACACTGGATGTGGTGGTCCACTCAATGTCCATTGCACAGCCGAAACTGAGAGAATTGATCGAACTGGCTCGTTCATCGACGGCTGACGTCGAAGAGTTTGATTTAAACCAATGGGCGGACGCCTCCGGGAACAACCATTTCGTCCGCGATCATGTTGGACTTTACGTAGCCCGTTGGTTGGCGCGAAATGAGTATTATGATGAGGCACTCCTCCAGCTGCAGCGACTGAGCGTCAATCATGTCGTTGCCCCCGCCTCTCTTCTTTTCTACCGCGGACTAATGGAACACCAACTGCTGCGTCGTGACGAATGTATGGAAACGTTGCAACAACTGTTGGAGCATGAGGAGGCGTTGCCACGTCGATTCCGCACGCTTGCCAAACTAATGCTGGCCGATATCGAACCGTTGGAGCCGGATTCGCTTGACGAAATTTCTCGGTTGATGCGAGATGTTCGGCGGCGAACAGGGCTCTACCGAAGCGGAAAAATCGTCCTTGGTCGCGAACAGGAAGTCATCGACAAACTGGACAAGTTGATCGAGTCCCTCGAATCACAACAAATGCAGCCTGAAAGCGGTCAAACCAACTCCAGCAGCCCGATGCAAGACTCAAACAATGCTGGCGGCCAAGGAGAAGGTGAAGTTTCGCGGAAACAGCAGACGGACGGGGGCAACTGGGGTGACCTTCCGCCTGCCCAGCGTGCCGCTGCACTTGCAGAAATGGCTAAACAAATGCCTCCGCACTACCGGTCGGTGATCGAGGAGTATTTTCGGCAACTGGCCACGGAAAAAGATCGTTAGTTGAAGACGTTTTTTTCCATCGCACCAGCATCCGATGATTGAACGAAGGGATTCCATTGTGAAAAATTGCTGCCCCAAACGAACGATTCACGGTTGCGCGTTCCTTTTCTCCGTTGCGTCAACTTTCGCATTTGCGCAGCGCCTGCCTGCGCAGAGCCCGCCAGTGGATATGGAAATCCAGTTGACCTCGGGTAGGATTATCCGCGCTACCATTTTGGACATCACGAATGACGAGGTCTTGATATCGACAGACAAGGCAAAAGAAATACTGAGTTTCGACGACATTAACCAAATCCGGCTCGATCCCGTTCCCCCAGCTGCCTTCCGGGCAGATTTTCTGGTCCTGTTGCAGGATGCCACGAAACTGTATCTCGATCAAATTTCCATGTCGAAAAACGAGGTCCGGCTGGAACTGGTCGGTGGTTCTTCTGCAAAGTGCAAATTACGAGATGTCGCTTGGTTGCGGCGGAAACCGGTCGAATCGGACGCTGAATTGGAGAATCGCTGGCAGCACTTGCTGGAAGAAGACTTTTCCTCAGACGCGATCGTTGTCGATCAAGACGGCGTTTTGGAGTCAATTGAAGGCGTGATCGGCGATGTGAAAGACAACAAAGTTAGCTTTACTATCGGCGATCGCACCGCCAACGTCGCGTTGGAAAAAGTGTTCGCCCTCGTTTATTATCGGCCTTCCGCCCAAAATTCATTTTCGCCGATCTGCAATGCCACGCTCCGGAGTGGTTCTTCACTGGCGGTAGAAGAGTTGGGATGGTCGACAAATCAAGTTGCGCTGCGCACTCCAACCGGCCTGGAGTTGTTTGTTCCCGTAGCGGAAATCGCCACGATTGATTTTGCGGTGGGACGAGAGCTGTTCCTGGATATGCTGAAACCGGCCAGCAACCAATGGGAACCATTGATTGCGAATGCTGCCACCGTCGATTTGTTACGTCAATTAAACATCGCCAAGATAAACAAGTCGTTTTCGGATGGCCCGCTTGAATTGGCGAATATACAGAATCGAGGTGGGTCCAGCGCGGAACGATCCCAGCAATTCGAGCATGGATTCGCCATTCGGGGCGGTGGCAAGCTGGCTTTTGTCCTGGATGACTCGTACCGTGTGCTGAAGGGATTGGTAGGGTTTGCGCCTCAAGCGAATCGGCAGGGCGAAGTTATGCTCACCGTCCGGGTCGATGGTCGAGTTGCGTTGCAGAAACAGCTGACAAATGACCGAACATCGCAGCCGTTGGAGTTGGACATTGACATTTCGGGCGCCCAACGACTGGTGTTCCAGGTTGACTACTGCGACGGTCGATCCATTGGCGATCAGATTCACATGGTAAATCTCAGGGTCGCAAAATGACACGATTCAGGATATTGCTCTTTCTGCTAATTGCTTCCTCGACCGCGTTGCCGATGCGTTCCCGAGCTGCTGACAGGCCCGTTGACGAAGCCAGCAGAATCGCCGCCATCGCAAGGGCAATTCCGGCATCAGTATGCGTTTTGGGTACCGACGGCAAGGGCGGCGGAAGTGGAGTTGTCGTATCCTCATCCGGATACGCGTTAACCAATTTTCACGTCATCGAATCCTGCGATGCCTTCATGAAATGCAGTATGCCCGATGGCAGACTATACGATTCGGTGATCGTCGGCGTCGATCCAACCGGCGACGTCGCATTGATCAAACTTTTGGGCCGCGACGATTTCCCCTTCGCGATTTTTGCCGACAGTGACCAGGTACGCCCCGGCGACGAGTGTTTTGCCGTTGGCAATCCATTTTTGCTGGCAACCGACTTCCAGCCATCGGTCTCGTTCGGTATCGTCTCTGGCGTTCATCGGTACCAATACCCATCGGGAACGCTGCTGGAATATACGGATTGCATTCAGACCGATGCGGCCATCAATCCTGGCAATTCCGGGGGACCACTATTCAATTCCACAGGTGAATTGATAGGCATCAACGGTCGGGGTTCATTTGAGAAACGCGGCCGAATCAACGTGGGAGTTGGTTACGCGATTTCGATCAATCAGATCAGGAACTTTCTCGACCATCTTAAAAGTGGGCGAATCGTCGACCACGCCACGCTCGGGGCAACGGTGTCGACGGACAAGGATGGAAAAATCCGGATTGCCGACATTTTGGAAACTTCCGACGCGTATCGTCAGGGACTGAGACTGGATGACGAAATCGTTCGATTCGCGGAACGAGAAATCCAAAGCACGAATCAGTTCAAAAATGTGCTTGGCATCTTTCCGAAGGGTTGGCGAGTGCCAATGACTTTTCGGCGGGACGGCAAAGAGTACGACGCGAACGTTCGATTGACCGGCGTACATGCAACGCAAGAGCTTGTCGAAATGGTCCAAGGTCCGGACCGGAACATCGAAGCATCCAAAGAAGATGAAATTCCGCAGGATGTGCCGTCGCAAGGATCCGAAATCCAATCCAATCGGCGTCGCCTGGATCGCCCGGCCAATCTGGACTCCGTGTTCGTGGCAAAGCGGGGTTTTGCGAACTTCCATTTTAACCGGCTCCATCGAGATCGGGTATGGAATGGATTTCTACGACACAGCGATTTTTCAAAATCCAATTGCACCTGGAGACTGAACGGAGTCGATGCTGATCAGACGCCCTTCACTCTTGTATTGGATGACGCGAGGTCGGGGATTCAACTTGGCAATTCGACGTACGTGCTGGATCAGGAGGATGACTTGGCCGATCAAATTGACCAGTCCCAATTGCATGGCCTGCTTCTTTCACTACACCTGTGGAGAAAACTCCTGATTTCAGGGCCCAATCGTTTCGGCGACGTGATCTACTTCGGCTCGATTCCTGTTCAGTTCAGTGGCGGTTTGGCAGAATGCCTGGTAGCGACCCGCGATTCGGTACAATGTTATGCAATGTTTGATAAAACAAGCTCGCATTTGATCGAATTAGACGTTTTCGCCGACAACGATTCTCCGGCCTGCACGATTGGTCTTTTTGATTATCAGCAGGACGACGAACTTGCAGTGCCGTCGGAATTACGGGTCTTGACCGGAGGTGGTCCGGAATCACGATTTATAATCAACCAAATTGAGTTTCTTGTTGAAAAATAGCTTCGCACGCCAAAAAAGCGGTCAGTTGAAATGCAAACATGCGTAGGGTCTTGGAATTCCCAAATCATCGCCACTCCGGCTAGATGTCGTTTTGGGGCTCCAACCGTCCATCAAGTTATCGGCTTCAGCGGTCCTGTCGTTAAACGATGCTAAATATGTCGAATCAGAAAATGACTCGATCGTTCCTTCCCGCCCTGTTGGCGATCTCGGCGGCCGGCGTCTTATGCCCGCCAACAGCGGGACAATCGCTCAGCCGCATCGTTGCCGAAGTCCAGCCCAAAGTTGTCAAAATCGTTGGCAGCGGAGGTTTTCGTGGACTCGAGCCATACCAGACTGGGATCTTGATTTCACCCGACGGCCACGTGCTGACGGCTTGGAGTTATGTCCTTGATAGTGATGTAATTTCCGTGACGCTTGACGATGGTCAACGTTTTTCTGCCGAGCTGATTGGCTACGATCCAAAAATCGAAATTGCGCTGTTAAAGATTCCCGCTGGCGATTTTGCCAGTTTTGACATGACAGCACCTGGAACTGCTCGGCGGGGAACCCAGGTTCTTGCGTTTAGCAACCTGTACGGCGTCGCCAACGGGAACGAATCGGTGAGCGTCCAGAAAGGCGTCGTCGCATCGACTTCGAGACTGTCGGCTCGACGAGGGGCAACGGCGGCAGCTTACGACCAAGACATTTTGGTCCTTGATGCAGTGACGAATAATCCTGGAGCAGCCGGCGGAGCGGTCACCACCCTGGATGGTCGACTGGTCGGTCTGATTGGTAAAGAGCTGAAAGACAACGCGAGTAACTCCTGGTTGAATTTTGCGATTCCCATCGCCCCATTGTCCGATTCAGTCAACCAAATTCTCTCCGGGAAGATGGTCATTCGATCAACCACTAGTTCGCAGTTGCCGACGGAACCCATCACTCTAAAACTGGCTGGAATTGCGTTGGTCCCCAATGTGGTTGCCAAAACGCCGCCTTTTGTTGAGACTACCCGGATGGGATCGAGTGCCCACCAATCCGGGATCCTGCCCGATGATTTGATCATAGAAATCAATGGAACGCTGACGCCCAGCATCAACTCCGTTAAGCAACAGCTGTTGCGCATCGACCGTGACACCGAATTCGAGGTAACCGTTCAACGAGCAGGGCAGTTCCTGACCTTCAAACTCGGCTTGTTGCGTTGAAAGATCATGCCAAATTCCTTGAAAAACCAGGCAGCGGTTTTGACTCGAATTCTTCGTCAGTCACCATCTGGTTTTCGTCGACTCTGTCTTTGGCGGCATACGTTTTTTTGCATTCGCATGGATTTCCGATCCTCACACTGCGCAGGCTGGCCTGCCCAACTTGAGTCATGTTTACGTGCGTTGATGATTGCCTGCCTGATCTGCAGCCTTGTCGAGTCCAGTACGACTTTCGGACAGACGCTTGGGAATTCTGGTTCGGAGGTCGCTATTGACCAGGTTTTGCCATCCCTAGTTCGATTTGAAACGATTGGCGGCCTGACGAGAGTCAATGGAAACGTCGTCAACGCTGGCCCATCCACGGGTGTCGTCGTCTCGGAAGACGGTTATGTCCTGTCGGCCGCGATTAATTTCGTTCACCAGCCAACGGCGATCTTTGCTCGGCTTGCCGACGGCCAACGCGTTTCGGCGGAATTGGTTGGCAATGACAAGAGCCGACATCTTGTCTTATTGAAAGTCAACAGTCCACGCCGGCTCCCAGTTCCCCGATTCGTTTCTCGCAAAGAGATCCAGGTGGGACAGACGGCAATCGCTCTGGGGCGTGTCTACGATTCCGTCGAACCAAATATATCGATCGGAATTATCAGTGCAACGAATCGGATTTGGGGAAAAGCGATTCAAACGGACGCCAAAGTGTCTGCCGCGAATTACGGTGGTCCATTAGTCGATCAACGAGGTCGCGTGGCAGGAATTTTGGCACCCATGTCGCCAAATGACGAGGGGATTTTTGGCGGCAGCGATTGGTACGACTCGGGAATTGGATTCGCCGTTCCACTTGACGAGATGATCCTCAGAATCGAATCACTGAAGAACCGTGATTCCATTCGGGCGGGTGTGTTGGGAGTGGTTCTAAAAGGCACGAACATCTATTCAGATCCGGCAATCATTTCCTACTGCCCGGCATCGTCTCCAGCGTGGAAATCCGGACTGCGACCAGGTGACAACATCGTCAAAGTAAACCGACAAGTCATCCAGAAACAGTCAGATCTAA
The DNA here is from genome assembly GCA_942492215.1 of Pirellulaceae bacterium. Classification (GTDB taxonomy): domain Bacteria; phylum Planctomycetota; class Planctomycetia; order Pirellulales; family Pirellulaceae; genus Mariniblastus. The sequence continues at coordinate 295,472 of CALODY010000010.1, forward strand.
AACACGCGTTGGGCCCTCTTTATGAATTCGATCGCGTTAAATTGGTGGCCGAGCGAGACGGCAAACTCCTTAAATTTGAGATCGAACTCGCCGGAGAACTGGAACCGTTTCAGCCTGCCGCGATCGGCTTTTTACCGGACATGAGTAGACCGGACAGCGATGGACTCCGGGTCCGTCACGTCTTGCCGGAGTTATTGTCGGCTGGTTTACTTCAACCTGGTGACGAGTTCGTATCCATCGACGAGAACCCCGTACGCACTTGGCGATCTTTGAGGCGGACAATTGCGATGCTCATCCCAGGTGAACAAGTCTCTCTGCGTGTTCGCCGAGCCGAAAAAGTGCAGGAAGTTCGGTTGGAAATTCGTCGCCAGTCTTCATCACCGGCCATCGAGTTGCCTCCCCTGTTGAAGGAACCGCCAGTTGAACAAGAGTGGAAAACCGAACCGATCCGACTTTCGGACTCAACCAATTCCTGCTTCTCATATTCGCCAGATCAGCAAATTGATGATGCGCCCCTGGGACTGGTTGTCTGGATTCCTGAACCAGGCGTCGTCGATCCTGCAAAATTCCTAAACGATTGGCGGACAGCCTGCGAACAGAGAAACATTGCTCTGCTCGTACCCCAGTCCCTTCAAAAAAACCGTTGGCAGAAAGAGGAGGCGGAATTTGTCCTCAAGTCGATTGCCGCGTTCGCAAAACAACGACGCATTGACAACAGCCGGATCGTCGTGGGAGGTAACCGGGCGGGCGGTGTGATGGCTGGCCTGTTGGCCTCTGACCGTCTCGATTTGTTTCGGGGCTTGGTGCTGGTGGACTGTGGGCTTTCCAGCCGCATCCGACCGATTCGCCTTACTCCCAACGAACCGATGCTTGTGCTGGTCAATGCTTCGGAAACATTTCGGTCGCGTCGCGATTACACACGATTGATCCAGTCGCTGGGCGATTGGAAATTGCCATTCTACGTTGATCCGGATCCGGACAGCGACCCGACGCGACTGGCACCCAAAATCATTGAGTGGGCCGACGCTGTAAATCGACTTTAAGAACTTCATGAATCGCGCGCTCTTGGTGCTTTCGTATCGCGCGTCGAGAATGCCCAATTGGCACCGCTCTCCATTCCGTTGACGGAGTTGAGCAACACTCGCGTCATCAAGACTTGTTCTGTTCCGAGGTCAATATGCCAATCCATTTCAGCAAACCACTGAGAGCCAATCCCACAGCCAGAACTCCGGCAATGACGCGAAACAGATTGGGCCTGACCGCGACCACGATCAACATCAACAGCAAAGCCAGCAGGACGAAACCGGGAATTCTTGTCTTCACGGCTTCCAATTGAGGCCACGCCAACCAGATGACACAAAGCAACGCGCCGACTCTTACCAAGACTGCGGTTAAGAAAGTGTTCTCGGCATTGACGAAGTACATTGCACTGCCAAAGATCACACCAACCAACCCGAACAACCCGATTGCGATGCGCTGCCAGTTCGTCATCAATACGTAAACCTTTGCTCGTTCGAGGGCTTTGATTTGCCGGTCACGCCATTTTAAGTCGTGCGTTTATTCAACCCTCGAAACCGATGAATGGCGATACGGAGTCGCCCAACGTCCTGATGGTGAGCAAAACTCGCGTTTACAGAAGTCTTGATTTTAGTTCATTGATCAAATGAACCGCATGTCCAATTTCGGAACGTTGCCTGTCAGGCTCCTGGGGGATTTCGCGCTCAATCGTTAACGGACCGAAGTAGCCAATGTTTTTCAATGTCATCAGATAACGCTCGATATTGACGTCGCCCTCGCCCAGGGCAACTTCGGCCCCCCACTCACGGCCTGGGTTTGCCGCCCATTTAGCATCTTTGAGATGAACGCTGCGAACGCGGTCACCGATCAACTCAAGGGCCTCGATCGGTTCTCCCGTCCCATAAAGAATCATATTGGCGGGATCAAAGTTCACAAAGAGATTGTCGACGCCCGTGTCGCCGATGAACTGCATCAATCCGTCGGCTGATTCCTGCCCGGTTTCCAAGTGCAGATTCTGTCCATTCTGGGCGGCGTAGTTGCACAAATCGCGTGTGACATCGACGATTTGAGCATATTCCGCGGTCGTCGTGTCATGGGGGACGAACCCCAAGTGTAACGCAATTACCGAACAGTCAAGCATCCTGGCGAAATCAGAAATCTGCTTCATCTCCGCCAGTCTTGCCTCACGAGTCGCCGGTGGAACCAGTCCGACGGTGTTTTCAACAGTTGGAATATCCGCGTAGCTTTCGCCGTCAAAGCCGCCGAATACGGCGGTCACCTCGATCTTGAATTCGGCCAGCCGTTCGAGAATTTCAGCGGCGGTTGCCTGGCCACGATTCCCTGCGTGCGGCGCGTGGATTTGAATGGTCGGGATGCCAAGCTCCTTTGCAACTGGCAATTCCACTCCAAGACCTGCATCAATACTGGTGAATACACCAATCGGCCACTTGTCCACGCCTGCTCCCCCTTTCGATGTGATTTACGTGACTAAGATAATCCAGCCTTGCCCCCACGACAACTGCCAGAATGAGTCCGAGGATTGACGACGCAACCTGCGATCGACTCCCGAGAAAACGCGATGGCGGCACCAGATACGTTTCGAAGCCACATTGACAGATAGTAACTGACTTTTTGCGAGCAAACGTATCCAAAAAAAAGGCCACCTGGCATTTCTGCGAGGTGGCGTTGGGTTCTGGTTCGATCGAGAAATCGTTGTGTGGTGATTAGTCACCGACAATACCGACCTGATCCTCTTCCATCTCCTTCTGAATGATGATCCGTGGAGTGACCATCATCATCAAGTTGGAAGTCTCATGACCAATACCAACGTTTTTGAACAATCGGTTCACATAAGGAATGTTGCTGAGGAACGGGACTCCGGCTTCGGATCGACCTTCTGCCATCCGTTTTACACCGCCCATCAGCACCGTACCACCATCCGGCACACTGACAACGGTATTGACCGTCGTGAATGCGAGCACCGGAAGTTGAATGGTAATACCTTGCGTCGTGGTCTCAAATTCATCGTTGCCGATGTCACCGCCATCGCCATCTATGGCATCCAGCAAGTCGTCCAACACCGAATCGGTCGACCTCTGCGTCGTCGTACTTCCGTCAAACGTGAAAGTCTGAACGTCCGTGACTTGACTGAAGAACGGCACCAGGTTGAGGCGAACAAATCGTCGGTCATCGGAAACGACGGCCTGCACGTTCAGGTTGGTTCCATCCGGCAGGATCGTGATGACCGGCTGGTGAGCAACTGCAAAATCGCCAACCACGGGAATCACCGAGGTTACGAACGGCCGGCTGGCTCCATCGCTGACACTTGCACTTTGGCCATTGAACATGGTTACCGTTGGCGCCTGCATGATATTGGATCGTGAATCCCCCTTACTCGCCTGAATCAGGAAAAAGACTTCGATATCGGACAGGATGGCGAAACCAAAATTCGCGGCGGTCGTCAGGTCAAACCCACCAAACACCGGTTGTGCGGCGGTAAAGCTACTTTGCAGAAACTGGATGTCCAAATCCTGTGTCGATGTGAACGGATTCGTCTCTACCGGGCTTCTACCGACCACGGTCGACGGCTTGACGACGTCGGCGGTGGGATCGATCTGACCGTTTTGATCTTCAATTTGGAAGTCGAAGTCGATTCCAACTCTCTCGAAGAACTCGTCTCGCAGCGTGATAAACCGGACCTCGATCACGATCTGGACATCGTTGAGCTCACGGAGTTTTTTCAACAGGTCCTGGATCTCGTCCTGGACTTCCTGAGTTTGCGAAACGATGAGGCTGAGGTTGGGCACGAATGCCTGAATGGTTCCCAGCCCGGTTCCTGTGTCCAACCACGAATCATTTTGAATCGTATTTTGGATCAAGTCGATGAGCGGCTGGAAATCCGCTTCGGTAACACCGCCAAATCTCTGACCTCCAACTTTAGCAAAAGTCGGGACCCCGGTCTGAGGTCCGTCGTTGAAATTGTTGTCATAGGTCAAATTATTGAAGGGATTACTGGGAACGTTGCCGCCCATTTGTTGAGCCATTGCAATTTGCGACGTCTGGCCCTGCAGCGAATTACTTCCCAAAGCGTTCATGGAGCCGCCGGTCGAAACGGTCGGCATATTGGGTTGTAGGAAATTGAGCTGCAACGGATCCGGGTTTTGATTCATGGGCATGATCAAATCGCCGATGTAGTAAGTCTTGGTTTCCAGCTTCGAATTCTGCGCGTCGCGACTGGTCACCTTGATCACTTCGCTGTCGACCACAAACACCAGACCTGCCGAACTGAGGATGACTTCCAATGCACTCTTCAGCGAAATTGGAGATCGGATGGGAACATCGACGAGGCGATCTTTTTGAATGCCTTCTGCGGACAGGGCCATATCGTCAAATACAATATTCACACCCGCCTGGCGGGAAAGCTGATCCATCGCCTCGGCAAGCGTGCCACGGTATTCACCCTGTACCCGCTCATTCTTGAGAGTGTTCCAGATTCTCCGCTCTTCTTCGGTATCAAACTGGCTCTCGGCCTGTCGGCTCAATCGCATTTTCGCTTTTCGCGAGTACTCTTCGGTATCGCCGAACAACATCATCTCATCATGATTCCAGGGAATCATGGATTCTTCGGCATTGCGAAAGTTTTGATAAACTCCATCTTCCTTGCGTTCACGAATATCCGTCATTTCGGTAACGCGTTGCAGGAATTTGGCCTTTTCGCGAAGCAGCACAACGATTTCATTGTCCGGTGCCAGGTCAGTGGCCTGCCGAACGACGACCTGAGCTTCAGCGAACCGCTGTTCGTCAACCAGATCATTGAATTCTTCGACCAGCTTTTGCAGCTGGTACTCGACATCCAGACGACGCTGCTGACGCCGCTCGACTTCGTCTTTTCGCGCCGCGTTCGTTTCATCGTTGACAATATCGGGCAAGTTCTGCTCGATATACTTTTGCATCTCATTGATATCACGATCAATAATGGTTAACAACGGCCGTTGGCCATTGCCATCAAGGTTCGACTGAGCGATGCGACCGCGCACCATGGTCATCATTTCCAGCGCTTCCCGTGGACTTGTTTCCAGGAGCTTCTCGGCAGCAGCTCGCTCCCGAAATACATCCGATTGCAATTGGCGGAACATCTTCTGCTGTTCGTTATCAAGATTTTGGATATCAACAGCAGAATCCTGCGCGGATACGTTGGCACTGGCGGGTGCGGTAGATCCTGCCGGGACCAACTGGTCCAATTGATCCTTGATCAATTTTCGAGCGTTGCCGTCAAGATAGGTTCGGTTGTTCCAAGCCTTCTGGAAATAGCTGGTTGCAGCTTCCTTATCCCCAGCTGCCAACGCCTTCATGCCGGAATCGTAAAATTCGAATGCGTCGTTTGGAATCGGGCTGAATTCAGAATCGGTGGGAGTTTGTTCCTCGACATCCATCACGGCACTCACCTGGATGTTTCGTGTGGTATCACTGTCGGGATCATAATCCGCCTGGACGACTTCATTCCCAGTCGAACTCAAATAGGTCGTTTTGATGACTTCGGGGTCAAACGATTGACGATTCAACGCGTTTTGAATTTTCAGTTCCAGCTGCCAAGGTCGCATTTCGTTGGCGGCAAATTGACCGTCCTCCAAACCAAAACTCTTGGCCTGGTCAACAAAACCTTTCGCCTGCTGCCACTGCTCCTTGTCCATTGCCAATTGAGCTTGGGAAAGCAGTTTCATGACTTCCGTTTTATATTTCGGCTTGGCTTCCGCAACCTGTTGTGCGGCTTTGGCCGCCGTCAGGATCTGAACCAGCTTGTCCGGATCGCCTATATTTGCATCGAATTCCACCGGGAACTTTCTCGCCTGCCCGATTAACATCTCGGCGGTATCGAAGTCTTGATAGTAGATCAAGGCTTCCGCCTGAGTCAGCAGAAAGGACGCTGCGCCTGAGTTGTAAGAGCCGTCCTGGGCCTTTGCCAATTCACCCAGTTCGTTCTGGCGTTGAATCATCGAGGCGATGGTATCGGGCGAATCGCCAATGGTTTTGAAATCAACTTCGAATTGCTCAGCCGCTTGCACCATGGCAGACGCCATTTCCACATCGCCACGGGCAAGCGCCTGGCGAGCTTTCAACAGGGTGCGTTGCGCCTCTCGGGGAGATACGGCGTTCTTTTCGAAAGCTGGCGTCTCGATGTCGGGATCCTCACCCGCCATCAACTTCCCAAGCTCCTTTTCGCGCCATTTCAGGCGTATATGCCAACGGCGCGGGATTGGGCGTTTGCTCCATCAGGACTTCAGCCGTATCGATGAAGTGTTTCGCCAGATCGTAACGATGCTCTTGCATCGCCTTGCGAGCCTGCTGGAGTTGCCGGGCCGGGCTAATGTCAGACTCGCTTGAGTTTGATCCCCCCTGACCAGCATTCCCAACGACTTGACTCATTGTCATTGACGGCGATTGAATCGCCGGTAGTGACAGCAGGATGGCCGCAGCCAAATAACTCTTTAGTCGCACGGAGATGATCACGCAACTCTCCTTGTATTGTGACGTCAAAATAAACCTTGCAATGAAATCCGGCTGTTCGGGTATTGCAAGGTTTGGTTACTTCTTGCGGTCCTGAAATCCGTTCAGGAGGCACGATCGAATTGCGACACGCAATGATCGCTGGATCCGCGAACAGCTCATGATTTTTTTTTCGTGGGGTTTAATTAGCCGCAGAAATTTGGAACGTCAATATCAGTTGCCAATATTTTGAAGATAACTTTTGGCAACGCTGTCAGCCCAATTCTCTTGGCAATGCTGTCAGCCCAATTCCTTTGCGGTCAGTAAGTTCCGTCCACCCAGCCGATAGCTGGCGGCTGACAGCAATTTGAATCATCGATTCGCCTGAGGAATAGCGTTAAATGAAGGCCACTTTCACACAAGAAGCGGGCTCGCCCTAAAAAACCAGTTCAGAATACTTGGTAAGCTGCCCAATTTCAGATTCCCTCCTGCAAGCCCCTGAGATCCTGTCGGCAAAAAAAATCCACGGCAAACGTGTTCAGTCTGCCGTGGATTAGGTTTCGTGAAACGAACGCGTGACCTAAAAGTCACCGCCTCCGCCAAATTCGCCTCCGCGACCGCCGCCCCGTCGATTGCGATCCTCATACTCTTTTTGGCGTCGTCGGGCGGCTTTCTCCCCACCAATGGATGATGGATCGTCCTCCTCCAACAACAATTGCTTGAACCGCGTTTTGTCGTCGAGGTCGTTGGAAATAGTAAAGGTTCCATCCGCTTTCATGATCAGAACCTCACTGGGAAGTCGATAACGAATGGTATCACGACGCGGAAGCGGTATTTCGCCACCGCCTAACATATCCACAACCACCGCATTGGTAAGAATCGGGGCGTTGCGGAATTCATGAACCCGCCAAGTCACCGAATTTAAGACGTGAATGTCGGCAGGAAAATCAAGCGCGTCAGCGCGATGTACCGTCCTTCGACTTGGCAATGCCGTATTGTAGTCCTTGGACCAGACAGAAGTGACGATTTCCACAGTCGGTTCGCCTTCGTCAATGTACTTGTCGTTGAACTTTACGGTTCGTGAAGCTTCGATGTCGCCAGCGACGAATTCTGTCAATTCCTCTTTGACGTCAATCCTGACAGGTTCGCTCCACGCCGTAGGCCGCGCGAACCGTAAATACTCGCGACCTTCCGGAACCTCCACCTCTTCCTCAAGATCGCTGCCATCGTCACCCTTGCCTCGAAATTCCGAAACGTAGTAAGTAATCTTCGTCCTGTCATTCTTATCCGTTTCTTGGCGAGCTTTCCCGAGGCGAGAACGAACACTAGGAGCCTTCATTTGAGAGGTGATCGCAACATATTCGTAATACTTCTCACCCTCTTTTTCGGAACCATCGGACTTGTCAGTGGCCGAATCTTTGTCGCCTGGCTCCGAGTCTGCCCCATCGCCTTTCTCTCCATCCTCATCATCTTTGCTTTTTCCTTCGTCGTCTTTGTCACCGGACCCGGAATTTCCACCAGTAGGACCTCGCGTTGGACCTGTGTTCGACATGGCCACGAAACTACCCCCCTGTGGATCTTCGTTATTGGGATCGCCCAGCCAAGCTCGGCAGCGATATTCGTAAGTCTTGCCCGGTTCCGCCTGAAGATCAAAAAATCGAACCAGTTTGACATCCTTGGACGCCCTACGAGCGGTAAAGGAGTCCCAATACTTATCGAGAATCGAACCAGCCCTTTCCGGCACTCGTTCGCCTCTTGGTCCCATTGCCCCACCGGAGCCAAACCCCATGCCGCCGCCTCCCATACTAGGACCACCGCGGCCGCCCACAGGGGGACCGCCCATCATGGGACCTCCACGGTCGCTCATCGGGGGACCACCCATACTGGGTCCACCGCGGCCGCCCATTGGAGGACCACCCATACTGGGTCCACCGCGGCCACCCATTGGAGGACCGCCCATACTGGGTCCACCGCGGCCGCCCATGGGAGGACCGCCCATACTGGGCCCACCGCGGCCACCAATACCTAGCCCACCACGACCGGTATTCGATCCAAGACCGAAATCCGGCGTCCCATCGCCGCCGAAGATATCATCGGATCTCAAGTATCCTTTTTCCTTTTCCTCAGGCAAATCGTCAAAGATTCTCGGCTCGACTTTTGGATGACTGATGTACGGTCGATAGTCCACGGTAGCAATGGGTGGAATCGGCGAAGTTAACACCGGATCGAAATAGTCTGCACCAACGGACTCTGGCGCCGACGGGAACAAAGCTCCCGGCATCTGAGTCAAGCTGCGCGGGTGAAGACGCGGGTAGCGGTAGGAGACCAGCATAGAAATATCGTCCCAGCTACCTGGATTATCATCTTTGCCGATTTCTCTTCGCTCGACTTGGAGAAACTGGTAAGTCGGTTTGTCCCGGTCAGGATAAAACCCGATTCCGGAAGCAAAACTTTGCTCAAACTCAGCCCATTGCTGTTTGATGTCAACCACACCGGTCACTGCGACGACATTGGTCACAATTGATTTTTCACGTTGCGTCGATAGGCCGAAACGTGGGGGACGGACACCTGGGAACGTATGTTGGTGAATGAGTTCCACTGCGGCGCCAGCCTCGATCTTGTCTTTAGGTTCCTCTTTGGTTTTCGATGCGCCCGTACGGCCGGACCTATCCCCATCAAATGGAGATCCTCCCATGCCGGGACGTCCTCCTCCCATGCCGGGAGGTCCTCCTCCAATGCCGGGAGGTCCTCCTCCCATACCGGGACGTCCTCCCGTGCCAGGAGGCCCTCCCCATGCCAGGAGGTCCGATCCCACCAGAGCCACCGCGACCGCCAAAGTCTGACCCGGAGGTGCCCATGGCGATCGGGAATTCTTCAAGAGGGTCGCCCAGTTGCTGGTTCGCCTCCAGAATTGGCGTGATGATCAACGGGGCAGTGAACTGAAACGCCATCAGATCCACAGGTTTATAGAGACGAGGATCCTTGCGCGGCTCCTTTGTTTTGACTTTCACCGACAAAACACCATGCGGATAGTTGCCAGCTTCCAGCTTACCCTGTGATTCAACAATACGTTTGACGATTTGATCGTCACCCTGTCGGAGGCCTTCAATTTTGTCCCAACTGGTATCATTCAAAATATGTTTGCCGGCTTGAGTTGCCAGATCTGACAACTCGTTAGGCGACCTGTCTCGAAAAATCTCCGCGCTGTATCCCATCCAGAAGAATAACCCCATGGCCGCAATACACGCTGCGAGAATCAGTTTCTCGCTATGGTAGAGAAAAAACCGTTGCATTCCCTGTTTGCTGAGATCTGGTTTTCCCATTTCTTTCTCCGATTAACGTTTGTCAACAATTCGTTTTAGATCCGTTGTCATGCTTGCTGCCGAGTGGTGTAGAAGCCTAGCCCGATTAAGGCTGCGAGACATTCGACTTGGCGGTCGAGGCATCAGCGGATTCGTCTTTGACAGGTTCTTCGAGGCCCGCGGCTCGACGCAAGAACTTATCTCGTACTGGATTGTATATTTTGACGATTCCATAAAATTCTACGTCCACATCATAATTGGTACGGATTTCAACCGGATTAGCTTTCAGCACGACACTCGATTCAGTGCCGGGACCGGCCAGAGAGTTGAGAGTCATCCCAGCCATCCCCATTCCTTCGTTCATCGACCTACCGCCTTGGCCTCCTGGGCCGCCTTGACCGAGACCCGCTTCGTTACTTTCGCCGTAACCACCGCCATTAAAAACGATCCCCTCTCCGGGGATGTGGCGATTCAGTCGAATTTGGCGAACCTCAAATCCAAAGGGAGAATTTGCCAGAGACGTCATAAATTCAGGGATTTTTCTTTCATCCATGCGGACAGCAATACGAAATGGCACTCGTTTGGCAACGATCAGTTCGAGGTTTTCCTTGGGCAATTCCTCTCCAGTCAAAACCCCTCGAACCAGGTCTGCCGCCAGCGGCTCAAAATTAACACCGACGTAACGACCGTGATACGGGCTAAAGCTAAGAGTATCGAATTCATCGCTGCTCCCAGGCTTATCACCAAAGAGACCTTGGTTACCATCACGGTCGCTGATCGGAGGACCACTCGGGAAACCACCAACTCCCGGAGTCTCACTCACATTCAAATCGGTCGCGGCCAACCTCGGGTCAAACGGCGTCAATGTACCAAGTTGACTCCGGGCTTCGCGGCCAAACGCAATATGGTCAATGCGTTTGATGCTCGCCAAGTCATTGGCCTCCGCATCGCCGTTCACTTGACGGATAACTGAGAACATGGCCTCTAGTAACCAGAGGTCCTGTTGGAGCATGTAGACCTGTAGTGGCGTTGGGTCATCGACCGCCAAAGTGTGATCAAAAGTTCCTCGAAACTGAGTCAACTTTCGATGCCAGTTGCTTTGGTTGGTCTCGTCCCAAATCACAGCATACTTGTTTAGATCTTCGGGCGCCATGTTACTGGACGGCCCCATGCCGGGACGGCCTCCTACGCCACTCGGAGGACCGGAGGCTCCTCGCCCGCCACGACCACCGACGCCACTCGGAGGACCGGAGGCTCCTCGCCCGCCACGACCGCCACCATATCCCGGAGGTGGACCAGCATCGGGACCGCCTGGGCCGCCACCATATCCTGGTATGCCGCCACGCCCGCTCCCGCGCCCGCCGTCGTAACCACCCCCGCGTCCGCCGGAGCCAGTTGCATTGGCAAATTCTGATTCCATATTTTCTGGATCATAATTCCAACGGGTCCGTAAAACGTCTTTGCAAAGGTGAACCATTTGTTTGGGAATCGTCAGTCGGTACAACTGCAGGTACCGTTCAAGCCCATAACCGCCTTGATACTTTTCGGGAAATGTCTCGGGCGGATCAAATCTGGAAAAAGCGTCCACAAATTCTTCACTGCCAATCACGTCGGTGGGCCATTTCAAGATAGACTGCTGAGCTTCATGCCGCATCTCCCAGGCTTGCACAATGGAATCCAGCGATTGAGCCAATTCCTGCTTCATGCCGATTTCCGTCGAGGAATTGGGATGTGCGACCACCTCCTCCTCGGCGGACACCTTCATAATATTGTTGGCCGATTGGATCTGGCTTTTTACCTTGGCAGTGTTGGCATCGGTTTCTTTTTGGATTTGGTTGGTGATGACAAACCAAGTCGCAATCATGGCAATCGCCAGCAGACCGCACCCCAGCCAAAACCGGTTTTTCTTGATCCACTCGATCGCCGGAAGTAATTTGTCCACTTGGTTCACTCCTAAAAACTACGGTTATCGCATCGCAAAAAGCCAGTTGTTGAGATTCAACTACTCGGTTCCGCCCTCGTTCTTATTGGTAATCGCCTTCTCTTCAGCGGTACCAACCGGCTCTTCGTTTGGTTGCCCTTCACCCGGTTCCTGATTTTGTTGTTCCGCATCCAATTTCGCCTGCAAAGCCTCAAGTCGCTTTTTTCGGGCTTCAATGCGTTCTGGACCGGTTCGAGGAATCCAGGCCATCTGAACCACGAAGTTGTACTCATGGACATCAAACACAGTCGTACCGGATTCAGGCTCAGTCGCGGACGTAGTGTTACCGCCGCCTCCCAGTCCCATACCTCCCAGTCCCATGCCTCCAACGCCTCCCCCGCTCATCGCGTCATCACCCCCGAAACTGGGTCGGCCAGAACCGCTACTTCCGCCCATGCGAACACTTTCTTCGGAACCCTTGGTGGGATCGAATTCGATGCGACGAGGCGTCCGTGGCGAAGTCTGAATAATCGTCGGGAACAGAATGGCAATGTCCGAATAGGCAAAAAGGTCGTTTGAATCGCCCTCGGTCGGCAATTTCACGTCGTCTTTCTCAAGCAGCGTCGTAATGAAACTGTTCAGCAAATACGATTTTCCGGAATTAAAATTGGAAACCTGTTTCAAACTGTTGTGGAAGTGATGCCCGCGAATCTCGATCACCCAACCTGCCTTCCCAGTAAACTCGTTGTCACCGGCTTCGTCGGTGGTGGCCCCGGTCGATTGGGCTTCTTCGATCGCTGCTTTGTCGGCCCCTGCACTGAGAGCCGCCAGCAATTCCTCTTTGGAAATCGCATACATATTTTCGTGGATTGGCTTGATATCGGTGTACCATTCACCAAGGTCCGTAAAGAATACCGATTCAATATGATCGATGTACAATTCCTTGCGATCTTCAAACCCGTACTCCGTCGGATCCACCGCAAGTGCACCGGCGTCCAGCTCGTTCTGAATTTTTTCGTCTTTCGGTAACCCCTGATAGATTGCCGAGTAAACTTCCAACCACGTCGATTTACCTTCCGACGAAGAGCTCAACTCCGAAGCGATCGTGTTAAACTGTCCAAGCTTTTCTTTTAACTCTGTGTCGGTATTGACGTAGGAGTCACTTTTTCGTTTCTCACTTTCCACTTTTTTGATCGCGGCATCCCAAGACACATTCTGAGCATCCGTGTATTGCGGGTTGACGAGCCACCAGGCGTTACCTTTGAAAAACAGACCCAGCACAAGACCCAACATCAATGCTCCCACCGCACCCAGAACCCAGGGTTTCTTGGCACGAATGACTCGCTCGACAACGATTTCTTGCGGCAGCAAATTCGTATTCATGTGCCCCAGCTTGAGCCCCTGCAGGCACAAGCCGTAACATGGCGCAAAGCTCAAAACGTTGCTGGAAAACGTTGGTTGCCCAATGACTTCCTGCCCGGTGAGCTTCTTGAAATCGGTCGCCTTGGCGATGTCAATTTCAAGTTGCTTGTTCAGGAATTGACGCAAACCCGGCAACTTGCCCGCGTTGCCCAGCAAAACGATTTCGGCGATGTTGGCATTTTTCTCCATGCTTTGAAAAAACGTCAAGGATCGCTGCACCTCGTTGACCAGGTCGTTGAAGACCGGCCGCATCGCCTTGAAGACCGCTTTGGGGTTCTCGGATTGACGCGCGTTGCGTTTCAAATGCTCTGCTTTGGCCTGCGTCAGTTTCAGTTCGCGCGACAGGTGCCGAGTAAAATGGTTTCCCCCGATCGGAATGTTACGCAACCAGAGCTTGATGCCGTTGGTGACGATCAAGTCGGTGGTGTCCGTTCCCATCGACATCACGACTATCGAAGGGGGCGGATTTTCGGGATCAAATTCCTCCGGATCCGGCAACTCATCAATCGTATCGAAGCAAACCACATTGAAAATGGCCAGCGGCGAAAGCTGAACGACATCAACTTCCACGTCCACATCATCGAAAGGTCGCAGGGCGCGAAAGACCGCGTCGCGTTTCATCGCAAACAGGCCGACTTCGGCGTCGATGGCTCGACCTTCAACCACCAAACCACCCAGTTGCTGCCAATCCCAAATAACGTCTTCAATTGGGAACGGAATCTGTTGCTTGACTTCATATTTGACGATATCCGGCAACGTCTTGACTTCGACCGGCGGTGGTTTAAAAAACCGCGATAGGCCAGCCTGACCGGGAACGCTGATGGCGACTTTGTCACCGACAACGTTATTGCGGGAGAGAAACTGTTCCAGTGCCTCCTGAACCAACTCTTCCGGGTCCGCTTCCGGTTGGCTGAGGATTTTCGGATACTCAATGAAGTCGTATTTGTCAGCCAGAATCGACCCGTCCGAGTCGACCGTGCATCGCAACGCTTTGAGAGCGCACTGACCAATATCGATACCCCAAACGGCGTTTGGTTTTGCCATTTTATTTGCCCTACAGGATCTTCAAAAAGAGGAACGCCGACTCACGATTGGGAATCCGTTACCTGAAATCGTTTAACGAGTTTCTTCAATTATACGCTCAATCGCTCGAAACTCGTTGCCTTGTTTTGGGCCGGGTTCAACAAAGGGAAGCGGTTGAGTTAAGACGAGGATCATTTGTATATCCCCAATCCCCTACCTAGTATCAATAATTTACAGAGAAACCTATCGGTTTGTCAAATTTTAAACCTGCGAACCGGCCGTTCCCCGGCCCTTCTTTCCCTCTGGTTATCCCTCAAACCATGCATTCGGAGTAAAACGAACAACCGGAATCGTCGAATACGTCGAATCCCTGGCGGATCGTCCAAGGTGGCAATCGCCCACCAACCAGTTCAAAGTTTACAAAAAACAGCAAACTATCTCGATCTTCACCGGTCGTCTCGTACATCGACTTGCACATTCTCGACGTAAGTTCCGTCTATGAAAAACTATTCTGAATCGCTGGTTATTGTTCCCTGCCATTCCATGGAAGATTTCCCGACGCACTATCGGGGGCATGATGCAAAAAATCTTCTCGCATGTTGGACATCTGTTTGGCATCCAGCTTTAATCGCCTCCACCGGCAAAAAGCCCGCATGGATGACCGCAAATGATGTGCGATTTGACGCTGAGTACCGGCTGCTGGTGGTTCCCGTCGTTGCCGAACACGTTTTGGACGAAACGTTCGAGTCAGACGCCAAGCAGAAAAACACGACAGTCATCTCCGGCGACCTCGACCGTGAGGGAATCATCCGCACCGCGATTGCGGCAAGCCCGTCGGCTCAAAACGCGAACAAAAAAATCCCCGACGATTTCGTCAAAGACTGCCTGGCCCTGGGATATGCGTATCTGCAAATCCAGATCATGACCCGACAACTGCGATATTCGAGCAATCTCGACGAGACCACCTTCGCCGAGCAGGTGGTCAACGCGGCGACCCAAGCCAGCCAGGGACTTCATGCCGAATCCAAACTAAGCCTGACCGCTTGTTTTGATTTGTTGCTCGCAGAAAAAAACAGCTATTACCCGGTCCAACCCGATTTGATCGACCTGGTGCTAACGGCTCCGACGACACTTGGTTCGTCCCTAACCAGGCAACTTGCCTCCGATCACACGATGAACTTGCTGCTGACTGGCGAAAACGCGCGGGCGCTCGAAGCCACCCACCTTTCCACGATTGACAGGATCAAATCACTGATCCAGTCGGAGCGGATATCAATTGCCGGTGGCCTGGAAACGGAGCTACCCGACCCGCTGGTGGCAATGGAATCAGTGATTCGGCAACTGACCGATGGACGCCAAACGATCAACGAGACGTTGGGAGTTGAACCCACCGTTTTCGCTAGAAGAACGTTTGGACTGACACCGACGTTGCCTGGCTTGCTGGATCAATTCAACTTCATCGGAGCGATTCACGCGACAATGGACGGCGGCAAGTTTCCCACAGGATCCAGTAGTAACATTCGCTGGACAGGCGGAGACGGGCAGTCCATTCTTGCTTTCGGTGACGGGCCGCTCAGCGCTGACGAACCCGGTGCACTTCTCGGCCTGGGTCGGCAGATTGGCGAACAAATTGACTCCGCTCATGTCGCGTCGATCCTGTTTGCTCATTGGCCCGACCGAACGTGCGATGCGTTTCAGGATTTAATTCGCATCAGCAAATACGGCCCCTTGTTGGGTGAATTCATCAGGCTGGAAGATTATTTTGACTCGATTTACGATCCCGGCTACGGTGACAATTTCACAGCTGATGAGTACCGGTCGCCCTATCTCAAACAAGCCGTCGCGAATCACGAGCTGAATCCTGTCTCGCGGTGCGCAGATTACTGGGCAGCCTATTACCGATTGTCGACTTGCCGAGCCTGGCTGGCCCAAATGGCGACCGCGTCAAGGATTGTCCCCCAGTCGCTGACCACGGCAACATCGCTCGACGGAATCGAAAATTCGATTCTCGAGTTGGAAGCCCTGGTTGATCGGTCGGTCCTTGATCGGCAGAGCGAAACAGCGGTGGCCTTGGCAACAAAAATCGGACACGTGGAATATCGCCTGGCGCAGTTTGCCGCAGTCGTTTCAAATTCGGCAGACGAATCGGCACCGGTTCGACGACTATTCAACACGACCAACGCAACGAAACGCGTTGCTGTAAGTTTTCCGGAGTCCGTTGGTTTCCCGCTGCAATCGGCTGGCCCGCTCCTGTTCGCTGACTGCGGCGAGGACCAAACCGACTGGATTGTCGAAATTCCTCCCACAGGGAATGTCCAGGTCTCCAATGCTGGACCTTCGGCCAAAGACCCTTTTCATTCCGTTCCGCCGGTTACGGAAGGCAACTTGTTGCGGAACGAGTTTTTTGAGTTGCAAGTGGATGAAAAAACCGGAGGCATTCGCAGCATTCTTCGATACGAGGACAAAGACAATCTTCTCAGTCAGCGGCTAGCGTTGCGAACTCCGTCCTTACCATCGGTCAAAAATTCGTCGACTAGCCCACACTCCGCCGCGCGGTACTCCGATATGGTTGCCGATGAAATTAAAACCATTGCATCCTCTAGAATCCGCGGCGAAGTACACTCCCGAGGACGATTGACCGATGGAAACAACGAGGTCGCATCGTATGAACAAATCTTGAGAGTCACCCGCGGCATCCCACGCGTTGAGATTGAAATCAAGATCCATCCCAGTATTGCGATGACTGATTCAATAAACCACTATTTCTGTAGCCGACTGGCATGGAAAGATGAGACTTCGGAGATCACTTGCAACGCCCAGGAATCCAGGATGCACGTCACGACGGACTGGTTCCTGGCCACGAACTTTGTCGAGATTCAGCAGCACGATCAACGAATCACGCTTTTGACTGGCGGACACCCTTTTCATCGCCGCACCTCAAGACGCATGCTCGACAGCCTGCTGATCGTTGGACGGGAACAGGCTCGGGATTTCAATATGGCAATCGATGTCGGTACGCGATATCCTTTGATGGCTGCCAACCAGTGGCTGTCACCAACGCCCTCCATTGCCGGTGCTCCCGACCAAGACGCGAAGGTTGGCGACGGTTGGTTATTCCATTTCGACTGCAAAAACATCTTGGCCACCTGGTGGAAACCGACCACCGACGACGATTCCCGCGTGACCGGCATCCAGATTCGTCTCCGGGAGACCGAAGGCCGCGCAGGCACGCTGAACATTCGTTGTCCGCGAGAAATCGCAACCGCGGACCGAGTGAATTTCCTTGGCGATTTCATTCGGAGCGTCGAGTTGAATGATGATCAGCCCGATCGTGTGCCGATCGAGTTTGTATCTGACGACTATTTCCAAGTCTCAATTCGCTGGAAACCATGATTGTTGCAATAGACGGACCGGCCGGCGCCGGCAAAAGCACGGTGACTCGGCGATTGGCCGATCGAATCGGTTTCAAATTCCTCGACACAGGTGCCATGTATCGGGCCGTGACGTTCGCTGCGCTGCAACGACAGGTCGATTTAAACGACGAAAAAAAACTGGCTGAACTGGCGAGAACGCTCACGATTCAGATCGATTCGGATCAGGTGCTTGTTGACGGGCAAAACGTCTCCGAGGAAATTCGAGATCCTGTCGTGACGCGTAATGTGGTTGCCGTGGCAGATTGCGAACCCATTCGATCCTACCTGGTTAGGTTGCAGCGGGAGATTGCCAGCCATGGAAATTTTGTTTGTGAGGGACGCGACCAGGGAACCGTCGCCTTTCCCGACGCCTTTTGCAAAATCTTCCTGACGGCCTCGCAAAACTATCGAGCGAAGCGACGCGTGCAGCAAATGGAAAAAGCCGGCAAGTTCGTGGACTATGACCAGGTGATTCGCGAGCAGCGGATCCGAGACGATCAGGACCAGCGTCGCAAAATCGGCCGACTTCAAAAAGCAGACGACGCGATCGAGGTTAATACCGATGATAAATCGGTTGACGAAGTGGTCACGGAACTGGTGGCGATTGTTCAGCAACGGATCGAACAGAATCGCTAGAGATTTTGATGGAGCCGAAGCGCCGAATCAGGAACGCTCGCACATCAGGCAACTGCCATGTCAAAGACTCGGCATTTCCATTTGATCGACGATATCCCTGGCAATCTGTTCGACGATTCTCTGCTGGGCCGTTGACAGCGATTGACCTGCTTCGGGGATAAAAGTGGCTTCCCGGTCGATCAACGTAAATTCGCGCTGCATCAAAGGGACTCCGGCACGATCCACCCAGGAGACTTCGACGCGCCAACCGACCTCAATGGTACGCGGATCGTCCTGAAATGTTTCCCCAAGCACACGTTTAACGTCTCGGACAATCCTTCCGCGAATAAAACTGTTTGCCAACGACGGTTCCGTAACGGTCAGCGGTGAATTCAATTCGATCTCCTTGATGACGGCTTCGGTTAACCTCTGGCCCAAAAAGAGGCGAAACGATTCCGACTCAAATATTGCCACGTGCACGCTACGAATGTCACTGCGATAAAGGAACTGGTTCCCCAAATGATAGCCCGCACATCCTCCGATGAGCGTCGCGACGGCTGCTCCGATCAGGAACACACCGACGACGTTGCGCAGGAACGGAATGATCATGATCATCGCCGCGGATTGGTGAGATAGCTCCCGTTTCATGCCACTATTGAAGTCTGTTGGTTGTAATAAAGTGGAGCCAATTCCAACGATCGCGTTAGCGAAACAGTGTTTCGTTGTCGCCGGCAGCAATGATTGGTTTATCGTCTTCCTCAGTTGAGAGAATATCAATTAACCACTTGGCAGTTTGCTCCGGAACAGGCGGCAGTTTCTCGACGCGGGCGATCTGATCTCCGATATCGCCCGCCAGCTGAGTGTCCTGGTATTTGTCTTGAACTTGTTCGTAATAGAACTTTGCCGCCCGGTTCTCGCCTCGTTTTTCAAAGAATTTGCCCATGGAATAATCTCGTTCAGCGAGCTGATTTCGAATCATCGCGCCTTGCTGTTCCAAATAAGGCAAATGTTCTTTGGCATCCTCCGGGAATTGGCGGACGATCGCTTTCATGACCTCGTCTGCTTTTTGGAGTGGCGCATCGTCGTAGCTCCTGCCTTGATAGCCCTCCAAATGGGCCTGCAATTCCAGCATGTGGGCCGTGAACTGGTGCTTGCTGCCAGGGTAGTTTCGCCTTAAATCCGAAAACGCGTCCGCCGCTTCATAATACCGTTCGTCTTTCAGGAAAGCTTTTCCCAAAGCCAAAGTTGCGTCGTCGGCAAGCTTACCGGTGGGGTCGTCGATGCGAATTCGATGCAAGACTCGACGCGCTTCCGCCGCAACACTGGTCTTGGGACGTTTGGGGTCGATGAAGTCAGGTCCGTTGTACCTCTCCGCCAATTCCAGCCAGTACAACGCGATCGTAAACCTTCGTTTCTCGGCCATATCAAGATAACGCGTCCCGGAATAGCTGGCCAGAAGTTTTTCGAAAGCCCGATTTGATTGAACATACCGATCCGCGAAAAAATAGCATTCGCCCTCACGAAAAAGGGAATCTTCCTCCAGCTGGGAATCAGGCCATTTGGCGGCCGCCGTTCGAAAATGATTGGCTGCTTCGGTGAACATCGCTTGGTGTTTTTGGGCGTCCCGGTCAGACTCCATCTGGGCAACCGCTTCCGCATAGATCTGTTTGCCGAGTTTGAATTCCTCGGTCGAGATGTCCTGATTGTTTCCACCTCCGACGCGAACTCGGAGAGTCGTCGCAAGTTGACTCGGTGAAAGGTCGTCCCAAAGCAGGCGGTTCGAATCCCGGGCACCCAGGGGATCCATGATTTCTTCCGAAAGATCTGCTTTGGAATCGTCCTTCTTGCCAAAAGGCGATTTACTTTTTAACTGTTGCTGGAATGAACGGCAGCCAGAGCAGCAGAGAAGACACGCCAATGCCACACATCCAATCCAGCTTCGACGGTTCGATGAGTTGGGTAAACGACAACGCGTCTCAGCCCGCCAAATTCTGCAGGCAGGCTGGTTGTTCAGGTTGGCAAACCACGATCGCATGTTCGACTTCCTTGTCGTACGAAAAGTTTTTTTCGGGTGGAGTTTGTGTCTTTGTGTCTGGGTCTAAAGGTTTTTGAGATATTTGTGCAGGCGGGGCGCGAACCCCTGTAAATGCGTGATGTAATTTGACATCAGTCGGCGGGCTTCGTTAAGTTCTGTCTCGTCACCTTGGGCTTCCGTTGCGTTTTCTCGAACCATCATCGCGTCGCCATCTCGGTCTTTTTCGAATTCAAAGTTACGACCTTCTTCTCCAACCAACCGCGATAGCAGCCGAACGCCCCTGGGACTGACCATCACAACGTCGCTTTGCCCGGGTCGGCACTGCTGGCACAACAGCCCTCCAGCGTTCAACCCGAAACTGACTCGATTTTCCGTTTTCCTTTCTCGCCCACAGCCGACACATTTGCTCAACATGGGCAAATGCCCAAGGAACTTCAGCGTTTGGATTTCAAAGTTGAGCAGCCGGAGCTTCAACTCGTCGCCCGTCAACAACGTGTCATCCAAGTCGACAATCGTACGGTGCGCCAAGTCAAACAGTTCAGGATGCGGATCGTTTTCTTCGGTTAATGTCCTCAGTAATTCGATGACGTAATACCCCGAATACAAACGCGGCAAGTCTGTCGAAGCGGTGCGAAACCGGCGTTCCAACTTCGCTTCGGTCAACAAGTCCATAGCATTCGAAGATTTGTGGAGGAACACTATGCGACAGATCGCCAACACGTCAAGAGCAGCCTCGAAAGGGTTCTTGCGCCGGCGGGCACCTTTTGCCAAAGCCGTGATCTTGCCAAACTCTCGCGTCATCAGGGTCACAACGCAGCTGGTTTCGCTGAAATCAGTAACGCGCAAGACGATCGCCGTCGATTTTTCTAAGCTCATAATGGATGCGGGCGTGGAAATTCTCACCGGAAATGCCGAAGTCCAGCTTGCCCAATTCGTTCAGTAAGTCAGGAACGGGAACAGGGACTCAAGTGAGCGAATCCAAGACAAATGGTCAATTGCTCCCGCGATCGAGACTTGACAAGCTAGCACTGCGGCTTTCCTGGCGGCCACGACCCATTCAGCCTTACCCACGCAAGCAATCGGAATCGGATGAACATGTCTGCGCACGTGCCAAAGTCGTCGCTGGTGGCGTTCGCTTCGAGGCACGATCACTGCGGCGGCCCGGACAGTGGGCGGGCATTGAACCGATTTTGACCCGCAAATGTCCAAGACTGGTCAACCAATCACCAGACTCAGATTCAAATCCTCAAAATCTCGCGATGAATTCCTTTTCGCGCTGTGCTGCAAAACGCGTCTGCGAGCGACACGCTTTGCAGGGATCCAACTGGCTCAACGCTTAATGGATGTCTGGCGTACGAACGGAATGGCCCTCGTTCTCAAGAGTTTCTGCCAAAGCAGCGATTTTGGCGTAATCATGATATCCGGTCGCCATATACCGAACGTTGCCGTCACGATCGATGAACAAGGTGGTCGGCAATTTGACGTCGCCCGGAATTCTTTGGGTCAACGCGTTGGTGCCCATTCCACACGGATAGTTAACTTCTTTGTCTTTCAGAAATTCTTTAACCGTCTCAATCGAACTGTTGGGATCGTCAGGCGAATCCATTGAAATCCCCAACACTTGGACTCCATCGTCACCCAATTCTTTTTGCAGCTTCACAAAATGCGGAATTCCCTCGCAACAGGGCTGACACCAAGTTGCCCAAAAATCGACCACCAGAATCTTGTCCTCGAAATTTCCATTGGCGAAGCTGCCGCCTTCCACATCGTCGACGTTAAACTCAAAAACAAAAGGCTGGAATTTGTCGATCTCCGACCGGCTCCATTCTTTGACCTTGACGAGATAAGCCTGCTCCAATTTTTCGACGTGCTGATGAAGCGCTTCCTGATCTTCAAGTTCCGCTAGCACTGGATCGACAAGCAACTGATCGAATTTGCAATAGCCTAGATCGCTAGCAACGGCGATAGCACTCAATGCCTTGTCGAGCTTCCCTTCAAATGCATGACCTTGCGCTTCACTGATCAACGCGTGCGACAAACTCTCCAATGCATTACGTGGATACATCGCATTGTTCTTAAGATTCCGGGCGATGCTCCCCTGGCAGAGTTTTAACTTGGCCGCAACATTCGCATAACGAAGTTCGGTTTCCCGAGCCAGACCGCCGACGGCCACCATGAAATGATAGGCAGTTTCGGCGTCGCCGCTGCCCGCGTAGGAATCCATCGTCTTCAGGCTGTTTACTTTCTTGATCGCCTCATTCAAAACACTCGCCACCAATTCCTCGTCGGCCAACTTGGAGATCTTCACCAAAGTTTCGATGTATTTGACGGAGAAGAGTCGATCCACTGCTTGGAGGTGTGCGGTTTCGCGAGCGAATTCAAAAGCTTCATCGACGTTTCCTTCTTTGGCGATTCGGAGACTCTCGGACAATCGCTTCATCGGCGAGAGTGATTCGTTAGCTCCTCCACCGCCACCGTCGACGAAACCAGAGAACTGATTTTGAGTTGTGGTAGTGGTTGCCTGGACCGAATTGGAATGACCTGGACTGGACACGATCAGAAAAACACAACCAAGTGACAATAGATGCAGTCGCATGTTAGATTCCCATTCTTTCTGATGTGGCCAATAACAAACGACCAACATCGAGTTTCAATTACCATCCTGACCAAAAAAGCTCACCGACTTTTTCGATCCCAAAAACGCCCCAATATCCGCAATGGCAAGATAGAGGGCTTTTGACGAAAAACTTGGCCGCATAAGCTACCCGCCTCAAATGGGGAACCGAAGGGGAAAAGACAGTCGATTCAGAATTTTCGCCGAGAAAATCGGCTAAAGTCAATTTAAGTTCCGTTAGCGTGTGGTAACGGAGCACCCAAACTGCCATTAATTCCCAGACGGCACCATTTTTGTGAAAAATCTCACCGTCACAGACTCCCCGAACAACTTCCAACCCATGCTTCGGCTGGCCGTCCCGGCGTTGGCGGAAGAGGTCTTGGTGCTCATGGTGACTTGGACCGATTGGTGGCTGGCCGGTCATTACTTCTCCGATGATGGAGACGCCACCAAAACGGCAATGGGTTTGATGGCTTACGTAATGTGGTTGCTACCGAGCATGTTTGCCGCAGTCGCGATCGGTGCAACGGCGTTGATTGCTCGGTGGACCGGGTCCAAAGATGTTCGCTTGGCCAACTTGGCGGCTAACCAGGCGTATGCGGCGGCGGCATTGATTGCGATCGTCCTGACGGCATTGGCCTGGTTCTTTGGCCGAGACTTTATTCATTTGATGCAACTGACTGGCGACTCGGCAAAATTCGCCTTTGAGTATCTGCGCATTGTCTCCCCCATGATCCCGTTAATCATGTGTTCTCAAATTGGGGCAGCGTGTCTGCGCGGAGCAGGTGATACGGTGACAGGATTCGTGGCCAAGTTAATCGTCGTGGTCACCAACGTCGTGGTAAGCACAATGCTGGTCGCGGGCTGGGGCCCCTGGGAGCCGATTGGTTGGAAAGGTATCGCGATTGGCACGGCGACCGGTTATGCCGTCGGCGGTTTGCTAATACTTGCCGTGCTGGTGAAAGGCAGGGCTGGTTTGCGTTTGCGGTTTTCGATGATGAAACCGGATCGGGAAATTCTCCGCCGACTATTCCGGATCGGCCTTCCCGGAGGATTCGATATCGCCACGCTGTTGTTCAGCCAGTTGGTTTTTCTCGCCATCATCAACAGCCTGGGCAAGCAATCGGCCGCCGCTCATGGGCTGGCCGTGCAGATTGAAGCCTGCACGTTTCTACCGGGCGCTGCGTTTCAAGTTGCTGCGGCGACGATGGCGGGGCAGTTTCTCGGCGCAGGTCGCCCGGATCGCGCAGTATCCAGCGTACGACTATGCCTGGGGGTGGGAATGGCGATCATGTGTTGTGGAGGCGCGGTGGTTTATTTTTTTGGTCTGCAGCTCGCCTATTTCTTTACAGGCGATCTCGCGGACGCGACGACGCAGCAAACCGCCGATTTATTGCGAATTGTCGCGTTTGCCATGCCTTGTTTGGCCGTGGTCATGATTATTAACGGTGCGCTGCGAGGTGCCGGAGATACGGTCTGGCCTTTTTTGATCACATCGGTTGGTTTTTTTGCCGTCAGAATCCCACTCGCCGCCTGGCTGGCTTTTGAAACTGTTCAGATCCCTGGATTCGGGATAACGATTGAGGGCTGGGGACTTGGCATTCGCGGCGCCTGGTACGCCATGGTCACGGACCTCTTGGTCCGGAGTATCCTGGTAGGCTCTCGCTTCGTCCAGGGCGGCTGGAAAAGAATCAAATTTTGAGAAATTGCTTCTCAAATTCACGGACGACGGGCCGCGACGCGAGTTTTTGATTAACGAACGGGCGAATTCTGTTCAACGATTGTTGCGCCTCTTCTTTGGTAATTTGACGGGATTTGATCAACCAACACATCGCGACGGTCGCACTTCTCCCCCGTCCCGCCTTACAGTGTAGATAGACCGAGTTGCCCTCTCGCGAGTGTTGTTCAATAAATTCGACGGCTCGACAGACATCATCGTATTCAGGATGGGTGTAATCGACCGTTGGTATCCACAACTGCTCGATGCCAAAGTCTGCGTAATGCTGAACCGGACCTTGATATTCCTCGCAGGTGTTGACCACCCCGCGAACACCTTCGTCTGCCAGCGTTTTTACGTCTTTTGAAAATGGAATCGCTCCTAGCCATACCGTCGAGTCGATCCGATCCCACCAATGGCGAACCTTCAACCAGCGTCCCAACAGCAATGTCCAAAACAGCGTCGGAGAAAAAACTAATCGGGCACTCCAATTCGCCATCAACTCACCCTGATTGAATTCAAACCGTCAAATTCGAAATATTGATCATATTTGACTAACGAACTGGCCACTGATCTCGATTCGTGAAAAAAGCGAGCAAACCTTGAAGATCCTGTTCGATCAAGACATCGTTTCAGGAGGCCTCAAAACCTCGCCTTCCAATCACCCCACCAAAATCCAAATCCATGCTCTCATTGGCACCCTATGCCGATTTCAAAACGGCTTCAAGTCAGGTTCTTGAGTATCTACACACGCAACTTGGGTTTCGGCTGTGGATGATAACACGTACAGAAGAAGACGACTGGATCGTGCTGAACGCGAGCGACCACGGCTACAACGTCCAATCGGGTGATGTGTTTCGCTGGACCGATTCCTTTTGTTCACGCATGGTTGCCGGCCTGGGCCCCCGCATCGCTCCGCGTTCGAACGAGATCCCCGCCTACGCCGAAGCTCCAATCGGTCGCCAAGTACCCATCGGGGCATACGTCGGGGTGCCATTGACGCGCCATGACGGTGGTCTGTTCGGGACACTCTGTGCTATTGATCCGATGCCAATGCCGGATGATGTCGGCGATCAACTTCCCCTTGTCGAGATCATGGCTCGCCTGCTGATGACCATTTTGGAAACTGAGCTCAGGGCCCAAGAGGAGGCTCGTCGGGCCGAACGGGCGACCGCCGATTCCATGATTGATCAATTAACCAACCTCTACAATCGTCGGGGCTGGGAAAAGCTATTGGCAAAAGAGGACCACCGTTGCCGACGTTATGGAAGCCCCGCGTGCGTGCTTTCAATCGATCTCGATGACCTCAAATTGGTGAATGATCAGGCCGGCCACGCGGAGGGCGATGATTTGCTGCGGAGAGCCGCCTCAGCGTTATCTGCCGCCGTCCGGGAGTCCGACGTCATTGCCAGGCTCGGAGGAGATGAGTTTGCGGTATTGGCCGTCGACTGCGACACAGCCGGTTCCCGAGCATTGCTGATTCGAATCGAAGAAACATTTGCCATCAGCAAAGTCAATGCTTCGGTGGGAATGGCGATGCGGGATCCGGCGGGAACGCTGGCCGAAGCCTTGCAGGAAGCCGACAAGAAAATGTATGCCGACAAACGCAAACGCAAATCGAACATTGCCACCGGCTCTGCCGGTGGTTGTTGATTGTGCCCGCTCATTACAATGCGACATCGGTATTGCTACTGGACCTACATTCAGCCACGTTGGCCGGCCTTGAGGAATTCCGCTTCAAACTCGGGCTGTAATTAAGTCCTTCAAGTCATACAATGTCCGCAGAGCAGGCAGCATCTACTTCGAGAAAAGGGAATAGCATGTCGGACGCATTACAGTCGTTGATCTCTTGCGGCACCAAGCTTTGGCTGGACAGCATCGACCCGGATTTGGTGTTACAAGCCAGAAAAGACGGGGCCACTGGGGCAACTTCCAATCCGATCATCGTGGCCGACCTGCTGAAGTCTGGCCGCTTTGACGAGGACATGCAGCCGCTGGCGAGCAATGCCGATTCCGATGAACAACTCGCTTGGGCAATGACCAACAAATTAGTCGTCGATGCCCAGAAAGTTTTCTTGAATGTTTGGGAACGCTCGTCCGGCAACGATGGATATGTCAGTTTCGAACTGGACCCCTTAATCGAAGACCCGGAAAGCGAAATGCCGTTGGCCAGTCGAGTCGCCGACTATGTCAGCCTCGGCCAACAATGGTCCGAAGGACATAAAAACCGAATGATCAAAGTGCCCGCCACGGCCGCCGGATTAGCATCCTTGGAGGATTTGTCCGCCGCAGGTGTACCACTGAATGTGACTTTGATTTTTACCGCCCGACAATACCAGGCGGCTCGGGATGCGATCTGGCGTGGCGTGCAAAAACGCGAATCACGCGACTATTTTAAATCGGTCTACAGCATTTTCGTCTCCCGCATTGACGTTTACACGGAACAGCATTGCCCGGATCTTTCGCCAGCATCGCAAGGACAGGTCGCCATTCTTAACGCGAAACGGATCTGGCAACAAAACCAGGAATTCTGGGCCGACAAGAGTTGCCCACTGCAACAGGAAATTGTGTTCGCCAGCACGGGAACCAAAAAACCAACCGACTTGCCCTGGAAGTATGTCGAGGCACTTGCCGGCAGCGACATACAAACCAATCCGCCGGCGACCAATGCCAAGATCGCGCAAACCGACAAATCCTTTCAGCGAGAGGTTGATCGTCTTCCGGCGCCCGAAATTATCGAGGAGATAGACCAGAAGGTGAACATCCAACCGATGGAAGAGACGTTGATGCGCGAAGGGATCGCAAAATTTGCCAATCCCCAAAAGGAACTGCTCAAACTAATTCGCGAGATGCGATCGTCGCTCGTCAGTTAATCCGTCGTTCTGACACCGTCAGAAAGTAGACCGGCAAAGGTCGCAAAGCGTTGCCGAACAGTGCGAACTCGAACGATTTGAAATTCGATCGGCTTTGATGATCGCAAGGCAAGCCGTCGAAGTTCCGGCTTGAACGCGTTTGCTTGTTACGTCCGGCAAGACGATCAGAGATGCCCGATAGGTCAGGTGCGCTTTCGATCGCTCGTTGACCCAATGTTCCATTCCTGACGCGATCCGCCTAAAACCATTCGCGCCTTTCAATTGCGTAAGTCTGATAGAATTCTTCGTCGGATTTCGTCAGGTAAAGAATCCCCTCTACCAATCCCACGACCTGGATCGCCATCGCACCCACAACGGGCACAATCAGTAAGCAACCTGAAAACACGCAAATCAGGTAAACGGACAACATGATCGTGCCGGCGGAATTGAAACCCAGGATGAACTTGTGTACGCCTAGTCCACCCAGCAGAATGCCGCAAATCCCCGCCGCGATCTTTTTACCGGCGAATTCTCGGACCGCTGCGTTACGCAGGCCGGGTTCCTTTTCCGAAGCATGGGATGGTGTCGCATAGGGATTCTCCATAATCGCGGTCGGGACCGGTATCTGGAATCGGCCGCTGCAACTGGGACAATTCGTTTCGGTGCCTCCCAACGCTGGATCGACGTCAAGATGCTCGTTGCAAAATGGACAAGCAATTCTCATTTCAGATACCTTTTCAGGGGGGCGGGCATCCATCATCACCAGACTTGCAACAATCGCGAAACCAGCCTCTCAAATCACCAACAGTAAAGTGCGATTTGGTATGGCAAGCCACCATTTCGAAATTGTAACGCCGGAGCGAATTTCCGTCATCCGGTAACTGCGATCCGATTTCGTGTCTATTTCCGGACCGCCCAAAAAGTAATGGCCAGCCCAACTGGCGGCGACAGCGTCTTGAAGAGCCCATTGGCCCCCAAGAGATTAACCCACCGTCAACTCACCGTTGAGCATCAACCGCTTCACTTTCTCGATATCTCGATGGAACGGTCGATCTTGTTCATAGCCAGGTACCTGTCCACGGATTTTCGCAAGGACTTCACGCAGCGAAGGACTGGTCTGAAGCGGCTTGCGAAAATCGACCCCCTGACACGCCGCCAACAACTCAATCGCGACGATGTCGGCAAGATTATCGCACATATCCAACAGTCTTCTGCTTGCATAACACGACATGCTCACGTGGTCTTCCTGGTTTGCGCTGGTGGGCAGACTATCAACGCTAACAGGACCGGCCAGTTGCTTGTTCTCGCTGACCAGCGCCGCGGCAGTCACCTGGGGAATCATAAATCCAGAATTCAACCCCCCTTCCTGGACCAGAAACGGAGGCAGCTCGCTCAGATGTTGGTCGATCAATAATGCCAGCCGTCGTTCGGAAAGGGAACCGATTTCCGCAATGGCTAGCGCCAGTTGATCGGCAGCGATCGCGACCGGTTCAGCATGAAAATTGCCTCCGGATAAAATCGAGCCGTCGTCTGTAAACACCAATGGATTGTCTGAAACCGAATTCGCCTCGCGCAACAGGATCTCTTCAACATGCCATATCGTATCCAGGCAGGCCCCCATAACTTGTGGTTGGCAACGTAACGAATAGGGATCCTGCACACGTTGGCACTGTCGATGAGACTCTCGGATCTCACTTCCCTGCAGCAAACTCCGGTAGCGTCGAGCACATTCGATTTGTCCGACTTGGTTGCGAACCTCATGGATTCGGCTATCAAACGGTGTATCGCTTCCCACCGCTGCGTCGACGGACAGGGCCCCCGCTATGATCGCTGCATCAAAAATTCGACGCGTCTGGTAAAGCGCTGCCAGGCAGAGCGCGGTTGATACCTGCGTTCCGTTCAGCAATGCCAGCCCTTCTTTGGCCGTCAGTTGTAACGGCTGGATTCCCAATCGAGCGAACACATCGTTGGCGTTAAGAGTTTGCCCCTGTTCGCGAACTTCGCCCTCACCGATCAACGCCAGACTCATATGTGCCAACGGTGCCAGGTCACCACTTGCCCCCACGGAGCCTTTTGATGGCACGCAAGGAAATACAGCGGCGTTGCAGCAATCCAACAACGTTTGGATCAACTCGGGCCGAACTCCCGAGTGACCCCGGGCCAGACTTGCTAATTTCAAAACCATCACCAAACCGACAATCGAATCATCCAACAAAGGCCCCGTCCCCGCACAATGGGAACGGACCAGATTCAGCTGCAGCTGATCAAGATTCTGAGTGGAAATCCGTTTGTTCGCCAACAAGCCAAAACCCGTGTTGACTCCATAAACAACTTTCCCGCTTTCCAAAACCGACAACACAACCTGCCTTGATTGCGCCACCGCCGGCCAACAAGAATCGTCCAACTCAATTGCGACACGGTCTCGATAGATCGTTTCCAGCTGATCGTGTTTCAAGTTTCCGGGTACAAGCTTCATGAGTTGAACCGCTGGTTTGAGATCAGAAACGTTTCAATCCCAAGGGACCGAAAAAAAAGACGCTTGATCGGAACCGATGATGTTGGCAATTTGGAACCCTTGGATGCTTGCTAATCTGCCCAATCTACCATGGGCAAATCGAGGTTCTGTTTTCTCGCGCAATTAATTGCCGTTTCATAACCCGCATCCGCATGACGCATCACTCCAGTTGCCGGATCATTAAACAACACTCGACGGATTCGTTCGTCTGCTTCATGAGAACCGTCCGCGACGATCACCACCCCGGCATGCTGCGAAAACCCCATACCGACCCCACCCCCATGATGAAAACTGACCCAGGTCGCCCCAGAAGCCGTGTTCAATAACGCATTCAAAATCGGCCAATCGGAAACCGCGTCCGATCCATCCTTCATCGCTTCGGTCTCCCGGTTGGGACTGGCAACCGACCCCGAATCAAGATGATCGCGACCGATCACGACAGGTGCCGATAGTTCTCCCGCTCGGACCATCTCATTAAAAGCCAAACCCAGGCGATGGCGATCGCCAAGTCCAACCCAACAAATCCTCGCGGGCAATCCTTGAAATTGAATCTTTTGGGAAGCCAAATCCAGCCACCGGTGGAGATGCTGATCATCGGGTATCAATTCTTTGACTTTTCGGTCGGTCGCGTAAATATCCTCGGCTTTGCCCGACAAGGCGGCCCAACGAAAGGGGCCAATGCCCTGGCAAAACAACGGACGAATGTAAGCCGGCACGAAACCCGGAAAATCAAACGCGTTCTTGACGCCCTCTTCAAACGCCATTTGCCGAATGTTGTTGCCGTAGTCAAATACAGGAATCCCTTTTGCCTGAAAATCCAACATGGCTTGTACGTGCACCGCCATCGACTGTTTGGCAGCCTTAACCACGCGATCGGGAGCGGATTTGCGTTCGGCCACAGCTTGCTCCAGCGACCATCCGGCTGGCAGGTAGCCATTCAACGGATCGTGCGCCGATGTTTGATCGGTAACCGCGTCGGGCCGGATACCGCGGCGCACCAATTCCGGCAGTACCTCGGCAGCATTCCCCAACAAGCCCACGGAGACAGGCGTTTTTGATTTGCAGGCCGCAGAAATAATGGACAGTGCTTCATTCAGCGAATCCGTTTTCTGAGCGATGTACCCGGTTTCCAATCGTTTGTCGATTCGAGTCGGGTCACATTCAACCGCCAACATGGAAGCACCCGCCATCGTCGCCGCAAGTGGTTGGGCGCCCCCCATGCCGCCCAGACCGGCAGTCAGAATCCATCTGCCAGCCAAGTCGCCATCGAAGTGCTGCTTGCCCATCGAAACAAACGTCTCATAAGTCCCTTGAACGATCCCTTGGCTCCCAATGTAGATCCATGATCCCGCCGTCATCTGGCCGTACATCATCAACCCCGCCCGGTCGAGTTCATGAAAATGCTCCCACGTCGCCCAATGAGGAACGAGGTTGCTGTTGGCGATCAAGACTCTCGGTGCATCGCCATGCGTCTGGAAAATGCCCACGGGTTTACCGGACTGAATCAACAACGTTTCGTCCACGTTTAGGCGCTTGAGTGATTCAACAATCCTCTCAAAACACTTCCAGTTTCTGGCGGCCCGACCGATGCCTCCGTAGACCACCAGTTCATCCGGTTTTTCTGCTACTTCCGGATCGAGATTGTTCATTAGCATCCGTAAAGCCGCCTCGGTCAGCCAGCTCTTGCAGACCAATTCGTTACCCCGTGGCGACCGAATACGGTCGTGCATTGTCCCGGACATTGAATATCCTTGTTGGAGCTCAGAAATTCGGATAGTTTTGGATAAACAGTTATCCCCAGTTTACAACATGTTGCCTGGGAAGAAGTAGTCATCCGGTTGACGTTGAACATCTCATGGCAACGGTGGAACCCGTCAATTCTCCTGAGCAGCTTTTTGTCGGCTTTCGAATTGCCTGCATGCGACCGGATTCGTTGGGCGACTACGATTTGCTGGACAAACACACGATAGGCGTTTCGGCTGGCATTATCGATTGGGTTTTGCCGGAGTCCAGCATTCCCCGGTTTGACGAAAACGTCAAACTCATCCAGGGAAACGGGGAACTTATAACGCCGGGCCTGATCGACTGCCATACCCACTTGGTCTATGGCGGAAATCGTGCGATCGAATGGTCTCGACGTTTGGCTGGCCAGACCTATGAGTCTCTTGCTGCAGAAGGCGGTGGTATTCTGTCGACGGTCAATGCAACCAGAATGGCCGACGAAGATCAGTTGCTCGCATCTGCCAAACAACGACTGGCCTGCCTGTTACGGGAAGGCGTGACGACTGTGGAAATCAAATCGGGTTATGGTCTCGATTTGGACACCGAGTTGAAAATGCTGCGTGTCGCCCGCGAGTTGGAAAACCAGCTTGCGGTTGAGGTTGAATCGACCTTGCTCGCCGCACACACGTGTCCGTCGGAATTTGCGGGGCGAAACGACGACTACATCGATTTGGTCTGCAACCAAATCATTCCCGCATCGCGCCGAATCTGCTCCGCCGTCGATGTCTTTTGCGATCAAATCGCATTCAATCTCGACCAGTCTCGGCGTGTACTGGAGACCGCAACCGAATTAGGACTCCGCACAAAGATCCATGCGGAGCAGTTAACCCATACCGGCGCGGCAGTAATGGCTGCCCAATTGGGGGCCCTGTCGGCCGATCATCTGGAATACTTGAGTCAATCGGATTGCGAAATTCTCGCCGAGTGTGGGACTGTCGCAACGTTGTTACCGGGGGCCTTTTACTGCTTGCAGGAAACGCAAAAGCCGCCAATCAGCACTCTGCTTCAGCACCACGTTCCGATTGCCATCGCGACGGATTCCAATCCGGGCAGTTCGCCGCTGCTCTCTCTACGACTGGCGGCAAACATGGCGTGCAATCTGTTCGGATTGCTGCCGGAACAGGCGTTCGCTGGGATTACATGCAATGCTGCCCGTGCTCTGGGGATTCACGATACTCGAGGTTCGATTGAGATTGGCAAACAGGCTGATTTTGCCGTCTGGAGTGTCGAATCCCTGGCTGAAATTCTCTACACGCTGGGGGACCAGCCCTGCGTCAACGTTTTCAAGAGAGGTGAATTGGTCCTTTGAAAAACGATGCAGCCTCGGCCGTTGGAAAAACGTACCGCTTCGATTCCGGGTTGATTGACGACCAATGGATCGACGGAGTAGCGATTACGGTTACCGACGGGTGGATTACCGGAATCCACGTCGCGGGCGAACGAGATCAATTCGAATGCAAATTCATTAAAGGAGTCGTCATACCGGGGGTACCCAACGTCCACAGCCATGCGTTTCAGCGAGGTTTTGCTGGACTCAGCGAGTACCGTACTGCTGACCAGGATTCCTTTTGGACATGGCGCGAGTTGATGTATGAATTTGTCTGGAAACTGAATCCTGACGATGTCCACGGGATTGCGAAACAGGTCTACCTGGAAATGCTGCGAGTTGGATATTCTTGGGTGGGCGAATTTCACTACCTGCACAATGACCGAAATGGCGATCCCTATCCGCGGGATTCTGAAATGGCCGAAGTGATCATCCAAGCCGCCGTGGATGCCGGAATTGGGATTTGCCTGCTCCCCACGTTGTATCAACAAGGTGGATTCAATCGACCGCTGTTGGATAGTCAACGACGGTTTGCACTTGATGAGGAATCGTTGTTGCAGTTGATTGGCGACTGCGACGCAAAACATTCGTCCGACGCCAATTTTTGCGTCGGTCTGGCGATCCACTCGCTCAGAGCGGTTGACACCGAGGTGGGCCGCCGCGTCGTGGATGCTTTTCAGATCCAATATCCGGGTCGACCAATTCACATTCACGTCGCGGAGCAAGTCAACGAGGTCAAGGAATGCCTGGCCGCGACAGGGCAACGCCCGATCGAGTTTCTTGATGCTAACTTTGACCTGAATGATCGCTGGTGTTTAGTCCATGCGACGCATGCCAACCGTGACGAATTACAGAAAATAGCCCGCTCTCGAGCTACCGTTGGTCTGTGTCCGACGACCGAATCCAACCTGGGAGACGGGATTTTCCCAGCCGGCGAATTCCTCGACCTGGGCGGTCGGTTTGGCGTCGGCAGCGACAGTCATGTCTCGGTCAATCTGGCATCGGAATTGAGAACCTTGGAATACGGCCACCGGTTGGTTGAAAGAAAGCGGGCCGTACTGGGTTCTCAGCAGGAATCCGTTGGCCGAAATCTTTACCGACGTGCAGCGACCGGCGGCGCTCAATCGCTCGGTGTCAAAACGGGACGAATTGCCGTCGGCGAGAGAGCTGACTTGATCGTCGTCGACTCACGCCATCCGACGGTCGGCGGATCAACTCAAGATCGCCTGCTGGACCGGCTGATTTTCTGCGAACATGGAAATCCGATTTCCCACACCATGGTCGGCGGAAACTGGATTGACGTCGCCAAGCGGCTCGAAAACCACCGCGACGATTTTCTCAAGGTTCTGTTGAAGCTCAATCAATCGGTCTGACCAAGCCGATCCGATAGGGATCAGCTCAAGCAGATCATCTTTAGTTGGTTCCGAAGATCTTCGCCTGCCACCCTTCCCGGCTACTTGTCTTGGGGCTCAATTCCGAACTTGCTGCGATCGGGATATTCCGGTCGTTTCGGCGGCTGATACGGATTCGACTGGAGTTCCTTTTGCATCTGTTCGATCGCAGCGTCAAGTTGCGGATCGCCACCGTCCACCATTTTCGCCGGATCATCAACGACTTTGATATCCGGATCCACTCCATGCCCCTCGATTCCCCACGTGCCGTCTTTCTCATAGAAGGCGAATGAAGGCATCGTGACTCCGGCGCCATCAATCAAACCGGGACCACCACTGATACCTACCAAGCCGCCCCAGGTTCGCATACCGATCAGTGGGCCAAGGCCAGATTGCTTGAACAAAGCAGGAAACATATCACCGCCCGAACCTGCCATGCCGTTAATCAACATGCATTTCGGTCCCTGGTGTGAATCTGGTGGCCATGTCCAATCGCGACCGTCGCGCCTGGCCCAATAATTCGTCACCGGCCGGTTTAACAACTCAACAAAACGCGTTGGGATCTGACCGCCACCATTCCAACGATCGTCAACAATCAATGCGTCTTTGTTGATCTGACCGAAGAACTGCCGCACGAGATCGTTTTGGCCGGGCACACCGGTGTTAACGACATAGATATAGCCAACTCTGCCGTCGGTTTCTTCGTCGACGCGTTTACGATTGGCTTCGATCCAGTGTCTAAAACGCAAGTTTCTGTCGTTTCCGAGAGTCTTGACCGCAACCCGTTTGTCGTCATCGTCAAGGATCGGATCATCGCTGAAAGTCAGAGTTACCGTTTTGCCTGCTGTCCCGCGCATTGCTTCGTAGGGATTCTGTTTCGTCGTAAGTGGCAGATCGTTGATTGCCAGCAAATATTGCCCCTGTTTCACACCGAGGCTGACCAGAGGATTCCTGGCGTCGAAATCCCAGGCCGCTCCCTGATAAAGTTCAGCGATTTTGTAAGCATCCCCATCGATTTCGAAGCGGCAGCCAAGCAGGCCGACGTCGTTGGAGGGGCCTGAAGGTGTGTCACCGCCGCCCCGATAGTAAGCGTGACCAACGTTCAGTTCGGCGATCATTTCGCCAATCACGAAACCGACATCGGCTCGAGAAACGCAATCGTCCAACATCTCTTCATACCGTTTTCCGATGGCATCCCAATCCACGCCATGCATGGTGGGGTCGTAAAAGAAATCCCGCTCCAATCGCCAGGCTTCCCGGAAGATCTGTTTCCATTCCGATCGTGGATCGACCATCACGGTCATGCCGTCGGTTGACAGCGGTTTCTCAAGCTTCTGATCTGCCGCAGCCTTGATGACGTAGATTTTCCTGCCGGCCAACACGATGAGTTGTTTTCCGTCGGCCGAGACACCAAAGTTGAAGGCTTTGGAGACAACGGTTTTCGCCTTTTTCTCGTCGTCTGAAAAGTCGAACAGCTTGATGGCAGACTCCCCTTCGCTTCCTCGTGATGGTCTTTCCGAATAGAGAAGCTGATTTTTGTCGTTGACCGCAAGATTACCAAAGTTGCCAGAGCCTACGGGCACCTGGAAAGCTCGATGTTCAATCCCATCAAAGTCGATTTCGACAGGCTCGTCGGATTCTTCCGAATCTGATTCGTCTTTGTCGTCTTTTGAATCCTCCTCGTCATCAGAATCCTCGTCGTCTTCATCCTCGTCCTCGCCAGCAGCCGCACCGTCTCCCTTTTTGTCGGCGTCGTCACCAGCGTTGTCGTCGCCTTCTCCGTTTTTATCCTTCTGGTCTTTTTCGCCTTCCTTGTCTTTGTCGTCTTCATCCTCATCGTCGTCGTCGTCTTCATCCTCTTCATCCTTGTCTTCTTCGTCGTCTTCGTCCTTGTCTTCGTCGTCGTCTTCGTCCTTGTCGCCATCTTCGTCTTCCGTATCCCAAGTCTCTTCGTCGACTTTCGCTGCCAACGGATGCTCAAAATCGGCTTGCAGCGGCATCGCCATCAAGACATCGGTCCCCGAGTAGATAAAGGTGGTTCCGACGTCTTCGTACTGGGGCGAATTAAACGAGCGGTTGCTATGAAAATAGATGAACTTGCCTTTGGCGTCGAAGACGGGATCCTGATCCTGAAAGTATCCGCTGGTCAATTGTTGTTTGGTTCCGTCGGAGATTTTGTAGACCCAAATGCTGGAACTGGGTGCACGTTGATCGGTCGCCCGCGCGTAACAGATCCAGTTGGAATCGTGAGACCAATTCGCCTCCAGTTGGCCGGCGAACGGATCGGTATCGATCCATTTCGACTCCTCCGAATCCATCGAATAAACGAACAAGTTTCCGGCTTTGTCGCTGTACGCGATGTGTTTGGAGTCAGGTGACCAGTTGGAAAGGTAACGAAACGCCTTGCCATCCTTGGTCAACCGTTTCGTCTCGCCGCGACCATCCGACTGTGTAACATACAGTTCGTACTCTCCGGTTTTGTCCGACAGGAAAGCGATCCAGCGACCATCCGGACTCCACACTGGGTCCCTTTCGGCTTCACCACTGGTGCGAGTCAGATTTCGGGGTGACCCGTTCTTCACGGGCAAAGTCCAAATATCACCGCGAGCCTCAAATACGACTCGTTTTCCCGTCCGGGAGATATCGCCGGAAGAAATCGCATCGGCTACGTCGATTTTCTTTGCACGCACCGTGGGGCGATCGCCGGGAATCGAAACATCGACCGGTTTTGCTTTGCCGTCCTTCAAATTTAACAGGTACAGACTTGGCCCATTGGAAAAAACGATTTCGCCTTCGCCGCTCGCTCCTGGCCCGATCGAAGGCCATTTACAATCGAAGTCTTCAAACTTCGTAACCTGTGCTCGTTCTCCCGATTCCGTATCGTACGACCAGATATTTAGCCTCGCAAAATTCCCCGCGTCGGAAAGGTAATAAACCATTTTTTCGTGCCACATCGGCAGGCTGTCGGTGCCCTCGAAATCGGTGATTTGCTTCGACGTATTGTTTTCAAGATCAAACAACCAGATGTCGGAGGCCATTCCACCGCGGTACCGTTTCCAGGTTCGAGAGTCGCGTGAGTGCGGTGTGTAGGCAAGCCATTTGCCATCGGGACTGATCGCCCCGTTGGTGCCATAAGGAACAGGCAGCTTTGCAGGCAACGGTTTCTGATCGGAGATGGTAAACAGTTCCTGGACCCGGCCCAGTCCCGAAAATCCATTCGTGGAATAAAGCAAACGCTTTCCACCCGGCGCCCAATCACAAAGCATTTCGGATGCCGGATGAAACGTTTTTCGTTCGGCAACTCCACCCGTCACGGGAATCGTATACAGATCCGTACCACCGTCGTAGTTCCCGACAAACGCAATCGTCTTGCCGTCCGGACTGAATCTCGGAAACCGCTCGCCTCCCGCGGGACTGGCCAAGGGGGACGCCACACCACCCTCTTTGGATACAACCCAAAGATCATTAGCGTAGACGAACACAATTTGGTCATCGCTGACGTCAGGATATCGCATCATGCCGCCAGCAGGTTTGGTTTGAGCGTTTGACGGAGCGGCAAGGGTCACCGTCAAAAATGGGGCACTAATCAACAACAGTACAAAGCTGCGGATCTTTTGTCGTCTCGTCAACATATTGCGTTTAACCTTGTTTGGCCCAGTTGGATTCGTAGACAGTCAACATGTTAATTGGATTTGGGCTGGTTTTCACCCGACTAACAAGAGTTCGTTTTTCTTCTCGGGATGTTCTGTTCGAAAATGCACAGGCAAATCGGATTGGCGGGCTTGGAGGTACTTTACTTTGATAAAAATTACTCCATTTGGCCGTCGGCGGTTTCGCACGATTGCCTGGATCGAAGCTGAGTATCTGTGCCTGGGACCTTGGGATCGTGCCTTGGACGAAAGCGCGTCCGCTTTCGCAGATTCGAATTGGAAGGACACCGCTGACCCGTGTGCGACGTTTTGGCACAGATCTGTTCGCAAACCAATTCACCGTTTACCGATCCAATCGCCCCTCGGATACTGGCGGGTCGCAAAAACCACTCATTCGTGCCAATCTGCGTTAATTTCTGACTCGTTTGTCAGTGTATCTCGGATTGCGCCCGCCGATCCGTGGAATTGCCGTTTCGTGGAAATTCGCTTCGGACTAAACTAACGGCGGGATACGCCCCTGCCGCATTATTGAACTTGATGACTGACCCATGGCCATTGAAACACCTCCAGAAAAACGATCTCCAAAACACGTCGATGAGATCGCCAAAGACATCCACGTGGAAACGGAACAACTTGGTAGCCGAAAACAGCATCGCTTGCCAAAACCGAAGGGCGTGAATTCTCAAAGCCGCATCCTTTGGGAATACATGGTGCCCGTTATCGCCATTCATCTGCTAATCCCGCTAGCGTTTTTTCCGTACTTCTTCAGCTGGTGGGGCGTTTTGTTCCTACCGATCGGGAACTACATCTTTACTTCGATGGGCATCGGGGCCGGCTACCATCGCCTGTTGACACACCGCGGCTATGATTGCCCCAAATGGTTTGAATACCTGCTGGCAACGCTGGGAGTTTGCAGTTTTCAAGATTCTCCCGCCCGCTGGGTATTGGTACACCGAGTCCACCACCAACATTCTGACCATCAGCCAGATCCGCACACACCGCGCGTCAGTGCGTTTTGGTCGCACATGGGTTGGTTGTTTGTTGACAATCGAGACCTTAGTAACGCCTCGGCCTATGATCGTTATTGCCGAGATCTGATGCGAGACCCGTACTATATGTGGCTGCAAAAAGGCCAAAACTGGCTGTGGATCTATGCGGCCCACGCACTGATTTTCCTCGCGCTGGGAACTGGTTTGGCTTTCCTTTTCGTTGAGCCAGGTGGTCGGCTTCAGTTTACTTCGCAGTTCTTCCTGTGGACCGTCATCATGAGAACGATCTACACCTGGCATGTGACGTGGGCCATCAATTCCGCGGCTCACATGTGGGGTTACCGGAACTACGAAACTCGGGAAGACAGCCGCAACAATTGGCTGTTCGCGCTGCTGACCAATGGAGAAGGCTGGCACAACAATCACCACGCCGATCCGCGTTCGGCACAGCACGGTCACCGCTGGTGGGAGTTCGATGTCACGTACTTGACTCTGACCGGGTTGGAAAAAATTGGACTGATCAAAAACCTCGTCCGCCCGAACAATTCGGCGCTGGAGCGCAAAGCCCTTTAGTCCGAGTCATTGGAAGGGTCGGCAATTCCAACCGTGCGCGTTCATCGCTTCGGCTGCCGCCCAACCAAGTCCGACTACAGATGAAACTTGATCCCCTGCGCAAGCGGTAGTTGATCCGAATAATTGACCGTATTGGTCGAGCGTCTCATATACGCCTTCCACGAATCGGACCCGGATTCACGGCCTCCGCCAGTGTCTTTTTCACCGCCAAACGCCCCGCCGATTTCCGCACCACTGGTGCCGATGTTCACGTTTGCGATTCCGCAATCCGACCCGGCCGCGGAACAAAACAGTTCGGCTTCTCGAATGTTGTTGGTGAACACGGAACTCGACAAACCCTGGGAAACTTCGTTTTGAATCTCGATGGCATCCGAGAAGTCCTGATAGCGGATGAAATAAGTAATTGGCGCGAATGTTTCTTTGCCGACAACCTCGGCACGATGGTCAATTTCGACAAGTGCGGGATTCACGTAAAAGCCATCTTCCAACCCGTTTACAACAACTCGTCCTCCTCCGCTGACGCTGCCGCCCTGCTCTTTGGCGGCCACAAGGGTCGCCTGCATGTTCTCGAACGCCTGTTGATCGATCAGCGGACCGACCAGCGTGTCAGGTGCCAAAGGATTTCCGATTCGCACTTGCTGATAAGCGGATTGCAGAGTCTTTGATAACGACTCCGCAACGGATTCATGAACAATCAACCGACGCAGTGAAGTACAGCGCTGACCACAAGTGCCCACGGCGGCAAACACGATGCCGCGAACCGTTAAAGCCATGTCGGCGGTCGGAGTGACGATGGCCGCATTGTTTCCACCCAATTCCAACAACGATCGCCCCAGTCGGGCAGCCACAATTTGGGCGACACTGCGTCCCATGGCAGTCGAACCCGTTGCCGAAATCAGTGGCACATTCGGGTCAGCGGCGAGTGCTTGACCGATATCGGCTCCCCCGACAACGAGTTGCAACAGATGGGGACTCGCCTCGTCGACTTCAAGAATGGCTTGCTGCGCGATGGCATGACAGGCGATTGCAGTCAAAGGGGTTTTTTCCGACGGCTTCCAGATTACCGGATCGCCGCAAACCAAAG
The DNA here is from genome assembly GCA_942492215.1 of Pirellulaceae bacterium. GTDB lineage: Bacteria > Planctomycetota > Planctomycetia > Pirellulales > Pirellulaceae > Mariniblastus. Next base: position 336,198 of record CALODY010000010.1, read on the forward strand.
CCAGCATGGCATTCCACGCCCAAACCGCGACCGGGAAATTGAATGCACTGATCACGCCAATGGGGCCTAGCGGATGCCACTGCTCAGTGAGCCGGTGCAATGGGCGCTCGCTGACGATCGACAATCCATACAACTGGCGGCTGAGGCCCAATGCAAAATCGCACACGTCGATCATTTCCTGAACTTCACCCAGGGACTCCTGGTAAATCTTGCCGCACTCAAGAGTCACCAGCTGGGCCAGTTCGTTTTTGTAAAGCCGCAGTCTTTCTCCAATTAGTCGAACCAGTTGCCCCCGTATCGGCGCCGGGACGACGCGCCACGATTGAAATGCTTTCTGCGCACATCGTACGGCACAGCCGACATCGTCTGGCATGGCCGAGTTGATCTCGCCGAGCAACTGACCATTAATTGGAGTCCTGAACTCGATCGGAACGCCCGTGCCAACTTGCCAGCAGTCCCCGACGCCGACAGCCGAATTCAGATTCGAGACGCCCAGATCTTTCAAAAAATTCAGTGATTTTGTTACGAGATCTTCCTGAGTCGAGCTTTCCATATTCTTCCTTTTCTCAACCAAGTCATACATCAGTTGAAGTTAATCGGATCGGTTTCGGCAATGATTTTACTCACGCCACTTTGATTAAATCCTTTGAAACCCTCGTTGCGTTCGAGGATTTCGAGGTGTGAACCGAGGGCCCCCTCCTCCATGAACTTGTTTGCCTGTTGGGGTAACAAATAGCCGCGAGAAACTGCCTCCTCAATTCGCCGACGGTCAATTGACCAGATTTCGCCGACGGTAAATGCCTGCCGCAAATAGGGAGCGTCCGTGAAGGGCTCCATCGTTTCGATTCCCTCTCGATCCAACTGGGAACGTGCCGCGTCAAAATCAAACGTGCACTCGAGATGATGCATGCCCGCCTGAAGCATCGCCTCTCCGTGCAGCTGACACCAAAGTCCAACCGTACCCAGTTTTTTGGCCGGCTCCAATCCGTCGTGCGCAAAATCGCCAGACAATTCGGATGGATCCAGGTCAACATCGGCAAAGATCACGATCCCGCAATCGGGCTGCTCCAGCACCTGGGCTCCCCATCCTGCTTGTTCGCCGGCGTAAAATCGTTCCCGACACTTGAATCCCAGTAATTCAAGAACCTCGATCAGTCGAACAAAATTGGCTCGGCTGCTGCGATAGGTATGATGGTCATGATTGGCCCAGCCAAGTCCCAATCGATCCTGACGCCGTTTCTGAATTCTGGCTGCCAGATTGCGACGTTGCCAATACTCTCGTTCGGCGCTAAAAAACAAATCGCAAGTCCAATTGACGCCCAGATCTGCAATCGAACGCTGGATCAATTCGGAGACGATCTCAAAACCGGTTTCGTCTTCGTCATGGAGACGACGTCGCAGCTGAAAGTTTTCAAAATGGTCGATGGCGGTGAGTCGGAGTGGTTCCCGGTCTGAAGACGGCTCCCAATCCGAGTAGCCCTGTCGCTCACACACCCACAATTCGCAATGGGATTCCTTTGAAATCAAGGCCCTGCGAAATCCGGAAAACGGCTGACCCTCGATTTCGATGCCCTGCAAACTGTGCCTCGCGACAAAATCTGCGACCGAGTCAACTCGAAGCACCAGTCGCCTGGACTCATCTGGGATCAGCAGGAGGGGCGCGAACGTTCCGCCCTGGTGGACAAACATTTGCGAGAGTGAATTGCCAGCCGACGCCTCATATCCGAACTCGATCAGCTCGTCGCGGAAAAGTCCACCATTGAGTTGGGTCTCTTCATTGACTGCAATGTGATCCACCCAATCGGCGAGACGAGTCCCCGTTTCCGTGAGCATTCTGGCCCGCATTCGATCTGCAAATTGACAATCGCTGCAAAAATCGTCAACCAGTTGACGAAACATCCGGTCCGTCTTTGGAAACTTCTGCCAATCGAATTCCGGCTTGGCGTCTTGTTTGTTTTCTGATTTGAGAGGTGTCATTTTTAAATGGTCATTTATTTTGACGGAATTCTAAGTGGTGTTTGTCTGTCATGCAGCTGAACAGCGACACTTCATCAAATTAACGGACTTTGGATTGCCGACAAGTCGTCAAGCAAGTCCACGAGATCGTATTTGGCGACCAGGCTGGAACGGCTCGGCTCCGAGAATCTGGTTCGATGGTCAGGAAGTAAGCCGCACAACCGGAAGCACCCCTTCAACCGCACTCGAAACTGAGGAAAACCTCCGGCTGAGCAGGTCGAATCGGAGACCATTAAGTCGGATAAATCCTATGCTTCCGTGCCGCAACCAATCGTTTTCAACGTTGAAAGCCATCAATTTGTCGAAGTTTTAAGCCGGTAGAACAAAATGCCCAGCTACGAAGAAATCAAACAAGAGATTTTTGCCCACGAAACTCCGGCCGATCCGGCAGTCAGCATTCAAGAATCCCCGCAAGTTCAAATGAATCCAAGCCCGTCACCTCGGAACCGGGTTTTGGCGGTCCAAATCCTCGTTGTTTCGCTGCTGGCGACCATCGTTTGCGGCGGAACTCTCTGGTATATGAACGGGACGGATGCCCCGAAAAGCAAGGTGACCCGCGAGACCAAGAAAGAACCCTTCGACTTCATGGAATGGCTGGTCGGGGGCAGTGACAAACGATCCAGCATCAAGAATCGCAAGCGCGGCAATGGTCTATTCGGATCGGGATTGGGAGCCGAACGGGAAATCTCCGTGATTCGATCTCCAGACTCCGGATTTGCAGAAACCAACTAAATAGGTTGCCTTCTAGGGGGGAATGCCGCCCGCATTCAACCTTCAAGCGTACGTCGCAAACGTTAGGAGCACTCCGTAGGATTCTTGGACGGTGATGTTTGCGTTTCTTGTATCGTTTCAATATTCGTTAGTCCATTGTCGATGAGCCCATCGTTTTCTTCGGGGTCGAACCGACCGGCAATTCGTTGCGGCCGCCACTATCGTGGCTCGGTGTGTCGGTAACGTTAACTGTGGGCTTCCCGCCGACAGCTACATGCGGATCGCCACTATCCGTGGAATAAGATTGGTTGCCATTCCAGTTATCTTCGAATAATCACTAGTGCTTTGCCAGGATTCAATTTTAGGGTAGTGGACGAGGCTACGAGCCTTCAAAGTCATAATCCGGACCGTTGCTCGCCCACTACGCAACCAGTAGGGAAACCCTAGTGCTTCATCCAGATTTGGAATTAGGGTATCAGTGGAATTGTAAATGGTTGAAGATATCGGCGTTCAAGGAGGACGCCATGAAGAAGAAGCATATAGTCGTTGACGAAACGACAACGCGAGAAGTGGAACAGCGGTCAAAACGCGGGTCGTCGAACGTGGAATTGGTCCAGATATGCTGGTTGGATCAGGATTTGGACGGGATCAACAAATCAATATCGGAAGACGAGAACACGGCGGGGAGTCTGGTTTCGAGCGACGCTCAACGGAAAGCAGCGGCAAGTCCGCCACGGACACGTAAGTTCGACGGTGAGGGCGAAGCGCGGAGCCGCCAGCGTAAGCACCACCAAAAGGTACGCGAACTGGACCCGAGCCAAGAACGAGTGTCACGACTTGCGATTCTCCGAAACATGACGCAACTAGTCCCTGGTCATTCCGCCGAAGCAGAACGCTCAGTTCGCTGCCGACATGGAAAACGTTTTGCAAACCTATTTGCAGCCTTTGTACACGTTTTCCGCAGCAGTTTCGTTGGATGAGCAACCGCTCCAAATGTTAGAAGCACTGCCGTCGCGACCAAAGGCCGATTAGAATATAAGCGAGTTGGACCGGTGAGCATCTTCATGTTCTGCCAACCGTTGGCAGGCTGGCGAGATGTTTCGGTTGCCGTCGCGAAAGATCGAATGGGCGATTGAGGCGGTTCTCAAAGGACAATACTTCGCCAAAGCGAAGAGGTGGTTCTCGTTTGCGACAATCTCAACACCCATGTCACTGGGGCGTTCTATGACGCGTTTGCTGCCAACGAAGCCACCCACTTTGCTCGCGGCCGAAATAGGGCACACGCCAAAGCATGGCAGTCTGCGCAGCGATAGCTGAAAATGAACTGAGCTCAATGACCCGACGAACTAGCATAGTCATCGCTTCGCCACAATCAAAGCGGTACAATCTCAACTCAAAGCTTGGTCAAAAGCAACCAACAAAAAGCAACGGGGAGTCGACTGGCAGTTTTCCGTCGACGATGCCCGGCAAAAACTAAAACAGCTTTACCCGAACATTAAAACTGGAGAAGCACTATTGCGCTATCCGCTTAACCCGGTGGCAGAAGTACGTGGCTCCGGCTTACCAGTAATCTGCGGCTGGAAGCCACAGCCCCGAAGACTTCAACTCGAATCTACTACTAATCCGGCTACAATCCTGTTGGAAACTTAAACCACAGGATGGATGATGCCTCACCAGATCGGAACCGATGAAGCGGGTTATGGCCCCAATTATGGGCCTTTGGTGATCACCGGGACGCTCTGGGAAACGGTCGACCCGGAATCGCAACTTTACAACCTTCTGCGCGGCAGCGTGACCAATGGGAGCGTGGAACGGCCAGAGTCCCAGCTCCTGATTGCGGACTCAAAAAAAGTTTACGGTGCCTCCAAACGTCTCAAGAACCTGGAATTGCCAGTTTTGGCGATCCTGTATTCGTTGAACCACACCGTCCCGACGACTTGGCAAGAACTCCTGCAACAAGTCGTGAACACCAATTCGATAAACAGCATCCAGCAGGAGACCTGGTTGCTGGACCGGGAATTGTCACTACCGGTTGCCGCGGACTTGGCAACCATCGTTGAATTGGGCGAGGCTTTTTTGAACGATTGCCAACAGGCCGAAGTTGCCTTAAGCAAAATCGTCAGCGTTCCGGTATTCGCCGGTCCGTTCAATCGCGGCATCACGGAACATGGAAACAAGGCGAATCTGTTATCGACTTCGACTTTGAGAATCGTTCGTGACTTGCTGGATCTGACCTCGGAGGATGTCGTCGTTGGCTGTGACAAACACGGCGGCCGCAGTCGCTATGGCGCGTTGATCCAGGAAGTCATCACGGAGGAGTTTGTCTGGGCGGGTCGCGAGACACTTCACATCAGCGAATACAGCTTTCAAGAGGATGGTCGCTCGGTGAAGCTCCGTTTTGAGGCCAAAGGCGAGTCCTTTTTGCCAACGGCTTTGGCGTCGATGGTCTCAAAATACGTGCGTGAGGTGTTTATGCTGATCTGGAACGGTTTTTGGCAACAGCATGTTGCCGATCTCAAGCCCACCCAGGGCTACCCCCAAGACGCCAAACGGTTTAAGAACGACATCAATTCCATCCAAACCCAACTGGCCATTCCCGATCATCAAATCTGGCGATCGCGGTGACGCCTTTTTTGGATCTGTGAACATTGCTCTGAAGCGGTAGCTGATGTTGCACGACAAGAAGACATGGAACCAGCCCAAACGGCTATGGCTAAACGAAAAAAAAGCCGCTGCCCGAGAGCAACGGCTTTCTTTTATTTTAGCTGTGATGCAATTGAATTAACGGCTTCGTCGTCGCCATTGCCAGTCCCATCATGCCAATACAAAGCAATGACAACATGCCGGTTCCGGGAACTGCTATCAAAGATCCGGAACCCACACCTGATTGCGGTCCCATCTATCGAAAGTTATCGTCAAGTAACAGCGTCGGTACCTTAGACGTCCACTCCAGCGTTGAAGGTCGTTCATCCAACAAAAGTGTGTTGTTCCGCGGATTTCAATGCCGCCAACGAAGCGTTTCCGTTGATCGTCCATTGATAAATCAGCTCATCGCCAAAAGCTGAACGTCGGCATCGACATGAACAGCGTATCAGTTCAGCATTCAACGTAACACCCCTGAGTCGACTGATCGAGTTGTATCCGTAATCGTCCGTAAATCCGGCCATGGGTGTTCGTTGCCCTGGAACGTTATCCAATGCGATTATCAAATGCACCCACTCCGGTAACACCGAAACATTGTCGTAGTATGATGTACCACCAATTGCAAAAAATCGAATTCGTGCCAAGGACACCGAGTGCAGCGTTAATGTATCAAGCCAGCTGTATTGCATCCAACCGTTAAACGTGATTTGCTGTTTGCGTGAATTGAACCAACCGATCCATATAACGTCCTGCCCCAATGGACGGCGTACAACATAGGACTAGGCGTGGCGGTTGACGCTGGTGAACCACACGTAACTCGCACATAGGAAAATTATTGGTATTGTTGCGGAGTTAGCCGCATTGATTCTGCTAAACGACGCCGCAGTTGCCCACTGATTCGGCGATGGAACTCCAAGTCGAAATCAAAAAAGTTTTTACTCCCATGGAGAAACACCAGAACCAGCCAATTAGATCTCAACGCCCGGCGTCGGACCCACGAACCATCACTAAAGACGCTACCACGATTGGTGGCTTTAAACGTACCGGCGTCTGTTTTGTCGCCGAAACCTACAACCGCAAACAATGCTAACGACCAATAAGCCAGAAACTTCAATCTTTCTTACTATCATCTTTAAAACACTTAAACCTCGGATTAAGGTAAGTGGTTTTGGATCTAACCTTCGAGCCTACAGATTGACCCTGGCGGGATGCAAAGTAGAAATTAACTATAACTTAGGGTTAAGCAATGCAAAGCAATTTTTCGGAAAATTTTCGTTGCCTTCCCCATCTTAACGGTGTACGTCATTTCTGGTGCTACTAAATGACGCAGTAACTCCCTAGAAAATTGCAATTGATTCCATGAAATCCAATATTTTTTTCTTCTTAATTTTTTCCTTGATCGTCTCAAATTCTTTTGCGGGCGATGGGGCGGCAACCGCTAAGAACCCTAAAAACCATCAAAATCGCCCCAATATCCTCTTCATATTCACCGATGACCATGCTCCGCATGCCATTGGAGCGTACAACGGTTGGCTGAAATCGGTCGATCCGACGCCAAATATTGATGACTTGGCCCGCCAGGGAATGCTGTTCCAAAACAGTTTTTGCACGAATTCCATTTGCGGACCCAGCCGAGCCGTCATTTTGACTGGAAAACACAGTCATCTGAACGGTTTCATGAACAACGGCAACGATTTTGATGGCTCGCAGCAGACCTTCCCGAAATTGCTGCGAAAATCGGGTTATCAAACCGCGATGATCGGAAAATGGCACCTCAAATCGCAGCCCCAGGGTTTCGACTATTGGGAAGTGCTTCCCGGCCAAGGCGAATACTACAATCCGCGATTCCTGTCCGAAAATGGCCGCCGAACCATCGAGGGGTATTGCACGGATATCGTTACCGATCTGGCGATCGACTGGCTCAAGCAAAACCGGGACTCGGACAAACCGTTCATGCTGATGTGCCAACATAAAGCTCCTCACCGGTGCTGGATGCCCGCCATTCGCCACCTCGACCTTTACAACGATATCGAAATCCCTGAGCCCGACACGCTTTTCGACGATTACTCGGACAATGCTCCGGCGGCCCGGAACCAGGAAATGGAAATCGACCGCCATTTGCATCTCGTTTACGACTTGTTTACCAATCCGCCCGCTGGCTGGGACGGAGAACCGGATCTGCAAACGGATCGCTCGGGATTCAAAAACATCCAGCGAATGACGCCCAAGCAACGAGCCGATTGGGACGCAGGTTTCGCGGCCGAAAACGAAGCCTTCGCCAAAGCCGAACTAACTGGCAAAGAGCTTGTCCGATGGAAGTTCCAGCGCTACGCCAAAAATTACCTCCGCTGCGTCAAAGGCGTCGACGAGAGCGTCGGCCGGTTAATGCAGTTTCTCAACGACAGCGGCCTCGAAGAAAACACCATCGTGATCTATTCGTCGGACCAAGGTTTCTACATTGGCGACCACGGTTGGTACGACAAACGCTGGATGTACGAAGAATCGCTCAAGATGCCTCTTATCGTCAAATGGCCCGGAGTCACCAAACCGGGTTCAATGAACACGAATCTTGTGCAAAACCTCGATTACGCCGAAACATTCCTGCGAATGGCCGGGGCTCCCATCCCGGATGACATGCAAGGGCGATCTTTGGTTCCACTCCTGAAAGGTGAAACCGTTCCAGATTGGCGGAAATCCATCTACTACCATTTTTACGAGTACCCCAGTGTGCATATGGTTTCACGCCATAACGGAGTACGCGATGAACGATTCAAGTTGATGCAGTTCTATGAATTCGATGAATGGGAGTTTTACGATCTTGAGCGAGACCCCAACGAATCTCAGAACATGTACGACAATCCGGAATACGCGACCCAGGTTCACGCGATGAAGGTCGAACTCGATCGACTGCGTTTGCACTATGGCGATGAAACGGTGACGGGAGTTCGACCGCAGGGATGGCGAGACCAATACCGAAAAACGAAGTAGCGGATCGTCAAAGCTAATTTTTAGGTTGCGGAACTCGTCCAGAGTTTCGTTTTGTCCCGGCTTTCGAAAGTCTTGACGACATCCCTATGACGGGCTCACCCTGATTGGACAAGTGCCGCCACATTGAGTGAGGGGCGCAAGCGTGGAATTGCAAGGACACCGGCGCTAGCGCCTTGCCGCTCACTTCCTAATTAAAACCCGATTCACGAGTGCAAAACCTGCCGCTGTCCAACTGACTTTTACCTTTGACAAACCAGTAGGTTCCTTTCGTGTGGAGAACGCGCTCATTTTCTGATTCTTATCTCAATTGTTGTCAGTTCAGCTACGATCTCGCCATCACCTGATGGAAGAAGTGCAATCTGCGTCGATTTCAGGCGAGAAGACTGGCTTACGGCGAAAAGACGGGCAAGTAATTCAGGGGGATCTGCAAAATGATACTCGCCATGGCGGCTCCAAATTCGGGACCTGCCTCACTGGATCGCCAGGAGCCTTCGTCCGTCTGCGATTTGACCAGTTCATCGCGAATTGCCGGATACCATTCATTCCAGTATTCGCCTCCCGCATGCCACATGGCCTGAACCGCGTAATAGTTCGCGTAAAAGTAGTGACCACCGCCCTGCTGGGCCCCGCTTGGTTTGAACTTCTTCAAATACTCAAGCGCTTTCGTAACCTGATCGCCTTCGTAGATCCCCGCGCTGTAAAGCGAGGTGACTCCGGCTGCGGTCATTGCAAACGTGGTGTGACCACCCTGCATTGTGTATCGAAAACTTCCGTTTTTGTTTTGGCTTTTCTTCACATATTCAATGCATTTACTGCGGACTTCATCGGGAATGTCGACGCCCGCATCGCGCGCGCCTCGCAGTCCCATGATCTGGCAAACCGTAACGGAAAGATCCGCATCGCTCTTGACCGGTTGGTATCTCCACCCCCCCTGATTGTTTTGCGATTGGATCGTTAATTTGACTGCTTTGCGAAGCTTTTCGCCGATTTCCGCCTTCCGGGTCATCCCGTAAGCTTGGGACAGAAACAGCATGCTGAATCCATGCCCGTACATGTTTTCGCGAGAACCCGAGTCACGTTTGGCGATATAGCCGGTCTCCCGCGTATTGGCCATGATGAACTCAACACACAAATCGATCGCTTTTCCATAGGAGCCCTCGCCAGGCGCGTGGCCGCCACACATCATGGCAAGTCCCCCCAGCGAACAGGTTGCGACGCCTGCGGCCAGTCCGTTATTGCCGAAGGCACCGCGATTTCGTCCGCTCTTCACCTGGTTTCGAAGCAGAAAGGCCAGCCCTTTGTCGACCGCCCTGCGAGTCGGCGGTGTCACGAGTTCCGCAGGTGATTTCTCGTTAACCGACGCCTTCCTGTCACGCGCCCAGCCTGTTGTCGGGATCATTCCCAACGGAGTAGCGGCCGCCAATCCCAGTCCAACCGCCAATCGGTTGAATGCCCGTCGATCCGGGTTTCGATCGTTTGCCGACGGGTTGTCTGGTTGAAACCGTTTGCTGACCATCGCTAAACTCCGTCTTAAACTGAACGCGAAACACCAACGTCATCATAGCCGATGTCCAATAACCGTCAAAACGGATCGCAGATGACAGGTGCTGAGTTACCCGAATTGACCGTTTTGAAGATAAGCTGATAATTTTTGGCTGGAACCGAGCAAATTGAACTACAGAAATCCAAAGGATGAATTCATGTCAACGTCTGCAGTTGATATCCGCGACCTGTCCATCAACACGATTCGGACACTTTCGATGGACGCCGTTCAGAAGGCCAACAGCGGCCATCCCGGCACCCCCATGGCGCTAGCGCCCGTGGCCTACAGTCTTTGGAATGATCATTTGAACTACGATCCGGCTCATCCGGATTGGCTGGCACGAGACCGTTTTGTATTGTCGTGCGGGCATGCTTCCATGTTGCTGTACTCGGTTCTGCATCTGGCACAGGTCGCAAAAATTGACGCCAGCGGCAACCGGACGTCGGAACCGGCAATCTCGCTAGCCGACATCGAGAATTTTCGTCAATTGCACAGCCCCTGTGCCGGGCATCCTGAATTCGGCTATGCCGACGGTATCGAGACGACCACCGGCCCGCTTGGCCAAGGTTTGGGAAACAGTGTCGGGATGGCGATTGCCGCGAAATGGCTGGCGGCAACTTACAATCGCCCCGGCTTCGAACTGTTTGGATTCAACACATACGCGTTGTGCAGTGATGGCGACATCATGGAAGGCGTTGCGTGCGAGGCCGCTTCTCTGGCGGGACACCTGAAACTGTCGAATCTGTGCTGGATCTACGACGACAATCAGATCACGATCGAAGGCCGCACCGAACTGGCGTTTAGTGAAGACGTCGCGACGCGATTTGAGGGGCTTGGCTGGCAAGTCATCACGGTCACCGACGCGAATGATTTAGGCAGCCTTAATGCGGCCTATCTCCGATTTTCCAACGAGCAACAGCGACCGACCATTATCATCGTCAAAAGCATCATCGGTTTCGGTGCGCCCAACAAACAGGATACTTCTGGCGCGCACGGTTCTCCTCTGGGCGAAGAAGAAATCAAACTCGCCAAGCAATCCTATGGATGGACCGCGGAGAAGTTCACCGTTCCGGCCGAAGTTCTTGAGCATTTCCGCGACGGAATCGGTCAGCGGGGCCACTCCGCCTACGAAACCTGGTCAACGAAATTTGCTGATTACCGGACTCAATTTCCCGCCGAAGCAGAACAGTTGGATTTGATGAAAGCCACTCGACTTCCCGAGGGTTGGGAAAACTCGTTGCCCCATTTTGAGCCGGACGCCAAAGGCATGGCGACCCGAGTCTCTTCCGGCAAAGTCCTCAACGCCGTGGCAGAAGTGATCCCCTTTTTCATCGGCGGATCGGCCGATCTGGCTGGCTCTAACATGTCCAATATTAACGCTGCCGACGCGGGCCATTTCAGTGGCCATGACTACGGTGGCAAGAACTTTCATTTCGGAATTCGCGAACACGCGATGGCTGCGATCGCCAACGGAATGTCGCTATCCCATATTCGCCCCTATGTCGCGACGTTTTTTGTATTTACCGACTATTGCCGACCGTCCATTCGGCTAAGCTCGATCATGCACCAACCCGTGCTGTACATCATGACGCACGATTCGATCGGTTTGGGAGAAGACGGACCGACTCACCAGCCAGTCGAACAACTGGCCGCTTGCCGAGCCATTCCGAATCTACTTGTGTTCCGTCCCGCGGACGCCAACGAAGTATCGGCATGTTACAAATCCGCGTTAAGTCACAACGACCGGCCTTCGATGTTGGTTTTGACTCGCCAAAACTGCCCCACAATCGATCGTAACCACTACCGGTCGGCCGCCGGGGCCGAGCAAGGTGGCTACATCGTCGCAGAACCCGCTGGCGAACCCGAAGTCATCCTGATTGGAACGGGTAGCGAAGTCCAACTTTGCCTGGACGCAGCCGATAAGTTGGCCGCTTTGGGCACGCAAGCACGCGTCGTCAGCCTGCCCTGTTGGAAACTGTTTGATGAACAGTCGGCAGAGTATCGCGAGTCCGTGCTACCTTCCTCGATCTCGCGTCGCATCGCCGTGGAGGCAGGAATCAAGATGGGATGGGAAAAATATCTCGGCAACGAAGGGTGTTTTATTGGCATGACAGGTTTCGGTGCTTCGGCTCCTAACGATGTGCTGTATCAGCATTTTGGAATTACCGTCGAGGCGATTGTGGCAGCAGCGGGAAACCAGTAGCTCTTGGGGATGGGTGAAGGTTTTCACTCGCCCTTGGTACAGGGAGGAACTGCATGACGACCGAGGCCACTCGCAATCGTTCATGGCTGATGGAAGAAATCGAATGGATGCGTCCTTGGCACGATGGCACGACGCCGTGAATTCTGGCAGGAGGAAACCTGCGGACTGGTCTGAAGCAAATATGTTAAGCAACCAAAAAAAGTGCCACACGTTGTTTCATGAGTTAAACACGTGAGCCGCTAGGCGCTAGCCCGCTAGCCGCGGGTTTTGCTCGGCAAATCGTTGCGTTACGTTACCGGCGGCTAGCGCCTTGCCGCTCACAAAACTCGAGCTGCGCTTGCCCGCATTCGACCAACAAAAAGGTTGCGACTTGAAATCAAGACAGCTTTTTTGTGCGATTTGTTGCCTGAGCTTACTCCATTAACACATTTGCGTCAGACCACCCGCAGACCGCGTCGAGCCAGTCCCCTTTTGCTTAAAAAAAGAGAAAAGAGATTGGCTCCGAGCCCAAGCAGGCTTGCCCCCAAGTTAGCCGATCCGCGCGGTGCCTGTCCCTTTTCCCCTTTTTGGCTTTCAAGCAAGTTCTGCCACGAGTTACCCGCGCATTAAACCGCGCGTAGATTGGCAAACGCCAGCCGAAAACGTTTCTTGCCCAGATCGTGGAAATCAACGGTGGCGGTTCGTTTGGGGCCTTCGCCCGACAAATGCACGACGGTACCGATTCCATAATCAACGTGCTCGACCTCCATCCCCACGTGAAAACTGCTTGGATGCAGCCGAATGCTGGCCGTCGCCTCATGCTCTTTTTGCAATTGCGCGGCGGTCATCAGTCGGGGAAAACCGGTTGGCATCTTGGATTCTCGCACCAATCCGCCATCGTTTTCATCGCTGCGAAACAAACTGGGGGCGCTGGGACGGTCCGCAGGTTCCTCGTTCTGTTCTTCAGGATCCCCGGTAATGGTCAACGGCTGATTGATGTCGATTGAAGGTAGCCCGTCGTGCAACCAGGGATCAATTTCATCGATGGCATCGGTGAGCGCTTGATCATCGAAACCGGACCCCATGGCCGGCTCAAAAACATCCATGGCGTGTCGAGGAAGTTCCATCAGGAACCGACTGGCAATCACCGGCCAGTAACTGCCGCGACGAAAACGATTCAAACAGCGGCTAATCTGCAATTGCTTTTCCGCCCGTGTAATGCCGACAAACAACAACCGGCGCTCTTCTTCGATCTGCTCGTCATCGGTCGAACTTCGCTCGTGGGGCAGAATTCCATCCTCCAGTCCGACAATGTAAATCCTGGGAAACTCAAGACCTTTTGCCGCATGCAGCGTCATCAAAGTGACATAGTCGGCTTCCGATTCCCAAACGTCGGTGTCGGAGACCAGGGCCGTTTGCTCCAGATAGCGTTCCAATCCACCATCGTCTCCATAGTCATTATCGAACTCCTGGGCCGCGACCAGCAATTCATCGACATTGTTTGCCCGTTCAAATCCTTCTTCACTGCCATCATCGGTCAACCAGTCGCGGTATCCCGTTTCATCCAGAACGGCTTTGATAATCAATTCGACTTCTTCCGTGCGAATCTCGGCCAGGCGATCGTACATTTCAACAAATCCCAGGACTTTTTTGGTCGGGGCTGCCGAGATGGAGCCGATCTGTCCACATTGCCGCGCCGCCTCCAGCATCGAGATTCCACTTGCCTGGGCGAAACTTCGGATCCGACCCAACGTGACCTTTCCGATCTTCCGAGGAGGCACATTAATGACCCGCTCAAGCGCTACGCTGTCCTGCGGGTTGTTCAGCAAATGCAGGTATCCAATCACATCCTTGATCTCTTTGCGTTGGTAGAACTCGTGACCGTTGACGACTTGATAGGGAATCCCCGTCGATCGAAGCGCGTGCTCGAGCGCCCGCGACAGATAATTCGTCCGGTACAAAATGGCGAAATCCTTAGGTCGAGCCTCGCCTTTTTGAACTGCCAAACCAATCGAATCCGCAATGTCGGTGGCCTCGTCCTGGGGCGAAGGATAAGTCACCAAGCGAACCGGAGTTCCCTCCTCGTTGTCGGTGCGGAGCGTCTTTTTTTTGCGCCGAACGTTGTTGGCGATCAGCTGATCGGCGACGACCAGAATGGATTGGGTGCTGCGGTAATTCTGTTCCAGCCGAATCACTTTGACATCCGGATAGTCACGTTCGAAATCGAGAATGTTGTTCACGTTGGCCCCACGCCAGCCGTAGATTGACTGATCGGGGTCGCCTGTCACGGCAAGATTTTTGAAGGTGCAATTGAGCAATCGAATCAACTGATATTGGGCGCGGTTTGTGTCCTGATATTCATCCACCATCATGTAGGAATATCGTCGATCGAACGACTCGCGAAGTTCTGGCGACTGTCGCAAAAGTTCTACGGCGTGCAACAACAGATCATCAAAATCGACCCCGTTCGCCATCTGCAACAGCTTTTGATATTCCGGATAGACTTGTCCGACGATCGCATCGAGGGCAAACCCCGGCCTCGGCTGGTACTGCTCGACGCTGACGCAAGCGTTCTTGATGTTGCTGATCTCCGCTGCCAATCGGTCAGGAGAATGATGGCGCAAATCGACTTCGCTATTTTGGATCGCCTGCTTGATCACTTTTCGCGAATCACCGGAATCATAAATCGTGAAATTCTCGGATAGACCGATCATGGATGCGTGAATTCGCAATATCCGGGCGCAAAACCGATGAAAGGTCCCTGTCCACGCCCGGTTATCGGGAGCCAAACCAGCCAAACGTTTCCGCATTTCGTCGGCAGCTTTGTTCGTAAAGGTCAGTGCCAGAATGCTGGACGACGGTACATCGTTGGCAATCATGTTCGCAATTCGGTGCGTGATCACCCGGGTCTTTCCGCTGCCCGGACCGGCCAGGATTAGCAACGGACCGTCAATTTGAGCGACGGCTTCCCGCTGCTGGGGATTGAGATAGGCAAAAACTTCTTCAGAATTCGACATGTCGATCGTCCGTGACACGTTTTTTACGGCGGATGGAAACGCTAGCACTTGGAAGAAATGTTCGTCGCTTTGATTTGGCTCGCGTGACCAAAGACTTTCAAGCTGGCGTGAAATGGCAGCATGAAATTTCTCGAATCAATTTGAAACCGCGCATCGATAACGGATGTTCTTATGTTATATTCTTCCCCAATTCACACAAGGATGAGGATCCAGTTCACATCCGTTCATCACTCAACTTTTTTGGGAGGGACCCCGATGGCCAAGACCCGAATTCCACTAAGTGCGGCTGAAGAAGAAACTCGCAATCTCCGTGAAAAGCTCGACCTGAGTACGGCGGAAATTGGCTTGACGGTTCGCACCACCAATTGTTTGGAAGAAAAAGGCATCTTCACCGTGCGAGATTTGCTCAACACGACTCGTGCCGAATTGCTCAGCATTTCCAACTTCGGTGAAAAGACACTGGAAGAGGTTTACAAGTCGTTGGAAACGATTGGGTTCTGCCGTCCTGGTAATGACGTCAAACCGCGATAGCCTCTCCGATGGCGGTACGGAAGTAACTGCCCATCACCAATTCACTTTTTCGAGGGGCGGTGACTGCCCGCCATCATTCACTTCTTTGACAGGCGGGCACTGCCCGCCATCATTCACTTCTTTGACAGGCGGGCACTGCCCGCCATCGTTCTCTTCCGCGGTCGCAAGCGATCACTTGGACTCACCCAACTGGTAGCAAGCCAGTTGGGCCGTTCCGCCATCGGCGTTGGACCTAGCATAAAGTCGTCCGTTAACAAATGCCGGCATGGCAAATGCCTTTTTGTCGAATAGTTTCGCGGACTTCATTGACCAGAAACTGGCGGGCGAGGGTGCCAGCAAACTCAATTCGCCTCCACTGCCGAGCACCAACAATTTGTCGTCGACCAACAACGTGTGACCGACTGGAAAATCGGCCTTCTCCCAAACCACTTTACCGGTAGCGGCTTCCACACACCGGTAGGAACCGTTTTGGTAATCGACGCGTCCTGCCGTGCCATAGAGATGACCGTTGAGAAATATGGGCGTCGAAAAATGGCTGGAAAACGAACTGTCATTGCCCCAAACCTCATTCAGTTTTTTGCCCGTCAAGTCGATCCAACGAGCTCCCATGCCATAGGCGGCATTGATGAACAAGTGATCGTCGACAAAAACCGGCATCGCGCCGATCGCATTGGTGCCCCGTTTGCCGAACTCGGTTTGGTACACAACTTCCCCACTGCCGGGATCCAAACCGATCAAGTAAAGCCGCGTGAGAAAAAAGACGACTTTATTCCCGCCGATGGTGGCTTCAATCGGGGAGGAATAGGTAGCGCGATCATCGAAAGATTTCCAGACTTCCTTTCCCGTTTCAACATCAAACGCAACGACCGCGGCATTCTCGCCGCCCACCATCACCAGCAAATAATTGCCAACGATCATGGGGCTCGAGCCGGCACCAAAGTAGCCGGACGGACTGCGATAAAGTTGAGCGACATTCTTTTCCCAAATGGTCTTTCCGTCGGCCAAAGAAAGGCAGAACAGGTTGCCGCCGGTCCCCAACAAGAAGATCCTGTTCCCCTGAATCAGGGGGACGGCTTTGGGGCCATTGTCTCCGTCGGGGCCGCGCCCCTTGTAACTGGAGGCGACTTCACGTTTCCAAATAAGATTCCCGGTATCCGCTTCCAACAACTCAACCAGGTTGTTTTTCCCCGGACGGTGAAATATCACCAGCTGATTGTCTTTGATCGCAGGACCGGCGAATCCCTGCCCCACCGGGTGACTCCAGATTTGCTCGGGGCCGTCGGCTGGCCAATCGGGAAATAGGGATTCTCCGTAGGCCACGCCATTACGTGTCGGTCCGTTAATCTGGGGCCAATCCTGAGCATCGAGAACGGCGGGATGATTGAAAATCATCAATGCCGCTCCGGCAGCAATCAACCACGCCCCAAGTAGACTTGGAATTCGTTTAACTGATAACATGTTGGTTGACATCTTCGCTTCCTTTTCTGGGCGTCACGCGACGCCAGTTGGAGTTTCGTTGCGTCGCTGGATTTCGTCTCTTATTCGAGTCCGTCCGTTCATTCGAGCCAATCGAGACTGGTGGGCGGGAATGGCTGAAGCCCTGCTCAGTTCGGCATTATTGCTGATCGGAGTGGTTTTTCTAGCGCTATCGCTGACGCTGGCTGTTCTTTTTTCGACATCAAGCGGTCTGTATATATCCGTTGGCCATTTCAGTTTGCAACTTGTCGTCTCCGTCGTTTTGATTGGGATCGGGACCTATTGCATCGTCGCTCTCCTGTGGAAAGTGGGAGTTTCTGCCGAAAGGCGCGGGGCCATTGTTTCGAGGGCCGGAGAAATCGAGTTGCTCAACGAATTCCGGCAACGGCGCGAGGATTTGCCAACGGTGCCGTTGGATCGAAATCCGCCCGTTGCCGGAGAGAACCTGCCCTTCAAACTGATACCATCAGGAAGGAATATTATGGGGCTGGTGACGGCCGCCATCTCGTCGATCGGTTTCGTGGCGTTGACGACGATCCTGATTTCACTTGTTGTTGCTGCGATCAAGGAGAGCAGGGCCGACTGGCTCGCAATCGGTTTGGCAATTCCCATTGCGATTGCGGCCGGATTGTCGATTTTTTACTTTTTCCGCCAACTTTTAATGCTCACGGGGATTGGAGCCTCCAACCTCGAAATTTCCGGGTATCCCTTGCTCCCCGGCCATTCGTACCAAGCCTTCCTGTCTCAGACCAGCCAAGTTCGCCTTCAGCGGCTGGATGTTCATTTGGTGTGCCAGGAGGAAGCGACGTTCAATCAGGGAACCGATGTCCGCACCGAACGTCTGGCAGTGTGGAATCAAAGGATGTTTCGCGATCGGGGTATAATTGGTCGAGCAAAAAAACCTTTTGAAACGGAATTTCAACTGCAGATTTCACCCGACGCGATGCATAGCTTCAAGTCACCGAATAACCGCGTGCAATGGAGCATTGTCGTGACAGCCAAAGCCAAAAACTGGCCCCAGCTGGAACGTGTTTTTCCGGTTATTGTGCATCCACGCAACCAGGAGACAACGGTCCGGTGACAAGAGCACGTATTCAGATCAACCTCGACAAAGACCAACTCTATCAGCCGGGCGATTTCCTGATCTGCGAATATAGAATCATTCCGGCGGCGAACGAGGAAATCAGTGTAATTGAATCTTCGGTTTTGTGGTCGACAGAGGGAAAAGGAGAAGAGGATATCGGCGTCCATTTTTTTGAACGGAAGAAATCCCTGCCTCTGCAAGCCTATTTGAGCCCCCAACGATTGAGCACGGTTTTGCCCGCCAGTCCGCTTTCGTACGACGGAACGATCCTGAAAGTCAATTGGTATGTGCGGGTGCGATTATTCTTTGCCAATGGAGAGAAGATTACGGAAAGCCGCATGTTTCAACTCGGTCCTGGGTGCAATTTCGACCCTCATTCCGAGTCCGATTCAGGAGCCACACAAGATGCGGATCGACGGGAATCATAATCCGTTTTCTACCCAATGCGTTCGGCCAGGCGCCTTGCCTTTCCTGGGCGATGCACTCCGGGTGCCCGAACTCGTTTGCCGCTGGCAGCGAGCCGATTATATCGGGCAAATTGTGGGACCGCACGGTGCTGGAAAATCGACGTTGACCCGGTCAATGGAAACCTGCGTTCGGTCCGAGTTTGACGTCGTGCTTCGATTGACGATTCGCAACGGCTCTGCTTCGCGTCGGCTTTCGCAACGATTGGACTTTGACATTAGTCGACCCGGCTCTCAATCCAGACAATTTCCAACAGCACGGCGGCTATACATCATCGATGGGCTGGAACGAATCAATTGGTTGAATCGTTGGCTATTGGTTCAGAACTGCAAGTCGCTTGGATTTGGCTTGTTGGTAACATCACATCGTAAACTGCACCGCATCCCGATGCTTGCCGAGATTTCCCCATCCACTGACACGTTGCATCAAGTGGTTGATTATCTTCTGGATCAGAACCCGTTGCCCGCCAGGATTTTGCACCGTTTCGACTTACGGACGATTGACATCGCCTATCAGCAGTCCGGCGGCAACCTGCGCGAGTCACTCATGCTGCTTTACGACGAATTTGAAAAACTGCGAAGGAGGTCGTCGGTGGAGGTAGGTTCAGATTCCCAGCCCATCAGGATGGAGCAACCAAAATCTCGTCAACGCAGCTACACGTAATCATGCTGTTGAAACCAATCCCAGGCATCGAATACGGCAACTTCGGCATCACCAAAACGGTAACCAAGTTCCTTGTTGGCTTTATCGCTGGAGTACCAATGATTGATTTGTCCCATCGCCATCATCGCCGAATTTACATCCAATTCTCGACGAGCCAGCTTCGACAGGAAGTCACCGACTTTGCCCGTTGCCACGGCCATCCAGTCGGGCATGTCGATTCGAGGCGGACCTTTCTTCATCGCCTTTGCCATCAAACTCCAGATCTCCAGGTAGCTCAGATTGGTTCCGGCCAGAATGTAGCGTTCTCCCGTGCGCCCATATTGGCTCGCCGAGATAATTCCTGCTGCAACGTCGCGCACATCGACCAATGAACATCCTCCGGCCGGTACGTACAACAAAAAGGGAATTTTATAGAGAGAAAGCATCATCTTGCCGGATGAAGGCTTCCAGTCCCAGGGTCCCATCATGAACCCCGGATTGATGATCAATCCATCCAACCCGCGTTCCACTTCCGCGAGGAAAACCACCTCGGACTCCCGTTTTGTGACAACGTAGGCACACGGTGGGCAGGACGGTTCCAACTGTTCCTCATTCCCCACCGAATCTCCGACCATTGCCGCCAATGCGTCGACGGAACTCACGTGGATCATTCGGACGTGTTTTCGGCGGGCAGCTTCGGCAAGCAATCGAGTCGCTTCCACGTTGATTTGTCGGCTGGCCTCCATTTTCGTCCACCCGATGTGAGCGATGGCTGCCGCGTGGACGACCAGATCGACGTCTGAAACCGCCATATTCACGTCGGACGGATTGGTCAGTTCGATGTCGGCCAATTCGACATTTAATCCGGAAAGGGGCCTGGGGTCAGAAGAATGCCGAACCGTGGCCACGACGTCATCGTTTTGGGCAAGAAAGGCACGCACCAGGTTGTTACCCAGCAATCCGGTGCCGCCAGTGATCAGTACTCGCATTTTAGATGTGTCAGAGGGTGGCAGAACTTATGGAGATCATCCATTCAACTGCGGAAAGTAGCGAATGAGATCACGTGTCGACATTGTTTGAGAAGCGGTCGGCGTCTACAGTATACGGCTTGCAAGCTTAAGTTTATTCTCGAAATCCAGCAATGAATGCAAGTCCGATTTCAATTGTCCCGGTCACCAACTCTAGTCAACAACGAGCTTTTATCCAATTTGCCTGGTCGCTGTATGAGGGTGATCCCAATTGGGTTCCGCCCCTTCGAATGATTATCAAGCAGTTGTTGAACTATAAACCGCACCCCTTTTATGAAAACGGCGAAATCCAGACGTTTTTGGCGATGTCCAATGGGCGGGTTGTCGGGCGCATCGCAGCCATTGTGGACGGTTACCATAACGATTTTCACAATGAAAAACGAGGCATGTTTGGTTTCTTTGAATGCATCGACGACCAGGAAGTCGCCAACCAACTGTTTGACGCCGCCAAAGAATGGTTTGCCCAGCGTGATATCGTGCAGATGCGTGGTCCCGCCAATCCCTCCCAAAACTATGAGTGGGGACTCTTGATCGACGGCTTTGACTCTCCTCCGACGTTCATGATGACCTACAACAAGCCTTACTATGGCAAGCTGATCGAGAACTACGGGTTTCAAAAGGCCCAGGACATGTACGCCTTTAGTGGAAATCTCGAGATGATCGATCAGCTCGATCCCAAAATGATGTTCATCGTCAAGGAAGCGCAAAAACGGTTCAACGTCGATGTCCGACCCTTCAATCCAAAGAACTTTCTCAAAGACGTCGAGAGCTTTTTGCACGTCTATAACGCTGCGTTGCCGGGTCAGTGGGGCTTTACTCCCATGTCCGAAGGTGAACTGCGGGCCACATCCAGAAGCCTGAAACACCTGATCGTCCCGGAAATGACGTCCATCGCGGAGGTCGAAGGACGGGCGGTGGGAGTCGTTTTTGGGCTGCTGGATTACAATCCACTGATCAAGGAGATGGACGGACGGCTGTTCCCTTTCGGCTATTTCAAGCTGCTGTGGAAACGGAAAAAAATCAAGCGTTTGAGATTGGTCAGCACCAACGTATTGCCTGAGTACCAAAGATGGGGATTGGGACTGGTCCTCATGGCGCGGATGTTCCCCGATGGACTGGAATGGGGCATCTCCGATGCCGAATTCTCATGGGTGCTGGAATCCAATAAACTTTCTCGTGGAACGTTGGAACGTGGTGGCGCAAAACGGTCGAAGACCTATCGAATTTATGACTACGAACCCTCATAATTCAACTTGATTCCTCTGAACCTCCGTTCCACCATTGGTATCGGCGCTCCGTCTGAATAACAGCGTCTCTTTTGTTTCCATCCAGATTACCCGTTGATTGTCGTAATGAACTCCGATCGCGAAGTTGTTATTACCGGTATCGGAGTTGTTTCTCCCATTGGGATCGGTACGGACAGTTTTTGGCAGGCACTTGTTGACGGGATGAGCGGCGTCGAGCGTCGGGCCGAATTTTCGGAAACCGATCTCCCGCTCAAATTGGCAGCGAACGTAAAGGGTTTTGATGCCCGACAGTACGTGAAACCGCGAAAAGCCATCAAAATCATGTGCAATCCAATTCAATTTGGATGTGCCGCGGCATCGATGGCGGTTGAGCACGCGAACCTGTCGGACGGGAAAACCGCGCAGGATCGGATCGGCACGTTGTTCGGCGCAGAGACCTACTATGCCGACCCGACCGAAGTATGCGGAGTCTTTCGACATTGCATCGTTGATCACAAGTATGAACATGATCGTTGGGGCGTCGACGCCATGAAGCAAATTCAGCCTCTCTGGATGCTGAAGTATCTTCCCAATATGGCGGCCTCTCACATTTCCATTGCGATCGATGCTCGGGGAGCCAGCAACACAATCTGCCAGGGCGAATCGTCAGGGCTGTTCGCGTTTATTGAAGCTGTTATGGTCGTTCAAAGAGGCCTTTGCGATGCGGTGATTGCCGGAGGTACCGGATCGTTGACCGAACTCGCATCCGTGCTTTACCGTGGCCACGAATTGACCAGTCAATATTCCGGCGATCCGACAAAGGCGTCGCGCCCGTTTGACGCGCAACGGGATGGCATGGTGCTTGGCGAAGGTTCGGGGGCGATCGTGATCGAAACGGCAGAAAATGCAGCTCGACGCGGTGCCGTCCCGCTTGCTCGCGTCTCAGGTTGCTCGAGAACATTCAACCAACCCTACGGGCCGGATTTCCAATCCGGAATCGAATATTGCTACCGTTCGGCTCTGGAATCTGCCCGCGTGAATGCAACCGACATCAGCTGGATTAACGCCGATGCAAGCGGCAGTATCAAGGGGGATCCTTACGAGGCCCAAGCCATCCGTGCCGTATTTGGAGAAACACCCGTCGTGGCCCACAAAAGTAACTTCGGCAATCTGGGGCCGGGAACATCCACGGTTGAACTGATCGGTTCCATACTTTCGTTGCATCGCAAGACACTGCCTGCCAGCCTGAATACCGACGAAACCGACCCGGACTGTCCGGTGGTTTTAAACAAGACACCGATAAGTTTTGAAGACAGCTCTCGACTTTCGTTTTTGAAATCGAGCATTTCGACGACGGGACAGATCACTGCCGTGGTCCTGGAAAAGGCTTAAACCGTTGAACGACCTCGTGGTTGTTTTGATCGACCGAAGACCACCGTGTGGAAGTCACTCACATAGGGCTTCAACGTCGCCGAAATGGATCTTCTGAGTCTGGGTCCCCGTTTTCGCTTTCATTCCGAGGAGCAGGCACGATTTCCAAACTCAACCTGTTGTTCCTGGCCTCGGTTGTCATCGTCCTCGGCTTGAGCTTTGCCGCTTTGAAGCTTCGTCCCGATGCTCAAGAAGCGATGGGTCAGCGCAACCTGGTTCGCATCTATTGCGCTTCGGCGTTAGCCAAGCCGGTGCAACGGGTCGTCGATCGTTTTAACAGCGAACTGGACGCCAACGTTCAAATTCTTCGAACCGGAGGCTCGGGTGAACTGGCTGGCCAAATCAAAACCGAGTTTGATTCGAGCATTGACTACGGCGCCGACATCCTGATTAGCGCTGACGACGAACTGGTGAACGATGCAATCGCGGCAGGTCGGATCTCAGACCGGTTTCTGTTGGCGAACCAGAAACCCGTGATCGCGGTCACGGGCAAAAGCAACACACACTTCAAAAGCCTCCGTGAACTCGTGGCCAGCGACCTGAGATTCGGGATCGCGTCCGAACGTGCTGCCATTGGCAAAACGGTTCGATCAATTGCCCGCCAAGAGGGCTGTCTTGATTTGCTTGAATCAAGAAAAACAACCGATGCGGAAAATGTAATGACGCTGGCCCAGTCACTACTTACCGGCAGCTTGGATGCTGCCGTCCTCTGGGATACGACCGTGGTCCTGGTAAACGAATCGGTCAAGGACGCCGAGCAAAAAATTGTAATTGCCGCAGATGTTGAATTTTCGAGCCAATTTCAACGCCCGATCGTTGTGGGAGTCATTTCGACGACCCGGTCAAACGCAGAAAGTTTACGATTCGCCAAATATCTGACCGATCCCCAGCAGTTTCGAAAAGATTTTGAAGAATACGGTTTCACCCCCATGGCAGCCCAGCGTTGAGAGTATTGAAAAGAGATACGTCTAACGGAGCATCGCCCGGCATTCGCCCCGTTACTTGAGGAGAATCGGCTAACAATGTGATGCGGATGCCGTCACGGTTTTGACATATGTTTTGATAAATTCAACGAGGACAACTTACTGTCGCCGAACAAATGCAATTCGACAAATCCACTCCTTTGACTACTCGCAAGACTCTTTCCAACGGGAATGGGTTGTTCTGGGTGACGATGTGTGGATTCGGGGTCGCGTACCTGATTTTGATCGTCGCCATGATCTCGGCCGACTTCCAGTTTGCGAGTTGGCAGGACATTCGTTTTGCCCTGGATGACGACGACGTTCAATTCTCCATCTGGCTGAGTTTGATCGCTTGTACCATTTCCGCAATTCTCTCGATGTGGGTTGCCGTCCCCACCGGTTATGTTTTGGCGCGTCTGGGTCGCAACAAGATCGAAAGAAGATTTGCGGGGCACCCGATCGCAAGAAGGCTCGCAATTCTTGGCCGGCACTGCGTGGATACGTTGCTGGATGTTCCCATCGTGCTGCCTCCATTGGTCGTGGGAATCAGCTTACTGGTGCTGTTTCAGACTCCACCTGGACGTTGGCTGGACGAATCTGTCCATCGTTTTTTTTCAATGATCGGGTTTCCCGGTATTCGGGGAATCACTTACGAGATTCCAGCCGTGATTCTGGCCCAGTTCACGGTGGCCGCTGCCTTTGCTGTGCGAACGATGCGGGATACGTTTGAGCAAATCAGCGATCGGCCGGAGCAAGTTGCGTTGACGCTGGGTGCAAGCCAGTTTCAAGCATTTTCTCGAGTGGCGTTTCCCCAGGCCTGGCGCGGCAGCGTCGCCGCATTTACCTTGGCTTGGTCGAGATCGTTGGGCGAATTCGGTCCCATTTTGATTTTTGCCGGGACCGCTCGAATGAAGACCGAGGTCCTGTCGACGACTGTCTACCTGAACTTTCAAATTGGAAATCTGAGGGGCGCCGTTGCCGCGTCCCTGATCCTGGTCACCATCGCCGTGGTGGTGCTGATATTGACACGCTTGATCACGCTTGGCGGCCAAAATCAAAAAGGGCTCGCATTGTGATCACACTGAAAGAACTGTCGATACAGCAAGGCAGCTTCGCACTTTCGGGAATCGGACTGAAGATTCCGACAGGCGAGTACGGGATCTTGATGGGGCCGACCGGTTGTGGCAAGACCACGATCCTGGAGTCCATCTGTGGGTTGAGGAGGGTAACCTCGGGACGGATTCTGTTGGACGATATTGACGTTACTCGGCGACCGGCGTCGGCCCGGCAGATCGGATACGTGCCGCAAGATTCGGCCTTATTTCCGACGATGCGAGTTAGACAGCAGATCGAATTTGCACTGGAAATTCGCCAAGTGGATCGCCGTACGCGCTCTGAGCGCGTGCAAGAACTTGCGGAACTGCTTGACATTTCACCGTTGTTGGAACGCTACCCGCAAGGTCTTTCGGGCGGCGAGCAACAACGTGTAGCTTTGGCCCGCGCACTGTCTTTCAAGCCCAGCTTGCTTTGCCTCGATGAACCCCTGAGCGCACTTGACGATACGACACGTGCTCGACTGTCCGATTTGCTGCGACAGATTCACCAGAAAGAAGAGGTAACCGTTCTACACATTACTCATAATGCAGCCGAAGCCGTTCAACTGGGCACGATCCAATTCCGGTTGGAGAACGGCAGGATTGACGATGGTTGAAAGACGCGATGTGATAAGAAATCAACCACAACTGCCTTGAGCTTGACTGCCCTGCGCTTGATGCATTCGGCCGTTGGGATGTGAACCCGGCAAGTCGATTCCATAGAATTTTTCCAAAACGGATTCCCAATCGGACCGCAATTTGACTTTGACAAATGCAGCACGGACATCGTCATGTCGAGGATGCAGAATTGAATATTTGATGCCGAATTTTCGCATCAACTGCCCCACGCGTTTTTCGCCATACAGTTGTTCCGCAAGCTGATAGTGCTCTTGGAGAACCTCGCGTTGTTGATGCAATGATGGCGGTTCGGGAAGTGGATTGCCGTTTGCCATTTCACGGGCCTGCGAAAAAATCCAGGGGTTACCGATGGCGCCACGAGCGACGGTGACACCGTCGACGCCCGTTTCTTCAATCATGTCCAGACAATCCTGGGCAGTAAACAAGTCACCGCTTCCCAGCAAAATTCGGTCTCCAATGTGGTTCTTGACTTTCTTTAGAAATCCCCACTTGCTGGGACCTACATAGCGTTGCTTGACCGTGCGACCATGGACAGTGAACGCCGCCACCCCGATTTCCATAGCACCATCGAGAATCTGAAAAAAGTTTTTTTCACTATCGGCCGAATCATCAATGCCACGCCGCATCTTGACGGTTACCGGAATATCCGGCGGAACGGTTTCGCGGGTTCGACGAACGATCTCCAGGGCCACTTTGGGTTGTCCCAAGTGAAAGCCTCCTCGACAACGCCCCAATACTTTTTTGACGGGACAACCAAAATTGATGTCGATAATGTCGAATCCGGCCGCCACCAGTTTTAAGGCTCCCGCGGCGAATTGATCTGGCTCGGCACCCATAAGCTGACCACCGACGGGGTGCTCTTCGTCCGAAATATGCAAAAAATGACTGGTCTTCTTCCTCTCCTTCAGATTGACGAGGAATTCATCAAGCATCACTTCGCAAATCGTGTACGGAGCTCCCAGGCGGCGTGCAATGACCCGCATGGGCCAGTCGCTATAGCCCGAGAGGGCTGCCTGAACGATCGGAAAACCAATCTCGACATTGCCAATCTTCAGGTGGCTGAGTTGTTGTCTGACGGCCGACATGGTCTCGATTATTGAAGGGTAAAAGTGCAAACTGGTTCGATCTGTTCGGTTTTTGCCAAATCGGTTAGTTTTTTGAAGGAAGCTGAGCCACTTCTGCCTCTCCGACCGAACACACAACTTGATTGAATTAAACGATCCTAAGCAGCCGGTCTGGATCAATATAGATGTGAATCAATGGAATCTCTGAAAACGGTGTTCATCGAATTCTGGCCTTTTTGGGTCGCGTTGGCAATTGTCGTGGCAATCATCCTGCTGCTACGGATGTACAGCGGCGAAAAACGACTACCCTATGCCTCCCGAAATTCACTGACCACCAAGTCCGAGTTGCGATTCTACCGATCGCTTCAAAAGGCCGTCCAGGATGATTGGGACATTTTTGCCATGGTGAGGATCGCCGATTTGCTGCGAGTCGAAAAGGATGCCAAACAAAAAAGGAAATGGCTCAATAAGATACTCGCCAAACATATCGACTTCGTTCTCTGTGATCCAGGCTCCCTGCAGCCTGTCCTGTGCATCGAATTGGACGATCCTTCCCACAACCGCCCGGATCGCGTCGAACGAGACATCTTCGTTAACAAGGCTTTCGAATCTGCCGGCTTACCTCTTTTGAGAGTTCCAACCCAACCCGCGTATCGTGCTCGGGAAATTCGCGATCTAATCGATGGTTTGCTATAACTTCGATGAAGCTCAATCGCAGCGACGTGAAAGTCCAATCCACCCGATCATTCTTCACCATGCCAGAAAAAATGGTCAGAGTAAACTTTACCCCCCACCTGCGCAGGTTTATCGACCTTCCTGCTTCTTGCGAGGTGACTGGTTCGACCGTGCGGGAATTGATTGACAAACTCGAAGTAAAATTCCCAGGTGTTTCTGATTATTTGCTGCACGAAAACGGAAGGATCAGGCAGCACGTCAACCTGTTTCTGGACCAGCAACTGATCGAGGATCGAGAAAGTCTCGGCGATTCTGTGGCGGAAGTGAAAGAGCTGCATATCATGCAGGCGCTGTCTGGCGGCTAGTCAATTGTTCCGGGGGTTGCGATGGCAATCAATCGAGTCGCGCTTGG
Organism: Pirellulaceae bacterium; assembly: GCA_942492215.1. Classification (GTDB taxonomy): domain Bacteria; phylum Planctomycetota; class Planctomycetia; order Pirellulales; family Pirellulaceae; genus Mariniblastus. Next base: position 364,027 of record CALODY010000010.1, read on the forward strand.
CACCCGCAAGGGTCTGTTGATCTTGGAACGGGATTCCGATTGGCGCGTTTGTCACGAGGCTTTTGCAGGATCGCATGTTTCGATTGTGTTTCTCGACCGGCGATCAGGAAACCTCTTCGCTTGCCTTGACGATGGACACTTCGGCAACAAACTGTTCCGCTGGCAGGGTTTTTTGAGTAATACGAATTGGAAGTCGGCCGATCCCAAGTTCGTTTGGCAAGAGTTGACGGTTCCCAAATACCCCGTTGGTACCAAACCTGGCAAACGTTTCGATCAGGTTTGCCCCAATCCGATTGCTTTGATTTCGCCTTTCGACATTGCCTGGTCTTCCAAGATGACCAGCTCGCTTTCGGAACCGCCTGCGGAAGTCTCTATTTGTCGTCCAATCGTGGCGAAAATTGGCGGCAATTGCATGGAAACCTGCCGCCCATTTATTGTGTGGCCGTCGTGTGAATAAAGAAAGTGTCGTTTTGAGTTCCGAGCTCATTTGGCCGCAAAAGGCCGCCGTTGCCATTGTCGCGAAAGGTAATCGACTATTAACCATCCAACGATCAGAGTTCGTTCGCGCCCCCGGAGAATACTGTTTTCCCGGAGGCGGGATTGAGTCGGGTGAAACCGTCGAACAGGCGATCAAGAGAGAAATGATCGAGGAATTGGGAATTTCGGTTCGACCAATCCGTTCGGTATGGCGCAGTCGTTCACCTTCAGGAGTCGAGTTGTTCTGGTGGCAAGCCATGATGGAGCCAAACCAAACCATTCAGCCAAATGCCAAAGAAGTCGCGGCAGTCCACTGGCTGAACCTTCACCAGATTCGAAGTCTTCCCAACCTGCTGGCCAGCAACGTTCAGTTTTTTGAATCACTGGAGCAGGGCGAATTCAAGTTGGATTTCAATGACTGAACCTGCTTGCCGCCGGCAAACTTCAGATCACCAGCCGCCACCGCGACGAACGCCGTTTATTTCTTGCGAAATCGTCGATTGAAAATTTCGGGATCGAGATCATCCCTAGGCGTGAAATCGGTTCCGACTGGATCAGTTTCCGACTCACCAACCGTCGATGACTTTTCAGCAGCATCATTGGAATCCTCGACGGTCGGATTAATCGGTTTCATGCCGCTCGCCCGTATTTCACTTTCGTCGATTCGGGCCGGCTCTGCAGGCACGAGAATCTGTCCCGGGTCATCACTGATCATGACCAGCCAGTTCCTGAGAACCTCGTATTGGATTGTCCCTGGCTTAATCATCGCGACATCTCCGCCGCCGTGGGCCGTTGTCGCCGCACGCCACAGCGGACTTGCCATCGGATCCGCTCGATCGACAAACTGCAGCGTACGGTGAAGATTCCTTTGGCTCATTCGACGGGTCGTCGGTTGTAATTTACCCGCGTGCATCAGTGGCAGTGCGTCCGCCGCTAACGTATGACAGTCGGAACATCGAGTCACAAAAATTTTCTCGATCTTCCGGCGAAACTCACCCAGGGCACGCGGAGGCATGGCGCGACAAAGATCATCCAGTTCCTTCAGGGTGGCCTGCGCATTTTTTTCGCCCGCAACGCGATGGGAGACCGCTTCAGAAACTGGGGACTCCGAATCAACCGGTTCCGCGTAGCCAACTTGAACAACCTCACTGGGTTGACTCTCCCGTGGAGATCGAATCGATTTGAATACGCGTCGCGGTTCAGAGGATGTATCACCGGCCAACCGACCGTTCATCGCAGGTAGCGGTTTAAAGACCGGATCAAGATCGTTGAGCGAATTTCCGGGGCGGAAGGTCGAACGAGAAGCGACAGTGTTTTGTTGCCGGGAACCTACGGCTGGAAACGGCAACGTAGGTAGTTGATCGACTGAATCAGGATGATTTGTCTCAAGAGCCGCAAGTTGTAATTGCCGATTCAAATAGTCCAGCCGTGTTGCCTGGATGCGACTCGACTGCAAGATGTCGATCTGGTTCTGCGCGTATTGATATTGGTCTTGTCGCAAGCACCAGTGGAACAACTCGATCTGGCCCTCCAAGTCACGCGCCTTGATGCGTGCGAGTTTCTCCCAATACGCCTCCTCGATTGAATCGCATGCGAATGCGACTCGCTCCGGGTCCAAAACCAAACGACTACCTTGCACGGTTTCAAGGATCACCTCCTCAGTCTTAAACTCAACGACGCCTTTGAGAAGATTTCCATTCGTCAATACGACAAATCGCTCTGCAGTTGCGGGTTGACTGCTTTCCGATTGCGCCAACGCCTGCACTCCTGACAGGGCGACGAGGCAACAAGAAAGCAGACAACTCGCGGCAAATTTTGCGCAGGTTGCTTGGTGAATCAGGTTGTTTGAGAATTCGGGCCGATACATGGCGCGAAATTAGAGAAACGCTGGCAAATCGTCAACGCGGATCTTGTTGCCTACGGGTCCATTGCAAGAATGCAAGCATCCAATTCTATTGGCTGTGGCGCAGAACCTCAAAAATCGCGAAACCTGCCACCACGAAGCAATAGATAGAAAAATAGGAAAGCTTGCTTTTTTGCACGAGCTTGATCATCCAAGTGCAGGCAACGATGCCCGTCAAGAAAGCCGCCACGAATCCGACCAACAAAGGCCGGAATTCGGAGGCTGAATAGGTCATATCTCCGGACAACAGCTCTTTGGCGATATACCCAAAGATCAAGGGCACCACCATCAGGAACGAGAATCTCGCGGCCTCGCGTCGGTCGATCCCTAACAACACAGACGTCGAAATGGTCGCACCTGATCGTGACACGCCTGGGAGGATCGCGATCGCCTGCGCGATGCCAATGATCAGGGCATCGCGAAAGCTAACTTTTTTTTCCGTACTTTTCGCTCGATCCGCCAATAGCAGTAGAACGCCAGTCACGATCAACATCAGGCCAACCAGGAGCAATTGTTTGTTAAACAGCTGCTCGATCTGATCTTCCAGCAACAACCCAACCAGAACCGCCGGGATCATCGAGATCAGGATCTTGACGGAAAAGTAGAATTCGTCCTTACGCTCAAATTGAAACAGACCTCGCAGGATTTGTGCCACTTCTACGCGGAAAACAACGAGCGTACTGACGGCCGTCGCGAAATGGAGTATGACCGTCATCAACAGGCTTTGCTCGGCGACGCTATCGTCCTGCATGACATACTTCGCGATTTCAAGATGACCACTACTGCTGACGGGCAGGAATTCGGTCAAGCCCTGGATTATCCCAAGGACGGCAGCTTTGAACATGGAGAACGATTACAATCGTAGGCTAAGACAATAAGATTTGACAAGCAAGTTTGTAGTGGATTCGGCGTTCTGACGACAGAGCAGACAAACGGGTGCCCGACGTTCGATTTACGCATTCCCCCGCCAACCTTATGATAGTTGAAGGATTGCGGTATCCAACGGAAACAGGAATCGGTCAATCCATCTATCCAGCCACAAAACATTGCAAAAGGTGAAATATGATCGCTTCGGCGCCGCGAACGATGTTCGAAAAAATATGGGAGAACCATGTTGTTCATCAGCAAACCGGTCAGCCCGCGATTCTCTATATCGATCTGCACCTGATCCATGAAGTTACCAGTCCACAGGCTTTCGAGGCGTTGCGACTGGCGGGACGGGGGGTCCGCCGGCCAGATCTGACGGTTGCCACGGAAGACCACAACGTTCCCACAACCAATCGCGGTCTTCCCATTGTTGACCCAATTTCCAAACAGCAAATTGAAACCCTGCGTTCCAACTGTCAGGAATATAACATTCGGCTCTATGATATCGAGAGCATTCAACAGGGGATTGTGCACGTCATCGGGCCTGAACTTGGATTGACCCAACCGGGCATGACCATCGTTTGCGGCGACTCACACACCTCCACGCACGGTGCATTTGGCGCATTGGCGTTTGGGATTGGCACCAGCGAAGTGGAGCATGTTTTAGCAACCCAGACATTGCTGCAGACGAAACCCAAGACGTTCGAGATCCGGTTTGATGGTGAATTGCAAACCGGCGTGACGTCGAAAGACCTGGTTCTCTTTTTGATTGGAGAGATTTCGACTTCGGGTGGGAATGGTCACGTCATTGAATACACGGGACCCGCCATTCGGGCCCTGTCCATGGAACAGCGTATGACCATTTGCAATATGTCGATCGAAGCCGGTGCTCGAGCGGGCATGATCGCACCCGACGAAACGACGTTTGAGTACCTGCGCGGCCGCGAATATGCCCCAGCCGATTTTGAAGCCGCGGTGAACGTTTGGAAACAACTTCCCACCGACGCCGGGGCCAAATTCGATCGAGTCCAGGTCTTTGATGCTGCCACGATTACGCCTCAAGTTACTTGGGGGACCAACCCCGGACAAGTTACCAGCATCGACGCCACGATTCCCAATCCGGCAGAGATCGAAGAACTCTCCGAACGCAAGTCGGCTCAGTCGGCGTTGGATTACATGGATTTGAAACCCGGCACGCCGATCCGTGACATTGACGTCGACGTCGTTTTTATCGGTTCCTGCACGAACTCCCGCATCCAGGACCTGCGCGCCGCGGCAGCCGTCGTCCGCGGACGAAAAGTCAGCAGGCGTGTCCAAGCCATGGTCGTTCCCGGCAGCGGTGTGGTCAAAAGACAGGCCGAAGAAGAAGGTTTAGCCGATATTTTCCGGGAGGCCGGATTTGATTGGCGAGAGGCCGGATGCAGCATGTGCCTGGCCATGAATCCCGACAAACTTCAACCCGGTCAACGGTGCGCTTCCACCAGTAACCGCAACTTTGAAGGCCGCCAAGGTCGTGGTGGGCGGACTCACCTGGTTTCGCCGGAGATGGCAGCAGCGGCCGCCATCGAGGGCCATTTCGTCGATGTCCGGGAATGGGAATACCAACCAGCTGAAGAGGTTAATAATTAAGATGAAGGCATTTGTAAAACACTCGGGCTTGGTCGCCACGATGGATCGGTCGAACGTCGACACAGACCAGATCATTCCGAAACAGTTTTTGAAACGAATCGAGAGATCTGGCTTCGGTCAATTCCTGTTTTACGATTGGCGATTTGACAATCAAGGCCAACCCGAACCCGATTTCGAATTGAATCAACCGCAGTTCCAAGGCGCCTCGATTCTGGTGGCAAGAAAGAATTTTGGCAACGGTTCGAGCCGTGAGCATGCCGTCTGGGCCCTCGATGATTACGGCTTCCGTTGTGTCATCGCCGAATCATTCGCAGACATTTTCTACAATAATTGCTCGAAGATCGGTGTTCTACCGGTAGTGTTGACCGCGCAGGCAGTCGAAACCATTCACCGCAAGACAAGGGAGATTCCAGGTTATTCGTTAACCGTTGATCTGGAGAAAGGAAAGGTTTTCGACGACGACGGTTTCGAGGCGAATTTCGAAATCGACAGTTTCCGAAAAGGATGCTTTCTTGAAGGCTTGGATCATATCGCTTTGACGTTGCGCCATGTGGATAAAATCACGGCCTTTGAAAATGCCCGGAGGGGCGTATCGCAAGAAGCGTGACAAAACGACGGCGTCCAGTTTGGCTGATACAATACAGCCGTAAACCCATAAACAAACCTTCCAGCCTATCTTGGCCCCGATCAGAAATTTGAATCGGAATCCCACCAACGTATGCTGATTTCTGAGGATGACATGAAGAAAACGGTTTTTTCAAAACGCGACCTGTTAAGCCTTTGCCTTGGCGTGATGTTGGCGGCGATCGGCAATGTCGGCATCGCCCAGAATGCCAAATTGGAAATTGTTCAGGAAGGACTCAATAATCCAACCAGCGTGGCCATCCAGCCCGGGACAGGGCACGTTTTCGTGGCCGAAAGTGGTGCACTACGTGTCATTCGTTTCGTCGACGGCAAGCTGGAAGAAGTCATTACCGATTTCTCAAAGGACTTTTTCCGCCAAGATGCTACGCTCTATGAAATCGGACCGCTTAGCCTCCTGTTCATTGACCAAGACACACTACTCGTTAGTGCTTGCGAGATTGGAGATGACAGCATCGCGATTTATAAAATTCCCAAGGCGGGAAGTGAACCGATCAAAGCGGACCAAATCGAGGGCGAGGAAAAAAGACTGCCCGCGGAAGACGACAACGTGCCGAATGAGGGCGATTTTTACGGGATGGTAAACACCGGAAAGGGAATTTACATCACCTGTAACGGCGATGATTCCAAAGCCTGGATCGCGTTGGCCACCCTGGAAGAAGGGCAATTAAGTGAATTCAAACGTTCTTTCGCGCTGAAAGAAGAAACCAAAACTAACGCTCCGGTGGCAATTACACTCAGCCCCGACGGCTACCTGGCAATCGGCCAAATGGGAACCATCGGCGGCAAAGCCGATTCGTTGCTAACGTTCTGTGATCCCGAGGACGGCAAGCTCCTGGCCACTTTCAAGACTGGCATGAAAGACATCACGGGACTGGCGTATGGACCGAAACGGGGACGTTTGTTCGCCACCGATTTCAGCTGGAGCGATCCGGCTGGAGGCGCGCTGGTCAAATTAGTCGGCGTTGATGATGCCTGTGAAGCTCGCGAAATCTGCAAGCTGGAAAAACCAACTTCGCTGGTTTTCTCTCCAACAGGCGATCTTTACGTGACTCTCGCTGGCAACACTTCCAAAACAACCGATGGCGCACAAGACGCGGATGGTAAACTAATCGTGATCAAAGGTCTGGACGAAGACCCTGCCCGATCCAAAGACAAGAAAGCGGATGAACCCGATCAGAACGCCGCAAAGTAGCGCCAATCGTAAAACGACGTTAACCAGTGAATTGCCAATGTTGTATCCCTACTTCCCACCGCGAGCGAAACGGTGAGCGTGAACCACCTTGTCAAAATTGGTCTGATGGGCGTTGTTGGTCGTTTTCAAGCACCAGATTTCCAATGTTATCCACGTGACGCCAGGGTCATTTGCCGCACCGGCCGGGGGCTCGAAGTCGGGGTGGTTCTGTGTCCAATTGACGACCAAGAGCAAGTGCCAGCTCAATCGGAAGGACAACTCTTGAGACCGATTGGACCGGAAGACGAACTGATACTACAGCGGCTGGACAAATTTCGCGACAAAGCGTTTGCGGCCTGCAGAAAGATTATCGCGGATCGCGACATTGGCGCGATCCTGGTCGACGTTGAGCATCTGTTTGATGGCGAATCCGTCTATTTCTACTTTCTGGGCGACGCCGATGAACGCGTCGAACGCCTGATCGGCGAACTTGGCGAGGCTTATGATCGGAAGGTCCGTTTCAAGAAATTTGCCGAAACGCTCGCCAACGGCTGCGGTCCTGAATGCGGGACCCAAGTGGGGAATTGTAGTGCTGGCGGTTGCTCATCGTGCGGATTATCGGCGGCGTGCGGATCTCAATCGACACAGGCACCGGAAAGCGCCTGAACAAGGAACTGTTCTGCCTGGCGGCCAATTCCAATACAAGTCGACTCTCTGGGACCAGCAATATTGAGCACCCGGATGTGATGGTTTTCCAGCCAGTCACCGACGTTGCATACTTCATTACTGTGTGCTGAATTCAGGTCGATACAAACCAGTGGTCGACGGTGCTTCAGGGCAAGTTTTCTCGTCAACTCCGTACCCCCCGAGGTTTGATCGCGAAACAGGATCAAAGTGCCATCCGATTCAACCACGTTCTTTTCGGTACGAATCGAGTAATCTCTTTCACGCGTCTCTTTCAGTTGGTACCTCGCCGGGATGGGGCCGTCTTCGGCGCGCCGCCCCAACGGACACCAGCCTCCATGTTCAATATCCAGGAATACAGCGACATCCAGCGCAGCCCGGTCCACACCTGTTTGACCGCCGGACACGATTTTTTCGACTTTGTGTAGCGACATCTCAGCTTCCACAGGACCGTTTCCAGGGATCAGTCAGTCGTTTTTGATCATAACCTTCGTTTTGATCATAACCACCTAACCCACAAAACGTTAACCACCCCTGGCCAGGTAGTATTTTGTTGGGTCAAAAAAAATCGTCGAGCGAATTTTGCGATCCGGCGACCTTACACCTGCGTACGCGCCCGAATTGCGGGCTTCACCAGATGGTGAGAAGTCCTCCGCGACGTTATTCGCGCGGCAGAAACAAATCGAGATGGGCGGGGAGTGAAGTGAGGTGATTCACGTTCGAGTTGAGACGACTGTAGTTCAATTCGAGGATTTCCACCCAACGCGATGCTTGATCGAGTTGGTCGGTCGCAATCCCAAATAAAGTATCGCCTTCTTGCGTTCGGTAAATGGGATATCTGTTGCTTCCTCCGTCGGTCTCGACAAAGTTTAAGGCGTCCCGCGGACAGAACTGGGGCCACAATTTGGCTAATTCCTCAGGCGCTGGAGTTGCAACTCGAGTACCCGCCACAAGTTCATCTGAGTTGGAGACGACAGCTTGATTATATCGGTAAAGGGCACGAAAATACCGACCGTCTCCATACGCGGATTCTGAAATTGTCCAAAAGCTATCTCCCGGCTTTACCACATAGCCGCCTGAGAATCCTTCCAGTGCATTCGTTGAATTGGACTTGGTGTCCCTTCCTTCTGCGGAATCATCATCCGGGCCCGGCCTTTCGTCCGATCGGCTATTGGCGTCGTATTGAATTGGCGGCCGGTCAGGCAATACCATTTGTTTGCTGGCAAACGAGACCCCGGGTTTTGCATTGCTGAACTGGGGAGTGAATTCCTGATCCCCTAGATCGTTGCGTTCGCCGGGGTGATCATTCATTGGCGGGGAATCCCATTTTGCCCCCCGCGACGAATCTTCAAATTCACCCGAGCGGGGAGCGGTCGCGTCAAACGATTTTTGACTGGGCCGAAATTCCTGTGACTCGTTCGCCGGATTGGGCAAAGACATTGGCTGGAATCCGTTCCGATCTTCCAACCGATCTCGCCGCGTATGCCGCTGAGGTTCCTGTTGGACTTTGGAGGGCAACCGATTGGCAGGCGCAAATCGAGCGGCGTTATCAAGTCGAGGAGTTTTTCTCAAACCGTTAACGTTGATCGGTGATGTCATTCTCGCATTCGATTCGCCCACGTTTTTGGCTTGTCCGCGATTTTTTTTGGGCTCAGCCGGTTCGGATTCGAAACTTGGTTCGAAATCGAAAGCGCTTGCCTGCGTTGCCACATCGCGATTCGATTCTGTCTGCAAACCGGCAGATCGAACGTCAATGGACTTTTCATCCTTGTTTCGCAGCATCGCCTGAAACGGATCGTCGGCCACGTTGGCTGGGAAATTCTCATCCACCAAGTGCTGCTGTGAGGTGCGAGAATGTACTGGGGTATTCGAAGCTGCGACGCGACTGCGGTTTGGCGGTGTCGCATTGGTCTTTTTTAATCCGTTTGCTATCTCGCCAGATTGGCTGCCGGATTGGGGATCGAATATCTCGAGGTCAGGAACCGGGGCCCGTTTACGCTGGTCGAGCTGCCTTGTTTTCCGATCCGGAGAAGTCTTAGCGGCAAACAAATGGTTCGTTGCGCGTTTGGAATTCGTCGAATTAACGCGACTTGATTGAGTATCGTGGGATCTCTGCCCAACGTCGGCGAAACTTGCCGAGGGCGTCGAATCATGAAAATGCTCGGGAGCACCTTCTTTTTCATAAGGCCAAATCGGCTGCGAGACCGGTGCCCTGCGTACGTGTTCTGGTATTTCTCGACCCTGGCCCGTTATCCGATAGTAGGCGACATACAAAAACAGGATCAACAGTACTGCGACCAGAGAAAGCCCGAACCGGGCCTCTCTCACTAACTGGGATTTCGAATTGGGAGAAAAAGGATCGCTCATTTCCATCCACGGCAAAAACCGAAAGGGCGAACGATACAAGAACGGCCGATATCGGTAAATGGCGAAAAAATGGACAGCCTGGGAGATTCAGGCGATTAACGAACAGCTTGGGCTGTCTCGGCGATTTTCTCGGCAATGCGCAATTTAGCACTTCTGCAACGAGGGTTACTTTGTAGTTCTACCTCCGATGCCTGCAACGGTTTCCTGGTAAGAACCTTTAGTGTTGGGTTCTCTAAAAATCCATGTTTGACAATCCGGTCTTCCAGAGAATGGAAACTGATGATCGCAATCCTTCCCCCGGGGCACAGAAGTTTTGGCAGTCTTTCGGTGGCAACGCGGAGCCATTTCAACTCGTCATTAACAGCGATTCTCAGCGCCTGAAACGTTCGGGTGGCGGGGTCGATGGAATGGTTTCTTGATCGCGGCACACAAGATCGAACGATGTCCGCCAATTGTCGAGCTGTTCGAATCTTTTCTGCCCTACGTACGGCGACAATCTTACGAGCAATTCGACGGCTCATCCTTTCTTCACCAAATTGATAAATCAGGTCGGCAAGGTGCTTCTCGCTCAGTCGGTTTACCAGCCCCGCTGCCGGCTCTCCGGCGCTTTGGTCAAACCGAAGATCCAGCGGACCTTCGCTTTGGAAGCTGAACCCCCGTTCACCATCGGCAAGCTGATCGCTTGAAAGTCCCACGTCCAGCAGGATCGCATTGACTTGAGGATGGCCAAGCTCATTCAAATACTCCGGGATGTCGGCATAATTCGCCGCAAAAGCCTGAAACCTTGCATCAGGGATGCGGACTAAGGCTTGTTGAACAGCGAGCGGATCGCGATCGAATCCAATAACCATTCCATCCTGGCCGACCAGCGATAACAATCTCTCCGCATGACCGCCGCCTCCCAATGTTCCATCGATCACAATGTCGCCCACCTGCGGCGACAATCCGGAAATTACTTCATCCATCAAAACCGGTATATGGATCGTCATAGTTAGGCATTCAGAATTTCAATCAACGCTGGAAGTTGTCAGACCCGCAGGACGATCGAGTTATCGCCAAGAAACCATTCGCCGATGTCACCAGCCAATTCCAGGCAACGACACGCGCAGGCCGCAAATCATTTCGGAATAGTGCGGGAATTGGGAAACGAATTCCCGGGTGCCCTCCACAATAAAAGAAGCGACTTCGCACATCCTACACGAAGTCGCCAGTTTGAGTCTCGCAAAGAGACACAGTCGTTCGCCACCAAATTCATCCTAAACTTGGTTTTCGGCAAACAAATGTCATCCTGTGGCCAGCGATGACACTCAGCCTGCCGAAAGAGCAAACGGAGGACGTATCATTGTGTTGTCTGGAATTCACCTTGGGTTGGTTGTCGTTGATGATCGAAAATGCGTCTCATCCGGCTGATTTGCTACGTCAGTTGACTTTACCGAGTGATCAAATGTCGATCGGGCAACTTGATCGAACTCATCTTCGTGCGTTTGAAGGTAGGAACTCCATTTGACGACGTCCCAGATTTCCCAATTGAATCCGACGCCGACGATGAAGATGTCTTTCTCTAGCGTCGCGTGATTAAACAAAGTCTTGGGAATACGGATTCGGCCCTGCGCGTCGATTCCGCATCGTTCTGCTTGCGCATAGAACAACCTTGAAAACGATTTGATATCCCGGCAACCTGCCGCCGAGTGATTTGCTCGCTCTGCCAACGCATTGAGTGATTTGTTGGTGTGCAACTCAAGGCAATGGTCAGTGCCCGGCGTTAAAAACAGCGAATCGGATTCCGCCAGCTCGGCACGTACGCGTTTGGGAAGCAGAAATCGGGCCTTGGCATCCAATGATCGTTGAAAAGTACCGGTGTAAACCACGGAAGACCTCAAACGAGCCAGAAAACTCCATTTCTTCCCACTGGCTACCATTTTGTGCCAGAGAGCACCCAACATAACCCTTTCCTGCTTCAGGTCAACAATTAAAAAAACTCGGGATTTTTGGGGTAAACCGCCGAAAACGAGCATTTTCCCGGAAGTTTGAAGCCACCCTTTTTTTGCAAATATCTCAAAAAAATTGCCTCCCACTTTTTACCTTATTTTCCCTGCAAACGACGCGAGTTTCCCCACTGGGGGCTTGGTGGTTCGTCGATTGTCTCGCCGAAATGTAACTCACTTGATGCCCTATAGCTGGGGATGAAAAGATCGTAAAACGGCGAATGGTAAGATTTTTTGAAACGATTGGACCCATGCATGCCCCACTCCAACGCCAGTCAGGCCGACCTCTCCACGACGGACCACTACGACTACGAATTGCCGAAAGACTTTATCGCACAGCATCCATTGCCCAACCGCGAGGATGCCCGATTGATGGTGGTCAACCGGGCGAATCAGTCGATTGACCACTGTCACGTGCGAAATCTGGACGAAATCCTCAATCCCGGTGACTGCCTGGTTTTAAACGACACGCGAGTCGTGCCAGCAAAAATTACCGGTTTCCGAACCCAGACCGGCGGGCGTTGGCAGGGCCTTTATTTGGAGGAAGATGCAGCCGGCAATTGGAAAGTCCTGTGCAAAACGAGGGGAAATATTCGTCCCGGCGAAACCGTTACCCTGCAGGACCGAAACGGCCGGGAAAGCATTGTTCTGGATATTGTCGCACGACTGGAGGATGGGTCTTGGATCGTTCGGCCTCAAAGCGATCAATCGACAGAACAAATCCTGGATTTGGTCGGCAGAATTCCGTTACCAAACTACATTCGGGGTGGAAACATGGTGGACGCTGATTTCCAGGACTACCAAACCGTGTTTGCCAAGCAGCCTGGTGCGGTTGCGGCTCCCACGGCCGGACTCCATTTGACCCAAACCTTACTCAATCGACTGATCAATGAAGGAATCAACATCGCAAAAGTGACGCTGCATGTCGGCATTGGTACCTTTCGCCCCGTAACATCAGAACGGCTGGACGAACATGAAATGCATTCGGAAAGGGGAATGATTGAGCAGGATGCTGCCACGAAAATCACCGAAACGCGATCAGCCGGCAAACGAGTGATCGCCGTCGGGACGACCAGTATGAGGGTTTTGGAAACCGCAGGTGCATCGGGGGAGATTTCGCATTGGAGTGGAGAGACGAATCTGTTTATTCGCCCACCCTACTCGTTCCGGATTGCCGACGGTTTGATGACGAACTTTCATTTGCCGCGCAGCACGTTGTTGGTCTTGGTCAGGACTTTTGGTGGCGATGAGCTGATGGCTCGTGCCTACGAGGAAGCCATTGAAGAGCGTTATCGATTCTACAGCTACGGCGATGCCATGATTGTTTTGGATTGAAATCATGGTCCATGCGAGGGACAAAAAATTGGCCCTCCGCATAAAAAAACAGCCCGCTTCGAGGTGAAGCGGGCCTTTATCGTCAATGGATTGAGACTAATCGATCTCTGATCCAAACGAAGGGTGGCTTGTCGGCTACCCGCCGGCAACCGATCAGTTGGTGCCACCTCGTCGGCTAGTACAGAAATATTTCACAAAACACCTCCTTTCGCTTGAACATCCCTCTCGGTTCGACGCCGTAGAGTGAACCGGTTCGGGCCTTCAGTTAATCGCGTTGCGTTACCGCGATCCTTAACTCTATTGTTTCCACGATGCCGCAGAACTTCAATCTGAGCAAGACCGAAAATGCTCGATTTTCAATTCCGCGGCCGCGAACAATTGCAAAGACCGATTATTGTTGGTTTGGTTCACCAACTCGATTTGAATATTGCGTTGCTCCGCGAATTTTGCTAATTTACTTATTGGTCGTTAAACCCGTCTGTATCTGTAAATTCTGAGCTGCGAAATCTGCTGGCCCTCAATCGAACGAACGTTCACAGACCGGTTTATTTTTGTAATTTCCCCATGACGCGTTTTTAAACGCGCAACCCATAGGGCTCACCACATCTCCGCGCGTCCGGTATCGGTATGTCATCGTGGTGAATTCCTGACAGAGAATCAATGGTAGATCGTAACTTAATCCACTCACTTGAAGATGATGCAATTGACTCAGAGCTTGGTGCTCTGTTTTCGACGTCGGCCGATGAACTCCATGACATGGATATCACGGAACTGTACTATCCCGATGGCGCCGCAACCGAACAGAAATATGAGCTCAACGAGATCGTGGAAGGTACCATCGTTCGAGTTGACGATGATCACGTGGTTATCGACGTTGGATTCAAGAGCGAAGGGACGATTTCGCGCAACGAGTGGGACGAAGACGATCCCCCGGTAGTTGGCCAGACAGTCAAGGTCTTGATCGAAGACCTCGAAGACGAAATGGGCCGAGCTGACGATCCTTCCGGCCTGATCGCTGTCAGCAAACGAAAAGCGGATCACATCATTCACTGGATCGATGTGATCTCGAAAGTCAAAGAGGGAGATATCGTCACGGGTACCTGTACCCGAAAAATCAAAGGTGGCTTGCTCGTTGACATCGGTGTTCCCGTCTTCCTTCCCGCCAGCCAGGTCGATATCCGACGGCCCGGCGATATCGGCGATTACATTGGGCGGGTTGTTCAATGTGAAGTCCTCAAGATCGATGACCAGCGACGTAACATCGTCGTCAGTCGCCGCTCCTTGATTGAAAAAGAACGAACGTATTCGCAACAGAAACTCATGTCCGAATTGGAAACCGGACAGATTCGCAAAGGCGTGGTCAAGAACATCGCCGACTTCGGCGCGTTTGTTGACCTCGGCGGCATCGACGGTTTACTCCACATCACCGACATGTCGCACACCCGAATCTCTCATCCTTCACAAATGGTCTCCATGGATGAAGAACTGGATGTGATGGTTCTCAACATCGACCGCGAAAAAGTCAAAATTGCACTGGGCTTGAAACAACTCTTGCCCAACCCATGGGACGACGTTGAAACCAAATACCCCGTCGGCACCACGCATATGGGTGAAGTCGTCAACGTGATGAACTACGGTGCTTTCGTCAAATTGGAACCAGGCATTGAGGGCTTGGTCCACATCAGCGAAATGTCATGGGTGAAACGAGTCAATCACCCCAGCGAGTTGGTCAATATCGGTGACGAAATTCCCGTCTCGGTTCTGGGAATTGATAAATCCGGGGAGCAAATGTCTCTCGGCATGAAGCAAACCCAGGACAATCCTTGGGATAAAGTTGAAGGCAAATACCCGATTGGCTCCGAGATCAGTGGCAAGGTCCGCAACTTGACCAACTACGGTGCCTTTATCGAATTGGAAGAAGGAATCGACGGCCTGTTGCACGTCTCGGATATGTCGTGGACCCGTAAAATCAGCCACCCGAACGAAGTCCTTGAAAAAGGTCAGGAGCTGAATTGCCGGATCCTGGCGGTCGACACCGACCGGCGTCGCATCGCGCTCGGCTTGAAACAGATGAGCGATGATCCTTGGAATACGGATATTCCCAATCGCTATACGCCGGGGCAGGTGATTAAGGGCAAGGTTACCAAGATCACCAATTTTGGCGTGTTCATTGGCCTCGAAGACGGCTTGGAAGGATTGCTGCACATCTCCGAACTGGCCGAGCACAAAGTCGAGAATCCGGAAGACATCGTCAAAGTCGGTGACGAACTCGAAGTCAAAGTGCTACGCGTCGATACCGAAGACAGAAAAATTGGGCTCTCCCGTCGACGCGTCGATTGGAGTGAGGAGCAAGAGGCAGAGGATGCCAAGAAACGGGAAGCCGAAGAAGCCAGCGCCAACGCCGGCAAGATTGCCCAAGCCGACCTCAAAGGCGGCCTGGGCGGAAGTGGCCCATTGATCGATACTTCGCTGGCCGCCGATGCTCCTAAGAAGAAGCCGGAACCAGAAGCTGAAGTTAAAACTGAAACAGTTGCGGAATCGGTTGCAGAAGCCGAGGCTGAAACAGAAACCGCTTCAGAACCCGAATCGGAATAAAGCATTCCTTAGAGATCAGGGCAAACCAAAAGTCGAATGAAACCGTAGCCGCCGTTGCAAGACGCGGCTACTTTTTTGCGCCACGCGTTTGTGCGCCGCTCTCCGACCTGGTTGAGTTGCCTCGAATCCTGTCGAAGGCGGTGACCTGGACTGGTTTGGATTACCCGTTGCCTTCAGCTGGCGTCGCCTGCACTTCGACAGCCCGACTGAGTCATTGCCAAGTTAAGAAAAAGTTACTTTGGCTGCGATTGGGACCTATTCGAAATGGGCATCCATCGGTCGACCGATCATCTTCATGATTTCGTCCTGCTTCGATTTGGGAAGCTCGCAAATTGCCGCCTGCCACGCGTTACGCTTTGAATCCAGCAGCCTTTCGACCAGCACATCGTTAATCTCCTTACCAACATCAAAGAGTCGCTGGTTTTCTTCATCAGAAAGCCCCAGGCATCGACCAAGCGATCCACCGCACAGGGCGTTGACGGTCCCGCCACGCCGGGCTTCCTTCTCGATTGTCAGCGTTAGCAGGGCTCGATATTGGTCGGAATCCAGAATTGTCTTGATTTCGCCTTCCAACGTGCCTTTTTCGCCTTCATCTGGCTCGGCGTCTCGTTTTGATTTCAGCTGCTTGATTTCCTCGAATTGGGATTCGCCGAGGTCGATCTTTTCCCTCGTTTTCTTGCTGCGGACGAGCAACCTGAGAAAATCCGGCCGAACCGCTTTGCGAATTCTCGATTTGGACGCGTCGGCGGAAAACAACCGAATACCTAACAGGCTCACTCTTTCTTTTTCCACAACCAATTCTTCAAACTCGGCCTGCTGCTGTGCTGACAGATGTGCGAGCAGCTCTAGATTGGCCTCGCGCAATGCGCGCTCAGCATTTTCGTTGATTCGTAATTTGATTTCGTCAGTTGTCGACGCCAATGAATCGACATCTTCTTGAGCAAGTCCAATCTCCGTCCGAATGGCGTCCGAACTCAGAAACTCGGCAAAACCGACTTGCGCAATATTTTTTTGATTCTTGGCGTTCTGAAAAAGCTCCAGCTGTTCAGGTTGGATGACGGATTGGATTTCCAGTTCCGCAGCTCGAAAACGCTGCTCGATGCGAGCTTTGGATTCCTCGGTTGACCAGCCCTTGGACATTTCGGCAATCAACTCTTTTTTGTTCGCCTCACGAATCACACTCATCTCATGAACTTGCTGCTCGGTCAGGCCAACTTGCTTTACGAATTCCGGGCTACGAACCAGGCTCCACGTGTCATACGCAAATCCGTTTTCATCAACGAGATTGAATTCATAAAAGTACTGGGGGCCGGTAAAGCTGACCGAGATTCCACTCGAAACCTGGAAGTGACTGTCACTTTTCTCGCCAACTTTGATATCCACACCGTTTTCCTGACCGTCAACAAGGACCGGGCAAATGCCCATCCAACCGAACAGCGAACAAGGCAGCGAACAACAAGCGATTTCTGGCAGACATGGCACAACTCCTGGTGAATCGTTGTCAAGAAAAACAGCTTGGCTGGAGACGGCTCGTCAGATACGACGATTGATCGCTCAAACTGAATGATTGCAAAACGGTGGAAGTCTACAAATGGAAAACGTTTTAACGCAAGATCGATTGAGGTGGTCACGAGCTCCGGCGATTGCCTTGCCGTCTCAGACATCAGCTATTACGTTGTGTAAACGAAACCACTGTCCAATTGAGCGGAATAGCTTGAATTCCCATTGCGATTTGTTGATTGTCATTGCGACGTACAACGAAATAGACAACTTGCCACGACTTGTCGCGAGGTTGGTGGAACTGCTGCCCTCCGCGCAGATACTGGTCATTGACGACGCCTCCCCGGACGGTACCGGCAAATGGTGTGAGGATGCCAAGGCAAAATATCCTGCGCTTTCCACGATTCACCGGGAAGGAAAATTGGGCTTGGGCTCGGCGACGCTCGTTGGATTTCAAAAGGCGCTCACTCGCGAGGTTTCTCTGGTGGCGACGATGGATGCTGATTTCAGTCACGATCCGGCCAGTCTGGTCAAGCTCGTCAACTCTCTCCGGTCCGAACAAAACCGTGACATCGGCGTCGCCATCGGAAGCCGATACGTACCCGGAGGTCGGATCGCGGGCTGGCCGATCTATCGCCGGTTGGCGTCACGAGGAGTGAATTTCTTTGCCCGATTCATGCTGCGGCTGAAAACCCGAGACAACAGCGGGGCGTTTCGGGTTTATCGCTGCGATGCGCTCAAAAAGCTGGATCTGGCGACGATTCGGAGTGCGGGCTACGGCTACCTGGAAGAAATTCTTTGGAGGCTCGATCGGGCGGGTGTAAAAATGATCGAGCTCCCGATCGTTTTTCATAATCGGGAACACGGCAGGTCAAAAGCAAATGTTTCCGCCGGCCTGAATGTTTTTTGGCAGATCACGAAGATGGGAATCGGTCGTTGGAAGTAGCACGCCTCGGATAACCTGCGGAGGAGATGTTCGCGATTGTCCTCATCGAAGACGACTCCCGCGATTCAACCGAACAAGGTCGTTGGCAACTCTTTGATACAAAAACCGCAGAAGTTCAACTCGGCGGAACATCCCGCACCACTGGGATGTTGCAAGTCCCGATTTTGAAAACCGAAGCGAGACTTGGTGCAACCTACAACGACGAACTGGTATGGCGGGCGAGGATTGCCTAAACTGATGTTCCGAGATGTCGACGAGCAACGGTTTGGACTCATTACATAGGGTAGCTTCGATTGTGTTTAGGAACGAACTCTCTCCTTTCCATATTGCTTTCCCGGTAAACGATCTCAAGGCAGCCCGCCATTTCTATGGCAATCTGCTGGGATGCGAAGAGGGACGCAGCAGCGACAGCTGGATCGACTTCAATCTGTTTGGACATCAAATCGTTGCCCACTATCAGCCGTCCCACACAAATCATATGCAGGATTTCAATCCAGTGGATGGACACGATGTGCCGGTTCCCCATTTTGGTGTCGTATTACCCTGGGAGGATTGGCACCAACTTGCTGACCGACTTAAGAATCGAAACGTCGAGTTTCTGATCGCACCCTACCTCCGCTTCGAAGGCCAGGTTGGAGAACAGGCAACAATGTTTTTCCGCGACCCCGCCGGAAACGCATTGGAATTTAAGTCTTTTAAGGATGCATCACAGTTGTTTGCGACCTGATCGGCTAACCGGGTGCGGAGAACGGGATATCATGTGTGGCAAGGAAAACTGCTGCAGAATGGCATATGCCTCCACAAAAATGCAGCCGGCGGATCGGTCAGCGTGCGAAAACGACCAGCATGACGGGCGAATTGGCCTACTTGTCGGTACACTTTTTCCGCCGGCATACCCTGTCGAATTCGTATCGAGATTAGTTCCTCGATCGAATGCAGCCAATCGAGCAGATCAAACGGTCATGCGGGTCGTTGATCAGACGTCCACCAAGAGACCACAAGTCAGCAGTGGGACAATTTCCGAATCTTCATGCTGTAAGCAAGTCGTTGCACCCGAGGCAAAGCGATGCCTGACTTTGACCCAATGCCCAACCCCTATCGATCCACACAGGCATTTAACTCGCCATCCGCCGAGCTTTCGACACAGTACCTCGAGCCGCCGGCGATTGTGATTTGGCAATTGGTTTATTGTGGCGTGATGGTCGTTGTGTATTTGGCGGTTGCCGCCGCTGGCGTGTTCCTCTTTCAATTCGCTGAAGAGATCGCGGATCAGGATTTGAATGCGCAAGAATCACGAGTCGTCGGTGTCGCTTTTGTCGTGCTGGGAATGGTTTTGGCTGGGTTGTTTGCCGCCGGGTTTGTCTGGCGAAAAGGCATGGGAGGCTGGGTTTTTCATATCGTTCTGATCAGCTTTGGACTGACCAGCGTTTGTTGCTGGCCAACGAATATCCCGCTCCTGATTTTTTGGATCAAGCACAAGGACTACATCGTCAACAGTGGCAGTTAGCCCCGAATCAAAAATCGATGGCTGGCCGATTGCCGACGCCTATCGAAATCCTGTCGGCGATCTAGAATCATTTGTTTATTGTGAATGAAAGCTCGAAAAGGGGAAAGAAGATGGCGGATTCCACGGGGCATATTGATCATGTAATGCGCGAAGAACGATTGTTCCCCCCTTCGCCGGAGTTTTCCTCGCATGCCGTAATTGGTTCGGAGGAGGAATATCAGCGACTCTACGACCTTGCCAAAAATGATCCCGAGACCTTCTGGGGCGACATTGCGCGCGAGGAACTGCATTGGTTTGAGCCTTTTGAGAAGGTTCTCGAGGGTGAGATTCCAGATACTCAATGGTTTGTCGGTGGAAAAACCAATCTCAGTTACAACTGTCTGGACGCAAACATTTCCGCTGGCAAGGGTGATCGGGCCGCCATCATCTGGGAAGGCGAACCGGGAGATCAATTAACGCTGACCTACAACGAGCTGCATGAGGAAGTGTGCCGGTTTGCCAATGTGCTCAAAAGTTTGGGGGTGGGTGTCGGCGACGTCGTCTCGATATATATGCCGATGACCCCCGAATTACCGATTGCGATGCTGGCGTGTGCCCGCATCGGGGCGATCCATTCCGTTATCTTTGCCGGTTTTTCAGCCGAAGCGATTGCCGACCGAAATAACGATGCTTCTGCCAAAATTCAACTGACATCAGACGGCATGTGGCGACGTGGCAAGATCCTGCCCTTGAAAGAGACGGTTGATAAAGCGCTTGAAAAATCGCCAACCGTTGAACACTGCATCGTGTTGAAACGCGTCGACAATGATTGCCCGATGAAAGAAGGGAGAGACTTGTGGTGGCATGATCAAGTCAGCGAGGCTTCTGCGGACTGCCCCGCCGAACCTTTGGACAGCGAAGCCACCTCGTTTATCCTGTACACCAGCGGTTCGACCGGAAAACCCAAAGGCATCCGTCACACGACCGCCGGTTACAACATCTGGACCAAAAAGACGTTTCAATGGGTGCTCGACTATCACGAAGACGACATCTATTGGTGCACGGCGGATTGCGGATGGATCACGGGTCACAGCTACATCGTCTACGGACCGTTTTCCAACGGAGCCACCTGTTTGATGTACGAAGGCGCACCGAATTTTCCGGCCGAAGACCGGTTTTGGGAGCTGGTCGAAAAGTACAAAGTCACCATTCTCTACACCGCACCGACTGCGATTCGAGCTTTCATCAAATGGGGCGATCAGCACGTCGAGAAACATGACCTCAGCAGCCTGCGTCTGCTGGGAACGGTCGGCGAAGGCATCAACCCCGAAGCCTGGATGTGGTATCACCGGTTGATCGGCAAAGGAGCGCTGCCCGATCGTCGACACCTGGTGGCAAACCGAAACGGGCGGACACATGATGACGCCGCTGCCCGGCGCCATCGCCGACCAAACCAGGCAGCTGCACCAAACCGCTGCCGGGATCGTTCCCTGATTGTCGACGAAAACGGCAATGAAACGGGGCCGAACGGAAGGTGGCATGTTGTGTATCGCCGAAACCGTGGCCCGGCATGCTGCGCGGCATCTGGGGCGACGACGAACGGTACATCCAACAGTATTGGACGAAGGTCCCGGGCAAGTACCTGACCGGTGACAACGCCCGACTCGACGACGACGGTTACTACTGGATCATGGGTCGTATCGACGATGTCATCAATGTCTCGGGTCATCGACTCAGCACAATTGAAGTCGAAAGCGCGCTGGTCTCACATGACAAAGTCGCCGAATGTGCTGCCGTCGGTCGACCTCATGAACTCAAAGGGGAAGCCATCACCGTGTTTGTTACGGTGAAGGGCGCAGAGCCCTCCGAAGAACTTCGTGAGGAACTTCGCCAACACGTTCGCAATGAAATCGGAGCCTTGGCCGTGCCGGACGACATCCGATTTACCGACGCGGTCCCCAAGACTCGTAGCGGCAAGATCATGCGTCGATTGTTGCGAGATATCGCCGCCGGTCATGAAGCATCGGGAGACACAAGCACGTTAGAAGACTTCAGTGTGTTGGCGAAACTTCGTGGCAAAGAGGAATGATACGACACGTTGGTAGCGATGAATTCGAATTGCCGGTCAGAAGAGTTCCAGCTGTTTCGGTTCGCTGCGGCCCGGCCATGGCGGCAGCGGGCCGAGCTGGGGAATTTTGGCCAGCACCGATCGGTGAAACATTTCAGCCATGACCGGCGCGAGCCGATCATCGGGAGCGTGAGTGAAGACGAAAGGCCGACGACCTTCCGCAATCCAGTCCGCAATTTGATTGGCCCATTCATCGATCCACGGTTGAACTTTGCTGAGATCATTCCGGCCCACCAGACGGAGCATTGGATTTTCGTGAGTCGCGATGCAACGATGGGGCAACCGAGGTTTGCGTTGTTGCGAGGCTGCTTCGATTTCATCGCTTGGCGGCGCATTGAACAATGCCCGACTGTCGAACATCACGCGATTGAGTTTTTTGTCTTCGAGCAAGCCGTTGAGCAGGCTTTCGTACTGACCCCCATCAAAAAAATCTGGATGGCGGACTTCCACCGCGATCGGGAACTCCTTCGGCAATCGACTGAGAAAGTGGCCAAGCACGTTCACTCGGGAGCCATCGAATTTCGGGGAAAGCTGCAAAAGCGTGGGGCCAAGTCGATTCCGGTCGTGCAGAATTTTTAACAAATCGACAAAATTTGCGAGCGTCGCGTCGCCGCCGATCAGCATTCTTTCATGAGTCAACTCCCTGGGAAATTTTAACGCGAACCGAAAACCGCTGCGGGTGTGCCGGCACCATCGCTCGACGGTGCCTCTTTCCGGCAACCCGTAAAACGTGCTGTTTCCCTCGACCGTTTGAAAAACGGTACTGTATTGATCCAGCCATTCATCACGGCACGAACGTTGGGTGTACAACGAACCCTGCCAATGTCGACAGGCCCATACCGGGCAACCCAGATAGTAACGACCCGCTGACAGGTGACACGTGGTTTCGTCCGATTCTGATTCCGGCGGTCTCATTGCTTTCCGTCCAAATGATCGTCGGTTTGTCGAAAAATTGATTATCCAGGCGGTTCCTTCCTGCTGCCGATTCCCAGTGAACCAATTTCACCGATAGTCGCCTCGGCAACAACCAGTTAAACTAACGATTCGACCAGACTGTTGAGTCGAACGAATGAAGAGAATCCGTTCGCCAACGACTCAATTGGGCATCACGTTTCCCAGCGAGTTTCCATTATGTGGATTCGCGCGTTAGACCGAACCCTGCCCCGGAACCGGTTTTGACAACACAATTCGTCATTAATGACAATTCACAGATCAAAGAAAAAAATACGATGAAAGAACAAATCGCATTGAAATTATGGACCCTGTTTTTCACAGTCGGAATCTGCCAAATGGCGACTGCTGACGAAGGCATGTGGTTGTTCAACGACCTGCCAAAAGATTACCTCAATGACAAATACGGGGTTGAAGTGACGGATGAATGGTCCGATCACCTGATGAAGTCCTGCGTGCGGTTCAACGTCGGAGGTTCGGCCTCATTTATTTCCAGCAACGGCCTGGTATTGACGAATCACCACGTCGGTTCGGACACGTTATACAAGTTGTCCGATGAGAAAAACAACTATTACAAAGATGGCTTCTTGGCGAAATCGTTCGAGCAGGAACTGAAAGCCCCCGACCTGGAACTCAATCAATTGGTCAATATCAAGGATGTCACCCAGGAAGTGAACAAGTCCGTACAACTGCGCATCAGTGCAGCGGATGCGGCCGTGGCCCGCGCGAGCTGCCATCGAGGCAGATTGAGAAATCTTGCCACGGATGAATCGGGGCTGCGTTCCAATGTCATTACGTTGTACGGCGGTGGTCGTTATCACCTTTATCAATTCAAAAAGTACACGGACGTTCGGTTGGTATGGTCGCCCGAATCGGCAATCGCATTCTTCGGCGGGGATGCGGACAATTTCGAATACCCGCGGTATTGCCTCGACGCGTGCATTTTTCGCGTTTACGAAGACGGCAAACCTGCCAAGATCGAGAACTTCCTGAAGTGGTCTGACGGTGGTGCCGCAGATGGCGAACCGGTATTTGTCGCCGGTAATCCCGGTCGGACCAGTCGCATCTTTACGGTTGCAGCCTTGAAACATCAACGGGATGTCAGATTGCCTTACATCCTGGATTTCATTCGTCGCCGCGAGGTCCTACTTCAGCAAGCCAGTCTGGAAAGCGAAGAAATGGCTCGACGAGCGAAAGATGGTTTGTTCGGCATTCAGAACGCACGTAAAGCTCGACTGGGCATGTTGAAAGGCTTGCAGGACCCGGCTGTGATGGCGGCCAAAGAAAAGGCCGAAGCCGAATTGTTGGGGAAGATTGCATCCGACCCGGAACTGCAAAAGTACGCGGATGCCTGGGATCAAGTCGCCGAAGTCCAAAAGAAGCGAGCCGAACGACAAGGTTTGGGGGTTTCGCTGAATACGCAACTATTCACGATCGCAAACATTGGTCCAAATGGCTGCTGAAGACAAAAAACCGTCCTCGCAGCGGCTGGAGGAGTTTCAGGATGCTGGCCGGTCCTCTCTGGAACAACAGCTGTATTCCGAAGCCCCGGTCTACAAGGACCTGGAGAAAGTCCTGATGGGCGACATGATCGGACGAATGCTGGAACAGCGCGGTGCAGACGATCCACTTTGCCAGCAGATCCTCGCGGGGAAAAGTCCCTCGGATCGTGCAGCAGAATTGATCGACGGCACGAAACTGGAAGATCCCGAATTCCGAAAATCGTTGGCAGAGGGCGGATCAGCCGCCATCGAGTCGTCTGGCGATCCGATGATTGAGTTGGCTCGAATCGTCGATGAAGAGGTTCGCGCCGATCGAAAAATAGCCGATGAGTTGGACGAAATCGAACGGCAAGCCTACGCCAAAATTGCCGAAGCTACCTTCGCGACGCAGGGTACCTCGACTTATCCGGACGCGACCTTTTCGCTACGGCTGGCCTTCGGTCCTGTCAAAGGGTACACCGAAAATGGTGAGGAAATCCCAGCTTGGACAAAGATTGGCGGAGCCTTTGATCATGAACAACAGCACAAGGGCCAGCAGGATTTCGATCTACCCGAAAGCTGGCATCGCGCCCGGGGCGAGAAACTCAATCCGGAGATCCCGTTTAACTTTGTCTGCACGGCCGACATCATCGGCGGCAATTCGGGAAGCCCGGTGGTCAATAAGGACTTGGAACTCGTTGGTCTAATTTTTGACGGCAATATTCAGTCGCTGACGGCCGATTACCTTTACGACGATCGCCAGGCCAGATCTGTCAGTGTCCACTCGGAGGCCATTCGGCATGCGATTCGTTACGTGTACGGGGCTGACGAACTCGCCGATCAACTGGGGAACTGAATTGACGATACGCGCAGCGACCCTGGCGGATGTTGCCGCAATTACCGAGATCTACAACCACTACATCACCGATTCGATTATCACGTTTGAAGAAGAAGTGGTATCGGAATCGGAAATGGCTGGCCGCATTCAGGAACTCCAGAAATGCGGTTTCCCATGGATGCGTTCGATCGATGGATCGATGTTGGCTATTGGCAACTCCAGTTGAATCCCAGGCACGCCGACGAATGACGAGCACGGTCGTTTCCGCTCCATAGGTCAAACTCGGCAAACGCGACCGGCGAACGAACAACTTTTCCGATTACGATTGAGTCAGCTCTTGAAATCATTCACGAAAACCGTGTGGCGCACCCTCGTGATTGCGACGTTTGCCGTTTGGTTCGGCGGTTCATGTTTTATGTCTCGTTCGTAGTTCCAATCGGAACCGATGTTTTGGGATCTGCAAAAGAACAGGGATTCATCACGCGGCTGGTCGCCCATCGCTTGAATCTGATGTGTGCCATCGCTTTGGCAACGATGTTGATCGAAACGCTGGTTAGTTGGAAATCGGGCAAGCGTATTTTGAGTCTCACCCAACTGACGAGCGTGGCGTTGATCGGTGGACTGTTGGCGGGTTTGTTGTGGTTGCACCCGCAAATGGACCAATTGCTTGAAATTGAGACCCATCGTGTGCTGGAACGCAGGGAATTTTACTCCCTTCATCGGGTTTATTTGTGGTTCAGCACTTTCCAATGGATTTTTGCATGGTTCTGGTTGTATTGCGTGATACAGAACTGGTCGATTCAGAATCGTGACCGAATGGATGCCGAACTGCCAACTCCGAGCTAAAATAACAACAGTATCGAGACCACAGCCACAAACTGCACGAGATCGGGTGGTTCGTTCTCATTGATGACACCATACTCAACGACGATTTTCACCGTCCGATGTTTTAATGAAGGACAAAATGATGAGGCTGCCAGCAGCGATTATTGGTTTTTTGATGCTTGCCTTTGCCTGTATGCCGGTTGTCGGGGCCCAACAGGACGAAGATTCTCAGGAAAAGAAGGCGGAAAAACCCAAGTACGAATTCACGATTCAAAAAAGTATCGCCTCGACGCCGGTCAAGTCACAGGACAAAACCGGGACCTGCTGGAGTTTTGCAACGGCATCCTTCATTGAGTCCGAGTTGATTCGACGTGGCAAAGGCGAGCACGATCTTTCCGAAATGTTTATCGTGAAAAACATCTACCAGGACAAAGCGCGGAATTTTGTATTGCGAAAAGGCAAAGCCAATTTCTCGCAAGGTGCGTTAGCCCATGATTTTGTTGATTCTGCTGCCCGGCACGGTCTGGTTCCCGAGGAAGTTTATTCCGGTAAAGACTCCGAGTCCGAAGCGCACGACCATAGCGAAATGGAAGCCATCACGTTGGGAATGCTCGAGAGCGTCATCAAGCGGCCGCGACTTTCGCCAAAATGGCAGCTGGCGTTTGGGCGAGTCCTCGATACGTATCTTGGCACGTCGCCAGAACAATTCACTTATCGCGGTCGGAGTTATACACC
Source organism: Pirellulaceae bacterium (assembly GCA_942492215.1). GTDB lineage: Bacteria > Planctomycetota > Planctomycetia > Pirellulales > Pirellulaceae > Mariniblastus. Next base: position 390,575 of record CALODY010000010.1, read on the forward strand.
CGTGGAATTTGCTGAGAGTTTTGATTTTCGCGCCGAAGATTATGTGAACCTGACATCCTATTCGCATCACCCATTCTATGAAGAATTCGTGTTGGAAATTCCCGATAATGCTTCCAACGGAAGTTTCTACAACCTGCCGATTGACGATGTAATCGAGACGGTTGACTATGCCATCGAAAACGGATTCAGCGTCGCCTGGGATGGTGACGTCAGTGAAAGAGGGTTTTCGTCGGCCAAGGGCATCGCGGTGCTACCTCAAAATCCATCTCGGGGAGACCTGTTCAGTCGGACCGGCGAGGAATTGGACGTCGACCAGGAAATGCGTCAAAAGACCTTCATGAGCTACCAGACCACGGATGACCATCTCATGCATTTAACAGGAATCGCAACCGATCCCAACGGCACCAAATATTACCTGATCAAAAATTCTTGGGGATCGAAAGGACCTTACGAGGGTTACATCCACATGTCCGAGGCGTATTTCCGTTTGAAAACGGTCTCGCTGGTCGTCCACAAAGACGGTATGCCACCGCGATTGAGAGCCAAATAACTCGTCGTACCACTTGTCAAAAATAGCCGAGCCCGCTGCCGTAAGGACAACGGGCTCGATCTCTCGTTTAAGCTGGATTCAGGCGTGGATTGCGACGAGCTGTACTTGCGGCAATTCTAAGACACTGCAAACGCAGTCTCGTCACTGGTGTGAAACATTACTCGCCACCGCCGCCGCCAGATTCCTTGGGTTTTCCTGCACCTCCGCCCGGCTGACCTTGACCCGCGCCGGGCCGATCAAGATTCGGGGCACCGGCACCACGTCGAAAAGCCTCAATGGCGGCCTGCATTTCTTCCATGGTGACGGCACCATCGCCGTCCTGGTCGAACACTTTGATGTTCTGCTGGATCCGCTCCGGGATTTCATCCCCAGTTAGCTTTCCATCGGCGTCAGCGTCTTGCTGTTTGAACATCGCTACCGGATCGAAGCCACGTCGCTGCCGTTGATTGCGGCCCGCCATTTGCGAACCGGGGCCAGTCGACGTTTTCTCCCCAACCGAAAACGTGATGGCGACTTCTTTGGAAACGCCCTCGGTCATCTTCGTCATTCCAAAGCTGGTCCTGTCCAACATCATTTCGGTTTTGAGTTGAACACCCTGTTCGGTCACTTTAATTTTGGCAGGTAAAGTGATTTGGTTGGTTCTTCCCATCAACGTAAACTTGCCAACGATATCTACTTTCTCTGGATCGTCGGTTTCCGTTACTCTGGAACTCGCAAAGTTGGCTGTCGGGTATTTTTCGATGTCGAGAAAATCGGCGGTTTTCAGATGGTCAGTCAGTTTGCCACCCAATTGGGTCCACAGCGAAGTCGTATCAAAGTCCAGGTTCAACGATTTGACTTTGGTTCCGTCCTCGGACATTTCCAACTTGCCGGAAAACTTTGCGAATCCGCCGAGCCGAGGTTTGGGATCGTCACCAACATGTGTGCCAACAAATTCAACTTTGGAGTTTTCCGGGGATAGCGAAACCATTCCATCTGTGATCGGTGCCGGCTTCGCTGGAGGCGTCGCGTCGCCCAGCGATTCCATTTTGGCAGGCACGCCCTTCACGGACTCTTGGGGTTGACCACCCGTAACCGGGGTCGGCGTCGCGTTGCCTAACGATTCTTTTTTGGCAGGCGCCTCCTTGACGGACTCCTGGGCGTCACAGTGACGGGCAAATAACACTAAAACGACTACGGCGGCAGCAACAAAGTGGATCTTCATCATTTGTTTCCTCGTAGTGGATAGGGGATCACCAGAGCTGCCCGATGCCAACGGTGAATTTACTGGCAAAACAGTCATGCAACTGGGTCGGAGTTAAGGACCAGATTATCTCGGAAGGAATGCTCGATGGCAAACAACCTGGCGATTATCTTTTTCATCGATCCAGAGACGCATCTTGTACGTTTCAAACGGATTCTAGGAACAGCTCGCGTCGACTGGCGGTTTTACTCGGTCGTTTGCAGCCAGGAATTGAAGGTGGTCAAATGCTAACTTGCCGCATCACGAAATGAATCGGAGAGAAGCTCATGGTGAAGATCCTGCGACCCACAGCGACGATCGGTCGTCGACAATGGCTGGTCAGTTCGGCTGCTGGTGTAACGGGGTCCTGGCTGGCAGACTGGTCAAAACGGACGATGAACCGATGTCTGCTGAGGCCATTGCACCGGGACCCGATTATTCCGTCTCCCAAGGACGGGCCCGGCAATCGGTGATGGCTTGGTGTTTCAAACCGATGCCAATGGAACAGCTCATTCCCGCATGTGCCAGGATGGGTTTACTGGCGATGGAAGGGATTGACCCCAAATTTTACCCTTTGATGAAGCAACATGGACTGAACGTTTCGCTGTGTGGCAGTCATGGTTTCGCCCAAGGGCCCGTCAACAAGCAGAACCACCCGTTTTGCGAAGAAAGAATTCGGCGGGGAATCGATCTGGCGGTGCAGTGGGGCAGTCCCGGCGTGATCACGTTCACGGGAATGCGCGAGAAAGGGATCTCGGATAAGGTTGGTTTCGAGAACTGCGTTGAATTCTGGAAAAACGTTATCGACTATGCAGAGAAGAGCAACGTCAACCTGGCCCTGGAAATGCTCAACAGTCGAGACGATTCGCATCCGATGAAAGGCCATCCGGGCTATTTCGGCGACGACGTTGAACGGTGCGTCGACATGATCCGCGCGGTTGATTCACCCAATATGAAACTTCTTTTTGACATTTATCATGTCCAAATCATGAATGGAGACGTCCTGCGAAGATTTCGCGACCATCAGAAGTACATCTCTCACATTCATACCGCGGGGAACCCGGGGCGGGGCGAATTGGATGATACTCAGGAGATCAACTACCGGGCGGTGATCAATGCTATGCTTGACGGCGGGTACGACGGCTATATCGCCCAGGAATTTATTCCAACCTGGAATGACCCATTGGCTTCGCTGCGCTACGGTGTCAAGGTATGCGACGTTTGAACTCTCGGGCAATGACCGTTGAGCCCATAAAAAAAACAGGCGGATCAACCGCCTGTTTTTGTGTGATGTTTATTCCGAGTTAAAGCGAGGTAAATTTACCTTCTTCGCCTTCTACAAGCAATCAAGATTGCCGCTGCCCCGAACAGCGAGAACGTGCCAGGCTCTGGTACCGCGGCAAATCCTGCTCCTGTCAACGTGACAGTGTAATCGAAAACAGTGAAATTGAAGGCATCATCCCAATGACTGGGTGGTCCAGCAGCGCCATTCACACCATGCAATTCGGTGAAATCGATTCCGATGTCAATTGTGGCAACCTCGGCTGCATCCACAAGGCCGCCAGCCGTAACTAACTCTAAGAGATAATTCCCGGGAGTCAGAGCAACGGCCGCAGCGGACGCATTGACGGTCGCCAGGAAACGTTGAAGGATCACTCAAGTAAGAACCAAGACCGCCGGCGGGATTATCATCTTGCGCCAAAATTGGAATTCCAGCTAAATCAAACAGCCAAAGAACTGTATCGGAGCCCGTGGAAACCGCGCTAAAGGCCGCTACATCGGTGATCACGATCTCGTACAGATCGGCTTCGTCGTCCACCGTGGTATCTACGCTACCGACGATCGACGTGAGGGCACCAGTTCCCACGGTCACTTGAGCCGGCGTACCAGCAATAGGTGTTCCTCCCAGTCCGCCATCAATCGTACCCCATACATCGCCCGCGTCACCTTGTTCCGTCCAAGTTTGGGCTTCAGCGAACGAAGCCGACAATCCCAGCACCAAAACGGCAATCAAAAATCTCATGAATAACTCCAAGTCGACAAAAACCAGTTGTCCAGCAAGCTGGTGGGCAGAATACAATTTTCGCTACCGCCAACATCTCAGCTTAACTACGAAGGATTCACTGTCAAGCTGACAATCCATGAGGAAATTGGACCTGCCAGTCGCCATTTAAGGGAATGATGGCGACCTGGATTCCGACATAATGCCGAATCAAATCCGCGGTTAATACGGGAAACTGGCGATCATTGCCGATCGAGACACCTTAAGGGCAATTGAAACACCAAATTATCCCATCGGACGACATGAATAATCGTGACAACCGAACCGGTTGTCGAACAATTCAAGAAGTCCACGAGACGTTTGCGCCAGATTCAAATTTTGGACCTGGGAAACCGTCTTGGCCCGACTTCATTCGGGATAGCCGTCCGGGTTGTTTGATTGCCAGCGCCAACTGTCGGCGCACATTTCGTCGATGCCGCGGGATGCTTTCCAGCCCAGTTCTGCCTCTGCCAAACTTGGATCGGCATAACAGGCAGCAATGTCCCCGGGACGGCGATCAACAATCTCAAAAGGGATATTCTTGCCGCTGGCTTTTTCAAAAGCCTGCACAATTTGCAGAACACTATAGCCCACGCCCGTACCCAGGTTGTAAGTCACCAGGCCTGGTCGCGTTTGCAGTTTTTCCAAAGCGGACAGATGGCCTTTGGCCAAGTCAACCACGTGAATGTAATCGCGTACGCCCGTCCCGTCTGGCGTAGGGTAGTCATCTCCAAACACGCTCAAGCGATCGAGTTTCCCGACAGCGACCTGGGACACAAACGGCAGCAGGTTATTTGGAATCCCGTGCGGATCCTCACCGATCTCACCTGATTTATGGGCACCAACGGGATTGAAATATCGTAGCAATGCGACATTCAGATCGGGATTCGTCGCCTGCCAATCGCGGAGGATCAATTCCGTGATCAGTTTACTCCGTCCATACGGATTCGAGATGTCGTCGATCAGCGTTTCAGCGTCCTCACTCAGAGGCAACGATTTGGGAACACCGTAAACGGTCGCGCTGGAACTGAACACAAAGTGGTTGACAGCATGCTGCCTTAACTGAAGGCAAAGATTGATCGTCCCTGTCAAGTTGTTTTGATAATACTCCAAAGGTTTGGCAACGCTTTCACCAACGGCTTTGAGGGCGGCAAAATGGATCGCCGCGTCGAATCGGTCAGCCAAAAACACATCCGACAAAGCCTGCATGTCCAACAGATCGACGTGAAAAAATTGAATCGAGCGTCCCGTTATTTTTTCGACTCGTTTTAAGGACTCTCGGGAACTGTTTGCCAGATTATCAATCACGGTGACCTGATGACCGGCAGTCAGTAACTCCACACAGGTGTGACTGCCGATATACCCGGCTCCTCCAGTAACAAGCACATGCATGAGAATTCCTGAATCGTTCGCGGATTAAGCGGCAGCGAAGGGATTTTCGCAACCGACGTTGTAAGACTTCGTAAAATGCACGTACGCGTTGGCTAAATTCTCGTGGACCCAACGACAGCGCGTCAATACTTGCTTGAATTTCTCACAGCTTTGTAGGCCGCAACGAGAAATCCCCATACTGCCGGTGCTACCGTCGCTTTTCGCAATTTGACATCGAAACAGTTCAAAAATTGCCTTGTTGTCGTATGCGCTGCGACGTCAATCGAGCAAGCGACTTTGTCCCGGCCGAAGTGAGAATTGCGGGCTAGGTCGAGTCAGTAACGACGCAGCCGAGCAAACGTGCCCCGCAGGTTTGGAGTTCGGCGACTGCTGATTGGGCAATGTCTCCGTTTGAGTTTTTCAGACTGACAAGCAGGTAGCTTCCATCGCAAATACCGGACCAGGCCTGTGCCACCTCGTTGTGGGCATCACCCGCCGAAACGCAGACAAACTGATAGCGCTGCTTCATTAATGCGGTCGCATCCCGCAGCTTGCCCGCCTCGTCCCAGCGACGAAAACCTCGACCGCCGGACGGCATGAAATCCAATCCCGAAGCAGGCTCGGAAATAATCAACTCGGACCAATCCCAATCCTCACTGACAATTTGACTGACGCCCGGCGCCGCAGACAACTGACTGTCTGCAGTTAATCGACCCGTCAGATTCGAATCGATCAACAACACTTTTCCAATATTGCGTTGGGCAAGGGCATGGGCGACCAGCGTACATGTTTCGTCCGTGTGTGGATTGTTTTCCGACCCCACAAATAGCAACGATGCAGGCGTTGCGAGAGGAAACCGTTCCAACACAAGGTCCACCAGATTCGAGATGGCCAAGTCGAGTTCCAGGGTTGCTTCGGTCGTCGATTTTCGTGGGTCGCTCGGTGGATCGGGCACATCCATCCAGTCGCCCGGATCCTCGACGACATCACTTCGAACCGTCTCAAGCAACCGTTCCCGGTCAGGCGTGGCCTCTCGTTCAGGTTCGACCAGTGTGCCAGCGTGGGGCGACATTGAATTTTCATCTGCTCCCCCAACCTGCTCCACTGCAGAGTCCGCTTCTGGAATTTGTTGATTCAGATTTTCTGAAAGGTCTTCGAAAAAGGGAATGCTGACAGCCGCCACTTGCGCCGGTTCACTGGGTACCGGGACATTCTGGTCGGCTGTTTCATTTTGAAGTTGCAGCCATTGACGTCCCTGTTGGACGGTCATGCGCGGATGGTCAATCGTTTTATTGGTCATTTCAAACGCGAATTGCGATGCTGGTTGGCCCGTGGAAGAGATAACTGGGAGAACTTTGGGTTAATCATTTGAAATGCTACGTAGCTGTTCGAATAGTTGTTGGTAGTCCATTCGTTCCGCCCGCCCCGTTGAAACCGCCGTTGCCGGAAATGGAATCGAGTCATCGTCCTTCTGCGACCCAGGTTCATTTTGTTCGCGGCTACTGACGACAATCATGTCGCGATCATCGGCAAAATCGGACGCTTGCGTATCCCCGCTTGATTCAACTTGTTGGTCGTCCACGCAATCGGTGGGCGAAGGCTCCAAACCGCCATCTCTGTGGGGATCGAGGTTGCCACCGGCGGCCGCGACTCGTTGATTTTCGTCAATGATTTCCTGGAGGACTCGATGAGATTCCTCCAAGCTCTCCGGCTCCACCGACGCGTCGCCGTTCGAGTCTGCTCCAGCTGTCACTGACTCAGCTGTTTCACATGAAACGCCTTCGTGTTGCATTTCAAGCGACTTCAGAATCTCGTCGGCTTTTTGCGCGATCACCTCTGAATCTACGCTGGTCACATGCTCGTGAAAGGTTTCACTCTGCGTCGCATTTTCATCATGTTGCCCATGGAGGTTCACTGGCAGTTCGGCGGATCCTTCCACCGGTGAATCACCTGGCAAAGGCAATTGCTCAGCTTCCAAAGGTTGAATGAAGTTTAGGTCCTCCGTTGTCACGTTCAATGATGAGTGATTCTGTGCCGCGATGAGTGGTGAATACTCATCCTGCACGTCTTCCTCTTCCTCGAATGGCTCGTCAAAGGGGTCGTTGAACCCATGTACCGCCTGTTCAATCAACGGCCCATCCTCAGGTGGTTGTTCCGTGCAGGGCTGTCGTCCGTCGACCTCAATCGATTGCTGTTCCAATGTCGCTTCTTCGTGAACATCATGATTTTCGAATTGATCATCGTTTTCAACTTCATATCTCTCAATCGAAACAGAATCGTGTTCGCTTTCCTCAGTCGCGAGCTCCGTTTCATGCTCCGATTCACTGAGGACAGAAACGAATGGCTGGGCCTCGTCATCGCCCAATGGCGGCTCACTTGAGGGTTCTGATTCGTCGGAAACGCATATTTGTTCCGCCTCGATAGCGAACGAATCCGATGGTGGCTCGGAAGATTCCTGCGGTTCACAATCTGTCGAAGGCGACTCAAACTGGTCACTATTTGAAAATGAATCCGTGTGGCCAACAGTCGTGGAGAATTCGGACTCTGATTCGGACTCTTCATCGTCAAGGTTGCCAAACTCGATAACGGTCCAATTTTCTTCTGGCATCGCCGATTGGTCTTCCGAAATCGGCCGTTCGCTAATCAAACCGGGAAGGTTTTGAACGTCTGACCAGGCTTCACTGATCAACGTTTCAGAAACGCTGGATTCGCCTCGGGTCGCTGCGAGAATCAGCGCATGATCGCAAAGTTGGTTGATACAACGCGGAGAACCGTCTGTTAACTGGTGAGTCTTCCGCCTCGTTGATTTGGGAAACAGCTCCTCGGCGTTGCCGCCCGACCGCTCCAAGTGTGCCACGATGTACTCGTCGGTCTCCGACTGCGAAAGGTTGGACAAGTAGCATCTGGCTGCAATACGCTGATTGAAAGAATCCAATTTTGGATCATTGAGACATTCCTCCAACCGTTGATTCCCTGCCATCACCAATCGGACCCGGGGTTGTCCTTCGCGCACAAAATTGGTGATCAACCGCAGTTCATCCAGTAGATCAGCTGGCAAAGTATGTGCTTCGTCGACCAAGAGTAAGACACCATTGGGACAACTCTCGTTGGGCCTAAGATAATCCATCAAGCTCAATCTTAACTCACCTTCACCCATGTCTCGGTATGGCAGTTGCAGTTCGAACAGAATGCTCTGCAACAAGTCCTGCCTTTGGTCCAATCGAGCACATGCCAGGTTGACGACGCTGAAGTGGCTGCGGTAGTGTTCCTCCAGTATCGCCAGCAATAGCGATTTCCCGGTCCCGGAGGCACCGATAATCACCACGGGCCCAGTCCCTCGATCGATGCATAATCGCGTGGACTTAATCGACTGTTGAATATCCTGCGCCGCGAAATAGTGCTTCACGAACGGCGTGGTTGTGAAAGGTCGTGAAGAAAACTGAAAACATTGCTCGTACATATCGACGTCCTGTCTGTACCTGGTTGGCTGAGCCAATCAAGAAGTTATTAGTAACCCACAAACATCCACACGATTCGGGAAAGTCCGTGGAATGGATTGGATAAAAATGCGACTCGAACTTCCTCGTTGATCACACAAAACCCGAGCGTGGTCAGCACGAGTCCCAACAGAACCATGCCTGCCAAACCGACGATTTGGTTCGCCATCGGCTGTCCTTCGATTGATCCAATGGAAGAAGCAGCGTTTGAAGCTTTGGTTTTCGTCGGCAGTGTCGCGATAACTGGAATTCGTAACAATACCGCAATTTGGCTGACGCTTTGAAAGCCATGGTTGTGAAACGCAGAGTAATTCCAAGCCACGACGCCTCCGATTGCGACTGACATTAAACCCACCAGAAGCAAATGACTAAATTGAGGTACGCCACCAATCGGTTGCGTACTCGATCTCCACGTAACAAGTTTGCCTCGGCCTTCGTGGGCACTTGACGCAACGGAATCTCGGCGACTTGCGCGAGCCAAGCAATCTTTCATCGCAGAGGTATCGATCGAATTCAATGCCTGTTGGATGCTGTCCAATGGATCCAGGTGACCGTTGGTATGCGATGCACTTCTGAAGGGCGTGCCTTCACTGCTCCCCGCCCCCAGACGCCCCACTCGGTCGCGGATCGTGACCAGATCATTTTCGAGTTGTGTAACCAACCAATTTAACTGCTCCAGTTCATCGACTTGCGATGTTCCCGCGATCGCGTGAATTGTCCCGGTATCGGAACCTGAATCGGCGGCCGCCAAGGAAGCCTGAAACCATGAACGATTTGTTATCTCGTCGGCAATGACATCTACAAAAACCCGTTCGTCACGGGAGCCTTGCCCCACAAACGCAAAATCGATCCCCAAGCCGCCATCATCTGTGTCTTCAGGTCGGATTTGAACGGAAAGTGAATTGAGGATTCCGTCAACATTGCCAGCAGCCAGTTCCCGATTTTCCAACGTACACTTTTGTCGCACCCGTGACAGCATTTCCTTCAATTGCGGTGATTCGATTTCCTGCGTCACTGACTCAACCAAGTTGTCCTCAAAAGTCCGCCTCGCCAATTCCGAATTTCCGATGTACCAGCTTACGGTTGATTGACTTTTAAATCCGGTCACCGACAACGGCCACAGCAACGTCATCAATGCGAAGCATGCGCATGATGTCAGCGCGAATGCGAAAGCCTTACGGCGTATTCGAATCTGATTCAAAGTCGAATTGTTGGAAACCGTGGTTTCGTCGTCAAACATGAGTTTTAAATCGGGTGAATTTAGCGCACGATCCGTCCAGCAACGAAGCGTCGTTCTTCGGAGTTATCGACTGCTAAAATCAATCGCCTTGAATGGGTTTTATCGATTGCAGCGATTATCAGCGATGCTATCACGCCTGGACTTGCCCCAGACGGTTCGCATCTCCCAGACTGAATCCGATTCGTCCATGCTCAATAGAAACCGCAAGAAGATGCGCGAAAGGCGCCTATGCAGGACTCAACGGCCTAGAAGTGCGAACCGTTGCCGAATGGACCGCGTTTGGAGTCGATTGCACTGCTGACATCAGAACAGAAACTCGCTGCCTGAGACTTAGCAGGAATCTCTTGATTGTAATGTGAAGGCGGTAGCAAGCTCTTGATGGCGACCAGGGTCTCAAAGACCCCTTCTTGAACGACCTGATCGCTTTGATTAATCAGCTTGCGTTGCCACGCGACATTGCCCGCGCGACGCCCTGAAGGAGTTTTCTCCAAACAAGACGTTTCAACGAAGACGGTATCCCCAAAAAACAACGGCCGAGTGAACTGCCAATTGCGAACGGTCTTGAAGGCCAAGATGTGAACGTGTGGGAAATAGCTACCCAGACCAGCAACCCAGGAAAGCCCTAGCAACCCGTGTGCGACAGGCCTTCGATAATGACTTTTCGCGGCAAAATCATAATCGACATGAAGAGGATTGAGGTCGCCCGTCATTGTCGCGAAATTGACCACGTCGGCTTCGGTGACGGTGCGTCTGGGACTCACCCAAACGTTGCCGATTTGGATATCCTCAAAGAACAGTGTTGAATCCATTCGCACACTTCCTGTTAGTCGAATACGTTTGTCGGCAACAACGATTACAGACGTCAACGTATCCAAAAGTCGGGGTGAAAGGATTCGAACCTTCGACCCCCTGCTCCCAAAGCAGGTGCGCTAGCCAGGCTGCGCTACACCCCGAAAATCCCGAACTTGTCAGGTATTTAGAAACACATGCTACAGCCACCTCGAATTTGACGCAATCGGGTTTCTGTAACGGTTTTCGATGCCCCCATGACCGGGCTCCCACGCTGGAATTCTAGCTCAGAAAAACGAAACTTCCCGCGGGTTAGGCGGCATCTGACTTACTTTGATCGGCTCCCCCATTGAAAAGACCCCGGATCCTCTCGAATTCGTCAGCATTTGCAAAATGGACAACGATCTGGCCCCGTTGGCGGCTGCCGAGCTTGATTTTCACCTTCGTACCCAGGGCACTTTTTAACTCCTGTTCCAACGATGCAATTTGACGGTCCGGGTTTCGCCGTTGCCTTCTTGCCGGGCCACCACCCACTTCGTCTTCGGCCATGATGCGATCGGATACGGCGCGCTCAACAGCCCGCACGCTCATTCCTTCTTGCTGAATTAGTTGGCAAAATTCAATCTGAACTTCGTCATCACCCAATGGCAGCAACGCCCGCGCATGTCCGGCCGACAGGGCGCCACTGCCAAGGGCATCCTGAATCGGTTGAGGCAATTCAAGTAACCGCATCAAGTTGGCAATCGTCGAGCGATCAATCTTCAATCGACCCGCCAAATCCTCCTGCGTGCAGCTGTGTTCGTCCAGGTACCGACGGAACGAAAGTGCTTTTTCGATGGGGTTTAGATCCTTGCGCTGCAGGTTTTCAACGATTGCCAATTCCGAAACGAGTCGATCGTCGGCTTCCCGTATCCGGGCTGGAATCGTCTGCCAGTTGGCTTTTATTGCAGCACGTAAACGACGTTCGCCACTGATAAGTTGATAACGACCGTCAACAATGCGCACGAGAATCGGTTGAAGGATATCGTGTTCCTTTAAACTCTCGGCCAGCGAGGCGATTTCTGATTCGCTGAAAACACGACGCGGCTGAAACGGATTGTCCTCAATTTCGTAGACGCTCAAGTGAACGGTGTCACCTGCCGCCTGACCGGAGGACGCTTCCTGACCTTGCCTGGAATCAAGTTCAGGTGCCAATGCAACCGCGGGCTGACCTCCTGGTTCTCCGGTTGAATTCAACAGTGCTTCCAACCCTCGTCCCAGACGTTTCTTTCTAGTCACGTTCTAATACCTCCATGCACAATTCAATATAGGCTCGGCTGCCTCGTGATCGCGGGGCATAATCAATGACGCTCACCCCATGGCTGGGAGCTTCCGTCACGTTGACGTCGCGAGGCACCACCGTATCAAAAACAATCTCACCAAAGAAATCTCTTACCTCTTCATCTACCTCTCCCGTCAGCTCCAGCGTTTCGTCATACATGGTGAGTACGATCCCACCAAAGCTCAGCTGTCCGGCCCGTTTCACCATCACGCTGCGAATCACCTCAATCATCTGAGCCAGACCCTCCATCGCGAAATACTCGCATTGAATGGGCATGTAGACTTCGTCAGAAGCAGACAAAGCCGTTTGCGTCAAATGCCCGAGTGAAGGGGGACAGTCAATCAAGACAAAGTCAAAAACCGAAGTCCCATTGGAAAGATGTTCCACAAGCACTTCGCACTCCGAATCGCCAACCGATGCTAGCTGATCGACATCGCGAAACGACTGACTGCCCGGCAACAGGCTGAGTCCGGGAACCGCCGTTTCCGAGATGCTGTGACGAATCGGTTGATCCAACACCAGGGGATGCCGCTCCACGGCCTGGCATCCGATCCCAGAAGTCGCATTGCATTGGGGATCCATGTCCACGAGCAATGTCTTTTGACCGCTTCGCGCGAGGGCAACCGCAAGGTTGATCGCGGTCGTGGTTTTTCCCACGCCCCCCTTCTGATTGGCGATGCAGAGCGTTCGGCTCACGGTCCATCCTTGGTCGCTAGCACTTTATTCGATTCCCGGTCAATTCCCGTTCAATTCCTCTTCGGTATCCTCAAAGACGTTTACGAGGAAGCCATTTCTTACAGAAACTGACGTCGTTAATGTTGCGTTTGGCGAAGTTATCACCATTCTCCACGTGATGAAATGCCAATCCCGCCGCTGCCAGGTCTCGATTGACGGCTGTTGCTGGCGTCAATTCAAGAGTTATGGTGGCTCCCGCTTTAAAACGCGAATTCGACGACGAACGATCTATCCCGACGGATGAGAGTTGGAGTTGCTTCTTCGATACTCGTGATTATTGGGACGATCATGCGACGGTTCGCCGGAACTGCACCAAGTGCTACTTTGGTTCGCATTGATTTGGGCGAGTGCATCCTGGTGCAAAATGAAGTCTCACGAATTTCAGCTAAACGAACAAAGGCGAGAACATGAGAATGGCGAAAATTATGACCCATCCTCGAATTTGAAATCGAACCAGACTGGAATAAAGCAAGTCCGTTTGGACTCGATTTGTCTGGCTGCAAAATGACAGGAAAAAAGACCTGACCCAAAAAGCAACAACTGTCATGATCAAGAGAAAGAAAAGCAAAAACAGGTAGGTCATCAACACGGTTATTTGATCCTCCGAGTAGGCTCGGTCCCACTCAAATCCGTCCCGATGCAAGACCGCCACGCTTAGCCCAATTGCCCCAAGAGCGATCCAGCCCAACCGCTCCCAGGTCCGAATTCGGGCCGACAATTTCGGGCAACCCGATTCTGATGCAGCTCCGGTTTCGTCCTCTTCTCGATTCATCACTGGCCAACTCTCGAGAATGGGCAGCCAAGGATCGATCAGGAAAACGGCCAAAAGTATCATCAGCAGGAAGTAGGCTAGTTGGACAGCTACCATTGGCTGTCCGACCACGATCCCCAGTCCCGTGCCGGACGCCAACATCCAGCCAATCAAGTTTTTTAATGAAAATCGAATGGTGTCGCCCCTGGGAATTCAGGTTTCACGTGGAACCCGGCAACGACTTGACCGTACGTCCAGTTGCACAGAACCTGGACCGACAGGTTTCCCACTCCGTCTGCATTGCTGCCCATTCAGCTATGCTGAGATCAGCCCCTCGTAACCGTTGTTGTTGAACTTCGGAAGCCAACCCCCGGTACCACCCGCCTGAACTGGTACCCATTCAGCGACCGGAGAGAACGGTCCCTCAACGGTCCCTCATCGCTGTTCAATACTCTGCCTCCAACCTGATGTAACGTTTTCCAATGGCAGGTTTCACGTGAAACCATCAGATTTTCCAACAAGGAAATCAAGCTTCTTCACTTGGCCAGCTCTTGGCGAAAGCTGCTCAACCCTATCCCGATCGCCCATCCCTGGCAGCCGACGACGACTGGCAATCTCCGTGTTCCTGACCTCCAAGTTTGAATCTGAAAACCCAAACTACTCAAACGGATTGAACACCAATCCGGACAGTAGCTTCGGATAGAAATAGGTACTCTTGGCCGGCATCCGCTCGGCATGTTCACTAATCGCTTTGACGTGATCGACGGTCGCTGGCATCACGAGGCACCCCAGCTCGAAAGGCTCTCCGCTGCCCATTTGGCCCGTGGCATCTCTGCCCGCGGCGTCCCCATGCTCAAGGCCATCAACCACCTCCTGAATCGAATGGACGTACTTGGGTGTTGGTAGATCCGTGAATCCCAGGAGCTTCTCAATCACCAGCCTGTGAAGCAGCGCCACTCCAAGACTACGCCACTCATCACTTTGTTCCGTGGCCACATCGCCCATTAAAGCCTTACCCTCTGGCGTAAGGCGTGCTAGCACCCAGCGGTTGTCGGCCCGACAAAAGAAGGCCATCAGCGACTGATCATCCTCAACCGCGATTCGCTCCCACAACTCGGCGGCGCACCCAGGACCCTCTCCAACAAGTTCGCAGTCGAAAGCGGTCCCCAGTTTCTCCACCAACTCACCACTGGTGATCGGCGGTACTCCTCGCAACAGGCGATGCGTCGGCAGGATCGCCATGCCAGGATCAAACATGCTCACGCACATCATCATCACGTAGTCCGTGGGGTGCGGGCCAGTGACATGGCCGTCTTCCCGGACCGCTTTTTGAATATTGCAGGCCGTCTCATAACGGTGATGTCCGTCGGCAATATAGATGGGCTTGGGTCCCAGAATTTCGGCCACCGAGGCAATCGCGTCGGTATCTTTGACCAGCCACATTTTATGCTGAACGCCATTGTCATCGGTCGCCTGCAGCGGCGTACGATCTTCGAGGGCGTTTTCCAGAATATCCTGGGCTGCGTTCTCGCGGTCCGGAAAAATTCCAAAAATCTGACTAAGGTTGGCTTGGCAGGCCGTCATCAATTTGAAGCGGTCTTCTTTGGCCTTCGAGTGAGTTTCCTCGTGCGGATAAATCTTGCCGGTACCAAACGGTTCCAGCTTGACCCGGGCCATAAACCCGCGGCGATTGAACTCCTGACCTTCGTAGTTGAAGGTCTGATGATAGACGTAGATCACGCCTTCGTTTTCGGATTTGAGGATCTCGTCGCGACGCCATTTCTTTAGTAATTCGGCGGCGCGATCATAAACCGATTGTCCTTCCAGCAGATCGTCGCCGCGATTGAGAATCAAACGAACCGCGTTGTACTCATTGCGCTCGTAGAGTTCATCCTGCAACTGACTGTCAATGACGTCATAGGGAGGGGCCACAACAGATTCGAGCGAGCCCACTTTTGCCAAATCATAACGGAGGCCACGGAAGGCCTGGATATCTGCCATCGGAAATCGACCTGATTGAGAAAGAAATTTTCTTCAATGAGGTGCCTTTATCCCGCAGGCATCATCACGTGTCAAAGGGTTGAGCTAGCATTTTTTTCAGCTCAACAAACCGAGCTCGATTCGTCGCCTCATGCGACCAAGTTTGGCCCGATACCCAACTATTTCGCCCCTTCGTGGGGGCCTGGTTCTGGGCGATAAAAACCAGATTTCCAACTAACGCAATTCGTGCAAGTGCGACACCCTTTACGACGCGGCGATTGTCAAGGTTCGATCCAAAATTGAAGATTGCGACTTGACGGTCCGCAACGGCATAAAAAAACGCGACCCCGAAGGATCGCGTTTCAAGTTCTTAATCTTACAGTGACGGCGGCAAAAGAATCACCGCTTTGTCCGATTAATATCGGTAGTGTTCAGGTTTGTAAGGTCCTTCAACGGGAACCCCGATGTAGTCAGCTTGTTCCTGAGTCAGTTTCGTCAGTTTGACGCCAAGCTGGTCGAGGTGTAGTCGAGCCACTTTCTCGTCAAGAATTTTCGGCAAAACGTAAACCGTTCCGTCGACATACTTCTGGCCAGAGAGAGTCTCTTTTCCAGTCGCATTCAAAGCCAGGTCGATCTGAGCAATCGTTTGATTGGTGAACGAAGCCGACATAACGAAACTTGGGTGGCCGGTAGCACAACCAAGATTCAACAACCGGCCTTCCGCCAAAATCAGGACGCTGTGCCCGTCATCGAAAGTGAACATATCGTACTGTGGCTTGATGTTTGTCCGCGTCGTTACTTTCTCAAGTTCCGCCATTTCGATTTCGTTGTCAAAGTGACCAATATTTCCCACAATGGCCTTATCCTTCATCTTTGACATGTGTTCTGTCTTGATGATGTTGAAGTTGCCAGTCGTGGTGATGAAGATGTCTCCGATTTCGAGCGTCTCCTCCAAGGTCTTTACTTCATAACCTTCCATCGCCGCCTGAAGAGCGCAAATGGGGTCGATTTCCGTAACAATTACCCGGGCACCCTGACCAGCCAGAGACTGAACGCAGCCCTTGCCAACATCGCCATAGCCGCAAACGACGGCGACTTTCCCGGACATCATCACGTCAGTCGCTCGGTTCAAACCGTCGATCAGCGAGTGGCGGCATCCGTAAACGTTGTCGAACTTGCTCTTGGTGCAAGAATCATTGACATTAATGGCGGGGAAGGGAAGCGACCCTTCCTTCTGGAATTTCACGAGATTTTTTACGCCGGTCGTTGTCTCTTCGGAGACACCGTGGCATTCGGCCGCCACTTTGGTCCACCGGTTTGGGTTCTGCTCGAAGCACCAGGCCAGTGTCTTGAGGACTTCTTTGTACTCGGTGTTGGTGGTGGTTTCCGGACCTGGAACGGCACCTTCCTTCTCAAACTGAACGCCTTTCACGATCAACAGCGTTGCGTCGCCACCGTCGTCAACGATTTGAGTCGGGCCTTTGCCGTCGCCAAAGTCCAGAGCTTTTTCGGTGCAGGCCCAGTATTCCTCCAAAGTTTCGCCTTTCCAAGCGAAAACTGGAATTCCCGCGGGAGCTTCTGGGGTACCGGTTTTGCCTACAACCACTGCCGCCGCAGCGGAATCTTGAGTCGAGAAAATGTTGCAGGAAACCCAACGGACTTCTGCGCCCAGTTCAACCAGAGTCTCGATAAGAATCGCGGTTTGAACCGTCATGTGAAGCGAACCCATGACTCTCTGACCGGCGAGTGGCTTTTGACCTTTGAATTCGGCACGAATCGCCATCAAACCTGGCATTTCCTGCTCGGCAAGGTTGAGTTCCTTCCGACCGGCCTCCGCCAAAGAAAGATCTTTGACCTTAAACTCAATTCCGTTCTTTTGGTCCGGCGTAAATACGAATTGTTCCGATACTGTACTCATTGAACTTTCTTTACAATGTAATCGTCGGCCAGTATGGGGACTCCCACCGAGCTTCGGATGTCCAAAAGTGAGATTGGCAATCGACTGCCATAAGAAAAAAGGCGAAATCCCACGCAATTGTTTGAATTTCGTCTCTTGTGAAACCGTCTAACATTCTAACTGACAACGGGAATTGCTGACAGGCCCAAATATTCGGGGCCAATGTGGGAGTGGCGCGGAGAACGATCCGCATTCTTGCCCGATTCCCTGGATTGGGTTACTTCAAGCCGCATAAAACCGATTTGGCGGAGCCGATAAATGCCTGAAGCTTGACGGGGTCCTTGATTCCCGGCGACGACTCGACACCACTGGCGACATCTACCGAATCCGTGCCGGACCGCCGAATCGCCTCCGTGACGTTTTCTGGCGTCAAGCCACCTGCCAGAATGAGAGAAACCGAGTTGCCTAACTGCCCTGCTAGCGACGAATTCAGGTCTTTCACCGAGTCCCAGTCGACGACGTTTCCGGTCCCGCCGTACAAGCCAGGGGCACATGCATCCAGCAATACGGCGTCAACCCCGGCGGCGACCCATTCCTCGATTTCCTGATTTACCTCTCCACGACCCTCTTCGTTTGACGCGATGCCCGAAGTCCTTACGGCTCGAATTATCCTGGTCTCGTTTTGGCCCGAAACCTGAAGTTGACCGCGCAACTCCTCGACCAGCGTTGCCGGCTCATCGCCGTGTAGCTGCACCGCATCCAGACCACATTCAAGCACGTTCGCAACAATTTCGGGACATCCAGAATTGACGAAAACGCCGACTTTCCAAATTTTGCGTTGTAAAGACGACGAAAACCGGTCGGCGCAATCGCAGATTTCAGCGCCAACGTCTTTCGCAACGAAACGAGAACTTGCCGGATAAAAATTCAATCCGATCGCATCGGCACCGCACAAAATTGCCGACTCAGCGTCAATCGGGCTTGTGATTCCGCAGATTTTGATTTGAAATAAGTCGCTCATGTTCCACATTCCTCACCCGCCAAATCGTACGACTTTTGATCCGTCAAGTAAACAAACCGAAACTTATTCGTCCTTCGATGGGCGTACCCCGCGAACGCCCTTTGCTGCACAAGGAGTTTACTGAGCGTCATTTGCCATTATTGGTTTCTGGGATTGCTGGAGTCGCCGGCTTCAACGCGTTTTACCATTTTCGACACCGCTTCGGTGACCTCGTATATGGTCAACGAACGGTTCGAAATTGGCCACTTCAGGACGATGGCATCATCGGTTGCGACATTGAGGACGAGGGTAACTTCCGAAAACTGTTGCAAGATCAAGGCATCCGCACCATTTTCAATTGTGGTGGCAGTTGTGCGTTGAAGGCCTGTGAGCTGGATCCAGAAATGGCGTATCGGGTCAACGTATTTCGAGTCCAGAAATTACTCGACGCCATCAAAGACACCGATATCCACCTGGTGCATCTTTCGATCGATCTGGTGTATTCGGGGAACGGCTCCGGCAATTATGTCGAAACAGATCCGAGCGACCCGGTAACCGTTTACGGTCGAACGATGGTCGAAGCGGAAGATCTGGTGTTGGAACAGCGACCCGACTCGTGCATTCTCCGAATCTCGTTGCCCATGGGCGTCAGTTTCAACGGACACGCGGGCGCCATCGATTGGATCCAACACCGGTTTGCAAAAAACAAGCCGGCCACGCTTTACTATGACGAAATCCGGACGCCAACGTATGTTGACTGCCTTAACGAACTATTGGAGGAAGTCGTAACGCTTGGATTAAGTGGGCTGTTTCATGCCGGCGGGCCAATCCAGCTCTCACTTTTTCAGATCGCCCAAATCGTGAATCGTGTGGGAGGCTATGCCCCCGAACTTTTGCACGGATGTCCTCGCCTGGATGCGGGCCCAATTCCGCCGAGAGCGGGAAATGTAACCATGAACTCACAAAAGCTAACCCAGGCGCTTGGCCGAGACCCCTTCGCCAGCTGGCCGCTGCTGGACGAGCATCGCCCCGATGACCGGGTTTGGCATTATCAACGTGAAGAAATTGACGGATGCGCGGACCTTTTAGCTTCTCATCTATACTGTCGGCCGAATGCAACCGCCTGAATTTGACGGTATCCTACCGATTTTTTGGCCGCCGATACGAGAATATTCGACGTTTTTCCCAGCCCCCTCTTTGCTTCGATTGATCCATTAGTTTTGACTAGATAGACTTGTGGAAACAGAAAGGCCCTGGACGGGCCGTTGGGGAATTGAGGTGCCCATTGGAAATGGGCCGGAGCATGGCCATGACAGAAAATAATACTTGGAGCGTGAGCGTTGGCCGGTGGATGGGAATACCGGTTCGCGCGCATCTTTTTTTGCTGTTGTCCCTGGCAGCCATTATTGGCATCGAACTGACGTTGAGTGGTTCGACGGTACAGGTTGGCGTTGGCACCGGAATTGTCACTGTCCTCATTCTGATGTTCAGTATTTTGATTCACGAGATGGGTCACATTTTTACGGTGACCAACCTCGGCGGGCACGTGAATAACGTGCTGCTAATGCCTTGGGGTGGTAACTCAAATTACACCCTGCCACCGACCAGCCAGTCACGGGGAGCCGTCTTCTTGGCGGGTCCATTTGTCAATGGTGCAATTTTCGCGTTTGGTGCCGCCATGTTGGTCCAATCGCAAAACGCCGAATTAACTCAACTGACCAACCCTTTTCGTCCACAAGAGTTCGAGTTTTCCCAATCTCAAATTTCGTTTTTGAAGATTGCCACGTGGGTCAACTTTCAATTAATGCTGTTCAACCTGATTCCCTGTTTCCCATTTGACGGCGCAAAAATTGTCCGTTCTCTCGTCAACTCGCTCAATTCCGACCTGCCCAAATTGAGAGTCGAATCGGCAATCATGGTCATGGGCCACGCCGTCGGATTCACGACGATTGGATTGGCAATGCTGGTTCGAGACTACAGCCCAGGTCCGTTTCCCTTTGCTTGGGTGTTCATGATGCTGGGTGGCATCACGCTACTGTTTGCCGCCAAGTATTCATTCGTTGAAGAAACCAAGAGTTCGGAATCGGACTGGGAGGACCCCGCCGAGATGAACTACGAGTCTTTCTATGATGACAGCTCTCGATTCGATTTTTCTGGCGAGCACGAGAACTCAGCCTATTCCCAATGGCTGACCGAGAAGCAACAGGAACGATTGCATGAAGAGCTGCAACGAGAACAGGAAGAAGATCGGCAAGCCGACGAGATTCTAAAAAAGCTTCACGGAGACGGCCTATCCAGTTTGACCGAAGAAGAACGTTCGATTCTTGATCGTGTCAGCGCGCGAATTCGCCGCCGCCGCCAACAAGGCGTTTAGTGGCGAAGCGAAGGGAGCGCTCCGACTTCCGCTCGGCTCAAAAAACCGGCCCGCATTTACTTTACTCCTCGTAAGCGGATCCGTATCGTCGCCTGCGACGCCTGCGATGACGCAAGGTCAGCTGCTCTCCCTCAACAAACCAGTGGCCGCCGAGGACTTTGTAAAAAGCCAACAGGACGATTGCCCCGCCGCCTCCGACCGAAAATCCCTCCAAACTGATGGGCTGAACCGACTGGTTGCCGGAAGAAAAGTATTGCAGTATCGCGCACCCGATAAGAGTCCCTGCAATGCCCATTAAAACGGTTGCAATCGCGCCGCCAGGATCTCGTCCGGGCATCACAGCTTTTGCTGCCAATCCAACCACCGTGCCGAAACCGATCCAAGTCAACGCAAGGTTCGCATACGCGGCAAGCTGTTCAAAATCCATTCTGCATTCCTAAGATGGCATCGTCAGCGACAAACTCAATCTATCCCGGCCTACCCAGTTATCCCGACCTATCCGAAACGCCAACATCTTGACGTCTTCAGGATCGCTCAAGTTTCGACTTTTATCAGAACCTTTTGGTTTTTACCAAGACCAATCGCAGATGAAATCACCAAATTTGCCCTCAAGAGCCACGTCCCGCTAGAATGAGTGTGGTTTTAAGGCAGAAATCCTCCCTGATGCGTGATGCAATGAATCGTATTCTATTGACAACACTGATTTGCATTTGTCTTACAACTTTGTGTTTCGAACAATCGGCCGGCCAGAACATAAACGTTTCGACGCCCTTCACTTCCACCTCCGACAGCTATTACGAAAACATCGGTGTGGGATTTGGATTTTCCATTCCTGGTGGTCGCGGCCCGGGATCGCGAGTTGTTGGACTTTCGCCCAATGGCCAACTGATGCCAAACCTCACATTCTCGCGCGGCATTGGATTTGGACGTCCGTTTGGTGGTTTCGTGCCTGGAGCCGGTGGAGCGTTTGGATTTAGGCAAGTGGGCAACAATGGTGGCGGTTTTGCGCTGGGATTGAACTTCGCTAAAGGAAGCCGCCGATCGATTGTCTCCACCACGCCATCGCTTACCGTACAGAACGGATTCGGTGGAAGCATTTATAGCGGCCAAATTCGACCTTTCGTCACCGGTGTTGTCCCAATCGTCGGAAGCAATTTTGCAACTCCAGTGCCAAACTTCAATGGCCGGATTTACCCGGCACCAATGCCGATTGACAATGCCGTCACACGGGCGATCAATAGTGGCCAACTTAGTCTTGCACGGAATCGCGCGGAAGAGCAGCCGCTAACTGAGTCGGCAAGCGTGGACTACGGGGATGCCGAAAGCACCGCTATTCACGGGGACGCAAGCGTCGCCTCCCTGAAAGCCGAAAGAATCAGAAGGCTTGCCGCTCAGCAAAAAGCCATCGACGATAAAATTCATGAAGCCGAACAACTGGCCGAGCAACAGGAGTTCGCGATGGCACGAACGAAGTACCGCGAAGCCTTGCGTTTGGTCAAGGATGACGTGATCCGAAAGGACATCCTGAATCGAATCGCCGCAACTCGAAACCGCTAATTCGCCTTGCCGCCACTTAAGCCGGGTGGCAAGAACTCGGCCGGATACTGCAGTTCGCAGAATGTGGCAATTGCAGGACTACGGAAAGCGAAGCTTCGAAATATATGCCTCCCATTCCAACTGGAATTCCTTCATGTCCGTCCGCCCCAGGACATCCTGCAGGGTCCGATAGCCAGTTGGATCCGTCGCAGCATTCTTCACAAACGCATGATAGTACTCTACCAACTGGCCCTGTTCCTGCAGGTAGTAACACAAATAACGAGCTTGTGCATAGTTTGTGCTTTTCCCTTCATAGAATTCTCGTGTCGTCGTCGCACAAAGCTCCTCAAACGGCGGTACGCGACCGTCCTGGATCGCCAGTTGCAATCCGCGCAGACGCCAATTCGTACTGCCCTTGATGTGCCCCGCTTCATCGCGGCTTTGTTCGTAAAGCGATGCCAAACCTTCGTTAAACCAGGACGGACAAGCCGCAAAATTGCTTTCCATGAATGGATGCACAATTTCATGAACCAACGTGCCGCCGCCTGTTGAGATGTTCATCACCAAGACACGCTTGTTGGGAGAGTAATAGCCGAACGGCGTATGAGGTTTTGAACCGAATAATTCCAGGTTGTTCTTTTCATAACTGGCTTCATCTTTGAATAGCCAGATCGTGATGATGTGGTGAGGGTCATTTTTAAAAAAATCCTTCTTGATTCGATCGACGGCCCATTTGACGGTTCCCTCGGCGGATCTGCGTACTCCATCTGAGCTTTCGTCTCCAACCACAACAAATGGTTTTTGAATCAGAATATGAAAATCGCCATTTGGCAGACTGGTTTTCAGTTTTCGGATGTGGCTTTCGAAATCTCGGTCGCTGAATCCCCTCGCAACTTCCGCTTCCTCGTCGGGATCTGGCGGAAGGTTCGCTGTAATTCGATCCGCCACGTGGGGAGTTGGCTGTTCCGTTGGTCGAAACAAAAACAGACCACTGGCAACCAGGGCTGCCAACAGAAACACCAAAGCTCCGAATGCAATTCCGTTTTGTTCCCGATAATTCATTGCGGTTTCCAAAAACCTATATCATTGCGATGGTGTGTGGCATCGAATATTTCCAAAACATGTACCCAAACCACGGCAACTGAGATCATCCGGAATTTGAACCATATAACTGGGATCTATGATTCGCGGAGGTGGCGACAAGCTCTGCCATTGTTGTTCCCCGTGCTAAAACTTTCCAATCTGACTGCCTGATCGCGGAAGATCTCTTCGAACTCGTTGACGCTATCGCTGGTTGGATTGTTCCATAACCAGTACATTTTTAGTTGAAACCAAACGCTTCCTCGGAATCCATTCGCGATTACTCGAAACAGGTCGTCTCCCTATGAACCGATATGCCCAAGCCCATTCTGTAGCGCGACATTTGGACAAGGCCGTCGAGGAAACAGTGACCGAGGTCCGCTCAAAGTTGCAGCAGACGATCGACTTGGCGGTTGTTTTTGTCGCGGGACATCCCCCCGATGAATTTGACAATACGCTTTACAAGGTGAAATCGTTGATGGGGGCGAATTCGGTCGTTGGTTGCAGTTGCCAAACCGCGATTGGCGGCGCGCGTGAGTTGGAAAATGAGTCGGCAGTCTCCATTTGGGCAGCGGAAATGCCCCGTTCGGAATTGGTATCGTTTCACTTGGAATACGAAAGGACGGCCGATGGCGGCGCTTTCGTCGGGTGGCCGGAGGATTTGATCGGTGAATGGCCGACCGATTCCAGCCTGCTTTTACTGGGTGAGCCATTCAGTTTTCCAGCCGACATCCTGCTCGCGCAACTCAACGAAGACCGCCCGGGGGTCCCGATTTTTGGTGGAATGTCAAGTGGAGCATTTCAGCCAGGTGCGTCGCGGCTGCTGCTGAACGACAACGTTCTGCGATCCGGTGGCGTCGTGGTACGCATTAGCGGTACGGCAATCTTGCCAATTGTTTCCCAGGGCTGCCGGCCGATTGGCGAACCTTTTGTCGTCACCGCGTCCGAACGCAACGCCATTCAGCAACTGGGGGGAATTCCCGCGTTGGAACAATTGCAAAACGTGTTTCGGCGATTGCCGACCCGAGAACAGCGATTGGTCCAGGCGGGATTGCATGTTGGTCTTGTGATCGACGAGTACCAGGAACGGTTTGCGTTTGGTGATTTTCTGATCCGCAACGTAGTCGGTGTCGACGCCGATTCGGGAACGATAACCATCGGCGACTACGTCCGGCCGGGACAGACCATTCAGTTCCATGTTCGGGATGCCGATTCCGCGTCAGCCGAGTTGACGCAAATGCTTAATCGAGCCGCGACTAAAAAAATCAAGTCAGCCCTGTTGTTCACTTGCAATGGTCGGGGGCTCAATCTGTTTTCAGAACCCGACCATGATGCTCAGGCAGTCCGCAACGAACTTGGTGAAATCCCAACCGCGGGCTTCTTTGCCGCCGGCGAAATTGGTCCTGTCACCAACCAGAATTTTCTCCACGGATTCACAGCAAGTATCGCATTATTTGAATAATCGCTACAACCTGCAGGTTCCGTTTCGTTGATGCGAATCACGGGCACGCAACAAAAAGGAACAACCCGAACAGGTTATCCGCGTTGACCAAAGCCGACTGTTTCTGGCGACCGAATCAGTGCATTTAGATCAGCTTGGCCAATATTTAGATGCAGGTTGATTCCTGAACCTGTCAGCAGGAGCTTCGTCGTTGAACTGGCTCACCTGAATGCTTGTTTGAAACCGGATCGATCAGCATGATGCGGACTCCGATTCCCCCCCAACAAAACGTAAGTCAAACTGCCTTGAAGCGAAACCTGATTACCGCCGCAAAATTCGCACTGTCGATCGCGATTCTCGGTTACCTGTTTACCAAGGCCAGCCAGGACGACCAATTTCAACAATTGTTTTCCAAGCAGAAGAATTGGAGTTGGCTGATCACCGGCTTTGTGGCTTGTCTGGTGGCTCACCTGTTGGGGTTCGTCCGTTGGCGGGTGATGGTTCGTGCACTCGAGTTGCCATTTACGCTGGTCGATGCCATCCGTGTTGGATTCATGGGCTTGTTTTTTAATCTGTTCGCATTCGGCGTGATTGGCGGCGATGCGTTACGAGCATTTTATGTGACGCGGGAAGTGCCTGATCGAAAACCAGAAGCCATTGCGTCCGTCGTTGCCGACCGGCTGATCGGCATGCTAACGATGTTCCTGGTCGCGACGATTGCGTTTTGTTTGTTTGACACATCCGGATTGGAAACCAGTCACCCGCAAAAGTTGGCCAGTACGAGATTGGTCATTCAATTCGTGATGACGCTGACCATATTGGGATTTGCCGGGTTGGCAATTCTGACGTTCACGCCCAGCTTGATCAAGGCGAAGCCTGTCATGCGGCTTCTGGAGATTCCTCGCATTGGCCCCTTGGTTAAAAAGATCATCTCGGTTGTATTGGTGTATCGAAGTCGCCCATTGGCAGTCATCGTGAGTTTTGTACTCAGCTTTGGAGTCAACATCGCGTTCGCGATTTCCATTTATGCGATTGCGGCAGGAATTCTGGATCAGCATCCCTCGTTTCCCAGCCATTTTCTGATCGAGCCCATTGCCATGGTGTCCAATGCGGTTCCCCTGCCCGGCGGTTTGGGCGGGATGGAGTTTGCGCTCGATTTTCTCTACCAGGCTTTCGACTGTGAACAGGGGATTGTCGTCGCGTTCACATTTCGATTTGCGATTCTCATGGTCTCCGCGATTGGCGCGCTGGTTTGGTTTCTCAATCGCGGGAAAGTCCCAAAACTGATGCCTGCCGGGAGTGCGGAGGAACTCGAAGAGTTTTAGTCCGTGTTTTGCCTACCGAAATCGGTATTCATCTGATAGCGAATATCCGCAATCATTTTCCTATGAATCAACCAGGGGAAATGGCTAGCGTTAAACGGCCCAAGACGAAATGGCGTTGCGAATATGGTTTTTGTTCGTTGGCCTGTCTTTGCCTGGGACTCATTGCGTTTAACTATGACTTTGCGTTCGCTCAACCGGATACGATGGCGGAGTTGCCCGGCGATTTAAAACGTGTTTTTGACTTGTCGGAGATATTTGCTCATGGATTCGGGATCTTTTTGGTGGTCGTCGGTATTTGGACCCTGGTACCAGAAAAACGGCGATTCCTTCCCCGTCTGATCAGTTGCGCGGTCATCCCCTCTTTAACCGTTCAGTTGGTTAAATTACTCGTCGCAAGACGACGACCGACTGCGTTTTTGAACAGGGATGGAAGCGTTGAATTTCCAGAGAGGATTTTTGACACGTGGCTGGGCTGGTTGCCCCAGCAGGAATTAAATTTGAAATACATCAGCCAATCTTTTCCATCGGCCCATACGGCCACCGCCATTGGAATGGCAGTGGGATTGAGCTGGATGTTCCCTCGGGGCAAGATCCTGTTTTTTACGATTGCGTTTCTGTCCGCTTCTCAACGGATTACCTCGTTGGCACACTGGTCGAGCGATGTCTTTTTTGGTGCCGCCATCGCATTTGTAATGGCTGGTGCACTAACGCAAAACTGGGGATGGGGATACGTGGTTGGACGGTTGGAACGACGTCACGGCAATCAACTCGCAATAGGGGGTACGAAGCCTGATTTGGAGCAAAGGACACGCGCGGCGTAATCCAACGACGTCCGTAATTGCCCCGCTGCCAGGTGGAGAACTGGCGGCAAACGGCTTGAGCAGCTATCTCCTGAGCCTGGGCCTTTTTGTTTGCCGGGAATGCCTGCTATTGGGGAGTTGCATCACTCACCGAATGATGATTGTCTGGTCGGTCTTTTTTCGATACGATGTCACCAGGCAAGGCGTGATCTAACTGGGGTTTCCCATGCGTTGCCGTATCAATCACTCGTCGCGTTTTTACTCAGCAAATCGAGAGATTTCTATGCGGGGTCCGCGTTCCGTTTTGATGGTCATCTTTGGTTGGCTAATCGTCTTCCTGTTGGTCGCTGGTCAAACGATAGCCATCGAAGGCGAAAACGATACGTCTGCTCCGATTCAACGATCGCTGGGCGACTATCGGCGTGATCTCAAAGCGTTCATGAAGCACTCCAAATGTGATCAGCCGGAGATTCAGCGGGCCGCAATCTATAACCTTTGCGAGCTGCATTACACGATCGTCCACGACCCGCGTTTTGAGTCCAGCCAAACGCTTCAGGGAATGCGCGTGGTGGCGGCCAATCGTTTGAAGGATTTTGCCAACCGATTCAAAAAGCAAAAGATGCGAAACAACCGCAAACACCCTAAAGCGAGTCTTCGTGCAATCGAAAGATCTACACGAGTCGCAACCACGGAACGGGTACCACAGACGCACCAAGCAACAGAAAATGACGTCGACGCCGCAATGGCTGGGTCGTTTGACGCAATGAGCCGAATCGGTGGCGGCCCTTCCCAGATCTTCACCTATGCCGGCGGTCGTTTTGCACCGCCGTGGGACCATGGCGCGGATCTGGTCGACCTGATTGAGAACACCATCAATCCAGCATTTTGGCAGCGAAACGGCGGTACCGGGGTGATCCACTATTTTCAACCGTTACGAGTGCTGGTCGTTGGAGCATCTGCCCAAGCCCACGAAGACACGCTGGATTTGCTGAAAAAGATCCGCTTCGCAGGACAGTAGTCGGATCGGGAGTCCCCTGATCGGGCGGACTGACGACTTGTGACTTTAGCAACGTGGACTGACTTGCCATTCGACAGCGTGAATAGACACGGTCAGTCTTCATTTCCCCAGATCACTTCGAAGCGGCCGCTCGAATCGGCGGCAGCTCGTGACATGCCACCGGTATTGAATCCCATGTAAATGTTGCCGTCTTTGTCGACCGCGATAAGTCCGCCGTCACCTTTGTTTAAACGGTTTTCCAGATTGTCCCGGACCGCTGCTTCCAAACTAACACCCTTGTATTTCATCTGGGCCGAAACGTCGTAGGCGATTGCGTTGCGAATGTACTGTTCTCCGAATCCCGTTCCGGAAACAGCACAAGTTTGGTTATCGGCATAGGTCCCGGCACCGACAATCGGACTGTCGCCGATACGGCCGAATCTTTTGTTGGTCATACCGCCGGTCGAAGTGCCGGCAGCCAAATTCCCATCTTGATCCAGCGCGACACAACCGACGGTGCCGATCGTGGATTCTCTTTGATCATCTTTTCCGGTATTCGCGCCCGTCTTCTTCGACGACTGACGCTGTTTGAACTTCTCCCACGCCGCTCTTCCGTCCTGAGTGTCGAAATAGCCTGGTTCGACCCATTCCACGGACTCTTGTTTCGCAAACTCTTCCGCCCCCAGTCCGGAAAGCAGGACGTGTTCGGTTTCGGTCATGACTAATCGGGCCAGAACGATCGGGTTTTTGACATGAGAGACGCCGGCAACAGCACCGCAGTTAAGCGTTTTGCCGTCCATGATCGACGCATCCAATTCATGACTCCCTTCCGCATTAAAGACGGCGCCTTTACCGGCATTGAATTGGGAATCGTCTTCCAGCAAACGAATCACCGACTCCACAGCATCCAGCGAGGATCCCCCCGACTTGAGGATTTCGACGCCGGAATTGAGCGCCGCCCTCAACGACTCGCGGCGTTTGGCGTTGGCAGTTCTATCGAATTCTCCGGGACTTCTGCCAGCGCCACCATGAATTGCAATTGCAAATTTCATTTCGGACCGCCTGGGTTGTTCGCCATCGCTTCCCATGGCCTGGATGCCAGACAAAACTACGACAATCATTAAAAAACAAATCCCCATTGGCAACGGATTCAATTTCATAAACCTGCTCGCGAACTGACGGGTTAGAACAACGAAGTCGAAAATCAGCTAACTTCCAAACGCGTACAGCGCATCAAACGTTCGGATGTAAATCCGCCCGTTAGAGATTGCCGGAGATGCTGTTGTTTCTTCATCTAGATCGGTTTCAGAAATCAACTTGAATTCTGGCCCGGCTTGTACCACGTGTACTTTTCCATCGCGGCCCGCGATGAATACCTTTCCATCAGCTCCGACCGGCGTCGAACGGTGCTTGCTGGCAAACAATCGTTCTTGGTACAGAATTTCGCCCGTATTCACGTCGACGCAGCTCAACACTCCTTTTTCGTCGGCCAGGTAGACTCGGCCATCGTAAATCAATGGCGAGGCAACATCCGGCGTGCCGCGATCAATCCTCCAACGAAAATTATCTGATTGTTGACCGAATTCGCCCTTCAAATTCGGTTTCAGTCCGAGCACTGGCCCCCGTTTCGCGGTCGGTACAACAATGATTCCTTCAGCACAACTCGGCGAAGCGACGAAGCGCAGGTAGGGGTTGTAGCTACTCCCCTTGGGGTTGATCCCCCCACAGCGCCATAGTTCGCTGCCGTCAACAAGCGAATGGCCGATGACATAATCGGCACCGTGAGTGATCAAAAATTCTCGCTCGGCATCGCGATAAATCACCGGAGAGGCATAGGAATGCGTGTTTTCCGATACGCCATCAGTCAGGCGTTTGTGGTACCAAATTTCTTCTCCCGACTCAGCGTCAAGGCAAAACACGTGTCCCACCGAGGTCGCCCGCATGTTACGCATATTGCCGTGTATCAGCATCATGTAGATTCTGCCGTTGTCCAGAATGGGCGTGGTAGTCATCCCAAATTGAATGTTGAATTTCCCATATGCCTCTTGCAGATCTTTTTTCCAGACCAGTTCGCCATCCATAGTGAAGCAATGCAGAATCCCATTGCCCATCATGGCCCACACGTGTTTGCCATCGGTGCTGGGCGAAGGACTGGCAGAATTGGCACTGTCCCGGCTGTTCTGATTGCCGCCTTCCAGTTGCTGTTTCCATTCAACGTTGCCATCGGCGTCAATACACAGCAGAAACATTTTTGCCCCGTTTGCGTCCCCTTCTACGGACGTGACAAAGACGTGACTCTGCCAAACAATTGGGCTTGAGCCGCCGGGTCCCGGCATCGGGACCCGCCACACCAATCCGCTGTCTTTGGAAAATCGATCGGGCACATTGGATTCGGTGCTGACGCTGTCCAACCGAGGACCACGCCACTGCGGCCAGTTGTCGCCCGATACGGTCGCGGCACAGCCCAATACAAATGCAAGCGCCACGAAATGACCAAACCAAGGTTTTGACTTCATTGGAAACCCGTTAACTCAACCCACCACAAAATATGCACAAGCCATTTGATTGATACTTTCGCTCCAGCCAGTGAGTTTATCAGATATTGGCGGCGTGTTGGCCGAGCTTCATTGATTCCCGGAATTATCGCTGTAGGCTAAACTCGAATACAGGAAGCCGGGGAATATGAAACGATCCATCACATCCGTACCGCAGATCTACCGTAACGTCAGACGGTGGACTGAGATTGTATCCGTACTCAGCAAGTACGGTCTCGCGGATTGGCTGAGTCGATTCAATGTTGATTTCTTAACGGATCTGTTGAGAGCTCCCAAAGGCGAGGTGCAGTCGCAACTGACCCAGTCCGCTCGCATTCGACTCGCACTCACCGAACTCGGCCCGACGTTTATCAAGTTTGGGCAATTGCTTAGCACGCGCCCCGACCTGATTGGAAACGATTTGGCGGAGGAGCTTTCGAAGCTGCAATCGAACGCGCCGGCGGATGATTTTGAAACCGTCAAACAGATCATTGAGGACGAACAAGGCAAGCCGCTGGACGAACTGTTTGCCGAGTTTGATCCGGTACCGATCGCTTCGGCCTCGATTGGCCAAGTCCATCGAGCGCGTTTGAAACTGAATTCCCTTGCCTCGTCGATTAATCGCTCATCGAGAAAAAATGGCAAGATGCGTGGTCCGGCCATTGCGCAATTGCTGTACGGTGAAGACCAACTCGAATCCGATGAGGTCGTGGTCAAAGTTCGACACCAGGGCATCGAACGAGTGATCGAAACGGATCTCGATATTCTCGCCGGCCTGGCACAACTGGCAGAACGTCTGGAGGATTTTCGAAACTACCAACCGGTTTCCACCGTCTACGAAATCACCCGCACGATGAGGCACGAACTGGATTTCGTACGGGAACAGCGAAATCTCAACCAGTTTCGCACACTTTTTGAAGACGAGCCGACCGTCATCATCCCGCAACCCATAACCGGATTGTGTTCCACTCGGATGATCACGATGCAACGCATCGTTGGAGTGAATCTAAAGGAAGCGCGCCAAAATCCGCCTGCCGGATTTGAACCCGGTGGTCATTGCACGAACTGGAGCAAACCTGTACTTGAGATGATCTTCAATCATGGCTTTTATCATGCGGATCCGCATCCGGGAAACATCGTCATCACCAGCGACGGATTGATCGGATTGCTCGATTTTGGCATGGTCGGACGCATCAGCGAGCGGCTTCGCGAAGATATCGAGGCCATGTTGGTCGCGATCGTGAACCAGGACGTGCTGATGTTAACGACGCTGATCAAGCGTGTCGGCAATTGTCCCATCGATCTGAATGAATCTGCGCTCTCAAACGAAGTAGCGGACTTCGTTGGGCAGTACTCTACCCAAGTGCTTTCCCACTTTGATATGAGTGGGGCATTAAAGGACTTTATTTCGCTGGTTGCGACGCTACCAGATCACGCTTGCCGAGTGAGGCATCCTTACTGATCAAGGTGCTCGTGACGCTTGGAAGGCACTGGGCGGCTGCTGAACCCAATTTCAGCTTGATGGAAGTCATGAAACCGTTTCAGCGGATGCTGATCTTGAAGCGGTTGTCGCCAACGCGACAGCTTCGCAAGATGCGTCGGTTTTATATGGAAGTCGAGCAACTCGTCGACACTCTGCCCCGACGAATCTCCAATATCCTGGAACAGGTTCAAACTGGTCGATTTGATGTTCATCTCGACCACCGACGACTGGGCCCCACTGCAAATCGACTGGTGATGGGATTAATGACCAGCGCACTGTTTCTTGGCTCATCGTTGATGCTCAGCTACAAAGTGGCTCCCTTGATGTTTCCCGGCAAAGGTCCACTGGGCATTCAGGACGTCTCGTTTCTGGGTCTGAGCGGGTGTATCGTCAGCCTGATGATGGGCTTCCGGCTCGCATGGGCAATTCGGAAATCCGGCAACCTGGACCAACCGGAGTGACCCAAACGTTCAGCCCGCTTAGGCTGCTTTTGCCGATAACGATGCGGGTTCTGCTTCCGAATCGCGTTGTCGAGCGTCATTGATCGACTTGATCGCTGCTTCAACTCGCAAGTTGAGCTCATCCAGTCGTTGTAGCACTTCGTCCTGACGACTCAGCAAATCCGCCACGATCGCGCTACCAACTGGGTCCGACTCGCGAAATCGGTTTTGGGATTTCTCAGCCATTAGCTTTTTCAAACCAGGAAATATCAGAGATGCGCTGAATTCCTCTAACATCGGTCGAAATTATCTTGGCGACGACCCATGAATCTTCCGTTCCGATCGTTTCATTTGGATAAGATGTGCGGTTTCCAATCGCTGGGTGTAATGACGGGTTTAACGCCTTGAATGCGGACGTGCGATTTTTTCAGGACACCAACAAAAACCCAGCCAGCCAGACTTTTTTTGGCTGCAACTCCCGTTTGCTCGTTTCGGGACTTTTCGGCTGAAGTGATGGCACGCCCAAACAAAATAATGCCGCAACTTCCTGAGAGATTCAAAAAACTGCGATTGGCTCTGGACAATTTTCCGAAGATTAAGGTAAACTTGTGGATTACATCCAAAACTGCAGATCGCGAATCGGTGTTTTGTAGATATTCACAGAATCTTCCCTGCCAATGGAAAGGAACGCTTTGATGATGATGGTTCGTTTGGAGGAAAAATGGTAAAGCTGTTGGTCCGCGACAAGGAGTCAATTCAGGAAGCCGTACGAAGATTTCGAAAACTCGTCGAACGTAGCGGCATTAAGAAGGAAATGCGACGACGAGAATACTACGAAAAACCCAGCGAAACCAAACGCCGTGCTAGATTGAGAGCGGAACGAAGATCCAAGCGAAACCGCATGCTCGCCAAACGATAATCCAAAGCGAAAACCGATCGCTATTTTGAAAACGAACACGAAATCATCGGCTGGTCTCCAGCCGTTTTTTTATGCGCGCTCATCGACCGGCGTATGCAACGGTGGCGTAAAACGGTCAATTGGTCCGCAGACTGGTATCGTTTCGCTTTCGTTGGCCAGCACTTTTGGAATCAAGCATTAGAGAGGGAACTGGCAGTTCTCTCCCAATAACAAGTCCGGTTCCCGACGTTCACACGACGTCCCGTTGGCCACTACTTCTGGACTTTGCTCATGTAAGGCTGCACGACAACCGGCCGCTGGATAAACTTCGGCTGACGAGGCCGCGCCTTTTCATTGGGTTCAGCGACTTTACTCTCACGTTCACCGTTCGCTTTCTCGCGAGCAGCCGTTTCCACCTTGGACTGATGTGACTTTTGGGCCGACATTTTTTCAAAGTGATTGAACAAGACAGTACTTTGACGCTGGGTCAGAAGCCCGCATTCGACAACGAGGCGTTGAATCGAAGGGCAGCTCATTTGCTGCTCGTGAAGCATCAAATCCGCGTCGGCGCAGTCCATCAAGTCTTCATCAATTGCGATTTGAATGAATGACTGCTGCGGATTGTCTTCCTGAAGATCCAGCACTTTGGCAACCTGTTTGATCGTCAAAATGTTCTTCCTCAAGGCGATGGTCGCCAGCGACATCGTCGCTTCCTGTTGAATCTTGACCAGCCCGCAAAATTGCTCGGGACTGACGATTCGTTGCTCGACGAGATAGATTCCGAATTTGAGACTCATGACAGTCGACCTTGAAGAAAGCAACTTCCAATATTCACCTATCTCTCAAACATCGGTCGAATCTACAGCGGACGTGGATCGTTTTTCCGTCGTTTCTTTATTCGTAATGACTCTAAAAACCGAAATGGCCGTCGGAATCCGACACCGTTGATTGTTGGCAACCAAGTCGCCTGTGACGATTTTGACGTTTGCACGAATCGACGTTGGTAAACCCTGCACAATTGCATGGACAATCTGACCCGCCAACCCACTTGGCGTTCCGGCGTAACCTACCGTATCAGAGGTTTGGCGAGTCTCCGCCGGGGTTTCGCTCGCTTGTATCAGTTGTCTTTTGGAATAGAGGTCTTTTCGATGTCCCGTTCACAACGCAAACAGAATTACGTTGACTCGCATGTCCAAGGTGCCCTATTGCGGCGAATTTGCATGCATTGGGTAATCTTCTTCGTCGTTAACGCCATGGCAATCATTATGCTCCAAACGCTGCTTGGCGACCCTGCCAAAACGGTTGCCGAGCGTATCCGACTGGAAACCGGCGAATTTGCCTTCATGGCCGTTGTCATGTTGTCGTTGTTCCCAGCCTTTATGTTGGACACGATCAGATTCTCCAACCGATTTGTCGGCCCGATCGGCCGTCTTCGACGTTTCCTGCGAGATCTGGGCTCCGGGTCGACCGACCATTGCACGTTCCGAAACAACGACTTTTGGAGCGAGATGTCGAACGAATTCAATAATGTCGCCGATATGGTGGCCGCCCAAAAGGCTGAAATCGAAGATCTTAAAAACCAACTCGAAGAAGCTGGCATCCGGTCCTGAAACCAGCTTGCCACGATTATCTCGAACTGGATTTCGGGGCCAATTCCATTTTTTGGTCAGCCGCAATACCGGCTCGGCAAATGTGGGTACCGGCGGGCTTTCTAAGAAAACCATCGAGGTCGATCCAATACGAGTGAAAATTGACACCCAAATCACAACTCCAGTGACATCATGAAACCAAAAACCAAACAACGATTCAGACGTGGCAGACGCAAGGGTGCGGCATTGATTGAATTCGCCGTTTGCCTTCCTGTAATCATGGTCATCGTATTCGGAGCCATGGAAGCGGCCAGCATGCTGTTCCTTCGGCAAGCCCTCATTCAATCGGCTTATGAGGGCGTCAAAATCGCCGTCCGTCCGGACGCAGAAAACAACGATGCTGTCGCTGCTGCGGAGGCGGTCGCAGCCGGACGCAGAATCGACGATCTCGTCGTGACTTTCGACCCGGCAAACATCCAGAGTGCGGCCAAGGGTGAGCTGATTCGCGTAACGGTTTCTGCACCTGGCGACGCAAACAGCCTGATCCCGTATGGACCATTCAAAAACAGGACGATCGCCGCTGAAGCGGTCATGGTCAAAGAATAACTTTTTGCAACTCAACAAGAAAATTAACCAGGTTGATCAGCCATGAATGCAAACCAGGCCGAATCCATCCGACAAAGACTCGATCGCCAAGGTGCGATGCTCCCGATTCTGGCTGTCGTGATGGTGATCCTATTCGTCGCCGCAGTGCTTTCCATCGATATTGCACGAATCCACGTGACGCGTAGTGAACTGCGAACGGCCACGGACGCCGCTGCCCGAGCTGGCGTCGAAGCGTTGGGACGTGAACAAAGCCAGGCCGCGGCCATCGATGCGGCGAAAAGAGTCGCCAACGAAAATATTGTCGCGGGGACAGGCCTGACGCTCGCGACGGATAACATCATCTTTGGGACCTCCCAACAAAACCCGGATGGCTCGTTTTCATTCAACGAGAGTGGGACCCCCCTCAATTCGGTAAAAGTGATTGGGGAGCGCACAGCCGATTCCCCAGACGGACCCGTCGGACTCCTGTTCGGGCCGATGTTTGGTGTCTCCGATTTTTCACCCGTTCAATCAGCCGTCGCCACTCGCACGGATCGGGACATCGCGCTCGTGTTGGACGTATCGGGTTCGATGGACGATTACGGACGCTTCGAGGCGCTACAGAATGCACTGAGTTTCTTTTTGCTGGAGCTGGATGACTCGCCCCAGGACGAGCGAGTTTCGTTGACCGTATACAGCACCTTCGCCCGAAAACGTGTTGACCTGACGGAAGATCTCGAATTAATCCGCACGAAATTTGCAGAGGAATCGCCGGGTGGGCGAACAGGTATCGGTCGCGGCATGCGCGTCGGATTGGACTCCATTCTCAACGACTCACAGTCTCGGAGCTTTGCCCTGAAATCAATCATCGTGATGACGGACGGTATTTGGAATGAAGGAGTCAATCCGAAAACCGTCGCCAGGGAATGTGCCGCAGAGAACGTGGAAGTACATACGATCACGTTCAGTTTTGGTGCCAACCAGTCACTCATGTCCGACGTCGCGGATCTGGCCAACGGAACCCACCTTCACGCGGACACGGACGAACAGCTCATTGAGGCCTTCCAAGCAATTGCCCGTCAGTTACAGGTTCTCTTGATTGAGTAATTCACGCGATGCTGATCTGGCAGGCAAACCCGTTTACAAACAACCAGGCCACGAACACTTCGGGCAAATTCGATGCGAGACGACTTTCTGACCGCAAGGGTCCAAGAAAGTCGACCGGTTCCAAAACCAAGGCAGACCAATGAGAACAAGACATAAAAATCGGAGCAGGCAATTGGAACAGCGTCGAGGTGCGCTGGCGGTAGAGCTTTCTCTGCTCCTACCCATCCTGTTCATGTTCCTGTTTGGCTGTTACGAAATCGGTCGCGCGAACATGTTGTTGCATGCGACCGAAAGTGCCGCCTACGAAGCCGCTCGAGTTGGAATCGTACCGGGTGCCAAACCGGACAACATCAAGGCTGCCGCCACCTACGTGTTAAGCTCCGTGGGCATCAGGAATTTTGAAATCGAAGTGACACCGGATGTCATTACTTCGAGCACCGAAAAGGTCAAAGTCGAAATTACGGTGCCGTTCAAATCAAACACAACGCTGCCGCAATGGTTCCTTGAGGATCCGAGTTTTCAAGGGCAATGCGAACTCAATCGGGAACTGCTTTGACAGCCGATTGTCTGGTTTGACGGGTCGGTTGACACCGCGGACTCGCCGTGATCTCGCGCCCCGACCCGCGACAGCTATCAGAATGGTTCGATTCTGAAGGTTGAGCTAGTCGCCGGCCTTACCGGATTTCTGACCGTCTCGTGCTGTTAGTTTGATGTGGGGTTGATTCGCCAATCCTTGCACGGAGTCCGATTTCCCGATCACGACAATGCCGGATTCCGTTACGTTGAATCCCCGCGCCCGATCCGCATCATGGTCGAATCCGATTTCAACTCCCGGCGGAATAAAAACATCTTTGTCCACGATCGAACGGTGGATCTTCGCGTGGCGGCCGACCTCCACGCGATCAAAAAGAATGGAATCAGTGACTTGGGCATAACTGTTGACCCGCACCTGCGGACCGACAATGCACCGTTCGACCTGACCACCGGACATAATCGAACCCGGGCAAACGATACTATCGACTGCCATTCCGACCCGGTCCTGATCATGCTCATGCTCGCTTCCAAACACGAACTTTGGCGGTGGAAAACCGCCCTGGAATGTGCGGATCGGCCACTCCCGGTCGTACATGTTGAGCATTGGGTCGACACGGATCAAATCCATGTTGGCCTCGTAATACGCATCCAAGGTACCGACATCTCTCCAGTAGGCCTGAGTCTTGCGGTTTTCGTCGTGAAACGGAAAAGCAAAAACGCGACAGGAGTCGATGATCGACGGAATAATGTCTTTTCCGAAATCGTGAGAGCTTTCCGGAGTATTCGCGTCCTTCAGTAGCTGCTCAAAAAGAAAGCGCGTCGTGAAGACGTAAACTCCCATGCTGGCCAGACAAAACCTGTCATCCCCGGGCATCGTACGCGGATGGTCCGGCTTCTCTTCGAATCCTACCAGGCGGCTCTCGGAGTCCACTTCCATTACGCCAAATTGACGAGCCGCTTCCGGCGTTACCGGCAGCGCGGCAACTGTCAAATCAGCGTTCATGGATTGGTGAAACTCCACCATCGCCCAGTAGTTCATCTTGTAGATGTGATCACCGGCAAGAATCAGTACATATTCCGGCCGTTCTTTCTCCAGGGTGTAGATGTTTTGATAGACCGCGTCTGCCGTTCCCTGATACCAATGCTCGTCGATTCTCTGTTGGGGAGGGACGACGCTGATGAACTCGCCCAGCTCACTGCAAAAATACTGCCGCCAACCATTATTGATATGCCGGTCAAGGCTGATCGCTTTGTACTGAGTCAGCAGCAGCATTTTTCGGAGGCCGCTGTTCAAGCAATTCGACAATGCAAAATCGACAATGCGATAGTCGCCGCCAAAGGGCACCGCCGGTTTGGCTCGATCACGCGTAAGAGGTTCCAATCGTGATCCTTTGCCTCCGGCCAGGATCACCGCCATGACATTATTCACCGTCTCTCGACTCCTTTTTCGCAAAGTTGGTCCGCTCGCTTGTACTCAGTCTAATTGACTTTAAAACGGCGTCGGTGTCTATCATGGATTTGTGACGGTTTTATTCCGCAAACAGTCTCAGGCTGGATTCGTTTGCATTCTCCTGGTCATCTCAATAAACGACCTGCCTTCCATGATATTATTCAAAAAAACCGGCCCACCCGACATATTTAGGGACCTCATGGGGACCGTTATGGTCATCCTGGAGGAGGTTTATCGGCCGGCTGAATTAACTCCCTGGGCAACGTCCAAAGTAAACCGCCATGACAATTGAAACCAATCCAGGCGACCATTCGGAGCAATGGAAACCGGTCTCGTTTATCCTTCCGGCCCACAATGAAGAGCGATATTTGCCGGGCACTCTGACTGCACTGAAAACTGCCATCGAGCTACTCAAAATTGAGTGTGAATTGATCGTGGTCAACGATGATAGCACCGATCTAACTGCTGAAATCGCCCGCAGCGCCGGGGCTACAGTAATTGACGTCCACCTGAGAAACATCGGAGCCGTCCGCAACGCAGGAGCACGGCAGGCTCAACACCCTTGGCTGGTGTTCATCGACGCAGACACGCAGGTTGCGGTTGAGACACTTAGAGCGACTTTAGGGCTTCTTGGGCAAGGCTATGTGGGGGGCGGGGCCCGCGTAAAACTTTCCGACGAAAAACCGATTTCAATCGTCAAAAAGGCCCTTTATGCATGCGTTGTATTTGTCTGGCATATTGCGGGGAAATGGGCAGCCGGTTGTTACATGTTTTGCCTCCGGGACGAGTTTTTTGAGTTTGGCGGGTTCGATGAGAGGTATTTTGCGGCGGAAGAACTGTTTTTCAGCCTGAATCTGAAGAAACGTGGAAAGTTTGGCCTGGTGCAAATCCCCGTTGTCACGTCGGCCCGCAAGCTTCACGACTATTCGGTTTGGCAATTGTTTCGATTCCTGGTAGCACCATTAAAGAGATTTTGGGCCCCGCTTCAATCGCCCAAAGGTCTGGAAATGCTTTACAAAGACGACCGGGGACGGAACTCTGAATAGTTGGTCTTGAGCTAGGGCAACGAGAACAGGGGTCGTCGGCGCATGGGAAACGTTCAAAAGGTGCACGACGGTAGCAAGCCTCACAAAGCCGTCAAAACCCGACCAAAACGTCATTTTGAAAAGATCCGCAATTCAGTCCCGCACGCCGTCGATTGGACAAATTGACGGATTAGTTTAAACTAGGGGTGCCCTCTGCTCTGTGTACACCGCTGTGCATGCATTTGCTTTATTGTCCGGCTTCAAGATTATGCTACTGATCAGGGTACGAACTGCTT
This sequence comes from Pirellulaceae bacterium, assembly GCA_942492215.1. Taxonomy (GTDB): domain Bacteria; phylum Planctomycetota; class Planctomycetia; order Pirellulales; family Pirellulaceae; genus Mariniblastus. Next base: position 430,463 of record CALODY010000010.1, read on the forward strand.
TATTGGCGATGGGACTGGTTTTGGTGATGTGCCAGTCGTTCCGGTTTGCGAATGCGGACCAAGTGAATCTGGACGGTGATTCGCCCATTACAATGGGTGGTTTTGAGTGCTCGTTATGTCGTGGTCAAGTCATTCGCTCGATTGGCATTCTGGATCAAAATACCTCCGGCGAAGTCTACGCCGGTGAGTTGTGGCAGTTCTTTCACGAGCAAGGCGTCGTGTCCCTAAACCGATTAACGCTGTGCCTCGATATTCAACAGCTCGATGGTGATTCGTCCTTTGATTTGCAGTCGGTTGAGTTGAGCATCGAAGACCCCGCGGGGGAAAAGCCTTTTTTGACTCACGTCACACTGGGTAACGACTATTTGGTGGTCCCTGCTTATGGCACTTCTTCGTTCAAGCCGGAGGCAAAACTGGAAATTGCGCTGGGCTACGATTTCATGGAGATTTTTTCTGCTTCAAGTCGAGAAAAGATCAAACTGGATTTTTCGTCGAACAGCGACCAGGCAAACAACGCCAAGTTCTATATCGAAGCTGACAGCAATTTTTTCTCTCGCTCGAACGTCCTTTTGCTCGTCGGATTCATTTTGTTTTGGGTCATTGTCTTCATCGTTTTGAATCGCATAACGAAACCCCTGACACACGATTCTGCGGAGTCATCCGCCCCGCCTTCGCCGCTCGAAAACAGCGAACCCAAACCGTCCAAACGAGCCTTGTCGGCATAACGCTTGGCGCCTTTCAAATAGCTTTTGCAGCGCCGATCTTACTTGTGTCGCGTTTCGCGCACGGACTTGAAGCTGGCCGACTGTGTCAATCGACAGCCGTTTTGTGCCTTTCTCCTGCCGAAAGATCAATCTGACGTCTCGATTCATACATCATCAAAGAAGCGGTCACTGAGACGTTGAGGCTGTCAGCGATCCCCAGCATGGGCAATTTAACCGATCGATGCTTGCTGGATCTCCAAACTTCGCTCAATCCTTGCGCCTCGTTGCCAAATACAAACGCCACCCGATTGGGCAATTCCACGTCATAGATACTCTCCTCGGCTTCCGGCGTCGCGATCAGAATTTCATATCCGTTTCTGCGCAACCAATCGCTGACTTCATTCGAACTCGCGCAGGCAAGCGGCACAGAGAACACACTGGACACACTGGAACGGATCGCATTGGGGTGAAAGACATCCGTTTTTTGATCGGCAACCAATATCGCCGCAGCTCCCGAACCATCAGCACTTCGCGCGATCGCACCCAGGTTCCCAGGTTTTTCGATGGATTCAAGTACGACGACAAACGAGTTCTCACGGGGTTCAATCGCTTCGATTTCGGTGGAGGGGCGATTCGCGATTCCCAGCACGCCATCCGGCCGATCCCCATAAGCGAGTTTGGCAAATAGCGGTTCCGTCAAAGAAAAAAAACCAGGGGGCGACTTTTTAAAAACGGCACCAAGTGCTTTCAAGTCCTCCGAATTGAATCGGCTTGACTCGACCATAACCTCCTGGAAGACAACGCCCGCGCGAACGGCTCGCAGGACTTCGCGCATTCCGTAAACCAGGATGCGTCCCTGTTGCTGCCGCCCACGCGATCGTTGTAGACGCAGTGCTTTCTTGAAGCGTGGATTTTGCGAGCTGGTGATCGCTTCCATGAGTCTCTTTCGTGCAACGATCGCGCTGACAAGGTTAATTATTTCGTATGGTTGCAATCCCTGGCGAACGCTTCACCGAGCGTCATTGCCTTCTCTTGCCTGACCCGGTGGCTATTCTGACCGCCTGATCTTCAACATTACCATAGAAATCGCTCTCGGTAACGATCGTTGCCTTTCAACCAACGTCCGCGGTCTTACTTTCCAGCACACGCGGCGCATCGGACGGAAAAAGCAACAAATTGTTGCCCCGTCAAGAAACAACCGATTCGGCAAAGTAACGCGCGCAACTTCCGCTTGCCAAGGATCTTCCGGTGCGCGATTTGAGGCGTAAACTCAAGGATGTTATTTCCCCGGACGGCTCGGTGAGGCAATCGCCGACCAGCCGTTCCATTTCAGTCGGTCCGTAGCCAGGCGTGTGGCCGGACAAGATCGTCATCCGCAAATCCGAGGACGCCAACTTGGCAAAACCGCTAGTCAGCCTGCCAATATCCCGACTAAATTTCCAAGTCTCTTTCCGGGGTCCTTTACCGTAAGAAGGCGGATCGGCGATCAGGATTTCGTACTTTGAACCCCGTTTGAGTTCGCGTTCGAGGAACCTCATCGAATCCTCAACAATCCATCGTATTGGCAAAGGCGACGATTGTGACGCGGCTGCGTTTTGTTTTGCCCATTTCACGACGTTGCGGGCAGAATCAACGTGCACAACATTCACGCCCCGTAACGCCAACGAAAGCGTCGTTCCGCCGGTATAAGCAAACAGGTTGAGCGCATTCAATCCGGCCAGGCTCCCGGGCAATGATTCAATCCACTCCCAATTAGCGGCCTGTTCGGGAAAAAGGCCGATCTGGCCAGCAGGAGTCGGTCGCAACAGGAAACATTTGTTTCCGTGATGAACGTGCCATTTTTCGGGCGCTTTTCCGACCCAACGTCTCTCTCCATTGCGATTGACGAATGTCAGCTTACTGCTCCAGTCTTGGCTTTGGTTGACCGGCGTATGACTGGGGACCGAAGGCGTCCGCCGCCGCACAATCGTATCCCCAAACGATTCAAGCTTTTCACCTTTGCCAAAATCTAACAGCTGGTACTGGTCGTAGGTGAACGTCACGAATCGATGCCCTTGGGGATGAGAATTTGATTTGCCGGTAGAGGCTCTTAATACCAAATCCACAGCCGTGGTTTGGTTTGCTGAAGGCGGAAGACTCCCTCGTCCGTGACCCGAGTTTTTCGCAACACAACGCAGTAAAGATTGGGCAAGCCATAGAGGTGGCGAAGCCCCGCATCCGTGACGAGCGTCTGTTCCAAATCCAGAACTTGGCAAAGGCCCAAACCTTCAAGTTGTGGGATCTTGTCGTCGGTAAGCCCTTCCCCACGGCAATCAATAATCTTGCGCCCCTTGAAACGCTCGTCGTAGTTTTGCCAATTCATCTTGCGGGCGAGGTGCAACACCAGATTCCACAATGGTTTCTGAAACCAGGCGAGTGTCGCATGCGGATCGCTGGCCAATTGGTGACCTTTTACGACGAACGCAACATACAGAGCAGTGCAGAGGCCGAGGATCACCAACATCAGCACGCCCGAGAATCCACCCACTCCAAAAATCGCCAGGACGGCTAACAAGCAGCCCAGAACCCCCATCAATATGTGCGAGACGAGCGCCAGAATGCGAAACGAAATCCCTTCTGACATCGTGGTCACGAACCACAGCTGAAACCCCGCCAGCTGGACATCAATTTCGTTCAACGGCTTCGTGGCTTTGTCGAAACTCTGTTCCAGGTGTCCGCACGATTTGCACCTCTCTTTTTCCTTGATCAGGCCGCCACATTTCAAGCAACGTTTACGCTTATCCTTGGGCAGCACTCGTTTCGAGGACCTGGAATTGTCAAATTTCAACTTCGACAAATCACTCGTGGGCCGCTCGATCGGATCGGCAAGACGCATTTCGTCAGCATCTGACGACCTTTCGTCGGCATGCTCGCCCCGCGTTTTCCCGCCCTTGGTTTCGCTGGCGGATTTTTTCCTTGATTTCTGGCCGGTCGACTCGGCTATGCCCCCTACCCTGTGGTTTCGGTTTCGCTGGAGACGGTTTCGGTCTCCCCGCGTCGAAAGGAACCTCAGACTGCTGGTTGCATTTCGGGCACGTAACGAACTGGCCCATCTCCTGATCGGACACCACGATTCGGTGCCCGCAAACAACATAGCTTCCCGTCGCTGCATCGAATCCGGAGTAGTTACCGCATTCAAACTCGATCATCATTTTTGAATGTCTCAGGAGGAGTTGCTAATTGCGTGATGCCTCGTACCGAGTTTCCAGGCGACCTCGATTTCTCCCGCCTTATCTGGGGAACTTCGGCAGAGTCTCGATGCTTGCCGAGAATTCGCGAATAATCTCCGATTGATTGGGAAGATCGGTCGTAATGATCACTTTGTCTTCAACGATTCCAGGCCGAGACGTGTCCAGCCAAAAGGTAATGACTTGGTAAACCGACTGATTATCCGAAAACTGAAATTTGAGGCGCGGGTCCCCGTTGCGAATCGACTTGACTCGGAAACTCGTCGTGCCCCGTCCCCGAATGGCCCACTTCCTGGTGATTGGCTTTCCTTGATAGATGATACCCAACCGCATGTGTCCAGCTTGGAGTTTTGAGGAACCTTGGCTTGCACGTTCGGCGGTCGAATTCTTCTCAACCGACATCTTGGCGGCTGGTTCAAATCGCGAGCCCGTCCAGGATTGGACCGAGTTGTAGACTGGCGGCAGATTGTAGTTCGGAACCGAGTTGTAGCTTAGCACCGAACCGTATTCCGGAACGGGTGCATGACTCGGAATACGACGATAAGCGGGTACCATTCCAAACTCTGAAATTGAGTTGTATTTTGGTAACGAATTGTACGACGGGATAGTATTAAAACGTGGCACAGAATTGTATTTGGGAAGCCTATTAAACATGGGAATCGTGTTTCGCGTTGGCAACGAACCCAAATTTTGGGCAACGCAAACGTCGTCTGGAACGGCCAACATCGCAATGGCCATCAATCCAGTCGCGCACATTTTCACCAATCTCATTGGATGCGGTTCCTGTTGATGATGGCGGTTCGGAATCACGACGTGGCAACCTTCCTTTCTATGGTACCGAAAATCTTGTTACCAGTTCATTGCCTTTGCGAAAACCCTACCCATCCGCCCTATTTCGTCGGGGACGCGCCGATTTTGATCGAATGTGTGGTAACCGGACATAACACGTCCAGTGGCTTCGACTTTCCACGGCGGATGAGTCAACGGCGATTGATAGCACGACAATGATGGTCAATTGTATATGTATTGAATCCTACCGGTTATGTCGTGAACAACTAACGATGTTAACCCAACAACAACCGGCTAATCAAATAACACACCGGAAAAGCCCGATGAGATTTCCGGATGACCATGTTCACCTCGAGTTCTGGACGGCATAGGAAATTTATCGACGAGTCGTAAATAACGGTCATTTTTTAAACCTCGGGGGCCAGAAACGGGAGACGAAAACGGGTGGAACGGATTGGGGGCAGTGGACTGGTTCAGTTTATCCTTTCCTTGGCCTTCCAGGCGGTCGCGATATAGTTTTTAGCTTCAGTCGAATTGCCGTCTTCTCAGTTTCAGGTCTACCATAGGGCGTTCCTCTAACGCAGCTCTTTCCCAAAACTGTTAACTCGGTTCAGCCTCATTGACATACTCTAACCAAGCGCGCGGACGTGTTAGAGGCCAATCGGAAATCGTCGCGCAATGCAATAACTGGACCAGTCCCCGTTTTCCGTCCAAAATCAACCGCTTGGTGACAATGTATTGAATGATTCGCATGGCTTGAAATCTCGTCGACGAGTTCCGTAAGAGTACTCAGCCAAAATCGGCAACGACAGTACGGCACACGCCAGCATCTGATCACGAGAGAACCGGAGGCCGGCGAAAATCAGCTCGATACTCTATTCCTCGCAAAGGCGAGTGCAAATTTTGCGCCGATTGAAATCCGACAACCTGACCCGCCTCGAAATGGTTTCTGCAAAGGCCCGGATCGAAATTCGCACGGTACTTGGGCGAATCAGACTCATTGTTCCTAACGCGAGGATCTTTGGGGCTTGGATTCTCCTTGACCGTTGGCCATGATGGAACGTTGACCTATCGATCGTCGTACGGAAAGATTCGGCCAATGAGTTTCGCACTCCATTCCGATTTGAAACGAGATGGCATTCCGATTGGCAGTTTTGATCTTTGCCTGGTCCTGTTGATCAACGACCAAAACTATCCCTGGTTTGTGCTGGTGCCGCAGCGCGATGGCATCCGTGATACGATCGACCTGGCGCAAGACGATTACGAACAGCTATGGTCCGAATCGCGAGCGTTCAGTGTTGGCATCATGCAAGTCTTCGCCGGCGAAAAACTGAACGTGGCAGCGCTGGGGAATGTCACGCCGCAGCTTCACGTCCATCATGTGGTTCGGTACTCGTCGGACCCGGCTTGGCCCGGACCGATTTGGGGCAAGCACGCAATGAAACCTTACGACGGAAGCCAAATCCAAAGCACGGTTCAGAAACTCAGCGCGGCCAACATGCGTGGATTCAAAGCATTTGAATCGAATTTTGATTCGTGACGCAGGCAATTGTTCCAAAAACTGATGGAATTTTTTGCGCCATTCTAGTTTCACGGCCTCGCTGAAGGGTGTGAGATGGGCCTTAGGGCGTACCGAGTGGCCTGAATTCTTCAGGTCCGTCCATTGAGATTTCGCGTTTGTGATCGCGTTTTTCGTTGTAAAGCCGTCGATGCACACCGCGCGCATCCTTGATCACGATCCTTTTGATCCACTTTTGGGTCGATGGATTCTTCTCCGTGATCCCTGTTTCGACTACAGCTCGACGCAATTCCCACTTTAGCTGACAGGACTTGAATTCCAATCGAAACAGATTTCAGACTTTTTTTCTAGATTTTTTTGAATCACCGGCGGATTGCAACTGCCGATCGTCTCCTTCAATTGACAAGCTATTTTTTTGCAAATGGAGACTCAAATGTATCGATACTTACTATTCATTGGGTTGGCGCTTTTTTGTGCAGCCGACGATTCGTTGGCCGACATCGTGGCAACTACCTCGACGTTGGACAACGCTTTTCTGGATTTTGACGGAACAGGAATGGAGACAGACGGGAGCCTGGGTCAGCCAGCTGCGATTTTTGTGCTGACTGGATCCGACATTCCCGCGGATGCTGAATTTGCCAATATCACGTCCCTGACTATTTCCTTTGATGTGGGTGGCGGAACAACGACCGGAAAACTATTATCCGGCCGCGCTGGCGGCATAATCCCGCCTGGAATCGGAGTGTTCAGTACCGGTGAAACCGATCCAGAAGCAATCGGCTCGCTGGGTGGCGCTACCAATGAACTTCTTTCGATCAGTGTTTCGTCCACATCCAGCAACGGTGATGTTGTAGCACTAACGGGTGTCGAGTTTAACAGCTGGCGAAACTTCTTTCCCTTTTCCGAAGTGGGATTGTCTGGGGCGACTTTTGGTGGTGGCCAGACAGTCTTGACCGGAAAGGACGGACTTTCAGGGCCAGACCCCTTCCTGTTGTTTGACAACTCAGTCAATTCCTTCTCGGTTCAGGGAATGGGCGAACCGATTCGAATCGCCAACATTCGACTCGGCGTCAGCTCGGTTCCAGAACCGGGGATGCTGTCTTTGCTGGGGGCGGGAACGATTGGATTGGCCCTGCGTCGGCGCCGTCGCTAAAAAACGATCGGCCGCAGCGATTCTGCAATTCCGAATCCCAATTCAGTCCCCAGGGAAAGGATGCGCCAATCAGCTTCCTTTCAGTTGAGTGGTTCAAACATCAATTCAGGATCCGCAAGGCTTACATTGAGCGCCTCAACGTCACAGTATTCCGTAAAACCATGACTTGCATGGAGAGTTGGTCAGCCGCGTGGAATCAAGGCGATTTCACGTACGGTAATTCCGTTGGGCGGCGAAAAGCTGACGCTGGACGTCGCATCCTTTGAATGTGCAAATGCCCGGCACCAGATTTCCAAGTGCACCTCGACCCGCCCACCACCGCTCTCGTCGCCCTGCAACAGGATGACGGACGACGGGGACGTGCGCAGCGTTTGGTCGTAGATAACCGGCTCGCAGGCGACGATTTCACTTTCCCAAAACATCCTGGCACCGGCGGAGCGACTGTCGGACCAATCGACAATCACTACACCTGTTGACCAACCTTCCTGGCGAATGCTGAGTTTGAATCCCCACTCAGTTTGCGTTCGCAATTCCAGCGTTTGACTAATCGCCCCAACCGAATGACCCGTATAGCGCGTCGTACAACCAAACGCCTCCAGCGCGATCCAGACGCGATCGAGCCAGAACCAGTCCCCCGGGGGAGCATCGTGTTCGTAGATCAGGTGCTGAGCCAGCGAAGCTTCGGCAGTTCCCTCGCAAAAATCGGGGCCGACAGTCGCCGAACAGCTGGGATGCAATTCCACTGGTACCTCTGCGCCGGTGGTGGGGTGGACGACCAAGTCCGCTGCAGGATTGATTTCGGCCCGCGGAATGTCGCCTCCTCCTCCGTACATGCCCGGCGGTGGAGAAGTTCGTTCCGGCCAGTAGTCGACGGGGGTCTTCATTCGCAAAGTTGGGTTGTGAAAAAACTTCTCATAGGCCCCGCTGGTCGCTTCGGCATACAACGCCGCATTGCGGTTGAAGTCTTCTTTTTCACGGGCGACCCGTTTGATCACTTTTTGTTCTAGTTCAGCCAGATGCTCCATCGCCTGCTCCGTGTTTTTGCCGTGCTGGACTGCCAGCTCTTTTTCCATTTTTGCGAAATCCACCCCCGCCTGTTCGCAGATTTTTTGCAAGAAGCCGTAGCGATACTGATAGTCCTGCTGGAGACTCTCATGATTCCAGCTGACCATTTCATCACGCAACGCATTCTGCCAGGCTCGCTGTTCTTCGACGATCTCCCGAAACGACTTTTTTGACTTTCCCATGCGTGCCATCTGACTGCCCTTTCTGGTTGCTATTAGATAAACAGTGATAACCTGGCGGCGCTCGATCGATCCCGGTCAGCAACGGTGGAATCTCCGCCTAATGCGCGGAAGTGGCAAACCACCAGAGGTCAACCGTGGCCGAATTAACGCAGGCAGCCCGTTCCGTTGAAAGACGATTGATGCTGCAGGGCAACAAAACAGTATGCATTTGCCACCACTGGCAAAAATAACCCGCTGGGGAAATTCCCCCAAAACACTTGCCGTCTGACAGGAATTCCAACTAAGGGGCGTGCCTGATTTGGCCCACGCGAATCTTTTCAGTGATTCGGTGAATGTCAATTATTTCTGGATGATTTTGCTGGCGCCCGGGCCAATAGATCCTTCAGACCCCTGCCATCGTGACAACACTTTGTCATCGTTACGAGCGTGAGCGAGACCGCACTGATGGTTTTACAAGCACCAAAAACCGCAAGTAGAAATTGGTTCGTCAAAGCCGAAAACGACAAATATTGAATCCAAAGCATGGCCCCAACTTACCATTTGAGACGAGCGAATACGCATGCGTGGGTCGCCGCAACGAAAAAAACTTGTCGTGCGATCCTTGCGTGTCACGGGAAAGTAATGAATCAACTTTCTTTAGACTTTTTCGCGGCTCGGGCCAGTCAAGCCGTTCGCTATGCCGGTGGCGGCCTGTCACCTTACGCCCACCGCGATTGGCTCCTAGTTGATTGTCAACTTTGAAACTTCGGGTTAGCCGTAGTGGGTGAGGCAACGAGCCCCTCTTTGGATTGCGATTGTGAAGGACTCGTAGCCTCGTCCACTACCCTAAGAAACGTGAGATAAAAAACTTGTGAGTTAGACCGATGAAGACTTGTGCGGTCGATCGATAAAGAAGAGGTTGTGTGGCTTCGTCAGGATTCTCGTTTACTGGCCATTCCCCCGTTTTGTACCTTCGTAGAACACGCCGTTCACACTTTCTTCCTCGCCCAAAGTTCCAATCCGTACTCGACTCCCTGCGCTCCTTTTCCTTGGCCAACTTTTCCCTGGATGGCACCTTTTCTGTGGACGAAAAATCAACCCATCCGTCTACATCGTGGGTTGAGCGTCACGATCATGCCAGGTCTGCAGTTGTCGACCAATGAATTCAATGATGTCGTGTTGCTGTTCCGCGCCACGACCCATCACCTCGACGGGTTTTTTGAAGACAAATCTGACTTTCCGGGTCGGATCAATGCGCCCAAAATCAGAAACATATTTGCCAATTCCCCAGCCACTGGTCTCCAGTGCCATCGGAATGATGGGCACGTTGGCTCGCCGCGCAAGTTTTACACCGATGGAGTTGAACTTCCCTGGGTCAAACGAGGTGGACCGTTCCCCCTGGGGAAAAATGACGATCGACGTACCGTTTCTCAGTCGCTCCATGCCGCCATCCAGCATGCTGCGCAAATCCTTGCGAGGATCAGTGCGACCCACGACAATCGGATCTCGCGACCGCATGACATGTTTAAAAACCGGCACGTGAAGTAGACTTTCCTTGACAACGTACGTCATTTTTCGATAGGGTCGAATGATGGCTGGCAGGACGGTCGTCTCCAGCGCGCTCATATGATTTCCAATCAGGATGCAGGGGCATGAAAGTCGCCGGATGTTTTCAATTCCGCAAACTTCGAATTGCATCCCCACTCGTTCCAGTTCCCGGATGACTGCCCAGCTGCTCTTGATCCAGGCCTGGTCGTCATACTTGCCTCGCTTTGCCATCGAACTGGCCCGCATCACGATTCTCAGAAACCGCGAGTAGAACGCGACCGACGGAAAGGTCCGATTGACCCATGACACGGTCCTGGGAGCCGTTTCATACCTATCTTGATCAAGATCGACAGACGACATGAATCTCCAGAGTTGAGTTGGCGGTTTGGAGCAATGGGTTTCCGGAATTGCGGGGCTTCCGCCGAACCTTGGTTCCACCCATGCGTTTGGTCGTCAAGAGCGATAGCCCCGTCGACTTGGCGTTTAGGAACCGTAGCCTAACGGCGGCTGCAAGTCGTGCAAACCGCCAGGTACAAAGAATTTGACGTCAGACTCGTTACTTGGCGGGCCCAAATTCAAGATTAGTTACGTGACCGAGCCACATTAGGCGCAGCTCTCTTCTTAGCGGCCACACTCTCAGACCAGATCGAGCAACTGTTCGTAGCAGTGCATGGAGTTGTAGATCTCCACTTCGACTGTTTCCAGCTCTGCCGGATTCCACCAACAGGTAGCCACGCCGTAGTCGATTCCGCCCTGAATATTGTCCATCAAATTGGCACCGATTATCATCACGTCGTCCTTATTGGAATTCCCAAAGGCCTGCAGGGCGATGTCAAAGATGGTCGGATCAGGCTTGGCAACCCCAACTTCTTCCGAAATGATGAGGTGCTCAAAGTAAGCGGCAAATGGCCATTGCAAAAATCTCCCGCGAAGCACGTTGGCCGAGCCATTCGCGATCATCAACATGCGATAGCCCTTTTTCGCCAGCCGGGGAATGACGAGTTCCGAGTCCTCAATCACAAAATCGGCGCGCTGGGGATCGAACATAGCGTCGTCTGAAAAAAAACAGATACCGATAGTCCAATTTGCTTACCTTCGGATGTTGAAAACGTTGCCAAGTGATTTGGAAAAGTGCTGGCCTATGGTGCAGGACAATGGCGGAATCAAACGACAAAAGAAATGGCCGGAGTGGGAGATCCAGCAAATCGCGTGGCTTGTCTCACATCAGCCATGCCTGTCTCAACGGCAAGTTATCCAACTAGGACTCACAAAAGTGCAGAAAACAGGGAGAATTCTGATTGCGAATCGGCAAACGACGCACAGGACGACGCAGTCAAGGCAGAACAACGACTGAACTGTGCGTTCCGTCTGCTGTTTCAGAATGATCAGAATCGGCTGATTGAGCTGGCTGATCGGCTCCCACCGTGGGGGAATATTCTTCCGTTTTGAAGAATAACACGAACTACGCCTCCTCGATTCCTTTCTACGGGTCAAGTACCTTTGAGAGACGACGGCCTCCAACGACCGCCAAGCGCAAGGTGTGTCAACCGAGAACTCTCGTTGGTTTCTGGAGATCGAATGTTTTATGGGATTTTGTTTTCCGAGATGAGTTTTTGGATCCGCCGGTTCAGGGAAATTTTCTGTCCCCAAAAAAATCCAACCGATCTCCGAGAAACGAACGTTTTGTCGGAACGAAAATGGCAGCCTTGATCCAACCACGAAAAGCAGACCGCAACATGCTGGCACATAGTGTACATTAAAACACCTTGTGGAATGGCGGCCGCAAGTCGTGCAAACGAGTCTCGTGGCAACGGACATGTCGCGTGACGATTGACGTTCGCTACTGGCGATTCCGTCATGGTGTGCAGTGCAACCAAACTGGCTGTTTATCGCCCGCGCCGGCCTCGAGCGTCACCGCTGTACCACACGATCGAGCGGTATCTTCCCGAGTTTGAGCGTTGCTATGATCAGCGTTACGCCAATCGCTACGGCCCCTGGCGTCCAATCATCGGCGACGTGGCCCGCCGGTTTCTCCGCTGTGGCGATCTGCATTTTGGCTTTGCTCGCATCCAATGCCCCGACTGCCATTGCGAAATGTTTGTCGCCTTTTCTTGCCAGCAGCGTTGTCTCTGCTCAAGCTGCCATCAAAAACGAACCCTCCTGGTTGGCGAAACCATCACCCACACCATTTGCGCGCCCGTCCCTCACCGGCAACTGGTCTTCACCATTCCCAAACGGCTGCGAATTTACTGCCGGTACGATCGCCGCCTTCTGGGCGGCCTGGCCCGCGCGGCTTGGCTGGCCACCGTGGAGGTCTATCGGCGGCAGCTGAAACGCCGCGATCTAATCCCCGGTATGGTTGCGGGGATCCAGACCTTCGGCGAGTTGGTCCACTTTCATCCGCACATTCATGCCATCGTCACCGACGGCGGATTCACACACGACGGGGTGTTTATCTGTCTCCCCCGCATCGACACACATCGCCTGCTGGCAGAGTGGCAAAGAAATGTTTTCGCTTTGTTTCTGGCCGAGGATAAGATTGATCAGGAAACGGTCGATCTGATGCGATCCTGGCGGCATTCCGGCTTCAGCGTCGACAACAGCGTCTACCTCTCGCCGCGCGACACGGCGGGACTGGAGCGGCTGGCCCAATATATCCTCCGCTGCCCCTTCAGTCTGGCCCGTGTGGTTCGCCTGACCGATGACGGCTCGGTCGTCTATCGTGCCGAACAGGCACGCTGCCGCCGCTTCCCCGGTCCGGCCAGCGGCGATTTGAAAGGGGGTCCGCGGCGCAACTTCCAGGTTTTCAGCGCGCTGGATTTTCTGGCGGAAGTCACGCAGCACATCCCGGACAAAGGCGAGCATCTGGTTCGTTAAAAGAACAAAAGGTGTCAAGAAAGAACAAAAGGTGTCAAGTACCGTTTTTAGAGGATAGGTGGTTTGGGATTGATTCGGAGTTTTTGTTTCGCTCCAATTGGTAGAATTGGAATTCACAGATTGGAGACAACGAAGAAGAACAAAAGGTGTCGAAGAACAAAAGGTGTGTAAGAGTTTAGTCCATTTTTTGGGTTTATGTGCGGAGGGTAGCGTTCAGCATTTGTTTGCCGAGGTGTTGACGTTCACCTAATTGTTAATGCGACCGGACGACATTCAACGGGATCCGGTCGGTTGATCCGGTCACCGCGCAGCAGCAAGCTGACTTGAACTTTTGAGCATCAAGCGATGATGACAAGCGATGTGAGGCAGATACCTTGAGGCGGCGGAACGATGCCAACGGATTGACTCCCGTTTTTACATCGGTGCATGGCAGTCGCTTACGCGCCCGCATACAACGTTCGCAGCACCCGATCAGGCGGACGGGTGAACAACTCGAAATAGATTTGGCTGGCTCGATGGCCGTGCCGCCGCGCGGTCTCGCCGACCGTCATGAGACTGGCCATCCGCCGAGCCCCCGCGTCACTGCGACTACCGAAAGTGATCTTACGAACAACGACCAACGGACGCAACGCGCGCTCGGCCATGTTGTTCGTTGGCTCCACGCGAGGGTCATCTAAAAAGACAAGCCACTCCAGTGTGTGATTGAAGATTCGAGCTTGCAAGGTTAGGGCTTTCTCGTGTTCAACCAGGCAAGTCTCCAGCCGCGATTGCTCGCCACGCAGCCACGCTTTTTCGGCCGCCTGTTGCTTTTTGGTGAGCTTGCCTTGGCCGCGCTGTCGATGGAATTCGCAACCGCGTTTAACAAATTGTTTGATATCTTCGAAGAACAAATAGTCGAGTGAGTCGGTTTCGGTCAGCTTCTGCCAATCACGAGCGGCGCGGGCCAGATGGGCCAAGCATTTTTGCTTCGCGCCGGCAGCCGAAGCGTTGTAGCCACTGTAACAGTCCGTCACCAGTGTTCCACAAAAGTCTTCGCCGAGAATGTCACGGGAGACTTGACCGGCACGCGACGTGTCGTACTGAAAATGGACGTAGTCGTGATCCACATGCACCCAGAAATAGGATCGCGAACCATCGGTGGTCCAATACGTTTCATCCGCGTGAACCGCGCCGTCGCTGCTGGCAAGTTTTTTGGCGATGTCGTCGACCACCGGCGCGGCTTTGTCAGCCAGCATCGTTTCGAATCCGATCAACGCGGCTGGGGTAAAGCGGATGCCGTGCAGTTCTTCGATGATCTGCGGGATTTTGCGGTAACTGATGCCAATCACGTTTCGCAGCCAGATCGCTCGGGATCGCAAGAACGGACCAGGAAGGCCCAGGACTATCGCTGGGGCAGCCTCTCCAATTGGCTCGACGGGGATTCTCCGATCGATTTGGCAACTTGGCCGGTACGTCGTTTGCCCAATTGGGCCAAACGCGTCAACCAGGCGATCACCAAGAAAGAGCAAGAAGCATTAGCCCGAAGCGTCACTCGCGGTGTTCCCTTTGGTACCGAGCAATGGACGGCCTCCACCGTAAAACGGCTTAGTCTCGAATCGACGATCAGACCTCGGGGACGGCCAAAGAAGCTTGCCTGATCCACCAAAACGGTACTTGACACCTTTTCTGTTCCCCGATCACCCTTGCCAGCGGAAATGTTTGCATCCAGACAGTTGTAACTGAGATTGGTTTTTCCACCGACAAACCATTGAGTATCTGGAATCTCACCCTCGAGTGCCGTCTCAAAAGGCTCAAACCAATGCAGTTCCTCGCGCATAATGTCGCCCCAGAAGGTCTCCGGGATCATTTTTGGCAAGGTCGTAGAGTCGCTGATATTACTCCTCCGAACCAATTACGGCATGCGAGGAAAACTCCGGCGAATGGGGGAACAATCGTTCTTCGCGCATTACATGATCAATATGCCCCGTGGAATCCGCCATCTTCAAATCAGCGTTCCGGAGGATGCGGACTGGTTGAAAAGGTTTGCGACCACTACCCTTCGCCGATGGACGGATTTTAAGTTTTTTATTGAGTCTGAGGCCGAATTGATTCAGCGACTGAAATCAATGAAAGGCGGCACGATGCGAATTGTCGGCGAGTACAATGAATTTGACTTTGCCCCGGCCGAAATTGGCAATATTCCAATCCTTCCTGCGCCGGCTTTGGCGAACGGTCGGATTGAACTGTTGAACTACCTGAAGGAACAATCTGTTTCCGAGACGGTTCACCGTTACGGAAACATCTTTGAATAATTGGAATCCATGAATCTCAAGTCCTTCTTTCGCTTTTGCGTTATGGTTTGCGTTTCGCTGCTGACTATCACACTTGTTGATTCCAGCGTGGGACAAACGAAACCAGACTCCGAAGGCAAAAAAACCGGTTACGGTTCCTTTCCAGCCCGGGGCGCGCCTAAATCGGTCAGCGGCGTTTGGGGCTGGCACTGGAACGATGGATCACTTCGATGCAGAAAAAATGGACCGCAACGGGCGGCGCGAGATTGCTTCACACTACTACCCGCTCATTGGCCCCTACGATTCGAGCGATCCGCACGCCGTGGAATGCCAAGTGCAATGGATGAAGCTGGCGGGAGTCGATGGCGTTGTGATCGATTGGTACGGAATCGAAGAACATTGGGATTATGGAATCAATCATCGCAATTCGATTTTGATGGTCGAGAAAATCAAGCAAGCTGGCTTGAAGTTTGCCATCTGTTACGAAGACCAAACCATTCAACCTTTGTTGGATGCGAAAAAGATCAAGCCGGGAGAAGAAGTCGCTCATGGCGTGGCTTGGCTTGAGAAAATTGGTTCCAAGGACGAGGCCTACGTAAAATTGGAGGGGAGAGCCGGTACTCTGATGGTCTTTGGTCCCATGCGATTCAAGAAGGCAGACTGGGAAGCGATCACGAAAGGAATGAAAACTGAGCCAGTCATTTTTGGCTTGCCACATTTGGCTGCTGAAATCCATGACAACGCCTATGGCTGGCCCCCAGTCACCGGTGGCAAAGAAACGACGCAAATTGACTGGACGAATTATCTCAACGATTTGTACGGCCGAGCGGACAACGGCGACAACGTGGGTGGGATCGCATTCGCGCAGTTTCACGACATTTACCAGCAAGCCAAAAACAAACCGAGCTTCGGATCCCTAAAGGCTCGCGATGGAAAAACGTTTGAAGAAACGCTTGAACGGGCATTAGCCAGTGAGGCGGGTTTTGTGCAGATCGCAACCTGGAATGATTTCGGCGAAGGAACGATGGTTGAACCGACTCGTGAGTTTGGATATCAATATCTGGAAAAACTACAAACGAAGTTAAATGGCCAAGGTGCTTCGCCAAAGCCTGATGACTTGCGGTTGCCGGTCGAGTTGTATCAGGCGAGAAAAAGTGCCGCGGGTGACAAAGTAGTTTTGGCGGAATTGGATGGAATTTCCCAACTGTTGTTGGCTGGGAAATACGCGACCGCGAGAGAGGGGTTGGTCAAGTTCAAATCGAAATCTCAAGCCAAACCAAGTAAAAATCAAATCCAGCAAAACAATTGGCAATTTCGACTTCAAGGTTTTAATCGGTTCGAGGGCCTTTCAGACGACAGAACGAGGACAGGTCCAATTAGCTTTAATGGCAGGTAGGACACGAGCGCCGACCAGTGGCCGGTCGTGTTATCAACTCAAACCTTCTCTGAATCGACGCATCAATCGACCCATTCTCGGATAGCCGTTTTCGCTCAACACCCCAATCACCACCCTTGATGGCTCCTGGATACGACGTCCGAATTAGTGGATATTTCGCCCCCAATCTAATCAACGTTTGATGACGAGCACGAATTCGTTGCACTTTGCCGGGCAATATTACCGCTCATTCTCCGAAATAACTTCCGAATTCAAATTAACTGAGTCGGAGTGTTAAATGTCAGTAAGAAGAAGTTCATCCAAAAGCCAAGGAATCGGCGTCGTACTCGGAATCGCTGTCGGGACGGCCATTGGCGCGGCCACTGACAACCTGGCGATTTGGCTCGCCCTTGGCATAACGTTTTCCATATGGGTTTTTTTTTTTTTTTTTTTTTTTTTTTTTTTTTTTTTTTTTTTTTTTCCATTAACCAACATGGTGTTTTTTTTTTTTTTTTTTTGTTTTTTTTTTTTTTTTTTTTTTTTTTTTTTTTTTTTTTTTTTTTTTTTTTTTGGTTTTTTTTTTCCAGAAACGAATCGAATTGACGATCTGGATTGAAGGGCTGTGGAAAAATCGTCACGATTGCCCTTAACTGTTTTGGGCTGCCCGATCCGTGCCGAGAACTCGTCAGACGGACGGGGATTCTGCAGCCGCCAAATATCGACCATTTAATGGCGGCGTTCCCAGAAACTCATTAGAATTTCGCATTGCTCTGTTTTCAGGTTGGCGTCGAGGCCAGTTTGATGTCGCAGCCTGCGGTGAGTCGCTGTTTTCTTTGGAGCCGGGTTATTCACTTCGCTCTTTCGTTCAACCGGAATTCGATTCAGACATTTTGGGGATGGTCCCCACAACGGTCGACTGGCAGGTTCGCAGCCATTACGATTGAACGCAATCCGCCTGAATGATTGGACAAGAACGGCAAGCCATGAATCGAATTTCAACCTTTCTTCTAATCGGCGTGCTCTTGGCGTGCGGATGTCAGAACGAGGTCGCGGAAGTGGCGAAGGGGCCAGTGGATGTGCCGCGTGTCGTCGCTCAAGAATCACCCGCCACCATCGAGCTACACCAAACGCAGGTGTTGATCAAAGGGAGCATCCCAATGAATGTAGCTTTTTCTGATGTGAATTCAGATTCCAAACCTGACCTGTTTATTGGAACCTATGGACACGAGTATTTTCCCAATGACGCTCGACCCGTCCAACATCCAGGCGAAGCATTTCGTTTCGGGCTTGTGAAAAGAGCGGACGAGATCGAAAAAAACCAGTTGTCAGTTCACTTGAACCAAACCATCGAGCGATCCGCCAATTCGACATTGCAGTTTGGCCCCGCGACATGGTTGAACGAATGGGTCTCACGAGAATACTGGCTGCCCTCGGGCTGAACAACGGCCAAATTCACTCCTCAGTTCGGGGACATTGATGGAAACGGAACAGACGACTTGATCACCTGTTCAAATTGCTGTGACTGCTACGATCTCTACTGGTTTCCCAGCACGGTCGAACGACCCATTTCCCAGCGCATCAAATCCCAGATCAGATTTGAGCCGGAAGACGATCCGGGATTTGTGAAGAGGGTGTCTTATCCTTTTGTTGTCGATTGGGACGATGATGGAGATGCTGACATCGTCGTTTGTAATTATCATGGGCAACAGGTCGCTGGAGAGTCTGATCAAGCCCCGAAATACGTGACAACGCATCAGTTTTTTCTAAGCAAGACGGAGGCAAGTCAATCGGTCGGCAAGGGTGAACTATCTACCAATCACGCAGCGGACCAAAACTGGTTCTTCGAAAAGCTAAATCTTCAAATCGACGGCCTTCATACAAGCCGATTCGCATTTGGTGATTATGATGGCGATGGGCGAATCGATTTGCTTCAATCTCGTTTTGCAAAACACGAGAACGGAGAGGGTACGTTGAGCGCGATTTTCTTTCGCCGAAACACAACCAGAGCCGGCGCACCCGAATTTGATTCGCCGGTAAGAATCTTTGAAGCTCCCAAGGGCTGGCAAATTAACTCCATCACGATGATCGATCTCGACGATGACGCGCAGCAGGAAGTTGTTTGCGGAGCGTTCGAAGAGAAACCACAGGACCCCGATAAAAGATGGATCGTGGACAGTGAGATCTGGTTGCTCGACCGAGATTAGTTTGTGGTGGCATCCATCACAAAGTAACTTGGAGGCGAATCCGAGAGTGATATTCAGCGCGCCTCAAACGAGCATCGGGAAGCCGGAAGGAAGAATCGACTATTTATTGCGCGCGGCAAGGCTACCAGTGGAGTGCTCGAAGGTTGCCGCTGGTTCAAACCTATAGGGCCTGGCAACGCTGGATAATCCCATAGGGCCCCGCACCCGTTCTCGATCTTCGATTCGCATCCAGGTCCGGTAAGATCTGCGATCGCATTGGGCAGAACAAGTGAATTGAATTCTCAAGAATGACTGCACAAATCGACGCGGGAAGAACCAGTCAACTCGCAGAATCCGCTGGATAAACAACCCCCCATTCGCGTCGCAATTTGTCCATCAATTCCATCATCCGCTGAGTTTCATCCAGTGGCATAATGTTACTTTCCAACCGCCCTTCGTTTAGGCATCGCTGCACTTCTTCAACTTCGTGGAAGTATCCGTTGCCGCGATACGGATGCGTGTGCGTTTCGGGAGGAGAATCGAAAAGGTGCAAAGTGAGTTGGTCTGGATGAAAAAACGGATCATGAACTTTCACCGTTCCGAGGGTTCCAAGCAGGATCGCTTCGTGCGGTTTATAGACTCGCGTACTGCTCGCGAGTTGCGCGATCAATCGGTGATCTTGATTGTAGTTCAATGTCAGCACATTCAGGTCGTCAACACCTGTGGGCCCAATCTCAGCGACCCCATGCAATTCGTCGGGAAACCCGAACAGAAATGTTGCCAATGACAATGGATAAATGCCGAGGTCCAGTAACGCTCCCCCTCCCAGTTCCGGGTTGAAAAGTCGATGTGCCGAATCAAATGGCACGTGCAAACAAAAATCAGCCTGCATCAAATGCACATCACCAATCACGCCTTCAGTTGTCCAACGCCTGAGTTGCGCGACCGCTGGAAAAAAACGCATCCAGACAGCTTCCATCAGGAACAGCTTTTTCGTTCGAGCGAGAGCAATGCACTCAGCTGATTCTTTGGCATTCAGCGTCAACGGTTTCTCGCACAAAACGTGCTTTTCTGCACCCAGGCAAAGCCTCATATTTTCCGCATGGAGGCTGTGAGGCGTCGCGATGTAAACGACGTCAACATCCGGATCGCGGGCCAGTTCTTCATAACTTCCGTAGCGGCGTGGGATGTTCCATTTGGTTCCGAATACCCTGGCTGATTCCTTCGAACGGGATGCAACCGCGATCAACTCAGCATCATCCACGTCTTGTAGCGCCTCTGCCATACTAGCGGCGATGTTGCCCGTCGCCAGAATCCCCCAGCGATACTTGCTCATTTGTATGTTATCTCCAACGAGAGACCAATCTTTGTCGCATTGATCCTATCATCCTGGCAGTTTAAGGGGGCCTTTGCAGGCAAAATCCGGTTTTCCAAATCCGGTTTTCCTTCAGCTTTTCGGTGAACTTACGTCGGAAACTCTTCGTCGAACGCACGTCGGCGACGCATTTGCTGGTGCAACTGGTTTCCTGCTCCCGCCGTTACGAGAAAATTCCGTAATGGTACGCCCCTCAATCACGCCGCTTGTGTAGTAGCCGCTTAGTCCCATGAAATTGCCTTTGGCGAAGTAGACTCTGAGTGAGGAATCGTCGTCCATCGCCTGTTTTACATTTTCCACTAATTGATCGTCGGCGTTTCGCACCAACACGCCGCGGAAACCAGCCGTCAAGGGAAAAATGTCGTTGCCGCTGTCTCCACAAAACACGACTTCTTCCTTCGCGACTCCAGACGCTTCCGCCACATACTCCAGCGCGGTTTGCTTTGTCGCGCTGTTGGGCAGAAAATCGAGCAGTCCCTTCCCATCTTGCGAGTCGAAACTGTAGACGATCACTTCATCGAACTTGCCCTTGACCAACGCGTCGACCTGTCGCAGCACATCATCTTTCCCTTCATGTTCGACGTAGTAGCTCTGCTTAAATTGGTTCTGGTGTTCGGCTTCCTGCTCGCGCATGCCGTCCACTTCGGCAACCGCTTGTTTGATACCGGCGGCGTCCCAGCGCGGACTTGACTGTTTGACGTGAGCGACCCATCCTTCGTCATCGTGCCATTCGGCATTCTCGAATTTCCGAATGGTTGTTCCGACATCACCGCACAAGTAGTCTGGATGCCTGACCCCGTACTGTTGGATGGCTTTTTCCGTGAGATCGAGGTTTCTACCGGTCACATAAACGACCAGCGTGTCATGCTTCCCGGTCAATTCGTTAAACAGCGGAATGGCCGATTCGTCGCTTTCCCAATGGCCATTGGGAAGCAGGGTTCTGTCCAAGTCAGTGGCTAGTATATTCACTTTGATCTCTCCTCCTTTTCGGTGCTCCTTAAATCTGTCGACAAGTCCGACGAAAGACGTGTCGATGACATTTTCCACGCGCTGCCGCCGCGCACTCATGATCGGCGCTCGGACATCGAAACTGCTGCACCGGCCTGTCACAAGTTAGCGGTAGGACAACAAGGTTTCCTTACCGGTCTCGTCGCGGTGCGTGACGCTGAAGCTAAATTCCAGGAAGTCTGCATTTAACGAAGCGACACATGCACCGTTGGTCCAGGTCAGTTGCAATTCGTGTTCGGCTGAGTTGTGGATTTCCAACTCGCCGTAGAATGCAGACGAGGAATTCCGTAGCTTGATCAAATCGAGTTGATCCCGCACCACAATTTGCTTCAGTCCGTATTTGATATCGCGTGGTTCGAGAGTCGTGCGGTTGATTTCCTTGTGCCCGCCGGTACCGCCCCGGTCGGCTGCTTCATAGTCATTTTTGCCTGCGAACAAATCCAGATACCACACTTGGGGTATACCCGGCGTGAACAACTGAATTGCGCGAGCGAGACGAAGTTTCCGCTCGTCCTCTCCCAGCGCACTAAAGTAAGTCGCGTTCACCTGATAGTACCCGATCTTCTTTCCGTCCGGGCCGTACAGATTTTTAACGCGACCGCCCCGGCTGAGAATCTTATCAATGACCGCTTCGATCTGGTCGTCGCTCAGCAGACCTTCCTTCGAGACGCCATCGATTTTCTGCCCGGCCAGGTCCAGCACGGGAATGCCGTCGTGACAGCCCAGCATATTGATCGTTTTGATTCCTTTGGTCACCAGCTCGCCGATCCAGCGTAGCAGGTGTTTGTTCGTACCACGGTCCAGTGCATCGATGATGAGTCCGGGTAAGAAGAAGTCGTAGATTGGAAAACCCTCGCTCGCCACTTCTTCGTGCAGTCCGTTGCCGTATTGACTGTGGATTTCCGGAAGCAGGATCAAGTCGTATTTCTGTGCGATTTGCCTGAGCCTTTCAAGATACTGCCAGGTGCCGGGTTTATTAAAGAAATTTGTCTGGCCGGGCTCCTTGTGGAGGTAGGCGAAGGCGTCCATTCTCACGAGCTTCGCGCCGTAATCGTGCAGTTTTTTCAGCGTCGCATCGTAAAACTCCCAGACCTTTTCCGATCGAGCGTTCAAGTCCATTTGCCCGAGGTAATTGCGTTTTCGCTCGACGACCGCGAGCAGTTTATCCTGATAGCCGGACAAAACTCCCAAATCGATCTTGTCGAGGTCCAAGCTCACCTCCAACGCGTCGTTAAAAATCCGGATCAACGCCTCGACTTGCTCGTCAGGGATGCCTGCCTGCTCCTTCAAGTCTTCCGGCTTGAGCTGCTGATAGGTGATCTCTTGATAAAACGTGTTCCAATAAGGACGATCCGTCCCGTCGGGGAAGCGTACTTTTAAAATCGGCAAACCCGGTTTTCGCATGAACAGTTTGTTAAGGTGTTCGTCCTTCGGAATCAAATAGCCATCATCGCCCATTTCCCCATTTCCCTGCCAGAATTCATTCCAATCAATGAAGAAGTCCTTGAATTCCGAAGCGTCGCCATGCAGCAGCATGTCTTGAAACTGGGGAGAGCCCACGGATAGATGGTTCAGCACCAGGTCGAACTTTAAGTTGATGTTCAGCTTTTCGATTTCTGCCAAGTCCTCGGCGGTCACGAGTTCCTGATTGAATTCGTAATCAATAATCGAGAAGCCACGATCCAAGTCACTTTGAAAAAAGGTAGGAAGGATGTAGAACAATGAAAATGCCCCCCCAAATTCGGGTCTCTTGAGCACCTCCAGAGTATCCGACAGGTTGCGGCCGATGCTGTCCGGATAAGCGTTAAACATAACGCCTCGTGGCAATCTGCTGTCCTCGATCGATTTGGATGTCTTGGTCATTTCAGTGGCTCAAATACTCCGGAGATTTCTTACGCTTGGAAAAAAGAGGAACGCCAACGTGCTGAATTTGGGAATCGCCAGAGAATAAAACGGCCGGAAAAAAACGGCCTGTTTCCGATGGGCAGACATAATTTACCGCATCGGGCTGTCGCTGGCGATGGTACGTATCGGCATCCGATATCAAACGCGGTATCGATGGTCGGTTACCAACCGGAATTCTGGCGTGATGCAACCGATGGCCGTCAAAGCGGTCAAAGCAAAATCGCTATCCGCCGAGTCTGTCACATGGCGATCGCCCGTGCAACATCCGCGAGGCGAATGTCCGCGATGGCCAAACAGCCGTAAGCATCCGCACGCCGTTCTCAGTTCTGTGGAAGCGCAGGCCTACAATCAAGGTGAAAATGGTTGTGCGGGCGACTAAACTTAAGCATAGACATTTGTCGATCCCGGCGATCGCTACTGCCCCCAAACGCCATTCGCAAAAGTTAAAAGACAGGCAGACGCCGCCAACTGTCTCACGGATAACGGGATTTGACGAATGTCACAGCCGAAGTCGTCAGGACTTTGTAAGAGGTAGCGATACCCTTTACAGCAACCAGCAAACTCGCAGAAGTTAGTCGCTGGCCGACAAGAATCTAACGAAAGAAAACAAATGTCCTCTGAAAAGCCCGAAAAAGCATTCAATCCCGACGACGAAGTTGCCGAGACGACGTCATCGCCACGGACAAACCTGAAAATCACGCTGATCAGCCTACACGGGTTGATTCGCGGCAAAAATCCCGAATTGGGCAGGGATGCCGATACTGGTGGGCAGGTCCTGTACGTGCTTGAGCTGGCCCGCGAACTCGCCAAACAACCTGATGTGCGAGAAGTGGAATTGCTGACACGGCAAATTATCGATCCAAAGGTCGATGATGACTATGCCCAGCTGGAGGAGGAAATTTCGGAACATGCCAAAATCGTGCGGATTCCGTTTGGCCCCAAACGATATCTGCGCAAAGAAGTGTTGTGGCCACACATGGAGATGTTTATTGATCACACGCTGACGCACTTCAAACGGAGTGGCCTGCCGGACGTGATTCACGGACACTACGCCGACGCAGGGCTGGCCGGTGCACAACTTGCCCGTCTGCTGCACATCCCGTTCATCTTCACCGGACATTCGCTGGGACGGGTTAAGCGGCAGCGGTTTTCGCTGGGCAAGGCGAACCCCGAAGCATTGGAGAAAAAGTACAAGTTTACGACTCGGATCGATGCCGAAGAGGTTGCGCTGGAGACCGCGGCGATGGTTGTGACCAGCACAAGCCAGGAAGTGGAGCAACAATACGAGTTGTACGATCACTACGTCCCTTCACGGATGGAAGTCATTCCGCCCGGCGTCAATTTGACCTCCTTCGCGCCCCGTGGCGACGACTGGGAGACGCCGCCGTTCGCCGATGAACTGGAACGATTTCTGAAGCAGCCCGAGAAGCCCATGATTCTGACGGTGGCTCGGCTTGATGAACGAAAGAATCTTGAAAAACTGGTCGAAGTTTACGCCCAAAGCAATCCGTTGCAGGAACTTGCCAATTTGGTGATGTTGATGGGAACGCGTGATGATTACCGCGAACTGCCGAAAGCACACCAGGCGATCGTCGAGAACGTCTTTCATCTGATCGACCGCTACGACCTGTACGGCAAGATTGCCTATCCGAAGCGCATCGTGCCGAGTGAACTGCCCGATTTGTATCGTTATGCGGAATCGTTGAAGGGAGTGTTCGTGAACCCGGCACTGACCGAACCATTCGGGCTGACTTTGTTGGAGGCGGGCGCGACCGGCTTACCGATAGTCGCGACCAACGATGGTGGTCCGCGCGAAATCATCCGGAACTGCAAAAACGGGCTGTTGATTGATCCGCTGAACAACGAGGAGATTGAGCACGCGTTACTGCGTACATTGACAGAGCCGGAACAGTGGGCCGAATGGTCGGCCAACGGTATCAAGGGAACGCGTGAGCACTACTCCTGGGCGAACCATGCCCGGCGCTACCTACGCGACGTGACGGATATCCTGGAACATACCTCGGTTCCAGCGTTGCGAAACAGGCCGAGAGTCCGCCGGATGCCAGAGTTCGACCGGTTGATCATCACCGACCTGGACAACACGCTCACCGGCGACGATCAGGCGCTCCAGGCACTTGTCGAGCTAATCAATCAGCACGATCACATCGGATTCGGTATAGCAACCGGACGGCGACTTGACAGCGTGATGTCATTTGTGGGCGAACTCGGCCTGCCCCGCCCCGACTTGATCGGCACCGACTGCGGAACCCAACTCCATTACGGAGAAGGCCTGGTGCCCGATCGCAGTTGGCAACGGCAGATCGGCTATGCCTGGCAACCGGATGAGATTCGCAAAGTGCTGGACGAACTGCCTGGTTTGTTTCCACAGGGCGACGAGAAACAGTCTGACTACAAGGTCAGCTATCAAATCGACGCGAAGGAGGCCCCGAGCACGACGAAGATCAAGAAGACCCTTCGCGAGGCGGGGCTGCGAGCCAAAGTCATCATGTCGCATGGGATGTATCTCGATGTAATTCCTGTTCGAGGTGGAAGTGACCTTTCCATGCGGCATGTACTCTGGAAGTGGGGCTTCCCACCAGAGCGTGTGTTGGTTGCGGGGGATTCAGGAAATGACGCGGGGATGTTACTCGGAGGAACGCTGGGAGTCGTGGTGGCCAACCACAGCAAGGAACTCAATCGACTGCGAAACCGACCCCGAATCTACTTTGCCAAATCGTCCCACGCGGCAGGCATCTTGGAGGGAATCGAGTACTACAACTTTTTGGGCAAAATCGACATTCCCAATGATCGGATCGCGTGAAAAAGGCAAACCGCTTGAAGTTCCGGCTCATCCGGCAAGAAGCTCGAGCCGTCGATGAGAAAGGTACGATGCCCATACCAACGGCCATCATCCAGTTGCTCCCCTTCTAAGCGAGCTGTGACGCGATCAAACAACAACTGAAATATCTCTGGCAGAAGTCGCTTTGCGCGTAACGCGAATGGTCGATTACTCTTGCGATGGTCACGACAAGCGCGGCGAAACAACTTGACCCCCTCATAACGATCGAAAACCGGAGTTCCGACTGCCGATTTTGACTCGCCCCCCGTTTTTCAGGGTGGATAACGAGGCTTTTCCATTCTTTTGACTCGCAAACTGGGGGCGACGGCTCCTGCAACAAAGTTTCTGCGGCTGGTCCAATCACGTAGGCCGAAACTGGGGATTTATTGATTGATCGGTCGCAAAGGCCAAGCCTGAAAGGATTTCAAAATGGCCGTCCCACCAAGACTGGTCAGGGCAATGTGGTCGCCCTTTACGTTTTCTTCCCTGACCTGACGGGTGATACAATGTTTGCCTCCATTGGCAAATACCTCGACGAATTTTTTGTCGATGAAGATTCGAAGTTCAAGCGATTCGTCTGGTTGCCAATCCGGCATCGGCACAACCACTCCATCAACATTGAGGGCATTGCCAGACCAGAAGATGGGGCAGCCGCCTTTTCCGTCGCGATCGCAAAGAACGTTGATTCCGCAAAAGCTTGCATTCGAAAGATCGAAGCTGACCTGGATTTCGGCCTGGTTGCTCGTGAACTCTTCCACCGGGAAACACGCCACCCCCGGACCATCGACCGGCAAGGGTTGGGGTTTCTTCACAAATTTGCTACCGCGGAGGAGATTCAAGGATTCCACGGGTTGCTGGATGAGGTGCCCATCTTTGAACTCCAGTTTCCGAGGCAACGCAAAGCAGCCGTTCCAACGGGGATTGTTATTCTTCAGCGGCTCATTCATGTATCCAGGCAGCCAGTCCCTGTCCCATCCAGGTATCCATGCCATCAGGTACAGGTCCCCTTTGTCGTCCAGAATTGTCTCCTGAGCGTAGTAATGGCCGGAGTAATCGATGGGCGCGGAGATCTCCGGCGTGAACTTCAGGGTCTCCAGATCGAAATCGCCGACGAAATAGTTGACTCGGTCAACCGGTGCATCGGTGGAAGCCATAAAGATCCAACGATCGGATAGAGGCCTGATTTCTGGAACTTCAAGGTTTCGGTATCGATGCTTGGGAACCGTGAACAGGTGCCCCCGAAAGTCCCATTCAGTGAGCTCCGCATCCCGTGCTTCAAATATGGGTACGGGAACATGGTCCTCTTCAAACAAGTCAGCGCAGGCAATTAAGAACGTCCGGCCCTTCACTGTGAAAACGAAAGGATCCCGCCAGAAATCATCGTAAGGCGGCAGTCCGGGGTGTTTCAGCGAGAGGATCGGATTCTTGCCCGGGTGATCCCATTCGGAAAGTTGATCATCGCGAAATTCTGCCCGCCAAAACAACATCGGCCCGCTCTTGCTTTGTGAATAGAAAGCGAGTCTCTTGCCAGAGTCCGTAACGATGGTTGAGCCCGAACCGATGGCGTTTAATTTCAGATCAGATGGAGGCGTCAATCGATTGGGCAACGTGTTCCAATGGAGCAGGTCGGTGCTGCTGAAATGCGCCCAGTACCAACCTCCGGGATGGAAGGCAAAAGGCTGCAGCCCATAGAAGATGTGGTAGGTGCCGTTATGAAAAATACCGCCGTTGGGATCTCCCATACAGCCTGCCGGAGGAGTGAGGTGAAAGGCGGGTCGCATCTTGTCCGCTTGGTTCGCGGTCGAAGCGTCCCGAATGGCCCGATCAATGTTATCGGCATTGAGGTCCCACGATTGGGCAAAAATTGACTGGCAAAAAAATATTCCAGCCAAATGGACGATGAGGTAAAGATGTTGACGGTTCATAATGGTTTGATCTTAAGCCTGGTCGGGGCCCTCGTCGAGCAGCTTCGCATAAACTTGGCGAGGTGACTGGTCGGCAAATCGCTCGTGGTTGAGCTGTTGGAGCACGTTTTTTCGCTCGGCTTGTGAGAGCGCCCGTGACGGTGTTGGCCTCGGCTGGGCTTCCAGCTGCCCCTGGCGACGACGGTAAAATGTCGCTCGCGAGACGTTGAGGCCACGACAGGCTGCCGCGACCCCAACTCGCTTGCTAAGCTTCTCGGCGGCCGTTAATCGGTTTTCTCTTGTGATCGCGTCTGAATCATCTCCGAGACTTTTTTTTGAACGTCGATGATCAGTTCCGCCTGCCGAATTTTTCAGTCAAACGTTCGTTTTCACGTTTCAGACGAGCGATTTCCTGTGACGGTGATTCTTTACGCGTTGGCTTTTTGGATGATGACAATGAACTCTCCCGAAGTTGACGACGCCACCGTTGGACGATGGATGAATACAAACCTTCGCGACGAAGCAAAGCACCCAGCTCACCAGGGCGACTGCACTGTTCGGCCTCGGTCGCAGTACTCTGTTTGTACTCAGCGGCAAAGCGACGACGTGTCGCTTTCTCAACAACCTCAGGGGTTTTTTTTAAATCCTTTTTTCTGGATCGATTCGGTCATGTAAACTCTCCGTGCCCTCAACCTTGAAAAAGTTCAGAGTTGTCTCACTCATGTTGGCACAGTGGGCGGGCGGCCGTGATTGCTTCTGCCACATTGGTATTTCGCAGATCCGCGCGATCGAGGCTTGTCCCTGTGAAGTTAGCCGATGTGTGGTTGGCAGATCTAAGGTTGGCAGAACGGAGGTTAAGGCCACTGAGATCGAATCCGCTTAAATGGTTTCCGCTGAGGTTGACCCCTTGGACGTCGATCGCCGATTGCAGCTGGGCCGCCGTGGGCGCCTCGGCAACCGTTGTATTTCTCAGATCAACGCCGAATTCTCAACGCCGTTTCGCTCAGCCGTCCACCGCCCTCAAATCCGGAAACACCGGCCTGCCAATTTCAAATGAGGGGTGACTTTACGGTTCACCTTTCGGAATCCCAGTCGGAGGGAATGCGATCTCGTCGATGGGGGCGGCGAACACGTGATTCCGTAAAAAATCCGCCTCGGGACGGTATGCGGATTGGGGTAGCAATTCCCTGCCGTCGTTAGCAAATCAAGCGAACAGGCCCAATTCTTTTTTGGGCTGTCGGTAGTCAGGGAAGAATCCCTTTTGAACTTCCATTTTCAAGTGGCCTTGAAGCACGTCGGAAAATACCGCGCGGAAATCGGTTGTTACAGGCAGGTCGCGCTTCTTGTATAGCGCACTTTCTGCGAGGCCGGTCCAGTTCCCGTAGATCTTGCCGCCATTCAAACGAACGCCCATTAGCCAAACCGCACTGCCGTGTCCGTGATCGTTTCCCGCGTTTCCGTTTTCTTTGCTTGTGATATCCCCACCGCGAAAGGCATCATTGATGATGATTTGCTTGTCCACAAACGTCTGATTCGAGGTAGGAAATCGAATCTTAATACCAAGACTTTTACATCTGGTCATCCGACCAACGCTTTCTTTAATCTCCGCACCTGGCTAGCGTACCTGCCATGGCTTTTGCCCGTCGTCGGAGTTACCTGGTTTTTGCGTGACGAAACAGACTCAATAATGAGCGGAGGGCAAAACATTACCGAGACCAAATCGGTGACTCGGAGTAATCGTGAAATGAGCCCACAGGATTTCAGTTCTTTGTTATAACCGGAGATTTCAGATGTCGATTTCAACACGACGATTATCACTGTTGCCTGTTTTGGCCTTGATTACGACTTGGCTACCTACTGCGACTTCTGCCGGCCAACAGGATAAGGCGGTATCCGATTACGCCGGCACGATATCAACAGTGCAAACGGCGCTGGCAGAAGACCGATGGGACGATGCAAAAAAGGGACTTGCTTCAACGAATCAGTCGTTGAGGAGCTTCGAGTTCGCGTTGCTGGAAGAACAGGCACGGCGCGGTACCAAGAACACGGGAAGTTTGATCAAGCGGTTCGAAATGCCGAAGGATGTCAAGACTCGGTACGGCGTGTTGAATCCAACCAACCGACAGCTTGTTTTTATCTGTCAGGACGGTGGCTTGCGGGTGCATGATCTGTCAAACCTGGATCAGGATATGGTGCTATTGCCGAATGTTGATAAATCGGCGGTTTGGCGGGGCGTGTTCAGCCACGATGGCAAGCGGTTTTTTGCAGGCCATCAAAACGGAGACGTCATCGTCTGGAACGCGGAGACTTGGAAGGTGATCCAGACGATTCCCATTGGTTCTCGACCGATCAGGGAGCTTGCCGTCGCTCCCGACGGAAGTGCATTCGTCGCTGAGGGCCAGCAAGCTTTGGAGTTGTGGTCGCTGAGCGATGATACGCCGAAAAAGATCGGCGATGTCGGTGAGCGGTTTAGTTTTGGAGAAGGTCTGTCCTTCAGTCCGAAGGGCGACCTGGTTGCGACCGGTGGTATGTTCGCCATCACAACCTACGACGCAAATACTGGCACAGAGATTGAGAAGATGAGACATGCGTCGTACACGATGGGGTTGCAGTTTAATCCGGATGGAACACGAATTGCCAGCGCTCCTCGCGGCAACGTCAATAAGCTACTTGCCGTGTTTGAGGTCAAAACCGGCGAGCGACTCTTCAACGTGGGTCCTTTCAAAAAATACGTTGTGGGGTTGGCATTTACGCCTGATGGAAAACGCATCGCCGCGACGGGATGCGAGGAAGTGCTGAGGATTTTCGATTCGACAACAGGTCAAGTCGTTCTGAAGTTCGATCGCCCCGAATGCGGCACGAATCCAGCTTTCACCAATGACGGTCGGCTACTGGGATGGTCGGAACCAAGCGGCTATTTCTTTATCGATCTGAATTCACAGGATGCCGACGAACTGCGATCTGACGAGAGGCCGAGATCGCTTAACAAGTGAGGAAAAAGAAAACGAGGTCGCGAGTTTTCGCCAAACGGGGACACAACATCCTTTCGCTGCGCAGGAAGGCTTAGGACCGCATCGGTCAAGCCGCTCTTTTTTCTGCAAAGAGAGATGAACAAAAAGGTGTCAAGTACCGTGAACAAAAAGGTGTCACAAGTACCGAATCGGGGCCAAGTACGGAATCGGGGCACTAGGCAGGTTTCTTCGGCCATCCTCGGGGTCGCGTCGTTGATTCAGGACTTAGTCGCTCTGCTGTTCCGGTTGCCAAATTTCCCATTAACCAAACGTTTTTTGCGCTATGCAAATAACCACGCTCTGTTGCTGGACACGTTCCGTCGTTTTTCCAATGAATCATGTCAACTTGGCAATGACGTTTAGTTGGCTACCAGTTCGTATCCCGCTCCGCGCCAGGCGTCGATCCCTCCCGGGTAGCGCAAGACGTTGGTGTAACCCAGCTCCTTTGCAAAAACAGCGCCGTTATGACTCCTCGGGCATTTGACATAACCGCAATAGAAAACGATCTTTCGATCCTTGTCTTCCCCCAGAAAGGCTTCGTATTCCTCGATCGTCTGCTCGCCCATCGACGATTCATTCCACTCATCAATCACCACTTTGGGAAATACGAAATTCACGGCCCCGGGAATGTGACCTTTGTTGTAACTTGGGACCGTGGGCATGGTATCCACCAATAGGATCGTTTCCCCGCTGTCCAGCAACGCCTTCAACTCTGCGGTCGCAATCAGGGGATAATTTCCCTGGACCGTCTCATTCGTCAGCTTGACAGCGGCCTCCTCGATTTTCAGTTCCTGCTGAAATCGGTTGGTTCCGCAGCCGACGATCCCGGGCAAGGATGCCAGTAACAGGCAGGTAACGTAACGCACGATGACCCATCGGGGGCTTGTCGAATGGTAAGTCGTTATGCGTTGATGGCCCCGTTGCCCGGGGAAACAGCCGATTGATTGATTCGCCACGATGCTCCGCTCCAGTAGACGGCACCCACAAGAATGACCAGTCCTAAATCAATGAATAGTTGAGTCTGCAAGCTAACGTGAAATCCGGGGCCAAAACAACCACACTGGATGTCAAGCCCCAACACAATTCCATAGCTCAATACGCTGAGGAAAATTACCAGCAAAATAAAAACTCCCAACAAGCTCCCGCGGAGGTTGAAAGCCAGACTTGCACCAATTGCCAATTCGGACAGCACGACTAACCAGGCCGTGGTCAGCACGAACCAGTCCGGCACCAGCCCGAAATCACCAACGCTTTCGGCAAACTTCGCCATATCAACCAGCTTGACACATCCCGAAACCAGAAACACCATTGCTAACAGTAGTCTCAGTGTGTGATGCAAAAACGTCATGATGGGCCATTTTGGATGGGCTTCGCCACGTTCGTCAATCAAGGGTACGCTAACGTGGCAGGGGCATCCTGCCTCAGTGATCTGCGGCTGGAAGCCACAGCCAAGAAAGACTTCGACTCGAACCTTTACGTGTAACAGAGCACTATTCTTGCAGCGATTCATCGAGTAGGCGACAGGGGACTTGAATCAACGACTTCCAGGCCGTCAACCTGAAAGTGCATTATGCTTGCGTGAGGAAAGGTTGGGAACATACCACGGGTCAGGAACCGAATTGGTGGGTTCGGCACTTTGCTTCGGGCTTCCTTTTGTTCGTGTCGCGTCAGCCTGCCTAATCCCACGTCCAACTTGGAGAACAAATTTTGATTACGACCGGCTTTCGACGATCTAACAATCGAAGGACCTGGGCTCGATTCGAGCCCACTGCGGAGGGCGTGATCTTTGACGGCTCGTGAACCCAACCGCCAGAAAGTATCTGATCCCCTCCGGGCCAAATGAGGTTCGGACCGGCCTGCCCCTTTTTCTCGCATGGTGATCGGTAAAACGCCTTGGTATGATTAGAGTTGACGTCCGGGGTAACTCATAATTGTGATTGGTGGGATAATTCTGTGCACCCGAAGTATTTGAAATTGACTTGGCTGGTTCTCGCGGTCGTGCTTACTTCTTGGGCCAACGGTCAACGGCCGGTTGCCGATATCGAGTTGACTCCGCAGAATTTTTCGGCCTGGCGGGATTTCATTCTGCCTACGCAGCAGGAGCTGGATTTCCTGAAAATCCCCTGGCGAATGACGTTCAAAGAGGGAATCCTGGATGCCCGGGAACTCGATCTGCCCATTCTGCTTTGGACGATGAATGGCCACCCACTGGGCTGCACGTGAAACAACGGAGTCATTGGCCGACGGTACGTCTGGTCTGACCCGCGCGTGATTGAACTGGCAAAAAAGTTCGTGCCGACCACGGATGAGGTTTGGCTCTTGCAAAACGGAAAATCTCCCGAGTGCAAGTTGTTCCAAAAAATGGCAGCTAACGGACACTACAGAACCAAGAACAAAACCAAGCAGGGGATGTACGTCTGCACTCCCGGCGGCGAATTCCTCGCGTCGGTCAACTCCAACAACCCTGATCGCGTGATGGCAATGATGCGGGAAGGATTGCAGGCCTGGAACGCGCTTAAACCCGATCAACGAATCGAGGTCGATGCGTCGATCGAAAAACCTGACCGCCGAGCCGAAGCATCGGAACCCGACGACGGTTTGATCCTTGCGGTCTATGCCCGCGACTTGCCTGACACTCTTGATCCTAATTCACAAGCTGGAGAAAAGTGGAATCGGGACACTGCCTGGTTTTCCAAGCAGGAGGCCCTTGAGTTGATCCCCGGCAAACGCGAAGTGGGTCAATCGTTGAAATTTCCCCAGCCGCTGGTCAACCGGTTGGTGGCGCTTCATCTGGTGGACGCCGTCAAGGGGCAAACGGAACATTACGCTTCTGAGGACGTTCAGGATTCCGAAATTGTCGCCACGATTACCGACGTTGCGAGTGACACCGTGACGATGGAGTTGGCTGGCAAGACCACCGTCGGAACCACCCGTTCGACTCGAAGAAGCTCGCCGCATGGCGTCGCAACGCGTCTGCTGGGTAGGGCGGAATTCGATTTGAAGAAATTGAAATTCACCCAGTTCGAGATCGTGGCGTTGGGTCGGCGTTGGGGGCACACACGATTCAATTTTCGCAGGGAAGAAAATCGGGAATCCAACCCGATCGGTTTTGTCTTGCAACTGGCCCCCGAGGATGAGCCCCCGATCGTGCCCGCATTCTACTGGGCCTACAAGTCGACTTGGATGAAATAGTTCCGCGTCAATTTCTCAACTTCGGATTGGGCCGAATCGTGGCTGTGGCTTTCAGCGCTTTCCGCCGCAGACAAGCGAGCGCGGTACTTACCGGGTGAGTTTACGATGCTGCAGGTAGAGGACTTCCGTCCAACACAAACGCACGCCACGATTACCCAAACAATTTTTAGCGGACGAATAGACGACTGCGAATCGGGTGCCAATGCGATCATGAAGCACACGCAGACGGTAATGCAATTGAGATTTTGAAAGATAATCGTTGAAATTGGGTCCCGAGAGAGACCGATCCAGGGAAAATTTGTCTCGCCGTTTGGACCTGTCTGGCGAATCAGTACGCGATAATGCATGCAGAATTACGGCACACAAAGTATCACCATTAAGCCCCAGATTTCGACCAACTCCCGTCCGATTTGTAGATCGAGCAGGCTGATCGGAGCGCCGTTTGATCTCGCCTGTTCTTCGAGATCTCGTTCGAGGTCATCCGGCTTCGCCGCCGTCAGCTCAGAATCTTGTTGCCTCGCGGAGTCAAAGTGCTTACCGGCGCCGACTGAGCAGAGCTGTACCGCCTGGAGACCCGCCCCCAATTGTCAAGATTCCTGATTCCTTTGCCAGCAGGCCACCCGCGAAGGTGGCACAAATCATTTGCTCCAACTTTCACGACAGGTGGTGGAGGAATTGAATCCGGGAATCAACGCACAACTCAAATCAGATAATTGAGTCCTGCCCCCTTTGTCTTAATCCGCTTCCTGTGATTCAAAGCGTAGTGTGCCATTGTTCTTCATTTTGTTCCTGTTTGAAGGGATTTTGTTTTAACCAACTGATTACCTATTTTTTTCGGCGGATCAAACCCCAGCCGATACATCCCAGCAGCAACAATCCGGACGATGGCTCGGGAACTGATTCGAATCCGACGATTAAGAAATTGTCTACGTACGTCCTACTGCTTACCGTCGTATCGTCGAGTGTTTCTGCAATTCGGAAACCTCTAATCATCGGGCTGGCGTTTGTGATACCGGAATACAGTTCAACACCGTCAATTTTCACTGACCATGATTCCAAAGGCAGATTGAACGACATATCGACCTGGATGATTTCGTCCGCAACAAACGAGCCAATAAGTTCACGATCTGTCATGGTTGAGTTAAATACGGCTATTTCCCCAAGCCTTGTAAAATTCAAAGTGTTGACGGTGGGCGCATCAAATATGGCGGAGACGTCTTCTTCGGGCAACGCATCAAATGCGATATCAAAACTGACCTGGTATCGTTGGAATCGCTGGATTTCGCTGTCGTCGAGTCCAAACAGCAATTCTGTGCCTCCTTTGATTGAGTCCGTTGGATCGGTATCAAAAGGAGCCAACTCGACTGGCCGATCCATTGTCAAAAAACTGGTTACCACCTTTTTTGCGTCCAGCGATTCCTGGGTTTCAAAGAATCGAGTCGACGGCGTTTTTCTAATCGGTGGGCCGAATCCAGTATTGGGTGTATCACCAATCGTATGCTCCGGCGCATCAAACGTGACGTCATAAAGTGTTTGTTGGGCTGTCAGCGGCATGCAGGTGAGGACGCCGGACAGAATGAAAAACGCGGAGCCCAAATTTCTAATTTTTTGACCCATAATTTGCCTCACCAAAGTCGCAATCTCGAATGAATGAAAAGGTTTGCTTGTCGAGTCTGCCATTGAAACGACGCTATGACGTTTGATCCCGAATTCATGGTCAATGGCCCAAAAAAGCTTTTGGTAATAAGAGATTTTGTGCACTTTCACGCGAATCACGTTTTTTTAAAGGTGAGATCGGGAAAAGGACAGTGAACTCCAGCTCCCAATCAGTCGCACCCAAGACGATTGCCGACTGGTTTGGGCACGATTTGAAAACCGCCAATAAGTATTTCAACCAGCGCTGACTTTGACCCAGCACTGTCGGTTGATCCGTTCAAGGATTCACTGATTTCCCGTCGTGCCGCGACGCGAAGGACGACTCGCGCACACCCAAGAGAGATGCAACAACGCAACGCACAAACGAAAAACCCCGAGTACCAAGCGATTCACGGGGCATGCGAGGGGCATCGTCGTCCTGTCATCCGTCGGGGCTCACCGCAGGACGAAGCAAATGGCCCCGTCGGATGATAGGTCGAAAGAAGCCGGACCATTCCAAAGAAAACAAAACCAATCATCAGATAACCACCGACGCAAAGGCTTTGTTGTTCCGATTCCTGGGGCTCTAGTTGAATTGCCTTAAAACAATGCTATTTTCACCCACTTATTCTAACGAAGAGCCTATTTTGAGAGCCCAAGGTCGAAGGCGGCCGTTTTTGTTGTTTGAATCCGGACGAATCCTGATAAGCCTTTTTGCCAAAATCGCGCGCCGCGCGCACGAGAACCGCTCTGGCGGTATTGGGTCCCGATTTGCTATCACCTTGGCCACGCCATGGCAGTGATCAAAACCGTTCCATTCTGCTATGATGCTGCGATTCCAGTTTAGTATTTCATGTGATGAAGAACAGAGGAATTGAAAATGTCCTATCGTATTCCGCTCAATTTGCTGGTTGCTTTGTCGACAGTGTTGACCATGGCAAACGGATGCGCAGCTCAGGGAAATAAACTCAAACAGACGTTCACCAAGGCGACTTCGTTCGGGGACTCCGGTAACCAAGAAGCGACTCAAGAACATCCTGCCCTCAAGAATCCGGCTTTGGCGACGGAGCAAGCTCCCGAGAAATTCCGAGTCAAGTTTTCGACAACCAAGGGTGACTACGTCGTCGAAGTCACTCGAGCTTGGTCTCCAAACGGTGCCGACCGATTCTACAACCTGGTCAAAATTGGGTATTTCAAAGACGTGGCAATATTTCGAGCTGTGAAAGGATTCATGTATCAATTCGGTATTCACGGAGACCCGGCAGTGAGCGCCCAATGGTCGGAGGCGAATATTGACGACGACCGGATGTCCGGTGTCGGCAATACGCCCGGCCGATTGTGTTTCGCGAAGACAAGTGCTCCGAATAGCCGTTCCACGCAAATGTTTGTGAATCTCGGCGACAACCGATTCCTTGACAGTCAGGGATTTACGCCGTTTGGCGAAGTCATCCAAGGAATGGAAGTCGTCAACAAGATCAATACCGAATACGGTGAAAATCGACCTCAGGACAACGTTCAAGGAAACTTCAAAAAAGGCGGCAATGCTTACTTGATGAAGAAGTTTCCAAATGTCGATTTAATTAGGTCAGCGACGCTGATCGAAGAATAGTCGGGACGCATTCGCGCGGTAGGGTACCCAAGTAGGTTCTTTTTCTTTGGTCCTGCCGCGCATGACCACGCTTTTAAACGGATGTTTTCCGGACAGTTAAAGCTTACGCTGCCAAAACAGGGCACGTCCGGCCTGCGGATCAAGTTCGTAGCCGTCGAACCCTAATTGAAGATAGATCTGTTGTGCCGCGTGGTTGGCTTCCAGGACTTCCAGCGTCAGTTTGCAGCAGTTTTTTTGACTGGCAACTTCTGCCACGACGTCGAACATTTTGCGACACAGTCCCCGACCACGAAACGCTGGAACGACAAAAACGTCGTGGATGTTGATCACGTCCCGGGCCGCAAACGTAGAGAACGTCTCGATGCAGTTGGTCAACCCGGCTCTCTGGCCATCGACGTAGGCCAGGACGCTGAACAAATTCGGGCGCTTTTGGAGTTCCAAGATCAGGCTAGCTCGTACCGACTCGGTGAGTGGAAAGGGCGCCCATGGGTCTTGAGCGTATCCGTCCAGCAGTTCGACAATGTCTTTTCCATGTCGCTCATTGGCATAGTCGGCAATCAAAATTTCGGTTTCATCTGTCAACATGTTTGCGCAGCTCCGCAGGTTTTCTGGTTCGAATACCAGAATACAAAATAGGAGATCTTGGAAACAGACACCGGCGACGGGGCGCGTCCGCATCAAAGGCTTTGCTTTCGGAGTGAAGGTACCGGGCCGCATCCACTCGGGCCGGGGCGCAGCGAGTCGACACCGCGCATGCGATTGAAAGGTTGTCAATTCCTGATTCGAAAATTAAGACGCATTTGTCAAGCTATCAACATGCTTCTAACCATCTTTTGCACACAAGTGTCCCGTTGGAAAAAACCGATTCAACTGTTATTGTGAGGTGTCGAAATTAAACGCCGCTTTTGAACGTGGTGTGTGAACCTTGCGAACGGGAGACAATTTCGGTTTCATGGTTCTGGTGCTCGGCAAAGCATCTCCTCTATCACGTGATTTCCAGACGCGGTGGCCAAATTCCTTACGCGGAAACGAAGGAAAGTGTCATGCCAGCCCTCACGATTCAGCAGCACATCATTAATGAGCAACAGAGGTTTCCGACGGCGTCGGGTGAGTTTTCATTTCTGTTGTCGGCAATCACTTTGGCCTGCAAAAAAGTCCAGGCCAAAGTTCGTCGGGCCGGTTTGACCGACATTCTGGGGGTCCACGGTCTGGACAGGAACGTCCAGGGCGAGGTCCAACAAAAGCTTGATGTCTATGCCAACGAAGCAATGTTGTCGAGTTTGAAAACGAGGCGCAGTGTCGGGATTTTGGCCTCTGAAGAGAATGAACATCCCATCGTTGTGCCGCACATGTCGGAGGGTGCCAAATACGCGGTCATTTTCGACCCTCTCGATGGTTCTTCCAACATTGATGTCAATGTCAGCGTCGGCACGACATTTTCGATTTTCAAGAAACCGGAGGGTGCCAATTACGATGACCCGCATCGCTGGGTGCTGCAACCCGGTCGAGAGCAGGTGGCCGCTGGTTACGTCGTTTATGGGTCGTCAACGGTGATGGTCTATACCGTCGGCAATGGCATCCATGGGTTTTACGCTCGACCCGGAAGTGGGTGCTGGGGTAGCTCAGTCACGAGAACATTCGCATGCCCAAGCAGGGGGTCTGTTATTCGGCCAACGAGGCCAACGTGGATTCGTTTCCGGCTCCCATCCAGGAGTTCATCGGACGATTGCGAAACGGCGAATTGGGTCAGCGTTACAGCAGTCGCTATATCGGCTCGCTGGTCGCCGATTTTCATCGGACGATCCTGCGCGGCGGAATTTTTCTTTATCCGCCAACGGTTACCCATCCTGATGGCAAATTGCGGCTGATGTATGAAGCCAACCCGGTCGCCTGGATCGCAGAACAGGCCGGCGGATTCGCCACCGACTCTCGGCAGCGTATCCTCGACATCGAACCGGAAGAGGTCCATCAGCGGACGCCGTTGATCGTTGGAAGCCAAGTCGAAATGGAGGCATTTGAGTCACTCATGAAATCTGAAATGGCCTTCACAAGTTGAGCCTGGACCGCGCCGGACGGTTCGACGTAACGATCCAGAGTTATGCGCACGCCCGTCGTTGGTGTCGCAATACTTCAGACGATTCCTGCCTGGTGAGACCTTGGCATTTGCCAGTTGATGGTCTCCCCAGGTGCTTCCGAATGGTTGCCAATCCGGCTACCGTACGATGTTTTGGTTCCAATTCTAAACAAGGCTCCAAAACGTGTCGGGAATTCTGCCTTGTTCAAAAACGACTTCATCGCCGATCTTCACCCGTATGCTCATGGGGATGAAAGGATAGAACGAGGGAAGATACTGTTCCACGGACATTTGAGAGCGCTGCCCCGTCGATTCGTCCAACAGTCCGACCTTGT
Organism: Pirellulaceae bacterium; assembly: GCA_942492215.1. Taxonomy (GTDB): domain Bacteria; phylum Planctomycetota; class Planctomycetia; order Pirellulales; family Pirellulaceae; genus Mariniblastus. The sequence continues at coordinate 470,221 of CALODY010000010.1, forward strand.
ATCGCGTCAAAGACGAAGACTTGAACAGTTTTCGTGAACTGATTCTATGCCGGCCAATCACCAGGGCACCGGATTGAATTTTGATTTCCAGGTCAAACAAGCCGCTACATCGCAAATCGCTATCCGTAGTAAACGACTTTTGCCACAACGTTTTGGTTTCCGTCAAATTGACGACGTGCAGGGAAGCCTGCGGATTGAAGCGAACGAGAACCGTGTTATCGCGGCCGATTGGTGCGGCTGGCGTCTGATAACAATCTTCGATTTGCAGATGAGTCATCGCAATTCCTGAAAACGGCGTCGGGCGTCAGTTCAGGTGAGCCATCGTTTGTGGATGCAGGATCTACTGAACCAGATTAGCAATGCGGCAATGAGGATTACCGCCCCCTGTGTGCTGAACTCGAAAGGGCCCATCAACTTCAGTATGTCGGTCGTCAGCAATCCGATGCCGTTTTGTGTCAGGATGGCCACGAACGAAATGACAAACAAAGGAAACGCCCATTTCTTTCGTCGACAACAACCCGATACATCCCAGGACGCCGCAGGTCACGGCAAGGGCAAACGCGATGTTTACAAGTGGGCTTTGAATCAATGCCCGAGTTTGCTCCGGCATCGTCGCGAGCAATTCGTCGGAAATGAAGTACTGCATAACGAATTGCATCATTCCGAGCAGATTCCACAGAAAAGCAAGCCCGGCAATCAACCAAAACCAGTTTGGAACCTTAATGTCAGTTTGATCATTCATGGAAATGTCTCACTTCTTTTTTCTGGTCCTACGCTGCTTTTTGCCAGCGGGCAGAGGCAGTGGTTTATTGAAGCGTTCGTTATACGTGAATCGCCGTTCGATTTCGAGATTATTCAAGCCAGAATAGCATTGTCTGATTTGCCGCCAGTTAGCCGGTCAGACCGTTTCTTTCACACGGGTTCTATTTTCGGAAAATGACTTAAAATTCGTCATGAATTTCAAGTTCTGTTTCTTGAGATTACCGGGCATCAAAAATCCCTTCAGTTTGAGTAATAGGGTGTCCATTTCGTAACGACAAGTGCTTTCCCAGCGCGTCGTTCCCGGACCCAATTCAAGAAACCGGTTTTTCAGTGCGTTCCGGCCGGAGTCCCATTCGTAGATTCCACAGAATTCATCCGGCAAGTCACGAGTCGTGATCGTTTCGGTCAACTCGATGCGTTGGTTGCCTTGCTGATAGATCATTCTTGATTTGGCACCCGGCTGGCCCGGTTGGCCGCTGACATGTTCAAAACTTTGAATTCCGTTTTGCCAATGGAACATGTTTTCCAAATTGTCAAATAAACGCACGACGTCGTCTCTTGGCAGCTCAATATACACATATAAGGTGTAGGGTTTCATCGGTGATGTTTCCGTTTCGAATCCGTGGGAGAGGACTCATCCCAGGTGTTGATTTTGCGGGTTCCCGAACTTGAAAGCCAGTCGGTCTTTTTTTTTTCGAATTTGTCAGGATTAAGCTTGATTCAACGTTGAAACGATGGAGACCCCTAATTCTAATCCAATATCTGAGGTTATTAAAAGTGAATTATCGGAGAGGGTCCCATGCTGCGGCTTCTTGGCAAAATGGCAAAATTCAAGCCCCAATCGAAACGATCGCGTCGACAGAAACGGGGGTTGGATTACGGACAGTTGGAGGGTCGGCATTTACTGACAACTTTCGTCATCAACTCCTTGGTGGACGACGCCAGCGGCACTGTTGACGGCCTGATCAGTTTGCGAGAGGCCATGATCGCGGCCAATACAAACGCCGCGTTTGGGGATGCTCCCGCCGGAATGGTCAACGGAGATATCATTCAGTTTCCGCAGGTCCTGAGCGGACGGACAACGAATTTGACCGAGGGCGAGATCACGATCTCGGACGACGTGATCATCCAGGGAGGCAACACGACGGTCGACGGCGGCGGTTTGTCACGTTTGTTCCAGATTACGACCAATGAGCGAGTTGGATTCGGCCGGCTGACTTTTACCGGAGGTAATGCCACCGACGGCGCTGCGGTCAGGTCCGTGGCATCAGGCACGAAATTCTTTTTCGAATCGACGTTTACCAATAACGTAGCGACCGGATTGGGGAGGTGGCGCGATCTACCACGGTATCGGAACGCTCAACTTGACCGATTCGATGTTTACCAACAACCAGGCCAGCGGTGCAGACGGTCGGGGCGGAGCGGTCCATTCGGTTTCCGGTAACGTTTTCGTGGACGGTGGTTCGATGATCGGCAACTCGGCGACTTTAGACGGTGGTGCAATCGAAATCATCAATACCGCCAATTTCCAAACATTTGATCTGACGGTCAGCCAGAATGCGGCCGGAACCAATGGTGGTGGACTTCACGTTTCCGGCAATTCAGCGGTCGTGATCACAAGGAGCACCTTCGATCAAAACACTGCCGCCCAGGAAGGCGGAGGTTTTTGGAACGGTTCAGGTGGAGATCTTTTTGTTCGGGACAATTCCCTTGTCGATGCCAACACCGCATCGGGATCCTTGGCCTCCAACGGCGGGGGTGGAATTTTTAACGATGGTGGTGAAGTTTTCATTAACAATGCAACCATCAGCAATAATCAGGCAAATGGCAGTGGTGGCGGAATCTTTACCAACGGCGGCAGAGTTGCGTTAAAAAACAATTCGAAGGTAGACGGAAATTCGGCTGCACGGCAGGGGGGCGGTATCGAATCGGCAGCGGTCAGTGCGGACCCGGACGATTCAAGCTATGTCTCACTCGATAATTCAACGGTTCTGAACAATGATGCCGGCGTTACCATAACGGGTACACCTGGAAATGGAGGCGGGATTCATACCACTGGATCCAATAGCCTGATTTATATGTTCAACGATAGCAAAGTCGAAAATAACGAAGCTAAAGATAATGGTGGTGGAATTTGGAATGACCTCAACAGCCAAGTGATTATTCGTGACGGTTCACGCGTGACCAACAACCGAACGAATGCGGCAACGCCCGGCGGTCTGGGCGGCGGGCATCTACACGAAGGGTTATGTTCAACTCGTCGACTCGTTTGTTAGCACGAACACAGCGGTTCTTCGGGGTGGCGGAATTTATGTCACGACGACCGGCCGAAACTTTGTCATCAGCAGCAACATCTCCGGTAACGGTGCGAATTCGTTTGGGGGTGGCATTTACAATGAAGGTTTCGTCAACGCGACGGACTCAAATATCACGAGCAATACGGTCGCCGTTGATGGTGGTGGAATCTTTACCGAGGTGACCGCAACGTCGTTGTTAACGAATGTCACGTTCTCCAATAACTTGCCGAATAATACGAACTGACGCCACGTTACGACCGAACTGAATAGCCGCAGGTTAGGCCAGCAAGGTCGCACCTGCTGCCGATGGATCTGCGCATATTCGCGGGAAAAAAGCGGATACGTTTATTGCGAGGTAAGCGTTTTTGATTTTCGAAGTGCGTTCGACCAGCTTTTTCTTGCACGAAACGTGTGCCGGACCGGGTCCATTTGCAGGGCCGTGAATTTTTAAGGGTGGTGACCACTTTCCAGAATTCTTTTGTACAAGTGGAACGCAGCGGTTGACGTGGATTCATAGTAGATGATCGTATTCTGCTCGGCGAGCAATTTGTCTGAATCTCTTGATGGCCTCGCGAATCTGGCCAAACATCTTACGCATGCACGGATCTGTTGCACCCACGGGATCGGCGCTGGCCAGCGGGTTTTGAATTCAATTTCGACTCGCGCCGCCCCGCGATGCGGATGTTGTACACTTAGGGACGAATTGGCGGGCCATGACGTCAAAATCAGGAGTATTGTGAGAAACAAAATGAAAACCGTCTCGACAATCCTCGTCGCGATGGGCTTATTCGTAGCCGGGGCGGAAACAGTCGCCGACGAACATGAAATATTGCCCGAAGGTAAGGCTGGCATCGCCGCGAAGTATCCTGGCGACAAGGGTATCGACAAAGACCCGGCGGTATTGGTCGCCGAAGATTTCGAGCGGATTTCATCCGTCGCGGATCTGCGGAAGGAGTGGGACGTACTGACGAACGAGGCGAATCTCAGTATCGCCGAAGGGGCCACCGAGGAGCGCGGTGGGGGCAAATCCCTGCTAATGACCATTCCCAAGCAGAACGTCCCGCTCGCTACCGGCGTCGCCAAATTGCTCACCGATACACAGGACATCCTCTTCTTGCGCTGGTATATGAAGTTCGAGGGCGAATGGTCAGTGCCGGGGGGATCAGTCCACAACGGCGCATCGATCTCATCAAAATACTTCAACCAGGGGCGGGCGACTCCCGGGATCCGGTCCGACGGGCGCAACAAGTTTTTGGCTAACTTCGAGAACGAAAACTCAATCGGCGACGCCCCGGGCCATATGAATGTCTATGTTTACTGGCCGGAGCAGGGCGACCGTTGGGGCGATCACTTCTTCCCTTCGGGCACGGTGCTGCCTTACTCCGTCAAGAGATCCGGAGCGGCCACCTTCGGCAGGCAATTCAAGGCCCGACCAGATTTTTCGCCTCAAACCGATCGCTGGTATTGCTATGAGTACATGGTCAAAGTCAATACTTCAGGCAAACACGACGGACGGATCGCCCTGTGGGTGGATGGCAAACTTATCGGCGACTTCCCCAATCTGAGATTACGGGATGTCGAGGACCTGAAGATAGACCGCTTTGGGCTCGGCCTCTATATCGCCAACAACGGGAAACGCGCGAATCGGAAGTGGCACGACAACGTGGTTGCGGCCACCTCGTATATTGGCCCGATGGCTGCCTCGAAATAGGTGGACGCACAAGAGGAACAGAGGCGCAAGTTGAAACTGCACTGGACGGGAAATCCGCTCGCACCGCTTCCCGCCGGTGAGCTGAACGTTCTTCGAAAACGCGGAAACAATGCGATCACGTCCCTTATTCCAAGCGGACCGCGGCTGATAAGTCGTCCCAACTGTGCCGAAAGGATTCTGGCCCGGATATCGCACGAGTGAGCTGGCCAGCGCTGGTTTTACAGGATGTATTTGCTCAAGTCTTCGTCCCTGGCAATCTCGCCCAATCGCTCATTGACATAGGCCGCATTGATACTGACGTGTCCCATTTTCATGCTGGGAGCTTCGAAGCTGAGATCTTCCAGCAGGTGTTCCAGAATCGTATAGAGACGGCGGGCACCAATATTCATGGTGGTTTGGTTAACCTGATTTGCGACGGAGGCCAATTCTTCAATTGCATCCTCAGTGAATTCCAAGGTAACCCCCTCGGTCGCCAACAACGCGACGTATTGCCGCGTGAGCGAATTTCGAGGTTCGGTGAGAATGCGGACGAAGTCATCCTTGGTCAGGTCATTTAATTCAACCCGAATCGGAAAACGTCCCTGCAGTTCGGGCATCAGTTCACTTGGTTGGTGGCGGTGAAAAGCACCAGCCGCGATAAACAGGATGTGACTCGTATCGACGTACCCCTGTTTGGTCTGCACGGTCGTTCCCTCGACGATGGGCAACAGGTCTCGTTGGACACCTTGTCGCGAAACGTCGGCCGATTTGCCCTCGCTGGCGATGACTTTGTCGATCTCGTCCAGGAAGATGATTCCGGTGTTTTCGGCCAGTTCGATGCCGCGACCATTGATTTTGTCGTCGTCCAGCAGGGCATCACATTCCTGCTCAAAGATCACTTTCCTGGCTTCCGTGACCTTCAGCTCACGAGTGGTCCGAGTGGTCGGCATGATTTTTTCCAGCATTCCCTGGAAGTCCATATCCATCTGTTCGACACCGATTCCGCCCATCATGACCGGAGACGATTTCTGTTCAATCGTGATTTGAACCGTTCGATCGTCGAGTTCCCCGTCACGCAGCATCCGCTCCATTTTCTTACGGGTTCGCTCATAGGACTCCACTTCCGGGGCCGGCTGGGCGGGATCGTCGTCGCCGGCAGTCATGGAAACGGAAAACTCGTACTGCACAGGTTTCGGGCACAGCAGATCCAGTAGTTTCTGTTCGGTTTGGGTTTCCGCTTTCGGTTTAACATTCTCTCGCTCCGCGTTTCGAACCAGCGAAATCGCGTTGTCGACCAACTCGCGGACCATGCTCTCTACATCACGTCCGTAGTACCCGACTTCCGTATATTTGGTGGCTTCGACCTTGATAAAGGGGGCACCTGTGAGCCTGGCCAACCGGCGAGCGATTTCTGTTTTTCCGACGCCGGTGGAGCCGATCATCAAGATGTTCTTGGGGGAGACTTCCTGCCGCATTTCTTCGGCGAGTTGTTGTCGACGCCAGCGGTTGCGGATCGCGATGGCGACCGACCGTTTTGCCTCGTCCTGACCAACGATGTAGCGGTCCAGCTGTTCGACAATTTCCTTGGGGGTAAGCGTTTTCATGAAACCGTTTGCCGTTTTGTCTTTTGAGGCGGACGCGATTAACTCTCGCGAAGCCGCCGACAGCTCTTCTGGCGACTCTTCAATCAGATCTGACACGTTAACTCTTCCACAACGATATTTTGATTCGTATAGATGTCGATGCCGCCTGCGATTTTTAGGGCTTCTCGAACAATTTCCGCAGCGGAAAGCTGACTATGTTGTTTCAACGCGCGCGCGGCGGCAATCGCATAGTTACCACCAGATCCAATCCCCAGGACACCGTCGGTCGGCTGAATAACGTCGCCGGTACCGCTGACCAAAAGAGTGTGTTTGCCGTCGGTGACGATTAATAGGGCTTCCAGTTGACGGAGGGCTTTGTCCATACGCCATTGTTTGGCCAATTCCGTCGCCGCGCGAACGATGTTATTGGGTGAATCCTTCAGATGCTGCTCGAATCGCTCCAGCAATGCAAAAGCGTCGGCGCTGCTGCCGGCAAAACCGCAGAGCACCTTGCCATCATGCAACTTGCGAATCTTCATGGCATCGGCTTTCATGATCGCCGAGCCCAAAGTGACCTGGCCATCGCCGCCCATGGCGACGTGGTCACCCTGGTGAACAGCTAGAATTGTGGTGGCGTGGATCTTCATGTTTTGGATTGATGATAAGGTAAACGAAGCTTGTCAATTTGCCTGGTCCTGACGAGGATGCCAGGTGGTCGTTGTTGGACCAGACGAAGGTACCCGCGACTATCTAAAAGTTGACACTCTTGCGCCCACTCCATCGTAGCGAATTCCCCATTTTCCTCTAGGGCATGCCAAACTTTGTACCGAAAAGTAAAACTCTTGAAGCTGGTGAATGTGGTCCTGATAGATGGCGCGTGGCGATTATTTGTTGCGCAATACGGCGGCGAAAAAAACCAACACAAAAAACCGCTTCCTGCTGGATCGGGTCGAGGTTATCGGTCACGAAATGGCGTTGTCGGGTAGTTCCGGAAAATTTGCGATGCCTTGGGGAACCAACGAAGCGGAATAGGTGACTTTCTTGGATTGAAAACGCAAGGTAGATTGCGGCGAAGGAGAAACCATGAGCAAACAAGAACAGCCTTGCGAGTCTTTCCGAAGTCCGAGTCTTCTGAACACATTTGACTCCGCACTACTGGTCGTCGATGTCCAGGAAAGGCTGATACCGCATATCCGGGACCAGCAGCGCATCGTATGGAATATCGGTCGCTTGCTGGAGGGTGCCAGGTTGTTGGACGTCAACGTCCGCGTCACTGAGCAATACCCCCAGGGCCTTGGAAGTACGGTGGAACCTTTGCGCGAGCTAATCCCCAGTCCGGACGCGCAGGTATTTGAAAAAACCATGTTCAGTTGTCGAGAGCGCGGCGAGCTTTTTGAAGATCTGCGCATGCGAGGAATTGATAAACTGGTTTTGGTTGGCATCGAGTCTCATGTCTGTGTCGCCCAAACGGCACTTGATTTGATCGCCGCCGGTTTCGATATCTACCTCTGCCTGGATGCCGTCGGATCACGTTTCCTGATTGACCATGAAACCGCGATCCGCCGGTTGGAAAACGCCGGTGCCTTGCCCGTAACCACCGAGGCTGTCTTGTTCGATTGGTGTGAAAAAGCCGGTAGCGACACTTTCAAACAGATCTCAAAGCTGGTGCAAGAGCCGTTCGAATAACCGCCAGCTGCAGGTTGTCAGTTGCCCGATTTGTCGGCTGACTCTTGCTCGCCGCCGACTTTGGATTCTTCGACTTTGGATTCTTCGATTTTGCCGATCGTGCCAAACAGGTGACCGCCAACGTCGTCGTGCATCCAGGTTCCCGCGTACTTGCCACGGCGAATCACCACCCGTGCGTCAAAAGTTCCCATGCCCGGAATAGTCATTTTGTCAACGGTAATCACCGGTGTCTCTCCGGCCCATTTGATCTCAATCGGAGGCAAAGGTAGTGTCGTATCGTTTTTGCCGTACTTGATTCGGGCGACAAGATTCCAATAGTCGCCCTCCTCTGCTTTTTCTGCCTTGGTGATTTCGTAGTATTCCGTTTTGGGTGGGGATTCCATTCCGGTGACGGTGAATTGACCGGTCCAACGGGTGCCCGTCAGATACTTTGCGAGTTTTTCATGCAGTTCTGATTTTTGTTGTGACTCGGTTGGTGATTTCGAAGTCACTTCCTGGCCGACAGCATGCAGAGGCGCAATCGCAAATGATGCAACAACACCCAATCCGAGCAGTTGGGAAACGACCGGTTTGAAAAATTCAATCTCATGGTTCTGCCTCATAACTGTTTGTTGATGTTGATTGCGAGAATTATAGAACAAAGGCTTGGAAAACGATATCAACTCGGCAAAACGTTCATTGATCTCCGACGCAAATGTGGTCTGCCAGCACCAAGTTTGGGAGATGACAGCCGAGATACATTCAAATTTCGAAAAAATGGTTTCTTTTCAAAATAGAGTTGTGTTTCAAATTCCCCCTAACGTTCACGGTTGGTCGATCAAATTTGCCTTCAAAAATCGCTTGCCGGATGCCTGCGGACGTGAGAACCGAGAACTGACGCAGCGATCGCCACTCGATTGGATCGACTCCAACCTTCCTTTAGCGAACAAGAATTCGGGTAGCCGATGCGTGGTTGGTGAAGATGGCCGGTTTGGCGTCGGTTATCCGGGAGCGTCTTTGGTGTTGAAAAAGATATACAGTCGCTTTAAGCTACCTACTTTACGACTGGGCTGCTAATCAGCCTTTCGAATGCTCCACCCGATCACGCGAAGGAGTTGCGTGTGTTTGTCGCCGCTACTACCCAATGCTTTCCCCAGATGCCGCTCGCTGACGCAATCGAGAAACTTGTCGATCTCGAATTTTCTCACATCGAGATTGCAATTAGCGAAAGTGGAAACCAGCTCAAACCGTCACAAGTCCAACAGGACTTTCAAGAAGCAATGAGCCTATGCAATTCGACCCGTCGACTGACGGTTGTTGGATTTAGCCTTGATATCGAAGGCGAAGGGGAACCGTATTACGAGCAATTTAAGTCCTGTTGTGAATTGGCAAAACTAACCAAGGTGGTCACGCTAACGGTCAATTCAGGAGAACATGGCACCCCCTTCAACGAAGAAGTTGAACGGTACAAAGAACTAGTCAAAATAGCTGAACGGCACGGCGTCCGAGTCGCCATGCGCAGCCAAGTGGGACATCTTTCTGCAGATCCGGACACCGTATCGGTGATTTGCGGGCATGTAAAAGGGCTTGGGCTTTCGTTAGATCCAAGCGTCTACCAATTCGGCCACACGAATCCGTTGGATTATGACAGGCTGATCGAATACGTTCACAATGTTTACTTGAGAGACTCGACTCCGGAAAACCTTCAGGTGCGAGTCGGCCAGGGAATCATCGACTACGGAAAGTTGATCCATCAACTGCGCAAGGCGAAATACTCGCGGGCGTTGTGCGTGGATATTCAGCCGGTTGACGATCCCGACATCGACCACGACGGCGAACTACGGAAACTTCGTTTGCTGCTGGAAAGCTTGGTTGTCGTTTAATAGACATTCCATTTATTTGGCCTAGTCAGGGGAATCTGTGGGTAGTTTCTGGTAGTGGTACGTGCAAGAGAAATGGCATCTGCCGGGGCCGACTTTGTGCAAACCCGTTACAGCCATGATGCCAACCTGCGTACGACTCTGATGAAGATCCTCACCCAAGCAGGTTTGGTGCCTTGGCCCAAACTGATGCAAAACCTGCGGGCTACTCGGGAAACCGAACTACTTGCCCACTATCCGGCCAAGGATGTGACCAGCTGGTTGGGAAACAGTCCCACCGTTGCCAACCGCCATTTCGCTATGACGATGCAGTCTTCGTTAAATCGAGCAGTGGCGCAAGGTGCCGAGTTGGACGGTGTGACCAGCGGTATACCACCAAAAGTACCACCGGCGGTGCAGGACAATGGCGGAAATCAGACGACAACAAAAAAAGACGATGCTGAATACCCCGTAAATAACTGGGTATGACTGGCATCGTCTATTGGGGACCTGTCACTAAGTTACCCGACTAGGACTCGCATTAGTCCAGAAAACACGGGGAATTCCGCTGCCGAATCAGCAAACGACGCACAGGACGACGCAGCAACTTCTGAAATCAGGCTGATTGTGGCTTTCCAGCAGATGTCGCACCAAGATCAAAATCGACTGATCCAGATTGCCGAGTCGATGATAATCACGCCGGGGGGTAGGAAAATTCTGGATAGCGGAAAGTGAAATGACCCTACGCTATCCTCGTTCTTTTTTCGACAAAATTGGAGTTTTTACGAGGCCCAAACCGGCGGGTCACTTTTTTTAACTGCCTTTCGTGGACAATACCGAATGAGGGACGCGGTTTCTTAAAGTAGCGGACTTCGAGCTTCTGGGAGGTCTCGGGGTGGTTGGCTGTTGGTAGGCAAAAGCATGCAAGTGGCGTTAAAACTGAGGGAAAAGGGTTGACGATCAAAGAAGTATCCCAGGCTCTCGGCGTAGTTGAAGAACGGTTTTTCGTTATCTCGACATTTCGTGAATTTGCTCAGCCGCGTCCATTATCCGGCAAATATACGACGACGTGGGGCTGTTCTTCGTCGTGCGTGACCTGCAATTTTTCGGTGAACATACCGAGGTGCTTGCCCAGCAGCTCGAGCGATCTCACTCTGGCGGATCTGGATTTTCCGTCTTTTGCGACGTCAGAAAGCCCCCCCGTAGCAACGTCGTCGGTGGTGATGCGGGTGCGGATTTCCCGCTCAGATTTGAGCTTCTGGATTTGCGTTGAAACCTTAACATTTGTTAACAGCCTGCTTGCCGATGGGGTTGCGGTTTTGGCGCTGTAGCCGGCACGTACCGCCGCCTGTGTGGCGTTAAGATCAACCAAATATTCTTGGCAGAATCGTTGCTGTTTGGTCGATAGGTCCATCCTGAATCCCTCTGAGTTGCTTCACCGAGGAATTTCCATTGGAGTAATATCTGTTTGTCCACACTTCTGGCGTCCGCTCAACCGAATTTCCCCTGTGGTCGCCGAGTTAGAAATGGGATCAGCCCCCTCACCCCCAAACTTACGCGGTCAAGACGGACTGAGTAGGTCCCCCCTCGGACTCCCCCCGACCGCAACCGGCACGGCACGCCGGGTTGTGCTTGGTTGACATTCTTACTTATGCGATTTCACCTGGTGGTCGGATCGTAGTAAAGGGCTTTCAATCGCGTGAGGTCAGTGACGCCGCGAGCGGGCGACGACAACTAGGCTGCCAATTCCCTGTTTCGCCGCTCATGAAATCGAAACGGCGATCCTCGACGAAATTCGCAACTGCAGCAAGTCGCGTTTTTTTTCGTTGATGACAGTACCGATGCGGAACGCCATCGACCATTTTGGGGCCTGTTCAACAACCTCTCGTTTTGACGTTTTTCGGTGTTTTGTTTTCCGAGATGAGTTCTTAGATCGGCAAGGTAAGGGAAGACGTACCGCCACTGCCAACCTTTGCGAAACCGTGAGAAACGAACGTTTCTCGAACTACGAAATCTTGATCGGTGTGATGATGGCTGCGCGACCTGGCGCATTTTTCAATGGAACTGCGGGGGCAAGTGATTATCCGGAGTCGTCCGATCCGAAACGTTATAGATAAGCCGACATACCGAGCCGCACCAATTAGTCAGCAAGCGATGGGCGCCGCCACCGACGGATCACCGGTCTCACGCTACCTGATGTGTTGAACCGTTAGCAAGGAAGCTTTTGCCAGCGCGAGGTACGAGGGACCTGTGTACCGCACCAACAAGGTCGCAAAATGTGCTCGGTTGGAACCCAGATTCCTCCTTCTTCGGAATGACCCTGCCTATTCGGGCGATGGTGTTTCATGGCCGTTCCCAGGCCGGCCGGCATCTTCGCCGGCATCTTCGGTTTGCTGGGCGTGCTGTGCGGGGAACGGCGGCTCGTTTTCTTTTGCCGGAGCCCCTTCGCTTGACCTCACCCGAATCTCAACCACTAAACCGCAGCTGACGCAGGACGCAGATTCCAGCGAAATCTGCTGTCGCTTGCCACAGCCGGGGCAATAGACCGTCACGCTCTCGATCGGACCTGCCTCGAGGCGCGTTTGGCTAAGGCGGTTCAGCACGGCGAGGGTGACCAGAGCAAACGTGCCGCAAGAAGCCAAGATGCCCGTTGCCAACGCCGCGCGGCCTACGAGGCTGATTTCTGACGTGGACAGTTGCCCCAACAAGTCGATGTCCAGAAACAAGACGGTAAAAGCGATGCCGTAAACCGTCGCTGTGCGGAGCCAAACGTGGCTCGACTTGATGGGAACTTGAAGTAGCAGGTTGGCGTGGGCTATGCCAATCGCGACGGCGCTGATGACCGTGATGACACGCTCAGATACGATTTCGTTAGACCAGATCCCCCAGATGACCAACAGACAGGCAACGCCGGCGGAGGCAACGCCCAGCCATCGCCAGTAATGCCGGTATCCCGCGTGCATCCCCACCAGCTGCGCCACGACGACGATGCCATAGGCCGCCAACACCAGTCCAGTCGACAGACACTCGTCTGAATATCGCTGACTGGTCTCCCAAATGCCGATCGTGAAAAAGATCATCACGATGACGAAGAGCACCGTCCCCACCAATCCGCTAATCTTCGTTTGGGAGCTCTGCAACAGCTGCAGCGCCGCCAACCCAAACGGGAGCATCAGCGTGATCATCACGCCGGTCACGGTCATTTCTTCGGGACCTAAACTCCAAATGCCGGGCATGGTCAGCATGAAGGCCACGATCGACGACGCAGCTCCGAATATGGCGAGACCACGGTACTTCTCGCGATCACCAAGAACGGAAAAAAACCACAGTAATCCCGCCGCACAGGCCGTGGCAGCGGCCGTTCCCGCCAGCCGCCCGAGCAGACCATAGGTCGCCGTGAGTACCGACATCACACCCAACACCGCAGCCGCGCCAATTAACCAAAGCATGACGCGAAGTCCCACCTGACGAAGGTCCAGATTCCCCAGTCGCAGGTGAGCCAGCCAGGCCCCCGTCACACTCCCAAGGACGATAATGAGAACTAGCAAAGGGGGTGGAAGTTCGACAGTCAGCAACAGCAGTCGGCAGACGAGTACCCCGACGAGGGTCCCAAGCAGAGCACCAAACATATCTCGTTCGATGATCCGGGAAGTTGTCTTATTCGTCAGCGACACGATGATGGGCTCCTTTCGAAGACTTTCCGATCGTTTGGCCGAAAGCCTGATGACATCGTAACCTAGGGCATCGCCCAATCGAAAGTGTCCCGCTTAGACCTATCAGCCGCCTAGCGCTAGTGATACGGCCGCCAATTCCTACGCCACCGTGGCAAGAATCTTCTCAAGCTTTTTATCTTGCGTCTTTTCTCGCCATGTTTTGGGGCGTGTTTGTTGTTTTGATTTGGTCGGTTTTCCATTGTAAGTCCAATTCATTGGCTTGGCGAATGTGCGGTTGAAGTAGTCAACGAACGACAGAAGTTTTTGTTTGAGATCGTCTTTGCTGGTGAAACTGCCATGGCGAATGACCCGTCGGCTGATGATCCCAAAGATTGTCTCGATCTGATTGAGCCAGGAACTATGCTTCGGGATGAACACAAAGCGAATCGGATGAGTCGGATCGGTGAGAAACTTGCGACGCGATTTGACACTTCCAAGAATTCCACGACGCCGCTTCTTGTTACCGAGTGTGTCTTCGGCAATTCCAAGCAACCTCGCAACAAGCCGGACGATTTCTTCGCCATGATGCGTGTTGAGATTGTCCAGGACAACGATCCAGTTGGCCTCTGGATCGGTGGCGAAAGTCTGCTCCATATGTTTGGCGAAGTCTTTGCCTTGGCGCGTGCCACCAACGGTCGTGCCGATCATTTTGCCAAGAGTAACATCCCAGCTTCCGGTCAAACTCAACTTGCCATGGCGATTGTATTGGCATTCGCGAAGTCCAATCTTGCCGGGAATTGAAAGCCGTGTTTTGGCTCGTCGCTCGTTGGCTTGCAAGCTCGTCATCTCATCGACACAGATCGTCCGAGTGCCTTGCTGGTGGTAAGAACTGGCTGCTTCCAGGTAGGTCTGGCAGACTTCCTTCACCTGTCGATCAAAGAGTTGGCGATCTTTTTCAGTCGTGAAGCACCAGTACTTTTGGCGATGCGGCCTGAGGTCCATCTGCCTCAACAACTCGTTGACGCGGGAGGCAGAAATCGAGTCAACCGTGCTTCGCTTTTGCATTTCGTCAGCCAACTCGCGTCCAGTCCAAGCGTTGATCGGACGCTGGCTTAAACGCGGATCTTCACAAGCGACCGAGACAAGCTGAACGACTTGTTCGGCAGAAAACTTCCACGGCGCACCGCTACGATGGGCATCACGGAGCACGTCTTCAATGCCTCGCACCAAGGCAGCATGGGGCTCGTTCATCTGAATCAAAAGCAACGCTTCGTAAGACTCCTGCCAGCGTCTTCGCCAGCGCCCCACACAGTGATGCCCCAAACCGACGATCCGCCCAATCTCGACGTTACTTAATCTCTCCAGTGCAAGCAGAATGATTTTCGCCCGCAATGCGATCCGAGTTTCTACCGAACTGCCGTTACTTAATCGGGACAAAATGTTGTACATTCTTTCTGTCAAAAACAACTCTAGCCGCCTTGCCGCTCATTTGCTCTTGGGGTCTGTCGTGAGAAAACAAACACCAAACAGAGGAAGAGCTTTTTTGTCACGATGAAATAGGCAATTCACGGTGACTTCCGCTTTGGTGGTACAGCACTTAACGTTTGAACCACTAGCCTGCGGTTCCATGGGTACAACCCCATAGGAAACCAGCCGTAAGAAGCAGGACAACATCTACGGGAGAGCAGACCGGGTCGAAATTCTCGCTCCCCCGCTTTGACCCCACGCATTTTACTAATTCGAGTCATCGGGAGTGAAGCAAACCGCTGCGGCAAGGGAGTAATGCTCAGCTCCCGTCATCAACTCAGCCCTTTTCTAAGGCGGCCATCAAAGGACCGATAAACGAATGACCGATATGGCTCAGCGCTTTCGAATGACTCAGCCTTGATCAATCCAGACTGGGCGGCCTAATTGGCGAAATTTCGATCCCCTGGCTGCTGGCAGTCATCGCGTTTTGCTTGTTGATCAAAAAATTGGGCAAACACTAACCGTCATGAACCCACATACCGCCATCAGGATCAGCGCGGCTATCGTAGCATTAGCTTTGCTGGCCTCTTTCATCATTGTCGGCACCGTTTATCTGGCCGACCGCCCACCAACCCCGACCCAGCAAACGACCCATTTACGAATAGCCAATCTCTCGCTTCGCCGAAATCACCGCCATTGCGTACAACATGTGAGGATCGGATTCGAAATTTGCATTCCCGTTGCCATCTTTGTCAATGGTGTTAGAGTTTATGGGAGCGGCACACCCGACGGGGTTTGGCCAGGTTTCTCAATAGCCTTGTGGATACTGCTGCCGTGTTTTTCTGATCGATTACACAAGGCACGAACCGTGGCACTCTTATGGGCGAACTAGACCTGGACACGGTCCGACATTGACGCTGCAAAGCAAGTGGTTAAGACCTTGAAGCCATTGCTCGAAGCGTTAAACGCGGCCTACATGCACGGGGAGCCAGAGGCAATCGATGACGAAGAGCCTATGAGAATAAGGCTGGAGCCCACACAGCATTGACGAGCCGATGTTCCGAGGAGTTTGCCGAAATAATGCTGGAACTGGATTTTGTTGTCGATGCCCACCATGATCTATACACCGGCTACAACGATTACCTCACATTGGAAGAAGAATTTGCAACTCAACAACTACGGGAACAGCAAAGCACCCTACCACTTATCACCAACCTTTATATGAGCCGAAAACGGCAGGTGTTTTTCCGCCGTTGGATTGAGGTTCAGGATGCAGTAATCAGAGCTTGGGATCGACTGCTTAAATTGACACCACATGGTGATCAGGCTGGGAAACCACCGGAAGATTCAATGCCTCATGGTGATCGGCCTAAACGAGCATCGGAAGAAACAGGTCCCCAAGGCGACGAGCGTGCAAAATTATCAGAAGAATTTGTTTCCAATATGGTGGAATACGACAAGTACGAACGACGTTTGACGGAATCCCGAGTCCTTGCCTGGCAATATGATTCCGACAACGAAACACCCGACCCCGAGATCGTCAAACGTGCGAAGAATTGGTACAGGCGAGACTGGGAAAAGCCAGACAAAAAAGCGTGGTGGAAAAATTTCGATGAACAAACCCAGACTGAACTGGCTGGATACAAAAGTAAATTCCACCAAATCTGGAAATCGTGATTGCACAAAATGGACACACAAAAACTTCACAGAAACCAATTCTAGCGAAGCCGATCCGATTCCGCCCAGTGCTTTAGAGTTCAAATGAACGAAAACGCGGCACAAAAAACTGTGACGCCTGACCCGCATTTTGTGGCGGAAATCCTCATGTAGAACTTCACGCGAACGGTGCGATTTGCATCGTCTTTCATTCAATCGCATGAGGTTTCAAAATGACGAAACGCAACAAGCATCGGGATATAACTTGCCCTGCTGCGGGTGGCTGTCTGGATCGTCGAAAGTCGGCCAACTATCTCTCAATCTCTACCCGCAAGCTGGACGAACTCGCGTCCTGTGGAGAAATTCCCCGGATGAAATTGGGATCCAAAACCGTGTTTCGCGTCAGTGATCTGGACGCCTTCGTGGACAGCAAAATTCAACGGCTGGATCGTCGCCAGGAGCGTGAAGTATGAGCAACCCGAAGAGAAAACGTCTGCGAAATCTGTAACGATCCGACCCGGAACTGGCGGTACTTGCAGCTGATCAACGGAACGCAGCCGGTTTGTCTCGACTGTTATCAGCGATTAACGAAAAAAACCGGGTAGGCGACGACTGCAACGTCGCTACCAACCCGGCCAAACCTATCTCCCATTTTATCAATAACACTTTTGGCCTGGAATCGTCGCAAGCGATCTGGGCCTTTTGCTAAGGACTTAAAAATTATGGCCAAGAAAGAAATCAAAAGGAAACTCGAAAGCCGACACCGGTCGGCCAATTCTGGACCAGATTACGGGATCCGAGAGCCAGCGAAAACCAGCCGATGATCCGTTCGACCCGGAGAAACTGCGACTGCGGAATGTCGAATCGTTGGGCGGTCAAAGGTGCTAACCACCGTCCCCTGCTCCAAACCGAACAAGCACCAATTTGTGCGCGTTCACCCCGACGAATCGTATCGAATGGAAACCGCAATTTTCGACGATAAGATCCAAGGCGAAAGCTACCTGGTTAGCCCGGAAATGTGGTCAAGAACTTTCGTTGGATGTTTCCCCGGTCTGTTTGTTCACGGCGATCACCCGACACGGTGACTGTTTCCTGTGGCCCGTCAAACTTCCCGGTGTCGATGGACGTTCAAACCACTGGCACGAATCCGCGTTGGCGGCCGCACAGTTGGCGATCGACAATTGGGTCCGGGTGGCCGCCAACATGCCGGCGGGTCGTTACGACGTATTTCGAGGCGACTGGGGCTACCTGACCCCGAATGGCCGGAAGAATCGTTTTCTGAATTGCTGAAACGCTGTTTCGAAAAACGGTTTATTACTTCAGCCGATCACCCGATTCTAAAATCGCTGCGGGGTGAAGTTGACCATGGACCAGCTAAACCGATTCGATTCGGTCTGGCTGGTCGATTTTGAATTCTCGCAGCCGCCAGGCGAACGACCGGAAGTTGTTTGCCTGGTCGGCCGTGAGTTTTTTACCGGCCAGTTGATCCGATTATCCGCAGATGAATTGCGGAACCTGAAAGCGTCCCCGATCCCGACTGACGATCGGACGTTGTTTGTGGCCTATTACGCTTCGGCAGAATTGAACTGTTATCTTTCGCTGGGCTGGCAATTGCCGTCGCGGATTCTGGACCTGTACGTCGAATTCCGAAACATGACGAACGGGCTATCCACAACATGCTGGCCGGAGTCTGTTGGGCGCATTATCTCATTTTGGTTTGGAGTTCGATTGACGTCAGCGAAAAAGACGAAATGCGAGAATTGGCGATGCGGGGTGGCCGATATTCGTCCGACGAAATTGTACAGCTATTGGATTATTGCCAAAGCGATGTAGATGCCTTGGTCCGGTTGCTGCCTGAAATGGCTCCGATGATCGACTTGCCACGAGCATTGTTGCGAGGTCGATACATGGCAGCTGTTGCCCAGGATGGAAAACCGTCGGGTCCCGATCGACGTGTCACACGCTGCGGTCCTTCCGCGACAATTGGGATTCTATCAAGGATTCACTGATTGCTGACGTTGATCAGTGACTACAACGTGTTTGAAGGTCAAACATTCAAGCAGAATCGGTTTGCAAAATGGTTGATCGAAAACCGGATTCCGTGGCCGCGAACGGAACGAGGCCGGCTGGCTCTGGATCAGGACACGTTTCGACAACAGGCAAATAAAATATCCAGCCGTATCTGCTTTGCGGGAATTGCGGCATGCGCTTGTCCGAAATGAAACTGGAAAAACTGGCGGTTGGTTCGGACGGCCGCAACCGTTGTATGTTGTCGCCGTTTTCGTCACGAACCGGACGGAACCAGCCATCTAATAACAAATTCATTTTTGGTCCGTCGGTTTGGCTGCGGGGTCTGATCAAACCGGAGCCAGGGACCGCGATGGCCTACGTTGACTGGTCCCAACAGGAACTTGGAATAGCGGCCGCATTGTCTGGCGACCAAAACATGTTGGCCGCGTATTCGTCAGGCGATCCGTATCTGGCATTCGCTAAACAGGCTGGCGCCGTTCCAGCCAATGCGACAAGACAAAGCCATCCAGATCAACGGAACCAATTCAAGGTTTGCGCATTGGCCGTCCAATACGGAATGACGGAATGCGGACTGGCCGCCAGCTTGAACCAGCCGACAGCATTCGCCCGGAACCTGTTATTGCTGCACCGGGAGACATTACCGGACATTCTGGCAGTGGTCACAGGTCAACATCGACCACGCGATGTTGGCCGGCTGGCTGCAAACCGTTTTCGGTTGGACAGATTCGGACCAACGAATGAAGCCAACCCACGATCACTTGCGAATTTCCCAATGCAGGCCAACGGCGCGGAAATGCTGCGTCTGGCATGTTGTCTGGCGACCGAAAACGGGATTCGGGTCTGTTGTCCGGTCCATGATGCGATTTTGGTTGAGGGGCCAGCCGACTCGATTCAACACACGGTTACGGACGTCCAGGGATACATGGCGGAAGCCAGTCGAGTCGTCTTGGACGGTTTCGAGTTGGCGACCGATGCGGATATTGTCGGCTGGCCGGACCGATACATGGACGAAAAACGGGGCCGGTCAATGTGGGATCGGGTGGTCGGTTTGTGCCAGCCAGCAGAAACGAGAACCGTAATGCAAGTTAACGAGACGGAAGGTAGTGATGGTAATGAGAACAAAAGAACATCCCGTTAACCACCACCCGTACAGTCTTATAATAATAGTCTTATATAGAGTCTTATATAAATGAATGTAGTACGTTGGTCTGAATCAGATATTCAGTGCTGTTTAAAGCAACAATCCGAGAAAATCCGGAAAGCAAAGAAAGAGGCCAAGGCAGTTGAAGTTCAGCTACCTACTCGCGGTAAGGACGGGAAGTTCGTTCGGGGTCCAATACCGTTGGACTGGATTGAAGCTGCTATCCCATGTGGCCGTAAATCTGTGAAGTCGTTTTGGCGGTCTGGTTTCTGGCTGGATTCGGTCGAACCAATCCGGTCTTGCTAACTGCGGCCACCCTATCCCGATTCGGGGTAACAACTCAGTCCGCCAGGGGAATTCTGCAGCGGTTCGAATCGGCTGGTCTGGTAACTGTCGATCGGAAGCGCGGACGATCGCCAATTGTTACGATTCTGCCGGTTGGCGGAGTCGATCGGAGCCGGATTCGAAACGGCTTTCGAGGATCGCGTCTAACGCACGATCTAAAAACGATGCGAGCCAGGATACCCCCCAAAAAAATGACTCTTTTCAACTTTGCATTTTTACCGGCGATCTGTATACATAAAGTGGCTGCCGGATGCGCGAACACCCGACAGCCTGTCCACCCAACTATCAAGGAGTTGAATGAACGATGGCAAGTCTATCAAAATCCAAACGCAACGGCAGGAACTATTTTCGCTGCCAATTCTTTACCGACAGCAAGCGACACGCTGTCTATCTCGGTCCGATCAAGGAATCAGCGGCCAACAAAATCCAAGCCAAAATCGGCGATCTGGAAACGTCTGCCAAGCTAAAAATTAAGCCTGAGGGTTCAACGCTGGAATGGATTCAGAATGCCGATTGGAAGCTGATCGGCAAGCTGGATTCATTGGGACTTATGACGCAGGTTCAATCCCTGATCTTCAAACGTCGCAATGCTGAATCAGGCGACGATGATAAACGGCCTACCCTGCTTGAATTCTGCCAGTGGTACATTGAACAACGGAAATCCGATTGTGAACCGTCCACGATCAAGAAGAACACAGCCAGCCTAAATCAACTATGCGACTACTGCCGGGACGTTGAATCTGTCCAAACCATCGACGATCTAACGGCTGAAATTGCGTTTCGTTATCAACTGCATCGTTTGAAATCCAAAGCAGAAGCAACCGTATCAGCGGATGTTAAAATCGCCAAAACAGCGTTTAGATACGGCGTGAAAGCGGGAATTGTATCTTCCAGTCCGTTTGCAGAACTCAAGGCAGGATCGGACGTAAACCCCGATGGAAAACATATCCTTCCGATCAGTGATTATGAAAAGCTGATTGACGCATGTACCGATTCAGATTGGCGAACGATCATCGCATTGGCCAGGTTAGGTGGACTTCGCTGTCCATCCGAGCTGACCCACCTGAAATGGACTGATATCAATTGGTCTGCTAGGACGGTAAGGGTCACGTCCCCCAAGACCAAAAGACACGGGAGAGCAGAACGGACGTTCCCGCTATTTGATCGGCTTGACCAAGCACTATCGGATCACTGGGATCTGCGTGGTGAATCGTCGGAATTCGTGATTACTCAAGAACACCTACGCCGACCAGGTGTTTCCCTGTCGGAACGATTCAACGAGATTCGCAAATTGTCAGGTGTCTCGCGATTCGATAGTCCGTTCCGAAACATGCGGGTATCGGCTGTGAATGATGTCTGCAGGATTCCAGGGATCACGCCAAAAACGATATCTGATTGGTTCGGCCATGATCTGAAAACGGCCATGAAGTATTACAATCAGACGACCAGCAACGATCTGTATCAGGCACTGTCGTTTGATCCGTTCATCGACTCAGTGATTGCGACCACTGGCCCCGACGACGCACAGGACGACGCACGAACTTCCAAGAACGACGCAGAACGGAAAAGCACAAATCAAAAAACCCCGAGAAACAAGCGTATCTCGGGGAATGGAAAAAGCATTAAGTTACCCGACTAGGACTCGAACCTAGAATGTCTGAACCAAAATCAGATGTGTTACCATTACACCATCGGGCAATCTCACTTTGTCTACTGTTTTTACCAAAATATACATTCCAGAAAAATAGGGTTTGATCGAAAAAACGTGGGCGAAATCGCAACTCCCTGCGATTCGACATGTTCAGCTTTTTTCCAGCTGTTTCACGACGTTGAAGGCGAGCTGCTCCAATTCCAACGCCAAATCGACACCCACGACACTGACCGTTATCGGCACGGCAAGCGTTACCGGTGCGAAATTCAAAATTCCGGTGACTCCTGAGGCAACCAACGCGTCAACGGCGGCATTGGCAGCAGTGGCCGGAACCGCCAGAATTCCCAAGCGGATGTCCTGTTCCTGCACGACCACGGGCAGCCGCTGAAGATCCTGAACCAACAAACCCTCAAACGACTTGCCCACAATCTCGGGATTAATGTCGAACGCTGCGGCGACGCGAAATCCCTGCTTGTCGAATCCTCGGTACCCCAACAACGCTTGACCGAGGTTCCCGCATCCGATCAATGCAACCGGCCATAACCGATCCGTGCCCAATATTCTGCGAATCTCTTTCACAAGCTCTTCGCAGCGGTAGCCGATTCCCGGATAGCCGAATTGACCAAAATAAGCAAAATCCTTGCGGACTTGAGCGTCGGTGACCCCCAAACGGCGACCCAAGTTCGTGGAACTAATCGTCTTTTTACCGAACCGCAATAGCTGCTGTAGTTCGCGCAAATACAGACTAAGACGGACTACGACCGCTTTGGGAACATGAGAATCGGATGTCGGTTTACCGGATGTCAAAACAGATTTTTTGAATTTTGCGGCTGTGAAAACCAGCACCAAAACCATCCAGATTCAACGCTCGACTGAGTCGCGTGCCGCTCGGTCGACAATTCGAACCGTCCATTGTCCCGATGGATGAAATGGGCGCTGAGGACCCCATCTTACTCAATTTCGAAGAAAAAATCGCGATCACACGACTCGAGTCTGCCTGTTTTGTCCGAATGAACTGGGAATTTTCACCGGACAGCTGGTCGAATGCATGCCCGCCGGCACCGGTTTCTTTTCAACTTTCGGCCCAAACAACCATTGGACTGCCTGGGCCGGATGTACGCGAACGCATGCGACGATCCCAATCACTGTCGGCGGAGCATACCGACCCAACCGGATTGGTGGTGGAGTCGACGAAATCCAATCTTTTTTCGCAACAACACCTCTTTGGCAGATCGTCAGGACCCAAGTTGTAGAAAGGATCGATAAACCGCGAAAGATTCGCAAAAACGCGGAAGTCCAGCGTGGCGGAGACCGAATTCTTAACCGGATCGTTCAATTTTCAATCTTATATTCGGGGGACAGCTTCAATCTTCCGTTCACCAAATAACCAACAGGATCGTTAAAGCCGATCTACATTTTGTCAGTTTCTTATTCAAAAAGGTCGATGCACTCACCCTGGTTCGCCTACATGACCGATTCTGACAACGTCGGGAGGACTCTTTCGAAGAGCAAACTGGGAAGGTTTGTGATTCCCGCCGGCGATCGACTCGCAGCTATAAGGATGAGGGCTGGGGCGACGTCAGCACAACAAGAGTTGGCAAGGTGAATGTTTCACCAGACCAGATGCCGCCTCCAAGGTTAGAAACGTCAGTTTTGGGAGAAGTTACAATGAAATTGGTTAGAAGTACGCTGACTTCCGCTGCCTTTGTTGCGGCAGTTCTGTCAGCCAGCTTCAGCTGGGCCCAGTGTTGCGGTGGCGCAAGCTACGGCGCCGTCGGTTCAGCTGCCCCTGCAGCCGGTAACGGTTGTTGTTACACGGTCATGAAGACCTGTAAGCGTACTGTCATGGAACAACAGCAAGAAACTCGTTACCGAACTTGCTACGAAAACGTCTACGAAGACGTTCAAGTACCGTGCACACGCACCGTTCGCGAAACACAGTGTCGCACCGAATCTTACCAGGTTCGACGACCCGTTCGTGAAACCACCTACAAGACCTGCACCTACACGGTCAAGCGTCCTGTAAAAGAGATGAAGCAGCGAACCATCAACTACACAGTTCGACGCTGCGTCAAAGAGAATCATCAGAAGGAAGTCACGACTTACAAGCGTCGTGCCGTCAAGGAAATGAAGCAGCGAACCGTTACTTACAACGTTCGTAAGCCCGTTACCGAAACGTACATGAAGACCGTTACAAGCACCATTCGTGTTCCTTACACGGAAACCAAGCAAGTTACGGTTCGTGGTGGACACTTTGAAACTCAAACGGAAGTCATTCCTGGCCGAAGCTACACGAAGACCGTTCGTGAGCCTGGCTCATGGGTTTGTGATCCTTGCACCGGTTGCCGAACATTCGTTCCTGGTTGCTGCAAAACCATCTGCTGCAAGACTCCAGATCGCACCTGCTGCAAAAAAGTTTGGGTTCCAACTTGCGAAACCAAAGAAGTCTGCTGCACCAAGTATCGATGCGAAAAAGTTTGCAAGCAAGTTCCTTGCACACGAACCAAGTACGTTTGCGAGCCATGCACCAAAGTTGTTAACTACTGCTGCACTCGATACGTATGTGAGCCTTGCACGAGAGTTGTTAACTACTGCACGACTCGAGTTGTTTGTGAGCCCAAGTGCCGAGTTGAAAACTACTGCGTAACCAACTGGGTTTGCGAAACCAAGACGAAGCAAGTTCCTGTTTGCACGACACGATACGTCTGCGAAACAAAGACTCGCCAAGTTCCTTACACGGTCTGCCGTCAAGTTACGGAAATGAAAACAGTTCGCAAGTGCCGCAAGGTCTGCAAGCAGGTTCCTTACACAGTAACCGTCTGCGTTCCTCGCACTGTTGAAGTTCAAGTTCCGGTAACGGTTCAAGCTGCTCCTTCGGCTTGCTGCGATCCTTGCGATCCTTGCTGCAACGCTGGAAGTGGCGACGCTGGTTGCTGCGATGACGCTTGCGGAAGCAATTCCTGCTGCGATCCTTGCAGTGCTGGTGGACGAAAAGCCGGTGGCTTCGGAAGCAAAATCCGTGGTCTGTTCGCTGGCTGCAAATGCAAGAAGAAAGCTGCTGCCTGCTGCACCGATTGCTGCGAAGCTGCTCCTGCTTGCGGATGCAACTAGGACAAGCGTCTGACGTTCTAAACCAGGACGCATGTCTGGTCTGAGATGATTACGGTGGCCCGGTCAAATGATCGGGCCGCCTTTTTTTATGGGACGATATGTACCGCGACCCGGCGGTCGCGACGCTCAGCACTTGAATTAACGGCTGACCAGCGAAAGGTTCTCCCAGGCGTCGATTAACAGGCTGGAAGCGCGATCCACCTCTTCCTCCGAAGTGTACCACCCGACACTCAACCGGACCGTGCCCGCCATGGCCGCTTCCCCATAACCCATCGCCGCCAACGTCGCCGATGACACCGAACCGTCGCTGTGGCATGCCGAACCCGTCGAGGCACATATTTCCGGCACTCGCTGCAAAACTTCCTGTCCGGTCACACCGGGCAAACTGACACTCAGCGTATTGGGAAGTCGTTGAGTTTTGAGTCCGTTAACGATCAGCCCCGGGATCGAGTTGGTCAGTCGACCACACAACCGGTCACGCAAACTCTGCCATGCGTTCCGCCGATTCGTCCAGGCATTTGAGCCGCCAGGTTCGCAGCTTGCCCCAGACCAACGATGTAGGGCGTGTTCTCGGTGCCCGCACGCATCCCGTTTTCGTGCCCGGCGCCGTGCAGCAACGGCTCCAAGGGAATCCCCTCCCGAACAAAAAGGACGCCGATCCCCTTGGGACCGTAAAACTTGTGCCCGGCAACGGTTAACAGGTCGACATCCAGCTCGTCGACAAACGTGGGATTTTACCGACGCTTTGTGAGGCATCGGTGTGCACCAGGATGTTTCGTCCGTGACAGATCTCCGCAATCTGTCGAATTGGCTGGATGGTACCGATTTCATTGTTGGCGTGCATGATGCTCACCAGCCGTGTATCTGGTCGGAGTGCCGCCTCGACGGCCGAGGGCCGAATGAACCCGTTCTCGTCACAACCGACGAACGTCACATCGCAGCCCATTCTCTGTAAAAATCGGGCTGGCTCCGCAACGGCCGGATGCTCAATTGCCGAAATAACGAGGTGCCCCAGTTGGCCTCGCTGTCCACGGAGCATGACACCTTTGATTGCCAGGTTGTTACTTTCGGTACCGCATCCTGTGAAAACCGTCTCCTCGCGGTCGCATCCTAACAAGCCTGCAATCTTGGAGCGGGCATCTTCAATCGCTTCTTTGGCCGCGCGGCCCATACTGTGGGAACTGGATGGATTCCCGAAGTGCCCTGCCAGAAAAGGGTTCATCGCTTCCACGACGCTGGGGGCAATCGGCGTGGTTGCATTGTAGTCAAGGTAAATTTGCCGCACGTTCTGCCTTCCGGAATTCTCGTCAACGGACAATCGTATCCGTTTCAGTTTAGCCATTTCGAAACGGGGTCCAATACCAGCCGGCCGAGCCTGCGAATAAGCCGCGATTTTCGGGACAATCGTGCGGACTGGAACAATGGTTTCGTTTCTCTGGTTTGCCGCAGGACTTCGGCCCAAATCCATTAGAAGCCAGCCTCCCGCTGTACGGGCTCTATTTTCTTCTATTGAGTGACGATCTCGTGTCGGAAATTTGCATGAGCAACAGCCTTTTGATGTTTTACCTTTGGCTTTCTCCAGAGGAATTCAGCAAGCTTTCGAACTGAATCTTTTCGTAGGGAAGAACTTCAAAATCATCGGCACCTTCTGTGATCTTCAAGAACTGATTCGCGGCGACGTCATCGAACTGCTGGGTGGTGTCGGACTTGGGCCAGTAGACCTCTATCCGTTTAATGGAATCGCAGCGTCCAATTCCAATGTGTTGCCGGAGCGGGTTTGCGCCGGCAGATGCGCCACTATTAACATAACGATAAATCGACCGATCATTTCCATTATCCACGATGTCGATTCGAATCCGCGCACCGATCGCGGACCGGTTGGATTCGACACCTTCCAGTTTCAAGAGAACCCAGTTGTTGTCGTTTTGTGAGTTTTCAAATAACGCGTTGAAATATCGATCACCGCGAGATCCTCCTCCCATTTCGACGAACAAATCTTGATCCCCGTCCTGATCAAAATCCGCAAATGCGACCGCATGGCTTTTCTGAAGATGGCCCAATCGAGTCTCCATCGTCCGGTTCTCAAATCGCTGTTCGGCGGTCCCCACAAACATCAGGTTCGGCATGAGTTGCTCGATTGCAGGCCAGCCGGTCCCAAGGTAGAAATCGAACCAGCCATCGTTGTTGATGTCGCCAAAGTTCACCCCCATCGTGGCCGAGGGAATTTCGATGCCCGCCTGCGAAGAAGCATCCTCGAATCGATCGCCAACATTGCGATAAAGTCGCGGGAATACGGCTTTATCGAGCTTCAAATCCGGCTCTTCACCGTCAGCAAATAGTGAGATATCTGCGAGCTTGGCTGAGTAAGCGGCAACGAACAGGTCCAGTTTTCCGTCACAATCGTAATCGCCAAACCAACAGGGGAAACTGGCAATCGGTAGGGCGACCCCCATTTCTACCGCGACATCACGGAAAGTTCCATCGCCTTGGTTCTCGTAAAGACAATTCTCAAGATTCATGTTGGAAATATAGCAATCGGGCCATCGGTCGCCATTGAAGTCACCCCAAATGACTCCGGTGGCCATCCCGCGGTTGTCGATTCTTGATTCGCGGGTTACGTCCGTGAACGTTTCGTCTCCATTGTTTCGGTAAAGCTGGGTAAGGTTAAATTCGGTCGTCGGTTCATTTCCGATTAGCAAGTCCAGATCACCATCCAGGTCATAGTCTCCCCAAGAAGAAGTCTGCGTCGGCAGGTTTTTTTCCGCCAAGCCAGCATGCCTGGTGATATCGCGAAACGAGCCATCTCCCATGTTCATGAGCAATGAGTTGGGATGCTGGCCATTTTCGCGCAACCAGCCACCTCGCATCACAAATAGATCCACGTGCCCATCGTTATTGAAATCTGCCTGGTTGATGTTGAGTCCGCCCAGCAGACCCTTCAAATTCGCGTTCTCCGTTCCGTCGACAAAACCAGCCGGCCCCTCATTGCGGAAATACCGCAGTTGTTCATTGGGATCATAGTCAGTGACAACCAAATCCAGATCACCATCATTGTCGAAGTCGTCGATGGCAACCCCGCCGGCACAGCCATACGTGTCAACACCCAACTTCCTGGCGACATTGGTGAGCCGCGGCATGGAGCCGTCCGATTCGAAAAACTTTGGATTGATCAAATCAAAATCGGGTACCGATTGAGGATATTCTCCGATTGCCATATAGGCGATGTTCAGCAACCACCGGTCCGCAAAGAACACTCGTGTATCATCCCTGGCCTGTCGCAATGACTCTCGAAAAAACTCAATGGCCAGCCTGGCACTTTCCTGCTCTTCATGAATCCCCAATCCCTGAATAGGAATGATGCAGCTATCGATCGTATTGCGTTGGCAGCAATTCTCGGTCTCGGATTTCCGCAAGTAGGCAACGCCCAGCCAAAAATTGATACTGGCGCGGGTCTGCACCCACTCATTCCTGCTCTCGAAACGTTTGTACCTTCCATCAATCAGCTCAAGAGCCCTCTTAAAATATTCGATCGCTTCGTCTTCCTGGCCCAAGATAAGACATTGGCGCGCAATCGAAGCGGTAACAGATATTTTCGCCGGGTTACGCGACTCCGATTCTTTCTTCAATTTTGCTTTGAGTTCCCGATATTTGAGATCACCAAAAAATGGATTCTCATCCGGCACTCGGCGGTTGATTGCGGCCAGAGTTGCCACCATCCAAGCATGTCCGTCCAGGTCTTTGTTGATTTGGTTGTCATCTTCTGCGGTCGCCAAGTTTGCGGTCGGATCCCCGGGATCACGCTGACATCCCAATCCGATTGGAAACAGCAGTAGACTCGACAAGACGAACAAGCAGATTCGTTGGCCAGGATTTTGAGAGGCTTGGGTCACGTGTTGGTACCACCTGGAGTTCAGGATAGGATTGGCTCGGTTTAAATTCGTGTTGGAGAGGCGCGGACCGACAAAATTGGAAACGCTGATCTACGCCATTGGAATTCGGGGAAATTTAATTGGGATGCAATTCGTTCCGGTGCAAGATTGATTTCGATTCAACTGACGACCCAAACACTGAACAACCGTCGTGGAGCAGTCCCTTCGGCAGTTGCCATTGCTGGATCGTGATGGGTCAATCATGGTCATGGCGTCGATCAAGATTCGGATCTTGCTGCTCACTACCCATTACCAGTATTACTCGGAAATCGGTAAAAACAAACCTTGATTGAGACTTCATTCAGGAAGCCACCAAACATGAATGCTCATCGCAACGAAAGATCCGCATTATCACCGAGTCTGTGACTTACCATCGGTAGTTGTCACGTTTCTGGTCGATCGGGCCATTTTACGGAGGCCAAAGATGAAGAACGGTTCTGCTTTGGTATTCCTCGGTCCAACACAACCATGGCAAATTCGCGTAAGGATCCTGAATTGTATCTCAAGGAGTTTTTTGGTCTGACCAAGCTGGCGTTTCCTCTGGTTATCGCGCAGTTGGCCCAAAACACGGTTTCCTTCGTCGATACAATCATGGTCGGTCGACTTGGCAATGATGCCTTGGCCGGGATTGCTATCGGCAGCACTGTTTTCCACTTTGTTTTGATCGTACTGGCTGGCGTGATTTTGGGTGTCAGCCCGATTGTCTCCCAGGCGACAGGCGCGAATGACCCGGAAACGGCGGCTCGTGTGACCCGGCAGGGACTGTGGATGGGAGTTATCCTGTTCCTGCCCGCATTCGTACTTTACTGGAATGCTTACCCGCTCCTAATCTATCTCGGCCAATCACCGGAGACGGCGCGGGACAGCAGCGAGTATTTGCGTGCCATCTCGTGGGGACTCTTGCCGGCTTTGTGGGTGATGGCCCTGCGCGGACTATTGGAAGGTCAATCCAACACTCGTCCGATCATGCTGATTAGCTTCGCAGGTGTGTTTCTGAACGTCTTTTTTAATGACCTGCTGATGTTTGGGCGTTATGGGCTGCCAAAGCTCGGTTTGGTGGGCACCGGATACGCCAGCAGTATCGTGTTCACCAGCGTGTTTCTAATGACGGCTTTTTATGTGCATTTCAGATATCGCAAACTTCGCGTATTTCGGGGAATTCGCCAGCCTGATCCGAAAATGCTCAAAGAATTGGCCAGGGTTGGCGGTCCCATCGGGCTGACCCTGGGTTTTGAAATGAGCATGTTCAGCGCTGCCGCGATCGCGATGGGTACGCTGGGAAAAATTGAATTGGCCGCGCACCAGATTGCCCTCCAAACCGCATCGATCTCGTTCATGATTCCCCTCGGCCTGGCAATCGCGACGTCGGTACGGGTGGGTCAGGCGATCGGTCGAAAATCAACTCGCGAAGCCGAGATCGCCGGGCATGTGAGCATGTTGGTCTGCATGGGGGTAATGTGCGTAAGCGGATTGATTTTCTGGTGTTTTCCGCGACTGATTATCGGACTGTACATCGATGCCGGCGCGCCTGAAAACAAGGAGGTCGTCAAGTTTGCGACAGGCTTTCTCGCCATCGCGGCAGTTTTTCAAATCGTCGACGGATTGCAGGTGAGCGCGTCGGCTGGCCTGAGAGGACTAAAAGACACCACGGCCGCGATGATATTGACGCTGATCTCGTACTGGGGAATCGGTGTCACCAGCGGCGCCGTTTTCTGCTACCAATTTGGCCTTCGCGGAAATGGGCTGTGGTATGGAATGACTCTCGGCTTGGCCTCGGCGGCGGTACTTTTGTCGGTTCGATTTCAAACCCAAG
Organism: Pirellulaceae bacterium; assembly: GCA_942492215.1. Taxonomy (GTDB): domain Bacteria; phylum Planctomycetota; class Planctomycetia; order Pirellulales; family Pirellulaceae; genus Mariniblastus. The sequence goes on from CALODY010000010.1 coordinate 500,874, forward strand.
TCAAATCGCCGCGTCAAACCTCCGCGTCATACATAAAGTAGGGTAGCCGCAGCATGCCCAGCGACTGGTAGATTTTTTGCGCTCGCTCGTTCCCGGTTTCCACATAAAGCCTGACGTGCTTGACTCCTTGAATTTTGGCTTCCGCCAGAATTTCGCGGTACATCAGACGAAAGATGCCTCGACCGCGACAATCTGGCTCAACAAACACCGATTGAAAGTACCAGATGTTGGTATTTCGCCAATCCGACCACTCGAAGGTCATCAAAAGACTTCCGATTACCCGGCCGTCAACCAAACTGACCAGGTAAAAGCCCTTTTCGGGGTCCTCCAAGACCGCTCGCACCCCATTGAGGACCGTTCCTCCGTCCAGCGTTTTGTTTTCGGTTTCCATCGCCATGGCGATTTGAAACCGAACAATGGATTCGGCGTCCGCATCTACTGCCCGTCGTACTTCCGCTGGCATCAAATTTCCACCTCGGTTATTGTGCAAAGGAGTCGCAACCGCATTCATCCACTGGCAATTGGCCCCCGTTGAAACATTGCCTGGTTGAGTCGTCGTGACACGATTGTAGATTTTAAATCAGCACCGGCCGCAGTTCGCAGCCGGGTATCTCCACCCAGCTTACCATCTGAATAAGTCCCGATGCTATTTCGTCAAGATCAACAATCCCGTTCGATCGGGTTGGTATTTCAACGTGCCGTTATTTTCCTGTGCATGATCTGGCAGGCATTGCCTGCTGCCGGATCAGAAACCCAGGATTCTCCTGACCAGAAACAGATTAGCTTCCGCGATTCTATTCTGCCGATCTTGGAGACCCATTGCTTTCAGTGTCATTCATCAACGGACGTCAAAGGTGACCTGAGACTGGATCTTGAATCAGAAGCTCTCAAGGGTGGTCATTCGGGAAATAAGATTCTTGGCAACCAGCCAGAAGAAAGTGAGCTCTTTCTGCGGATCACGTCCAATGAAGCTGGCTACCGCATGCCCAAGGAAGGCCCTCTATTGAACGAGTCCGAAATCGGTCTCATACGAAAATGGATCGAGCAGGGTTCCCGTTGGACCGACACTTCGGCAAACAGCCCCGCCCCCGCAAAGCGACAACTTGTCGATGTTGCTGGCGACTGGTTGAATCAATTCGAATCGGCGATGAAGCAGCCCAGATTTCGATATGCTTCTTTCATCGCCATCCCGGCGGTGGTTTGGTTTCTCGTCTTGATCTTTGGTAATCTTAATCGTCGGAGGGCCGCGAGACGCTCTTCGGAACAAGTCACCGTATCCAGACGGCGTCGCTTCGGCGGGCATCTGGCGGTTGTTTTTCTGCTGATCGCGGCCGCAGCGATTCTCTATCAGTGGGGCCTGATCGAGCAACTCCAAGACTCCAACGACCAACTGACTGCAAAACTGGAAAGCAAATCAAATCGATACAGCATCTCAAATGACTTGAGCAAGCTGACGGTACCGCCCTACCCGATGCATCCCAAACGACTGGGCGGCGTTTATTATCGCGGCAACGATGAGCGAAGCCCACATCTTTTTAACGGAGGCTTTTACCGAACGGCCACGCTCGCAGTTGATCTGGTTGACGAAGACGATGATGCAATTCAATGGCACGATGAAGTTTCCAATCGTCCGCTGTTTGTCCGTTTCGTCATCGAAAGAGCCCCGGGGACCACGCAAGCATTGTTCAATAAACGCGTTCTGGATTCGATTTACCTGAGGCACTTTCCAAAAGAGCTGCAGACCAATGAACGTACGTACGACGATTTCGCAAAAATCAGGCTTGCCGAATCGATTCCCGGCGAGAAATGGGAAGTGAGAATTCCCGTCGGAGCACCCTCTGGCTGGCGGGGCAACATCGCCGATGGCCTGATCTATATCTACTACGGTCAACAAATGATCGCTGGCCAACAGGGACGTGTCCACTTTGGCATCAAGTATTTCGTCGAGATGGACGGCCCCCAGGTCTCACCCAATTCCGAAATCTGGATGGGCTCGCTCTACAACCTGGGCGGTCGCGTGCTGGTCCCCGACGACAAAACCGTTTTGCTTGACCGCTGGTTTGACTTCCGTCCCATCCCGGAAATCGAAGGGACCAACACGGCCGATCCCAGACTGCTGGGGATTCCAGAACATATCCAAAACTGACAGCCTCAGGCTGGAACGCCTCTCCCTCTGCCGAAGTCCGTCGTTTCGCAGGCGTGTTTCAAAGGACCGACGCAACGTCATAATGCAACAAACCATTGCATTGGTTTGGGGCTCTTCTTGGACACCCGGATATTTCGATCACGCATTTCAAGGTGTGACTTCGATCCCGGGGAAACTTTGACCGGAACATTCCCACAATTCGATCAAAGCAACCCATTCGCCGATTCTCGTGAGGTTATTTTTTCGAATCTTCGATCATGGCCCTGATTTTGTTGACGGCTTTCTCCGGACCTCGTACGACGATCACATCCATTTTGTCATCGTATTCGAATTGCACCCTGGTCGGTTTGGGTTGGGCCTTCTCAGTAATCTGTGAAAGTAAGACCAGCCGAACTTTTGCTTTCTCGAATCGGATATCCGCGATTTTCGATTCAAGTTCTCTCATTTCAAGGTTTATCTGCGCCTGCCGAAGCTCCCTCCTGGCAAACTCGACTGGGATCTCATCCCCTTCCTTTTCCGACTCCCTGACCCGCAACTCCAATTTTTCCATTTCAACCGCAGCTGCATCGATTTCACGTTTGGAGATTGCTCGTTCGAGCTCAAGCATCTCAAGATCAAGTTCGGCATTCATCAGTTCAACACGCGCTTCCATTTCCCGGGTTGGTTCTTGGCCGTCAACGGAAATGGCAAACGCAAAACAAATCCAAGCGGCGACGGATAATGCAGTAATTCTGATATTCATTTGGAGGCACTCAACAATCAGGAACGAAGGAAACTTATATCACGATCTTAGTCGAAATACGCGCGACGAAAAAGATTCGACAAAATCCTAAAGAAAGGGAAGGAAACGATTCAAGACTAGCTTCTTATACTACGAGATTAACTCGTGATCGTTCCGAACAGGAAATCTTAAAGAGAACGGACAACCGCGCGATCCGGGTTTCCGAAAAAATGGCTTCCTGAGTCAATCCGGGAGCTCTTCACGGTCGCGAAGTGGATACGAAAGGATTCTACAACAGCTGTTTCAGATATTTTCCGGTATTCGATCGTTCAACGCCTGCAACACTTTCGGGCGTGCCGCAGGCCAGCAATTCACCACCCTGTTCGCCACCTTCCGGTCCCAAATCGACAATCCAATCGGCACAGCGAATCACATCCAGATTGTGTTCGATCACGATCATTGAATTCCCCCGATCCACCAGCCGGTTCATCGCGTCCAGCAAGATTCGGACGTCCTCGAAATGTAGCCCGGTTGTCGGTTCATCCAAAACGTAAAGCGTGTGGCCTTCGGCGGGACGTGCAAGCTCGGTTGCAAGTTTTAATCGCTGGCCCTCGCCCCCCGAAAGCGTTGTAGTCGATTGACCCAACCGGAGATAACCCAGCCCAACATCCAGCAAACTTTGCAGCGGCTGGGCGATGCGTTGAAAACCGTCGAAAAACTCTCGTGCGTACTCAATCGACATCGCCAAGACGTCCGCAATGGATTGATCATTAAACTTGACCGTTAGCGTCTGCAGGTTGAACCTTTTTCCCTGACACGAATCGCAGACAACAAAGAAATCCGGCATGAAGTTCATTTCGATTCTCTTGACGCTCATGCCGCGGCACTCCGGGCACCATCCAGTTTTAGAATTGAAACTGAACCGGCCAACGCCAAAACCAAGTTGTTTGGCTTTCCTGGTGGAGGCAAACAGTTTGCGCAGCTCGTCAAATATTCCACTTACCGTTGCCGGGCAGCCACGAGGCGACTTGCCAATCGCTTTTTGATCGACCACGATCAGGCTGGAGATTCTCTCGCATCCCTGCAACTCTCGGTGCAGCTGCGGTCGTGGTGCGACGCGCCCGAGTTCTCGCAATATCGCCGGAGCCAGCGTCTGGTTGATCAACGTGCTTTTGCCGCTGCCACTGACGCCCGTCACACAAACCATAACGTCAAGCGGAATCTCGACGTCGATCGATTTGAGATTCCGTCCCGCCGCGCCCAGGATTTTTAAACTTCGCTCTGGCAAAACCTGCCGGCGTCGCTGGGGAGTCGCAATTTTTCGGCGCCCCGCGAGGTAATCGCCCGTCAAGCTCTCGGTGCACTCGCAAATCTCACTCGGCGTTCCCTGGGCCACCAAACGACCACCCCCCTGACCAGCCGCAGGCCCAATATCGATGACCTGGTCGGCGGCTCGGATCGTTGCCTCGTCGTGCTCGATCAGCAAAATGGAGTTCCCGGAACGCTGCAGTTCCCGAATCGTTTCAATCAGACGATCATTGTCGCGTTGATGAAGCCCGATCGAGGGTTCGTCAAGGATATAGCACACGTTCGTCAAACCGGATCCCACCGAAGTTGCCAGCCGAACCCGTTGATGCTCGCCGCCACTAAGTGTGTTCGCTCCTCGCCCCAGCGACAAATACCCGACACCTACGTGGTTGAGAAACCGAAGTCGATGCAAGATCTCTTTGACAATGGGTTCGGCAATTTCGGCCTGATCATCCGCCAGTTCGAGTTCTTCGAAAAATGACTGCGCGTTTTCGATTGGCAGATCAACAATCGCTCCCATGTTTTTCCCAGCGAAGAACACCGATCTGGCGGGTCCATTTAGTCGGCAGCCCTGACATTGATCACAAACCACCTGCGACTGATATTCGCGCAACTCGTCTTCACGATCCTCGTCGACGGTGGTCGCCAACTCTTTGGCCAAGATCATCATCAAACCAGGCTGCGACTTATCGCCACAGCACCAAAACGCATTCCACTGCGATTCCGACATTTCATTAAGGGGGCGATCCAAACTCCAGCCCAGCGCCGATATTTGCGGTGCGATTTCCGAGAATCGTTTCTTCCGTTGCGCCGCGGATAGCGTTCGCCATGGAACCACAGCTTGCTCGCTGAGGCTGAGCCGTCGGTCAGGGACCACCAACGGTTGCTCAAACTCGACGGTCACCATCCCCAGCCCCTGACAAACCTTACATGCACCATGCGGACTGTTGAAGCTGAAAGTTCGCGGTTGAATCTCTTCGAATTGAATGTCGCAGTCAGGACATGCATACCGGGTACTAAACGTCTCTTCGGACCAATCCTGGCTCGCGGCATTGGGAAGCAAGTGAGAAATAATCACTCGCCCTCCCGCCAGGCGGTCAGCAAACTCGATCGCTTCAAGAAGTCGTTTTTCAATCCCATCGCGAATAATGATTCGATCCGTAATCGCTTCAATCGTATGCTTGGACGTCGGGTGCAAGACGGGAGTTTGTTCGATGTCCGTGACTTCCCCGTCAATCCTCACGCGAACCAATCGTTCACGGCGTACTCGTTTGAGGACCGACTGGTGATCCCCGCTCTCGTTCGTGACCTGCGGCGCAAGGATCATAATTTTCGTTCGCTCGGGAAAATTTAACAGTCGGTCGCGAATCTGTTGAGCAGTTAGCTGCCGGATCGAGCGGCCACATTGATAACAATGAATTCGGCCGACGCGAGCCATTAACAATCGCAGGTAGTCGTATATCTCAGTCGTCGTGCCCACCGTGCTGCGACGATTCGTCACGCCGTGACTTTGATCCAGGCACACCGTTGGTTGCAGGCCTTCAATCAACTCGACCTCGGCACGGGGAAGCTGCTTGAAAAATTGCCGCGAGTAGATCGACAGGCTTTCCAGGTATTGCCGCTGGCCTTCTGCGAAAATCGTGTCAACCGCCAACGAGCTCTTGCCGCTGCCGCTGGGCCCCGTCACGACGACCAACTGGCCGCGAGGAATTTGGAGATGGATATTTTTAAGATTGTGGGTGCTCGCATTGACGACATGGATCGCGCCCGGATCGCGTGCCGTGGCAATGGGACCCTTCTCCACTTGAGAATCCGATGTGACGTTAGCGGGAACCCTGGACAACTATCGAGGCCTTCCTTTGCCAAACGAAAACGCCAACGCACTCCCAATCGCAATCATGATCCACGTGACCGGCTGCAATTGGTCGAGCTGTTTCAAAAACGGGAAGAGGCTTTCGTCTGAATTGAAATACTTCCATTCACAAATGAGTCCCAGCACCAAAGCCAACAGGCCTGAGATGAGGCCAAAACCAAAATGGCTTTTTCGCGCAGCCAACCCGAACCCCAATCCCAGCAATGCCCCCGGCAGCACTAACGCGTAAAAACCTTGCTGTTTGCACCAACCAAAGGCCCAGTATCCAACGGCGCCGCCAAGCGCGGCCCCCACCAACCCCAGCACCAATGCAATGGCGGTGGACCCCGAACCTGGTCTCATCATGGCAGCGATCTCGGCCGCAGCCTTCGAACTTGCGTCGCTCTCCGGTTGTTTTCCCATCGTCGGTTTCTCCTATTTGGCAACTGGCAATCGCGGTTTCGCTATCCTGTCTTTTGACCAAAAACAGTCACAACCAATCGACGACGTCCGCCCCGGTCACGATGTTCACAGAGATAAATTCCCTGCCAAGTTCCCAGAGCCAGTCTACCGTCTTGAATCGGAATCATAAGCTGTGCACCGAAAAGGGATGCTTTTACATGTGCCGGCATGTCGTCAGGTCCTTCGCAAGTGTGGATGAAAGGCAAGGATTCGGGGCACAGCTGATTGGCCGCCGTTTCCATATCGACGCGGACATCCGGATCGGCGTTCTCGTTGAGGGAAAGAGACGCGGACGTATGCTGGATGAAAATCTGCGTCATCCCGACTTTGAATTCGCGTAACTCGGGCACTTGTTCCAGGATTTGGCGGGTCACCAAATGGAAACCTCGCGGAAAGGCCTTAAGTGTCACGTTCTTTTGTAACCAGTCCGTCATTTTGTGCGTCGCCCAAATTTTTTTCTGCGAGTTGTTAATCGGCCAACAATCCGAGTCGCATTTGCTCAGCGGAAAAACAACGGCGGAAGCGATAAGCCCACATAATCCAGCAAATCGTTCATGTTTGACAGTCGGTGCCGGTTGAGTACCGTTACAATGTATCAGCGGTGGATGATTTCGCTTAAGAGATTTTGGCGAATCAAAATGGCTTCTGTCGCTCGCCCGCCTTGCATAGACCGAAACGAATGCATGACGACGTGCGGATTCCATCAAGAGCAATTCGACACAAAAACTTAACACAATTTTCTTGACATTGGGTCTTACGGGTCAATAATGATCCCGTCGCTTGACGAGCATACCCGGTCAGTTTCGGTTGCCGCTCCCAGCAAAACCGAAAAACCATCGTGACGCACTTCCAATTCTTCCGACTCGACAACGACCTCGCACGCTATCTACGTGGCTGAAGGATCAATCTTCACGCATTCCAATTGATACTTTTAGTAGTAAGGGTACATTTCCATGTCACACGGTAAGAAAATTACCAACGTTTTTGAAGCTATTTTGGAGTACGGTCACGACGAAGATTTCGTGCCCAACGAAGGTGAGCAATTCATTCCGACCGATGCACCGGCTGGATCAGATGAAAAAATTGAAGCTCTTCGACGCCGCGTACTCGCCGGTATGCCGCTCTGGCACAATGAAGATCGTCAAGACTATTCCGGATTGACCGGAGCGGTTCGCCCGCGCGAATGATGACCGAACGTTTATTGATACAAGCCCGCCCTTCGAGCGGGCTTTTTTTGTGGACTGTCACATCGCGATTTGATGTTCGCGATGGCAGCAACAATCCTTCAGCATCGGCAGCGTGAAATATCGCGATGTAGCCCACTCGCTGCCAAATCTGTCGTCCGCAAACCCAATAACTTCTCCCAAAACTCGTGGCGTAAATCGATTGTTCGCGAGCTGAATCGACTCGAATGCCGCTCAATCGGTCGACGGCAAAGACGCAATTCCACTGGCCTGGAACGGCTCCACCGGCCAGACCTTCCATGCGTTACAGTTGTCGCGAAGGTAGCTGATCCCTCCGATTTGAGGCGATCGCCGTCAGTGGGCGGCCAGTTTTACGAAAGAACTTGCGGGCCCGCTTGTTGGTCAATTCCGATGGGCCAGCAAGGTTCTGGCTTTTCCATCAGGTTGGTCCCAACAAATTCCGAGTAAAATGAAAGGAAAACGTGGACTCGAACGAGAAGTTTCTTTAAATTGAAGGTTCGGCGTCCGGATCTATTGCCTCCGGTTGATCCGCCGATTGAGATTGGGAGCGGCTTGCTATGAACTACAAATTCGTATTGGTAGATAGTGCAAGCGGAGCGGATCAGGCCGAATGGATTTTGACTCCGCCAATCACTGTTGGTCGCAGTCCGATGGCCAGCGTGCCGATCGGTGATCCGTCCATCAGTCGACGGCACTGCCAGTTCTCGCTCAATTCTCAAGGTGCACTAACGGTCCGAGATTTGGGATCGATGAATGGGACCTATGTCGACGATCGGCGAATCACCAAGGCTGTTTTGAAACCAGGCGACATCGTACAGATCGGCGCGATCACGTTGCGCGTGGAATGGACCGACGATGATGTTCTCGATCGCCCCGGTTATGGATCGGCTTGCGACGTCAATACAACCCAGCCAATGAAGATCATCCCGGGATCAAGTTCGAAACTTGCGAATAAAAAAACCAGGTAACTTCAGGATCGCACTTGCCTTTTCCTATTCTAAGACTGTTGACCATCTTCGTTGGGATCGCGGCTGTCCTTTCTTTTTCTATTCCAGACGTCGAGTTTCCCCAAAACCTGACTGACAACCCGTTAGGCATCGACGACCAAAAACATTCGGAAGCATTGGTTGGTTCGATCAGTGAATGGCTGGGCCCATTGGCTCCAATCGCCATTTCACCTTTTTTTGGCATCACTTGCCTCGCAGCGATTTCACAATTTGGCGGAGACTATTTACCCGTCAACTCGTTCATTAGTTCCAATCCAGCGCTTAACAATCCCACCGTACTGTGGGTCTTTCTGGGACTGACGCTGATAACTTCCATTCCTCGTTTTACAAAAATCAGCAAGCCAATTGCGCAGGCGATTGACCAAATTGAAGCATACGCGGGGATCATCACGATACTCGTCATTCGATTTTTGCCGGGGATTTTGGAGAATCACGAACCAGCGGCCGAGATGGCCGTTCAAATGGGTATTTTGACGTTTTCCGCCGATGTCGTGCTGGCCATCGCGGCCGTGATCAACATCGTCGTCATCAACTCAGTCAAGTTCTTTTTCGAAGTCCTGGTTTGGCTGATTCCCTTCCCATTCATTGATGCTGCGCTGGAGATCGCCAACAAAACCATTTGCGCGGGCCTGATGGCAATCTACGCCGTCAGTCCGCTGGCCGCATCATTGATCAACCTGCTGCTCTTTCTGGGCTGCCTCGTTGTCTTTCGCTGGGTTCATCGCCAGGTGACCTATTTGCGAGCGATACTTGGCGATCCGGCATGGGCGTTCGTTAATCCCAAGTATGGAATCCCACGGCGGGATCGACTGACTGTTTTTCCCAAACAGGATTTTGACGTTTTTCCAGCCAAGTCGCGATTGTTTTTGCAGGCGACGCCGACGGGTTGGTTGCTCGTACAACCGCGATTTCTGTTACCGAGTCGTTCAAAAGAAATCGTTCAGTCCGATTCCAAGTTGACGATGCGGGAAGGATTTCTCGTAAATTCCATCGACGTGGATGGACCGGAAGCGGGGTGCCTGCTGTTTTCCAGTCGCTATCGAAAACGCCTTGATGAACTGGCCCACAAATTCAACCTCGGCCGATCGAAAGAAGTCTTTCAGGACGACCTGGGATTCGATTTACAAAAGGCGTAAACCCGAACCTTGCCGACGTTGTTCCGGCATGCGTGTGAAATGAAGGAGCGAAGTCAATCAATTTTCTGCCGCAGTTGCTATTCCGATGACCGAATCGCTTCATCCAGCACTTCTTCTTCCACGAAGATCGGCAGCGGCGGATCACAAGTCACGGCGACCGCGATCGCATCGGACGGCCTTGCATCGACTTCGATAATTTCGCCCTCGTGCCGGATTCGCAAATTGGCATAGTAGGTATGGTCCTTCAATTCACTGATGACCACACTATCCAATTCACCTCCCATCATTTCGACGACCCCAACCAGCAAATCATGGGTCAATGGCCTGGGTCGCTGGATGTCTTTAACGCGCCGATCAATGCTGGTCGCCTCAAAGATACCAATCAAAATAGGAAACTGGCGATCACCCTCGACTTCTTTTAGAAAGACGACTTGGTTTTCGTTAATCTCACTAATGATGATCCTGGCCAGCTGCATTTCCACGGGCATGGTAATTCCCCAAATCCAAATTTTGATCAGGTCTGATCGTCGATCCTATTGAGCATTGTTATAACAAATGGTGCGAACGACCGGTAAGCTATACCGACCAACTCTCCAAAGATAAGGATAACGTTTTAAAGATGATCAAAGTGGGACTCGCCGGAATGGGATTCATGGGCTGGATCCACTGGCTCGCCTATCAGCAACATCAGGACATCGAAGTTGCCGCCATTTGCACGCCAGAGCCGGAAAGGCGCGCCGGTGACTGGACGGCCATCAAGGGCAACTTCGGTCCGCCAGGCGAACAAGTCGATCTGACCCGGATCGACACCTATGCCGACTTCGGTGAAATGCTGTCAAACGCCGAGTTGGATTTGATCGATCTCTGTTTGCCTCCCGCAATGCATACCGATTTTATCGTCAAAACGGCCGAAGCTGGGAAACACGTGTTTTGCGAAAAACCCCTGGCACTCGGTCTCGCTGACTGCGACCGGGCATTAGCGGCCTGCCGACAGAACGATCGAATATTGATGGTCGGTCAAGTACTTCCTTTTTTTGTTGAATTTCAATTCGTACGGGAACAAATCGAATCCGGTAAATACGGGCGACTACTGGGCGGCGCTTTTCAAAGAGTGATTTCAGACCCCCAATGGCTGACGCATTTCTATGACCCGGAGATAATCGGCGGACCATTGTTTGATTTGCATGTGCACGATGCGCATTTCGTCCGTTTGCTGTTTGGCATGCCTCAGTCGGTCGACTGTTGCGGACGTATGCGGGGCGAAGTCGTTGATTATTGTAATTCCATTTTCCGGTTCGAAGACCCATCGTTGGCCGTGACTTGCACCAGTGGCGTCATCAATCAGCAGGGCCGACCCTTCATGCATGGTTACGAAGTGCACCTGGAAAAAGCGACCATCCAATTCGAGTTTGCGGCATTGGCAGCTCCCCTTCCCCCAGAACTTAGCCCGGTGAAGATCCTTCTGGAGGATGGCAGTGTTGAGTTTCCCCAACTGGGAGATGGCGACCCTGTTTTTGCGTTTCAACGCGAAATTGGGGAAGTCGCAACGTGCATCCGTGAAAACAGGGACTCTGAAATACTTCAGGGTAGACTGGCAAGAGATGCAATCGAGATTTGTGAGATGCAAGCCAAACAAGTACGGCGAGTGCATGGTAAGGACTAATGCCACGTTAATCTCAAGATTGGGTGGCAGCTGATGTGGCAACGCTTTGGAAGATTTTCGGGAAACTGGATTCTTGACCGTCAGGGACGCGACCAACTTTAAGCTTGAGAAGCACTGTTCCAATCCGATTTGAAAACACGTCGAACGAAAACTCACGCACGATATCCCTATGCCATCCGACAAACCACCTAGTAATCTGTCTCAAATCATTCGCCAACGCCAAACCTGGAAGGTTCTCGGGGACCCGAGCCAACCAGTCAAGTTCGAGAAATCCGTGACGGATCAGTGCGACCAGAAAATTCGCGAGGCGATCGCCACTGCGGGTTGGGCGCCATTTCACTACGATCGGAGCGTTGACGGAATCGCTGAACCTTGGCGGGTCCACTTTGTGGGACAGGTCGCCTGTCGTCGTATCGCCAATGAATTTCCAAAATTGTTTTCTGATATCAAGCCAGGCAACAAACTTCCGGCAATGCTTTCGGCTTGCGGGGCGTTGCTTTTGGTAACCTGGTTGCCCCAGTTTCGCGGCGACGCCGACGCCAATTCCGAAGGTTTAACGCTTGAGAAACAGCGGCTGGTTGACGACGAACACATTTTTGCCACGGGCGCCATGATTCAAAATTTGCTGCTGCTTTTGACGGCAGCAGGTTTGGGCACGTATTGGTCCAGCGGTGGTCAATTGGGATCCCCACCGATGTTTGAGCGGTTATCCATCAGCGATTCAGAACGGCTGGCGGCCGCCATCTTTGTTGAGTACCCCAATGGGCAAGGCAAAGTGATTGACAGGATTGCTGGAAAGAATCGAGATCGTCGCTCCGCCTCCCAAGCTTGGCTGAACGAAATCATGAGCTAGTGCCGCGTCAAGTTTGGAACTTGGGATTGGACCCAATTGTGGCTGTGGCTTCCATCGCTTCCAGCCGCCGTTTACTGGGGCAAGATGCGCAAGATGCCCCAGTCACTTTCCAGCGAACCTTGAAATTCAACGCTGACAATCCACTACAAGGTTTGCGGCGCTATACAAAACGCATCCATCACGAGCCAAAATGAGGGCCACGTCATCGGGAGCGAGAACCGTAAGATTTCTGACCGATTGGCGCCACTTCCGATGCTTATCGCCCAAACCAAAGGTTTCCGGCGGTTTCGTGCCAAAAACCATCAATTCGGGGCATTTCATAAACAAATCGCATTTGTTAGCTTGAAATGAGGCCGGATTCGACGATTTCAGGGACGATGTCGCCGGAATAGCGACTTGCGGACTGAATCTTCGACGCTTCAGCAACGCTCGATCTCGTAACCGGCCGCCTTCTTGAGAGACTTCAGAATCAAAACGAATCGAACGGACGCGATCATTTTCTATTTTCGTTAGCTATCCAGCATCCGCCGAACGAACTCTCGAAAAGATGCAGAGTTTTTCGAATCAAACCAACTGAGGAACCCATAGTGAACAAACTGATTGCCAGAACTGCCCTGCTTTTTTTCAGCCTGCTTTTTATCGCCCCGCTACAGCACGCGGCCGACGCCCAACAACCAAAAAAGATCGCAGACGTAGAGGGGATTACCGAGTATCAACTCGATAACGGTGTCAAGCTGTTACTGTTTCCCGACAATTCGAAACCGCAATTTACCGTCAATATGACCGTGCTGGTTGGCTCGCGGCATGAGGGCTACGGGGAATCGGGGATGGCTCATTTGTTGGAACACATGCTGTTTCGTGGGACGGATCTATTTCCTGACATTCCAAAGCTATTGAAGGATCGTGGCGTTCTCAACATGAACGGTACGACGTCGTATGATCGCACGAACTACTTTGAAACGCTTCCCGCCGAGGGCGACAATCTTGAGTTTGCGATTTCGATGGAAGCAGATCGGCTGGTCAATAGCTGGATCAAGCAGGAACACCTGGATGCGGAGATGACGATTGTTCGCAGCGAATTCGAACGTGGCGAAAACAGCCCGCAGCGAATCCTGTTTCAACGCATCATGACCGGCGCTTACCAATGGCACAACTACGGCAAATCGACGATCGGCAATCGTTCTGACATCATGAGGGTGCCGGCCACCAACTTGAGAGTCTTTTACAGAAAGTTTTATCAGCCCGACAACATCACGTTGGTGGTCGCCGGCAAGTTCGATAAACAAAAAGCTCTCGACCTGGTCGAAAAACACTTTGGCGCAATTCCCCGCCCCAAGCGTGAATTGCCCAAGACCTACACCGAAGAGCCTGCCCAGGACGGCGAGCGAAACGTTGTGCTCAGGCGTTCCGGTGATGTTCAACTGGTCGGCGTAGGGTATCACGTGCCATCAGCGGCCAGCGACGAGTATGCTCCGACGCAGGTGTTGGCGACACTGTTGAGCATGCAGCCGTCTGGAATCCTCTACAAGTCACTTGTCGAAAAAAAAATCGCCACGTCGGCTCAGGCGATGGATGTTGTCGGCCACGACCCCGGCATGCTGATTGCCATGGCCGAAGTCCCGGTTGACAGCGATCTGGACCAAGCTAAACAAGTTCTGTTGAGTGAATTGGAAAGCATTGCCGAGAATGGAGTCACTGAGGCCGACGTGAAACGGGCGGTCAAACGTATCCTCAAACAACGGGAGCAGTCTTTCGCGAACACCGAAAGTTTCGCGACAAATTTGAGCGAATGGGAGTCGTATGGCGATTGGAGGCTCTATTTTTTGCACCGCGACCGACTGGAAAAAGTGACCGCTGAACAGGTGCAGGACGTCGCCAAGAAATACTTGATCCAAAGTAACCGTACCGTCGGACTGTTCCTTCCCACGAAGAACGCTGTTCGCGCATCCATTGTTGGACAAACGGACCTCAAACCGCTGGTCGCCGACTACAAAGGTCGCAAGGAGATTTCCGCCGGCGAAGCATTCGAGCCGACGCCGGAAAACATCCAACGTCGCACAACCTTTGGTTCGCTCGATTCGGGTGTCAAATACGCGTTGTTGCCGAAAGAAACTCGGGGGGACGAAGTCTTTCTGCAAGGCGAATTGGATTATGGAAATGATCAATCGCTGAAGGGCAAAATGAAGACCGCCGAAATTCTGCCGATGCTATTGTCGCGAGGCACCAAGCAGCTGAGTTTCCAGGAATTTCGCGATCGCCTGGATGAGCTGAAAACCAACCTGTCTTTTTCCGGCAATGTCGGCAGGCTCAATTTCCGCATGCGGACGAAAAAAGAAAACCTGGTCGACTCGCTGGAGCTGCTGCGGCAGGCTCTCCGGGAGCCAACACTGTCGGAGAAAGAGTTTGATGTGGTTCGTCAACAGATGATGACACAGATCGAATCGGGAATGTCAGAACCCACGGTTCTCGCCTTTACCGAGTTCGCTCGTCGCCTCGATCCGCAACCCAGTGACGACGTGCGCTACACTCCAACCATGGAAGAAGATCTGGAGCGACTGAAAACGGCCACGGTCGAAGACGTACGAAATCTCTACAACGAGTTTATCGGCGGAGAACATGGCCAGATCGCAATTGTTGGCGATTTCGATGCAGACGAGGCCCTGGCAAAACTTGAACAAATCTTTGCGGGGTGGAAATCTTCCCAGCCCTACCAGCGAATCGAAGCACCTGCAAATCTTGACGTCCAAGGAAGTCGATTCACGATCAATACACCGGACAAGGCGAACGCAGTTTATATCGCCGGAATATCAGCGCCGGTCCGTGATGACGATCCTGATTACGAGGCCATGTTGATCGGCAACTACATTATGGGTGGCGGCCCGTTGTCGTCGCGCATCGCCGACCGTGTTCGTAAGAAAGACGGCCTGTCCTACACGGCGATGACTCGCTTTCAGGCAGATTCGGAAGACGAGCGGGGAATGTATATGATGTTCTGCATCTCCAACCCTTCCAACACCGAAAAGGTCGTGGAGACGGTTGCCGAAGAAGTAGATCGCATGCTCTCCAGCGGCGTAACCGGAGAAGAAATCGAGAAAGCGAAGGAAAGTTATCTCACGAATCGTCGCGGCGGACGAGCTCAAGACCAACGTCTTGTCGGAGATCTGCTGACGAACCTGAAGACCGGCCGCACGATGGAGTTTCAGGCCAACAGCGATGCAAAGATTGAATCGCTCAGCAAGGACCGGGTCGACGAGGCGCTGCGAAGATTGATCGTTCCGGAAAAACTGGTCATCGTTACCGCTGGTGACTTCGAAAAGGCCGAACCTGCTGATGCAACCGCTCAGTCCGATGACTCGGGGGGCAGTGGCGAGAATGAATAGCAAGAATCGCAGATAGAATCTGGTGTTGTTAACCAGCATCCGCCGGGCGGGAACAATCCTGACCCGGCTTTTTTCGTCTTGATTCTTCGCGCGCAAATGGCCAGGAATCAGTTTATGAACCGATTAGGCAAAAAAAAGAGGCAAGCAAAAAGCCTGCCTCAGAAAACATTCCCAACCGCCGGGCATTTTGGAATGTCTCGGTTTATTCTTGGATGGACCAATCATTTCATAAGAGCGATTCCTGTCTTATCTACGGTTTTCGCAATGTCTTTGGCAGCGTCTTCCAGAGCCTTGAGTTCGATCTTGTAGGCTTCCCATACGTCTTTTTCAATTTGCTTGTCGGCATGCGTTACTTTCTCGCTCTCAAGCGTTTCATCGGGATCGTATCCTTCATCGTACTTGTCGATTTTTATGTAATTGTCGTCGTCCTCACCGCCACACAACATATCGGCATCCTTACCTCCGTAGATGCGGTCGTTGCCATAGCTGCCGATTAACACGTCGTTATCATATCCGCCGTGCAATTGGTCATTTCCGGTGCCTCCGTGTAACAGGTCATCGCCTTTTTCGCCAAGCAAAACGTCGTTGCCATCGCCGCCCCAGAGTTCATCGTTTCCATCGTCGCCACCGAGAAAATCGTCACCGTACCAGCCGTACATCAGGTCGTTGCCTTCGTTGCCGAACAACAAATCGTTCCCTTCATGGCCCTTAAGGACGTCGTCACCTTTGGCTCCAATGAGCACGTCATCTCCGTGATAGCCTGACAAGTAATCGTTGTCGGCTCCGCCATAAAGCTTGTCGTTGCCGAGCCAGCCATACATTTCGTCTTCACCTTCGCAACCCAGCATGATGTCGTGGCCTTCATGGCCTTTCATGACGTCGTTACCGCCGTGACCGGCCATGAAATCGTCGCCATGGTAGCCGGACATATAGTCGTCGCCGAGACCGCCATAAAGGATATCGTTACCTAACCAGCCGTACATGTCATCGTTACCATCGCCGCCGAGCAGAACATCATCACCTTCATGGCCTTTGATCACATCATCGCCGGCACCTCCATTGATCCAGTCTTTGCCGAGATAGCCAGAAACGTAGTCGTTTCCGTTGCCACCACGCATGGTGTCATCGCCGTACCACCCGTACATCGAATCATCGCCATCCTGGCCGGCCATATTGTCGTTGCCATGGTCGCCATGCAGGCTGTCGTTTCCGACGCCTCCATACAACATATCGTTGCCGTCCCCGCCTTTCAGTACATCATCATTGGTTCCACCAACCAAAATATCGTGCCCCTCGTTGCCGTAAGCGGTGGAAGCCAAAGACGACGAGTTGATATACGTATCATTTCCCTCGTATCCATTGAACCGAATCTGCTCAACGTCCTCCAGGGCAAACCTCTCCTGGGACAGGCCATCATCGCTGTATTTACCGGTGCGAACGAGAAGGGAACCTTCAAACTCGTCGACGTAAGCGACGTCGGCCTTAGCCGTGCCTTCGATCAGCAGCAGCCCGGCATCCAGAGATACGGTTGCCAGAAGTTTTCTCGATTCCAGAGACTGATAATCAAATGAGCCGGTCATGGTAGCATTCCTGAAGAGAATCACAACGTGCGGGATAGGTGTTAGACATCCAAAACCTATTACGAAAACTGCCGGGAAGCCTGTGGTTTTTTAAGAAATGACTGTTGGGAAAATCCGACGCACTTCAACACGTTTACCCAATGCGACCACGACCTGCCTGACGCGCGCATAACTCGGGCTCACAGTACAACCAGCCAGAATTTCCAGCACAGGCGTCATTCCCAGAATGATCTGTAGCTTCGGCACATGATCGGCTGCATTCGGTTTCAGGAGGGCCAGATTTCGCAAAACGTCAGCGGATGAACCTATCTTTTTCTGCCCAAATACGCTCGCCACTCGAAGTTTGAACCAATTCCCATCGTTTCGTTTTCTTGAAATCACAGTTGGTGAACCATCAAATTTGAAATGGATGCTCACCGGATGGGCCACCGTTCGGATGCGTGGCAATCCATTTGCTTCGCTGCACACCCGATTCGAGAACTGGGAAAGCCAATTCGTTTATAGATGAAACAGGTCGATTCGATTCGAACATGAAAACCCGTTCCCGAAATTTCAATCATTACGGCGTGCTAACTTCACTAAGTGTGGCTCTGGTTACCTGCCTGATCGGCATGACGGGAGCGTTCCGCGCTTTCGACGACATCGCTAATGATTTGCTCTATAAACTTGGGCCGGAGAATTCCAACTCCAATATGGTCCTGCTGGTTCCTGCACCTGCGTCAAGCTTCTCGGACCCGGAATGCCGCCAACTCAAAGATCTCGCCAGCGAATTGGCCAGTTTTGAGCCGCTTAAGATTGGAATTCTATTTGAGCCAACCGATCAACAGCTGCGGCAACTGGAGCAGTTGCCGGTGGCCGAGAAGATTGTCGTTGGCAACCGTATCAGGTCATCAGACAAAGACCAAACCGAACCAAAAACCCTCGCGGCGTCGTCGACTAGCCGGACGCAAGGCTCGGTAATCGAGCAAGGTTTCCTGAATCTGAAAATGGATCAGAACGTCTATCGCGAGCATTTTTCAACTCGCTCGGTCGCGGGCACTGCGGTCTCGTCATTTGTTCGAGTCATCGCGAGTTGCGCAATTGGACCCGAATCTCTTCCAACGGGGAGTTTTGGAATTCGCTATGTCGGGGGCGTGAATGCGCTTCCGCACGTCGACGCGGATGAAGTGCGAGGCAAGAACATCATTTCTGAAATGATTCAGAACAAGATCGTTCTGATTGGCCCCGAGCCCGTTGAAGATTTCGGACTGATCACGCCGACGACGGTCAACCAGCGAATGAGCCTGTTGGAGTTACATGGAAACGCACTCCACACGCTGTTGACCGATAACTTCCTTGTCAACGCAGGTGAGCCGGTGGCCATCGTCATATTGGCCTGCGTGGCATTCATTGGCTGCCAGTTTTTTCGACAGATGCCGTCACGCTTCTTGATCGCAACCTTTGGCTACGGACTGCTGGCGGTCACCGTCGTGGGATGGCTGACGCTGCATGGATTGTCAATCAAGCTTCCACTTTCGTCTTTTTACTTTGCCCTCAGCATCGTGATGCTGTCGACCGTGCGGTCGAGATTTCAGACGATCAAGGACCTGATCGAGAGTTGGCAACTCATGCGGCAAACGGGATCTCAATCGGACTGGAAAGCAGAAGAAAAGGACACGTGGACTTTGGTTTCCGACTCCGTTTACCAAATCATCTGTCCCAACCGGATGGTATTAATGGAACTCCTTCCCGGAGCGACGCACCTGTCGGTCACCAAGACCATTCAATGTACAGAGAAGGATATCCTTGAGCGCCGACGAGACTTCAATCGCGAGCCCTATCGTGAAGCTGTGGAATTGGGGGCAGCCATGAAGATCCAAAACCGCCAGTTCTTCAAAATCAACGAGGAAACCGAGTGCCTGGAGTATATCGCCCCGCTGATCATCCTTTCCGAGCTGGTTGGGTTCATGGTATTGGAAATGACATGCGAGTCAGTCAAGAACTGGGATGATTTCGAGAATTTTCTGTCGCAGTTTTCAAATGACATGGCCGTCCTGGTTAACAAGTATCGAATCATGCAACAGCAGGAATCGCGAAAGTCAAACTTGATTGAAAAACTGAAGGAGTTACCGGAGGAAAACCGGAAACGAAGCCTGTTTCAATCGGAAGTCGAACATCACAACCTGGAAAACCTGTTGGGCGACGCGTTCGAGACGATTCAAACCGCGGGCGTGATCTGCGACGTCTTTGGCCGTGTGATCCGTACCAACCTCAAGATGGTCGAAGTTCTGCAAGGCAACGGGATTGCGGTCGATGACACGGACTGTATCAGCTTGCTGGCATCGTTGACCGGTTGGAACAAAAATGACTGCCGCAAGCTCTTTCGTCAATGTGTTGTGGAAGGCCGAAACCAGCAAATCTTCCTTCCAGAACAAAACAACCAATCGGCCCCGCGGGTTCTCTACCTGGAACCATTGAGCAAGGGTGAAGATGAACCAGAAATTTCCTCACGTTGCGTCTGCATTCAGATTGTTGAGGGCAGGATCTTTGAGGAATCACGACACTGGCAGAACGAGTTCTCTCAGGACAACCTCGACCAAATCGCGTGCCAACTAAATTCGTTAAGAGAACTCACCGTCAGACTACAGCTTGGCCACCTCGATCACCCTTCTCGGCTGGATGAAGGCGCGGCAAGTCAGATTCTACAATCGGTCGCCGAATGCCAGTCGTTGCTGAACTCTCGATTCTGCGAAGATCCGGTCAACATTGTCATGTTCAACGCGGAAACAGTTTGGAAATCGTGTTGGCAGCGTCTGCGCCCGAAAATGGAAGCACGCTGCATCAAAACCTTGCCTCGTTTCGACGCGCCGCGACACGAGGTCGCCGCAAATCCATTCCTGTTGGATCGAATCTTCGAGACCCTGCTGGACTGCATTACCCACGATATCGCGGAGGAGGCAGAAATCGTTATTTCGACCGATGCCTTCGACAACAAGCTCGTTTTTCGGTTCGCGGACGTATCCGGCGGACAGCCAATTGAAGACCTGCGTCGATCTCTCGATATTGAATCCGCGGAGGGTCCCGATCAGCAGGACTTGATGCATTCGGTGTTGACCCCATTGCAGGTCGATAAACTCCGGGAGATCAATTCGTGGCTTGTTCCGTGGAATGCAAGCTTGACAATTCAGTGCGCTGAGAACTACCGCATCAGCTTTGAACTGATTCTGGAAACAGAACTTTCTCAAGAACATCGTTCGCGATGCCGAACCACCCAAGTTTCAACACTGAGTTCAACTTCGCCCTCTCTTCAATCGACGGAATAGGGGTAGTTGCGTGTTCGAGTTTGGCTTGCCAATTTTTCCGTTTAATTCTACGGCGATCACCGTGACGACGACGGTCTGGGTTGGTGTTTGCATCGCTGTGTTTTTCAACCTCCGTTTCGGCTGGACATTGTCAGGATTGGTAATTCCAGGTTACCTCGTGCCTCTGTTGCTGACACGACCGACGACCGCCGGCGTGATTTTGCTGGAAGCCGTTTTAACTTACCTGATCGTGATCATGCTATCGGAATGGCCTCGGAAACTGCCATACTGGAGTAGCTTCTTTGGGCGCGATCGGTTCTTTGCAATTCTGGTAGTCAGTGTCCTGGTGCGCGCGATACTCGACGGTTGGCTGCTGCCCTATGTCGGTCGCATCGCTGTTGAGGAATACGGAATCAATTTTGACTACCGCAACAACCTGCATAGCTTCGGTTTAATCGCGGTTGCGCTCATCGCCAACTACTTTTGGAAACCGGGTGTCTTGCGAGGTCTTGTTCCTCTGCTGACATGTGTTGGTCTAACCTATCTTGTAATCGCCTTCCCGCTCGTGGGATGGACGAATTTCAACCTCGGGAATTTTCACCTGTTATATGAGGACATCTCAACCTCGTTACTGGCCAGCCCCAAGGCCTACATCATCGTGTTGATGACGGCTTATCTGGCATCCTGTTTTAATCTCCGATACGCGTGGGACTTCAACGGCATCCTGATCCCGGCGCTACTTGGTCTGCTATGGCACCAACCTGCCAAAATCATATTTTCGGCGATTGAGTGCGTATTGATCCTCGCGATTGCAAGCTACCTGTTGAAAACACGTTGGTTCCAGAACGTGACAATCGAGGGTGGTCGTAAGCTGCTGTTCTTTTTTACCATTTGTTTTTGCTACCGTCTGATATTGTGCCACTTGTTGCCACTCTGTTTTCCCGGTCTGGAGCTGTCCGACACCTTCGGATTTGGCTACCTGCTGTCAACGTTGATGGCAGTCAAAGCGCACGACAAACGATTGGTCGTGCGCATGATTCGCTCGATCACGGAAGTTTCCATGCTGGGCGCGGTAGCTGGAAGTCTGGTCGGGTTTGCGTTTTACTGCGGTCCGGATATTCGGTTCGATTGGACGCGAAAGCAATTGTTAACCGAGGCCGAGCAGGAACGTTGCCAGGTGGTGTACACGGACAGATCGCTGACGGATCTGATTCGAGCGGACAAAATCCTGTTGTACGAAAAACAAAAACCTGAAAGCTATCAACCTCCGGTTCCGTTTGAACTGACCAGCTTTCGATCCATCCTTACCGACCTGCAGCGAATTGGGAACGAGTTTGAATCGACATCCAATGTCGCGCCGACAGTGGCTATCCAGGGTGATTCACCGACCGGCCTTCAATCCGATTCTGGTCAATTCCAAACCGCAGCGGGATCCTGGCCGCGGACGCTGCGAGGAATCGCCCAGCGGTTAAAGATGATTAACTACGAACTGGTCGTCGTGCAGAATCGCTACTTCTATCTTCGCGAATTTTCGCCGGCAAATGGCTGGGGCATCTATGTGATTGACCCCCAACATCAGGGCGAACTTTGCATCGAGGTTCCGGCACCTTTGGATGAAAAGGCCACCGTCGAGTCAGGACTGTGCTTGTTTCACCGATTCAAAAGCAGCGGACTTGCAATTGCCGGTGCTCCCCGAGCCGCAAACATTACCGGAAGTGCCGATGTGACGAAATCGAATGACACAATGTTTGCTAAATTCCACCAGGTATTCGGGAAAACAAGCCCGCTTCAGGTACGAGGTCTGGTCGAGTCCGTCGATCCGTCGTCACTTTCCGAATCCTATGCCTCACGATCCCAGCTCTGGTTGCGCGGCTCGATCCCCGAATCACTCAAGCTGCGAAAACTTAAGGAAATGACGGGCAGTTTTCAAGTCCTTTGGAATGACCGTCCGTTCCGCAATCAAATCAGACAACACAGCCGTGGCCGAGTTGCAGAGCTGATACTCGGTGAACAGGACCGTCGCGCGCTGGTTGGGCACCTTTTCCAATCAGACATTCCCTGTCACTCTCAGTCCACGGCGTCGTCGGACAGGAATATCGACCAGGTCCAAATCAAGCGGCAGAGTCTGCAGGACTGGATGGGGGAATTCAAAAACCGTATCGGTCACCAGGGGTCCGACGCCTATCGGCCAGCCACGGTGGAGCAAATGCTTTATATGGACCACGAAGTAGTAACCCCCCTGATCCGCCTGGTTGGAAAACTGGGTGTCACATCGAAACAAAACGGCGCCGCCGAATGCTTCTGGGATGACGAAACATTCCAAAGTCATTTGCTGCCAATTCAATCGGCAGCCGTCGGCATCGGCTATCAAGTGATCATCGTTGCAGACCCGCAAACGCAAGAGTCCTATGTCGTGTTGGGCGAGCCAGCGCATCCCAACGGACCCGGGGCGTTAAAAGGCTGGGGAACGTTTGTATTTCGGCCGGGTCTGGCAGAACCGTTCGCCGTCGAGGTACCCCGGCCGCTGTTCGAACGCAGATCGTTTGAGTTCGGTGTGAATCTGTTCCAACGACCGCGAGCCTCGGTCCTGCTGGTAGCGGGCGCGCATCC
The DNA here is from genome assembly GCA_942492215.1 of Pirellulaceae bacterium. Taxonomy (GTDB): domain Bacteria; phylum Planctomycetota; class Planctomycetia; order Pirellulales; family Pirellulaceae; genus Mariniblastus. The sequence continues at coordinate 524,078 of CALODY010000010.1, forward strand.
ATTCGCCAATATGGACGGTTCCTCCGACATCTCCAAGGTCGCCAACAAAGTCAATCTTTTTAATCTCGTGCGGCACGTGCTGTTGCGAGAATTCCCGCAACGACCGTTGCTGGTTTCCCAGGCGCGAGCGATCCAGGCGCCGGTCGACGCCGATGTGGTCGTGGCGACGGATGATGGTACCAATCAAACCGAACAGCTGACGCCATTGAAACAAAAACTGTTGGAACAGTTGCTCGATGACCAGCTGCAAGTGGCGTTTGTCGATGGTCGTCATGAGACGGCAGGATATGAGTTGGGTATTTTGATGCAGGCCACGGGAGTCCAGGTTTCACGAAACAAAGAAGTCGTCAGTCTCTGGCTATCGCCTTCCTTGAGAACCAAGTTCCGGGAGCAATCGGAAAATAACGCTTTGGCGGCTCAGTTCGAGGTTTGCGAGTTACCGACGGTTCAACGAGGATTAATTGACTATCTGATGGACCTTGATGTGTCGCCTGACGCTCGAACGGCCATTGATTCGGCGACGCCTATTCCGAACGAACTTCGGCGTGAACTTCGCGAGTATGTCGACAACTTCGACGTCGTCAAACTGTTGAACGTGACACAGGAATTTCGTGACTGGAATTTCGTCCGGCTGGTGGATGGTGTTTCTGGCCAGGCTTTCTTGCTGATCTCAAGAACGCCAACGGAGTTTCCGACCGTTTTGAACCTAACGGGATACGTCGCGGATCGGACAATCACCTTGAAATCGCTGGACCCGGATCAGGTCAACGTTTTTATTCGATCGCGAGCGCTATGGTTGGAGCCGGCGGCTAAGCAGGTCAATGATGTTTCCCAGTTCAGTAATTCCCCACGCTCGCAGAAGGAGTTGCTGCCATGAGATTTCGAGATCTATTCATTGTCGGTTGCAGCATCCTGGCCGCAACGCTGGCTGCGACTCACGGAAAATCCCGCCTGCACGATGCATGGTTCGCCGCCGACGAGGTCAACCGCGAGGATGCCACTCGCGAATCAACCACGGTATTATCAGCCGCAGAGTGGAATGAGTTTCAGGTCGTGCCCGGCGCCAGTAGTTTTCGATTGCTGACCAATGCCGCCTTGCAATCCATCGACGCGCCGGATTACGATCTTTCCAATCCGCGTTTGGGTTGGCGGTACGGCATCGAGTATGAACTACTGGATGCGAGCCGTAACCTGATTCAAAAATCTGAATACCATTTCCGCAGTTCGATACGTCAGTTGCTGGATGGGGAATCGGGCGAAGCGATCTATCCCCTCTTTTTTGGGAAATCATCGTTGGTCTCAACGCAAACGCGCACGATGCAAATCGCCGTGAATCGGGAAAACGGTCAACAGGTTTCCATTCTTAGAGCGAGGTTGCTGTTTGCGGACACCCAGATCCAGGAAGTTGTTGCCCGGGCCCTGGCGCGCATCGAGCGGGCGGATTACGAGCAAAACAGTACCTGGAACCGAATGTCGAAAAAGCGTCGCGAGAGTATCTCGCGGTACTGCGTCTATGACCATGAACTGTTGACCGTCAACGAACGAAACAGCCTGCTGCGATGGCGTTGGACGCGGTGTCCCACTTTGGGCAAGTTCGAAAAACGGTATCTCTTTTTTATCGGTGATACCGACGACATGGAGATTCGCGACGAGCAGCTTCCGATCGGCTTTTATACCGACCCGCAAACGCTGGCCACGCTACCCATCCCGGAAGGCGAAGGGGAAGTCCGATTGGAGTTTACGTGCGTCGAGTCGCAACATGTTGCAGATGTCGTCTCCATCGATTGGCACGGTTTAGGATCGGAAAACAGAAAATCTTGGACCCACGCAATCAGCCGGACCGTTTCAAATTTCCGAACGTCGGTGCAGGGAGGGCTGTTGGAGCTGCAAACGTCGAGCCGGCTGGTCGTGCGGGCATTTTGGAAACCTCTGGATGAGCTTGCCCAGCGCAGCGCCAACGAACTTGCTGCCGATAGCTGGGCAATCGAAGGCGCCTTGGAAGACGAAATCGAAATCACACCGCAACCGCTGAATGTGCGCGCATTTGTCGCCGATGAAGACCCAATCGATTATTTGGTTAGCCATCACGATGAGCAACCGACTCCTCTCAAAATCCAGGTTCGATATCCACTGAGCTTTCTATTTGAAAACCGTGCCGCGTTTTCTGAAAACACGATACGTTCGCCAACAACGATAGAGAATCGAGGTACTGAAACAGCCCTCGTCTCGCCCGTTTCGTTTCGCTGGAAATTTCATGATTCGTCGGGAGCTATCGTCGAATCGGGTACGCGAAACTTCGCGCCGGAAATCTCATCGTACGACTGGATGACGGCCAATGGAATGCGAGCGTTGGTATCCAACGCGAGCGAGTTTTATTTCCTCGTCCCCCGCAACGTCGCGAAAGTCAGTTTTTCCAGTTTGGACAGCCGTTTGTTGGTGAATGCCTTTGTTCGACCGAAAAGTGCGCAGCGAAAAATCCGCGTGCCCGAAGATTTCCACCCGTTCCACCGGACTCAAGCCACGAACCGGTCCTGGTTCAGTTTCTATCCCGTAGATCATTCCACCTTGATCCGTAGCAATCGCTCGTTCGTTATCGCCACGCAAGTTCGCCCCCCCAAGCTAAACGAGCAAATTATCCAAGGCGACTTTGATTGGATTCGATACACGCCAACGGGCAGCTGGATCGGCAGGCAGATCCTCATACCAAAAATGGTTGAGACCGAACTGGGCGTTCGAGATGAAGCGATTCAGGCGACTTATTATGAGCTCGCTACGGACGTGGATTATTCTTTTTCCAAATTCGTTTCGAGATTTGAAAAAGATCTCTACTCGCCCAAGCTTGTTTTTTCTGCCGATCAACCACCCGGCCAAACGACCATCAGTATCGACGGAAAAATTATTAAGTCGGTCCGTTTAGCCACCTGTCGAGGTCAAGTGGATTTGGGCGACTTCACGATTCCTCCTCAAGGCAAGCTCCGAGTTGAATCGCAAGGCGAATCGAGGTTCTTTCTCAACGGCCTGCAAGTCGAATTGGCCGACTGTTTTTTGAAACGAACGGCACAGCGATTGAACCGGGGCATGCTCGAATTTCCGTATTCCAAATCGACGCCCGGCGACGAATTGTTGACGATCCGACTGTATCGCAACTCGACGGAAAACATCCGCAGCAAGGTGAAGGTTCGCATTATCTCCGTCAACTCGTCTTTGCTGCCCGCGGAACAACCCCTCAGCAGTTGGACGATTCTGGATCGACTTTATGACCTTCGGCCGCTCGAAGAATCCCCATCATTGTTGTTGGGCCACGCCGGCAAAGTGGACGTGGGTCACCGCTGCTTTATTAAGCTTGGCGCTGATTTACCAAGAGGCGAATACAGGATTCAAGTCGAGAGCATTGATGCGAACAATGATGCACTCATCCTGCTTTACCAAACGGTCGCAGGAAAGAAACCCATCCGAAAACTCAAAATTCAATCAATCAACGAGACGCTTCCATGAACGATTCACCCCCGACCAAGATCGCCATCGCTCTCCTGTTGGGCACTTATTTCGCCGTGAATCTGTGTCAGGCCCAAGACCAGGTTGATTCGAGCCAACGAACTCACCTTCCATTGCCATCGGATCGAAACGGCCGGGGGTTAGAATTGCAGTCCGAACCGGGCATTGCGACCACAAAACTGGAGCAACTCCCAAGCCAGGGAGGACCCGCACATCAGATAGACCAGCGATTGCAAGAGCTATTGCTATCTTCAAAACGAAAGAAGGCCTTTGTGCAGCCAACCGTTCAGCAGATCGAAAAGTTTGAAGAACTGTTCCTGCAAACGCTCCAACAAAGTTCTCCCACAAAGGATCTACATGACCAATGGTCGGCTGCAGGATGGCAGTTGATACAATGGCGTTTCCAAAACCAGTCTTTCATCGCGCTGTGTGAGAGAAATGGGCAGCTGCGCGGGCGAGGTTTCTACGCCCTACGAATTGGATCCGGTTCTGACATTGTCTTGCAGGCACCCCACCAATTTTTTGATCTTGGGACGGGCAAAATCGTCGCCCAACTCTTTCAGGAGCACGACGTATTGGCGGCCGCCTGGAATACGGTTCATCGCAGCACGTTCGACCTGGCGCATGGTGAGAACCATTTCATCAATGCATTTACGCGCGCGATCATTCGCTTCAAACATGAAGCCGTGATCGCCCAGATTCACGGGTTCGCCAACTCAAAACAAAAAGGATCTGGCAGAACAGCCGAAATAATTATCAGTGACACGACGCGATTTCCAGGTCGACTAGCTTGGGCGACGTCGGAACAATTCAAACAGAATTTCGAACCAAACAAAGTTCGACTGTTTCCCGTCGACACAAGAAGTCTCGGGGGCACTCAAAACCGCCAAGCACTTGCCGCCCGTGCGGCTGGGAGCGTCGGCTTTCTTCATTTGGAACTTAACAAAAATCTGCGAAGAAGACTGCAAAAGTCTGTCGGCCTGCGCGCTGAATTCTTCGATTCGCTAGCAGCCCCTGCTTCGATTTCGATCGAAACCAGCCGTCGTTAAATCTTTCGCTGATCACCCAGCTTACGAAACCGCGATACTGAGGATAATCGTTACAGTTTAACACGCGGCACCCTTGCGCCAGCGGTCTGCCCATCGGCGGCTGGATGCGAGAGGACTGCGCTCAGGGTCGATCCAGCGATGAGATCCCAGTCGGACAATTTTCAAAACGAATTTGACGCGTCCCGGGATCGACGTGCGCGCTGGAGATTGCTGCGATGTGTGACGATCTGGGTTGTCGTTCTCTCGACGTTTTGTCTCGTCCCGATCCAGGCCCAAGAGCTTGACGAAGCCCGCAGACAGCTGGGGCCCATCCAAGCGGAGCTGCTGTGGGAAAACCTGCAGGCATCCCATCAGTATTTGTGCGGAGTGAAACCCAAACGCTCCGTAAAATATCGAAAATCCGTGGTCACTTTGGCGCCTGATGAGAGTATCGATTTCCTCGTTCCGGCCCATGAACTTGTCAGGGTCTTGGTTTGTGATCAACAAACGGATGGAAGCGATGTTGAGATTTGGACTTCCAACGGATCAGGACTCTATCGCAAACAGCTTTCGGCAGTCTCAGCGGACAACTGCTCGATCATCGCCGCCCCTGACCAGTCCGGAATTTCCATCGCAAAAGTTTGGCGACCCGACCACGCCGTGGGCCCCGTAACGATCGCCATTTTTACGTCCCGCCGAAACACTCCCAAACTTCTGGATTACTACCAGTGTCAGATTCTTGACTGTGACGATCAGCATGAAATTTCTGACGATCGCGGGGGTAAGATCAAGAAGTATTCGCTGCTTCGTGCCAGCGAGAGAAAGCGACTATGTGTCGAAGGTCCCAATCGGCTTCGTTTTGAGGCCCGTCTAAAATACGGCCTTGACCATCAACTGCGGCAGACGTTTTGGCTGCGCGTCTATGTTGACGGGGTGCTTGACCGGGTATTGTCCTTTGACACGCTGCCTCAGAGCCGGCAGCGAAATTTTGTTGACGATTGTGAACAGCTGATCGGGCGTCGCGAGTTTGCCTACCTGGACGTCGACTGCGGTGACCAGAAGGTCGAAATTGAGTCTTCGCATCCATCCTATCTGCGGATCGACGCGGTTGGGTTAAATCTTTGTCGCCCCGCCCGAAATCGCAGCTTCGATCTTCCCGACGCGGAAAACACCGAAAAGGTACTATCTGAGTGGGACGCTCCTCAATTCGACCCGGCGACCGCTGCGCTCAGTATGTCTTTCTTGCGAGACGATGTGGATTCGCGCCCATTCGTCGAACCTGCTTGGGATCCCTATTTGAATCAGCAGACAATTCGCGGCCTCGCAAGGAACAACCTCATCCCACATGGTGGTTTGCGCGCTTACATGTGGATGCGAGCCCTGGCAACGCGGCATTACAATGATGGTGATTATGGCGACGAGATTACCGTGCCGGAGTTGGCGGAACGAATTCGTGGACACTATACGTTCTATCGTGATTTGTTGCCGTCGGAACTGAATAGCGGACAGGAATCGCGGCTGGTCGGTTTCGTCGATCGAAAAATCCGCGCCCCTCATCAGAAGAAAACTGAGACGGTTATCGGACAACAACACGTCCCAGATGGGTTGAGTTGGCTCAGTGAAACCCATGTCCATCGGTTAACGGCCGATTCCAATTCGAAACTGGTCTATCAAACTCCAGATTCTCTTGGGGCCTCGTTGCTCCGAGTGATCGTTGATCAAACCCATCTGCAACAAGGGTCGCGTCTGATGGTCCGGTTTGATGATCGTCCGCCAATCGAGTTGGTCGTGCATGTCGAGGAGGGCGTCAGTTCCATATGTCAGCTACCGGGTCGTGCCGAGGCTGCGCTGGCCAGTCTGTCATCAATCCACAGTCGGTATGACAGCGGCATTGTCGGAGGCCCGTTGGCAATGCATGAAGATCCAACCCCTATCATTCGGGCTGCGACGGCTGAATTCATCAAACCGGCGAATGTCAGCCGGATCGAGGTATGGCTGCCGCCGGGAGCGACTCAAGAAGCATACGTGGGTCTTCAGTATCTCGATGGGCGAAAGACGGAACTCTCGGAATCATCCTACAGGCACTTGAATGCCGACGAAACGGTGCAGCCTGCCGGATCAATCCATGCAGACGCGAATTGGAACCGGTTTGTCAGGCAAGAGCTGCAGAATGACTCTGCCAATTTGGAGTCGCTCTTGAAGTCGCATTTACAGAACTTCTCGTCCAGCATTCAGGAATCGGATCAGATCCAACCTCCCACCGAAGTTTTTGACGACGTCACGATCTCAGAAAAAACTGCACAGCTCATGGCCCTCGCGGAAGTTCAGCAATGGCCGGCAGTTATCGAGATTCTTAGTGAATTGGTGAATCACACAACAGGTGACATCCGTCGCAATGCAATCCTCGCCAGGGCCAACGCGTTGCAGAGTGCAGGAGAATATTTCCTCGCCGACCGCGAACGGCGCGGATGGTTTCTGTACGGTATCGACCCACAGTTGAAACGCGACATGCTGGAACAGCTGATGGTGCAAGCGGAAGACGACGAATCCCTGAAAGAGATGTTTGCCGCCGTTGCCGCGATCAACAATCGAGAGCTCGAATCTGAACTGCGTCTGGCCCGACAATTGATGAACAATGGTCACTACCGCGATGCCCTGATTCTGATGGATTCCCACGAACCATCGCCGCAAAACACGGATATTCTGTTGCGATGTGCTTACCAAACTCGCTGGTGGCACCTGTTGGACCGAACTCTCAAATTCGTTCATTCCCCTGAGGAAAAAAATCTTTGGAAAGGCCTTAAAGAGGTCTACTTCGGTAACTACGAAAAAGCTCATCGCCTGCTCCAGTCGGCTGGACCAGCGGGCAGGGAATGGCTGCAGTATTGGCAACAAGGGGACGCGATCTTCAAATGCCTTCGCAGCGACATCGCCGGAACTCGACTCAATGCGATCAGCGACTGGGAGTCCTGGCAGCTCGAAAATCCCGGCTTGCGAAGATGGAGAGAAGAGCCTGCCGCGATAAAAAGCTGTACAGGCAACGCGACAATCTATTCCCAAAGTCGGGACTTGCGCTCTCAGTTTTTTCGGTGCGATCCAACGCAACCTGCGACGATCGAACTTCATGGGCCCATCCGCATCAAAATCGAAGCCCGCCCCCTGCATGAATCCGATGGCGAAACGCCCATCAACGATTGGTTGGTCATTCAGAATGCGAATCAACTGGAACGCGTTCCCATTATCAACAACCACGCATCCCAGACGCTTTCGATTGACAACCACCCTGCACGACCGGGCCAACTGATCGCTGCCGAGCTTGAATTACCGCCGGGTTTGAATCGCATTCAACTGAATCCGGAACATGCCAGCCTGGTGTTCCGTGTCTTGAGCCATCAACCAGAAATTCGGTTGCCGGTGTTGCCGCCAATCAATGACACGACACTGGCGGCGGTGATTAAAGGGCAATTTGGCAAACCACTGACCGATGGCTGCAACCAGAACAACTGCCGGGACTGCATCCGATTGATCTGCCTGAATCGCGAGTGTTGCTCGGTACAGTTGAACTTTCTCGCGCCACCGTGTGGTTGCGGCGAACTTCATTCTGCGATCAGCTATTTCGAGAAACTTTCTTTCGGCGAAGCCCAAGGCTGCGAAGGACTGGTCGTCTCACAGGATAACCCGTTCACGCTCGTCGGAATGGACGACCTTTATCGGCAAGCCATCGAGTTGGCCAGATCGGTTGAACCCGAGGCCTATTATTTCGAACCCAACGACCGAATTCGTCAGGCGGCCGCGTTGGAACGCCTTGTAAAAACCGCTCCCGACCGCGCCGAGATCCAAAATCTGGCTGCCCAACTGAACTCTGGATCCAGTTGGACACCGTTCCTGCAATTTGACTCGCGGGCCGGCGTTTTTTCAAAACGAATTGAATCTTGGGACCCGGAGACTCCCGCCATCAGGATTCGAAAAAGTTTGGTCTCGGAAAGCCTTCGGTCCCAGAATATCGTCACGGGAAATAGCAGCCTGATTTTCGACGTCGAAGACGAACGGCCGACTCATTTCGTAATTGATTTACAGCGTCCCCAGGTAAGTTTCGTCCCGCTTTCACCCACAGTCGCGATCTATCGTTCACGCAATGACTCCCAACAAATCACGTTGGCAAATTCCGACAGCGCCGTTTCGATGCGAGCCGAATTGCCCCGAGGTCCCCAACAATTCGAAATCCTCCATGGCAGCCCGCTGGCCAATCATTACATTGCGGCGCAAGTTCGGGAGGTCTTTGAAGACGAACAGGAAATTCCATTGTTTCAACAACCGGTCAGCCCGAACGCTAAAACGCGCACGTACCAGGTTGCAACCTTTGACGAGCCGATCCGGTTTACCGTAGCCAGTCCAAAACTGATTCGCATCGACAAGCTGGAAGACGGCCGCACGATCACTGAGTTGATTCCCGTCTTGGAAGATCAAACGTTTGAACTGAAGCCGAATGTTGGCGAGGAGGGCATGTACAGAATTTTTGAACTGGAATTCAATTCCACGCCACTTCCGTCGTACCGGCCAAAAATTGCTTTGGAACCAAAAGTCGACGACTGGGCCGGGGAAGTTGTCCAGGCGATCTACCAACAAATTGACGATTCGATCATGTCGGATCCGATTGACGTGATTGGCCTCAGAGCGCCGGACCTTGCCCCCGTACCCATCCAGCTGCAGGACGATTTGAAACCGGGACTTCAGGAATTTGGCACGCTGGGTCTTGAAACCGGTTACGTCAGGCGATTGGCGTTTGAGGAATTTCCTGCGGGACGGACTCCAGAACAGTTTTTCGACCTGCGACTTGCCCGGTACCACTATGATTCCTGGCGCGACCGCTACACTCATACGGAATTTTTGCTGAGACCCAGGATCGATTCGGGCCCCTCGTACGGTTTCATTCACCGAGGGTCCACCTCCATCCCGTTGGCCAAATGCAAACCGAATGCCAAGGCTGACGGCTGGGGCGATTTTGACGTCGCCTGGAGTGGATCTTTCTACAACCAATTTGCTGGAACGCCGATGATTGACGAGGCCAACTCGTTACCCTGGTCACTGGGTTTTAACGCATTGATTTCTCGGCGCCATCAAATCAACCAATCGCTGCGGCATCGGCCCACACTCAATTTATTCGGGCGAGCCCTGAGCGAGACCGTCAATGGGTTTGGACCGGGCGAGTTGGACCAAGACATTTATACCCGCTACAAAGCCGACCATCCGTACGGCCTGCGATTAAGCGATCGATTCATCTATCAAAACTGTCTTGACCGACGTTTCTGGATTCGGCCGCAGTTGATTACTAATGCCGATCAACTGGTGCCAGACAATCTGGGTTTTTACGTGGGAACGGACCAACTGGTGGGACCGCTACAATTGCGTGCTGCTTATCGTTTCACCAATTACTTTGCCGATAACGATCGCAGGGCTCCAGCTACACAAAACGTTTTCTACCTGGATTGCATGCTGGAACGTTGGCATAGTCGAGACCGTCGGAGCGAGCTTCTTTTTTCACTTCGAAATGACTTGGGAGACGGCAGTACCAGCCTGGGAATCAACCTGGCCAGTTTTCTAAATCAGGCGCGTGGCTACCGAGACTTCCAACCCGCCACGAGGCCATTCCTTCCGATCAGGGAGGAGCGTTACGCAAAACAAATTTTAATGGACCGTTAGAGCCTGTTTCCCCCATGTCGATTGCACCTCAAGCAAAACGCCAACGCACGCAGCCATCGACTCCTTCCCCAAGACCAAGCGCTCAAATCGATTCTCGAACCGTTCGAAAATCGGTAAACTGCCTGCTGCGGCACGGCCTGAACAAGTACCAACTAAAGCTCAATTCAAATCTGCTGGAACAGCTGCAAACCGAGTTTGAAGGCTGGTTTGACGCCGAGCGACGCGAGATTCTTTCACAGCTCAAAAACATCCCCGATCATGCCAAACAGACTTGGTTGGAAGAACGCTTCGAGATCAATGATCGCAGGAAACGGGAGAACCAGCCGATACGGCTATTAACTGATTTCCTGTTCCAGTTCGCTCAGATTCAAATCCAGCAGCTGCAATCTCTCAAACATGAAAACGCGAAGTTTCGAAAGGTTTTTGGCAAAGTCCGCGGCCAGGCAGAACGGGAAAAACTGATACTCCACTATGCGGGGGAACTGGGAGCCGGGCCACGACAACTCAAACAGGACGCGCTGGCGTTTTCCCGCTGGTTCGACGAAGAAGCCGTCATGGATCGTTATGCGCGTCTGGTCGGTCAAATCGAGCTGATGTTGACCTTCGTCTTTGACCGATTGAGCGAGGTCCTCATCCATGTGTTTCGATTGGCCTATCGGTATCATCTCGAATCGAAACCCGAGTCTACCGACGGCGATGACACCGCGCTTCACCAGCGACTCTCTGGGATCTGGAAACGGCTGAATATCGAGGGACGCGTCCATGAAGCGCTGATGTACGACGGAGACGACCGGGTTCATGCCGCCGTTCTGCAATGCATGGCGGCCGCCATTCGAATGCTGCCCGACGAACTGGGCGCAAAGCTGCTCGATCGCCGAACGCTTGTATTCATCCATCGTGCGGCGATGGAAAACAACTCGGACGTTTGGATTCAATGCGAAGCGCTCACCATCCTGGCTTCACTTTCATTTCTGCAGGCGATTCCTTTTCTCAAACATCGACTTGAACATCCCAACGAAGGCGATGACATGTTCGTTCGCCGCCACGTACTCAAGTTGCTGGAATCACGTATGTTGTTGGCGATTCGCAACGAGGAACCTCGGGATTTCGAAATCCCGTCCCCCAGCTCGGAACCAAGCCCGTTTGTGCGTCAAAAACTTGCCAAAATTGCCTACCTCGCAACTCACCCTGCGTCGCACCAACATTGGCGCGACCTGGCCCTGCAGGATCCCGTGCCCCAAGTTCGGGCCGCCGCAATCCTGGCTGGAACGGAAGTCACGCTGGACCTGGACTCGACATTGGAGTACCTGCAAGTTGTTGCCGACTGCCTGCAATCGGAATCGGATCCCTTTGTACTGAGAACCGCGATGCATTGCCTCGTGCAAAAGCTCGATCAACTCGCGTCGCAGCCCCAACACGGCAATGAGAGCTTGGCCGACGATCCGGTGCCAACCCAAACAAAATCTGAATCGCTTTGCAAAGGCCACGAACAAGTGGATCAGCACGCGGTTCGAGCGTTTTATGCGAAAACGATTCAACCGTTGTTGATCCGACTGGAGACTCAGCACTCGCAAACATCATTGCGACGTTGGGCAGCTCAGACGCATGAGCAGATTTGGAGTAGGCTCGACCCGCAAGCGAATCAGTTGATCCGCGAACTGAAACCATTGCTTTACAACACGCGTCCAGGCAAAAGTTGCCGGATCCCGAGTCGTACGTTCCGCAACGTCGCACCGGACAAGCTGGGACGCATTTTTGCCATCCTGGCTCAGGATGATTTTGGGTATGACATTCACAAGACCTGGTTCGGCTACCGAATTCTGCGCGGGCAGACGCTTGGATTCCGTTTGTGGCGGATGATTCACGAATGCCGCCATACTGCTACGGACAAACGACAGGCAATTCGACACACCGTCGGCCGAATCAGCAACGCCACGATGAGGGCGCCCTCCCAGATTCTGGGTGAACTGAGTGAAACCAAGGTTCCCGGCGAACCCCTCACGATCGCTGAAGACGGAACGTGGCGACCTTTTCTGCCGCTACCCGATGATTTCATTTCGACACTGAACCTCAGCTGGCTTGCGCCGCGAACGGTTCGCTTTTATACCAGCCAGGGAATCACCTTAGTTACCGGTCCAAGACGGATCTTCAAACAGCTCAAAGCTGCCCGGAAACTGAATCTTCATTTTTCCAAATTGGCTGACCAACGGAACTGGGACGACGAATCGGTTGCGGCCAACAGCTATGTTCAAGCGATGCGCAAACTCGGCTTCGAAATCGAGTTTCGCAGATATAGCAGCGACGACGTTGCGTTAACGGACGAACAGGGTTCAAGCGGTTCCGAAGAATCGTCCCAACCAGAGCCGAACGACGAAACGGTCAACCGATTTTTCATGTCCGCCATGATGGGAATTCCGCTGCTGGCCAACTTCGCGGGTTCCTCGTTCTGGAAGTACGTCAATTATTACGCCGACTATTTTGGTTCCGCATTCGAGAACACTCTCGAGCAACTGGTAATTTTTGCGGGAGCCATTCTGCTGTTCGCAGTTGGCAAGCACTTTTATGCGAACTACACCTTTCGAAAGGCCCGTCGCAAGATTCCAATCTCAATCGGTGGCTGGGGCACACGCGGAAAATCGGGAACCGAACGGCTGAAAGCTGCGTTGATCGGCGAGATGGGCCACGGTCTGGTTTCCAAAACGACCGGTTGCGAAGCGATGTTTATCCACGCGAATCCGCATGGCGATCCGTTGGAGATTCCGCTTTTCCGACCCTACGATAAAGCGACGATCTGGGAACAACGCAACCTGATCAGGATGGCTTCGCGGATGAACCCGTCCGTCTTTCTTTGGGAATGCATGGCGCTCACCCCGGCCTATGTCGATGTGCTGCAGCGGCAGTGGACCAGCGACGACCTGGGCACGATCACCAACACCTATCCCGATCACGAAGATGTCCAAGGACCAGCCGGTTACAACGTCGCGCAGACTATTTCGGGATTCGTTCCGCTCAACTCCCACTTGATTTCAACCGAACAAGTGATGCGTCCATACGTTACGGAAAGCTGCCGCCAGGCCAAGACGTCGTTTCGCGGCGTCGGATGGCTGGAATCCGGCTTGATCACCGATGATATTTTGGAACGATTCCCGTACAAAGAACATCCCGACAACATCGCGCTCGTCGCCGCGATGGCCGACGAGTTGGGCTGTGAGTACGAATTCAGCCTCAAAGCAATGGCGGACTCACTGGTTCCTGACCTCGGGGTGTTGAAGACTCATCCGGTTGCCACGGTTCGGACGCGGCGGGTCGAATTTACCAACGGCATGTCGGCCAACGAACGGTTTGGCTGCATGGGGAATTGGCGGCGATTAGGGTTTGACAAACAAGATCCCTGGCAAGAACCGACGACCTGGGTTACCGGGGTCGTGAACAATCGAGCCGATCGTGTCCCGCGATCGAAAGTATTCGCAAAAATCATCGTGGAAGACATCCATGCCGATCGCTTCTACCTCATCGGGAGCAACCTCAAGGGCTTGAAAGGATTCATCGAAGAAGCGTGGTCGGAGAAAGCCGCTTCGATTTCCCTGCGGGACAAAACTCAAAAATGGATCACCAAACTCGCGCTGGAAAAACTGACTCAGGCGGCCTGGAACTATCGGCAGCCAATCGAATCGGCTCATGTCGAAGCCAAACTGAAACGAATTGCTGAAGCTCTGTCCGCTGGAGACGGTGATTCCGATTCGGATCTAACACAAAGGTTGCCGAAGTTCTGGCGCGAGCCCGAGCAGGTCAAAAACCTCCTTCAATCGGCAGACGCAAAACCGGAATACATTGCCTCGATTTATCGACACCAAACCGAATGGCTGGCGGCACTTGATGAATACGAACAAATGAAAACGGCGATCGAGAAAGCATCGGTCGCCGAAGCAGAGGCAACCGAGCGGAAATTCGTCAACTTGCTCAAAACGTGGTTCGAGCGGAAACTCATCGTCATCGAAAACGTCGATGCCACGGGTGAGGAAGTGGTGGCCGAGTTGATCGACACGACACCTCCCGGTTTTCTGAATCGGACAATGGGTCTCCAAAATATCAAAGGGACTGGCCTCGATTTTGTTTACCGGTTTCAGGCCTGGGACATGTGTCACGAGGCTTGCCTGTTAGCGCAAGCCAAAACCGTTCAGTCCACTCTCAAGGGATTGCAAGCGTTGGTCGCGATGCCTGTCATTGGTCAACTTTGCGAAAATGAGATCCGGTCAGTCATCCAGCAGGGCAAAACCAACCCCCTGTATCGCCGGCCCGAACTTGCGGCGTTGTTAGACCAGTTGGAAAGAAAACTGCAGCAAGCGACCGGCATTGCAGAGTGGTCCACGGATCATCCACGTAACGGCAAACAAGCCAATTCGTTTTCGCGAATGGAACTCAACCGCTGGATTCTTGAAACGGCTGAACAATTCCTGGACGTTCACGACTCGATTCATCGTCGCGTCCAGGCGGATTTGATCTATCACGACCTGGCCAACGAACGGATCAGTCGTCAACGTGCCGTCGTCGAATTGCGAAAAATCAACAAACGGCAAAAGGGAGGCTGGCTGGGGAAAAAGTTGAAAGTGGAAAATTGAAACTGAAGAGTGCAAGATGGACGTCGCATTGAAGATCACCGGTGACGCAGCGGGGTCCGACAATATTTCTGTTGATTTGCCTGGAATCCTGGAAGTCAGCTTACTGGCAACGCCAAACGAGATTTGGGCTCGTTCTGGAAGCGGTTTCAAAACCGGTCTTGAAATTTTGTAGTCCCGCTTTTAGGTGGAAGAATCAGCGTGATCCGGCTAAAGCCAGTACTACGAACCGGGTTTTGAAATGGCCTCTAGGCTTTCGGAGCCTCATTCGGATTTACGGTCGCTCACTTTTGGCGTCGGGTGCTGATTCGAAGTTATCCGCTAGCGGCCAGAAAGAGCATTGACGAGACAATCGGCCGACTGGATCTATTGTCACATTGAGGTGCGAAGCCGGTGTCTTCCTGTACCGGACCGAGCAATTGATTCGGTCTTCCGGTAAAGTGCAATTTATCCCTCGCCTTCGTAGTGAAAGACTTCTTCGAGCGGCAGGGAAAACTTTTGGGCGATGCGAAATGCAAGTTCGAGAGACGGATAGTATTTGTTTTTTTCCAGTGCAATTACCGTCTGCCTGGTAATTCCCACGCTGTCCGCCAGATCTTGCTGGGTCATTTCGCCGGCTTTGAAGCGCAGCTCGCGAATGCGATTCGAGATGATCACTTTACCCATGGGCCAGCCTTCGGTACCCCATCACAATGGATCCGTAGTAAACAATGTTCGCCATGACAAATCCTGCAAACAGAGTGTGGATCGCCAACAACACATCCATTACCGGGATCGCAAACTGCGACGGCGACAGATCTGAGGCGCCGCTCGCTTTTGCCAGCGCGATCTCGTGAACCCCCAGTGCCGGTGCGCCGAACATGGCAATCAAGCACCACGAAATCACAACCAGGCCAAGCACGACACCCGAAATTTTCGCGGCTCGCAACTCGATCATTCGATCCAGTTCATCATGTGGTGGAACGTCCCCCGTCTTTCGAATTGAAGGCGAAAGGATCGCATTAAGAACATGAAATGCCGTCATAAATGCGACCTGAACAATCACGGCGATCACGAAAAGACCGAAGAATGCCATCGGATGTTGGAACACAAAATAGAAATACGGGACAAAGACCAGGACGATCCCCAACAAACAAGCCCAAGCACTTTTTTCATGAAAACCCATTAAAAACGCCTCCTAAACGGTCAATTTCAAATGTATGCTACACCAGACACAATGTATGGTACAGATTACATTCGAGCCGAATTCGATTTTATTGGAATTTGATGGAGAGTTTCGGTTTCCGTCGCGAGAATCGCATCAAAGACTCGGTGCGAATTGCAAGATAGCACGTCCGTGAACGAAATTGCCAACGCAAAGCAGGAAAGCCGGTTTTTTGAATTCCGAATGATCCGATGTTTGGCCAGATACTCATTGCGATAAACTCGACCAGAACAAACATCGCGCCGACCATCCTTCTTCAATCGACAGCCATTTGCCATCGGCATTCGAGTGCGAAACACGTAGTCATTTCCTCCCCACTGTTTCATCGAACAGGTCATCTGAATTGAACATCGACAACCCCTACAATTCGCCTGACGATTCCCAGACAGCAACCTCTGACTCGGTTGCGTCCCCGGCTACTCCCGCTTCGAATTGGGCGGTCAGGATTACGATTGCATTTTGCGTAATCGCGATGGCCTATTTTTCCTTTTCCGCATTGATGCTTATTCCTCAAGCAATACGGCTTAAAGCCGAGTCCACCCAATTTCCCCCGCAATTCCGAAATTCGTCGGACGCCATCGTACAATCGAGTTGGATACTGGGAATCTCCAGCATCGCTATGGCTTTGGCAGCGACGACTGGGATGGTGTTCGCGATTTGCAAACGATTGATGGCTTCCTGGGCTATCCTGGCTCTGTGTGTTGTGATTTTCGTAATACTGGCCGTCATTTATCAACCGATGTAAGCTTCCAAACTTCGAGATTTCAACCTCACAAAGAGTCTCTGATCGACCTGTTTTTGATTCTCTTTCTCTGCCTTTCTCCGCAAGAGAACTAGAATCTGCGAACGTAGTGTCTCGAAATGGCCCGCCAACGAGAAAGCCCTCAGCCTGGTATCGATTTCGATTCCTACCGGAACACGGACTCTCGATCGTCGACAATCCACGGGTTAGAATGCAATGACGGAATCGGTCGACAGGATTTTATAAAGAATCTGGCCTGTTGGATTCATCGCTGAAAACGATCCATGCCCGGAGCAGCTTGATGTCAGGCGGCATCATGGTTTCCCCTCCGATGCCGCCGGCCGCGTGGATCTGTCGATTCACATGGATTGCGAAGTTGCCGTTTGTATCGTTGCTGCTCCGGAAAATTCGCGAGGATGACATAGATTCAACGAAACCGGTACGTGACGATTTGAGATGTTTGCGGATTGATGCAAACGGCTTCATGTAAGCCGTGAACTTTGCCGGGGCTAACAAAGAAATGCGACAATGGAAATTTACAAAGAAGATTTGCAGCACATTGGCCACACAAAATTTGGCAACAATGATGGCAACCTCTCGATCTTGACTTCGATTCATTCGGGAATGGAACAGATCTTCCTGCGTGAAATTCTGAGATTGTATGGAGCCCGGATCATCGAAGTCGTCGAGGGGACTGACACCTCCGACAGTGACCATTGCTACGTTACCGACCTGCCCTGGTCGGCATACTGCGAGGTCTTCGACGACCAACCGACTGATTGAAAAACTTTGAAGTCCGGGATTTGCATACCTTGCATACCGCAATTACCCGGCCCGATTGAGTGATGAGATCAAATCCAAAACGTAGCTGCCCCTGCTCGACGGATTGCACTTCTCCGGTTCGAAATCGCTCTTACGCCCCAATAAGCCGACTGAGTGTGAATAGACAGAAGCCGACGGGTCAAGTTGGCGAATGGGATCCCGAGCCAGCATTCCTTCGTTGTGAGTGTCGTAGGCGATATCGCCAGGCGGCTTGGGGCGATACGCGCTGGAGGTATCAAATTGCCCGATCCTCAAAAGCTGCGTTTGTTTTTGGACGAATTAGGCCTCCGAAGGCTCTCAATCCTTTTCCCGGGTCTGGGCTTTGCTTAACATGTTGGTTCTCTACCTCAAAAATGCCCTCGTAGATCGGGACAAGAACTCATGGGAATCGAAGCTGCTCACGACCAAACCCCATCCAAGACGCCGGTCTCCATCACGATTCGACTGTGCCTTATGATGTTCCTCCAGTTTTTTATCTGGGGAGTGTTTTTTGTAACCATGGGAACCTACCTCAGTAAGTTGTTTGCCGGAGAGGATGGCATCAACACGATCGTTGGGCAGAGCTACGCAACGCAAACCTGGGGCGCGTTATTCGCACCTCTCATCGTTGGATTCCTGGGAGATCGATTGATCAACAAAGAGCGGCTGAATGGACTCCTGCATCTCGTGGGCGCGGCGTTGCTTTGGTGGGTAAGCACCATTACCGATTCTTCAATGCTTTTTTGGGCGTTGTTAACATTTTTCATTTGCTACATGCCCACGCTTGCGCTGGTGAACACGATTACGTTTCAAAATGTCGGTAACATCGAGCAAGAATTCCCGAAGATTCGGCTGTGGGGCACGATTGGATGGATCGTAGCGGGCTTGGTAATCTCCGAGTCTTTCTTCGGTTTTTTCGCTCTACCAGTCCTGCCTGGCGTGGAAGAAGGCGGCAGTTCAAACGTACAGTTTCAGCTGGCCGCGATGGTCAGTGCGATCTACGGAGTCTACAGCTTCACTTTGCCAGCATCGCCGCCTCAAGGCAGAGGTGAGCCAGTCGACATCATCAAGATCCTCGGATTCGACGCGCTCAAGTTGATGAAAAACCCTTCCTATTTTGTGTTTGCACTTTGCTCATTCCTGATCTCCATTCCGCTCGCCTTCTACTATGCGACGAACCGGCGAATTTGTCGGTGCCATGGCTTTTGGCAACAGTACCGGCGGTGTCATGGCGCTGGGGCAAGTCAGTGAAATTGTTTTTCTGGCCCTGGTGCCATTCTTTCTCTCCAGACTGGGAGTAAAAAAGATGCTCTTGGTGGGAATGCTCGCTTGGTCGGCCCGCTACTTCCTGTTCGGATTGTTTCCGACGATGAGTGCCATGTTAGTGCTGGGAATTGTTCTGCACGGCGTCTGCTACGACTTCTTTTTCGTGACCGGGCAGCTGTATACCGACCGGGTGGCTCCGCCTGAGACGCGAACCAGCGCCCAGGCCATGATCGGATTATTGACCTATGGAGCTGGCATGCTGGTCGGGAATTATGTGCTTGGATTCTGGGGCGACCGTTTAGGGCTGGATCCATCGACACGCGACGGCTGGCTGGCTGATGGCCGGGCATTCTGGCTGATGCCGGCAATTTTTGCGGCCGTCATCTCGGTATTGTTTTTCCTCACATTTTGGGATAACCGGACTGCCAAGCAAACTGCCGCTGACTCGATGGCTTCCCAAAGCCCCAGCATGACTTAGTTCTTTGGCGATCTTTCCAGGGCGGCGTCGATAAATGATCAAAGTCAATTGCCCCAGTTGTGGGGTCCGCTTGTCCGCATCCGATGACTATATCGGTCGACCCGTAACCTGCCAGAAATGTGACACCAAGTTTGTGTTGTCCAAACGTTGGACGAACGAACCGCTAAGTGGTTCGGACGTGGCACAGCAACTGGCTCAATCGGGTGAGCCGGTACCCGCTTCCCAATTTCCGACTCCCTCACCGAGCACATTGGTGCCGCCACCCGGAACGCCAACTCCCGCTGTTCCAACCGCAGTGACGATTCCTCAACCAGACACCTCGGGTTTGCCGGCGCCGCCGGCAACCGCGTTGCCTTTAACAACAACAAAAACAACAACGCCGGCGGAAGCACAAGCTCAATTGCAGGCGATTGCGAGAGCCAAAACGGCCGAGCGCCGTGGGATGCCCTCGCTCGACGGATATGTCGAAGCTCGTTCGGTGGTCGAGTTTTTTGACTTTCGCTTCCGTCGTTACCTGACACCGACGATTCTTAGAATCAGCTGGCTTTTGATTCTGGTGGTTGCATTCGTCTGGCTGGTCATCGTCTCGTACGCGTATGTCGCCTCGCTGATGAATTCGAGTGAATTGGACAGTCAAAATATTTCGCAGACAGTAGCGGCCGAGACCTCCCCGTTTCTCTTGAAGACCGGCGTCTACCTGACAACGGCCGCAACCATCGGGGTCTCGCTGATGTGGCTTCGTGTGATCTTCGAGACGATTATCGCCATCTTTAGCATGTGCAACACGTTACGGACGATTGATTTGCGAAACGCCACCGAAAACGATGCTTCCAAATCGCCTTGACGACGAGGCATTAGAATCCCAGAACGTTCGTATTCACGGCAGCTTTATTTTCACCGTGGTTGGCTATCCATTGCCATTATCGAGCAATGGAATCAACCGCATCATGTCCTTGAGCGGAACATTTTTGAGATAGCTCTTCGCGGGCCTTTTGAAAAACATCCGCGTGTTGCCGCTTAAGGTCATCACATGAAAGCACTCCCATCGCTGTTTACCGAGCTCGGTAAGTTTCTTTTCGATCTCCATGGGACCTAGACCTTCCATTTCGAAAACCTTGTACTCCCACGCACCCATGTTTTTCCAGTCGTCCGCCACCCACTCGCGAGTACTGCCAGCGGTCGTCAGCCCCTGCTCTTTTAAGGATTGATACATTTCGGTCGCCCAGCCCAGGGTTCCTTCCGCCGTCGAACTACCGGTTTCGGCGGCGCCATCGAGTTGGCTCTGCAACCAGTCCGCTGCTTTGCTGACCGATATTCCACCGGGGTCTTTGGCTTTGCCAAGCAAATCCGACGCCTGCTCCAAAACGTCTGAGTTGTCTGACTTGTTGTCGTCTCGCTCCTGTGTTTCCCGCTTGGTCACCACCGAGGAATTCGATGTTTTGCCAGCCGATTCAGTCGGATTTAATTCTTGTCGGCAACCGAATCCCGACGTGACACCGAGAAAAAGAACGATAATCAATCCGTTGCAAGAAAAAGCGTATCGAGAGTCTGTGGTCTTCCGGTTCAACATTCTATCTTTCCCTTTGATTTGTCCACATTGTTTCGACCGTCGGCATTGAAGGACAATTTGAATTCGTCCGCTGCCGACGACAATTGGTCATATTTTCTGAACCGTTTCACATGCGTACTCAGGAGGCGTTTGGACCCAGGAAACAAGTCAGTGACAAAGAAAACGGCCGGACAATTACTGTGTCAGTCACTCGGCGATCGCACCGCTGGCTGCCAACTACTTGGCTAACGATTGCCGCAGTTCGTGCAGGATGTCGTCAGAACTTCGTCGTGCGTCGCCAAATAGCATATCCGTGTTTTCAAGATAAAACAGCGGATTGTCGACACCGGAGTAACCGACACCCATGCTGCGTTTGAACACCACGACTTCGTTGGCTTTCCATGCCTCCAAAACCGGCATCCCGTAGATCGGACTGGAAGGGTCATCAAGAGCACCCGGATTGACGATATCATTGGCTCCCACGATCAACACCACATCGGTGTTGGGAAAGTCCTCGTTAATCTCGTCCATTTCGAGGACCAAGTCATACGGAACATGAGCCTCGGCCAACAAAACATTCATGTGGCCCGGCAGCCTCCCCGCCACTGGGTGAATCGCAAATCGCGTACGAGTCCCGTTTTTTTGCAACAATTGGGAAATCTCGTGGATTGGATGTTGGGCTTGAGCGACCGCCATCCCATATCCCGGGATCACGATCACTTCCCTGGCGTCTTTCAGTGACATGGCAACATCTTCGGCGGTCGTCGACGTGTAAGACTTGGGCGCCGCATCACCGACGTTGGCCGCGGCCGCCGTCCCTGCTCCGAAGCCCCCGAGAATCACACTGACAAACGATCGATTCATGGCATGGCACATGATGTAGCTCAAAATCGCACCGCTACTGCCGACCAGCGCACCGGTGATGATCAACAAGTCGTTGGACAGCATAAACCCTGTCGCCGCGGCGGCCCAACCGCTATAGCTGTTGAGCATCGAAACGACCACCGGCATATCCGCACCACCAATGGCCATCACTAAATGAGCGCCAAATACAAATGAAATGAGCATCATGATCAAGAGTGGAGCAATGGAACCATAATGCAAAAACCAATACCCCAGCGGAAAGCACAGCAGCAACATGACCAAATTGATCCAATGGCGTCCCGGCAACATCAGCGGAGTGCTGTTGATGCGGCCATCGAGTTTTCCCCAGGCCACTACGCTGCCGGTGAAAGTGATCCCACCTATAAAGACCCCGATGTAAATCTCGATATCGTGGATCAACTTTCTGCTGGCCGAGAAAGGGTCATCGGCAGCAACGTGAGCCATATCGTCCGCAAGAAAAACACTTAAACCAACCAGCACTGCGGCCAAGCCAACAAAACTGTGCAGGATCGCCACCAGCTGGGGCATCGCCGTCATTTCCACGCGAGTCGCCAGATAGGCCCCCACCCCTCCACCAACGGCCAGCGCCAAGAGCAAAGGAATCTTTCCGGCGGTGCCAATTTGCAGGCTCAAAAAAGTAGCCACGATCGCGACAAGGATCCCGATGATGCCGTACAGGTTTCCGCGCCGAGCTGTCTCATGTTTGCTAAGTCCGCCCAGGCTTAAAATGAAGCAAACCGCGGAGGCCAACAGAGCAAGTTGTGCAATATTCCCCATGGTTGCCTAATCCTGTCTCCGAAACATTCCCAGCATTCGTTGGGTGACCCAGAAACCACCCGCAACATTGATCGTCGCAATCAGGACCGCCACGGCCGCTAGCAATGACGACAATGAATACCATTTATCCAACAACTGCAACATGCCCCCGATGACGATGATTCCGCTGATCGCATTCGTGACGCTCATCAATGGCGTATGCAGAGCCGGCGTGACGTTCCACACCAGTTGCCAACCAACAAAAACGGCCAGTACAAAAACCGTGAAGTGCGAAACGAATTCCGGCGGGGCGTGTCGCCCGACGAACCAAATCGCTAACACCGCCAGTATGGCCCCACCGATCGTTGCCAGCCATCGCGCACCAGGCGAAGATATCACCGATGCTTTTGGGGCAGCCTCTGCCGCAACACTGGAGACCTTAGCCGCCGGCGGAGAGGGTTCCGCGATTTTGGGTGGTGGCCACATCGTTTCACCCTGATAGGTTACCAGGCTGCCGCGAACCACTTGATCTTCTAAATCGAAGACCAGCTGACCATCTTTGTCGGGCGTCATGTCCGTTAAAAGATTGACAATGTTATTGGCATATAGATTCGATGACTGGGTTGGCAGACGACTGGGAAGGTCGGTGTACCCGATGATCGTCACTCCGTCGACAAAGGCCTTTTGGTCAGGCTCGGTCAGCTCACAGTTACCTCCCTGCTCGGCAGCGAGATCCACGATCACGCTCCCCGTCTTCATACTGCGAACCATTTCCGCGGTAATCAATTTGGGAGCCGGTTTTCCTGGAATCAATGCCGTGGTGACGATGATATCGACTTCCTTTGCCTGCTCTGCAAACAGAGCCATTTCAGCGGCGATAAATTCCTCGCTCATCGTTTTGGCATATCCGCCTTCACCTTCACCCGACTCTTCGAACTCGAGTTCCAGAAACTCGGCACCCATGCTTTTGATCTGATCTTTCACCGCCAAACGCGTATCAAAGGCACGCACGATCGCCCCCAGGCTTCGAGCGGTTCCAATCGCCGACAACCCGGCGACCCCGGCCCCGATTACCAGCACTTTCGACGGGGGAACTTTTCCAGCAGCCGTAATCTGGCCGGTGAAAAAGCGACCGAACTCGTTCGCAGCCTCAATAACGGCACGGTACCCCGCAATATTTGCCATCGAACTGAGCGCATCCAGCTTTTGTGCTCGGGAAATTCGAGGCACGCAGTCCATCCCGATCGCATTCACTTTCTGTTCGTTCAGACGTGCGATCGTTTTTTCGTTGCGGGCTGGCCACAGAAAACTGATCGTGTTCGACCCGGGCTTCAGCTGAGCGATTTCGTCATCAGTCGGGGGATTTACTTTTAACAGTATGTCAATGTTGGTCGCGGCAGGTCCGTTGGACACAATTTTGGCACCCGCCTGCTTGTACATCTCATCCGTGAAATGGGCCGCCGTACCGCTGCCGGATTCGACGACAACCTCGTACCCCAAACCGATGAGTTTTTTGACCGCTTGGGGTGTCGTAGCGACCCGCATTTCCCCAGGAACCGTCTCTTTATTGACGCCGATTATCATAATGGAAGCAGAACATCATCACGTTAGAATTGGACAGACGTGATCGTAATTGCATCCGCTCGTTTGGACAACCGGACGAAAACATGAAAACATCAACGATCAATAATTCCGCTGGTCGCGTTCCGTCAATTCGGGATCTTGTTGCTCAGCCAATCATTCAGGGCGGAGACCCGGATCCTGCAGCGACCGGACGATAATCCACCAACTTTGTTACGAGATCGTGCTACCAACAACTCGTAGCGGCCAAACCAGTCGGCATCGCTTCTGTCCTGGCAACTGGACTGGAAAAAGTCGGCCGCGCTTGAGAACTTCCGGCCGTAACAGCGAATATTGCCGTGGCAATCACTACTGGAAAAAGGAAAGGCTGGACCGCGAAGAACAGCGACGCCCAAGTGTCTGGAGACAGCTTAGTACATTGAATGAATGTTTGCCGAAACAACCATGGATCCTGGAACCAGGGTTGGAAACAACGGGCGTCCAATGGCGGCTGAATGTCTTCGTTTTTCAGACACGTTGAACGCCTGTTTCACAAACACTCTCAGCTCGTCGGCACCGACCGGCTTTCTCAACGAGGCAATTGGGCCTGATTTCGAATGTTTGACAATCACGTCAGCAACCTGAGTGCGGGAAAGCAGGATGATTCCGGCTTTGCAATTCTTCAATTCTGAAAATTCGAGCGCAACGTTGCAGACTTCATCGCAGATGATCAACGCAATGTCTTCAGCCCGGGAGATACGCTCCGCCACTTTTAGGCAAGCGACAGATTTCGCAATGGCATCGAACTCGTCCAGAACACGGTTCACAACTCCCAGTCCATCATTGTTCTTTGAGACGACGACTACCAGCTTGTTAGCAGGACCGATTTTCATGGCACTCACCTTTTGGTTCGCGACGAAAAACGAGCAATGGTGAAATTACTTCACGATTGAAGAGACCAATGAGCGTTATCGTCACCTGCCATGGCATACATTATTTAAATGCAAAAACCACGTTTATCCTGATTATCCCGCCCAACCAACAAGCTTTGCTGACTGGCACGACGGGCCAAGATTGATTGTCAGGACAGGGGCAGGAAAGACGTTTGTCTCAATTGACCTGCCTGTTTTGTCGTGGGTTACCGCCGGACAGCCATTTCAAAGTTCCCGTCGCAAGCCCGACGACCGTCGCCACCGGCACCCCAGCAAGCCCGTGGTGTGAAAGTTTGATTCTCAGGAAAGAAACTCGGCACGCTTAATCGAAGCGATTGATACCGCAAGCATCAATGAATCATTGGGAAGCACGCGAACGCTTTACGCGACGCGTCACCATTCTCTTGTCCGAATGATGTTCCTTTGTGTCCCGCCGTTTTGGCAAAGTCAAGCGATTTTTGTAGTTGGCGATTCGCAAGCCCGTCGATGACTGCAATGCAACGGATCAAATTGCAAATCGTGCAATGTCCTTGTAATTCACAGCTTGATTGGAATCTGCCCGAATCGAGAACGAGCCTGTGGTCTTTCTGACTCAGAATTGGATCCACACAGCGCGTTCCGCATTCGCACAGCGAGTTTGGGAACATCACTCAGTTTCGAGCAGCGGCAATCAGGATTTTTTGACAAGCAGTTTTAAGAGGAGTCAATCAGATGATTAACAACACGCTCAGAGTAGTTGTTGTGGTCGCCGCCGTCTGTATGTGCGGAGATGCCATGGCACAGATTAGCACTAACTACGCCGTGCCAGTGGCCCCAAATTCCTACAGCGGCGGGTCTTTCTCCGAGGGCAATTGCGGCCGCGGAATCACACAGTCCGAAGCAGCCGGCTTGTGGGCCGATTATTGCACCGAGAATTGTGGAATGGGTGATCGCTGTGGTCGCAGATGCGGCTGCGGATTATTCAATCATTGTGGTGGAGGTTGTGGCCTATTCGGAAAGCATTCAGCCCGCCGCGCCTGTGACAGCGGTTGCGAGACCGTCTGTGAAGAACCGGTTGTGGAATGTTGCGCCCAAGCTGCGGCAGGCTGTGGCTGCCTGAGTGGACTGAAAGCGCGACTGGCCGCACGCAAGAATGCCTGTGACACCGGTTGCGAAACTGTCTGTGAAGAACCGGTTGCAGTAGATTGTTGTGGCGAAGCCGCGGCAGGCTGTGGTTGCCTGAGCGGATTGAAAGCTCGACTCGCCGCTCGTAAAAATTCATGCGGTGGTGGTGCTGCCTGTGGCTGCGACATGGGTTGCTTTGGCTATCCATCCGGTTGCGGTTGCGAAACCGGATGCAGCGGAAAACTTCGGGGATTGTTCCATCGGGATCACGGCTGCGGTTGTGAAGTCGATCCTTGCGACAGTGGCTGCGGATGCGGTGGAAAACTTCGCGGACTGTTTCATCGCCACAACGGCTGCGGTTGCGGTTGCGAAGTCGATCCTTGCGACAGTGGCTGCGGATGCGGTGGCAAACTTCGCGGACTGTTTTCCTGTGGACTATTCAAACGAAACCGAGCTTGCTGCGGCGATCCATGCGGCTATTTCAACGAAGCCGTCGGTCCGGAATACGGCACGGCTGGGATGCAAAGTTGCGTAGCGGGTTGCGGAGCCGTTGCGCCTTCCGCTCCGATGCCAGCAGCTTCCACCGATGCCAATGCATCATCGGGGTCCGCTGCGGAAGCCGCCGTTGAGGAGCTGAAACAGGACGCTGGAGAGAACTAATTGATCGATCTGCTTGTCAGGACGAGACGAAAAACCCCTCAGTTCAAATTGAGGGGTTTTTTCATGCGCTGATGTGAAAATTTCAACATCGCTTCCATTCCTCGACAAAATCACTTGCCTCTTCCTTCATGCCGTGAGACACTTATGCCACGGGGCATTGGGAGGACATAGCGATGAAGAGGCAAATGATCTGGCGATCGAGGTACGTTTTGAGATTCCTCTGCCTGCTAGTTGTTGCCGGATTGGGCAATCAGCTGCGCGGGCAGGATTCCGAATTGGACCCGGCTGCTCTGCGGCAAATCGAAGCTCATCTCGACGCCGGCGAATTTCCTCGAGCGCTGTCAATCGCTGACGGCCTGCCCGCCCCCCACGCCGATCGGTTGCTGGGAGAAATCTCCAAACGCCAATGGAACTCCGGTGCTCGTCGACCCGCATTCGCATCCGCTGGATTGGTCCAAGACGACCTGCAACGATCTGCCTTGCTCTCGTCCATGGCAAATCCTCAACCGAATATCGGAGGGAATGGTCAATTCGGGGGCGTCACGGAAGCGGATTTCACTCCGTTAATCGACTTGATTCAAAACACGATCCAATCCGATTCCTGGCTGGATACCGGAACCGGATTGGGGACCATCCAGGCCTATCCCGCCGGCGTTTTCGTTGACAGTGCCGGCACCCTCAAAAAATTGAAAACGGATCGTGGTAATTTTTCGGGTTCGTTTCGGCAACGAGCCCTGTCAGACTCGGGAAATCGGCAGCCCCAGTGGTCCGCCGAGTTGCGGAAAGTCTCCCTCACAAAGCTTGAACGGCAGGCTCAATTGTTGGCTGCCCAAGGACTGCCGCTAGATGACACGATGCAGAACCTGGCCGGCATGACCGAAGTCAAGTTTGTGATAACCTATCCGGAAACCGGAGAGGTTGTCATCGCGGGACCCGCCGGCGCTTGGAAAAAAGACGCAACCCATCGATCTATCAGCGTCGAATCCGGGTACCCCGTTTTGCAGCTGGACGACTTTGTCGTTTGCCTGCGGAACGCCTGGGAAGCGGATGGCAAATTTGGCTGCGCGATTACTCCCCGACAGCAAAATCTTGCGGACACCAAAGCCTTTCTGGCAACTACCAAGCTGAAAGGAACCAGCTGGTCACGGAAACTTCGCGAAACACTTGGCCAGCAGGACGTGGAGGTCTTTGGGATTGACGATCGAACTCACGCCGCTCGGATCCTTGTCGAGGCCGACTACCGAATGAAACTATTGGGGATGGGATTGGAGCCGTCGGTTCCCGAGGTCCCAAGTTATCTCGACCGCGTGCAACTGAATGCCGACGGTTCGGTCCCGGGACTGGATGTCGCTCGCTGGTGGTTCACGTTGAACTACGAGGATGTTTTTACCAACCCGACTCAAATGGTCTATACATTTACCGGTAGCGGAGTCAAAGTCTTGAGCGAAAGCGAATTGCTGGATGACGCCGGGAATCGAATTCACACAGGCCGATCTCATGGTCCCACAAAAGAATTTGCTCGGGATTTTACCCGCCATTTCGAGGCCGTCGCCGATCAATACCCGATCTACCGGGAACTCAAAAACGTATTTGACATGGCGTTGGTTGCGGGCCTGATGCGACAACAGCGACTCGCCGAGAAAGTTGACTGGAACCTGACGTTTTTTGGTCCCCAACGACCGGGTCAGATTGCCTATCAAGTCCCGCTTGACCGCGCCGCTCGCCAGGTGGATTCCGTAATGAATCAGAAAGTCATAAAGTTTCGCAAAAAGTCATCGACACTGCGACACACGATTGTGGGTGTCAGTGGCGGCATTTCCTACGACGCGAAAAAGTTCATTTCCGCTGCCGACTTCAAAACCGACTCCGCCTTCAAACTTGACGAGCAGGCAGACCAAGCTCGTCCGCATGCAGATGACGATAACTGGTGGTGGGACTGAAACCATTGGCGCCAGTCCATCTTAAAAAAGTGGCCCTCTCTCGACTGAATGGTGGCCAGTTCCGCTTGTGTTGCCAACCAAAAAACTGAATTGCTGCCGATGCAGGTACGCTCTGCTAGCGCAACAGATTGTCATCTGCGAAGGGATGGATTGGTGCGTCAAACCTCGGTGTGGGCATCGCTGCCAAACACGCCTGCGCCAAAACCAAATCCTGTTTGGAAGTTATCTTAATATTCAACGGTGATCCCTGAACCATCGCGACTTCGACTTGGTTGATCTCAGCCAATTGAGATTCGTCCGTCACATTTGCTCCGTCTCGTTGCGAATACAACTTGCAGATTGATTCGCGCTGAAACACCTGGGGTGTTTGGGCGAGGTACAATTTCGACCGATCCACGGTTTTTTCAACGAGTTTGCCGTCCGCAGAGCGTTTGACCGTACTGTTGATTGGCACCACCGGAATTGCCGCACCATTTTTTACCGCGGCATCGAAGACTCGTTCGATTAAATCGGAATCGGCGCAGGGTCGAGCCGCATCATGGATCGCAACGTATTCGATCGTCGGAAAGACTTGCTCAAGAGCATTCTGCACCGAATCGGCTCTTTCCTTTCCACCGATTGCCACGTCGATCCCCAGCACTGCCAGGTTAGGCCCGAATTTGGATAAGAAATCCTCTCGTTCTTCTGGGGCAATCACAATCACCAGCTGCTTGACGTCACGGCGTTTCAGGAATCGTTCGGCCGAGTGGAGCCAAACGGCTTTGCGATTCAACATCGCGAATGGTTTTTTGTGATTCGGATCGTCAAAACGGCTGCTTTTTCCAGCCGCTGCGAGAATCACACAAAAATCAGGCATCGTTTTCTCTACTCTCTTGATAACGGCCCCAAGGCCTGGGGTCTGAGTTTACGCCACGCACTCGTGTCAGCACAGATTCGCTCCGAACAGAGGTTCTGAACCTCTGCAACTGCGAGAATGAACGGAATCCAAGGCAGAATTCGCCCTTACCTCTCCAGCCCCAGCAAGACAGGAATATTCTGGAGCACGTTGTTTCGGAGAATGGTCACCGAAACTGTTTGGCCAGGTTTGAATTTATCCAAAACCTCCTGTAGCTCATCGGTGGTGTTGACGGTTTGATTATCGATAGCCAACAGACGGTCCGCTGTACTCTTGTCAGCCTGAAGGGTCTCAAACAGCTGGCCATTAATCCGGACGACCTTGCGCTCGACTCGCAGGCCGCGGATACCAGCGAGAAAAGCGGGCCCGTTTTCCTTGGTCTTGGCAACTCCCAAACCACGTTCGGCTTTCCAAAACAAATCAATTCCCAACGACGCTCGACGAACTTCGCCAAAGGCCAGCAATTGGGGGATAACGCGACGGATTGTATTGACCGGTACTGCAAAACCGACCCCCGTATTCTCTCCGGTGAGAGTGGCAATCGCCGTGTTCATGCCCACCAAAAGACCCTGATTATCCAGTAACGGTCCCCCGGAGTTACCCTGATTTAGAGCCGCGTCCAGCTGAATAATACTTTTCATCAAACGACCCGTTTTCGACCTCAGCGAACGTTCGAGGCTGGAAACGATACCGACGGTCATGGTGCGTTCCAATCCAAAGGGATTCCCGATCGCAAAAATTTTTTGACCAACTCGCAGAGTATCCGATTTACCCAGCTCAACTGGCACCAACAGTTCCGGCGGCGCGTCAATTTTCAATACGGCAATATCGTTTTGCGGATCACTGCCGACGATACGCGCGGTAAATGGATCCCCCTCAAAAAGCGTGACACTGACAACATCGCTGTCGGCAATGACATGGTAATTCGTGACGATATGGCCTTGTTGGTCCAGGACCCAGCCCGATCCGGAGCCTTCCTGTGTCTGCGGGGGTCCCATGTACAACAACTGATTTCGTGTCGCCGTGGTCGCGATATTGACCACGCTTCGATTGACCTTTTCGTAAACAGAGATGTTGACGGTTTCCTCGGACGTAAACCTGCGGTCCTCCGATGCGAGTGGCTGAGCCGTGATTTGATCGACTGCCGATTGGGCGCGGAATGGCGTCGTGGATTGTGGTTTGGCAGCAAACGCGTGGGACGCCAAACCGCTAACCAGGCTCTCGGTGGGCGAATTACCGATCAGGAAGATCGTAAGGATCGCACCCAAAATCGCCGATGCCAAACACATAAAGAAAGAGCTTTTCATGATTCCTTCGTCTCAAAAAAGTACTATTTCTTAATTCAGTTTTCGATATCCGTCTATCACAAAACAACCGTTGTCCCCGGGCGAATATCTTCATTTATTCGTTTGCCTCCGTGCGATCGTGACGGGTTTCAAGTCAGATCCCGGTGGCGTCAGAATCTTTCCCGGTTTTTCCCAAACCTAACAAATTGATTTGCACGCGGCGATCAAGGTGCATCGCCGAGCACCGATCCAGTAAAGGCTATTCGTCCGGTCGTTCCCAATGCAAGGGCTGTTTGACATGTCCTACGAAACGACGCGTCGGGAATGGAATTCAACGATTCGATCCGGCCCTCGCCAAAATCAGATTTTCGAGCGTCAATCGCTGAGTCCGATATCCCACTGACACTTCCGTCATGATCGTACTAAGTACTAAACGAGTCAATCAACAGGCAAGGTTTCGTTAATCTCCAAAATTTTGCCAACAGGAAGAAGTTACCTGTTCCGATACCAGTTTCCAGCGAACTAAGTTGATGCCTTTCTGCGGAAACACAATACGCGAACCCACGGCTCCCTTCGCGCCGGAAGAAGCCATTGAGAAAGCATGACCTTTATCTGCTTTGCGCAAATTCGGTAAGGAGACAAAACGTGAGGGTACGGAACACCGTCCAATTCTGCCTGAGTAGCTTGATATTTTTGCTCGCCTCCAGCCAAACCAACGCGGGTTTGCTGCAGACCATCCGAATCGGATTGGCTGAGGATTTTTACCAGATCGAGTCGACGGTCAATGGCCAGCGAGTTCAAGACGATTTGATTTCTCCTCCTTGTCTATCACTGGCAAACTCCTGGACAGTCGATCGTGAATGGACCCCGCCGACTGAAGAACGCCAGTCAAATATCTCAGCTGCCTCAACTGCGTTGAACCCCCGTTGTTTTGCGATCGGCTGTCCATGCGAACGGGATCATACGGTGTCCGACTCCCGTCCTGGTTGGCAGTGGCTGGAAGAGTCGCTCTTAGGTCTTCGTTCGAAAGCCCACGGTTGCTTTCGGCAGGCGAGACTGCTGGAGCGCGAATATCGCCATCGGTTCCTCAACCAATCGCAGCCATTGGAGGCCGCCAGAATCGCAGCGAACTATGTCAGCACGGCGGCACACAAATCATTGCACAGGGTAGGGCAGATTCCTTCCGCCCTGGTTTCCGGCAGGTTGAGTGGAGAGAATTCCGAACGTGACGCCACGGTTCCAGTCAGCGTCAGCACCGCATCGCCAAACCGTGACGTTCCCGAAACATCAGAAATGGAGGGCAATGAAGGCATCGACGCGTACTGGCAATATTACGAAGATTGCGATTACTGGAATGTGATCTTTGCCGCTCTCAACGAGCCGATCACTCGGTCGATTGCTGCGATTCGCGCCCATCGAGACAGGTGCCTTGAGGAAAATTCTCGAATCGCAAATCGGGGTCCCGAGAGTGCGTCTCGGAA
Source organism: Pirellulaceae bacterium (assembly GCA_942492215.1). Taxonomy (GTDB): domain Bacteria; phylum Planctomycetota; class Planctomycetia; order Pirellulales; family Pirellulaceae; genus Mariniblastus. The sequence continues at coordinate 556,456 of CALODY010000010.1, forward strand.
CGTTTTTCCACTGTGGTCGACATCGCAAAAACTCGTCCACACAGCGCTTCATTCGTGGCAACGGCAACTATCTTTGGAAGAGTTTCGGGTGATCGAGTCCGCGGGTATCGATTGGAGTCGAATCGACGAACGGCTCTCAAGCGGTTTTCAGCCGTCTATTTGTTCGCTCCGAAGTGCAGTGCGACGGCATGAATTGGTCGCCATCTCCATTCTGAATGCCTCCGCGATGGTCAAAACCCGGCTTACCGATGTTTTTCACGAATCGCTGGTTCCCCTGGTTCAAAAAACGGCCTACAAGAACACGCGCATACGTGCCTTCCGAAGGCAGATCGAATTTGACAAACGAGTTGCCCACGGCGTCGGCTGGATTGGAAAAAGCTTGGTTTGGATTTCCGAGGAAATGATTCACGAACTCGAATCTCAATCGAGCGAATTGGAGTGCCAATCGCGATTAGCCCAGCGCGCCGGACGGCAACCCGTCAACTAGGCAAATTCTTCGCTACCGAATGGTTGCCAGCCCAGCCACCTCTCACCAATCCGGCTTCCGAGGAACCGGCAATTAAGCCGATTGTCCTGTCAGCGCCCTTTTTGTCCATTCTCAGGCCCGACCGACGCACAGGACGAATAAGAATCCCCTATTTGTCACGGCTTGCCTGATCAATTCTGGGGGATTGCGAAGGACGAAAGCTGGCTTGAGTGTTCAAAAATGCTGCCAATTGGCGCGTCGATTTCCGATATCAATTTCGAGGATACGTAAAATTCCAATTACGTGGCATCGCTCGAAATCCCACCGCAACGGCCGTTTCCTGAGTTCAAAGTCCAAAATCGCAATCGGAAGCAGCGATTTGGAGCCTGAATTCCGTAAATTCGCGACAAATTTAAAACCAGGGTACAAGCTTTGCTGAGTGTGGTTGGGTAAACGTCGTTTGCGTAAACCTGCGGACAACAGTCTCAAAATCCGGTTTTAATGGTTATGCCGACTGAGTGTTCGAGGCAAAAACGGCGAATTTTGGTAGCGTCAATTAGGGCGTCAAAATACAATAGTTAAATGGGCGGACTGGCCCAACTTACCTCAGATTTACACATTACAGGGCAAAACAGGGCTCGCTCGGCGAATGATGCCACCCTGTTCATCTTATTCGGTTGGAGAGATCGTTATGTCGATTAGCAGCTCGACCAAAGTCGCGCTTCGAGGATTTTCAGTCGCATTGCTGGCTTTGGGCCTCCAAGCGACGTTCACGAACGAGTCGTCGGGTACCGAGTTCGGTACCGAATCGCCGCGTATGGCAACCTACGACAGTGCCGGTGAAACCAATTTCGCCCTCAGTCTTACCCCACAGCTGAACGAAGAACGTCAAAGGGCAAGCGATATTGCCATCTACGTTGATACTTCCGCCAGTCAATCGGGGATATACAAGCGGGACTCAATCGCAACGCTTAAACAACTCATGGAGAATCTTAACACGGAAGACCGCGTGAAGATCTTTGCTGTCGACCTGGACCCGATTCCGCTGACGCAAGGGTTTGTCGAGCCCGGCAGTGATGAAGTCTCCGTCGCGATCCAAAATTTGGAGAACCGGGTCGCCATGGGCTCAACCGACATCGAATTGATGCTCAATGCTGCCGCCCAGGAATTCGATACTTCCGATGAAAAAAACAAGAACGTAATCTACATTGGCGATGGCATTAGTCGAGCCGGCATCCTCAATACGGACGCGTTTTCAAGTGCTGTTAAGTCGCTTGTCAACAATGAGATTGCCGTTTCCAGTTTTGCCATTGGTCCCGATCGAAACATTGAATTGATGGCAGCGTTGGCCAATCAAACCGGAGGAAATGTGCTGCTGGACAGCGATGATGCCGAGTCAACGAAAAACGGTGCAATCGAATTGGCACTGACAGTTCACGGCACGGTTTTCTGGCCAAAATCGGCGAATCTTTCGGACTCGGTTGTGGAGATCTATCCGCAGTACCTTCCTCCCATGAGGACCGATCGGGATACCATTCTTGTCGGAACGATCGCGGACCGAACGGCGATTGATTTCACGATCAACGGTCTGGTCAATGGGATCAGCGAATCTATGAAATGGAACATCCAACCTGAGACCAACCATGTCGATTTCGCTTTTCTTCCCGCGTTGATGCGAAAAGCTCGCAAAGATGCTGGGGTTACGATGCCGACGGTCGGTTCTGCTGGATTGAAAGAGTATGCTCGCGCGTTGAGTGCTGAATCGGCCCGATTGGCGGAACTGGGTGGTCAGGCGCTCTCGAACGGCAATGCGGAATTTGCGCAACAGCTTGCATCCGCCGCTTTGCACAACGATCCATCCAATACAACCGCCGACGTGCTGGCGATGGCTGCCTCACACCGTTTGCAGGACAATGACCCGTTTGGTTTGCCAGGCGACGAAGCACCTGTCGAAAAGCCACAGGACGAAACGACGACTCTGCCCACCGAACCGGGCCAAGCTCAACCGGGACAGGATGTGGTTCCTCAGGAAGATCCTTCCAAAATGGTTCTGATCGCCCCCAGCGTTGAAGAGCAGTCGGAACAACTCCTGAACGAAGTCAAACAACAATCGGAGAGTTTGATTCTTTCTGAAGAAGATCGCATTCGGGTCATCAATGATCGCGCGAAAAAGCAAGTCGAATTTGAACTCAGAAGGGCTCGCGAGGAGTTGCGAACCGATCCCGGTGCAGCCATTGAGCGGTTGAAAAACGTAATTGAAGTCATTGATCAAACGGCGGATCTGTTTCCTAACACACGGGCGGAATTGCGGTTTACATTGGAATCGGCCCTGCAGTCGTCACGAACCAGGAAACTGGAATTTGATGAAGCTCGCGCCGTCGCGACCGAAAACACAGCGATCGCTCAGTCAATTGAGAGAGAAGCTGTTCGGCTGGAACGTCGTGAAGAAGAAATTGCCGAATTGCTCAACCGTTTCAATTCGCTGGTGATCGAAGAAAGATATGACGAAGCGGTAGCCGTTACCGAAACGGCTTACGAAATTGACCCCGACAATCCGGCGGTCGTCGCTGCCAATGAGAAAGCCCGGTTCACGCGCAACCTGGAAATGATGCTGGAGCTGCGACGGCGGAAAAGGGCCGGCACCTTTATGGCTTTCTACGAAGGGGAATTGGGGTCGATTCCGTTCTCGGGAGATCCTCCGCTGGTTTTCCCCGATCCGGACGTCTGGCAAGCAAAAAAGCTCCGTCGAAAGAAGTATGAGAATATTCGACTTACTGGCAGCGAGACCGAAGAAAAGATTTTGCGTGCGTTAGAAGAACCTGCCACGCTCATTTACGACGAAACACCGTGGAACGAAATTGAAGAAGAACTTGAAGGTCAATTCAAAATCAATATCGTTTTGGACCAGTCTGCCAAGGATGACAGCCTGTCCGATGATGAACCCATCACCGTCAACCTGCGGGGGATCCGGCTCAAGAACGCACTGCGTTTGATGCTGAAAGAGAAGAACGCGACCTTCATCGTTCGAAATGAAGTGCTGTTGATCATCTCCCTGGATGACGCAGAAGACACCAAGTATTTCGTGACTAATGTCTACAATGTCGGCGACCTGGTCGCACCTCGGTTCAACCCCGGTGGCGGATTGGGCGGCGGCGGACTCGGCGGCGGCGGTGGACTCGGCGGTGGACTCGGCGGCGGTGGTGGTGGATTGGGCGGCGGCGGACTTGGCGGCGGCGGTCGTGGCGGTGGTGGCGGTGGCGTTTTCTGCATTCAAGAGAGTGGTGCTTTGAAGCTCAACTCTTCCGCAGTTCAAACTGTCGCTCCTGTCTCTGCCCCGGTGCAACCTAAAGTGATCACCGTACCTGCCGACGCAGATACGGATGCCGCTTGGAACGCCTACTTCTCGACCACCTTTGCCACACCGGCGGATGTTCGGGAAACGACGCGGCACCTCATGAAGGAGCAGAAACCTCGTGAAGTGGTTTCCTTGATTGGGGCAGCCATGAAGAACGATCAGTTGCAACCCTGGATGTACGAAGCCATGGTGCTGGCGATGCAAATTGCTGAAATGCCAAAATCGGATATTGAACGGGCATTGATGTCTGCGGTTGACCTGTCCGACGATCCCAATGAAGCCATGTACATCGCACAATATATGGCCTCCCACGGGATGGAGAAACGAGCAATTCGCATGCTCAAGGATTTTGCGATTGCCAATCCAACACGTACTGAGCCTTTTGTGATCGGCCTGCGTGCTGCCCAGAAAATCCAGGATGTTGAAGGGATCAAATGGGCGACGATCGGTATTTTCGGGCAAGAATGGCCAGATCATCCTGAAATTGTCGACAAAGCGAAGTACGCATCGGACGCGATTCGTGTCAGCTTGAAGAAGCAAGGACGCGAAGAAGAACTTGCCGATTATGAGCAGAAACTCGCGGCGGCTTTCGAACGCGATTGTTTTATCGAGGTCAGTTGGACCGGCGATGCGGACATCGACCTGTTCGTGGCCGAACCCGGTGGCACAATTTGTTCTCGCCTGCATACACGAACCGCCGCGGGAGGCGTTTCAATGGGCGACAATTATTCTTTGAAGCCCGGCGATTCAGGCCTCATGAAGGAACAGTACATTCTGCCCAAAGGATTTGCGGGGAACTACCAGTTGCTTGTTCGCCGTGTCTGGGGCGAAGTGACATCTGGGAAAGTGACGGTTTCGATCCACAACCATTACCGCTCTCCAATCGAATCCAGCATGACCAAGCAGGTCGAACTGGATGACAAAGGAGCTTTGGTAATGTTTGCCCTCGACCAGGGACGTCGTGTCGAGCCATTGGAAGAACACACGATCCAAACGGTGGTCAAACAACAAATCGCCGACAATCGTCATATCCTGGCACAACAACTCAGCCGATCGTCGTCGTACGGAGGCTATGGGTACGGCGGTGGAAATGGTCTGCTTGCCGGCGGCGGAAATCCTCTGCTCGACGGATTGGTCAACGGCGGATTGCGACCCGGCGTCGTTGGATATCAGCCTGTCATCACGAATATCCCAGAAGGAACCTTCATGACCGTCAATCACGCCACCACGGCAGATCGACTTTATGTCATGGTCAGTGTTTCTCCGACGTTCTCGCTCATTACCGACGTTGAAACGTTCAACATTCTCGGTACTGCCGATACAGCCCAAGGGCTGGCGGGTGGAGCCGGTGGAGCGGGTGGTGGAGCTGGCGGTGGAGCTGGCGGTGGTCTCGGCGGCGGTGGCGGTGGAGCCGGCGGCGGCGGCGTTTTTTAACAAACCAGCCATCGCTCCATGCAGCGAGTTTGAGATTTAGCTTATTAACAATCGATCAATCGGCCGTCCCTGGCAAATCTTCATGGGGCGGCCGATTGGCGTTTGTAACTCCTTAAAATACTCGATTCCCAGGGCCGATAGAATCGTCGCGTGCACGTCTTCAATGGGACGAGGATCCTTCAAATCGCTCACGGGAGTTTTTGAATCTCTCGCGGGGGCCGGTGATGTTTCTCCGACAACGCGGCCGCCTTGAATACCTCCGCCGGCCAACGCAATGCTGAAACCGTGTGGCCAATGATCTCGTCCGCCAACCGGATTGACCCAGGGCGTCCTCCCGAATTCACCGCCGCACGCGACAACCGTCGAGTCCAACAGATCCTTTTGCTTCAGTTCACTGACCAGCGCGGCAAAGGCCGGATCGAGAATCTGAATCCGCGCCGCTTGGAGTTCGTGGTTGTTCACATGCGTGTCCCAACCGGTCAGGGTGATCTCGACACAACGAACGCCCGCTTCAATGAGACTGATCGCAGCCAGGCAGCCTCGGCCAAACGAATTATCGCCGAACTTCAATCGCTCCGCGACCGGGACCTTGCTCACGTCGAAAGCGTTCAGCTGGTCGGAAGACATCATCGTCAGCGCGGCATTGAGGTTCTGGTTTTTCAACGCGTCGGGTAAGCGATTGCCACCCCGGTTTTTGAGAAATTGTTGATCGGCAAATTTCAGATCATTGATGCGCTGCAGTTGCCGTCGGCTCTCTACTTTGGAAATCACGTCGGGGATGGGTTGTTGGGGATCGAACACTTTGAATGCATCAAATCGATCACCCAAGTAACCTCCTCGTCCAGGTGCACTGGCAGGCAAGATCGAGACATGGCGGGGAATGGCAACTTCCCGGTCCTGTTCGGTGTTCAACTCATGGCAGATGATGCTCCCAATGGCGGGATGCACGAGCGTGGGGTCGGGTCGGAAACCTGTTTTCACGTTGTAGATCGCCCGCTCATGGTCGCCCTCTTTGCTGGTTACGGCACGCACCAAGGCAATCGAATCCATCTGCTCGGCGACTTGTTCCAATCCATCTCCGACCCAGATCCCGGGAGCGTTGGTTTTTCTGGCACGACTTCCCGCAGCGATTTCTGTATCTGGGTGGGGATCAAAAGTCTCCAACTGGCTGGGAGCCCCTTCCAACCAGAGTACGATCAGCGATTTGGGACGTTTCGCCGGGTTCTTTTCCGCCGAAACCGCCAACTGGCTGGCCACGGGCGTCAACCAGGACAAACCACTAAGTCCCGCAATTTTCAACAGTGACCTGCGGCTGAAATGCTCGTTGCTTCCGCAGAAATGATTTTCTTTTCTCATGCAAGCACCCATGTTTTGTGTCGCGATGTTTCCACTGTTTTTGTCGGCTGCGTCTTGCGAAAGATGGGTGCGAAGACCATTCAGGTTGTATGTCGTCTCAATGATTCCAGCGAAACTCAGAACCATTGATCAATGTCCAATAAATATCGATGGACTTCTGGTTTCGCTCCTCGCGTGACAACGAATCGAGTTCAGTCACAAACCGTTTTCTTTCTGCTGCGGCTAGGTCGGCGGGTCAAGGTTGACAGGTAAATGACTTCCAGCGCCTTTTCCGAACCTGGAGAGAGCCCCGTCAAATGGGCCGGCGCATTAAATCCATTCTGCAAGCGCTCGTCAATCATATCACCGTTCAACATCAGCAAACGCTGCGTGATCGTCTCGCCGCGGTCTTTGAATTCATTCTCTCCAGGGTCGCCATATCGTTGTACGAAATCATTCTCTTCACCAAACTGGGTCAATTGAGTGATGATGTGAGAAGTTGAATCGATGGTCGTTAATTTCGTGGATTGAATGATTCCACCAGCGACCTGATCTGGCCGCAGTCGAACGAGCGGGAAGATCGCCCATTGATCCTCATGTCGCTGATCCACGTCGGAATCCGCGGTGCTGGCCAACTGAAACACTTGCGTCGCGGCAATGATACGAATCAGGCGATGCAGGTCGAAATCATGATCCACAAAATCGTCCGCCAGGATTTCCAGTGCATCCGGGAACGGACCTTCCAGCGGAATGTCATCCACCGGTTGCATCAGCGGTCGTCCAAACAGAATCGCCCAGGTTCGATTTACGATCGCTCTGGCAAACGGTCTGTTTTGCGGGTGCGTTACCCATTCCGCCAGTCGCGACCGCAAATTTTGGTCTGTTTCATCAACCAATTCACGATGAAATGGCACCCTCGGTGAAACTGGTTTCGCTTCTTCATCGCCCAGCAGTTGATAGACGTATTCTTCGTTTCCAGGGTTGTCGCGAATCCCCAGCAACGAGTTTTCCGTCTGATTGAAAAACGCAGCCAACGCATGAAAATCGGATTGCATCCCGCCGGTCAAATCCTCCTGCGACCCCAGGTTGATGGAACCCAAAAAATCGTCGTGGCATTGAAGGCAATCGATTCGCATCCCCAAAAATGCTCTCGAGGTTCGCCCCGCCAACAGGATCGGATCGGGACGCGACTCATTGTCTTCGGTTACGGTGCGCGTATAGAAATTGACCGCTGGAGTGTCCGTCCACAGCCCCTCATCCGTAAGAACTTGACGCACCAATTCATCATAAGGCCGATTGGAATGGATCTGGTCCGACAGCCACGCCACAAACCTGCGGCGGCGAAATATCAGGAAGGGACCGTCCTCGACTCCCACCAGCGACCTGGCAAATCGTTCCGCCAAATGGTTGCTGGTTCGCCGGTCTTCCAATAGACGTGAAACCCACCAGTGGACCTGTTCTGCCAAGGGATGCTTTTCGATTTCCCGAATCTCTTCGAGTGAGGGGATCGTTCCAGCCAACCCCAACGCCAATCGTCTTGCCACAATCAGTGTGTCAGCGCGAGCCGCCGGTTCAATGCCTGCTGCTTTCCATTGCTCGGCGAACGCCAAATCAACCTCGCCGGCCACAAACTCAATATCGCTTTGCAAGGGGCCGACTGGCCGAAACGACAGCGGTGCAGAAATTCGATCGGCAGCTAATAAGTAGTAGGCCAGCAGGCCAACGGCTCCAAAACAGAGAGTCGAAAACAAAAGGTTTTTGGCCCAGACCGAATCGCTCATGAATATCTCCGCTCGCAAACCAGGCAGGTCAGCCAAATCAAAACCAACCTTTTTGTTTTTCGCCCGGATTGGTCAAATATTGAAACAAGAAGCCTGCGGAAATGGTTTATTCAAGAGGATTTACTCCTCCACGTCGACCTAGGTTTTACCGCGTGGCGGGTTTTACCAATATATCGGCAATTCCTGACGTCGGCTCACAGCCAATTAAAGTCACCACTAACGCTCGGCATAAACGTTTTGGATTCGAACAACAACAAAAACGAGCACCACCTAGGTCCCGTCGATGAAGCAGCCAATCCAACTCGCGGCGCTGCGAAAAAGGACAGTCACCGGTCAATGCATGTTTCGTCGAGTGCCGTCGGAAAATCTCCGGATCGTCCGATAGCTGTGCCGATCAATCGGGTCGACGTTCCTTTGACTTCCCGGGAACACGCTGCCGGCCCCAACACGGATGAAAATGAGGACGTTGTTGCAAGTCGCAATAGCCGCAAAAGACACAGCTGGCCGTTTCGATTGGGTTCCTGGGTGAAACAACTGGCTTCGAACCTGTTTGGTATCGCTAGCGTCATCTTGCTCCTGGCAGTAACCGCCAATATCCCGATTCTGCAATTCCTGAGTTTCGGCTACCTCCTGGAGGTCATGGGAAGACTGGCAAGAAAGCAATCGGTGACGGATGCCATGATCGGACTAAAGAAGGCCTCAGTACTGGGGGGCATCCTGCTGGGCACCTGGCTGATGTTGTTGCCGATTCGTATTTTTTCGAACTTCTGGTTTGATGCTTATCTGATCGATCCACACAGCCAACAGACGCAGTCCATGCGAATCGTTCAAATCGGCTTGATGGTCTTAATCGTCGCACATATTGGTGCGGCCTGGCTGTGCGGTGGCAAGTTGCGATATTTCCTATGGCCGGTCGTGGCGCCGTTTTCGTTTATGGTCTGGATTGTCAGAAGAGTCGCAAGTTGGAAATACATACGCCGCAGCCTCGATCTCGCGACAGGATGGTTTGCCCCGCGGCTGTTTGACGACATTTGTCACACCGAGCCCGTCGTTGATTGGTTTTTGCCAGCGATTTTTGTGAAACGAATGCTGGCCGGGAATCTCTACGTGACCGCTCGCGATGGCGTGTGGGATTTCGTGACAGGCCTGAACCTACCGTATTATTTCTGGTTGGGATTGAAGGGATTCGTGGGCACTTTTTCATGGTTGTTGATCCCCACAACGCTGATTGTCACTTCGACATTTACGGAAGATGGTGCAGCAATTCTGTCTGGACTCTTTGGCGTGCTGTTCGCGATACCCGTCTTCGCCCTGCTGCCTTTTATCCAGGCTCATTTCGCGATCGACGGAAAACTGAAACGTTTCCTGGAAGTCGGGTCGGTCATGAAGAATTTTGGTCGCGCACCCTGGGCGCATTTGTTGGCTCTGCTGCTAACCCTGATTTTCGCGCTGCCGTTGTTTTTCTTGAAGGTGGAAGAGATCCCGCGTGAGCTGCTTTGGACGCTCAGCGTTGTGTTCATTCTTTTTATTTGGCCCGCCAAAGTGTTTGTTGGACTCGCTTATCGGCGTGGTGCCCGCCGAGATGGCTCCAGCCGGTGGTGGGTCCGATACCCGGCTGCGGCGTTGACGATTCCCATTTCATTTGCCTTCGTCCTGATCCTCATGTTCACGAGATATATCAGTTGGAACGGTGCCTTCAGTCTGTTTGAGAATCACGTATTCCTGCTGCCAGCTCCTTTTTGGCAGTGATACGGTCTGGGAAGCGAAATGCTTACGCGATTGCCAGTCGGAGGTCTCTTATGGGTCTCCCAGTGGCCGACAATCCGGCTACTTGGCGACGTTTTTCAGGTCCAAAAACCAGCGACCCAAATCAACGCGAAGATCACCGCCATGAATCCAACGACCCAAATTGCAGATCGAGCGGAATGCATCAAAATCTCCTTGAGATGCTCATGCCGAGTGGCCCCATAAACCAAGCTAACGACAACGATCAAGGGAATCGAGTACCAGATGCGGGCCGGGCTGCCGTTTGCGACTAGCAGCGTCGCGAGTTCAAAAGTTTCCATGTTCAATCACCGTCCCATCGCCCTATTTACTGCCCGATCGACTCGATCTTTTTCTCGTTTCCTGTTTCTGACGTTTCTTTTCCAGGTTTTCTTTTTGCTTGGGGGTCAGAATCGCCGGCCCCACAAACGCATCGTAGATCGCCAACAAATTCAACAGACCCGCTACGACGGTGTACAAAGTACCCATCTCGTAGTTGTGCTTGTAATCATAATGCCAACGCCCGAGGACATCCGGGTCATTTTGCAGGACGGGTCCGGCCGGCGGGGCCATGAACCCATCCTTCAATGTCGACCCGCTGTAGCCCTCGCTGTTATTCTCGGGAGTGATTCGACGAAATCTCAGTTGCACTTTTCTTTTTTCGGACTCTAGATCACTGAATTCGTCTCCGTAGTCCGCTGGATAACGTTCGCACAAAACGAAAAACGGCGGATCACCTTTCGCCGTCTTATATGACTGGATCAGTGCCGGAAGTGCCGGCGCCCCGACGGCAAACTGGCAAATGTACTGCCAACGAAAGTCGCCTTCTTTGTAGGAAGCGTAGACCACACGACCGTGGCCCAATCCCAAACCGAAGAAGTACGTGCTCAAGACACAAATCATGAACAGGAAGCCCTTGGCAAAACGGCGTTGATAAAAATGCCCGGCGCCCGGCCAAATCCACGCCAGAAAAGCTGCCCAATAAGGATCATGCAGTCGGACGACGATTGGCTCGCCTGTGTCCTGCGGGTACACTATCTGCTTCATAATGGCTCTCGAAAAACGTGTCTCGAAACAATCAACCAACGTCGGTTTTTGTTCGAATCTTTCGCAATGTAGAAGCTGGCGATGTCTGTAGGTGGCGTCGATCTTGTTTCAGTTTCTACCAGGGTACCATTGTAGCGGTCTCGATTGGCCGTACCAGATCAAACTCGACTGCAAAAACATGTCGCGACGCTTTTTTCTCGAGTCCGAGATCGACGATCGAAAAACCACGCTCTCAGGCGACCAGGCTCATCACGTGATTCATGTCATGCGACTAAAACCCGGCCAGGAGATTATCCTGTTTGACGGTCGCGGGTCCGAACATCAAGCTCGCATTGCCGCGGTTGGCAAACGGGATGTCCAACTTGAGATTCTTGGCTCCACGACCACCCCGGTTGAATTGGGTCAACGCGTCACCATTGCCGTTGCGCTGCCCAAAGGCGATCGGCAAAAGTTTCTGGTTGAAAAACTGGTCGAATTGGGCGTCAGTCAACTGATACCACTTCAGTCCACTCGTTCGGTAGCGATTGCCAATGAAAAGGTCCTGGAACGGATGAAGCGGCACGTGATCGAATCAAGCAAACAATGTGGCCGAAATCACTTGATGGAAATCGAACCTGCAATCGACTTGGCAAGCATGGTGTCGAGTATTCCAGCGACGGCCAACTGCTATTACGGACATTCCGCTTCCCCAACGGAACTTGATACCGACCCAATCTCAACGGCCAACCGTTTTGTGATTGCGATCGGTCCCGAAGGCGGATTTGATCCAGCAGAAATTGATACTCTTAAACGTGCGAACTGGCAGCCCGTCAACCTCAGCCCGACCATCCTGCGAACGGAAACTGCAGCGGTCGTCGCCGCGGTCTTACTCGGTCAAAAATCGCGGGACCGAACCCAATCAGATCGTTCAGAATGACGGTCTCCACCAGGCGATTCGGCTTCCCATAGAGGTCTTCGACAACCAGTCCTCGGCAGATTAACCGAGTCCCTGCAACGTCAACCGGCAGAGATTCAGGACCTGTTTCACGGCACGTTGCTTCCGCCATCCGGAGTGCCCACTCAACCGAAATCGTTCCGCCTTTTCAAAATCCGGACCGACGATGGCCACATCAAAAAACGAATTGCCGGCGGCAATCTGCGCCTCGTCGTGATCCAGGGGACCGACCGCGATTCCAACGTCTGACTCAAACTCTGCCTGCGCACGATGCGCCTGTTCCAATATCGGCAGGTCGTCTTCCTCTGTGGCAATTCGGCCCCCCTTTAGCAGACCACGCAACTGCGACCGGTCCCGAATAAGCTCTGCCACTTCACCGTCCAAACCGGCGTCGATGACGGCAAGCGTGAATCGTTTTTCCCGCAACAATTCCACGACGACATCTTCCAGCGTTTGACCATTTTCACCAAACACAAGCTCACCAAGACAGTCGTGAATGGTATCAATCGTGTTTTGCATTTTGTCAATGCATTGTTGCTTTGTCTTTCCACGCGCGGTCACTCGCAGAGAAATCGTCGCCGCGGAAGCCGTAATTCCCACGCTGGGATCCCTGCCTCTGCGGACCAAGTCCGGCAGCATCGCCTCGATGGAGCTTTCTCCCTGTCCAAAACAATGCAACCAATAGTGGTGAATCAGACTGTCTTCCTCCAAGTTCTTCCGCAGTCGGGGAGCCACCGATTGCTGCCACATCTGTTTCATCTCCACCGGCACACCTGGCAAAGCGATCACGCGACCATCCGGTTTGTGATCACGCGGGACGTGCAAGTCAATTCCCGGTGCTGTGCCCTCGGAGTTGGGAATTATCTGACAGTTGATTGGGAAAAAGGCTTGAGAACGATTGCTTTCCGGCATGGGGCGACCGTAGCTTTTGTACCTTGCCAGAATATGATTCAATGCCGTCTCACTCAATTCCAGCTCTACGTTGGCGGCAGCGGCAATGGCGTCCCGTGTCAGGTCATCTGCGGTGGGCCCCAAACCGCCGGTCATGATCACCAAGTCGGAACGATCGATGGCAACTTTGAGCGCAGAGATATGGTCGTCCAGATTGTCGCCAACAGTCGTGTGAAATCCAACCGCAATGCCGATTTCACCAAGCGCCTGGCTAATCCATTGAGTATTGGTATCCAGACGCTGTCCGCTGGTGATCTCGTCACCAATCGACATGACTTCCGCTTTCATGATTTGGCTCTCGACACTGTGTGGATAATCAGGGATTGCCAGTGGCGACTCGCCGACAATCCGCGAGAAAGATTGGGGCTTCATCAAAGGCAATTCCGCAAGAAATTTCGGCTCACCACGGTTTTCCATTTTTTCGAGATCCGCCGATATTGACGACCATTCCCAAGCGAGCAGCCATGGCGGCCTTGGCAAGCATGGCGTCGTCAGCGGCCGCTTCCGAATTGGCATACGCGACTTGGATGTGATTGCTCTTGTGGCGAGCCATCATTTGATCGCGTGAAATACCGTAAGTCACCGCGTGCATGATGGGCCACTGGGGTGTTGTCGCTTCCCGTCGCCGCGGTCTCTTGTTCCGGCAGCTCAACGACGCCGGCCCCGCCCAAGATCCATCTTCAGGCTTGTTGGCCACGATATAGATGCGCGACCAGACGATTTCTCCTGGCTTGGAAACGCCTTTGAGCGGTCCGCCGCCATTGGGGAAATACATCGCCGGCTGCCGTTCGCTTGTTGCGCCTTTCCAACCGCCCATGAGATGAGCGGGCGGCACGCTGCCACTGATCAGGAACACCCAGACGTACTGGTCAGTCGAGCCTGACGATCCCAATCGCCCCAGCGTAAATCGTGAAGCGTGTTCTCGACCGGCTGCCCCATGGCCGATGCATTCGATAGGTCATCAAACCATCGAGTCCAGCACATTCGTCGACTTCATTGAAAGTGGGGAACGGCTGACCTCGGTAGAGGACGCGTTTGCCGTCACGACTCTTGACCGGCGGGCGTTGGGCGTTGTTCAGCGTACCTTCCACGAGATCGCTGGCCGGCATCAAGTCCTTCAGGCCTTGTTGATACTGAATTCCGATCGTATCGCAGCCAAAATCGTCAGCGATCCGCACCGCGGCAATGTACATTTTGCATTGTTTCAGTATCTGATCGTCGGTCAAATCACGAGCATGGTTGGGCCCCGTGACGAACGTGAGCCCTCGTTGTTCCATCCATTGCCGCACTGCTTTCGCTTCACTGTCTTTGACCTGAGTCGACTCGTAATAGAGGGCCGACTGACTGAGCCGCTCTTTGAACACTCCTGTGGCATTCAGCAGACGATCGGGAATGATGGCATTGAACATTCCCATACAACCTTCGTCGAAAACTCCCATAATTGCTTTTTGCGCAAGCAAGTTTTCGGCAAGCTCGATGCCCAGTTTCCGAGGTTTGGACGGAACCTTCATCTTCAGAAAGGACTTGACGTGACGAGTCGGGTGTTTGAGCTTGCCCGTGGTCAACCATTTATTGAGCCCCTCAAGGAATTGAGGATCGGAAAATCCTCGGTCCAGAGCGTGCTGTAATTGACGCCCGCCTTGGTCAACGATCCGTTTAGATTCAGCATACCGACAAGTCCTGGCCATTGCCCCGACCAGTTTGCCACCGTGAGAATCGGGCCTTCGTGGGTCATCAATCCGGCCAGCACGTGATGACTGTATTGCCAAACCGCCTCTGCCACGATGATAGGTGCCGCAGAATCGATCTTCGAAAATACGTCCATTCCCTGTTTTTGGGAACTTATGAAACCATGTTTTTCACCATGTTTTGGCTTGTGGGCCCGTTGCAAACGAAAACCAAGTGAGCGGATGGCAGATCTCAGCTCGGCCTCCATTTCCTGTTGGGCGGCCCAACAGACCTCATTGGCCGATTCCCTGAGGTCTCCGCTGGCAATCAGGAAAACCGTTTTCTCACTTTTTGACGGATTTTTTCGCGATGTGGGTCGTTTTTGGGTTTGCATTTGATTGTCGACGTAATTGAGGGCAATTGTTTCAAATTTGCGGGGATTGAATTACGATGGATTTCCCATTTCCCCGGATTTATCATTCCCGGGATGGAGAAAATGACGATTCAAATTTACATCGCTCCGTTTCTGGCACGACCCCGCCTTCAAGTTTACTTGATCAAACCAAATAAACCATTCGGCCGATCAGCTGCTCTTGCCGCTGAAACCGTCGACCCAAATCGTAAACTTTCAATCACTTGCGATTTGACCCGAGTTCGTGCCGGTATTTGTTGCCCATCACCAAGGTAAAACGACATGTGTGGAATTGTTGGCTATATCGGTCCTCGCGTTGCTCAGGATTTTTTGTTGGAAGGACTTCGTCGATTGGAGTACCGCGGCTACGACAGCGCCGGGACCGCGACGTTTGACGAAAACAACCGGATCCGTATCACCAAAGCCGTGGGGCGGATCTCGTCGTTAGCTCACGCGATTGCGCAATCCCCGTGCAAATCCGGCGTCGGCATCGGACACACGCGGTGGGCGACGCATGGTGCCGCGACTTTGACCAACGCCCACCCCCATATTGGAGGGGAGCAGATTCTGGCGATGGCCCACAATGGGGTCATCGAGAATTTCGCTGAATTGCGATCGTCGTTGAAAGCCAAAGGTTACGAGTTCGCCTCAGAAACCGACACTGAAGTCGTAGCTCATCTTATCGCCGATAGCCTCAAAAACCGCTGTAGCGAATTGAATGGCCAACCCAAAACTACAGAAATCGTTGTCGATTCGATCAAGGAAGCCATTTCCCAACTCCGCGGCACGTTTGGATTGGCAATCGTATTTCAACAATGGCCGGACGCGATATTCGCGGCCAGATTAGGAAGTCCACTCGTGATCGGAGTCGGAGACGGCGAACACTTTCTCGCCAGCGATGCCCAACCACTGGTCGGTTTTACCGATCGCATCGTGTTTCTCGCCGACAATCAGGTGGCCGTTTTGAGAGCCGATTCCCTGGAGGTCTCGCATCGCGACTCAGGAATCGTCACGCACGACGTGAGGACACTAGATATCGAATCAAACCAGGTCGAGATGGGCGAATACGACCACTACATGCTGAAGGAAATTTTTGAGCAGCCCGAATCGCTGCGCAATACGATGCGCGGTCGACTCAATGAGGATGATGCAACCGCAGTGTTTGGCGGCTTGAATCTGACGCCGCAAGATTTGCTGAAAGTCAGACGGATTGTCTTCACCGCCTGTGGCACAAGTTGGCATTCGGCGTTGGTCGGCGAATATTTGCTCGAAGAGATTGCACAGATCCCGGTTGAAGTTGAATATGCGAGCGAACTTCGATACCGCAATCCTCCGATGGACGACCGTGCCTTGATCTTTGCGATCACGCAAAGCGGCGAAACGGCGGACACGCTCGGTGCGCTACGCGAAATGAAGCGGAAAGGCCATATGACCATGGCTATCTGCAATGTCGTTGGTAGCAGCATTGCTCAAGAGGCCGACGGCGGTATCTATTTGCATGCTGGGCCCGAGATCGGCGTGGCCTCCACCAAAGCCTATTCGTCACAATGTTTGGCGTTGGTAATGTTGGCCCTATACCTGGGCCGATTACGCCATATTAGTTACGAACGTGGCCGGGAAATGATCTCGGAAATTCAGCATATCCCGGACGCCGTTGAGTCCGCGTTAAAGGAGAATGATCACATCGCGCAGATCGCCAAAAAGTATTCCAAGTGTGATAACTTCCTGTACCTCGGCCG
Organism: Pirellulaceae bacterium; assembly: GCA_942492215.1. Classification (GTDB taxonomy): domain Bacteria; phylum Planctomycetota; class Planctomycetia; order Pirellulales; family Pirellulaceae; genus Mariniblastus. The sequence continues at coordinate 573,342 of CALODY010000010.1, forward strand.
ACACTACAATTTCCCAACCGCCCTGGAAGGTGCACTAAAGCTCAAAGAGATCAGCTACATCCACGCGGAAGGTTATCCGGCTGCGGAAATGAAGCATGGCCCGATCGCGCTGGTCGACGAAACGACTCCCAGTGTTTTTGTGATGCCGCAAGGTTTCATCTACGAGAAAGTCATGTCCAACCTCGAAGAAATCAAGGCCCGCGGGGGTCCTGTGATTGCGATTGCCGCCGAAGGTGATGAACGCGTGGCCGAAGTTGCGGACGATGTCATTTACATCCCGCAGATTCCGGAATACCTACAACCGATTGTCGCCGCGATTCCATTACAGCTTTTGTCTTATCACATCGCGCTGTTGCGCGGGTGCGATGTTGACAAACCACGCAACCTGGCCAAGAGCGTAACCGTAGAGTAAGAGCTTGCTGCAACCGAGTCCCGCGGACTGGCGATGTCTGCCGGAGCGCTCACAGAAACACATAGATGGAATCCAGGAAGACGGAAACACCGTCGTACTTGTCTCAATGAACTTGGAAAGTTGCTCGTTACCCGGTCTCCAGGGCCTGCCGAATCTTCTGCGACACCTGGTTTTCGATCGCTCCCCGAAACGGCAACGCAGCGAAGGGCATGCTGCCTTTGACCGTTATCTGCTGTTCACAAGTGATGACCGTTCCGGAAAACTTCAGTCCCATCGCCTTAAACGCGAACACCAGATTCCCAGAATCATCCCATACTTCTTCAATTTCGGTGACTTGGACCGGGACATCATCCTGCATTTCTATCGAATAGGTTTTCAAACGCTGCACGACCTCGGTACGGCTCGATTCGTGACTGACCAAAACTTTGAAATTCGGCATGATATCGGGTTTCGCCGGTAACGTTCGTGATGCACTAACCTAAAGGCCGACCATGTTCGGCCAGCATCATCATTGTTCCATTTCTGTGAGCAAATTAAAAGATGCTCTCTGGTGCCACGCCATCTCCCATGCCTCTTCGCAGAATTTGAGCCCAGCCTGCCCGGCGACAAACGGTGAATCTGGCAGGATTTTGTTGATTCCGATTAGAGAAGAGCATCTTCGGAATCGTCGTAAGATTGGCGGTCGTCAGGATGCCATAAGGGCAGCCCTTCTAAAGCACGTGCGGCAAGGGTGCCAATCTTCTCCCGTGAACCTGGTAGAGCATGGGTAGATTCATATTGGCCTTCATCTACTATCTCGGGCTCATAATCCCATTGTCCCTGTCTAATCGCTTCCAATACGGATTCTGGCACGGCAACCTTCCCATTCAAGACCTGGAACTCCTTCACTCCATTCCGATCGTAATCCTTGCGCGTCAATGCAAACAAAGCTAGCGTTTACTTTGCGCCATTTAGGAGTCCTAATATCCAGAGCGGGAAACCAATGTCAACAAGATTCTTCAGTTCAATCCAGTTTTTTTTCTGAACGAATTTATTCCGAATTTGAATTTTTCCGCAAAAAGAATTTGACATCAAACGGGTTGTCCGTTTGCGCCATTCATCGCAAAACGGATTCGCGTGCCGCCTGATCCGTTACAAACCGATCGCCGGGCGTTGATTGCCTCGGTCGATCAGCGCATGTCCGAAGGCATCAACGAAACGGACCAATCGTTCTCGATTCATTTTCAATCGCCCCGTGGCACATACGGCGCCTCGGACCCCGATCACGTCCGGCTGGCAGGAAAACAGTTCTGACAACTGCTGCAATTGGACAGAACCCGCGACAACAGTCATGACATGTTGCCGACGCGCAGCTTGGATTAGCGACTTCAGCTTGTCTTCACCGACCAGGGAAAGGACGCTTCCAGATTTCTTGTCAAATGTGTCCAGCAGCAAAACGGGATCGGTCTGCGTCAAAACCAGCTGCAACACCTCTTCCAGCGGCGGGCAATCACAAACTTGATGATCCACGTAGGCAACTCCAACCGGTGTCGCGTTGGGCGGCAACGTCGCGGACCACGCCAGCCATCTTTCTTGCCAGCGCGGCGTTCTGGCGATACCGGCCAGACCGATTTTCGCATACCGAAACCTGGTTAAATTCGAGTTGAACCCACCTGGAGAATCCATGCCGGAAAACGGCGGCACGCGGGACGGCTGGTTGATGGATTGATGGATTATCCAATCCTGCAGTTCGCCCAGTGCCAAACTCTTAACCGGAAAATTTTCAAGTTCACCAAGGATATCATTCAACTGGTCATCATCGACGGCCCCCAATGCGCCAAGAGCTGGATCCTTGATGTCGATAATGTCGATCGGAAACTGACGCGCCATGGCTGCTTCTGCCGCATCCCGTACACTTATCAATAGCTTTGTCAATTCGTTACCCTGAGGTTGCTGACTGAACTGTTCAAGACCTGAGATGGACGATAAGCTTTGAGGTGGAATTCACCGGCCCTGGAACTTCCCAATTGAACCGCGCGGCTTCGATTCAACCAAAATACAATATGTCAGATCGAAAATCGCACATTCAAATCGAGACGCAGGACGATCTGTCTGATTTTTGCAGGCGGGCCGCGGCCAGTCAGTATATCGGCTTTGATACAGAGTTCGTTTCTGAAAACCGTTACCGGCCGCAACTTTGCCTTTTGCAGGTTGCCACCGACGCAGAGCTTGCCATCGTCGACACATTGGCAATCAAAGACATATCGCCCTTTTGGGAGGTACTGGTCAATGGCAACCATGTGACGATCGCGCATGCTGCACGGGAAGAGTTTCTTTTCTGTTACCGCGCGTGTGGAAAACGCCCCAACAACCTGTTCGACGTGCAGCTGGCCGCTGGCATGGTCGGAACCGAGTATCCAGCGGCCTACGGGAATCTGGTTTCCAAGCTCCTCGGCCAGCCGATTGACAAGGGCGAAACTCGCACCGATTGGTTGAAACGCCCCCTCTCGAAACGCCAGATTGATTATGCGCTTCAGGACGTCGTGCATTTGAAGCCGCTTTACGACACGCTGTTCGCCGAGTTAAAACGACTGAAGCGACTCCAATGGCTTAACGAAGAGATGGACAATTGCCAACTCGGTCTGGAGAAATCCGAAGACGAACCGCAATGGCAGCGCGTCTCAGGAATCTCCAGTCTGAACAGCCGCGCACTGGCCATCGTGCGCGAACTCTGGCTGGTACGCGACGAAGAAGCCCGGCGCCGAAATCGTTCTCCAAAACGAGTCCTGCCAGATGACCTGATTGTTGAACTGGCGCGTCGTGGGACCCCGGACCAGAAACGGCTCAAGGCCATTCGCGGATTCGATAACCGCGTGGCGGCGTCAATGGTCCAGCGGATTTCCAAGGCTATTGAGACAGCCAATTCACTCAGCGCCGAAGAACTGCCAAATAAACTTCCTCGCACCAAAACGATGAATCTCGGCCTACTGGGCCAGTTGCTGACAACGGCACTGAAGATCATCTGCAAAAACGAAAACATCGCGGCTGGTATCGCTGGTACCTCGCAGGATGTAAGAGATCTTGCTGCCTGGCACATGGGAATGACGAAGAAGAAAAATGTTCCGATCCTGGCACAAGGTTGGAGAGCGGAAATTATTGGCCAGTCGATTGAAAACATGATCGATGGAACCTTGGTCATTCGCGTACGAGATCCCAAATCAAGCGACCCTCTCGTGCTGGAAAAACTGGACTGAGTGTCTTTCTCCTCATCACGCCGCCGGAATCGAATCTCGAGTACCCGGAAGAACTGGCTGCAATCCGTTAGCACTTCGCATAATCCCGATTCTGCGAATTTTCGAAACACACAGAACCTTGAGTTACCGCGTTATCCAAATGCTGCCCATCCGTTTGCGGAAAGCCGTTCAGCAACAAAAAAATGGCCGACGCGGTCGTTGAAATCTGCCTTATTCCCTGTGTTTGGTCGCGATTGTGCACAGAGGCCCGGACTTTCAGCAAACAATTCGGTTTGACGATTACATCCGGTTGCCGTCACAAGCCAGATTCAATTAAATGAAACGGTTGGAAAAGATGAACGCAACCGTGGATAATATCTCGGCTTCCGCAGCAAAAATTGCCCATACGTGAGTCTTTGTTTCGCGAATACAAGTTTGAGAGTCCATTTACACAACGACTTTTGTTATGCCAAAATTCTCCGAACGCTCTGCGAAACTGCCCGCCTCACCCATTCGAAAACTGGTGCCCTATGCGGAGGCAGCCACCAAGCGTGGCACAAAGGTTTACCACCTGAACATTGGCCAGCCGGATATTAAAACGCCGCCGGAATTCATGCAGGCGATTATCGACGCTGACATTCAAGTGCTCGCCTATTCCCATTCGGCCGGTATGGAATCGCTTCGCAAGCAGATCATTCAATACTATGGGCGAATCAATCACGATTTACACTTGTCTCAAGTCCTGGTCACAACCGGTGCATCCGAAGCCCTGAATTTTATTTTCGCTGCCATCATGGATCCCGGCGACGAGATCATTGTGCCGGAGCCGTTTTACGCAAATTATCTTACTTTTGCTTTGGGGAACTCCGGTCGCGTCGTTCCGGTAACGACTCGAATCGAAGACGATTTCTCATTGCCCAATATCCAGGAATTCGAAAGCAACATCACGCCGCGTACCCGGGCTATTTTGATTTGTAATCCGGGCAATCCGACCGGGGTAATCTATCCTCGAGAGTCGTTAGAAGAACTTGCGCAAATCGCGCGTAAACATGATCTGTTTTTGATTTCCGACGAGGTTTATCGAGAATTCAACTACGAATCCCAACCCCATTTTTCCACACTTGGTTTGCAGGACATCGAAGACAATGTGATTGTTGTCGATTCCATCTCCAAAAGATTTTCCGCCTGCGGCGCACGTATCGGCTGTGTGATTTCGAGAAATCAACGGTTGATGGAAGTGATACTGAAAATGGCCCAAGCCAGGCTTTCTCCTCCCACGTTTGGCCAAATTGGAGCCACGGCCGTATACCAATTGCCGAGCACCTATTACGAAGGCGTCGTTCAGGAGTATTCTCGACGGAAGGATCTTCTCAAATCGGCGCTCGATGGTATCGACGGAGTGGTTTGCCCCCAGGTCAACGGGGCTTTCTACGCGATGGTGCGGCTGCCGGTCGAAAATTCCGAGGATTTTTGCCAGTGGATGCTGGAAGAGTTTTCCCATCAAGGAGCCACGGTGATGATGGCACCCGGCGACGGATTCTACGCAACGGCGGGGCTGGGGCGAGACGAAGTTCGAATTGCTTACGTGCTGAACATCGACGCGTTAAAGGAAGCCATGCAATGCCTGGCCGCTGGTTTGGCCGCCTACCCCGATCGCCTTGCATGAAGCTAATTGCCGCGCCAACGCTGAAGACTGGAGTAAAGCCAATTTGGCAATAATTATAGGCAACGGTTTGTTAGGGCGTCTGTGGCAAACGTGCAAGGCGCTTCCGGATTCGCCTATCCATTGGCTATGTGCCGTTTTAGTGCCACGTTGTGTACGGACTCGTCGACAGATTGGAGTTGAAGTAACGAGCGTCCTCGGTGACTTCCCTACCAACCCACTCTGGGATTTCAAACTCCTGATGTTCGGAAACAAGCTCGACCTCGGCGATCACAAGCCCTTGGTTGTCCCCAAGGAATTCGTCAATCTCCCAATTCAATCCGCAATGTTTAATCACGCGGCGGTTTTTTTCCACGACCGGTCCATCGCAAAGTGCAAGCAGGCCCTGCGCGTCCTCAAGCGGAATCGAATATTCATATTCTTCCCGGCTTGCCCCGGTAATTAATCCTTTGACTGTGAGCACGCCGCTATCGCCTGCAATTCGTACGCGAACGGTACGGTATTTGTCACGATTGAGATATCCCTGGCAATAGTATGTTGGATCAGCGTCCCGCCAGCCAAAGCCCGTAACCAAAAACTTTCGTTCAATTTCCATAGCCATTTTTTTACATCGCCATTGCGTAATTGAATTCCGGCAGACCTCGTAACCTCGCTTCGAACTACCGACTAAAACTTATTGCCGTTTTGATGATTTGAGCATGGTCGAAAGCCAATGGCGGTAGTGAATCGAGTTCGAACCAGCCAACCGATTGGGCATCATCCGCCGCGACGGCTTGCGGGTCGCCATCGAGTTCTACCAGGAATGCCACGGTGATGATCCGGCCGCGCGGATCGCGGTCGACCGTTGAGAAAACCCCAATCTGTTTCGCGTCCGTGATCTCCAAGCCCGTTTCTTCCTGCAGTTCCCGACGAGCCGTGTCTTCGATCGTTTCATCAATCTCCATAAAACCACCTGGCAACGCCCAGCAATCAGCAAACGGCTCATGCAGTCGCTGAATCAACAGGACGCGCCGTCCCGCCGACGGCCTCTGCCGACTAAACACGACGACGTCGGCACTCACGGCCGGACGCGGGTATTCGTATTGATAAACCATTCAGTAAAGAATAAAGTTGTCGATCGGAATTGCCAATCCTGCGAAATCAATCACACGTAAGACAAGGAATGGATCAATCCAACCTGGATCACCAAAAAAAGCAGCCCAACAAGCTGTCGGGCTGCCCAGGGCACTGGCCGGTGCGAATTCCCTTTCGCTGTTCGGGCCGCGAAGAGAACTAATCGAAGTCGATGTTAGAACGTTGTTGACCGTCACTGATTCCGATTAACGCCTCGTACACACCGTAATCTACTGGCTTTTGGGGTACATCATAAATCGATGCGATTGGGTCGGGGGCTGAATTGACGAGTTGGTTGCCACCACCGGTGTACCAGGAATCAACGTCATCCGGTACGGCGTGGACGGAACCGTCGCCATAGGCGAACTGAGCAAGTCCTGTGTGGCGACTGGAAACGCCTTGTGCGGCGCGAAAGAAATTTCTGTCACCGTCTCGGAGATTGATGCCACCCCAACCGGAAAACAATACTCCGTTCGCGCCTTCTACGGAGGGGTCGCTTGGATCACCCAAACCGGCGACGGCCCAGGCAGTTCCGCCATTGGCGCGTTCCAGATTATCGCTTTGTCGAATTGCACCATAGACGCGCTCACCAAACAGAATGGAGTTTGAAGTCCCGTCTTTGAAACCACCTAACGTCGTCTCCTTGGCAGAACAAAAGGCGCCATTTGGGAACCGACGGGTCCCGTTGGCCAGTTCATCGAACTTCTCGGCATGACAAACCGCGACATTGTTGGCCCCAACGTAGCTCGATGTGGCGAGGTGCTCAAGTTCGCTCGAGTACGTCGAACGCAAGAGGTTTTTCTCCTTCACCGCATCCGATGGACACGTCCATTGGGGAATACCCGTGCCCAGAATCTCAATCACTGCCAACCCATTTTCCGTGTCATTTATTCGTTCCTGAGCTGTGTTTCCCGTGGGGGCAAGGACCCCATGCGCGTTATCGAGCTCCATGAAGCTGGCAATCGACGACGTCCAACTGAAAAGCATCACGTTTGTCGAATTGGTGTCGAACCCTTTAGGATAGGTAATTCCCTTCGGTAATTCCATTTTGGCAGATTCAAAATTCAAACTGGCAATCGCCAGCTGGCGCAAGTTATTCTGGCAAGTCGCTCGACGTGCTGCCTCTCGAACCTGTTGTACGGCGGGAAGAAGCATCCCTACGAGGATTCCGATGATCGCAATGACCACCAAGAGCTCAACAAGCGTGAACGCACTAAACTGTTTTTTCCTCATTCTTTTATCCTAGAAACCGAGTGACGAAAATTTGTCACGGCTGCAGCATCAAGCTGCGTGACAAACCACGGAGCCGCCCTTACGCAAATCCGTTACCAAATCACAAACGGTTGTTGCCAAGAATTTTGGAAAAAAAACCTACGGGTGGCTTTTCGACTCACTGCGCGGATGGAAAGTGAGATTGAATTTCAATAAAAATGAAAATGAATGTTTGGAATTACGAACCTTCCCCACACCCAACGCCGAACAGTGCCTGACTTCGCAGCAGCGCTTGCCTGACGTTCATGCAACCGAGGCGAAAATCTAACGACGGAGAAACGGAGGTCACGAATTAGAGTGAGGCTGGAAAAACACATTGAAAAAAAAGAAAACCGTTAAGGATTTCGCCTCAACGGTTTTCTGGATTCCAGTAAAGCGGGTGCATTGGTGTGACCCGCTGTTTAAAGTTTAGGCCGAGGCCAATTCGCCAACTTCCTTGGCCAATCGCTTGCGAGCGACGTGAAGTCGACGCTTGATCGTGCCCAACGGAGCTGCAAAACCGTTGGCCATTTCGAGCAGGCTTTGACCTTCAACGTAAAAAGCAACCAACGTTTCGCGGTCCATCTCGCCAAGGCGATCCAAACCCTCTCGCACTTGAACTTGTCGCTCGAACTCGAGGGCTGAATCCAGTGGTGAGTGATCGCACGAAACCGTTGCTGCCAATACTTCTGGTTCGACAGCCACGGCTGGAGCGCGTCGGACTGCTCGATTGATGGCCATGCGAACCGTAATCTGTCGCAGCCAACCACCGAATGCCTCTGGCGTTCGCAGTTGTTCGATCTTCAACATGGCTTGAACAAAAACGTCCTGGCACAGTTCCTGCGCATCAGCGAAATCTCGGAGTCTTCGCATCGCGATTGCCATCACCGTTGGCTGGTATCGCTCGAACAATTCGCCAAACGCGTCTCGATCACCGGCCTGTGCCGCGCGAACCAGGTCGCTCGTCAAACGGATGTCTTCCAATTGTCTATTGATTGCGTTCATGGGGATTCTCATTCTTCCTGTGGAGCCACCTCCGATGGGAGGATGGCGAATTCCTTATAGCGCCCTTGGCGGCGACTCGAAGAAATCAACGCACAAATTGGCGCGGATCTTCATGAGTCTTGACTCAGAAGTCTGTTTCCGATGACTTGTAACTGGTTCTGGGCCTTGGAGGGCCGGCCGTTAATTAACGGTTAACCAAGTCTTTGAAACAGTATTTTTCTGGTCGCCACGTTGGTGGTTGTGCACGTCGGTTCGGAGATGACTGGTCGATAGATCAGCATTCCGGTCGCAATTTTTGCGACGCCGACCGTGCCTGAATTCCGGAACAACAATTTTGTTCCTGAATTCCCGCCGGACATGGACCCGAGGCATGGTTGGAGGTGCCAATGCGGTTGCGGGTCGGTGGCCGCGCGCAACATCTCATTGGCAACGACGCTAAAACGACGAATGACGTTTGCGATCGAGCTGAGGTTATTGCAACGCATTTCACTGCTCCCGCGTGCTGGCACGCAAATTGAGAGAACCACAAAAAAAAGACTGGCCGAGTTCGGGGAAAAATGCCCCGCATTTGCGAGCCAATCTTGGGGATGTGATCGACGTGAGATCAAGTTGGATCTTCGTCGAAGTCCCTATTATATCACTTTCGTGAATATTCGCAGGATTCCAATCCCACGCACGATTAGAGACAGTTCGACGGAAGTGGTTCGCGCTTTTGGAAAAAATTCCAAAATTTGCCGATTTCTCAATTTTCCGGGGTCTCCGGATTCCCGTTGGAATCGAGCCACCCGATTCCTCGTAGCGATGGGGCTAAGAACATTTCCCAAAAGAATTCCACGCCGGATCGACCAAATTTTTAGGCTTTTTGGGCATCAGCCGCATGGACGAGAGTAGCGGATTCCTTTTTGACATTCGGTTTTCGGTTTTCTTAATTGATCTGGCGGGAGCGAACAACTTTGGTTCGGCGCCCAGCCCAAAACCCTGGCCAAAGCGGATGAACGGGAAGAACAGCAACGCCGCTCGGCAATTTTCTCAGTTCAGTTTCGGCAGTCCTAGATCGAGGCGGTTTTGGTTAAGGCGGGTGATTGCCGGCGGATGCAGCTTCAACAGTTTGATCAGCTGGGAATTTGATACGGCCAGGCGTTTGGCGGCGGCGGGGATGTCTAGCTGGACGGAAGCGACATAATCAAGTGCTTCGGCCAACAAGGCCGGAAATTCGTGATGTGACGGATTGACCGAAATTTTGCTGCCGCGAACCCTCCCCATCCACTTACTGGTTGGCCGTTGGTCCTCGCTGACCTCGTTTCTGAACTCGACAGCCAGTTTCAATCGCAGTCTCTCGATCGCAACGGCGCGATTCTCGTGCTGACTTCGGCGTTCACCGGCTTGCACAACGATGCCGGTTGGTAGGTGCGTGACCACGATCGCCGATTCGGTTTTGTTGCGATGTTGGCCGCCTGGTCCACCACGCCTGGTTCGTTTGATTTCGCAGTCCGACAACAGTTCGTCGGCCAGAAGTGCCGCAGGATGGGTTGGAGACATGAAAACTCATCCATTTTCTACGAATCGAGTTCAATCGAGACGGCGGGAGGTTGGGGTTTCGATCTGGTTGTGGCTAAAATAGACCGTCTTAATGATTTTAGCCGGAATGGCACAATTATTGTCGGTCGAAATATGACACTGGAACAAATTGGCCCTTACAAGTTCGAAGGAGTCCTTGGGCGTGGCGGTATGGGAACCGTTTATCGCGCTCGCCACCAGGATTCGGGCGAATTGCATGCGGTTAAAGTGCTTGCGCAAAACTTCACTCGAGAGGACCATTTCCGCCAACGTTTCGAATCAGAAATCAGGGCGTTGATCAAACTTGACCACCCCAATATTGTCCGCATTCTAAGCTACGGCCAAGAAAAAGGAACCTTGTTTTTTGCCATGGAACTGGTGGAAGGAAACAGTTTGTTCCAGGCCCAAAAAAAGGGTCGACAATTCGATTGGCGCGAGATCCTGGCCATCACGAAACAGGTCAGCAGAGGCCTTCGGCATGCTCACGACCGGGGAATCATTCATCGCGATCTCAAGCCCGGAAACCTGCTGGTGCCCATCGATGCCGAAGGAACCCAGGGAGAGATCAAGATCACCGATTTTGGTATTGCCAAACGATTCGGCAGTTCCCAGAACACGGGGCTCAATGTGCTGGGGACGATGGACTTTATGAGTCCCGAGCAAGCCAAAGGTCAACCAGTGACGATCTGTAGCGACCTTTATAGCTTGGGCACGGTAATGTTCACTTTGCTTTCGGGCCGTCCGCCGTTCACTGCGAACTCGGTCGAAGAGTCCCTTCGCAACCTGACGCGAGTTCCGCCTCCCCACGTCAATACGATGGTTCCCGATGTGCCGGATGAAATTGACAAGCTGATTCAAAAGTTGATGTCGAAGAAACCCGAACAACGAATACAAACAGCGCAGGCACTGCTGTTCAAGATTAAGGAAATTGAAAAACACTTGCTGGCGACAAGCAAAGCCGAAACATCGGAGTTGCCGCCGCACGATCTGCGGCATGAAACGTTCGAAGTATCCCAACCCAACGATTTGATAACGCAAATCAATACGGGCAAAGAACAAGAGCGGCCAAAGAGCAACTCCACTTCAAATTACCATTCCGTGACAGTGGATTCGTCTGTACTGGAGGATCAATCAGCGGGGCCGACCGCTCGCGAGATTGACTACTTCAATACAGTGACAGACCAAATTCGCAAGCAGCAATCGTTTGAGAAAGTTGAAGTCGCTGATTCCCATCGAAGCGGATTATGGCCGGTGTTGATGATGCTGGTCGCGGTCATTGGACTGGCGGCATTTGGTATTCGACAAGCTTACAAACCACCTCCTGCTGAGGAATTGTATGCCAAAATTGAGGCCAATGTCGAAAATCCCCATTTGGCTTTGGAGGAGATGGAGCAGTTTTTAAAACATTATTCTGACGATCCCCGTGCCAGCAGTGTTGCGGAGATGCGCAAAGTTGGTGAGGCCGTTCAACATTTCAATCGTTTAACCCGAAAACTCAAGATTCGTGATAATATGCCGGGCGGAGACCGGCTGACCGAAATCGAACGGCAGTTTCTGGAAATTGTCGAAATGGCTCAGGTCAACAAAATGTTAACCAAGGCCAAAATGGCTGCTTTCGTGACCGTTCATGAAAATGACCCCGATCTGAGTGAAACTGACCGACAATGCGTTGATGCGGCGGCCTATTACGAGATTAAATTCCAGAACGATGAACGGTCGGCGGCCAGGTGGAACCTTCGCAAAATTCGTTCGGCGATGAACAACGCAGAAAAAACCGAAGAAATTGATCAAGCGATTGTCATTTACCAATCGATTATCCAGTTGTATGGCGATATCGATTGGGGCTCAGGGGCTGATGGCAATCGGGGACGCGAGCTGATTCGGCAATCGAGGCAAACACTTGAGGAACTGGAGTTGAAGCGGTTGCACGCTGGACCGGGTATCGAGCTTCCCAATTTGGGAGGCGAAGCGGATCCACCGGACCTATCGATTGACCCCGACGGCCCACGATTGGAGTCGGGTGATGACCGCTGAAAAATTCGACTCCGGGCTCGATTGTCAATTCTAAATTGTCCGTCTTCGATTGCCGGTATCGAGCCCAGTTCGGTGACGATGAGGTACGACTCGGAAAAACGGGATTGTTGAGCCGGGCTGAGGGTCGCTCCTGCATGCCCCCTACATCCGGCTACCTTCTTCTGAGCTACCTTCTTCTCGACTGCGATGTCGTTCGTCTTGATCCTTGCCGCGATTGGCAAGCTTCGGAGTCTGTGTTTTTGACGAGGGGGCAGCAGCGTTTTTTTTAGCCAACTCGGCACGCAGCTCTTGCACGCGGTTGAGTGCCGTTTTCAGGTGTTTCTGCATCACCTCGATGTGACTATTTTTTCGGCCAATGTATTCATCCTTTTGTTTAATGTAGCCCAACAGCTGATCGACTTTCTCGCGATATTCGGCGATCCGCTGCTCGGATTGCTCTAAATGAACTTCCATGTCATCAATATGTCGATTCTTACGTTCCAAGTCCTCCGGTAATTGGCCCAAGCGATGGATGGCCTGGCACAATTCGGCCTGTAATCGCGTCACATCCTGATTCTGAAAAATATGCCCGTCCGGGTAGAGAACTGAGTGATCGAACTCCGACTCGACGACCTGGATGCCACGCTGCGGGTCACTCAGGATTCGGGTTGGCAACTTAAGCAATTCTCCATCTCGGCGGGCTTCGGCACCCGCGTCAACCATCGCCTTGATCAGGGTCAACAATCTGGTTTTGGCGGGTGACGTGCACTCGAGCTGGTCATGCAAGACTGCTCGTTGAAATTGCATTTTTGCGGGCGATGGATCACTCAGTTCGTTGAGCACGGTCGCGATGTGGGCCGGTGCACTAATCGTCCAGGCGGCCCCAAAATATTGGGGGTTATTTCCGTAGTCAAGAATCGCGGTAGGGCGTCGCTTGAGCGTGCTTTCGAAATACAATGTTGAAGGAGTTGTGATCACGGCGTCAACGGATTCGATAATCTCGTCCAACGGCAATGCGTCGAACGATTCGTCGTTGAATGAAGTGATATCGAGTTCTTTGTCCAGTCCCCCGGTGAGTCGCCAGTGGACCTGGATGCGCCTGCGGTTCACCCACGGGTTTCTTTCCAGTCGCTCACGAAGATCATTCAAGGATTGAATAACGGTTGCCCGCTGAGTTTCCGTAAATGCGGGTGAGTTGGCGGTCGCGATCAATAACCTCAGCGGTCCCTCGGTATTGACGGGCAGGAATTCGCGATCAATCAATCGATCAAATCGTGGTAATCCGACAACTTCGCACTTGCCGACGTTGCCCCAGGACTCAACCACTCGGGCTTGTCCCCGACCGATGCAAGCCAGTTTGTGCCCCATTAACGGCTGGAAAATTGCACCGTCGGCAATGGTAGGATTGTTCCACGTATTGCGAAACTCGATCACGCCATCAGACAGGATCAAAATCGGCACGTTGCCATTGTCCAAGATCCTACGCAACGCACTGATCTCTTCCCAGCGATAATGCATGTGGGTGATAACGATTCCCGTATCGTGCGGCGGCTGCCAAGCAGGCGCAAATTCTTCGACGATTTGCGATGGCACAGGGCAGTCTTCCAGCCAACTGCGATAGTTGCAGTTTCGAAGAGCAAAACGATCCAGAATGTACGCTTTGAGTTCGGACAACTAACCAAGCCTCTGCTTTCTGGTCACTGGCGTACGCGTGCTTTTGTCAAAACAAAATTGGACTTGCGAAAACTCTTTCAAATTTCCCAACTCGCGCCTTAGTCGCCTCTGAAATCAAAGCTTCGGAAGCACGAGATACAGTACGACATTATTAACAAAATTGGATTTTATCCAACATTGAACACATCGTTTCCAGTGATGGATTCCGAATCGATCCACCTTTCAATTTAGCCCAAACCTCTGTTTGCGCTAACTCGTTCGTCGAACCGAAAGACTTCGCAGCAAATTCGTCAATTCTTAAAATGTTGAAATTTAGGCGACGTAACGTTGGAACGATCGCAAAACTGATTAATGCGTTAATTCAATCTTAGCTGAATGGGTCAGAATTCCCGAGGGATTTTTCCAATCCTGGGCGGCATTTGTAATCTGCCATGCAAACGGGATCGCCCCGGATGGGTCGTTGATCAGAAATTATTCTGTCTGCTTGATTTTCTTCACAGGCCACGGCAAATTGAAGTTGGTTGTGGGGCGATTGGATCCTGGCGGATATCGCAAGGCAACTGAAAACCGGACAGGGTCCGCCAGGACCAGATTTGACACGATCGATCCAACGATACTTGTGGTGCTTGGGCTTGGCCTGACCATTTTTTAGAGAAGTTCAATCAAATATGGAAAAGAAATGAGTTACGATTTTTCCAGTCCGCAACCGAGTCCCGAAGGTGATGCCCATTCAACCTCGGCGCGAAAATCTCCTGAATCCTCTGGCAACCGGCAAAACCAGTTGCATCGCTGCCCGACATGCGAAAGTTCTTTCCGGCGATCAGAGACCAAATGCATGCCGTTTTGCAGCACGCGTTGTCAACAAATTGATCTGGGTAGATGGCTCAACGAGTCCTACAGCTTGCCTTGCGAAGGGGAAGATCGGCCGGCTGAATTTGAATTGGATGCAGACGACGACTAATTGGCTGTGCGTCAAATGAGGCTGTGGTTTAGACGCGGGAATTCTGGGTCTTGGCAAGCAGTTTCCCAGCGGAGGCTTCGTTTCGAGTTCACGGCGTAAGCGGTCCCAGTGACCACGTTGGGAATTCCGCCCACAGTGCGTTGCCACGGAGGCTCCTCGAATTCTTGTTGGGACCCGGCGAGTAGCAATTAAGTGCAAAAGCGGCATTCGGAAAGGCAATCTCTGCCATTTCAACGCTCGGCCGGCTACAAGTTTCATCTTTGGCAGATTGGGCCTGCCTGATCCTTCGCCCCCGATTTTACTGGCGCCGACCTTACTTATAATGGGTGCGATTAGAATCGCCAAAGTTCTCGGCTGGAACCATGCATGAGTGAGCAACCTGTTACCGTCCAACGCGTTTCCTGGTCGGATCTTTGTCCCTGGACCGTCATATTCAAGACGCTTCCTATCGCAACGAGTGTGACGGTGCTGGTGCTCGCGCTGCTGGGCGTCGTTTTGGCGCCTATGGGTTGGCTGTTGAGCGAGTTGCTATTCGTTCATCAGGCCCAACGCGACGATCCGATTCTGATGGAATTTGTCGAACTCAACGCAAGTCCCTACCAAGGGGTTTTCCTCGGCTCCAAGGACGAATCCAGGTCGATCTCGATGTTCGGTGCTCACTTGAATGGGCCGCGGCTCGTCTTCGAGCAGATCATCAAACCATTCCAACATCTGTTTGATCGCACTTGGGGAGGGTGGGAGTTCTCCTATTTCCTGTTTGGGGGCCTTTGGTCGATCGTCGTCTGGTCGTTTGTTGGATTGGCGATAGCTCGCGTTAGCCTGCTCCGCCTGACTCGCAATGAATATTCAGGCCTGGATGACGCATTTGAATTTGCAGTCGAGAAATGGCAGACGGCGGCAATTGCGATCGCGATTCCTCTGGCAGCGGTTCTGATACTGTGCATTCCAACTTTCCTGATTGGTTTGCTGATGGGTTTTGATCTGGGCGTTTTACTGGCCGGCGTGATCTGGTTTTTAGTATTAGCGATCGCGATCGGGATGGCCCTGCTATTGCTTGGACTGATGTTTGGCTGGCCGCTGATCATTTCAAGCGTCGCGGCCGAAAGTCAGAACTCGTTTGACGCGATGACGCGGGCTTATGCCTACACGTTCCAACGACCCATTCACTATTTGTTTTACGCTTTGATCGCCATTTTTTTTGGGGGATTCTGCTGGATCATTGCCGCTTCCCTTACGGACGGCGTGTTGGATTTGGCCTATTGGTCAACCTCCTGGGGATCCAACCGACTGGGCGCCGATCGCATGGATGCAATTCAGGGTTATACCGATTCCATTGTGATTGACGCTACTGATGCTGATCAGCCTTCCGGCATGTTACAGGCTGGACGCGGGATCATTGGGCTTTGGAACGCGATGCTTCGCACGCTGGCCGCGGCGTTCATCTACGGTTTGTTCTGGTGCATGGCATCCGCAATCTATTTGCTGCTGCGAAAAGACGTTGACGAAACCGAGATGGACGAAATCTTTATCAGCGACGAAAAACGGACGTATGAGCTGCCGCCGCTGCGATCGGGCGACAACGGGATCCCGGAAGTCCAAACGCTGGTGGCGGTTGATGAATCGGCTGACGAAAATGAGCCCTTTGAGTCGGATCGCCAGGATTCGAACCCAGACTAATCCCGTCGCGAGTTTTGCTTGAACCTACTCATCATTCCGAATTCGAGGTGCCTGTGAGCTATCTGAACCTGATCAGTCTGATGGGTATTTTTGTGATGATCGGGATGGCTTGGCTGATGAGTTCACATCGGACGCGGGTCGACTGGCGATTGGTTGGCTTCGGCCTGCTGTTGCAGTTTGTGCTGGCCGCGGTCCTGTTCCAGTCTCAGAACTGGACGATGGATGGCCGGTATCCCAACGGGATTTTGTTTGCAGGTGTTGAATCGTTCTTCAACCAGATCAACAACTACGTCAGTGAAGGATCGGGGTTCATGTTCCAGGCGAACGGAATCCCGGCTGAAAATCCGACCGATCCGAAGGTGTTGCTAAAGACGTTTGCATTTGGCGTGTTGCCAACGGTGATATTTTTTGCCTCCTTGATGTCAATTTTGTATCACATCGGGATCATGCAGTACGTGATCAGGGGGATGGCGTGGGTGATGCAAAAAACGCTGCGCACTTCCGGCGCAGAAAGCCTGGCAGCGGCTGCCAACGTTCTGGTTGGACACACGGAAGCACCGCTGGTCGTCCGACCTTTTGTCGCCAATATGACGCGCAGTGAACTGAACGCGTTAATGGTGGGGGGGTTTTCGACGATCAGCGGCAGCCTGATGGCGATCTTCGTAATGGAGGGCATCAGTGCCGGCCATTTGCTGACGGCGTCCATCATCTCGGCACCTGCTGCACTGGTCGTCGCAAAGATCCTCCAACCGGAAATTGACACGCCTGGCGAATTGACTGCATCCGAGGCATCGTTGGAAAACAATGCCTCCAACGTGATCGAAGCCGCCGCGATCGGCGCCAGCGACGGAATGAAACTGGCGATCAACATCGGCGCGATGTTGATTGCGTTCCTGGCTTTGATCGCCATGCTAAATGCCCTGCTCTACGGGACGGGTGAACTCTTGCAGTGGACGATCAACCTATTGGGCGTCAACGAGCCTGTGGATTTCAATTGGACGTTGAACGGTTTGTTCGCCATGATTTTTTTCCCATTGGCCTGGATCATGGGAATCGAAAACGGTGACTGTGGAGTCGCAGGCCAACTGCTGGGCAAGAAAGTGGTCGTTAACGAGTTCGTGGCCTACCTGGACATGGGGGCGGCTTTGAAAGAAGGTGAACTTTCTCGCCGCAGCGAAATCATTCTCACTTATGCTCTGTGTGGTTTTTCCAATTTTGGGGCGATTGGAATTCAAATCGGCGGAATTGGACCTTTGGCACCTCGTCGTCGGGGCGACTTGGCCCAACTGGGTTTGCGGGCAATGTTGGGCGGAATGTTGGCTTGCTGCATGACCGCGTGTATGGCGGGGTTGATGTACGGCGTTTTGCGATAGTTCGACCAACGAGTGGGTTTACGTCAATTCCAAATATGGTAGCGCAGACGATTCAAAGCCGAAAGTTTTCGGGAATCAGTGTTTGCGTTAGCCAGGTCTTCGTTTCGTTGGGATTGTCGGCGTTCACACTGACAACTTCGATTTCCTTTCCAAACTCCACAAGAAACTGACGGCAGGCCCCGCAGGGGGATGCCAGGGGGCTCGCAGCGACAA
This sequence comes from Pirellulaceae bacterium, assembly GCA_942492215.1. Lineage (GTDB taxonomy): Bacteria > Planctomycetota > Planctomycetia > Pirellulales > Pirellulaceae > Mariniblastus. The sequence continues at coordinate 591,466 of CALODY010000010.1, forward strand.
CGATCGTCTTGAATTCCTGAAATCCCTCTGAAACCGCTTTGCAAATCGCCGTCCGTTCCGCACAAATGCTCAATCCGTACGACGTATTTTCGACATTGCACCCTGTGAAGACGTCGCCCGACTGGGTTAGCAAGGCGGCTCCAACCAGGAAGTCGGAATACGGAGCATAAGCCTTCTGCCGCGCTGCAATGGCTGTTTGAATTAGCTGGAGAAGTTCATTCTGGCTCATGGGTGGCTTTCAAAATGATTCGACAATGAGCGCCGGGGGCTCTTCACGCGTTTCGCCGATTCCGACCGAAGCGCTGATCAATTGACTGGCATACTCGGGTTTTCGGCCGTCGAAAAACACGTGGGCGATGGGCTGGCCGGCTTCGATTCTGTCACCCAGTCGAACAAGAAACTCGATTCCGGTCGAATGATCAATTTCGTCGCCGATTTGTTTTCGGCCACCGCGCATTTCGATTACGGCCAGGCCCAACCGGTCCGCATTGACTCGGTTTAAAAAACCCGTTTCGCTAGCGGCGATTGTGTGTTGCTGCGAAATGTACCGTTTGGCTTTCAAGTCTCCACCATGACTGTGGACCATCTCGGTGAACTTTTCCAATGCTTCGCCATTGTCAAGTTTGCTTTTAAGTAACTCGATGGCGGCTGACTGATTCGATTCGACCGCCACCGCAACCAGCAAGCGACTGGCCAGATCCAGCGTCAAATTCACGACGTCCGGCGGTCCTTCGCCCCGCAAAATATCCAACGACTCTTCGATTTCCACGGCATTACCGATCATTCTCCCCAAGGGCTGGTTCATGTCAGTAATCACGGCCGACGTCGAAACACCCAGGCGATTCCCGACGCGGACCAGCGACTGACCTAATTCGCGGGCCTGTTCCAGTGTTTTCATGAACGCACCGCTGCCCCATTTGACGTCCAATACCAGGGCCGAAATACCCTCGGCGACTTTCTTGCTAAGAATACTGGCGGTGATTAACGGGATAGAGGGCACCGTCGCCGTCACATCTCGCAGAGCATACAAACGCTTGTCGGCCGGGGCCAAAGTTGACGAAGCGCTGGCGATCGAACAACCATTCCAATTGACGATGCTGCGAAACTCGTCGTTGGATATCTCGCAGCGATAACCTTTAATAGATTCCAACTTGTCGAGCGTTCCACCTGTCGCCCCCAGTCCTCGGCCGGAAATCATGGGGACCTGAACACCACAACACGCCAGCATTGGGGCCAGCGGGATCGAGACTTTGTCTCCAATTCCGCCCGTCGAATGTTTGTCGACCGCCGGCAGCCCTTTCCACGTCATCCTCTCACCGGATTCGATCTTACAACGCGTCAACGTCTCAGTCTCTTCATCGGTCATTCCTTGAAAGAAGACGGCCATGGCGAACGCAGCCATTTGGTAGTCGGGAACCCGCCGGTTCGCGTAACCCTCGACCAGAAAACGGAGTTGTTTCTCGTCCAGCTCGTCGCCGTCTCGTTTGTGAGCGATTATCTGAGCAACGTTCATATGATGTTTTTGGGGAAAGTCGGTTTGCCGTTGCCGGGCGGTTGGGTCAGACAACCAAGCCTCCGCCTGGTCGCCGCGAAGTGGACGTCGAGCGAATCAGCTGAGAGAGTGTGACATGATAGTCGAGATTCCGCCAATAGGAATATTCGGGGACTCGTTGAATTCTCGCCAGGCGCATAAACTAGGGGTTTTGATGTTGCTGAATCGGGAAATCCACAATGGCCAGAGTGCTGCTGACGACGACCTCATACCAGGACACACCTGGGCCCCATCATCGTCTGCTGGAGGAATCGGGTGTTGAAATTCACCGGGAACGTGGACCGCTTTCGGAAAGCCAGATGCTAGAGCTGGTGGGTGAATTTGATGCGTTTCTATGTGGCGACGACGCCATTACGAGTGCCGTGCTTGAGCATGCCCTACCGAGGTTGAAGATCATTTCCAAATACGGAATTGGCGTCGACAAAATCGACGTGGCTCGCTGCGCGGAGTTAGGGATTCCGGTCACATTTTGTCCCGGCGTGAACCACACCACCGTTGCCGAACACACGTTTGGGTTGATGTTGGCCGTGTATCGCAACCTGATCGAACATGTCAATGAAGTTCGAAGCGGAACGTGGAAACGGATGACTGGCCATGAAATCATGGGCAAGAAAATCGGTGTGGTCGGCTTGGGTCGAATCGGCAAAGAAGTTGTCAAGCGAGCGGCAGCTTTTGAAATGCAAATCATGGGGTTCGATCTTTATTGGCCGGATGAGTTTGCTGAGAAATATCCGCTTGCAAAGGCGGAAACACTGGAGCAAATTTTTGCTGAATGCGAAATAATCTCGCTTCACACGAATCTTTCCGACCAGACACACGGCATGATCCGAGCCGAAACCATTGAACAGATGAAAGATGAAGTTGTCATCATCAACTGCTCTCGTGGCGAGATCGTCAATTCTGGCGACATGAAACACGCATTGGAGTCCGGCAAAGTTGGCGGCTATGCAACGGATGTCCTGGATCAGGAACCACCTCCGGCCGACCATCCCCTGTTGAACGCACCGCGCTGCATTGTCACGCCACACATCGGCTCAAGAACGTTTGAATCGGTCGAACGGCAAGCGATGATGGCCACGGAAAACCTGCTGCTTTGCCTGCAGGGGCAACAACCGTTAGCCCAAGTCAACGACGCCAAGATACCGGCCGCGTTGATTTGATACAAAATTAAAGGCTACCGCCAAACGAGCTGTCGATTTCTCACGAACCCAATTTGGTAAAACCACTCCACACTCATGTCAGAAACTTTTTTCGTCATACCCGTTGAACAACACAATTCCCTTGTTTCGGCAGCCTACCGGTTTAGAAATTTCAACGAGGCGGAAGCGGAGGCCGCAGCCAAGTTCGCCTCCTACGCGAGCTGGCATGGGATTCGGACCCATAACGCGTTGAAAGCACTTCACCTCGATCACCTGTTCGGTTCGGCTGCCGGCGGTTGCGTTCCCAATGCCGAAATTGAAAAAATTGAGTCCCGATTCGCCGCCTCACAGGTGTGGAACGCTAACCGGAAACTGGGGCAGGCCACCGCCTATGAAGCAATGGACGAAGCGATTTCCCTGGCTGACCGCTACGGGATTGGCCAGGTCTCCGTTGACAACGCGTTTCACTATTTGTGGGGAGGCGGATACGTCATGGAGGCAGCGCAAAAAGGTTACATCGCATACACGAATTGTACCGCGGCTTTGGCAGAAGTCGTTCCGTTTGGAGGCAAAGCGCCGACACTCGGCACGAACCCACACTCCTGGGGTTTCCCCACATCCGAGGCGGTTGGATTTCCCGTCGTGATTGACTGGGCGACGTCCGTGGTTGCGATGGGACGTGTGCAGCAGTTCCTGCGTGAAGGAAAACCACTTCCGGCGAATGCGGCCGTTGACGCACAAGGGAACATGACGACCGATCCCAATCAGGTTGCTGCCCTGACCACGTTCGGCGCCCACAAGGGTTATGGGCTGTCAATGATCAACGAATTGGTGGGCGCGTATATCGGTGGCTCACTGCCTACCCTGCGCTCGCGTTGGGGCACCACAGAGAATGAAAAACACACTCCCGCATTCTATTTTCAAGTCATCCACCCGGAAGCGTTGAGCGGAGCCGACTTCGCCCAAGGTCGGTCCCAGGCAGACAACGTCAAATCGGTGCTCGACGATATCGTGGGGCATGGCAACGATCATTGCCTGCTACCCGGTCAGATCGAGGCGGAATCGGCCAAACGATCGGAGGCACATGACGGCCTGCTATTTTCGGAGGCTGAAATTGCGGCATTCAACGAAATCGCTGCCGAATGCGGACAGGCTGCATGGGACATCAGCAACCTGAAAGAAGTGAAAAACTAAAAGTGGAAAGTTGAAAGCGGGACCCAAAGTTGTTGATTGCCGACGAATGTTCAAATAGGGACTCGCGAACGAGAAGATACCCAGTGCAATAACGAACGACGACCGGGAACTTTCAAGCAACCAAAACTGACAGAACTAGCACCTTACAACTAACAACTCAGAAAAATGAACTATCTCGAATCTCTTTTTTCGCTTGCCAACAAAACTGCGGTGGTGATTGGTGGAACCGGTGAATTGTGCGGCGCAATGGCGGAAGGACTGGCCGGTGCAGGCGCGGAAGTCATCTTGGTGGGTCGCTCGGAACAAAAAGCGAAGGATCGCATCGGCAAAATCGAAACGGCCGGCGGTAAAGCCAGCTTCATTCCATGTGAAATCGACTCGAAATCAAATGTCGAGCGATTGCTGGAACAAGTTCTTGAGCAAGCGGGCAAGGTTGACATTCTGGTAAACGGAGCCGGCACCAACAGTGCCACGCCGTTTCTGGAAGTTCCGGAAGAAGAATTCGACTGGATTTTCAAAGTCAACATGAAAGGCGTTTTTCTTG